>CAWKDY010000016.1:87500-204783 GCA_963848465.1 uncultured Chloroflexia bacterium | reverse complement strand
CCATGCGCACAGCACAGGATTCAACTGGGATCAATTGGTAAAGATGCCCACCGTGAGCAATGATTGGCACAAAGGGCGTCAGGTTCTCAACTTTTACCCCGAGGACAAGGACTTTCGAGATTCGCCGGAGGCGCAGGCGATGGCGACAAAGTACTTTTCCGATGCCGCCGCTTTAAACACTGATGCTGCGGTGCTCAAATTCGGCTCCGATCATGTTGCGCTGCGCGGTGCATTTTTGGAGATGGGCGTGTGCACGGGAAAAACCATCAATTTTATTGCCGCGCTCAATCCGGAGCAGCAGATCTGGGGATTCGATTCCTTTGACGGGCTTCCTGAAGAATGGGGTCGCCCCGATATTTCAGTCCCACAGGGTACTTTTCGGGTTAACATCGATGGGTGGATGCCACCGGTCTCCACAATGTAAGCCTGGTAAAAGGACCATTTGATCAGACCCTTCCACAATTCAAAGAACAAATTCTGAAATCGACTCCCATCGCTTTCTTGCATGTCGATTGTGATATTTATGCATCTACGAAGGAAATTTTCGACTGGCTGGGCGATAATATCGTTTCAGGCACCGTAATCGTATTTGATGAGATGTACAATTACCCAGGAGCCGAAGAGCGCCTTTTCAAGGCATTCGAGGAATTCCTGGAACGGACCCGGAAAAAATCGGTGTACCTAGCCTACAACCAGTATTTTCAACAAGTGGTTGCCCAGATAGCCTAGCCTCGATATTTCGAGGACAGGTTTTCTGCCAACTCGACATCCTGCCACGCGCGGTTGCCCGCAAAACCCGGCCTAGTCCGGCGGCTCGGGCACGTCTGCCGGCGGCTCGGGCGGCTCCGCCGGGGGCTCGGGCACGTTTCGGGAGCTCCGCCGTTGCTTCCGACGATTCGGCCACGGACTCGAGCACCTCTGCCGGCGGCTCGGCAGCTCTTCGCGGGCTCCGGCGGCTGCATGACGTCGAGGACGCCGTCGTCGTACGGCTCGTACATCGGCGATCCGCTGCCCGCCGGAGCAGGCGTGTCGGAATGAGCACCGCAGCCGTACTGCTGGTCGACGATGTGTCCGTCGGCCGACAGTTCGTTGCCGCAGACCCCGAACATCGCGCCCAGCGACCCCGCCAGCGGCAGGAAGAAGCCGCAGTCGCGGCAGACTCGTTTGGTGGACCTCGCCATCGCCGAGTCGGGACCGTAGTCACCGGTGTGCCATCGCTCGGCAGCGTCGGCGCGGCCCCACAGGCCCATCACCCAACGCCGGCCCAGCCCGACCTCGGCGGCCGTCTCGTCGACCTGCGGGTCCCCGCTGGAGGTGAAACCGGGAACCAGTCGCTCGTCGTTCGCCGCCGGCGGCAGCAGATCGCCGGGGCTCAAATCCCCCTGTCGTACCCGCTGGTCCCAGGGCACCCACTCGGGCGCCAACAACGACGTCGGCCCCGGGATCAGCACAACTTCGCTGATCGTGGCCTGGTCGGCACCGGGATACGCGGCGACTACGGCGGCCCACTGCCACCCGATATAGCCGGGCAGGTGAGCCAAGAACCGGTGGGTGGCTGCGCTCGTGTCCTCGTAACTGACGCCCAGGTAGTCCCCGACCGCGTCCGCGCCGCTGAACTCCACGACGGCCGCCCTGGCCTGGTCGACGGCACCCGTGAGCACCGCCGCCAACTCGTCGGGCCACTCGGCCACGGTTGCCACGGCGGATTCCTCGCTGGGTCCGGTCACACTGTCTTCTTCATCCATCGCGTCTCCAATACTAGGTTGGCGAGCCACGCCCGGTTGACCCCCGGCATAAGACAGAATTGATTCGTGTCTGGACGGCGGCGTGATGATCCGGGCCGTGTGGGCTCCAACCCGGGCCGCCGGACCCGCAATGGATCGGCGAATCCGCATCCTGGCATGGCCAACTACCCCACCGACGACGCGGACAATCGACGCACGCGCCGGCCACCGCCGCCGCCCAGCGCCAATCGCTATCTCCCGCCGCTGGGTCGCCAGAAACCGCCCGACCGCGACACCCCACCCCCGCGTCGCCCCTCCCCCGGCGAACGGATCACCGTCACCCGCGCCGCCGCCCTGCGCAGCCGCGAGATGGGCTCCCGGATGTACTGGATGGTCCAGCGCGCGGCCACCGCCGATGGCGCCGACAAGTCCGGCCTGACGGCGCTGACGTGGCCGGTGGTCGCGAACTCCGCGGCGGACTCCGCGATGGCTGTTGCGCTGGCGAACACGCTGTTCTTCGCCGCGGCCAGCGGGGAGAGCAAGTCCAAAGTTGCGCTGTACCTGTTGATCACCATCGCGCCCTTCGCGGTGATCGCCCCGCTCATCGGTCCGGCGCTGGACCGCTTGCAGCACGGCCGCCGTGTCGCGCTGGCTCTGTCATTTGGGCTGCGCACCGCGCTGGCAGTGCTGCTGATCATGAACTACGACGGCGCCAGCGGCAGTTTCCCGTCGTGGGTGCTCTATCCATGCGCACTGGCGATGATGGTGTTCTCCAAGTCGTTCAGCGTGCTGCGCAGCGCGGTGACACCGCGGGTGATGCCGCCGACCATTGACCTGGTGCGGGTCAACGCCCGGCTGACCATGTTCGGTCTGCTCGGCGGCACCATCGTCGGCGGCGCGATCGCGGGCG
This sequence comes from uncultured Chloroflexia bacterium, assembly GCA_963848465.1. Classification (GTDB taxonomy): domain Bacteria; phylum Chloroflexota; class Anaerolineae; order Aggregatilineales; family Phototrophicaceae; genus Flexifilum. Next base: position 202,149 of record CAWKDY010000016.1, on the reverse strand, counting down.
GCGTCGAGTTCGTCGGCACGCACCTGTTCAAACTGCCCGGCTCGCTGTTCGTCGTCGTCGCGGTCACGATCGCCGGTGCGATGCTGTCGATGCGGATACCGCGCTGGGTCGAGGTGACCGCGGGTGAGGTCCCCGCCACCCTGAGCTATCGCCAGGACAGTGAACCGCTGCGGCGAAGCTGGCATAAGAAAGTCGGCGGGGCACTTCGACAGCCGTTGGGCCGCAACATCATTACCTCGTTATGGGGCAATTGCACCATCAAGGTGATGGTCGGCTTCCTGTTCCTGTATCCCGCGTTCGTCGCGAAGTCCCACCAAGCCAACGGGTGGGCTCAGCTCGCGATGCTGGGCATCATCGGCGCCGCGGCCGGGATCGGTAACTTCGCCGGCAACTTCACCAGCGCTCGGCTGAAACTGGGCAGGCCCGCCGTGCTGGTGGTGCGCTGCACCGTGGCGGTGTGCGCGGTTGCCTTGGCCGCCTCGGTGGCCGGCACCCTGGCGGCGGCCGCGATCGCCACCCTGGTCACCTCCGGCGCCAGTGCAATCGCGAAGGCGTCGCTGGACGCATCGCTGCAAGACGACCTGCCCGAGGAATCACGGGCGTCGGGATTCGGGCGTTCGGAGTCGACGCTGCAGCTGGCCTGGGTGTTGGGCGGCGCGGTGGGTGTGTTGGTGTACACCGAGCTGTGGGTAGGCTTCACGGCCATCAGTGCCATTTTGATCCTGGGGCTGGCGCAGACGGTCGTCAGCTTCCGCGGCAACTCGTTGATCCCGGGCCTCGGAGGTAACCGGCCGGTGATGGTCGAGCAGGAAGGCACGCGTCGCGACAGCGGCATGACCGCGGCGGCGCCGCAGTGAAACGTGGTGTGGCCGTGCTGCTTGCGGTCGTGGTGACGCTGCTCGCGGTGGGAGCTGGAGTCGGCACGTGGTGGCTCCTGCGTAAGCAAGGCCCGCAGCGGCCAGAGATCAGCGCGTATTCGCACGGGCAGTTGATCCGGGTGGGGCCCTACCTGTATTGCAACGTCCTCAATCTCGACGACTGTCAGCAACCGCAGGCTCAGGGCGAGCTGCGCGTCAGCGATAACTATCCGGTGCAACTCTCGGTCCCCGAGGCGATTTCGCGGGCACCGTGGCGGCTGCTGCAGGTGTATGAGGACCCCGCCAACACCGCAACGACCATGTTCCGTCCGGGCACCCGGCTGGCCGTCACGATCCCGTCGGTCGACCCGCAACGCGGACGGCTGACCGGAATAGTGGTGCAACTACTGACCTTGGTGGTCGACCCGGCAGGTGAACTGCACGATGTCCCGCACGCGGAATGGTCCGTGCGGCTTGTCTCTTAGCTCTGATACGTCGAACGTCGACTTCTTGCGCCGTTTAACGCCTTTTGGCGCAACAAGTCGACGCTGAGTCGACGGTGTCGGTACCGCCGGGCACTGTGTCGGCATGAAACCGCTGAAGTGGCCGTTCAGAGGAACTGAAGCGTTGGCAGCCGGAGTCGTCACGCCGCATCGATTGCGGACCGACTTCGAACCGGTTCATCGCAATGTGTACATCCCGCGAGGCAAGAAGCTGACGCCTGTGACCCGGGCCATCGCTGCGTGGCTTTGGTCAGGACGTTCCGCAACACTGGCGGGCCTGTCCGCGGCGGCGCTACATCGCACCGCATGGATCGACGACTGGCTGCCGGCCGAGTTGAACCGGCGCAGTCGAGACAAAGCATGCGGCATCATCTTGCATAGCGACTCACTCGACGAAGATGAAGCGTGTGTGCGCGACGGGATCGGTCTGACCACCCCGGCCCGCACGGCGTTTGATCTAGGCAGACGAAAAGGTCTGACCGCAGCGGTAATTCGGCTGGATGCGCTCATGCACTCAACCGAGTTGAAGCAAGCCGATGTCGAACTCCTGGCCGACCGGCATCGGGGCGTGCGTGGGTTAGTGCAGTTGCGACAGGCCTTGCAGATGTGCGACGGCGGCGCCGAATCACCCTACGAAACAAAGACTCGCCTGGCCCTCCTCGGTGGTGGATTGCCGCGGCCGCAAACCCAGATCGCGGTGCTCAACGACTGGGCCGCGGTAATTGCGCGCATCGACATGGGCTGGGAGGAATGGAAGGTCGGTGTCGAATTCGACGGCGCGCAGCACTGGATCGACCCAGTGCAGCGAACCAGGGACATCGATCGACTCGCTGAACTTCAGGACCGGGGGTGGACGATCATCCGGGTGAGCGCCGACATGCTGCGACACCGGCCCCACGTCGTCGTGGCACGCACCCGTAGTGCCCTGCTCGCAGCGGGTTGCCCCCTCTGACACGCCGAACGTGGAGTTGTTGGGCAAAAGCGGCATGACTTCGCCCAACAAGTCGACGCTCGAGCGCCGAACACTTACGCGCCGTGGCCGGCCGGCACTTGCTCGCCGTCGACCGGCGGCCCGGGCGGCGTTCCGTCTCCGAACGGCCTGCCCCCCAGGCTTCCCGGTCGTGCGCGGTAAGCCAGTTGGTCAGATCCGGACCCTTGGGAACGATACGGGTCGGATTGATGTCGGCGTGCACGATGTAGTAGTGCTGTTTGATCTGGACGAAGTCGACGGTGTCGCCGAAACCCGGCGTCTGGAACAGGTCACGCGCGTAGGCCCATAGCACCGGCATCTCGCTCAGCTTGCTGCGGTTGCACTTGAAGTGCCCGTGGTAAACCGGATCGAAGCGGGCCAGCGTGGTGAACAGTCGCACGTCGGCCTCGGTAATGGTGTCGCCCACCAGGTATCGCTGGTTGGTCAGGCGGTCGCTCACCCAATCCAGCGCGGTGAACAGCCGGTCATAGGCGGCCTCGTAAGCCTCCTGCGAGCCGGCGAATCCGCACCGGTACACCCCGTTGTTGATTTCGGTGTAGATCCGCTTGCTCACCTCGTCGATCTCGCCGCGCAGCCGCTCGGGGTATAGCTCGGGCGCACCGGCACGGTGGAAGGCGGTCCACTCGGTCGACAGGTCCAGGGTCATCTGGGCGAAGTCGTTGGTGACGACCGCGCCGGTCGGGACGTCGACGATCGCCGGGACGGTAATCCCTTTGGGATAGTCGGGGAAGCGCTTGAAGTAGGCATCCTGCAGCCGCGGGATCTTCAGAACCGGGTCGACACCACCCGGGTCGAGGTCGAACGTCCAACTGCGCTGGTCATGGGTGGGGCCGCAAAACCCAATGGAGAGAACATCTTCCAAGCCCAGCAATCGCCGCACAATGATCGCACGATTCGCCCACGGGCAGGCGCGAGCAACGACGAGCCGATACCGCCCCGGCTCCACCGGATAGCCGTCGCGCCCGTCGGCGGTGATGCGAGTGGTGATGTAATTGGTGTCGCGGGTGAATTCGCCGGCACCGGCAACGTAGGTGGCCATGCGACAATTCTGCTACTCGGCGACCGAGCCCGCCGACGCGGACACCGTCAGAAACCGCCGAGCCAGGTTGGCCTCGGTCGACTCACCCGCTTCCCAGTGCGCGATCCACGGCCCGGTGCCCTCCGACTGATCGACGATCCCGTCCTCCAGCCAGCTGTACCGGCCCTGCATCACATCGTGGGTCAGCTGCACATCACTGCTGTCGGTGTTGGTCCACAACGCGGCGAAGAGCGCCTCGACCCGCAAGGTCGCTTGCTGGCAGAACGCATCGGCCAGCTGGTAAGCCTGTTGCCCCAGCACCGGATCCGCGACGCGCTGCCCCTCGGCGCGCACGCACGCCGCCGACATCGCGAACAGCTCCGCGCCGATGTCGACGATGCGGCCCAGGAACCCCTGCTTCTGCTCCAGTTTCGCCTGCCAGCGCGCCATGCCGTAGAAGGTGTTGCGGGCCAGCTTGCGGGTGCAGCGTTCGATGAACCGCAGGTGTGACGCCAGCGGGCCGAACTCGCTGTATGCCCTGGGCCGCTGTCCTTCACCAAAAACTAACTGCGGCAACCACTTTGCATAAAAGCCGCTCGCACCGACTGCGGCGGCGGCCTTCTCCCGCAGCTTCGTGTCGGGTTTCGCGAGGTCGCCGGCGGCGCTCAAGTGGGCATCGACGGCTTCCCTGGCGATGAGCAGCTTCATAATCTCACTGGATCCTTCGAAGATGCGGTTGATCCGCAGATCGCGCAGCGCCTGCTCGGCCGGTACCGCGCGCTCGCCACGCGCCGCTAGGGATTCCGCGGTTTCATAGCCACGGCCCCCACGGATCTGCAGCAGCTCGTCGGCGATGACGCAGGCCATTTCACTGGACCACAACTTGGCCAGCGCCGCCTCGATGCGGATGTCGTTGCGCCCTTCGTCGGCCATCTGGGCAGACAGTTCGAGCACGGCGTCGAGCGCATAATTGGTGGCGGCGATGAACGAGATCTTGTGGGCCACCGCTTCATGTTTGGCCAGCGGCTTGCCCCATTGCACCCGCTCGCCGGACCATTCGCGCGCGATCTTCAGCGCCCACTTCGACGACCCCGTCGCGTTCGCGGGGATCGAGAGGCGTCCGGCGTTGAGCGTGGTCAGAGCGATCTTCAGGCCGTCGCCTTCCCGCCCGATCAGGTTCTCGCTGGGCACCCGGACCGCGTGCAATCGGGTCACGCCGTTCTCGATGCCGCGCAGTCCCATGAACTTGTTGCGTCGCTCCACGGTGATCCCGGGCGAGTCCGCTTCGACCACGAACGCGCTGATACCGCCGCGGTGCCCGTCGCTCTTAGGCACCCGGGCCATCACCACGAGCAGTTCAGCGACCACGCCGTTGGTGGTCCACAACTTCACGCCCTCGAGCTCGTAGGCCTGCCCGTCGTCGACCGGCGTCGCGGTCGCGGCCAGCCGCGCGGGGTCGGAACCCACGTCCGGTTCGGTGAGCAGAAAAGCCGAGATCGCGCCGGCGGCACAGCGCGGCAGAAACTTCCGCTTCTGCTCGTCGGTACCGGCAAGCTTCAGCGGCTCGGGCACTCCGATCGACTGATGCGCCGAGAGCAGCGCGCCGAGACTGGGGTGAACCGACGAAATCATCATCAACGCCCGGTTATAGGCGACTTGCGACATGTTGAGTCCGCCGTATTCGGACGGAATCTTCATGCCGAAACAACCCAATTCGGCTAAGCCCTTGACGTATTCATCGGGAATCTGCGCATCGCGCTCGATGACACTGCCCTCGACGGTGTTCAGGAATTCCCGCACCTTGCCGAGGAACTCGCGGGTGCGCGCCTCGTCGGCGTCCGACGGTTTGGGGAACGGGTGTATCAGATCCAGCGGAAAATGACCGAGAAACAACTCTTTGGCGAAGGACGGTTTATCCCAACCACTTTCGCGGGACTCTTCGGCGAGAGCTCTCGCCTGCTCCTCGGTGACCTGCGCCTGCTGTGCCATCGCAGCCTCCTCGCTACACGACTATCGCAAGGATGGAGTACCCAAACTGAGACGCGGTACTCGGTCCGATTTAGGCGTCGAGCTCCCGGGCCACGGCCTTGACCACCTCGGAGACGCGACGCGCCACCTTGCGGTCGGGGTAACGCCCCTTGCGCAACTCGGGCTGCACCGCGCTCTCCAGCAGAGTGATCATGTCCTCGACCATGCCGTGCAGCTCATCGGGGCCGTGCTTGTGCTCGACCGGTGTCTCGCGGCGCGCCTTGGCAAGGGTGGGCGGCGGATCGATCAGCTTGAGACTCAACGCCTGCGGTCCGCGCCGGCCAGAAGCCAAGCCGAACTCCACCCGCTGCCCTGCCTTGAGGCCCTCCACACCCTCGGGCAATGCCGACGAACGGACGTAAACGTCCTCGCCCTCTTCCTGTGACAGGAAGCCGAACCCCTTTTCGGCGTCGTACCACTTAACCTTGCCGGTCGGCACTGGTCTCACCTGCTTGTCTGAAGGAATAACTAGGAATGGACACACAAGAAGCGTCCCGCCTGTGCAGGACGCGATGCGGATTCAGATCCTACTCGGGTGGTTGGCCGGCAAGCACCCCCGTTTCCTCGTTACTCGCTACGCTGGCAGTACTGCTGGAGGAGATATGCGCCTGATTCTGAACATAATCTGGCTGGTATTCGGCGGCCTCTGGATGGCCGTCGGATACCTGGTTGCGGCGCTCGTCAGCTTCTTGCTCATTATTACGATTCCGTTCGGGTTCGCGTCGCTGCGCATCGCCGCGTACGCGTTATGGCCATTCGGCCGGAAGATCGTCGACAAGCCGACCGCCGGAACCGGCGCCCTGATCGGAAACGTCATCTGGATAGTGCTGTTCGGCATCTGGCTGGCGATCGGCCATCTGGTGAGCGCGGCGGCCATGGCGGTGACGATCATCGGGATTCCGCTGGCGCTGGCCAACCTCAAGCTGATCCCGGTGTCGCTGATGCCGCTGGGCAAGGAGATCGTTCCGGTCAGCTCGCCGGCCCCACTCGCACGAGTCCCCGCATGACGCTGACAGCACTGGGCGTGCCGACGGTCCCCAGCCCGTCGAGCGGCCCGCCACTCGACGCCGCGGACGCACCGACCCAGGGCCCGCTGCTGGACACCTATGGCAGGGCCGCGACCGATCTGCGTGTGTCGCTGACCGATCGCTGCAACCTGCGCTGCAGTTACTGCATGCCGGCGGAAGGCCTGGACTGGTTGCCCGGCCAGCAGCTGCTGCGACCCGACGAGCTGGCCCGCCTGATGCATATCGCAGTGACCCGGCTCGGTGTGACCGGCGTGCGCTTTACCGGCGGGGAGCCGCTGTTGTCCCGCCACCTCGAAGAGGTAGTCACGGCGGCGGCCGGATTGCGGCCTCGTCCCGAGATCTCGGTGACCACCAACGCCGTCGGACTTGCGCGCCGGGCCGCGGCGCTGGCCGCCGCAGGGCTGGATCGGGTCAACATTTCGCTGGACAGCGTGAACCGGGATCGCTTCGCGGCGATCACGCGCCGGGACCGGCTCGCTGACGTGCTGGCCGGCCTGGCCGCCGCCAAGGCAGCGGGGCTGACGCCGGTCAAAGTCAACGCCGTGCTGGATCCCGCCACCGGCCGCGAGGATGTCGTTGAGCTGCTGGGGTTCTGCCTCGAGCACGGCTACCAGTTGCGCGTCATCGAACAGATGCCGCTCGACGCCGGGCACCAATGGCGCCGGGAGGCCGCGCTGACGGCCGACGACGTGCTGGCGGCGCTGCGGTCGCACTTCCGGCTGCGTCCGGACCCGGCCCCGCGTGGTTCCGCCCCGGCCGAGCTGTGGCTGGCCGACAACGGCCCGAATACGCCGGCCGGAAAGTTCGGTGTCATCGCCTCGGTGTCGCACGCCTTCTGCTCGACCTGTGATCGCACCCGGCTGACGGCCGACGGCCAGATCCGCAGCTGCCTGTTCTCCACCGACGAGACCGACCTGCGAGGCCTGCTGCGCGGCGGGGCGACCGACGACGCGATCGAGGCGGCCTGGCGCACCGCGATGTGGAGCAAGCCCGCCGGCCACGGAATCAACGACCCGAACTTCATCCAGCCCGACCGCCCGATGAGCGCGATCGGTGGCTGAGCTCCCCGTCGACGCGGACGGCATCCAGGTGACCATCCGCTACTTCGCCGCGGCGCGCGCGGCCGCCGGAGCCGAATCGGAAACGGTGGTGCTGCGCCAGGGCGCCACGGTGGCCGAGTTGGTTGAAAGACTCGCCGGTTCGGGTACCCGACTCGCAACCGTGTTGAGCCGATGCTCCTACCTCTGCGACGGAATCGCGGTTCGCGACGAAACCAAAGCGTTGCGCTCGGGTAACACGATTGACGTGTTACCACCCTTCGCCGGCGGTTGATCTTGTGAGATAGCTCACGTAACGGAATGATAACGGCGCGGACACGGCCCGATATCGGGTAGTAGTGACCTGCGCAAATCCCCGGTGTTCCTGCGGCTTTCGCAGATGTCCGTGGGGGAAACGCCGAGTTTCGTAGAAAGTGACGCGGTCAACAGAACCCGCTACCGTCGCCGGAGGCTCGCCAAGCTAACCGGTGGCGTTCCTCCCTCTCCTATCGCGCCGAGCTCCATCCAATGGGCGGGGGACACCGTACGTGGATGGAGGCGGGGGACCCACCGGTCCACCGTGATCGAACAGGAGTCGCATGCCGACTCCTAGGGGGAAGCCGACATCGTCGCCCTGACGACGCCGGCCGGGTGACCTCTTGAACCCGAACCCGACAGCTGACCTCGCAGGCGTGTTACGAGAGGAATTTTGGCGCGAACGGGGCAGATGACCTGAACGAAGTGAACAAAAAAAGAACCATCGGCTCTTCGAGTTCGCGGCGACTTTCGCCTCGCAGTCCGTTCGTAACGTCGTCTTCGGCGTGCGTCCCGGCATGACCGAACTCGAAGTCGGCGAGTTGATGCACATCAACGGGCTGCCGCTCGCGGCGCACGTCTTTCTGGCGGCGGGACCGCGCGCCTTCTTGGGCATGGCGAGTCCGGGTCTCAATCGCGTCCAGCAAGGCGATCCCTTCACCGTCTGCTACGCGCCGTGGGGCGGGCTGACCAGCCGCGCGGGCTTCGTCGTTGAAGCCGCCGATCAGCTTCCAGCGGACATTCAGGATTACGTCGAGCAAGTCGTCGCGCCCTACTATCAGGCGATTGTCGCATGGTACGAGACCATTGGCATCGGTGTCACCGGTGGCGAGTTGTATTCCGCTATTCACGACCGCCTTGGCGACCCGTTCTTTGGTGTCAAGCTCAACCCCGGTCACCTGATCCACCTCGACGAGTGGCTGAATTCGCCCGTTTACAAGGACTCGACCGAGCAGTTGAAGTCGGGTATGGCGTTTCAGGTGGACGTGATCCCGGCGACCGGCACGAACTACTACACCAGCAATATTGAGGACGGCATCGCGCTGGCGGACGAAGCCCTGCGCGCCGCCTTCGCCGCCCAGTACCCCGAAGCGTGGGGGCGGATTCAGGCGCGCCGCGCCTTCATGCACGACGCGCTCGGCATCACGCTCAAGCCGGAAGTGCTGCCCTTCTCGAATATCCCCGCTTATCTGCCGCCGTTCTTGCTCGCGCCGCAGCGGGCGATGCGCGCCCTGTAAGTGACCGTCATGCGCATTGCGATTGGCGGTCTGCATATTGAATGCTGCTCGTTCTCGCCGCTGCCCACCAGCAGCGGCGACGTGACCCAGTTGCGCGGCGAATCGCTGCGCGAGCTTTACCCGTTCCTGCCTGACTTTCCGGATGTGGAGTTCGTGCCGATCATTCGCGGGCGGGCGACTCCCGGCGGACCGCTCGAAACGGCGGTCTACCAGCAGATCAAAGGCGAATTCCTCGATGGGCTGCGCGGTCAGTATTGGGATGGTGTCTATCTCGACATGCACGGCGCGCTCTACGTCCTCGGCAGCGAAGACGCCGAAGGCGACTGGACGGCTGCCGTCCGTGCAGTCGTTGGCGACGACTGTCTGATCGCCGCCAGCTACGATCTGCACGGCAACGTCTCGCCGCGTGTGATGGCGAATGTCGATCTGCTGACCGCCTACCGCACCGCGCCGCACGTCGACGTGACCGAGACCCGCCAGCGCGCCGTTCGCCTGCTGGTGGACTGTCTCACGCGCGAAGTCCGTCCGGCGCAGGCGTTCATCCCCGTGCCGGTGCTCTACCCCGGCGAGAAGTCGATGACCACTGCCGAGCCAGCGGGCAGCCTCTACGCTCGCATCCCCGCCGTGATCGAGCAGTACGGTTTGCTTGACCTATCGATCCTGATCGGTTACGTCTGGGTCGATGAGCCGCGCGCCACCGCCAGCGTGATCGCCATCGGCGAAGATGCGGACAAGGCGCAAGCGGCAGCCGCCGACCTCGCCCGCGATTTCTGGTCGCGGCGCGCCGGTTTCCGCTTCGGCATGCCGACTGGTACGGTCGATGAGTGCATCGAGCAAGCCGCGACCCTGCCGGAAAAGCCGGTCTTCATCAGCGACGCGGGCGACAACATCACCGGCGGCGGCATCGGCGACGTGCCTTACGTGCTCGGTCGGCTGATCGCGCACGGGGTGACCAAGGCGCTCTACGCGGCGCTGGTCGATGCGGCGGCGGTAGCAGACTGCTTCGACGCCGGAGTTGGCGCGGCGCTCGATCTGTCGCTCGGCGGCAAGCTCGACCCGCTGCACGGGACGCCTCTCGCGGTCCACGCGACCGTCGTCACGCTAGAGGCAGCCAACCCGGCGAATTGTCAGGCGGTGATCGAGGTGCTCGGCATTCAGGTGATCCTCACCGAGCGGCGCACGGCGTTCACGACCGTCGCCCAATTCGCCGCGCTCGGCATCGACCCGACGACTTACGATTTGGTTGTCATTAAATTGGGCTATCTGTTCCCGGAGATCGCACCGCTGGCGCAGCACGCCATCCTCGCCCTCAGTCCCGGCGCGATTGATCCGGCGGTCGAGAATTTGCCCTACCAGCGCATCCAGCGCCCGAAATATCCGCTCGATCCCGCTATGACGTGGGAGCCATAACGAAACCCCATTCCTCTGTTTTTCTCCCCCTCTCTACGCAGTGGCTGAGGGGGAGACACCTCGTTTGAAGGCTATCGTGATGAACGAGAGAATTCGGTGTAGGGGCGGGTCTCAGACCCGCCCTTCTAGGGAAAAACCCGTCGCTGTATTTTTTACTATCGCCCCTTCAGCTACGCAGTGGAGAGGGGGTCGGGGGGTGAGGTCAGGTGGCAAATCTTCCCGCTGCCCACCGTCAAATCGAGCGACCCAGCGCTGCTGCTCGCCCGGCGGTAGGGTCATGACGCGCTGATTCTGCCACGCCCGCGCGAGGCTGTCGTAGTAGCCGGTCGAGGGTTCAAGCGCGGCGGTCGAAGCCGGGTTATAGCTGCCCTCATCAACCCAGATCCCCAGATACGGAATCGCGCTCGGATCCCACGAGAGCCGCAGCCACGCACCACTCTCGCCTTGCTGCAAGCCCGCCCATGCTGCCGGTTGATCCGGCGGCAGATACAGTTTGCGCTGCGCCTGCGTACTGGCGGGGCGCACCCGGTCGAGCTGGAGCGGCGTCCCGGCAGGTGTCGTCGCCGCCGCCCAGTCGAGCTGCTGCCCGATCAGCGGGAGTTCTCTGGTCGCCTGCACGCTGATGACCCGCGTCACGTCGGCGGGCAGCACGATCCGCGTGCTGTCGTCCGCCGCGAACTGCGGGTGCGCCGCCCACAATACGCAGATCGGCTCGCTGCTAGCGTTGACGACCTCGTAGCTCAGGCGCAAGGTGCGCTCGTCCACGAAGTGCAGCGCCCGCGAGAGCAGGTAGGGCAGCGTGTGTCCCCATACGCTCAGCCGAATAGCGCCGGGGCTGCTCTCGTCAACCTGCCACGGCAGCGCCCATACCTCGCCGTGATCGGGCAGGTCGGCGTCGAAAAATGCGCCCTTTGCCGGGTAAACACAGCGGTCAATCGTCGGGAACATCTCGTCCCAGCCGCTCATGTCCTGCTCGACAAAGGCAGCGCCGTAGACCGCCGCGTGAAACTGCCCATTCTTCGGCGGCAGCAGCCACTCGCGCCCGGCGACGCGGTCGAAGATCGAGACGATCTTCGCGCCTTTCTGCGGCACGGTGATCACCCGCAGGGCGGGCGTCTCCAGTGCCAGCGCAGGCAGCGAGAACCACTCCGTCGCGTAGTGGCGCGTCACGTTGCTGATAAATTTTTCGTCAGGCATGAATTGAACTCGACGTCGAGCGGTCAAGCGATTCACGCCATCCGCGATGCACTACCGCGCCCAGATGATCGGGCTGCTCTGCCAGCACCGCGTCGAACTCGCGCTGTGCCTCAGCCAGACTGCCCAAGCCCAGCCAACCCAAGCCGATGATGAAATGGCAGTGGAGCCGGTTGCGCGCCTCTAGGTCGGTATCGAAGACCAGAAAATCGGGCAGCGAGACGGCGAAATAGTCCATCTGCACGGCGTCGTCCATGTGATCGCGCCCGTAGTTCACCAGCGACCGGAAGATCGCGTCCGCTTCTTCAACTCGACCCAACGCCCGCCGCGCCATACCCTGATAGAAGATCATCTCCGGCGGCTGATCGTTGTAGTATGTCTGTGAAGTCGGTTCCAGTGAGCCGAGCGTCGCCTTCTCGAAGGCGGCGTTCGCCCGCCCGCTGTCACCGGATAGTCGGTACGCCACGCCGAGCAAGTAGTAAATCTGGTTGTCGGGCGTGCCCGCCAGTTTGCCTTCGCCGAGGTTCAGCGGATAGGTCAGCGTTTCGGCGAGATACTGGATCGCGCTGGCGGTGTCACCTGCCAGCAGCGCCTGTTTCGCCAGTGCGACGTGGCTCGCCGTGTACTGCGCGGCGACTTTACCCTCGCCTCCCTCCCACGGGTGGAAGGTGCGCTTCGTCAGGAGCGCCAGCGCGTCAGCCGGGCGACCGACCACGTTGAGCAGCAGCACCCGCTCGATTGTCAGGTCGTCGCGCGTGTCCACAAGGTCGCTCTGCCCTTCCAGCCGCGCCAGCCGCTCCGCCGGGGCGCGCCCCAAGCGCTTGTCAAGCTGGTCGAGTTCGAACAGGACGCGGCTGTCGGTCGGGTCGAGCGCGAACGCCCGCTCGTAGGCGCTTTTGGCGGCGGTCGCGTCGCCGCGCTTGTTCATGGACGCCAAGCCGAGGTTGCGCTGGGCGGTCGGGAAGTCGGGGTCAAGCGCGCAGGCGTGCTGCCAGCAGGCGATCGCTTCGTCGTAACGGCGGTGCGCGTACCAAAAATTGCCGAGGTAGTAGGGTGCGCGCGCGTCCGACGGCTGGCGCTGCATCGCGGCTTCCAGCGCCAGCACCGACTCGACCCGCTGCGGGAAGCAGTAGTCCGGCGACATGCTCGCCGGCAGCTTTGAACGCCTCGTCCGCCGCTGCCGCGTCGCCCGCTTGAAGCTGAATCCAGCCCGCGTAATAGCGCACCATCGGGTCGCTGAGCGGCGCTCCATCGAGCAGGTCGAGCGCTTCGGTGAACATCCCGGCGTGGGCGTAGTCGAGCGCGATCTCGATCAGCACCTGCGCGTCGTCGCCGACGAGGTCGCGGTACAGGGTATCGCCGTTCAGCCAGTGCAGTTCGACCAGCGCGCCGAAGTCCAGCCGATCCAGTTGCAAGCTGGTTTCGGCTTCGCCTGAAGCCTCATCCGTCCGTCCCAGTTGGCGCAGCACGGCGATCTTCAGTTGGCGCGCCTCGTGATGCCGGGTATTGCGTGCCAGCGACCGCTCGATCAAGTCGAGCGCGGTGTTCCAGTCGTGGCGACGGCAGGCGATCCGCGCCAGCTCGAAATAGCCGCTGTCCTGCCACGCCGAATTCCAGACCGCTTTGTAGAAGGCGTCGAAGGCGGCGTCGTAGCGTCCCTGAAACTTCAGCGCCAAGCCGAGGTTGTAGTACGGTTCGCCATCGTAGGGGTTCGGGTTGCGGCGCGTCAGGCTGGCGACCGCCTTGCGGAAATAGGGTTCGGCGGCGGCGAACTTGCCGCGTCGCAGCAGCAGCAAGCCGAGCGCGTTGTTGCAGCGGCTGTCGAACGGGTCGCGCCGCAGCGCTTCTTCGTAGTATGGCTCCGGCGCGTAAGTCGCGTGGCGATACTGCTCCAGATGCAGCCCGTTGAGGAACAGTTCTTCATTCGAGCCGATCTCGGCGGGCGGGCGGGCGGCGGTCGCCGGATCAGGAATGTTGTGCGCCTGATCGACCACCGGCGTATACGCCAGCAGCTCGACCTCGCCGTCGTAGACCGCCAATTTCAGGTCACTTTCTGTCGTGCCATCCGGCAGTGCCACCAATCCGGTAAAGACCGTTTCCGGGTCGAGCGGAAGCGTTTTCTCCAACAGCACGCCATCCGGACGCGACAATACAACCCGTACCATGCGCGGGCTGGAAACGTACACCCCGACTCGCGCACGCTGATCATCGCCAATTTCGAGGTTCAGCGCCACGTCCTTCGAGACGTTCTTGGGCGCGCCGATCTGCTTATAGGGCATGAACACCTGCGTGAAGCGCTTCTCCTCGCCCGGTTGCAGCCAGCTAAAATCCGGCTGGTTGTCGGTGAACGCGCCGCACATCAATTCGATGTATGGACCGTCCTCGTCCGTTAAGTGCCGATCCCACGCCTTGCCGAAGTCGCTGTTGCCCCACGTCCACTGCTTCTTGCCGGGGACGACGTGGTGATTGGCGACGTGCATCATGCCCGCCTGCTTGCCGTGATCGTAGCAGCCGACGAAGTCGAAGTCGGAGTGATACGCCATGTACGACGTCGGCACGGGGATGTTCTTGTAGCGCGAGATATCGGTGCCCGGCGCGTAGTTCTTCTTGTAGTAGGTGCCGGTCGCAATCGGGAAGCTCGACACGTCGCGCTTGCCGTGATCCATGACCGCGTAGACGTCCGGCGGAAAGACCGATTGGTAATCGTCGTTGACCGAGACCGCCGGGTTCGCCCACCACAGGAACGTCTGCGGGAGGTCGGTGCGGTTGTACAACTGGACGCTGATTTCGAGGTAAGCCCGGTCGGGATAGAGCGTGAAGCCCGCCGTGCTCTTGGTGCGAAACATGCGCTCGATCTCGCCCATCCACACCGTTTGGCTGCCGTCGGCGTTCTCGTCAATGCGGGTGTCGACCGGCTCGAAGCTGCTGGGGCGGTGGTGCTGGGGCCAATTGAACTCGATGCCACCCGAGATCCAAGGACCCGTCAGCCCGACCAGCGCGGGCTTGATCACCTGATTGTAGTAGATGAAGTGGTAGCCGTTGGTCTTGTCGAGCGCCATCTGCACGCGACCGCCAATTTCCGGCAGCAGCATGATCTTGAGATAGCGGTTCTCGAGAAAGACGGCTTGGTAAGTTTGGTCGTGTTTCTCGTCGAAGACGCGCTCGATGATGGGGTGCGGGTAGACGACACCGCTGCTGCCCTGATAAACGCGCTTCTCCAAGAACATTGGATTTTTCTCTGGCTTGCCGACGCCGTAAGTCGGAATGACGACCGGTTCAACCCACGCCTGTACCCGATCCTCTAGTTGCTTCATGCTGCTTTACTCCCCCTTACGTCCGGATGTATTCGATCCGGAATCGCCCGACATGCTATAATCCCACGAAAGTCTGTTTGGATGAACTCAATGTCTCAAATTCGCATTCGCGAAGGTTTTAAAGATCAACTGCTTTACGTGATCCCGCGCAGCACGGTCCCTCGCCTCAACGAGCACCCACTGGTTTTTCCGCTCATGCCCACCGACATCGGCTGGTATCCCAATGCCCGTTTCCACTACTGCGAGCGCCCGCAGGGCGCCAGCGAGCACATTCTGATCCTGTGCGTCGCGGGCAGCGGTTGGTACAACGTCGACGGGCAGCGCGGCACGGTGCAGACCAACCAAGCGCTGCTCATCCGGCGCGATACGCCGCATGTCTATGGCGCTTCCGAGACGACGCCGTGGTCGATCTACTGGCTCCATTTCATCGGCAGCAATGCGGACTTATTCGCGCGCCAGTTGACCGCCGACGAACATACGATCACCGTCGATAGCGATGCCGTCGCCGCCCTGCGCCAGCTTTTCATTGACTGCTGTAACGCGCTGGCGACCGGCTTCGTGCTTCAGCAGATGATTTACGCCTCGCAGACGCTGCATCATCTGCTTGCCAGCTTGTTCTTCAACAACCGCGCCTTCGCGCCCATGCTCCAGACCAGCCGCTTTCACAACCTGCACTCGACGCTGCTGTTCCTCGAACAGAACATCCATAATTCGCTGACGCTGGCGGATATGGCGGAACACGCCCGCTTGTCCACCTCGCATTTCTCGCGGCTGTTCAAGGAGCAGACCGGCTACTCGCCGATGGATTACTTCATCCACCTCAAAATTCAGACCGCCTGCAAGCTCCTCTACCTGACCGACATGACCGTCCGCGAGATCAGCTTTGAACTGGGTTACGACGATCCCTACTATTTCTCGCGGCTGTTCAAGAAGGTCATGGATATGTCGCCGATGCAGTATCGCAATCAGCCGCGCAGTGAGATCGCCAACCGCTCGCAGCCGCTGCCCCAGCCCGACCTCTAATAATCGTTGACCCCCTTCAGCGTAAGCTGCTCGCTGAAGTGACAGGCTGCCATCTGCCCCGGCGCGATCTCGCGCAGCGGCGGCGCTTCCTGCGAGCAAATCGGCTGCGCGTACGGACAGCGCGGGTGGAAGTAACAGCCCGAAGGCGGATTTGCCGGGTTGGGAATCTCGCCGGTCACCGTCACGCGATGCCGTTTGCGCGTCGGATCAGGGCGCGGGATGCTGCCAAGCAGGGCTTCGGTGTAGGGATGATTCGGCTTCTGGTACAGCTTGGCGGTCGGCGCGAGTTCGACCAGCCTGCCGACGTACATCACCGCGACGACGTCGCTCACGTGCTCGACCACGCCGAGATCATGGGAAATGAACAGATAGGAGAGGTGCAGCCGCTGCTGGAGGTCTTTGAGCAGATTGAGCGTCTGCGCCTGAATCGACACGTCGAGCGCCGAGGTCGGCTCGTCGGCGATCACCAGCCGGGGGTTGACGGCTAACGCCCGCGCGATCACGATGCGCTGGCGCTGCCCGCCGCTGAAGGCGTGCGGGAAACGGCGCATGTATTCGGGTCTGAGACCCACGAGTTGTAACAGTTCGGCGACCCGTTCCTGCATCGCTTTGCCGGTCGCAATGCCGTTGACTTCCAACGGCTCGCCGATGATGTTGAGCAGGGTCATGCGCGGGTTCAGCGACGAAAACGGGTCTTGAAACACCATTTGCATGTTGCGGCGGACGTGATGCAGCGTTTCGTTGTCCGCGCGGGCGACATCCACCGGTCCGAGCGACTCGTCGTGAAAGATGACTTCGCCGCCGGTCGGCTCGATGCCGCGCATCACGGTGTGCGCCAGCGTCGTCTTGCCGGAGCCGCTTTCGCCGACCAGCCCCAGCGTTTGCCCTTCCGGGATGGTGAAGCTGACGTCATCGACGGCTCTGACGTAGCCGGTCGTGCGCTTGAGAAACCCGCTCGTGATCGGGTAATACTTCTTAAGATTACGGATTTCGAGCAGCGGGCGTTCCGCCATCGGGCGATTCCCCGCCACCGCTGGGTCATGCGCGGTGGTCATAGTCGGTCTCCTTCCGCTTGCTCGTCGTAGAGGAAACAGCGTACGCTGTGATCCCCGCCGACCGGGATTTCCGGCGGCAGCGCCGCGTCGCAGATGCCGGACATGAACTGCGCGCAGCGCGGATGGAACGGACAGCCGCGCGGAATAGCGAATGGCGAGGGCACCATGCCCTCGATGGTGTGCAGTGGTCCGCTGCTCTTGTTGCCGACTTTCGGGATCGATTCGAGCAGCGCGCGGGTATACGGATGCTTCGGTTGGTTGAACAGCGAGTTGATGTCGGTCTTTTCGACCACGTGACCGAGGTACATGACGACGACTTCTTCCGCCATTTCGGCGATGACGCCCAAGTCGTGCGTGATGAACATGATCGCCATGTTGAATTCTTGCTGAAGGCTTTGCATCAACTCCAAAATCTGTGCTTCGGTCGTCACGTCGAGCGCGGTGGTCGGCTCGTCGGCGATCAGCAGCTTGGGCTGTCCGGTCAGCGCCATCGCAATCATGACCCGCTGGCGCATTCCGCCGCTCAATTGATGCGGGTATTGAGCGAGCAGGGCGCGCGCCTGCGGCAGTCGCACCTTATCCAGTAGTTCCGCCGAGCGATCCTCGGCGCTGCGTTTGGAAATCTTCTGATGAACGAGGATCGCCTCGACCAGTTGGTTGCCAATCGTGAACAACGGGTCGAGTGAGGTCATCGGCTCCTGAAAGATCATGGCGATTTCGTTGCCGCGAATCTGGCGGATGTCTTCGCTGCGGGCGCCGTATTTCAGCAGATCGACCACTTCCGTGCGACCGTTCTTCTCGCGCTGGTACAGGATTTCCCCGCCGACGATCCGACCGGGTGCGTTGATCAACTGAAGGATCGAGAAGCCGGTCACGGATTTGCCGCAGCCGCTCTCGCCGAGCACGCCCAGCGTTTTGCCAACCGGGATGTCAAAGCTGACGCCATCCACCGCGCGGACGACGCCGCTTTCGGTGAAGAAATGTGTCTGCAGGTCTTTGATTTGAAGCAGCAGGTTCTCAGCCGTCATGTCTGCCCTACTTTGCGAATGGGTCGGCGGCATCGCGCAAGCCGTCGCCGAGGAAGTTGAAGGCGATGACGGTGGCGATGACGAAGATGGCAGGCGTGAGGATCCACGGCTGTTGCAAGAGGACGCGGACGTGCTGCGCGTCGCTCAAGAGCAGTCCCCAACTGACCAGCGGCGAGCGAATGCCCAAGCCCAGAAAGCTGAGCGCGGTCTCGCCCAAGATCATGCCGGGAATGGCGGTCGTAGCGACCACGATAATGTGGCTCATCGTGTTTGGCAGCAGGTGGCGGGTGATGATGCGCCAACTGGTGCAGTTGGAATAGCGGGCGGCGGTGACGAAATCCGTCTCGCGCAGCGCGTAGACCATGCTCCGCGTCTGGCGCGCCAGCGCGCCCCAACTGAGCACCGCCAGCACAATCGTGATGGCGAAATAGGTGCGGTCAGAGGGCCAGTTGTCGGGGATGAGGGTCGCCAGCGCCAGCCACAGCGGGAGCTGCGGAAACGACATCAGCAGTTCGATGATGCGCTGGATGGCGTCGTCGAACAAGCCGCCGATGTAGCCGGAGGCGATGCCCATTATCGAGCCGAACACCAGCGTCAGGAAAACGCCGATCAGACCGACCGACAGCGAGACCTGCGCGCCGTACCACACCCGGCTGAAGATATCCCGTCCTTGCGAATCACTTCCAAACAGGAACAGCTCGCCCGGTTTGTCAACGCCGAACAGGTGAATGTCTGATTTAATCACGCCGAGAATGGTGTAATCCGCGCCGTGAACGAAGAATTTGAGCGGGTAGATTTCTTCAGGGACGGTCTCGAACGTCCGCCGGAACGTCGCCGGATCAACCGCCGACTTGATCCCGTAGACGAACGGGACGAGGTGGAAGCTGCCTTCCGAATCGACAAATCGGAGTGCCTGCGGTTCCATCGAGACCATTTGGCTGTGAACCAGCGTCGGGTCATTCGGGGCGATAAACCCGGCGAAAACCGCCGCGAGGTACATCGCAATCAGAAAGATTCCGCCGATGACTGCCAGCCGGTTGCGCTTGAAGCGCAGCCACATGAGGCGGCGCAGGGAGAGATAGGGCGTCTCATCCTCTTTAACCGGAGTTTCCATCGTTGTTTGATTACCAACCTTGCGTAAGCGTTCCATGCGACTTGATATACCTCCCACGCGCTACGAAAACCGGATACGTGGGTCGAGCCACGCCAGCAGAAGGTCGGAAACGAGCGTTCCCAGCAAGACCAGCAGCCCGATGAACGTCAGGATCGTGCCCGCGAGGTACACGTCCTGCGACTGGATTGCGTCTAAATAAGTTACTTGGATCGTGGGCAGGTTGAGCACGACACTGGTGATCACGAACCCGTTGACGAGGAAGGCGAGCGTCTGGCTCAGCGCGCCGATCAGCGGGTGGAGCGCGTTGCGGAAGGCGTGCTTCCAGATGATCGTGCGCTCCGGTACGCCCTTCGCCCGTAGCGCCGTGACGTAATTTTTGCCCAGTTCGTTGAGTAGATTGCCGCGCATCACCCGCATGACCCACGCCATGCCGGTGATCACCACCGCGCTGACGGGCAGCCACAGGTGCTTGAGAAAATCGACGACCAGCCCGATTGACAAAGCCTGACCGATATACTCCGGGGACTGTAGCCCCGTGAGCACCTCGCCGTTCAGTCGCCATGCGAAGACTAAAAAGGCGAGGGCGATCAAAAAGTCCGGCATTCCCAGCCCGATGAAAGAAATGGTCGTCAACAAATTGTCTGATTTGGAATATTGATGGGTTGCCGAATAGACGCCCAGCGAAATGCCGATTGCCCACGAGAGGATAAACGCCGTCAGTGATACGGCGACCGTGGCGCCGAGCTTGCTCTCAATGATCTCCCGCACGGACGTGCCCGTCGCCAAGGAGAGACCGAAATCACCGCGCACGATGTTTGCCGTCCAGTCGACGAACCGCAGCAGGAACGGCTGATCCAGCCCGAACTGCTCGCGCATCGCCTCGCCGCGCGCGGCGGCGTCCCGGTTGCCGCTCAAACTTTGAGCGCGGATGTAGTCGCTGACGTAGTCGCCGGGGGGCAGTTCCATGATGAGAAAGCCGACAAATGCGATCAGGATCATCGAGGGGATGAACTGAAGCAGCCTCCTTATGACGTACCTTGTCATGCTTTCTGCTCCAATCGTCGGTGAGGGGGCAGCCGCGCCGCCCCCTCACCGTCACGTACTTACGAACCGTTATTGTTGATCGATGTAGAACTGCTCAGGATCAGCGGTGCCGGGATAACCCAAGTCCCACGATCCAACCAGACCGACTGCCGGGACGTTGTGGAAGTTGTCCTTCACAATGACCGGGCTGGGGTGCTGACCAATCGTACCAATGGTGATCGGACCTTGGTCGAGGTGAATTTGGTAGGCAGCGAGCAGCGCTGCGTTGCGCTCTGCCGGGTCGGTCGCCGAAACTGCGCGGGTGTAGGCATTCTGAAGCTCTTCAAGCATCGAGCCAGCGCGCGGAGCAACGCCCGAAGCACCTGCGGTCTGATAATACTGACCGATGTTCATGCCGCCCATCGCCCACTGGACGCCTTCAACCGGTGCCCAAACCGACGGTGCGGAGAGCAGACCCCAGCCCGCGGCGCTGGGCCACGCGAAGATCTGAACCTCACCAGCTTGGTTGGCGGTGGTGTATTCGTCCCACGTCATAATGTTGATCGTGGTCTTGATGCCGACGTCTTCCCAGTTTTGCTTGATCAGTTCCAAGCTGGCGTTGACCTTCGAGTCATCCGGGAATTCGGTGACGAACAGTTCCAACGGCGTACCATCCGGGCGTTCGCGGAAGCCATCGCCGTCAACGTCAACCACGTCGATTGCATCGAGTAGGCTGCCCGCTTCTTCCGGGCTGTAGTCGATGTACGAGTTCGCCCATGCTTCATAGAGTGCTTGACCCTCAGGGCTTTGGAATTCCTCAGCCTGCGGGAGCATCGAGAACTGGCGCGGTGTCGCCAAACCGAGCGCCGTCACGTCGTTGATGCGCTGGCGGTCAATCGAGACCGAGAGTGCCTGCCGGAAGGATTGGGTGTACATCAAGTCTTCGATACCCTTATCGGCAAGGTCGTAGAACAGCATCAGCCAGGGCCAAGCGAAGTCGCCGCGATCCCACATGATGACGTGGTAACCACCAGCTTCAGCGCTTTCGAGGATCAGCGGGACGTCTTGCAGAGAAATGTCGCGCACCTGCATGTCCAGTTCACCAGCCAGCGCCTTGAGGGCGACCTGCTCGGAGACTGCGCCGGAGGCAATTTCGACTTGAATGTTGTCGATGTAGGGCAGTTGATTGCCTTCGGTATCGACCTTCCAGTAGTACGGGTTGCGCGTGAAGGTGGCAAGCTGATCCGGCACGTAGCTGGTCGGCATCCACGGTCCGAGCACCGGCATATCGGCGTAGTGATAGCGCGTCTCGGTATTATAGCGATTCATCAGTTCGGTCGTGTCGGTGACGTCCGGGTTGTACTTGGGGTGGAACTGCTTCATGTAGTGCGCGGGCACCATCGACTGCGCCGAGTTCCACGGACCACGCGAATGCACCTCAAGGAACAGCGGATTTGGCGCGGCGAAGGTCAATTGAAGCGTGTAGTCGTCGACTCGCTCGACGTTCATCGGCTCGCCGCCGACGACCGTGCCGGAGGCGGGATCAACCGGAACGTCCGGGTCGAGCGCCATATCGTTCCACCAGAACAGGTAGTCGTCGACGTTCATCGGCTCGCCGTCCGACCACTTGACGCCTTGACGGAAGTGCAGCGTCACCTGCGTGGCATCGTCGTTCCATTCGTAGGCTTCGACAATGTTGGGGCGGAAGCCGGACGCATCGCGGTTCCACTTGAGGAAGCCTTCAACGCCGGCGGTCATCAGGGTGAAGCCGAGATTGTTATTCTCGTCCAGCATGTGCCACGTGCCGCCGTACTGACCAATCTGTTCGACCGGTTCTTCGACAATCGGATTCGCGGGTAAGCGTTCCGCGACCGGGGGCAGCTCGCCAGCGGCAACTTTTTCCGCCAGCGCCGGGGCTTCATTGTAGGTCATATCCTGAGCAACGACCGCGCCGCTCACTACCACACATAAAGCAAGCAAAATCAAAAAGCGTTTCAACGTTGTCATGGTTTTCCCTCATTGACAGTACATTTGACAAAGAATTTTCGTTGAACTGGTTTCGCTATAACGTCTCGCTCCTCTCCCTCCATTTAGCTAACCCAAACTGGATGGTGTCCTGCTGCGTGACTGCTGCTAGGCTGCGCCCCGGCTAGAGTCGCTCTAGGCGCAGCATCTGGCTGACGAAAGTGCCCTTCAGCGCCAGTGGAATACCTCGTTTCATGAGCGCGGTACCGCTCAAGACGAGATCTTGGTCTGCAATTCGATAATTGGCTGCCGGGTCCAAGCCTTGAAGCCGCAGCGCGATGCGCTGTTCGCCGAAATTCGAGGCGCTCAAAAACGCCAAGGCGATCACTTCGTGCCCGTCCGGATGCACGAACTGGAAAGCGGAAAGGGTGCTTTCGCGCGGCGAGCGCAGCCGGTAGAACTTGCCGAACTGCATCGTCGTGCGGATTGCTTTGTATTGAGCGATCAAGGCGGCGGTTTGCTCTAAATCGGCATCCGCCCATTTCGTCAAATCCGCCCCGACGCCCAGTGCGCCCATCATCGCCAGATGGAAGCGATATTCCAGCGGCGTGAAGCGGCGGTCGTTGATCCAGATCGGGTCGGTCACCCACATCATGCGGGTCAGCGGCGCGTGCGCCAGTGTGAAGCCTTCTTCGATGAACAGGTCGTCGTAGGGGTCGGTGTTGTCGCTCATCCAGAACTGCTCGGCATAGCGCATGACGCCCAGATCGACGCGCCCGCCGCCGCCGGAGCAGGATTCGAAGATCACGCCGGGGTGCTTGGCGCGAATTTGCCGCAAGATGTCGTAAATACCCTGCGTATGCCGCACCCAGATTTCGCGGTCGTGTCCAGCAGGCGCATCCGTCCAGCCCGGCTCGCTGAAGTGGCGGTTCATATCCCACTTGACGAACTTGATGTCGTTGTTGCCTAGCAGATCGTCCAAGAAGGCGACGATGTAGGCTTGCACGTCCGTCCGCCCCACGTTGAGCACGCATTGATTGCGTCCCAAGCTGCGGGGACGGTTGGGGAAGCTGTAAATCCAGTCGGGGTGGGCGCGGTACAGGTCGCTGTCCGGGTTGACCATCTCCGGCTCGACCCAGATGCCGAATTCCATCCCCAGTTCTTTAATCCGGCGGATCAGAGGAGTCAGCCCGTCGGGGAATTTATCCTTGTTGACGGTCCAGTCGCCCAGTCCGGCGCGATCATTGTTGCGCTCGCCGAACCAGCCGTCGTCCATGACGAAGATTTCGACGCCTAACCGCGCCGCGATCTCCGCCGCTTTCACCTGATTTTCGTAGTTGACGTCGAATTCGGTCACGTACCACGAGTTGTAGACCACCGGGCGCGGCTGCTGCGCGCTTTCCGGCGGCAGTACGTGGGCGATCTCGTAGGCGTGGAGCAGGCGGCTCGCTTCGCCGTAACCGCCTTCGGTGAAGCCGCCGACGAAGACCGGCGTTTCGAAGGTCTCGCCCGCTTCGAGCCGCCATTGAAAGTCGAAGTCGTTGACGCCGCCGCTGACGGTCACCTGCTCGAACGCTGTGCGCTCGACCACGAACTTCCAGTTGCCGCTAAACGCCAGCGCGCCGAACCAGACCTCGCCCTGTTGTTCGGTGGTTTCGCCGCTGGGCGCGAGCGCGAAGAATGGGTTCGAGTCGAAGCCGCTGGCACCGCGCCGCCGCTCGACCACCTGCTTGCCCATCGGTAGATCGGTGCGCTGAATCTGGAACTCGCCGCCCCACTTGCCGTTGAGCGTCGTCAGCGTGTACCCATCGCGGGAGGGGACTTCCCACACCGCCGACATGATCTGCTCGATGTCGATCGGGTCGTCGCCCGTATTGACGACGGCGGCGCTCCGCTCGATCAGGTCGTAGTCGGCGAACACGCGGTAGATCAGCCGTACTTCCAGCGGATAATGCGGGTCGTTGAGCGTGATCGTCAGCGTATCGACGCCACCGTTATCGGCGTCGCCCTGTTCGACCGCGCTGCTGGCGTAGTCCAGCAGGACGGCGCGCACGCCATCGGCGAAGCGCAGCTTCAGCGCTGGCTCGTTGAATTTGTAATCGCCCCAGACCGGGAATTCTTCATGCGAATAACGCTCGACGTTCAACCGTCGCGAGTAGACGCCGGGAGCCTCATAATCGGTGGTCAGCGGCAGCTTGGCGCCCCAGTAGATGTGCTCAAGAAAGCCCTGCGCATCAATGCCAAACGCATATGCCGTGTTGCGGGTATTGAGAATCCAGAATGGCAGGTGGTCAGTCGATCTTGCTGCTTCAATAATGGTCATTATGAACCCAGTTTTTCACTAAGCTGTGAACTGCGAGCGACCGTATTTTCGGGTGAATTCGGCTGCGGCGTGGTGCGTTTTTGTGAGAGGATGAACTAAAAAATGAGACTTTATCTTCATCACACAAATCACCGCAAAATAATCTTCTATCGCCCTATTTTCTTAACAGTACAATTTTAGCCCTCCCTGCACAATAGAGAATCTCATGGAGTGATGGATTATATTGTGATTTTGCGTTAGTTTGTTGGATTCTCATTTGGGCGACAACGACCGCTTTTTCGCGTACGCAAGCGAGCTCGAAACAGCGTTGACGCCCTACAACGAGCGACAGATTTTCACCGTATAGCTACAATGTGATCGTGCTTATACATTGAAGGTTGACGATGCTTCGCGTGACCAAGCTGTGCTATCAATACGGGGCAGCCCCGGTGCTGGACAATCTGTCGTTTGAACTCCCGAACGGCACGCTGGCGGCGTTGGTGGGGCGCAACGGCGCCGGAAAATCGACGCTGCTCCGCTGTCTCGCTGGCTGGACGGTGCCGGAGTCGGGAATCATCGAAATCGATGGTCGGCAGATGCAGCGCCATGATCAGCAGTATCGGGATCGGGTGGTGCTGGTGCCCGATACACCCGATTTCTATGATGAACTGACTGCTTGGGATCATCTGCAATTGGTGAGCCAGCTCTATCGCACAGCGGACTGGCAAGACCGCAGCCTCGCGCTGTTGGAACAATTCCAACTCGCCGATCAACGGCGCGCGTTTCCGTTCAGTTTCTCGCGGGGGATGCGCTATAAGCTGGCGTTGTGCATGGCGTTGGTCGTGCAGCCCGCGCTGCTGCTGCTCGACGAGCCGTTCGGTCCGCTGGACAGCCTCGCCAGCCGCCTGCTCTGGCGGCTGCTGCGGGAATACGCCGACTCGGGCAAATCGGTGCTGTTCAGCAGCCATATCCTCTCCGACGACGGGCAGCCGGATCGCTTCCTGCTCCTGCGCGATCAGCAGGTGACGACGCTGGACGCGGCGGCAGTGACCAATCTCGCGGACGTGCTCGATGATTAGCGACCTGCGCACGCTCGTCTGGTTGCAGGGGAAACGGTTCAAAGGCAGCGCAGCCTATTGGCTGCGGTTGCTCGGCTTCGAGCCGGGTGCCAACCGTTTCTATCTGATCTACGCGGCGCTGTTCTGGGTGTTTTGGGTCTACACGGTCTGGGCGTTTGTCGTCCAACAGGTCGAGCAAATCAGCCTTACCCTGCCGCTCGCCAGCGCGATCCAGTTGCAAGCGGGCATCCCGGTGCTGATTTTTCTGGCGCAGTGGGTCTATCTGGTCATGGTGCTGCGCGCTTCGCCGCTCAAGCTGGGCGCAGCGGAGATCGAATACGTGGCGGTCACGCCGGTCAACCGGGGCAGCTTCGTGCTGATCCACTTCGGGCGGTCGATCCTGCTGCCCGCGCTGTTCGCCGGGCTGGCAAGCTGCCTAATCGCCATGCTGCTGACGTGGCAGTCAGCGCCCGCGCTGGTCGGCGTCGTCGGGCTGCAAGCACTGGTGCTGGGGATGCTGATCTTCGGGCTGAGTGCGGCGGCGGGCTGGATTATCGTGCTGATCAAGGCACTGTTAACTGTCACGCTGGCTGAGACTCGCCGTCTGGCTGATTCTGCCGCTGTCGGTCGTGCTGGCGGCGGCGCTGCCGCGGGTGCTGCTGTTTCCCGGCGCTTTGTGGCTGGCGGCGCTCGACGTTGGGGCTATCGCGCCAGCATTGGCGAGTTCGGGGCTGCTGCTCGGCATGGCGGGCGTGCTGCTGGCGCTGATCGGCAGCCGCTTGAACATGGCGGCGGTCGCGGACGACAGCCGGATGTACGCGCGCGTCCAGAAATTGGGCATTTTCGGCAGGCTGTATGCCGACGACGTGATTTCGAGCGTCCAGCGCCAATCTCGCTTACTGCGCAAGCAGCACCTGCGCCTGACGCTGCCCGACCCGGCGACCGGCTACGCGATCAGCCGGAACCGGGCGCTGCTGTCGCTGTTCCGGCTGGCTCCGTCCAGCCTGTTCCGCTTGATCATGCGCGGCGTCGTGCTGGTGGGGATCGTCGCGCTGGGCGTTCAGTTTGGCGGCTGGGATCAGCTTCAGACGTGGCTGCTGCTTCTGATCATCCTGATCCAGTTTCGCCCGACCGAGTTGAACACGCTGTTCCAGCAGGACGTTGGGCAAGCCTTCACCCGGCAGTTCTTGCCCCGCAACCCGCTGCGCCTCACCCTCGCCGATGGCATTTTGCCGATCAGCTTGGCGAGCGCGGGCGGCGTCGGCGCGCTGTTGTTGCAGGGCGGCATCGATCCACGTGACGGCAGTGGTGGTTGTGCTGGCGGTGATCGTCGGGCTGGAATTCTGCCAAGCGTTGGAACTGGTCAGCGTGCCCGGTTTGTACATCCGCCGCATTCCCTACGCCTACTCGGTGGCGCTGAGCGGGATGGTCTTGATGGCGACAGTTTTGCTGCTTCAGAGTTCCATCGCCGCCGTATCCGCGCTGCTGCTGGTCGATGTCGTGCTCGGCGGCGCTGCTCTATCGGAGCCACTTCTGACGAGTCGATTTCGCCATTCCTCGGCGTTCAGCGTGCCGTTTATCACGATGACGCGCGCCCGGAAACCATTCAAAATAGGGGCACGCGGGGAGTATCATTGTTCCGGTGGTGATCCGTTCGGTCGGCGCACCGCTGGTTTGAACCGTTGCTAATCAAAGGGATTGAACGTGAGGGGTAGGCTGTTACGGAAGCGTATCATGCGGCATCGGGCGGCGCTGGGCTGCGTGGTGCTGCTGTTGGGCATGTTCATCTGCCTCGGCACTGTCACCTTCGCGGCGGATCGCATTTGCTATGGCAACCTGAGCCAGCGGCTGCCGCAGTACCCCAACGCGACCGTCAAGGTGCGGTCGCACAATCTGTTGAGCGAGTTCGGCATGGGCAACACGGTCATGATCATGATCTCGCCCGACGACCCGGAAACTGTGCGCGCGTGGTATGCCATCCACACCGGCAGCTATCTGCGCGAGTCGCTGCGAAACAATACGCCCTTCTTCCGCATGGCGCAGGGGCAGGTCAACGTCGGCGTCAACCCCGACGGCGACGGGCAGCGAGATCATCCTGTTCGGCACCTGCATCAACTGAGCCGAGCGGGCTGGCTCCGTCGATGACCGGCACATGAGCGTTGTTCATCGCGTCGCCAGTCGGTATAATGCCGGAGCGAAAACGCACAATCTTAGGGGAACATGGAACTCTACATCATCCGACATGGGCAGTCTGCGAACAACGCCCTCGCCGACGAGTCCCAGCGCACTTTCGATCCCGGGCTGACCGACATTGGCAAGCAGCAGGCGCAGCGCCTCGCCGATTTTCTGGCGGAGCGGATCAGCCGCGATCCGGTGCATAGCCCCGGTGGCGGCGGCGAGACCCGGCAGCAGACGCGCAACACGGGTTTCAATCACCTCTATTGCAGCGCCATGCACCGCGCGCTGCTGACCGCCGCGCCGGTCGGGCGGGCGTTGGGCATCCAACCGGAAGTCTGGATCGACATCCACGAGCAGGGCGGCATGTATCTGGATCAGGCGGACGGCTACGTCGGCTATCCCGGCAGGACGCGCGCCGAAATCCTCGGCGAATTTCCGGATTACCTGCTGCCGGAGACGATCACCGATCAGGGCTGGTACGACCAGGCGCGCGGACACGAGACGATCTACGAAGGCGCGGGGCGCGCGATCAAAGTGGCGCTGGAACTGCGCCGCCGCGCCGCGAAGAAGCGTCAGGCGACGCGGATCGCGCATTATCACGCACGGCACGTTCATCGACCTGCTGATCAAGGCGCTGCTCGGTCAGCTTCCGAACCGCCAGTACTTTTTCGCCCATTACAATACCGGCATCACGCGGGTTGACTTCGACCGCGAACATCTTCGTCGTGCGCTACGTCAACCGCATCGAGCATCTGCCGCCGGAACTGATTACCTGACGGGCGACGTATTCTGGTGTAAAATCCGTGCAGGCAATTGACTGTAGTCGTGATTTCGTAGGGGCGACTTGCCAGTCGCCCCTACCTCCAGAATTGTGATTTGAGTTGGTGAGACCCAATGCCCTTTGAGTACGAAGCTTTAGTCGGCTATCTCTACGTCGTCGGTGGGCGCTCGATCAGCGCGCCGCCGCCGGGGACGCTGGTCGAAGTCGCGCCCAAGCGAGTCGCACGCGGGCGCGAAATCGACACCTTCTTCACGCTGGTGATCCCGTCGGGCGTCACGGTCGCGCCGGCGGTGTTCTACGAGGAGATGGCGCGCACCGGCGCGGAGCAGTATTTCAACAGCAACGGCAGCGTGACCGCCGGGATCAAGACCGTTTTCACCCACCTGAACACCAATCTCTACACCCATAACAGCAGCGATCCGCGTCACTACGAGGCGAGTATGCTCTGCGGCGTCCTGCGCGGCGCCGATCTGTACGTCGGCAAGGTCGGGTCGGGCGTCGGGCTGTATCGCGCCGACGGCGAGAACCAGCCGTTCCCGACCGATTTCAGCTACCGCGAAGCGCTCAATACGCCCGCGCTCGGCGTGCAGCAGGAAGCCGAGATGCGCATGGGGCGCTATCAGGTCAGCGCCGGGTCGCGCCTGATCCTCGCCGACGCCGCGCTGCTCGACTACCCGACCGGACGCGCTCAACAACGCCATGCTGCTGGAAGACGTGGGCGCGCTGCTGGCACGGCTGCGCGAGAGCGCCAACCGCCAGATCACGGCGATGGCGGTCGAGTTCGTCGCGCCCGATCAGCCATCGACGCTGCCCGCCAAGTCGGGCGAGTCGTCGGCGGTGATCACCGGCGCGGCTGCCGAGCCGATCTCGGCGGCGGCGACTGCCGCTCAAGCACGAACCGGCAGCCGCGACCGGGACGATGCGCCGTTCGTCGCAGCGCGGCGCGCTGCTGCGGAATATCGGCGCGCGCAGCGCCGGAATCGGCGCGAAGTTCGTCGATCTGCTGCTGCATTTGCTCGACCGCCTGATCCCCGCGCCGCCGGACGGCAAAAAAGGCTGGCTGTCGTCGCCGTTTGCCGCCGGGCTGACGCTGCTGATCCCGGTGGTGGTGGTCGTGCTGGTGGTCATGTTCTGGATCAGCGGCACGGGCGAAAGCGAGTTCGACCAATGCGTCACGCGCGCGACCGAGACCGTCAATACCGCGCGCGGCATCGCCTCAAGCGACGTGTCCGGCACGCTGGCGGCGTGGAACGGCGTGCTCGCCGTCGCCGACGAATGCGACTCGATTCGCGCCGACGATGCCACGATCACCGGCTATCGCACCGAAGCCCGCACCATCCTCGACCGCTTGCAGACCATCACGCGGCGCGACATGACCGTGATCTACTCCTTCCCCAACGCCCAACTGTCACAGGTGGTGCTGCAGGGCGAGGATATGTACGTGCTCGACTCCGCCAACCAGCAGGTCTACCGCATCACGCTGACGACCGACGGCATGGGCGTGGTCGCCGACTCGTATACGCCGATCCCGGCGATGCGGCGCAGCGGCAAGGTGATCAACTTCGACGTGGGCGACCTGATCGACATCGCGTGGGCGGATAACGGCGCGGGCGTGGCGCAGAGCAACGTGATCACGGCGCTCGACAAAAACGGCGTGCTGATCGCCTGCCCGCCGCGCTTCTTGCAGGATTGCACCGCGCAGCAGCTTACAGGGTTCTGATACGTGGAGCAACCCGATAGCGATCCAGTTCTGGAACGGGCGGCTGTACGTGCTCGACCCCGGCGCGAACCAGATTTGGCGCTACGACGCCTCCGGCGGATCGTTCGCGGGCGTGCCGATTGAATACTTCACCGGCTCGAACCGCCCGGACATCACCAAGGTGATCGACTTCGCCATCAACGCCGCTGGCGACGTCTATCTGCTGACCAACACCGGCGTGCTCGCGCGCTTCACCGGCGGCGAGCAGCAAGACTTCGCCTTCAGCTTCCCTGATACGCAGCAGATGGCGTCGCCCAACGGCTTCTTCCTGAACACCAACCCGATTGCGCAGGGGTTCTACTTCGCCGAGCGCGACAAGCGCACGATCTTCGAGACGACGATGGCGGGCACGTTCATCAACGCCTATCGCGCCGAGAACGACGACCTGTTCGGCGAGCTGTCGAACGTCGTCGCCGACACCAATCAGGGCGTGATCTACGCGCTCTCCGGCAACTCGATTTTCGCCTTCCCGCGCTCACAGTAGGCAAAGCGTAGGCAGATCACCCTTTTTCAGCCGCGTATAATGGCGACTTTGTATTGGTAATGCGTGGAGTTGAAAAGTCAGTTTTTAGTGATTAGTGGTTAGTTTTTAGCTAAAGACTAATCACTTTAAACTAAGCACTTTTAACTGCTTTTCACTTGGGGTTGTTCTATGCGTCATATTCCCGGATGGTTGTTTATCGTCGGCGTGCTCGCGTTGGTCGCGAGCGACGGCGATTTGCTCGGTCGTTTCCTTCAGCGCTGCCCGCCAGTTCGCGGTCGATCTCGGCGAGAGCGGCGTGCAGGTCGCCTCGTTCAGCGATTTCCTGCAAGCGCAGCCGACGCCGACCCCTTCGCCGACCGCGCTGCCGCCGACGGCGACCACGCGCCCCGGCGATACGCCCGTCCCGACCATACCCGGTCCGACCGCGACGGTCGACCCGCTGGGCGGACTACGCGATCACCGACCCGCGCCGGATCAACATCCTGCTGATGGGCATCGACCAGCGCGAGGGCGAAACCGGCGAGTTCAACACCGATACCATGATCGTCTTCAGCGTCGACCCGGTGCGTAAGTCGGTCGGGATGCTGTCGATCCCGCGCGACCTGTGGGTCGATCATCCCCGGCTTCCAGCCGAGCCGCATCAATACCGCCAACCGCCTCGGCGAACTGAACCAGTATCCCGGCGGCGGCGGCCCGCGCTGGCGGCAGCGCACCGTGACCGAGACGCTCGGCATCCCGATTGACAAGTACGTGCTGATCAACTTCGACGTGTTCACGACCGTCATCAACCTGATCGCGCCCAACGGCGTCGAGGTCTGCCCGACGCAGACGATCGACGACCCGAACTATCCCGACGCGGGCTACGGCTTCATCCACGTCCATTTCGACGCGGGCTGCCAGCGGCTCGACGCGGTGCATCTGCTCCAGTATGCCCGCACGCGCCACACCCAGAACTCCGACTTCGACCGCGCGCTGCGCCAGCAGGAAGTGATCAAAGCGGTGCGTAACGAAGTCGTCAGCGCGGGCGGGATCGTCAACTTCATCGAGCCAAGTGCCGCGCGTTGTGGGACGAGCTTTCCGGCAGCTACAAGACCAATCTGACGCTGCAAGAAATCCTCAATCTGGCGACGCTGGCGCAGCAAATCCCGCAGGAGAACATCCACTCCGGGCAGATCGGACCGCAGCAGACGACCTCGACGACCGTCACGCTTGGCGGGCTGCCCGCCGACGTGCTGATCCTCGACCCGACCCGGCTGAACTCGCTGCTCCAGAGCGTTTTTAACCCGCACGACCAGCCATCGACGGATCAGGCGACGCCCCCGGAAGTGCTGAACCGGCGACACCACCAACCTCTCGCTGGCGGACTTGCGCCAGCGCGCCGAAGCCGAAAACGCCTCGATTGTCGTCTTCAACAACACCGATATTCCCGGCTTGGCGGGGCAAACCCGCGATTGGCTGGCGAGTCGTCAGGTGACGGTGCAGGACGTCGGCAACATGCCCGCGCCGAGCAACGGCGCGACGACCATCCGCACCTACAGCGACAAGCCGTGGACGGCGCGCTACGTCGCCCAACTGCTCGGCATCTCCGACCGACCAGATCGTGCCCGCTACCGCTGATGGGCTGACCTCGGCGGACGTGATGGTCGTCGCCGGTCCCGACTTGCAGCCGCTGCTCAGCGGGCAGTAACCTCTCCGCGATTTTCCATGACCCCGTTCGAGGTGCTTAGAACGCCTCGAACGGGTTTCAGCCTCGCTTGTGACATTTTCGATCGATCTTGATGCTGTTTGTCACCTGAAAATACCCGGTGGGCTGATTACTCTTTTCCCCGTGACGGCGAAAAAGTCGAGTGCGAAATGAAGACGAAAATTCTGATGCTTGCGGGAACTCCTCGCGCCAGTTGTCTACGTCGGAACCGTGATCTTGGGCGGCGTCCTTCGACCCAATTACAGCCACGTCTCCCAGCCGATCAGCGACCTTGTCGCGTCCGGCGCGCCGAATAAGTCCCTGCTCGACCCGTTGTTCGCCCTCTACAACCTGCTGGTGATGGCGCTTGCGGTCGGCTTATGGCAGCGGGTGCGCGCCGAAGGCGAAAGCAGGCGCAAGACGGTCGGAACGATTGGCGCGGTGATGCTCCTGCTCGAAGGGCTGTTCGGCATCATCACGCTCTTTTTCCCCGAAGATGCCGGCTCTATCGCCGAAGCGACCGCGACCGGAAAGCTCCACGTCGTCTTTGCCGCGCTGAGTTCGCTCACCACGATGCTCACCATGCTGTTGCTGGGCTTCTGGTTTCGAGCCGTCGCTCGCCTGCGCCGCTGTGGTCTGTATTCCTTCGTCTCACTCCTCGTCGTCTTCGTTTCCGGCGGACTGGCTGCGGCGGGCGTCGCCACCAACAGTCCCCTCGCCGGGCTGCTCGAACGCATCACGATTGGTGGGTTCATGCAGTGGACGTTCGTGATCGCGCGGCGGCTGTACCGCGATTCTTCCGACGACGCACCCGAAACCTGATTGCCCCACGCTCACATAACGGGCGGCATCGATAACGAGCGGATTGTTCAGTGCCCGCTAGGTAGATCGCTGCGCCGAACTCACAGTCAAACCCCGCCGGATGGCTAAACGGGTGCTGCATGTGGGCATTTTCTCATGATCTTCGTCCCGCCAACCTTCGCAGGACGGCGCGCAGTATGCTATCCTGAAACGGATTCTTGAGGGAAAACTCCAGACAAAGTGATGGAAACGACTGAAAAACCGCCATTGGATCGGGAAACTTTGCGCGACGTCATCGACCTCGCACTGTGGGCAGGGCAAATGCTGCTGCAAACTGGCGCCGATGCCGAGCGCGTCGAAGAAACGGTGCATCGCATCGGGACGGATTTGGGGGCGGAATGGGTCGATGCGTTGGTCTCGCCCAATGCCTTGATCGTGACGACCACCAGCGGCGACGAATTCCGCACCAAGGTGCGGCGCGTCAACAATATGGGCGTCAATATGGCGATTGTCGAGGGGATCAGCCATTTGACGCATCGCGTCACCGAAGGGAAGATGGATCGCTTTGCCGTGCGGGCGGAGCTGGAACGGCTCGACGAACTGCCGCGCGAATACAACCGCTGGGTGGTCGTCTTGACGGTTGGCTTCGCCTGCGCCGCCTTCTGCCAGTTGTTCGGCGGTGACTTCCCGGTGACGGTGGTCACCTTCTTCGCTTCGGCGGCGGCGATGTTCGTGCGGCAGGAATTGACCAGCCATCATTTCAATAACTTTCTGGTCGTCATCGGCACGGCATTCACCGCCGGGTTGATCGCCAGCTTGGCGACCACCCTCCAACTGGGTGAGCGCCCGAATCTGGCATTGATGGCGTCGGTGCTGCTGCTGGTGCCCGGCGTGCCGCTGATCAACTCGATACAGGACATGATTCGCGGGCACATCGTCATCGGCTTGGTGCGTGGAATTACCGGGCTGGTCATTTCGCTGTGTATCGCGCTCGGCTTGCTGCTGGCGATGCAGTTGATGGGAGTCAGCGGCTTATGACGACGTGCTACAAACCATGCTCTTCGACGGATTCTGGTCGGCAATCGCGGCGATCGGCTTCGCTATCCTGTTCAACGTGCCGCGCCGGATGCTGATCGCCTGTGCGATTGCGGGCGCGGTCGGTCACGCCACCCGCGCGCTGATGATGCACTTCGGCATCACGATTGTTCCGGCGACGCTGGCAGGCGCGATCGTGATCGGCTTCGCCGCCGAGTACGCCGCCAATTATTGGCGCGCCCCGGCGATCCTGTTCGCCGTCAGCGGCGCGATCCCGATGGTCCCCGGCTCGTTCGCTTACCGGGCGATGCTCGGCGCGATCCGCATTTCGACGGCGACCGTCGATACCGGAATGCCGATCTTCGTCGATGCCGGGATCAACTTTGTCACCACCGGGCTGATCCTCGCGGCGCTGGCGTTCGGTACGGCGATGCCCACCCTCCTGTTCCGGCGGCATAAGTAGATTCTTGACCTCACCCCCTGCCCCCACTCTATGTAGTGGAAAGGGGGTAAAGACAGCTTGTAAAAGGTTTTTAAAGTCCCCTCTCTATGCAATGGAGAGGGGATTTAGGGGTGAGGTTGCTTTCTATTCCTGCGGCGGGACGATCTCGTAGGCTTTGATCCGTTCGCGCCACTCGGCGGGGATCGGGGTGGGCTGGTTGGCGGCGTAGTCGAAGACGACGATGGTGATCAGCGCCCGCGACGCGATCTCAAGCTGATCATCTTTCGCCCGCGCGATCACCTGCTCGGTGACGCCGCTGCTTCTGCCCCAAACGCACCATGCGCGTGAAGACGTGCACGTCGTCGCCCGCGAACAGCGGCAGCTTGAAGTCGATCTCGACTCGCGCCATGATCAACCCGATTTTCCCGGCAGCGCCGTCCCATAATTTGAGTTCACGCCGCGTGTAATCGACCCGCGCCTGCTCCAGATACGTCAGGTAGACGGCGTTGTTGACGTGACCGAGCGCGTCCATATCGCCCCAGCGCACCTGAATCGCGTATTGATGCCGGAAACCCTCCGGCGCTGTGATCGTCGTCATCGATTGCCCTCGATTGTTTGGCTGATTGCGGCGTCGAATGCCGGACTGGTCGTCGCAGTGATCAACACGGACGCGCTGCTGTCGGTTCTCAGCGCGCGCAGTTCGCCCGCCGTCGTCGCGTAGATCGCCCAGTCGCCCGCGAAGATCAGCCGTTCGACCGGCTCATCGATCAGCAAACGCGGCTCTGCCCCGCGTGCGCCGATCCAGAGCGCGCCGTCGAGCCAGTAGGCGAAATGTTCGCCATCCGGCAGCCAGCCTGGGTCGCTGATCCGTCCATTGGTGTAGACGCTGGAGTCTCCCCCCGCGCATTGGCGATCACCAGCGCGATCCGGCGGTCGGACGGTTGCAGGTAGATCAGGCTGGTTTTCCCCCAAGTCGGCAGCCCGTCGGTCAGCGCGCCGACCGTCCCGAAAATGGTCGCGATTTCGTCCGGCGGCTCGACGACCGTCGCGACGCGCCACAGTGTCACCCGTAAACCATCGGCATCGGGGATCGGCACGCGCACGAAGCTGCTGTCCGCTGCCCAATCCAGCGGGGGATAGAACGGCGGCTGATCGGGCGTGTTCACTGCGGTGAAAGTCAGCGCTTCGCGGACGCGCGCGCCCAGCGGATCGAGCAGCGAGACGCGCCCTTTCTGCGTGTCGTAGACCCCGGCGCTGACGACGGCGATGTTCTGCCCGTCGGGGCTGATGGCGAAATTCCCGCCCGCTCCGCGCGGCAGGATCAACTGCGGTTTGCCCTCAAGTTCGACCCGGAACAGGTTTTCGTCGTCTACGGTGCCGCTGTCCGTGATCTGGCGCGAATTGAAATAGATCGTGGCGGCATCGAGCCACGCCACCTGCGCGATGACTGGTCGCCCGCGTCCCTGCGCCGGAACGTCGCCCGCTGTGACCAGTTCGCGCGCGTTGGTGCCGTCGATCCCGACTGACCAGAGTGAGTCCGAGTTGCCCTCTGCGCCGCGCGTGAAAGCGACGTGCTGACCATCGGGCGCGAGGTAAGGCGTGATCGCGCTGCCGGTGGCGATCTGCTGCGGGGTCGGGGCATCGTCGCGCCACGCGAACAGATTGCCGTTCGCGTCCGCCCACGTAACGACGAGGTGAGAAGTCGGCGCGGAGGTTGATGCGGGCGGGAGGGTCGGCGACGCGCCAAAGCTCAGGTTACAGGCGGAAAGACCTAAAAGCAAAAGCACTAACGCCAAGGGAAAATGGTGCGTAGGGCACGATTAGCGTGCCCTGCCCCTTCTGTACTTTATGCAATTCCCCCTCTCTACGCAGTGGAGAGGGGGTTAGGGGGTGAGGTCGGGTATTCACCACTCGGCAATCGAGCCATCGTCCAAGCGCCAAACCGGATTGTGCCAGTCGTGACCGACGAGCCTGCTTCAGCTGGCTTGGATTGGTGTAGCCGGATGCTTTGAGCCTCCGGCGAAACGCCGCCCGCACTTTATGCAATTCCCCCTCTCTACGCAGTGGAGAGGGGGTTAGGGGGTGAGGTCGGGTATTCACCAGTCGTGACCGGCGAGCCTGCTTCAGCTGGCTTGGATTGGTGTAGCCGGATGCTTTGAGCATCCGGCGAAACGCCGCCCGCACTTTATGCAATTCCCCCTCTCTACGCAGTGGAGAGGGGGTTAGGGGGTGAGGTCGGGTATTCACCACTCGGCAATCGAGCCGTCGCCCAGCCGCCAGACCGGATTGCGCCAGTCGTGCCCGATCTTCGCCGCTTCGCGCACGACCGCCTCGTTGATGTTGATGCCCAGCCCCGGCGCGGTCGGCAGCGTCACGTAGCCGTCGCGTAGGCGAAAACGGTCGGGATCGACCAGGTAATCGAGCAGGTCGTTGCCGACGTTGTAGTGAATGCCGAGGCTCTGCTCCTGAATCATGGCGTTGTGGGCGACGGCATCGACCTGCAAGCACGACGCCAGCGCAATCGGTCCCAGCGGGCAGTGGGGCGCGAGCGCCACGTCGTAGGCTTCCGCCATCGCCGCGATCTTGACCACCTCGGAGATGCCGCCCGCGTGCGACAAGTCCGGCTGGATCATGTCGACGTAACCGCCTTGCAGCAGCGGCTTGAAATCCCAGCGCGAATACATGCGCTCGCCGGTCGCAATCGGCGTCGAGGTGTGCAGCGCGATCTTCGCGCAGCGCTTCGTTGTTCTCGCGCAGCACCGGTTCTTCGATGAACAGCAGGTGATACGGTTCGAGTTCGTGCGCCAGCACTTTCGCCATCGGCTTGTGGACGCGCCCGTGAAAATCGACCGCGATGCCGAAGTCCGAGCCGACGGCGTCGCGCACCGCCGCCACCCGCTCGATCACCGCTTCGACCTTGGCGAACGAATCGACGTAGCGCAGTTCTTCGGTCGCGTTCATCTTGATCGCCGTGAAGCCGAGCGCCTGGCGCTCCAGCGCTTCGGCGGCCACGTCGGCGGGACGGTCGCCGCCGACCCACGCATAGACGCGCATTTTGTCGCGGACGGGTCCGCCCAGCAGTTTGTAGACCGGGACGCCGTGCCGCTTGCCCTTGATATCCCACAGCGCCTGGTTGATCCCGGCGATAGCGCTCATCAGCACCGGACCGCCGCGATAAAAGCGGGCGCGGTAGAGCATCTGCCAGATGTCCTCGATGCGATCCGGGTCGCGCCCGATCAGCATTTCCTCCATTTCGGCGACGGCGGCGGCGACGGTCGCGGCGTGTCCTTCGACGATCGGCTCGCCCCAGCCTGCGATCCCCTCGTCGGTCGAGACCTTGACGAACAACCAGCGCGGCGGCACGAGAAAAAGTTCGATTTTTGTAATTTTCATCAGCTACACTTCCGGTGACAATCGTTAAGCTGGTAAAGCATATCCATTGCGTATGCCGATCATAGCATTTACGGAGGCTTTGCCAAGTCGTTGAAGCCGCCAGCGGGGGCGGCGCTGTGGTATGATCCGGTTTCAGAGCAGTTTAGGTTTACTGTGGAAGGAACACCCGGTATGAAGCGCATCGTTTGGCTACTTCTCTTGTTGGCGTTGGGACTCGTCCCCGGCGTCGCCAGCGCGCAGACCGCTAGCTCGGATTACCCGAACGGACGCCTGCTGGTCGATACGAGCTGGCTCGCCGATCATCTGGACGATACGAACCTGCGCGTGATCGACCTGCGGAGCGCAGCCGCTTACCAGAACGGACACATCCCCGGCGCGGTCAGCGTGCCGCTCGACGCGATTGCCTCGACCATCAATCAGGTGTCGCTGGAATTCGACGCGAGCAAAGTGCAGTCCACGCTGGATCAGATCGGCTTGACGCCGGACATGATCGCCGTGATCTACGATGACCTCGGCATGATGAACAGCGCCCGTATGTTCTGGACGTTGGAATACGTCGGGCACAAGGACGCGCGGGTTTTGAACGGCGGCTGGAACGCTTGGGAAGCCGCTAACCTGCCGACCTCGACCGATGTGCCGGACATCACGCCCAGCAGCTACCCGATTTCGCTGGTGTCGGAACGCTTGATCAGCGCGGACGAGCTGCTGACTCACCTCAACGACCCGACCTACGCCATCCTCGACGCCCGCTCGCCGCAGGAGTACACCGGCGAGGTCAAGTTCTCGACTCGCGGCGGGCACATCCCCGGCGCGATCTTGTTCAGTTGGTTCGACACGCTGACGGGCGGCACCGTCGTCCCGGCAACCGACCCCAACTGGCAGGCGGCGCTGCAAGACCCGGACGTCGAAATTCTTCGTCCGGCGAGCGAAATTCAAGCCCTGCTCACCGCCGACGGCGTCACGCCCGACCAGACGGTCGTCACCTACTGCCAAACCTTCTGGCGCGGCGCGCATCTCTACTTCGTGCTGCGGCTGATGGGTTACAACGACGTGCGCGGCTACGATGGATCGTGGTCGGAGTGGGGTAACCGCAGCGATCTGCCGGTCGTCACCGGCGATCAGCCCGGTTTCGCCGCCGACTCGCGGGGGTAAAAATCGACCTCACCCCCTCCCCCAACTGGTTGGGACGCTTCCCTTGCATGGAAGCGAGGGTGAGGGACAAAAACCAGCCCTCTTTTCCCTCGTTCCCCTTGCATGGAAGCGAGGGTGAGGGACAAAAACCAGCCCTCTTCTCCCTCGCTCCCCTTGCGTGGAAGCGAGGGTGAGGGACAAAAACCAGCCTTCTTTTCCCTCGTTCCCCTTGCATGGAAGCGAGGGCGAGGGACAAAAACCAGCCTTCTTTTCCCTCGCTCCCCTTGCATGGAAGCGAGGGACAGGGGTTGATAAAACGAGCACCACTCGTTATATAACGCCCCTACGGATACCGCATCCCGAAAAGGATAAACGATGCGATTTGCCAACGAAGCTGAGGCGATCACCTACGTGTTTCGCTCGCTGCGAAAACTGCGCGGGGTCGATCGCGGACCCGACGAACTCTCGCGCAACACCGCGCCGACACAGCGTCTGCTGCAAGCGACCGGGCTGCTCTCGGCGCACGCGGACGGCAGAAACGTGTGCGCGAATATGCGGTCGTCACCGGCAGCAAAGGCAAAGGCTCGACCACCGTCATCACGGCGAAGCTGCTCCAGCACTTGGGGCACACCGTCGGCATGATCACCAGCCCGCACCTCGCCAGTTGGCGCGAACGCATTCGCGTCAATGGGCGCGCCATCCCCGAAGCCGACCTGCTCCGCATCCTCGACGACCTCGCGCCGGAGATCGACGCCATCGAAGCGACGCTGAGCGACGAGCAGTATTTCAGCCCGCAGGGGATTTTTCTGGCGATTGCGCTGCGCTGGTTCGACGAGAACCGGCGTCAACGCGGCGGTGCTGGAAGTCGGGCGCGGCGGACGCTTTGACGACATCGCCGTCGTCCGCAACCAACTCTCGCTGTTCACGCCGATCATGCTGGAACATCCGCGCCAGTTAGGCCCGACGCTGCAGCGCATCGCGTGGCACAAAGCCGGGATCATCAAGGCGCACAGCTACGCCTACAGCGTCCCGCAGCCGACCGAAGTGCTCGAAGTGCTGCAAGCGGAAGCCGACGCGCTCGACGCCGAGTTCGCGTGGATCGCGCCGAGGGATATGGGCGAATATCTCGGCAAGACCGAGCGCGGCATTCGGATGCAGCTGGGTCGCTACGGCGAACTGGAACTCTCGCTGCATGGGCGCTATCAGGTCGAGAACGCGACGCTGGCGGTGCAGGGCGCGGGCAATATGCACGGTCGGCTGGCAGGGTGTGGCGCATGGATCGCCGGAGTACGTCGAGGCGATCCGCGCGGGGCTTGGCGGACGTGATCTGGCCCGGTCGGCTGCAAAAGCTGCAAGAACACCCGGCGGTCTACCTCGACGGCGCGATCAACGGGGCATCGGCGCGGTCGCTGGTCATCAGTCTCGACGGCGACCTGCGCGATCCGGTGATCGGGATCGTCTGCGTGCCGGATGACAAGGATTACGACGGCGTGTATAAAGAGATCGGCTTGGTCAGCGACTCGCTGATTATCACCGAGACGGCGCGGAATATCTCGCTGCACTTCCCGCCGTTCCGCCAAGCGGTCGAGACGGCGTTGAAGCTACAACCCGGATATCACCCACGTGCCGACGCTGGCAGCGGCGGTCGAGGAAGCGCGCGAGCGCGCCGGGACGGACGGCACGATCCTGATCGTCGGCACGCAGTCGATTATCGCCGACGCGACCGAACTGTGGGGTTTCAGCTACGAGGTAATTTAGCTCGCTGCTAGCCACTTCTTAATTCATAAATTGATGATGCGCAAGCAGGTTCGGGCGGGTGCCCGAGTTCGATTCTCGCCTAGAATTGATTGATCAAAATTTACGCAATACCGCATTGGGAGTGATTTTTCGTGCTACAATAACAGCCGAGATAGACCTCTACTGCTAAAAACGTAAGGTAGCCAGCGTTTCATGAACGGCTTCGTCGCTCTATGCATGGTTGCGGTAATTGCTAGCACCACGCTCGTTTACTTCATGCGGCGCTGGGGTCTAAAACATCTGCTGGACGTTCCCAACGAGCGCAGCTCGCACCGAGTCCCCACGCCGCGTGGCGGCGGTTTAGGCATCGTCGTGACGACGTTAGTGCTGTTTGTCGGTGCTATGCTGATCGGTGACTACAGCGAAGATCCCGCCGGGCTGCCCATCCTGACCTTTCTCATCTGCGCCGGAGCGACTGCGCTGGTCGGATGGATTGATGATCGCGTCGATTTGTCGGCGAGGGTGCGGCTGGTGATCCAGTTGGGAACCAGCGCTGTGGCGGTCGGGGCGGTCGGGGTGGTGACGCAGGTTGCCCTGCCGCCGCTGGGCATAGTTATCTTCGCGCTCCCGCTCGCCTACGTGATCAACGTGTTCTGGGTGGTCGGCTTCACCAATATCAACAACTTCATGGATGGGATCGACGGCATCGCGGGGACGCAAGCCTTGATCGCCGGGGTGGCATGGTCTGTTGTGCTGCTCGCTCAAGGGCAGTCCGATTTGGCGCTGTTCGTGGGACTGCTCGCCGCCAGCAGCCTCGGTTTCCTGTTTCTGAACCGCCCGCCCGCAAAGATTTTCATGGGCGATGTGGGCAGCACATTTCTAGGCTTCAGCTTTGCGATGCTGCCGCTGCTGATGTTCGCCCGCACCGGCGATCCACGCGCGTTAGGCGTGGGTGCGCTGTTGGTCGCGCCCTTCGGGCTGGACGGCGCTTATACCATCCTCCGACGTGCTTATCGGCACGAGAACATCCTGACAGCCCACCGCACCCATGTCTACCAACGGTTGGTCAAGCAAGGCTATTCCCACCGGCAGATCACCGGACTGTACGCAGTCTATGCGCTGGCATGTGCCGGTTGCGGATTGCTCTATGCCGCTGGCGGGAGTCTGCTGGCAGCGTTCATCCCGCTCCTGATTTTCGTCGGGCTGGTGCTGTGGACAAGGCGACGGGAACACGGCGCAAGGTTGCCTTCGCTACGGATTAGCCAACATTTGAAGCGATTTTCGGCAGGCGACTGAGCGAACCGGGGCGCTAATAGGGTCCGTAAGCGCTGCCGGTGTCGCCGCCGGTGAGGATGAAAGTCTGCCCGGCGGTATCGTCGCGGATCAGCGCGCCCTGCTCGAAGCGCTGGAGCGCCAGCGACGCCGACTGCTCGCTGGTGCGGGCGTAGCCGAGCGCCTGACGGACGCCATCGACCGCTTTCCAGACCGCGCCGAAGCCCTGCTCCGGCATTTGTAAGCCAGCGGGCGGCTGCACCGTCCAGCCTTGATCGGGCGGGGCTTGCTCGACGTACCAATACTGCCCGTCGATCCCGCCGCTGGGGACGAGCACCCAAATCTCTCCGCTCGGTATCCAGTACATCACCCCATGCTCGAAAATTTGCCCGGTGCCGACGTAGCTGTGGGCGGGTTCGCCCGCGCAGCCGAGATCGTCGACGGCGGGGCTGTTGGTCGTCCACGTCGTGCCGAAGATGGCATCGACGGGATAGGCGCAGCCGGGGGCGGCGAGCGTCGGGAAGGCGGCAGAACCAGCGGCGAGCGTCCCGGCGAAGCGATCCGGGTTGACGTTGAGCAGATCGCCATCGACCGCGCCGGATTCGCCGAGGAAGACGCCGACGTAAGCGGTGGGCGCGGGCGTGTGGGTCGGCGGCGTGGTCGGCGAGACGACGATCACCGCGCGCTGAGTTGCGTCGCGATCCTGATCGTTGGGCGTCGGCGAGAGGTAGAGCGTCGCCAAGAGTT
This sequence comes from uncultured Chloroflexia bacterium, assembly GCA_963848465.1. GTDB lineage: Bacteria > Chloroflexota > Anaerolineae > Aggregatilineales > Phototrophicaceae > Flexifilum. Next base: position 159,204 of record CAWKDY010000016.1, on the reverse strand, counting down.
TCGGCTGGACGGCGGACGTGCCGAGCGCTGGCGGGGCGGACGGATCGGCGAGCGGCGAACACGCGGCGATCAGCAAGACCAAGAACATGATCAGCGGAATTGTAGGAGCGTCATAGATAACGCCCCAACGAAATCTGCGGTCTTGGTGCGATGATCTTTGCGAAGCCTGTTTAGCCATCAGTTACACTCCACCGGGAGCGAATATTCCACGATATTTTCGAACGATCCGTCGGCGCGCTGGCTGTACAACCCGTAGCTGATGCGCGCGGCGTCCGCGAGGCGCGGCAGGCTGTAAACGTCGCGCACGACTTCCTCGGCATCCCACGTCGTCAGCGGTCGCCAACCGTAGACCGGCGCGTTGTGATCGTCCTGCGCGATCACGCTGCCGTTCGCGTCGAGCAGGTGGATGAACACGCTGAGATCGCGCTGGGGGTGATCTTCGGCGTGCCACGCCACCCGCAGAATGATCGCGTCCGGCATGCAGTCGACGCGATGCGCGGTTTCCGCGACTGCTGCTCCGTCGGGGTTGGGATCGGTCTCCAACTCCGGCTGCGTGGTGATCTGCACGAGATCGGGCGCGACGGCGTGCAGGTAGACGCGCTGTCCAATCTGCTCTTCCCACCAACTTATAGGTTGATTGTAGAACGTATAGGCGGGCGTGACCAGCGCCCCCTGTTGGAGTAGGGCGCGGTAATCCGCCTTATGGGTGACGAGCCGCATTCCCGGCAGCAAGCCGAGCACGTCGCGGGCGAAGCCGACCGCGAAATAACGCGGTCCCCACGCCAGCATGAGGGTCGCGCCGGGGGGCGTATGTTGAGCCAGCGCAATCGTCTGCAAGCCGGTCGAGTCCCCGGTCAAGCTGGTGATGAAGGGCGCGTTTTCGCTGTAGAGGTAGCCCGCGTAGGCGACGGCGATCACCGTGAGGATTACGATCAGGTAGGGCGTAGGCGACGTGGATCGTCGGGAAACCTCACCCCCCGTCCCCCTCTCCGTGAGGAGCGGGGGAGAGGCAAGCGCGGTGAGTGATTTTTGGCGGCTCGGCGTGATCGAGCGGATCGGAGGGGCGATGGCGGGCAGGATCGCGTCTGCCAGGAACAGCCAGCCGAAAGCGAGGCTGAGCGTCACCGCGAGGATCAGCGCCGAGAGGATGTCGGTGTAGAACAGGGCGTGAAACAGATACGCTACCCCGCCGCTGGCGACCAGCACGAGGGCGGCGCGGCGCGTGCGCGGCGCGTACAGCCCGGCGATCAATCCGGCGATGCCCGCCAACACGCCGGGGAGGGTCAAGTCGGTGACGATCACGCTGTTGACCAGCTTGACATTAGCGATCAGCGCGTCGAGCGACCCCGGCAACCCGATGAAGCGTGAGGCTTCGCGCCCCATGAACTGGTCGATCAAGCCTTGCAGCGTGCCCGGTTCGCCGTAGACCCACGCTGCGCCGGTGGCAGCGCGCAAATAGAGGTAGGCGTAGGGCAGCAGCCCGATCAACCCCAAGCCGAGCAGGGCGAAGATCAGCAGCGGGCGCTTGCGCAGCATCGCTTTGAGATCGGCATAGACGGCGAGGATCAAGGCGGGCGCAACCATGATCAGCGCGCGATGGTGAGCGACGGCGATCCCGCCGATCAGCGCCAGCCAGAACACCCGTCCCGGAATCGGCGGACGCCAGAGCGCGATGATCAGCAGCAGCAGCAGCAGAAAGAGCGTCATCGTGTAGATTTCGGCGATGTCGTTGTGAATCCAGAACGTGCGCGTCAGCCCGTAGAGGACGGTCACGCCGGCAGCGAGATACGTGCGGTGGGTCAGCTTGAGCGCCAGCGCGAAGATCAGCGTGAGGGCGAGCAGCCCCCAGAACAGCGAGACGGCGGCGGGAGCAGTCGCCGGGTTGACGCCGAAGGCGCGCAGCAGCGCCACCAGCGTCCCGCCGATCATGACGTAGAGCGGGTAGCCGGTCGCGTGGAGCGTGCCAAACTTGTTGAGCACGACTTGGGTCTCGCCCACGTCGATCATGTAGTAGTTTTCCGAGCCGTTGGGGATCGTCTGTATAGCGGGCAGGTAGGCGACCAGCAGCAGCACCAGCGCTGCCGCGAGCGCGAGAAGGGTCTGGGTCGTGCGCGAGTGAGTCATGGATGAGAGAATACCATAATTCGGCGGTTTCTTAAGCGACGCTCAGGTCTGGGTGTCACAATGAGTCAGCATACCGTAAATCGATGAGTATGGAGTGAGTCGTGCTAGAAATTGGCAGCAAAGTCCCGGATTTTGAATTGGCGAACCAAGATGGCAAGCGCACTCCGCTTGAGCGATTATCGCGGGCGCAAAGTGATCCTGTTCGCTTTCCCGAAAGCCAACACGGCGGGTTGCAACGCGCAAGCGTGCAGCTTCCGCGACGAGTTCCCGCAGGTCAAGAGCGCCAATGCAGTTGTGCTCGGCATCAGCGGCGACAGCGTGGCGACGCTGCGCAGTTGGAAGGCGGACAAGCACCTGCCTTACGATTTGCTGTCCGACCCGCAGCATGAAGTGCTAGAAGCCGTGGGGCGCGTGGGGGATTCCGCTGCTGGGGCTGATCCGGATTCCGATGGTCAACCGCTCCTACTGGGTGATCGACGAAAACGGCGTGCTGATCGACCAGCAGATCAACGTCGGTCCGAAGGACAGCGTGAAGAAGGCGCTGGCGGCGGTCGGGGAAAGCGTCGCCGAAGCGGGCGATTAGCCAATCACACCTCGTTTTTGTAGGGCAGACCTGCGTGTCTGCCTCTGATTGGGCGCACACACAGGTGCGCCCCTACGTTGATTTCTTTTGGCGTAAGGGAAAAATTCTTCGGCTGGCTCTCAGCGGACGCTGATGCGGCTGCCGTCGCTGGTCTTCTCGATCTGGACGTGAACGGGGAACGAGTCGCGCAGTTCGTCGATGTGCGTGATGACGAGGATCAGGTCGAAGTCCTCCTGAATGGCGGTGATCGCCTCGACCAGCTTGTTACGCCCCTCCTCGTCCTGCGTGCCGAACCCCTCGTCGATGAACAGCGTTCGCAGCTGCGCGCCCGCGCGCCGCGCCAAAAGCTGCGACAGCGCCACCCGCAGCGCGAAGTTGACGCGGAAAGCCTCGCCGCCGCTGAACATCTCGTAATCGCGCGTGCCCAGTTCGTCGGCGATCTGGATGTCGAGCGTCTCGGCGACGCCGCCGGTGATCTTCTCGCGCTGGGTGTTGAGCATCAGGCTCATGCGTCCGTCGGTCATGCGGCTGAGCAGGCGGTTCGCGCCCGATTCGAGTTCCGGGATCGCCGTCTCGATGATCATCGCCGGGATGCCGTTCTTGCCGAACGCCAGCTTGAGTTCGTCGTAGACGGCGCGGTCTTCGCGGCGCTGCGCGAGGCGCGCTTCCAGTTCGGCTTTGCGGATGCGCCCATCCTCGATGGCTTTGAGCGCCTGCTGCGCGTTGATCAGCTTGCGATAGGCGTTGTCGTGGGCGATGCGCTGGTGATTGACCTCGGCGCGGCGGGCTTGCTCCTCGCGCACCAGCACTTCCAGCTTGGCGATCTCGCCGCCGAGCAGCGTCGAGCTTCGCGCGTTCTTCGGTCTTGCGCGCCGATCAGCCGGTCGCGCCGCGCCTGCGCGCCTTCGAGCGCCAACACCGCGTCGGGCAGCGCGTCGAGCGCGATTTCAAGCTGCTTCTGCCGTCCCTCGAACTCGTGGAAGCTGCTCCAAGCCCTGCCGCGCCGCGCTGTGCTGATCGCTGTCGTAGCCGAGCGCCGCCCGCTGACCGTCGAGCGTGGCGATCTGCGTCGCGCACGTCGGCGGCGAAGGCTTCGCCGTCGAGCGTCGTCCTGCGCGGCGTCTCGGTGGGCGCGCACCTCGTGAAGCTGAAGCTCGGCGGCGCGGGCGTTGTCCACACCGGACTTGAGTTCGCCCTCTCGCTTTTGCAGATCGGGCAGGCGCTGCAGCTTGACCTTGACGTCGGTGATCGCGTCCTGCACGGCTTTGCTCTCGGCGGCTGATCTCCTTCATGCGCGTCTGATTGGCGCGATAAGTGTCGCCGCGCGTCCGTGCCCTGCGTCCTGAAGCTCCGCCAGCAGGCGTCGACGCGGTGATCCTCGGTCAGCGGCTGCCCGCAGAGCGGACAAAACGCGCCTTCCGCCGCTCTCAGCCGGTCAATCCGGTCTTTCAGTTCGTTCATTTCCGGCAGCAGCGCCGGTTGGTCGCCGTCAAGCTCGGTGCGCTCGTTCTTGAGCGCGTTCGCCTGCTCCTCAAGCGGGCGCGCTCGGTCGTCGAGCGCCGTCAGCGCCGCCAGTTCGATGCGGAGTTCTTCGAGCGCGTCGGGCTGGGCGGCGTTGATCGTCCGCTCCAAGCCGCGAATGGTCGCGTCGTGCTCGCCGATCTCGCGCTTGAGTTCGGCGCGGGCGTCGTCCAACTCGCGTTCGAGCGCGTGGCGCTGCGCGTCGAGGTCGCTCAACTGCATCAGCTTGTCGCCGAGCGCGTGATCGGCGGCGCGGGCGTCTTGCAGCGCGGCGTAGCCCGCCTGAATCTCGTCCTGCGCGGCGATGGTGCGCCTCGTAGCGGGCGACGGTCGCTCTCCTGCCGGGCGATGTCGTCGGCGGCGGCTTTCGAGATCGCCCTCGAAGCCGCGCAAGCGCTGCTCGATCTCGGCTTTGGTCTGCGCAGCGCGGCGCGCAGTTCGTCGGGCGCGTGCTCGACCTGCTTGAGCGCTGTCCTCCGCCAAGCTTGCAGCGCGGCTTCGGCTTCTTGCTGCTGCGTCTCGGCGGCGGCGAGGTCGGCTTGGAGCGCCGGTTCGCGGGCGATTTCGTCGTCGTAGCGCCTGACTTCTGCTTCCAGACCAATGATGTGATCATCGACTTCGCGGATCAGTTCTTTGACGGCATCCTCGTACGTGCTCCCAGCGCGCCAAGCCGAGGATGTCGGACAAAATCTGCTTGCGCTCGCGCGGGGCTTTGGTGGTGAAGGCGTCGGCTTTGCCCTGCTGCAAAAAGGCGGAATTGACGAACGTCTCGTAGTCGAGGTTGATCAGGCGGCTGATTTTCTCCTGCGTCGCGCGCATACTTGGCTCGCTGATGTTGTTGGGCGTGCCGTCCTCGTCCAACGGCGATCAAGTCAAGCGTGCCCGAGCCGCTCTTGCTGCGCGAGCGGCGGCGGATGACCTGATAGGTCAGCCCGATCTGCTCGAATTCGAGCATGACGTACATGTCGTTCTGCCCCATGTGGACGAGTTCTTCGTCGCGGCGGGCGCGGGCTTTGCCCCACAGCGCCCACGTGATCGCGTCGAGCAGCGACGACTTGCCCGCGCCGTTGGGTCCGGTCAAGCAGGCGAGGTGGATCCCGTCGAAGCGGATCGGGTCGGGCGAGCGGTAGGCGAGGAAGTTCTTGATCTCTAGGCGCAGCGGCAGCATAAATTATCCGGTTCTCAATCAGCCAATAGCAGCGGAATTATAGCACTTGTGTGCGGATCGGTGGAAATAGCGAAAAGATTTAACGCAAAGGCGCAAAGGAAAAAGAAAGACGCAAAGATGCGTGAATCCTCTTTGCGTCTTTGCGACTTCGCATCTTTGCGTTGGATTCTTTTAGCTGATCCTGACTGCTGATCGCTGTCCAGTAGGTGTAGCCCCACAGCAGCGCGCCGACTTGCAGTTCGTCGAGGTTGCTGCCGGTGTTGGGGATGGCGCTGGTGTCGTCGTTGCTCCAGATTGAGACCGCGCCCGACGACGGGAAGCCGATGAAGGCGATCTGCTGACCGTCGGGCGAGAGCGTCACCTGCGCGGGCGATCCGGCAGCGGCGGCGTTGGTGCCGACGACCTCCCAGAAGAAGCCCTCAGCCGGATCAGCGCCGAAGCGCAGCGTGCGCGATCCGGCGGCGGCGGTGGTGATCTGTGGGATGGTCGGCGCCGCCTGCGCAACTCCGGTCGCCGGGTCGATCAAAATCCAGCCCGCCGACTGGTAGAGGATGCCAACCTGATTTGCGCCCTCGACCCACGTGAAATCGACCACCTGATCGTTGGGGACGGCAGCGAGGCGCGGGCGCGAGAGCAGCGCGCCACTGGTGTCGTAGAGCAAATAATCCTGCTCGCCCGCCGTGTCGGTCGAGGCGTTGACGGCGATCCCGCCGCTGCCCCAGCGCAGCGCGGGCGACGCGCCCTGCACGGGTGGCGCGGGAATTTCGGCGATCAGCGCCGTCGTGGCGGTCGTCGCCATGTTGTAGATCATCAGCGCGGGCTGACCGTCAGGGTAGGCGTACTCCGTCCACGCGATGTACTTTCCGTCGGGCGACCACACCGGGGTCGAGCGGATGGTGGCGTTGTCGAGCGTGCCGCTGACCAGCAGCGAGGCATCGACCGGCTGCCCGGCGATCTTGAGCGGCGCATTGTCGACGCGGTCGATCAGGTAGATGTCGCCCGGCAGGTCGATCTCGGCGATGTAGCCGCTGGCGTCCACCCGGTCGAGCGCTTCCATGCCGACGGCGGCAGCAGCTTTGTAGGCGATGTAGCGCTCGTCGGGCGAGAGCACCGGTCCGGAGATGGTGCCGTTCTGCGTCAGCGCGACCGGCGCGGCGTCGAACGAGGTCACGCTGTACAGGTCGCCGCGAATCCAGAGGATCAGCGAGGGTTCGCCCTGCGCGCTGATCGCGCTCGCGGCTAAAAAGAATAGGCTAAGGCATAAAAAGAGTAACCGATTTCGCATCGCTTGCTCCTAACTTATAAAAAATAGCGTCACGCAGCAATCGATTGCTGCGTGACGCTGATCATGGCATAAATTGCTGGCGTTGCAAATCGCCATCCTCAGAGCGTAGGGGCGCAGCACGCTGCGCCCCTACGGTTTTGCGGTTAGTTCACGGGCGCGAGCCAGACATCGTTGCCTTGACCTTCCATCGTCCAGCCGATGACGCCGCGATAGTTGACCTGCCACCACGCCGCATTTTCGCCGCAGATCGGTCCGCCGATCACGTCGACGGACGCGCCTGCCGGGATCAAGGCGAGCACGCGGCTGGCGGTCGAGGCGCTGGCGCGCAGGCGGTTGGGCAAGCCCGGCGTCACCTGAGCGCGGCGTCCGGCGCTGATCCACGAGGGCTGGAAGCCCGGGCACATCACCCGGTCGAGCCAATACTGCCCGTTTTGACCTTCCGCCGTCCAGCCGATCACGCCGCGATAATTGACTTGCCACCAGTTCAAGCCCTGCACGCAGGTGGGTCCCTGAATGATGGTGAAGGTATCGTTGGCGCTCATCGTCGCTAAGACCTGCGCGTTCAGCGAGGCGCTGGCGCGTAGGCGATTGGGCAGTCCGGCGCGGACGACGCCGGTATAACCCGACAGCAGATTCGGCGGCAGGGTGCAGTATTGAGGCGGCGTCGGCGTACTGACCACGCTGTAGGGTTCCAGCCAGTAGGTGCTGCCCTGTCCCTCCGCCGTCCAGCCGACGGTGCCGTAATAGTTGACCTGTCGCCACGTCATGCCGTTGCCGCAGGTGACGCCCGACAGGACGGTGAAGACGCTGCCAGCGGGCATGGTCGCAATGATCACGCTCGACCAGTCTTGATTGGGCTGCGTGCGGATCACGTTGGGCAGCCCCGGCGTCACACGCCCCAGCCCGCCGATTTGCAAGCGCGTCGGCACGCTCATGCAGATGTTGGCGGCGCTGTACGGCTCGGTCCAGTAGACGTAGCCCTGTCCCTCCGGCGTCCAGCCGACCTGCCCGTTATAGTTGACCTGCCACCAGTAGGAGCCATCGTAGCAGCTTGGACCGCCGATGACGGTGAACACGCCGCCCGCCGGGATCTCGCCGAGGATCACGCTGTCGTAGCCGCGATAGGGCTGGCTGCGGAGGCTGTTGGGCAGACCGGGTGTGACCTGTCCCTGTCCGCTGATCTGAAGGCGCGGCTGCAGCGCGCCGTAGCAATAGCCCTGTGCCTGAGTGACGGGCACGAAGGCGGCGAGTAATAGAATGACGGTCAGCAGACCGACCAAGCGTTTGATCATGGTACTTCCCCCCTAGAGAAGGTGCTGGTGCTATCGGCAATTCATCGGGAATATCGTGTCATTAGGAATACGCATGATTTCCAGATGGGTTATGAATCTCATTATCGTCTAGATCAATCGTCGGGTGCTGGCTGACGGAGTGACGCCTGCCTGACGCTGGGGTTAGAAAATGGATAGAATGCGCGCGGGATTGGATCAGCGGCGGCGATAGTGCCGGAGCATGCAAGCAGCGCGGCGAGGAACGCCAGCGCCGAGCCAGCGATGAACGGCGCTGAAGGTCCAAAGCCTTGCCAACCCGCGACTCCCTGCCAGAGCAGCCCGGCGAGGACGCTGGCGGGCAGCACCATCAAGCCGACGGTCGCGTTATAGAAGCCGTAAGCGGAGCCGCGCTGCTCCGGCGGGATCAGGTCGGCGACCAGCGCTTTCGCTGTCCCTTCGACCGCCGCGTAATAGAAGCCGTAGAGCGCAAAAATCAGCCCAGATTTGCCACGCCTCGGTCGCGGCGGCGAAGCCGAGATAGATCAGGGCATAGAGCAGCCAGCCCCCGATGATCAGCCGGTAGCGCCCAATGCGATCCGAGAGCAAGCCGAGCGGACCGGAGAACACGGCGTAGATCAGGTTGAAGCTGATCAGCATCCCCAAGCACCCCGGCGACGTTCAGCCCGCGTTCCTGCGCGCGCAGAATCAGAAAGCTGTCGGACGAATTGCCCAGTGTGAAGATGGCGATCACCAGCAGGAAGAAGCGGAAATCCTTGTTCATCGCCCGCAGGCTGAGCGAGACGCGCGGCGCTGGCGGCTCCGAGGCTGCGCTTTGGCTTTCGCTGGACTTGCCGCTGACCTCGCGCACGCCGACCGCCAGCACGATCACGGCGAGCAAACCGGGAATCACGCCGATCAGCACCAACTCCTGAAAGGTCGCTCGGCTCAGATCGAGCGCTTGCGACTGCGTCGCCAACACGACCAGCAGCGCGATGATCAGCCCGATCATCGCCCCGGCGGTGTCCCCGGCGCGATGCAGTCCAAAGGCGATGCCGCGATGCTGCGCGTCGATACTGTCGGCGATCAAGGCGTCGCGCGGGGAAGTGCGGATGCCCTTGCCCGCGCGGTCGGCGAAGCGCACCGCCAGCACGCCGTACCACGAGGTCACGACGTAGAGGAAAGGTTTTGCCAGCGACGACAGCCCATAACCGGCGACCGCCAGCCACTTGCGCTTGCCCAGTCGATCCGACAGCCAGCCGGAAAACCCCTTGAGCAAGCTGGACGTGGTCTCGGCGGTGCCGTCGATCAAGCCGATGACGACCGTCGATACGCCGAGCACATTGGCGAGAAACAGGGGTACCAGCGTGAAGATCATCTCGCTGGAGATGTCGTTGAGAAAACTGGTCAGAGTCGCTGCCCAAACGTTGCGCGGCACGCTGGACAGCACCCCGGTCTTAGCGGGTTGCGCGGGATCAGTCGTGCTGTTCGGTTCGTCCGAGTTCATAGTGACCTGTCCTTGCGCGTGCGGTTTCGACAGAATCAGCTAAAAAGGTGATGACGTCGTAGGGGCGGAACTCAATTCCGCCCCTACGCATACCTATATTTACGACGCGGGGGTGGCGGCATCGACGGTGACGCCGAGCGCCCGCAGCGCGTCGAACAAGTCGGCGTAGGCTTGTTCGGCGTTCGCCTGCTGCTCCGCCGCGCTGGTGGTGTCGGTGTTGATGATGCGGGCGGCGCTGATGGTCGCGTCGAAGCCGCGCAGGAGATCGGCACGGAGCGGGTCGAGGCAGGGATCGTTAGGATCGCCGTTCATGCGGTAATTAGCGACGAAATCGCGCCGGATGGTCATCTGCGTGATCAGCGCCGTGATCCGGCTCGACCCACGCGCATCATTCAGCGCTTGCCCGGTGAAGTAGACATAGGCATTCTGGATTTGCGAGTTGTTCCACCACGTCGCGGCGCTGGGGCAGCCGAGATCCGGCGTGGCGGTCGGCGGGGGTGGTTGAGTCGGCACGACGACCGGCTGTTCGGCGGCGCTGGTCGGGGCGACCGCGACGGCGGTCGGCGCGCCCGCAGCGGCAGCGCTCGTGGCAGCCCGCTGAGGGATATAGCCAAGCTGCTGCCCGGCGTAGACGATGCCGAAGCCGATGGCGAGGAACAGCGCCAGCGCGATGACCGCGTAGATGATCACTTGGAACAAGCCGACGATCAGCGGCACGATCCGGATCGGCGTGCCGGTTCGGGCGGAACGCGGTTTCGGCGGGCGCTCGCTGCCACTTCGTCGGCGCAAGCTGCTCATCCGGCTTGAACGCGGTTCCGGGACAGGCGCATCGTCCTCGTCGTCGTCGAAGGATAAGTTATCGACTTCAAGTCGCAGCGCGTCGAGATCGACCGATTCGAGGTCTTTGCCAAACATCTCGTCGTCAAATGGGTCGAATTCGTCGGACTTACGCCGCGCCATAATGCCGCCTCGCTCTAAGTTTCCGCCGCCCACTGCAACCGAGATCGCTCACGGCGCGCTCGCAGCAGCGGCAAGCCAAATAACAAGATGATGACCAAAGTATAGATCAAAATCGACGCACCATCGCCCGCTAAAATCGGCGCGGTCTTGAACAGGGTGGTCGGCGTATTGCCCAGCGCGTGAATCCCGACGACGATGAACAGGTTGCCGGTGCGCAGATAGATCAGCGTGTAAATCGTGCCCCAGATCAGCAGCAGCAGCAGGTCGAGCGCGATTTCGGACGGCTTCATGCCGAGGTAAATCCGGTTAGGGATGTGCGAGAGGGCGAACGCGCCCTGCGAGATCAGCAGCGCGAGCACCAGCCGCCGCCCCGGCAGCGCATGCAGCCGGTCGAGGCGCATGTAGATTTGCGGGAATAGAAAGCCCCGGTAGGCGATCTCCTCGAACAGCGCGTTGCCGAGAATCTGCGTCAAGACCAAGCCGATCATGAAGGCGGGGTTCTGCCAATCGCTGCTAAGCGTGACTTCGCCGTAAGTGAGCAGCCCGGCGATCAAGTGGATGAGCTGCGCGATGCCCCAGAAGCCGAGCGTCGCCAGCAGCGCCAGCGGAATCTGGCGCGGGATGAAGCCGACGTCGTACAGACGCAGCCTGCCGAAACGCAGGACGATCAACCCAAGGATCACGCCGATGAAGACCAGATTCGCCAGCAGCGAGCCGGTGAACAAGCCGCCGGTCGCTGATGCCAGCGGGCGGAAGGTGTTTCCGGCAAAGAAGACGAGGTTGACGACGATGGTCAGCGCGAAGTGAACGGCGATAAACTGGATGAGGGTTCGGCTGGGCGCGCTGCGGATCGGTTCGTTCAAGATGCTTACCTAAAAGCGACGGTGTGGAGGCTCGCCTGTTATTATAACGGCAAACTGACGCCGTTCAGCATCAACGCAGCGATTCCGACGTTTTATAACCAAACCCATACGTGCGCCGTGAAGCTCTACCAGCCATGCAGCCAATTCGTCAACGGAACAAAGGGTGTACCGTCGGCAGTGGGATAGTGGCGTTGGTCGGCGAGCGCCGCCGCTTGAATTTGTTGATACACCAACCGGAAGTTTTCCGAAGTCATGCCAAACTGCGCCAGTTGACGGCTGATCTCATCGCGGCGAACGTCGGGAATCGGCAGATCGCTCCACTTGCCCCAGACCATTTCCATGTTTTCTTCAATGTACGTCGTACTGGTCGGGGTAATCGCTAGCTGTGCGGTTTGGTTCGCAATTGCCGAGCCGGCGATGAACCAGACGAGGATGCCGCTGACCAGCAGCGCCGCCGCTCGCGAACGTCGTGCGTAATTTCCTAGCACCGTTACCAAGAACAGCGCAAAGAAGCCGATCGGCAGCAGTAAATTGTTCGCGCGTGGCGACACAAGTCCCAGCGCACTGGCGATTACGGTGCAGCCCAGCCAAAACAACGCCAGCAGCCTGCTTTTAGCGGGCAGCTTGACGATCATGATAATTAAGCCGATCCAGAGGCACAGGAGCGAGATTCCGGCGATGACCAGCGAGCCAAACGGCATTCGCGGAAAGAGGACGAGCATCAGGTTAAACAGCCATCCCTCTATGCCCGAGACTGCTTCTGCATTGGGAATGACCGCGTTTCGAATGAGCCAGTACAGCCCGCCGCTGACGATAAGCAGCACTGTTCCGGCGATGACGTACTTGATCGATGGCTCTCGCAGCGTGAGGCATACTCGCTCGCGCAGATTTTCCAGCGGGCTTGACTGCTGCCATAAAAACAGCAGCCCCGTTGCCGGGATGACGACGAGGTACGGCAAAATCTCCTCGCGGGTGAACAGCGCAATCGTAAAGCACAGTGCTGCCGCGCCAAGGTAAAGCGGCAGCCGCTTGATCAGCGCGCGCAGAAATAGGAGCAGCGTAAGGTCACCGAAAATTGCCATGAATGAGCGCACGGCATCGGCGGGCCAGACCAGCACGAACCACGTATTCTTCATGCACAAGATCAGCACTCCGGCGAGGAATGCTTGTTTTCTGGTGACGCCGAGTAGCTGCGCGACGTAGACGAGGATGAGAACGTGGGCTGTCAGCAAGGCGATGTTGAAGAAGCGCATGAGCGCGATGTTTTCGCCAAAAATCAGGCTGATTGCATGATCGAAGATCACCGTCAATGGGCGATAACCTATCGTTGATGCCCCCGACGGTTCGAATGGTCCGCTCAAAGAGGCGACAATCTCAGCGTTGGAGTAAGTTCGGACCATGAACGTATCATCGCCGAACCAGTAATTGTTTTGCGACGGCAGCGACAGTATCACGCCGAGGACGTAAAGCATGCCAAACATCCCTAGCAACATCGCCCACGGTGGTAGGTGGCGCGATCCTTGCAAGCGCTTGATCGGTGTGTCTGAGGGTCCATCTGCCATGAAACCGTGTTGCATCCATCTTGTTTCAATCTGTCTGTTCCAAGATAGCACAGACCGATGAGGCGGTTCCTAGAGATGCGGTGCTCCTGAGTAAGCGGTTGGAGCGCAGCTCACGCCGCTACGGATCGCTGCCTTAATGCCGACTCATCCGCCGTCGAGCGTCGGCACGCTGTCGCAGCTACCGCTGGTAGTCACCACGTCGCTGCGCACCCACGATCCATTATCGGTTTGCCACCAGACATAGCCGTCAGCGCCGAGCGCTTGCCCGGTGACGGTGGCGGTTTCGCCCGCTGTCAGCCGACCGAGGCTGGCGAAGCCCGTGCCCGCGCCACTGCGGCGGTTGACCAACTGCATCGCGCGGATGGCGCAGATCGTCGATTCAGGCGTGAGTGGCGCGGCGAGCAAATTCAGCGGCGCGACCACGTTCTGACCATCGACATTCACCGGCGGATCAACGCCGGGGACGCCGGAATCGAACGCGCCCACCGTCCCGGTGTCATAGTAAAGCGCCACCCAGACTTGCTCGCCGCTGGCGGCGCGGATCGGCACGACGAGGTGGCGGTTCAACCCGGCGTGCAGCGGCACGGTCGCCAGTCGGCTGCCGGACACTCCATTCTGGCTGTCGAAGATCGCCAACCACCCCGGTTGGTCGATCAATGCCGAGTCGATCACGACGCGGACGGTGCTGGCGCTGTCGCCCGCTAGCGGCATCTGATCGCGCAAGCTCAGCGACGGCGCGGCAGCGATGGGGACGGTCACAACAGCGCCGTCAACCATGATCGGTTGATCGACGTTGGCGGCAGTCCCGTACTCGAAGCTGCCGACCGTTCCAGTATCGTTGTAGAGCATCAACCACAGGCGTGGCGTCAGCTTGGCGGTGTCGAGGTTGGCGACCGTCAGATTGGTGCTCAAGCCCGCCGGGACGGGGATCATGCCGACGATTTGACCGGGCAGATGATTCTGCTCATTGTGGACGACCAGCCAACCGGGATCCGCCGCCAGCACGGACTCGATGGTCACGGCGTTGTTGGGCGCGGGTTGACCGCCGCCGCCCACGACGATCTGGTTGACGGCGCGGACGTGGGGCACGAGCCAGATCGGTGCACTGGCGACGATGCCATTGACGCTCACCGGCAGGTCGGCGCCGTCGATGCTGCCGAACTCGTATTCGCCCGCCACGCCGGTATCGACGTGCAGCGTCGCGTCGACGAGGTTGGTCATGCCCGCGGGATCGAGGTCGATTTCGACGTTGCTGTTGGTTCCGGCGAGGATGCGCTCCTTGCCGATCACCGCCCCCGGCGCGCCGCTCGTATCGCTGCTGACTACCAGCCAGCCGTCTTGCTGCGCCGTCACCGAGGCGATCACGATTTTGCCGTTGGTCACGAATTGATCGCGGGCGATCAGGCTGGTGATTGCGAAGGGCGTCGCCACGACCCGTCCATCGTGGATCACGGGGTTGTCGATGCCGCTCAAGCCGTCGAATTCGTAGACGCCGGGCTGTCCGTCGTCGACGTGGAGCACGGCGTGCAGCATCGGCGTGACGACTGCCGGGTCAATCGAGATGGTCAGGCTATAATTCCAACCCGGCGCGACCGGCACAAACCCGGTGACGCGCCCCGGCTTGCCGTGATTGTCGGCGTGAATGACGACGAAGCCCGGCAGCGCGCTGTAGGCGCTGTCGATCAAGACAGTGCCGTCGGTCGAAACTTGATCCGAGACGTTGACAATCGGAGTGGTCGTCTGCGCGGCAGCCGGGGCAACTGCTGCCGCGATCAGGATCAGCCCTGAGCAGATCGTCACGAACAAAAATCGGCGCTGGATCATCAGGAAGCCTCGGTCTCCGGCTCGCTGCCGAATCAGCGGCAGGAGCCTGAACGTTATACGCTTACGAGTACGCCATTCATCCATCTTACACCGAATCAACCAGCCGGTTTTCAGAGCGGGGTGAGAATCGGGTAGCGGTTGTGAGGGCGCGCTGCGCCCCTACGGTACACGGCTTCTGAGAATTCCAAACAAAAAGGCATGGATCAGACGATCCATGCCTTTTTGATCACTGAGTTATGGCTCGGTTTTACGGCGAGACGACGTACCACACGCCGCCCGCGCCTTGACCGTTGGCGTCGCCAGCGGCTTTGTCGTCGGCGTAGTAGTAGAGCGGCATGCCGTTGTAGGTGACCTGACGGCTGCCGTCGTCGCGAGTGAGGGTGTCGAGCGTACCCATCGCGGCGGCGGGAGCGACGACTCGATCATTCGCGCCAACGGTGAAGGCGGGCCAGTTCGCCAAGCAGTCGCCGGTGCAGTTGCTCACGCCTTCGCTATCGTTGGCGAAGGTGTAGAGCGTCAAGCCGCTGACGTCGGTCAGGTAATCGCCGAAATCGGCGCTGGTGCTGACCGCGACCGTCGGCGGCGTTACCGTCCACCACACGTCGCCGACCGCTTCGCCGACCGTGTCGCCGATCGCCATGTCTTTGGCGTAGTAGTAGAGCGGCATTCCGTTATAGGTGACTTGGAGCGTGCCGTCGGTGCGCTCGGTCGTGCCGAGGTCGCCCTGTAGGAACAGTCCCGGAACGATGGCGTCGGCGCTGTCGACCAGCAGCGGGGGCCAGTTGGTCGCGCATTGATCGTAGCAGGCGCTGGTGCCGTCGGTATCTTTGTCGAACATATAGACGGTCATGCCGTTTGCGCCGACCAGCACGGTGCCGAGATCGGGCGTCGGCGCGCTGTAGACGGTCGCCGGGGGGATCACCCACCACGTCTTACCGACGGCTTCGCCATCGGTGTCGCCGGGGGCTTTGTCGTTGTACCAGTAGTAGAGGGGCCAACCGTTATAGGTGACCTGAAGCGTGCCATCGGTACGCGCGACCGTGCCGACGGTGCCGGGGATCGCCGGATCAACCGTGATCATGTCGGCGCTGTCGACCAGCAGTGGGGGCCAGCGGTCGGCGCAGCGGTCGTAGCAGACCGAATCGCCGCCCACCGTGTCGCGGGTGAACAGGTAGAGCGTCATGCCATCCGGACCGACCAAGAACGAGCCGAGGGCGTCGGTGCTGCCCAGCCCGACGGTGTAGCTGCTGTCCTGTGCCGCCAGCGGCGCGGCGACCAGCAGGACGCTTAGCGCCAGACCCAATAAAACGAGCATTATTCGCTTTTGTGACATTCTCTCCCACTCCTCAAGCTTAAACTGAAGTCCAGAAGGCGCACGTCGTAAGTATCGTCGGCATCAACGTTATTATGCGGTGGATGCTCACTATGTTGTTAAACGCTGCTAATCGCTGGACTGGATTTATCGACTTTGAAATTCGTGCTCTTTGCGCCCGCTGCTCAAGCTTGCTAGACTTTGATTCACGATTGATTGAGCGCGTGGGGTTTGCGAAACGGTTTTGCCAGTGGACGACCTCGAACTCATGCAGCGCATTACCGCGCGCAACGAGCAAGCTTTGTGGGCGCTCTACGAGCGCTACGGTAGGGCAGTCTACAGCATTGCCTATCGCGTGCTCGACAACGTGACGCTCGCCGAGGAAGCGACGCAAGATACGTTTCTCAAAGTTTGGAACCAAACTACCCGCTGGGATGCCGAGAAGGGCAAGCTGATCAACTGGCTGCTGACCATCGCCCAGTTCACGGCAATCGACCGCCTGCGCAAAGAAAAGCGCCAACCTACCGTTCATCCTGATCCAATTGAAGAGACCGACGAGAACCTGCTCACCGCCAAGAACGAATTTCGCTGGCAGGAAGATTCAGCGCTGCGGATGGTGGTCGCCCAACTGCCGCCGGAACAGGCGCGCTTGATCGATCTCGCCTTCTTTCAGGGGATGAGTCACAGCGAGATCGCCGACGGGCTGCACCTGCCGTTAGGGACGGTCAAGACGCGCATTCGCACGGGATTGCAGCACCTGCGCGATCTTTGGCTGGAATCGGCGAGCAGCCCATCCAATCCGGGGTAAACGAGCGTATTATCATCATAATGTGAAGTGTTGTCAGCGTATGAACGTGAATCAATCAACCCAAACCGCCCTCGATTGTGAGGCGTTAGCCCAACTGATCCCCGACTATGCTTTCGGTTTGACCGATGACGCCGAAACCTATTTGGTCGAGATCAATCTGAATCATTGCCCGGAAGCGCAAGCGCTGCTGGCGGATTACCGCGCTTTGCAAGATGATCTGCGGGCGTCAGTCGCGCCGGTCGAGCCGTCGCCCGAACTTGGCACGCGCTTGATGGCGGCGGTTCATGCCGCTGCTGCGCCTAAATCGGTCGTCACCGCACCGATCACGCCCGCTTCGCCGACGCTCGAACCCGTCGCGCGAGTTGTCCCATCGCAGCGCAAATCGCGCCGATTCTACGCCGCGTGGATTGCGGCGGCTGCCGCGTTGATCGCGCTGGTGATCACCAACGTCTACTGGTTCAGCCGGGTCAACAGCTTAAGCGACCGCCTCGACAGCGTAACGGCGAGCGGCAGCGCCTTCGTCCTGACCGATACGAATTCGCTCCATTGGGTGCGGCTCGCCTCGGCGACGGACGACGCGAATGCTTCAGCGTTCATGATGTGGAACAATGACAGTCAAACCGGGCTGCTCTATGCGCGCGGCTTCCCGGAACCCGCGCCGGGCTTCGGCTATCAACTCTGGCTGGCGACCGATGCCGGGCGCATCAGCGGCGGCGTCTTCGAGGTCAACCCGACCGGCGACGGCGCGCTGCTGATCCACATCGACACGCCGATTAACTCGTACACCCGCGCCGGGATCACCACCGAGCCGGTCAGCGGCAGCGAGGGTCCCACCAGCCCGGCAGTCGTGCGCGGCGATCTGTAAATCCAGCGCGCTGCACCCCCTGCCCTTTTCCTTTGTTGGCGTACACTCTCTTAAGGCATTAAAATAGCCTAAGAAAGTGCTGCTTCACATCCGCAAGGATGGTTTACGTCCCGGATGCTTTACGCCTGCAAAGGAAATCGGTATGCTGCGAAGAGAATCCCGCCCTATTTTTCTGCTCCTGCTGATTCTGCTAGTCGTGGCGCTCACTGCCGTACCGACCCTCGCAGCACCCGGTCCCGATCTCGCGGTGACGGTCACGCATACTGGCTCTTCCGGGGCTAATTTCGTCACCAACAGTACGTCCGGCACGGTCAGCGTCGCCGTGCAAAACGTCGGCGATACCGACACCAGCGGCAGCATCACGGTGACAGTCCCGCTGGCAGGCGGCTTGACCTACAACGCCTTTGGCAGTTCGACGACCGGGCTGTTCACAAGCTGCACCGGAACGACGACCGTCTCCTGCACGACCAGCGGCGTGATCGCTTTCGGCGCAACCGAAACGGTGAGCTTCAGCGTTAAAGCGCCAGCGACCCCGAATGCAGGTCCCTTCACCAACAGCGCGTCGGTTTCCGGCGGCGGCGATGTCGATAACAGTAACAACAGCGCCAATGACGCCACGACCTTCGGCATCTACAACGCGGGCATCGACCTGCACCTGACCGTTTCGCATATTGGTCAGACGGGCGCTGGCAACAAAGACTATTTCGTCAATACCAACGACTGGCACTGTGACCGTCATAGTTCAGAAATCTAGGAGCGACCCCAGTTCCGGCACAATATACTCCTTATCAATCTCGACATGTAACCTGACTTTCATCGCTCAGACTAGCCGGGAGTTTCTTTACCAATTGCGCCGAATGCGACTTCTTTGTACACTGCATCAACTGGCACGTACTGTTCGTTCCTCGGTGGTACAGAGTGACACGATTACGTTCACGGTGCAGACTCCTCAGACCTATTGACTACGACAGATGTCAATCTCAGCCATTCTCTCCGGCGGTGGTGATCCTAATGCTCATGTTTAGTGTCAATGATGGTGCAACTTTCAGCATCGTAACTTCAGGCACGGCGACGCCGACGGGCACGGTGGGACCATCGCCGACGGCGACCTTCCCGCTGCCGAGTTTCACCCCGCCGCCATCGCTGATCGTCCCGACCTCGATCCCGACCGCCACCTTGATCCCGCCGCCAGCGACACGCACGCCGCTGCCGCGTCCAGCCAACGCCGGGCAAGCCGTCGGTCCGATCCCGCACCCGGACGTGACCGTCGTGGTGGATCGGGATGGCGTCAACGTGCGGCTCTACCCGGCAATCGGCGCTGAGGTGATCGCCACCGTCAACGCGGGTTACTCGACCAACATCCTCGCCCGCAGTGGCGATGGTGAGTGGGTGCAGGTCGAGATCGGCGGGCAGTTGGGCTGGATCGGGCTGGCGGTGCTGGCGGTCGTCAACGGCGACCTCAACAGCGCCCCGGTGGGCGATCCGCGCACCATCCCTTACGGCGGCTTCGAGAATCCGCGCGCCGGGTTGACCAGCGTGACCAGCGCGTTCACGGGCAAATTGCAGAACAGCGGGCTGCGCGTGCGTGGCGGTCCGGGGCGTGCTTACCCGGTGCTGGCGAACGCGCCGCGCTACGCGATCTTCTCGCTGCTGGGGCGGACGCTCAATAATACGTGGGTGCAGGTCAACTACGAGGGGACGCTCGGCTGGGTGGCGGCGCAGTTCGTCGATTTCCAGCAGGGCTTAGGCGTGTTCGATCAACTGCCGGTGGACGGCATTGTCGCCGACGCGCTGCCGGTCTCCGTACCGACCGGCGACAACTACATCGATACCCTGAAGCTGATGCTGTCGCGGGTCGAACTGGCGCAGCCTTCGCTTGACCAGATTCGGTCGATTTGGACGGACGTCGCGCTCGGTGGACGCGCCACCTGCGGCGGGTATCCGGCTCGCCCGACCGACTTCAACATCCCGAACCCGATTCTGGCGCCGTTCTACGCCACGCTCAACCCGCTGCAAACCGACTTCAACGCGGCGATGGCGAACCTGCGCCAAGCGATTGACTTCTTAATCGACGCCTGCAATACGCCGCAGCCGCCCGCTGGCTTGGTTGGTCAGCCGGTGGTGCAAGCCGCGCTCGACGCCATCAACGCGGCGGACGCCAGTTTCGTCAGCCTGCGCCAGCGCTTGCACGCGCTGCTGCCGCCGGATCAGCCGGTCACGGATGACGAGTGCCTGTTCACGTTCAATGATCGCAGCGAGATCGTGCCGCGCTTGCGGATCAACGAGGCGCAGATCGTTACGCTCTCGACCAATCATTTCGTCAAGGGGTTCTGCTTCGATGGCGGTGCGGGGCAGTCGCTCAGTATTCAGGCGTTGGTGGTCAGCGGCTCGGCTCGACCGCGCCTGACCGTCAGCGCGTTCGACAACGCGACCAACTTTATCGGCACGGCGCAGATTCAGGCTGACGGGACGACCGCCACCATCTCGCCGATCTTGATCACGCAGACCGGGCGTTATATCCTGATCGTCGCCGACCTTGACGGCGGCGCGAACAACGCGCCGCTGCAAGGCGACATCGCCTTACTGCTGACCGACGGCACCGGCGGATTGGGCGGCGCGCAGCTCGCCATCGACCCGACCAACGGCAACGTGATCGTCACGGCGGGCGGCTACATCGCCCCGGCGACGGTTCAGCCGGGTGTCACGCCGGGTGTGAGCAGCGCCGCGTGTCCCGGCGTCACCTACACTTGCGATCAGTTGGCGACCTGCGATCAAGCCTACGCTTGCTTGCCCTTCAATGCCAGCTTGGACGGGGATAAAGACGGCGTTCCCTGCGAGAATCTTTGCGCGGGTGGGTGAGGTTCGCCGCTGTTTTGCGGATTGAGGATTGTAGGGGCGGGTTTGAGGCTTGCGAAGCAAGCACCCCGCCCCTAGACGAAGCAGCCTAGCGGAATCACGACATATTTTGCAGGTTGGGCGTGTACAGGGGATCGGTGCGGCGCGCCGCAGCGTTCGCCGTAGCACCAGCCCGTGCTTTGAGCTTCATGCCGCCGACGATCATCAAGTCGCCGACCAGCTTCATGAGGCGGTCGCCAGCATGTTCGCGGTCTTGCTCCGCTTGCCGGACGAGTTGATTCAGCCTCGCCTCATGCAGCAGTTTGCGTTTGCGGTCTTCGACAAAAGCAAGTGATTCGGTTTGGTTAAACATGTTCATTCTCCGCTTGGACTTCGCGCGCTCACCATGCGGCGAGGGCAGGCTAACGAGACTGAATTTGCATCCTAAAGCCGATCTTTCACCGTTTCGATCCTTCGGGCGTGTGCTCGGCGACGATCAACCGGTTTTTAGTCACACCCTTCTAGATAGGGATTCGCTTAACGCCGTGATTTGTTCATTATTCGGTGTTAAAATAGTGTTCAGAACATATGTTTGACGGAGTGACAGGCAATGACGGACCTTCCCGATCTCAAGACCCTCCTCGACTTCGACAAGCCGGGAGAATCGGAGCAGGCGTTACGTGCCCTGCTAACCAACCAGCAAGCTGATCTTGACGCCGAACTGACGCTGCTGACCCAGATCGCCCGCGCGCAGGGCTTACAAGAGCATTTCACCGAAGCTCACCAAACGCTGGACGACGTGGAGCGCCGCCTCACCGACGAGACGCCAGCGGCGCGCATCCGGCTGCTGCTCGAACGCGGGCGGCTCTACAACTCGGCGGGCGACAAAGATAAAGCGCGCCCCTATTTTGAGCGAGCGTGGGAACTAGGGCAGGAAGTCGGCGAGCTGGCGCTGGCGGTCGATGCCGGGCACATGCTCGGTGTCGTCGAGGCACCCGAAACCGAGTGGAGCTTGAAGACCATCGACCTCGCCGAGAATACCAACGACGAAGCCGCGCGCTATTGGCTGCCCCGGCTCTATAACAACATCGGCTGGACGTATCACGAGCGCGGCGATTACGAGAACGCGCTGGTCGCCTTCCAGAAGGCGCTGCGCTTGTTCGAGCAGCAGGAAGACCCGGTACGGACGCGCCGCGCGCGTTGGGCGGTCGCCCGGACGCTGCGGTCGCTGGAACGCTACAGCGACGCTCACGCCGTGCAGAGCCAGCTTCACGACGAAGGCGCGGTTGATGGCTTCGTCGAG
The DNA here is from genome assembly GCA_963848465.1 of uncultured Chloroflexia bacterium. Taxonomy (GTDB): domain Bacteria; phylum Chloroflexota; class Anaerolineae; order Aggregatilineales; family Phototrophicaceae; genus Flexifilum. The sequence continues at coordinate 137,416 of CAWKDY010000016.1, read as the reverse complement.
GAAGAACTGGGCGAGTGCTTGCTGGCGCTCGGTCGCGGCGACGAGGCGAAACCGCACTTCGAGCGCGCCTACGGGATTCTCTCGGTGGATGAGTGGCTGGTGCAGAACGAACCGGCGCGTGTGGCGCGCTTGCGCGCGCTGGCGCATGGTGACCAATAGAACGGTGGGGATTACGTCGGCTCGGCGGTGAAGGAGACAGAGTGAAATGCTGAAACGCTTGATCATGATCGTGCTGCTGGCGCTGTTCATCAGCGTGAGCGCGGCAGCCGCGCAGGACGTGACGCCGGAAAGCCAACCGGCGGCGACGCCGATCAGCCCGTCGCTGGCGGCGCAGATGGCGAACCTTGAAGCGGTCACCGCCGCGCTGCGCGACCTGCCGATCAAGCAGACGGTCGAGCATCGCTTCCCGACCCGCCAGCAGACGATTGACTATCTGCGCGAGACCTACGCCCGCGAACTCCCGCCGGAGCAGATCGAGCGGACGAAGGACTTTTACGTCGCGCTCGGCTTGTTGTCGCCGGACATCGATCTGAGCGAGGTCTACCTGAATCTGCTCGGCAGCCAGGTCGCCGGGTTTTACGACTCCGACACCGAGACCATGAACGTGATCCCGACCGTCGGCGACGACCCCGGCACGACGCTCTCGTTCACCGAGCAGGTGATCTACGTCCACGAGTTCACGCACGCGCTGCAAGATCAGTATTTCGGGTTAAGCGCGCTGATGGACAACCCCGACATGCAGAACAGCCCGGATCGGTCGCTGGCGCTGACCTCGCTGGTCGAGGGTGACGCCACCGCGATCATGACGGTCTACGAGCAGAACGTCACGATGCGCAACCCGCTCGCCGCGCTGGGGATGCTGGTCGAGGGGCTGCAAGCGGGCAATCTGCTGCTGCCCGCCGACGTGCCCTCGATTTTGACGACCGAACTGCTGCTGCCCTACGAGGAAGGCTTGAATTTTGTAGTCGCGGTCTTCAAGAGCGGCGGCTGGGATGGCGTGAATGCCGCCTACGGCAATCCACCGACGACCAGCGAGCAAATCCTGCACCCGGACAAGTACATCGCCGGAGAGGGCGCGCAGGACGTGGCGCTTGATGACGCCAGCGCCGTGCTCGGCGACGGTTGGGTCAACCAGTGGGACACGACGGCGGGTGAGTTCTACCTGCGCGAGCAGTTGAAAACCGAACTGCCGAAGACTGAAGCCCGCGATGCGGTGGCGGGTTGGGGCGGCGATCATTTCCGCATTTACGTCGATGCCAGCGGCGACCTCGCTTACGCGCTGGCGCTGGCGTGGGACACGCCCGCCGATCAAGCCGAATACGAAGACGCTTACCGCGCTTACGCGACCGCCCGTTTCGGCGTGGAAGCTGACGCGAACGGCTGTTGGCAGACCGACGCCAGCACGACCTGCCTCGTCAGCGGCGACGGCACGCAGATCGTCTCCGCCCCGACGCCGGAACTCGCGCAGTTAATACTCGGATCATAAAACTACGTTACAATGAAAAGAGGCGTGGACGAGTGTATCGCCACGCCTTTTTGTTCGCTCCAACCAACTTGGACTCCCGATGGGCGATTATAGCGAACTCCTGAAAACGATTATTGGTTTAGCGCTGGTCGTCATGATCACCTATATCGTCGTGTTCGCGATGACTTGGGTCAATTGTCAGCTTGGCTATCGTCTTCCAGTACGGCGTGGCTTCAAAAAACAGCAATCGGGGGATTTCGAGGGCGCTGAACAGGAATATACGCGGCTTTTGGCAAAGCATCCTGATTATATACCGGCGGCATTAGGGAGAGCGTGGGTTTATGCTCGCCAATACGATTACGCGCCCGCCCTCGCCGATCTTGATCACGTGCTGACCCTCAATCCGCGCTGCACCGGGGCTTATATTCTGCGTGGCATGGTTCATTTCTCCCAGTCGCGGTTTGACGAGGCTGTCATCTGACTGCGATCAAGCGCTGACTTATCCGATGCACCGACCGCAAAAAGCGTTTGCCTACTTTTATCGCGGCTTTGCCCAGTTGAATCGCTATGAAGCGATCGGATGATGCCGATACAGATCGCGCCTTGCTCGATAGTGCAAATGCCGACTTCAAAGAAGCCTTACGGCTGAATCCCAAGATCTATGGCGCTGTTACTGGCATCGCCCTTGTCTTCAAACAAAAAGGGGATTACGAAAGCGCCTTTTTCGACCTTTGAAGATGCGCTGCGGACTTTTCCCCATGAACCAGCACTTTACCTCGATCGATCATCGCTCTACTCGCAGCCAGAAGAATTACGCCGCCGCGCTGGCGGACTGTCGAAAGCAATCCAAATCAGACCCAAATATGCTATTGGCATATAATAGTTTGGGCTACACCTATTCTTTGCTCAGGTGCGTTCGATAAAGCGCTCTCGCTTGTAACCAAGCCATCAACCTCAATGCGCGCTTGCATCTCGCTTATGGCAGTCGCGGGCACACCTATTTCTGATGGGGCAGTTCGCGGAAGCGCTCGGCGATTTCGAGCAATCGGCACAACTGAAGCCGGATCATACCTTCGCCTTCGCCGGACAAGCGATCTGCTACCACGCCTTAGGGCACAGCGATCTAGCCAAGGCTGCTTGGCAATCGCTGCTTGCCGTTGATGCGCGCTATCAAAACCCAGAGCGGCTGCAAACTGAGTATAACTGCGCCGACGCTTTCGTCGAGGCAGCGCGCGCCGTCGCTCAGTTGTAACACTGGCGCGCGTCGCTCATCCACTTGTCAATTCGAGCAAATCTCCATACACTGCTGAAGTTGTCACCACGATCCGCAGCAGATGAGCGGTAAATCATCTGGGGAGTGAGGTTTGCCATGAGCAGCATCGTCAGCCGTTAATCACGAACAGCGCTGGATTTTTCTAGGCGTCCGCAGGGCGACGTTTTCGCATCCCTGCCGCACGCCGCGCTTTTGTGATCGGCTGAAGCTGCACATGGAGGTACAACCTCATGAATCGTCGTTTTTCCGGGCTGTGGCAACACCCGGACTTTATGAAACTGTGGGTCGGGCAGACCGTCTCCGAATTTGGGTCGCGCATCACGCGCGGCGGCATCCCCCTCATCGCCGTCATCACGCTGGCGGCATCCCCGGCTGATATGGGCATTCTCGCGGCAGTCGCTTCGCTGCCGGTATTGGTCTTCGGCTTGTTCGCTGGCGTCTGGGTGGATCGGCTGCGGCGGCGACCGATCATGATCACGATGGACGTGACGCGCCTGCTGCTCCTGCTGACGATCCCCGCCGCCGCGCTGACCGGGCACTTGAACATGGCGCTGCTGATCGGGATCACGGCGGTGCTGGGCGTCCTCGGCTTGGTCTTCGAGACCGCCTACCGCGCTTATCTGCCCTCGCTGGTCGAGCGCGAACAGGTCGTCGAGGGCAACAGCAAGCTGGCGACGACCGACTCGCTGGCGGAGATCGGCGGTCCGGCGGTCGCGGGCATCCTGATCCAGACGATCAGCGCGCCGCTGGCAGTGCTTTTCGATGCGCTCACCTTCGCCGTGTCCGCGACCAGTTTCGCGCTGATTCGCAAGCCGGAGCGCAAGCCTGAACCACCCAAGACCGCCGCTCATGGGCGCTCGATGCGCCGCGAGATCGCCGAGGGCATTGGCGTCATCACCCGCGACCCGGTGCTGCGGACGCTGGCGATCAGCTTGGCGCTGCGCTCGTTCTTCGGCAATTTCTACGCCGCGCTCTACGACATCTACGCTGTGCGCGAACTGGGTATGTCGGCGGGGCTGCTCGGCATCACCATCGCGGCGGGCGGCATCGGCGCATTGATCGGCGCGTTGGTCGCCGACCGGGTGCAAAAGCGTTACGGCTTGGGTAAAACGCTGATCGGCGCGCTGCTGATCGGCGGGGTGATCGCCTTCATGACGCCGCTGGCGGTCGGGTCGCCGGAAGTGGCGGCGTTGATGCTGATCGTCGCGCAGATCGTCGGCGATGGTACAATGATGGTCTACATGATCAACGCCATCAGTTTGCAGCAGATCACGGTGCCGGATCATCTGTTGGGGCGGACGAACGCCAGTATGGGCTTTCTGGCGCAGGGAGTCGCCCCGGTCGGCGCGCTGATCGCGGGCGGGTTAGGGGCGGTGCTTGGCGCGCGGAGCACGCTGCTGATCGCCGTGATCGGCGGCTTGGCGACGGCGATCTGGGTCAGCCGGTCGCCGCTGCGCCACGTCACCGACTTTCAAACGGCGGAAACACAGGTCGAGACGATGTAACGCTATCGCCGTAGGGGCACGGCGCGCCGTGCCCCTACACCCACAGCGATCGGACTGGCAAGAATTTGTGCAAACCGGAACTATCAGCGCACAATGGGGTTACTAGGGGTAGACCTTTTGCTATTAAACGGCGATGTGCTGTAATTTTCATTGATCGCGCGTAGGTTCCCCGCTGAATGAAGATCATGCGCATCAATTCGTGTACCATCTGTGATTGAAATCAGATTAAGCTTGTCATATCCCGTGATTAAAGATTGTGGAGAATAAGTATTGACCCTCGAAGCGCTTCAACCGACCGCCGCGCCCGCCCCATCGGCAGCACCGTCCGCGCCAAAACCCACTTGGCAGCAAGCCGTTAAAGACTACCAAAAATCCGATACTCGCCGCAGCATCATTGAAGTCATGACGAGTATTCCACCGTTTTTCATTACGTGGTATCTGGCATATCGCAGCCTTGAAGTTTCTTACCTGCTGACGCTCGCCTTGTGCCTGCTCGCCGGGTTGTTTGCGATGCGCTGCTTCATCATCTTCCACGACTGCGGGCATGGGTCGTTCTTCAAGTCGCAGAAAGCCAACGACTTTTTCGGGATCGTCACCGGGATTATCACCTTCACGCCCTACTATGCGTGGCGTCACAGCCATGCCGTCCACCACGCGACTTCCGGCGACCTCGACCGGCGCGGTGTCGGCGACGTGTGGACGCTGACCTACGACGAATATCAGGTGCTCCCGTTCTGGCAGCGGGCGTTCTATCGCCTCTACCGCAACCCGTTCGTGATCTTCATTGTCGGTCCGACGATTGACTTCGTGATTTTGCAGCGCCTGCCAACGATGAACTCATCAGAGAAGGCGCGCGAGAAGAACAGCGTCACCTACACCAATATCGCGCTGCTGGCGTTGGCGATCCTGATGAGCCTGCTGGTCGGCGTGCGCGACTTTGTGCTGGTGCAGCTTCCGGTTATCGCCTTCGCGTCGTCGCTGGGGGTATACCTGTTCTACGTTCAGCACCAGTTCGAGGACGTCTACTGGGAACGGCACGACGAATGGAGCTTCGCCGATGCCGCGCTGCATGGCAGTTCCTTCTTCAAGATGGGACCGATCATGCAGTTTTTCACGGGCAATATTGGCTTTCATCACATCCATCACCTTAGCCCGCGCATCCCCAATTACAAGCTTGAAGCCTGTCACAACAACAACGAGATGTTCCGCGAAATCGAACCGATGACCTGGCGTACGAGCTTCAAGTCGATCCACATCCGGCTGTTCGACGAAGATCGCGGCAAGATGATCGGCTACTACAAGCCGGAAACCGACGTTTCGGCGCAAGCTTAACGCGAATCAAAACCGGGGGTTCAGCCTGAAATCCCCGGTCGTTTGTCCCTCGCTGATACCTACTTACAAACAAAATTCGGCTGGGTAACTGCGCCGGAAGCAACCACATCGTCTTCACGGGAGCCCTTGCTGCTCGGTAAGCTTGTGCTTGAGGGGCGAGCTATTCCGGCGACGTGAGCACGAGCGGAATGGTCAGCGTGAAGACCGATCCCTGACCAAGCTGGCTTTCGAGCGTCACCGAACCGTGATGCGCGCGCAGCGTCTCGCGGACGATGGCTAGCCCCAACCCGGTACCGGGAAAACGTCCGACGTTCGTGCCCCGCCGGAAGGCTTCGAACAAATGCTTCTGATCCGCCTCCGGGATGCCGATGCCCTGATCTGCTACCCTAAAGCAGATCTCGCTCACGTTGCAGGTGACGCTGAAGTGGACGTCGCCGCCCTCCGGCGAATACTTGATCGCATTCATGAGCAGGTTGGTCAGCGCTTGCCCCAGCAGTGCGGGATCGATGTAGACGAGATGGCAGAATGCCCCGCTGAAATCCAACAAAATCCGATGACGCTGGGCGTTCACCTGAATTTTCTCCGTGATGGTCTGGCAGAAATCGCGGAGATCGAGCAGCACCGGCTTGAATTCCAAGCCAACGGACTGCGCTTTGCTGAGGGTCAGAATCTCGTCAAGGATGACGGTGAGGCGGCGGACACCCTCTTGAATCTGGGTGAGGTGCTGGTCGGCGCGCTCTTTGGTCATGCGGTCGCTGTAGTGCTGGATCAATTCCGCCGAAGCGTGAATGCCGGACAACGGCGTGCGGAATTCGTGCGAAACCATCGTGAGGAAATGCGTTTTCAGCTCGTTGAGTTCGCGTTCTTTTTCGAGCGCCTTGCGCAGTTCGGTCTCGGTGTCAATGCGCGTGGTGATGTCGCGGATGGTGCAGGATACGAGCAAGCCGACCGCTGTCTTGATCGGACTCAGGCTGATTTCGACCGGGAATTCGCGCCCATGCTTGTGCCTCCCATAGAGCGGCAAACCCGAATCGATCGGGCGGGCGTGAGGCTGCTTGAAATAATGGCTGCGGCTGTGCGCGTGTTCGGCTTGATAGTTGAGCGGCACGAGTAATTCGACCGGCTTTCCGACCAGTTCGTCGTCGCTGTAGCCGAACAAGCTATGGGCTTGCGCGTTGGCGAGCACGATGTCGCCCGCTTGATTGACGATTAGCATGGCGTCCGGCGCGGACTCGAGCAGATCTCGGAACAGATCGCTGCGACCGATCTCATGCAAGGTCGTGTCAAAGCTGAGGGCGATCAACGGGAGCGAACCGGACTGGTTGGGGATCGGCGCAAGGTGAACGACAACTTGTCGTCCGATCAGGGCGAACCAGACGTCGCTTTCGAGATCGCGCGGGGCGTTCTCCTGCTGGACTGCTTCGATTGCCGGGCGAAACCAATTGAGGACTTCGATATCGTCAAGAGCGTGGTTGTCGATCTCGGCGGGCGTCGTCGAAAAAACATCATAGAACGCTGAATTAGCGGCAAGCGCATACAGGTGGTCGTCGAAGATGATGAGGGGCGTAGGGATAGCAGCCAATAGGCTGTCAACCGGGATATGCGCGTGCTGGCTCATGATAATTACCGGGTTTCAAGGCAAAGTTCGGTGACTGACTCTGATGTATATGCGCTAATTTCCTATTATAGAGCGCAAAAGGAAATGCGACCCGATCAAATCTTACCATATTTACGGTTTGGGGTAATTTTTCATGACGCTTGGCAGGAAGGGCGGAAGGTGGTGCCAGCGGTTAGCGGATAACTGAGGGGGCTGTGAGGACCCGGTCGGCGGTCTGGCAGTGATTCAAAAAGGCGTTCAACGCGAACGCCTTTCGAATTTTGCGATCATGGGAGTTTAGCTCAGATAGTCGCGCAGGTGACGGCTGCGGCGCGGATGGCGCAGGCGGCGCAGCGCGCGCCCCTCGATCTGGCGGATGCGCTCGCGCGTCAGCCCGAATTTCTCGCCCACTTCTTCGAGCGTGTGGCTGCGTCCGTTGAGCAGCCCGAAGCGCAGCCGCAGAATGCGCGCTTCGCGCGGGGTCAGCGTGTTCAGCAGCGACCTCGATTTTCTCGTGCAGCATCTTGTCGAAAGTGCTCTGCGCCGGGCTGGGCAGGGAGTCGTTCTCGATGAAGTGCCCGAATTCGCTGTCGTCGTCCTCGCCGACCGGACGCTCCAAGCTGAGCGGCTGCCACGAGACGCGCAGCATCCAGCGGACTTTGCGCGGGTCGATCTTCATCTCGGCGGCGATTTCTTCCGGCGTCGGCTTGCGCCCGTAATCCTGCTCCAGCGTCCGCGCCACCCGGTACAGGCGGCGAATCCGGTCGCTCATGTGAACCGGCACGCGGATCGTCCGCCCCTGATCGGCAATCGCGCGGGTGATCGTCTGGCGAATCCACCATGTGGCGTAGGTGCTGAAGCGGTAGCCCCGGCGGTAGTCGAATTTCTCGACCGCCTTCATCAAGCCGAGGTTGCCTTCCTGAATCAGGTCGAGGAAGGGGACGCCGCGCGCCATGTACTTCTTGGCAATCGAGACGACGAGGCGCGTGTTGGCTTTGATCAGGTGCTCGCGGGCGGCGATGCCGTCCTGAACGAGCTGCTGAAGCTCCGCCGCGCGCTTGTGGTTCGGGTTGACTTCGCAGCTTGCGCGCCGCGTCGCCGCCCGCTTCCAGGCGCATGGCGAGGTCGATTTCCTCCTGCGTCGAGAGCAGCGGCACGCGCGCCATTTCTTTCAGGTACAGCCCGACGGTGTCGTTGGACGAGAGGTCGCCGTAATCCTCCTCGACGTAGCCGTCGTCTTCGTCGTCGAGTTCATCCTCCGCCCACAGGTCGTCGTCGCTGTCGTCATGCCCGAACAGCGCATCGTCGAAGGAGTCGCGTTCATCCTCAAAAGCTTACGTCATCTTCGAAATAATCAGGTTCAGAAACAAAATCTAACTTGGAATCAAAAGCATGATCGTAGTCGTTCAAGGCACTTTCCCTTCGCAACTAGGATGAAAATAACGCTATCTACGCTGACTGCTCGACTGGACCAGTACCTACACTTAATGGTCGAGCAGGTGTTTCAGACTTTGCCAGACGCGGGTCAATCATTTGATCTGCACAAGTGCAGTGTGGTGTAGTTCAAATTCGCGCCGCATTCCGGGCACAATCCTTTGCAATCGGGGCGGCAGAGCGCGCCGCGCGAGTCCGCGATCAGCACTTCAGCGCGAATGCAGCGGGGCGAGGTCAAGGATGCCGTCGTCGCTCAGGCTGAATTCAGAATCTTTGGGCGTCGGATAGTTGTAGAGTTCCTCAAGGTCGAGCTCGACGTCGCGCAGGATCGGGTCAAGACAGCGATAGCATTCGTCTTGGACGCCGACTGTGCAGCGTCACCCTGCACCAGAACGCCTTCTTTGGTACGGCTCAAGCGCAGAGGACCGCGCACGTAAGCGAGATCGACATCGTCTGCCACTCGGATCGCCGGGACATCAAAGCCAGTTTCGTGGGTATGACCGGGACCCGCGCCCAGCAAGAAACCGATATTGAGTTTGAAGACGCGATTGCTGACGTAACCGTTTGCGAACTGTTTCACAGCGAACCCTGAAGTGTGCCGGTTAGTATTCTAATGTAGCTTAAAATTATATGAGTTTTCCAGTTGTGTCAAGATATGGGACAACAACTGAGTGTGAAGACACACTTTAGTCCTATTAAGTGGGGCGGCGCGAAGCTGGCGTGGGGCAAGAAATATTTAGTTCGGGGGATACAGACGCCGGGGCACGGTATAAGCACTTGCCGTACCCCGGCGAACGGTCGGGGGCTAGCAGCCCCCCTTCTGAAGCGTGTAACGAAGTTCGCGGCGGTTATCGCCCTCCTCCGATTTCGGGAATCTGGTTATTCGGGTCGATGATCAGAATGATGGTGTGCTCCTCGTTGTACCACGTCGAGACCGTCAGCGGCATATTGACGCGGAAAGTCTGCTGCGGCTGGAGCGCCGGGAAACCGCCAATGGTCGTCTCCTGCGTCGATCCGTCGGCGGAGCGCACGTCCGTCACCGAGATTGTGCCGCTGGCGCTGACCTCGCTGCCGAGATTCGCCACGTCCAAGCCGATGTTGAAAGTCTGCTGACAGGTCGGCTGACCGGGGTTCAGCTCGACGATTCCGGCGACGAGATTGACGTTCGACGTCACGGACCGGGACGCTGGTCGCCGGAACTGCCGTCGGCGGCGCAGCAGTCGGCACCGGCGGACCCGGATCGCGCGGGAGGCGAGCGAGGTCGCCGGAGGCGTCGGTCAGCGCGGCGAAGACCCAACCCTCGCCGCCGCCGTAGCTCACCTTGTACCACGATCCCGCCGGGTTGATCGCCAAGATTGCGGTCGTTTGCCCGGCGGCAAACGCGCCGATGGGCGGGTCGAATTCGACACCGGGACCGCGCCGGACGTTGATCCCTTGTGCGAAACTGGCGGTCGGGCTGGTGGGCGTTGCCGTCGCCTGCGGCGCGCTGGTGGCTGCGGGCACGGTTGGCTGGGTGGTTGGCTGCCCGGCAGCGGGCGAAGCCGCCTGTAATTGGACGTCCCGGTCGTCGGCGTCGCGCCGGATGTGACCGGATTGGTGCTCTGGGCTGCACCGGATGTACCCGGCGTGCCGTTGGCGGCGATGACGTTGATCTCGACGGTTGCCGGGGTGCTGCTGGTTCCGTCAGCGCGGTAGGCGGTGACGCCGAGCGTGTGCGCGCCGACGCCCGCCGCCGACCAGCCGTAAGTGGCGTTGAACAGCGCCGCGCCGTCGGCGTTGGGCGATGGCACGGTGGCGACGGTGGAGCCATCGACGACGATCTCGACGCGGTCGATGTCCGTCCCGGCATTGCTGACGGTGGCTTGAATGTTGACGGCGACCCCCTCAAGGTAAGTCGCGTTAGGCTGCGGTGAGACGATTCGAACGACCGGCTCGCCGCTGACTGGTTGGTTCGCCGGTGCGCTGTTGAGCGTACAGCCCGCAAGCAGCGCGATCAACCCGATGAGGAAACGCCGCTGAGTCGAGCGTAATGACATACTTGATATACTCCTCGTAATGCGTTTGCGCCCTAAATCTAGCGCACCGGCGGCGATTCTGCGACTCCGTAGCTAAGACGCAGAGAAAACGCCGGTTTCCTGCACATCCACCCGCACGCCGTCGAGTTCGCGCGGGATCAGCTCGTCGGCGGCGAGTTCAGCGCGCGGAATTTTGTTGTCGACCATCACGATCACGCCGACGTCCGCGGTGCGCTTGCCGCCCTCCGACGTGAAGCCGACCGCCACGCCGATGACGTGGGGCTTGCTCATAAGATCGTCGGCATATTTGGCTTGCACGTCCGACGCCCGACGGACTTGCTCGTTGACTTCATCCTGTGAAGACATAGCTGCCTCCTGTTAGCGCTGAGCTGATAGCTTTTAGCGGTGAACCGTTAGCCAACTGCTGCTTTGACCTCACCCCGCTGCGATGCGAAACTTCGTTTCGCCCTTAGCGCCCCTCTCCACAACGTGGAGAGGGGTTGGGGGTGAGGTTGTAGACGCTCACTGTTTTCTACTACAACGTCACGTTGAGTTCGCTCGAGCACCGCGTCGATCGGATTGAAGATCGTCGCCAAATCCGAACCGGCGAACAGCAGCCCGACGGCGCGGTTCTCGGTCGCATCGACGATCAGCGAGCCGGAGTCGCCGCCCTGACTCATCGCCTCGGTGACGACCTGCCCGACAAATCGCGCGGTCTTGGCGCCGTAAGCGATGTTGACGGTCGCGTTCAAGAGGGTGACGTTGCCCTCGGTGTACTGAGTCGTGCGCCCATACTTGCGGACGCGCATCCCCAAGGTGGCGGTCTTCGTCCCGCTGACGCTGCCGATCGAGACGATTTCGCCGGTGAACTGGGACAGGTCGGACGGGCGGGCGAGCGCGCAGTCGACCCGGTTCTCCGGTACGGTCGCGCTGGCGGAGACCGTGCTCGCGACCGGCGTGGGCGACCCGATGGTCTGGCTCGCCGCCAGCGACTCAAGCGTCGTCGTCGTGACGCGCTTCTGCGAACCCAGCAGCGTCGCGAGCGCGTTGGCGACCGTGACGAAGCTGCTGACGACGTCGCAGCCGGTCGTGCCGCCGGGATTGGGGGTCGGGTTGGGGTTGGGATTGGGAGTAGGTCCCGGGTCAGGGGTGGGCGGCGGCTCCGGCGTGATCACGTCGTCGGTGTAGTGAATGGTGACGAAGCGTTCCAGCGTCGCCACGATATCGCCGGGATTCTGCCCGCCGTCAATCGGACCGGGCTGCAAAATCGCGTCGCCTTTCTGCCCCAGATTGCTGTTGGCGAGCACGTGATTGTTGGAGAGGATCAGCCGGTCGCCGCTGGTCTTGTCGGTGACCAGTACGCCGAAAGTTCCGGCGGTGATCTTGTAGTGCCCGATGCTCACGCCGCACGGCATGGGGCGGATGCGCTGGGTCGGGTCAAGCTGCGCTTTCAGGAAGCCAACCTCGTAAACGTCCGTTCGCATCCCGTCCAATTCCGACGGGATCACGTCCTCGACGGCGAGCGCCGCCAGCGGCTGCTTCTGCTGAACCAGCACGACGACCGAGAGATCGCCGCTCTTTTCGCCCTTCGACTCTTTGAAGCCGACGGCGACCCCGACCACGTTCTTTTTCGAGAGCAACTGCGGCTCGAACCGCTCCTGCGCTTGCATGGCTTGAAAGGTTGACATGAGATTTTATTCTTCCTTCCTAACGTTTTGAATATTCTAGCACGAGCGGGCGTTGTGCGAGAATCTCTGAGCGAGCGCTAATGCCGGATTGCGGCTCAAGTTCAGCAAGCACGCGCGCGGGCGTTCGTGGTAGAGTTGTAGCGTATAGGCAGTTTTCGCGCCTGAAGCCATTTTCGGAAAGGATGCCGCCGCGCGATGCAGGTGATCGACCCTGATCCGCAGTTAGGGGAAGCGCTCGCCAACTTCCCCAGCAACCGGCTGCGCCCGCTGATCATCGCGGGCGTGGTGATCGCGCCGGTGGCATTGCTGCTCGGCTTGACGACGGCGCAGGTCGAGGCGTGGTGGGGACCGCTGGTGACGGTGGTCGTGGTGGCGCTGGTCGGCTTGATCGCGGGCTGGTACGTGCTGCATAACTGGAACCGCGAGATCATCCTCTACGAGCGCGGCTTCAGCTACCGCGAAGGCTCGACAGTGGTCTTCTTTCGCTACGAGGAAGTTGCCAGCATCCGGTCACGCGCCGAGCGGCTCGCCTATTTCGGCGGCTTGCTGCACCGCGACCGCTTTCGCTTCGCCGTGACGACGTGGGAGGGCGATCACTTCACGATCACCAACCAGTACCGCCATGCCGACCGGCTGGGCACGCGGCTGACCGAGGCGATCAACCGGGTGCTCGCGCCGGAGATCGCGCGGCGGCTGGCGTGAGGGGAAAAGAGTCGATTTCGGCGCTGCGCTGCGGATCGGCGGTGGCGGGCTGCACGACGGCGGGCGGACGCTGGCGTGGAGCGATTTCGGCGGCTACCGGATCGGCGGCAGCAAGCTGACGATCCTCGCGGCAGGCGACGCCGACTGGCTGGCGCTGCCGCTGGGGGAGATCGACAACGTGACGCTGCTGGTCGCGCTGTTGAAGGGACAGCTCGCCGCGCGACAAGCACAACGCCAACCCTCAGGCGACGGCGATCAGGAATGACTCACCGCACGACCCGTGATCTAGGCGAAGTGTTACGCTGGCTGCCTACGAACTGGCATCGTCCTCCGCGTAAGCGATCTGCACGTTCTCGAAATTCGTCCAGCGCAGGGTGAAGGCGGGCAGTTCCAATTCGCCGTCGGCTTCGGCTGCCGCGATGTCCGCTTGAGTGGGCGTGTTTTCGCCCGGCGGCAGGTTCAGCGTGATCTCCAGCGTGTCGTCGCCGTCGCCGCCGTCGAGCGGCGTGTCGATCACGCCTTCGCTGTAATCCAGCGTCAGCGTATCGTCGCCCGCGCCCATCGTGATGCTGCTGTTCTCTAGTTGCAGTGTGGCGATCCTGCGTCAAGCGCAGGTGATCCGCGCCGTCGCCCAGATCAATATCGCCGCTGATCTGTCCGAAGAGGTCGACCACCTGCGCGCCTTCGTCGCCTTGAATCGCCGCCACACCGCCGACAAGCCGCGATCCCTCCACAAGCAGCGATCCGTCGCGGATCATTTGCACCGCTACGCCGTCCGGCACTTCAATTTGACTGCTGTCGATGACAAATTCGCTGTCGCCCGTCACGCCGACCGACTTCGCGCCTTCGACTCGAAGATTCACGAGCACGAAGCGCAGTTTTCCGTCCAAGATTTGGACGCCGGTCGCGCTTTCGCTGCCCTGCACCAAGATCGTCGGCGTCTCCGGATCAACCTGCACCCCAATAGCGCGCGTCCACGTCGCCGTAAACGAAGATACCCGTGACGTTCGTCCCTGCTGCGCTGAGCGTCACGTTGTCGTTGATCAGCAGGCGGCTGCCGCGCAAATTCATGCTGATCAAGCGTCCGGTCAGGTCGCTGGCTTCGAGGCGCAGATGATCGTCCAGCACCAGCGTGCCCGATCCGAAGATCGGTCCGTCGATCAGCGGGAGAGTCATGTAATCGCCGCCCGCGCGGATCACGCCGCCGCCGCGGATCAAGGTCAGGTCGTTGACCTGAAACGTTCGGGGGTCGGTGGCGTCGGCGAAATCGAGCGTGCCGTCGATCTGCATGGTGACGACGTTGTTCGGTCGCACAAACAACGACTGCCGCCACGTCGCTAGCCGCCCGATGCTGAAGTTCTTCCCGGTGATGCAGTAGCTCCCTCCGCTCAGACCGGGCATACAGACGGTCGGAAGCCCATCTGGAATCCCGGACTCGCAGCCCAGAAATAGCGGAACCACCAATACCAGCGCGATCAGGATGATCGCGATGATCAGCACGAGGCGAATCCGCTGGCGGACGGGTGCGAGAAATCCGGGCATAAGGTCGCTCCTCGATTTTTGCTGCTGCCAAAAGTGGAACGGGGCGATGATGGCGGCGAAGCGGTAGGCTCACTTTACTATAGTCGACGAATTTCGGCGAAAGGGTGCATTGTCCCCGACTTTTCACTTTGCTGTTTCAACTCTATACTCTTGCCTATGGACTACGTAATTCACCTCGTCGCCCCGAAAACGGGCGAACTCACACCGAAAATGGTCGAGTGGCTGTTCCAGCATAGCGGAAATCCGCTGGTGCCGGAGGAACATTTCCCGGTGCGCAAGATCAAGCCGAAGTCGCTGGCGCGTATCCTGCTCAAGCTCGACCCATCGCTGATCCCGGAGCAGCTTGAGGGGGGCATCGGGCTGAACTACCCGATGCCGGAGTTAGGGATGCGGCTGTTGATCCACGAGCGCGGGGTGCGGCTGGAGTTCCCCTACATGGGCGGGATGCTGGCGCGAATCGTGCTGGGAATCGGCTATACCTACATCCGGTTTCTGTACGACCGAGCGGGCTTCTGGAGCTATGATCCCCAGTTGAACGTGATTTCCTACGCTGACGACTACCAGAGCATCGACGAAACCGCCGACTTGATGGAGCAGCTTTTGCCCAAACTGCTCAATGGCTAGTGCGCGAAAAGTGATCGCCCGGCTGTTTGGCGAGGCAATAGTTCCGAGCAAGAGAAAAGCGGAGAACCCGCTGGTTTACTGAGCGAGGATTGATCTTCTCGGCGGGAGTTTATAGAATACGTGCATACGGGCGTGTAGCTTAACGGTCAAAGCATCCGACTCATAATCGGCTGACTCTAGGTTCGAATCCTAGCACGCCCATCGCTTACGAGCCTTTAACCACCCGTGCCCGACAATCCGCCAGCACCTCCGGCGGGATCAGCCGCCGCGCGATCAGCACCAACCCCGGCACAATCAGCAGATCATCCAACTGACCGAGCACCGGAATGAAGTCCGGGATCAGGTCGAAGGGCAGCAGCAGATAGCCGATTGCCAAGCCGAGCGCGAGCTTCGCTGGCAGCGGGGTGCGGGCATCCGCCAGCACGAGGCGGTAAACCGCGATCTCGCGCTGGGCGTCGCGGGCGACTTGTCGCAGCTTAGCGCCTAAACCTGTGCTTTGATCGCGGCGATCTGCGTCGCCATCTCCGTCCATAAGCGCTCCATTTTCGGTTTCAAGGGTTGCCAATCGTCGCGGCGCGCCACTTGATCGAGGTATTGACGCGCTTGTAGACGCTGCTCATGCAGGTCGGTGAGCATTTGCTGCTGCTCGCGCCGCAACTGCGCCGCGCTGCCGCTGCCCTCGTCTTCCGCTTGCCAGCGTTCCAGTTCCGCTTCCAAACTGTGCAGTTGCGCTTCCATCGACTGCTGAAACGCGCTTCTCTCGTCCATACTGTGCTCCCAATAGACGTCAATGTCAATCGCCTTCAGTATAGATTAATTACAGTTGGAATTCTATTGGAAAACGCGGAGGATGGCGTGAGGGTTAACAACAGAAATCCCCCGCTCCATAGCGTAGAGCGGGGGATAGAAGGTGAGGTAATCCCTTTACGAAGCGGAGGGCGTCTCGTCCGCGTTGAGTTCGGAGTCGATCAACTGGGCGAAGTTGTCGTAGGGCTGCGCGCCGACAAACAGCTTGCCGTTGATGAAGAAGGTCGGCGTGCCGCCCACCCCCAACGCCTGACCGTCGTTGTAGTCCTGAAGCACTTCGTCTTTGTGCTGCTGATCGTCGTAGCACTGCGTGAAGGTGTCGAGGTTGAGGTTCAGGTCGGTGGCGTACTGGACGAAAGCGTCGCGGTTCAGGTTCGTCGGGTCGGCATACAGGCGGTCATGGAAATCCCAGAACGCGCCCTGATCGTCGGCGCAGCTTGCCGCCAGCGCAGCCGAGAGCGAGTCCGGTCCCAAAATCGGATAGTCGCGGTAGACGAAACGCACTTTGTCGCTGTAAGCGTCTAGCAGCGGCGTGATCGTTTGGTCGTTGAAGCGCTTGCAGTAACTACAGTGGAAATCGCCGAATTCGACGATCACGACGGGGGCGTCTTCCGGTCCCAGCGATGGCTGGTCGACCACCGAAACCTCGTAGCGCTTGTTGGGATCGACCACGTCAGCGGCGGCATTACCGGGCACGGCGGCAATCGCGGTGGCGACCGCCGAGTTGATCAGCGCTTCGGTATCGACTGCCGCGCCTGACCCTTGCGGCAGCGCGGCGATTGCCGACGAAACCGACTGCTCGATCAGGGCGGTGTTTTCTTCGCGGTTCTGCTGGACGACGCGGTCGTAACCGACAACCCCGATCACCGCGCCGACCAGCAGGGCGACGATCGCGATCACAAAATAGTTGAAAGTCGCGCGTGGGATCACGGCGAGTGCTGGCGTCTCGGTCGGAGCCGGTGGCGGGGCACTTATGATTTCAGCATCCGGCTCGACTGCCGGGGCATCCGGCGACGATGCCGGAAGGTTCGAGATCGATATTCACAGTTGTTCCTAACCCATTAAACTCATCTTCAAAATCATACCACAACCATTGGCAATCGAGCTTCAGCGGCGCACCAGCTCAGTTACGTTGGGCACTGTATAGTTGTGACGCTTGCACCCCCGGCATCCTTACACGCGCTTTCCGTGTAAAATAGAGTTGTTCTAGATTTTCCCAACTGGAGGGATATTGAGAGGTCTTGTCGTTAAAGAGCAAAGCGGCTTCTTTTGGGTTGAAGCTGAGGATAATCAGGTTTACATGTGCCGCCTGCGCGGGCGGCTTTTGGAAGAAGCACAGTCGTCGGACATCGCCGCCATTGGCGACCGGGTGACGATTTCCACGCTAGAAGACATGACCGGGACTGTCGAAGCCGTCGAGCCGCGCACCAGCGTGATCTCGCGGGCGATGCGAACCGAAGGCAGCCGGGGCGCGGGCGCGTCCGAACGCGAGCAGGTGATCATGGCGAACGCCGAGCAGGCGATCTTCGTCTTCGCGGCGACCGCTCCGACGCCGAATTACCGCCTGCTGGATCGCTTTCTGGTCATGGGCGAAAAATCCGACATCGACCGGATCATCATCGTCGTCAACAAGATCGACCTGATCGACCGCCCGGCGGCCGAAGCCGAATTCGCGCCCTACACGGCGATGGGTTACACCACCTTGTTCACCAGCGCGCTGGAACGGCAGGGGATCGCCGAGTTGAAGGCGCTGCTCAAAGACCGGATCTCGGTGTTCACGGGACCGTCAGGCGTCGGCAAGACCAGCCTGCTCAACGACATCCAGCCCGGTTTGGGTCGCGCCATCAAGGAGATCAGCCAGAATACGCAGGTCGGGATGCACACCACCCGTGACAGCGAACTGGTCAAGCTGGACGAGGGCGGCTATCTGGCGGATACGCCCGGCATTCGCAACCTGACGGTCTGGGACGTTGAGCCGGAAGAGTTGGACGGCTACTACCGCGACATCACGCCGTTTATCGCTCAGTGTCGCTTCCGCGACTGCACCCATCACCACGAGCCGGGCTGCGCGGTACGCGCCGCCGTCGATGCCGGGAAGATCAGCAGCGCGCGCTACCTGAGTTATCTCAGCCTGCGCGACGAACTGGAACAGGCTTACGCCTTCGACTAGCTGCAGGGCGTTTCCCAATGCCGCCTGTTGACCCACCCCGCCGCACTTAGCCCCCCTCTCTACGCAGTGGAGAGGGGGTTGGGGGGTGAGGTTGCTAATTGCTTTCGCTCCACACTTGCCCTCCGTTCGACTGTGACAAAAGCGTAATCATCGAAGTTATGGCACAATAATCATTCAAAATGACCGCAAGTAGAGGAATCAATCCTGTGTCAACCTCGCTCGTCGGGCAGAAACTCGGCAAATACCAAGTCACTGAACAACTAGGGCAAGGCGGTATGGCGACCGTCTACAAAGCCTACCAGCCGGAGATTGACCGCTATGTCGCCGTCAAGGTGCTGCCGCAGTCATTGGCAACCGATAGCCAGTTCGTCAAGCGTTTTCGGCTTGGAAGCACGCACGATTGCCCGCTTGCAGCATCCCCACATTCTGCCACTCTACGACTACGGCGACGAAAACGGGATTCTCTACCTCGTCATGGCGTATGCCGACGGCGGATCGCTGGCGAATCGTATCCGGCGCGGCGCGATCCCGCTGCCCGAAATCGAGCGCATTTTCGACGAGGTGTCGAGCGCGCTCGACTACGCTCACCGCCAGAACGTGATCCACCGCGACATCAAGCCGGATAACATCCTGATCGATCACGAGGGGCACAGCCTGCTCTCGGATTTCGGCATCGTCAAGCTGCTGGAGAACTCGTCCGGGGCGACTGCCACGCTGACCGAGTCGGGCGGGATCGTCGGCACGCCCGCCTATATGTCGCCGGAACAGGCGCAGGGCTTGCCGCTCGGTCCGCAGTCGGACATTTACTCGCTCGGCATCGTCGATCTACGAGATGATCGTCGGCGCGCAGCCGTTCTCGGCGGAAACGCCGATGCAGATCGCCATCAAGCACATCACGACGCCGGTGCCGCCGGTGATCGACAGCCGCGCCAATCTGCCGGTCGCGCTCGACGGGGTGATGCAGCACGCGCTGACGAAAAATCCGGATCAGCGCTATGCCAGCGTGCGCGACTTTTATGAGGATTTCCGGCGCGTGCTGCACGGCGAACCGCCCAAGATCGCCGCGACCGCTGACGAGACCATCACCGAGGCGGCACTCCCGCCGATCCGGTCCCGATCAGGACCAGCGCCAGCGCCAGCGCCAGCGCAGCCGCCAGCGCAGCCGCAGCGAGCCGCAGCCAAGCCGCCCGCCGCCGCCGACCTTCGCAGCCCCAGCCGACCGTGATCACGCAGCCCGCCTCCAACCCGCTGATCCTGTTGGGCGGCTTTGCCGTGATCGCGCTGCTGATCGTCGCGGTCGTGTTTCTACTGCTCAATGCCAATAACGCGCCCGCGCCGACCGGCGCACCCACTGCGCCGCCGACGGCTGCCGCCGTGGCGCTTGAGCCGACCGTGACGCCGCGCTCGGTCGCCGCGCTGCCGCTGGAAAACGCCGCGCCAACCGTCGGCACGATCAGCTACAGCAGCCTGAACGCGCCCGGCGATACGGTGCAGATCGTGGTCAGCGCGCTGGCGCAGCCGCCGGGCAAGCTGAGTTACTATCTGTGGCTCTACAACACCGCCAGTACCGAGGCACTGGCGCTCGGCAGCGTTCGGCTCGACCCGATTGGGCGACGGACAACTGACCTTCACCACCGAGGCGGGTGAGATGCTGCCAGCGCATTACAACGCCGTGCTGATCACGCAGCAGGACGCCGCCAGCGCTGCGCCCGCCGAGAACGTCGCTTATCACGGCGTCATCCCCGCCGAGGTGATGACGGCGCTCGACGCGATCCTCGTGTCGTCGCCGGAGGGCATCCCCTCAGGCGACACGTTCTCCAGCCTGCTCGCCGGTGCGATTCAAGAGGCGACCATCGCCAAGCAGCACGCCGGACTCGCCGCCTCCGCCACCACTCCCGGCAGCCTGCACTCGCACGCCGAGCACACGATCAACATCCTGCAAGGCACGCAGGAGGACTACAACGGCAACGGTCGCGGCGAAAATCCCGGTCGCGGCTACGGCATCCCCTACTTCCTCGACCGGATCGAGGCGCAGTTGAGCGCCGTCACCGCCGCGCCGGAGTCCGACGCGCTGATGGACAGCCAGATCGATCTGATCCGCGTCTGCATCGTCAACGCGCGCGGCTGGATGAACGCAGATCATCGACCGCGAGAGCCAGTTCTTCACCGTCGACGACCTCGCCAGCGTCCAGACCGAGCTGCGCGAGGCGACCGACTACGCCGACGCGCTGCTCAACGGCGTTGACCTCAACCAGAA
Organism: uncultured Chloroflexia bacterium; assembly: GCA_963848465.1. Classification (GTDB taxonomy): domain Bacteria; phylum Chloroflexota; class Anaerolineae; order Aggregatilineales; family Phototrophicaceae; genus Flexifilum. The sequence goes on along the minus strand of CAWKDY010000016.1, from coordinate 117,005 downwards.
CGGGCGCGTCGAGCCGTTCGAGGGCGAATGCGGCTTGGCGCAGATCGACACCTTTGGCATCGCCGTCGGCAACCTCAAGATCAGCGTCGGTTCGCTCCCGGAAACGGAAGAATAACCCTTGCAGCGACTTGCTTATGGAAAAATCGTTCATGTAGGGGCAGGTCTTAGACCTGTCACCACTACCCTACGCTTTTTGCGCACACATTTATCGTGGAATATCCGCCTCGAAATGAGTAGGTACTCTCCCCTCCCTGAAGTCGGGGAGGGGAAGGGGGTGGGGTGGATTTTCCTCGTGCTCCTCCTCCTGCTCGCCGCCTGTTCGAGCGCTGCGCCGACGGCGAACGCGCCGCGCAATCCGCCGACGCTGCCGCCCCGACCCAGTTCGTCGAGGCGCAGACGCCGATCACGCTCAATAACGTCGCCGATCTGCGCTATCTCGGCAGGCTCGACCAGCCCGGCAGGTTGAGCACGATCTTCGCTTCGGCGCTCTCGCCGGACGCGACCCGGCTGGTCGGGTTGAGCAACGAGGAACTGCTGGCGTGGGATTTGCTGACCGGCAAAGTGCTGTTCGAGACGGCGCGCGGCGAAGTCACGCGCGTGTTTTACGCCTCCGACAAAACCGAAATCTACGGCGCGTCCCCGAACGGGACGGTGGGCGTCTACGACCCGAACAGCGGCGCGCTGGTGACGGCATTTGCCGGAAACACCAATAACACGGCGGTCGCTTTCGCGGCGGACGCTGGCTGGCTGGCGGTCGGCGCGAGCGACGGCACGATCAAGGTCTGGGACAGCTACGCCCGTCAACCGCTGGCGACGCTCGATTCGCAGGACGGGACGATCACGGCGCTGGCGTTCTCGGAGAGCGGCGATCAGCTTGCGTCCGCCGGGAACAATGGCGTCGTGCGCCTCTGGCGCTGGCGCGACCGCCAGCTGGTCGCTGAGCAGGCGCTCACCACGCCGATCCGCGTGCAAGCGCTGAGCTTTGCGCCGGATAGCCAGACGCTCGCCATCGGCACGAACCGCGACGCGCAGCTCTGGTCGCTGACCGACACGACACACATCGACGTGCTCGATACCGGGCAGGGCGGCGGCGGTCAAATTCTGCGCTTCGCTCCCGATGGGCGCTTTTTGCTGACCGGCAACAGCACGGCTGGCTTGAGCTTGTGGACTCTCGGCTCAGCGGTGCTGGCGTCGCGGCTGCCGGATACGCAGGGCGATAACGTCGCGGCGGCGTTCTCGCCGGATGGCAGCCTGCTGTTGACGACGGTGCTCGGTGGGCAGGTCTCGCTCTGGAATCTGGTGCAGTTGACCAGCGAGTCGGTCGCCCAGTCGCGCATCGACGTGGGGACGGAGCGCATCCTCTCGCTGGACTGGACGGACGATGGTCTGCTGCTGCTGTTCTTCGACGCGGTCGGACCGGTCTACTTGTGGGGCGTTGGCGGCTAAGCCAAAAGAAACGCCGCCCGTTGTTCCGGCGGCGTCTCGCTTGACCTGCTTAGGCGACCCCTTCAGCGGGTCGCGTTTTGTGAGCCGGTGGCTTCTACCTGCTCTGTTGCAGACTTTGTTTGCTCCACCCGTAGATTGCCTATCCCTGCGGTTTTTGCCCTCGCCCCTCCTTGAATTCGGGGAGGGGAGGCGAGCGCAGCGAGCGGGAGTGGGGTCGAAGTGTCGATCTTAGCGATAGAGCAGTTTTAACCCTCGGTGGAGGTCTTCTCCGCCACACTATCTTCGGCAGGGGCAGCTTCGTCTTCCGGCGGCTCGGCTTTCCAAACGTCTTCGGCGATGTCGATGTACAGCCGCCCGTCGAGGTGGTCGATCTCGTGCTGGAAGACGCGCGCTTGCCAGTCCTTCGCCTTGATGCGGATCGGCTTGCCGTGCCGATCCAGCCCCTTGATCAGCACATTCTCATAGCGGAAAACGCTGCCGAAGTAGCCGGGGATCGAGAGACAGGCTTCGACGCCTTCGACCTGTACCCGGCTGTGCTTGACGATCTCCGGGTTGGCGACGACGTAGAGCTTGCCCGCCTGATCGCCGTATTCTTCCTTGCTATCGTCGTCGTCGGGCAGGCGCACGACGATCACGCGCTGGCTGACGGCGACCTGCGGCGCGGCTAAGCCGGTGCCGGGGGCTTCGATCATCGTTTCGACCATGTCGTCCACCAGCTTTTGAAACTTGCCGTCAAAGCTGGTGACGCGCAGCGCCTTCTTGCGCAAAACAGGATTGTCCGGTTGGATAATTTCGCGTAGTGCCATGTCTCACTTGGAATGCTAGATTTTCAGAATAACCCAATTATAGCGCAATTCTCCGCGCGGTTGCAGACCGAGAGCATTTGAACCGCCAAGACGCCGTGAATCCAAATGTCAACGCAAAGTTTGATTTGTCTCTGTTCTTAACGTCTAGACAGTAGAATTCCTTTTCAGTTCTGCAATTTATTCTACGTTGGCGTTAAATCTTTTTGCTCTTGCGCCCCTCTCTACGCAGTGGAGAGGGGCAGTTGAGCGCAGCGAAACGGGGTGAGGTCGCTATTCTCGATCCGGTCGCCGTTTCGGGATGCGCGGCGGACGGTTGCCGTCGCTGATGGTCGGCGGCGGTGCGTCGTTGATCTGCGTATCCGCCGAGGCGGGGCGAGCGAAAGTCGCTCCCGGCATGGACTGCGGCGCGGATTGAGTCGGCTGCTGCCCTTGTTGAAGCTCGTGATAGGTCTGCAAGTAGTCCTTGATCACCTGCCGCTGCTGCTCCACGTCGGTGACTTGGCGCTCGTTCTTGATCGCCGAAAGGTGACGCGAGATTTCCGCCTGCACTTCCTGCGGGTCGTAGATCGAGTCCATCACTTTCGCATCGGCGAGGTCGGAGCCGATCAGCGAAATCTGGACGTTGCCCCGGTTGAGGATGTTGTTGATCAGCCCATCGACCCGCGACTTCACGTTGTCGATCTGGCTGATGCGAATGCGCTCGGATTCGTTTTGCAGCCAGAGTGGGCGCTTGCGAATCAGGGTGATGGCGTCGCTGCCGATGATGAACAGGTCGTTGCGCCAATCCCAATCGGCGGCGTAGAACCAGACGAGGCTGACGATCAGCAGGAACATGCCCGCCGCCAGCCCGACCGCACCCGCCAGCGGAAACGCCGGGACGAGCAGGCTCACGAGCATCAGCACCAGCGCGCCGCCCACCGCCAGCGACGGCAGCATGACGTGCTGCATCCAAACGGTCGAGTGCTTGCGGTAGATGATGTCCCCGTTGGCGGCGATAAACTTGGTGCGGACGAAGGGCAGCCCAATCGTCGCCGTGTGATCACTGCGTTTGGTCAAGGACGCGGGCTGCGGCTGATCCGTCTGCGCCAAGCCGAGCGCCTGTTGCACGTCGTCGCGGACGGTCTCGCGCTTGCGCTGCTCCAAACGGTCGCGGAAACGGTCGCGCTGGGTGAAGATCGCCGACTGCACCTGCATCGGCTCGGTGATCATTTCCAGCGTCATGTTGGCGGCTTCGCCCGCCGTGCGGACGAAGATCGTCCCGTAGCGGAACAACCGCGCGAACGGGTCGCCGGGGGGGATGGTCACGTTGACCTCGATCACGCGGTCGAGCGGGATTTCGCTCAGCGTGTTCTCGAAGCCGATGATCTGGTTCCAGATGCGGACGATCCGCTGGTCGCTGACGACGATGCTGTCGTTCTGCCACTCGAAATAGAGGTACATCGCAATCGCGCCGGGGATGATCACTGCCAGACCAGCAGCGCCCAGTGCCAGCACCGGCGCGCTCTCGGCGAGCAGCAGGGCGAAGGCGAACAGCGCCAGCGCCACCACGACGGCGATCCAGCCGTAGCGGGCGACCGCCCACCAATGCCGCCGCCAAACGTGGAGCACGGTTTCGTCGTCACGCTGTCCCTTGAACAGCTTGCCGCCGGTCTGCCGGGTGGACAAGTCGGTCGCCGACTGCACGCGCAGGTTGGCGCGAATTTCGGGGAAGCGCGTCACCATTTGGACGAAGGCGGCGCGCGGGATCAGCAGGACAATCGCCGTCTCGACGATCCGCAGCGACGCCGCTTCATAGCCGCTGTCGTAGAGCGCCGTCTCGTCGATATACTGTCCCGGTTCAACCGTGCCGATGCGGTCGTCCATGCCGCTGGACGAGCGCCGCGTCAGGATGCCGCGCCCGCCCGCGAACAGGAATAAGCCCTGTGTCGGCTGCCCTTCCTGCACCACCAACTGACCCGGCTCGAAGCGCAGCACGGTGACCATCGACGCGATTACGCCGATCTGCGGCGCGGTAAGCTGCCCGAACAGGGGTAAATTACGGATGTGGGATTGAACAAACTGCTCTGCCATCGCGCCCTCAAAAAAGTACCGAGAAAAACAGGATTGCCGCGATTGCTAGTTCCTAACCTCCCCCTCTCCATGCAATGGAGAGGGGGTCGGGGGGTGAGGTTTTGAGCGTAGCACTCAGCACTTTTTTCTCAGTCCTCAGTCCTCGAACCTCAGTCCTGTTTTTCCATTGTAGCAGAGAACTAGCGCGTTACTCCTCGCCCAGCTCCGGCGGGATCGCCGCCGTGATCAGCGTGACGTAGCGGCGCAGATCGTCGAGGATCGAGAGCCGATCTTCCGGGCTGATCAGGGTGAGCAGGTCGCGCAGTTGGCGCATGAGATCGGTTTGGATGCGGAAAAACAGGTCTTCGCCCGCCCCGGTCATGACGACGGTGACCGAGCGGCGGTCAGCGCGGTTTTTCTCGCGCTGCACCAGCGGCGGCGTGAACAGTTCCAGCCGTTTGACCAGCCCGGTCATGGTGGCGTTGGTCAGTCCGTGCAGCCGCGCGATGCGCCCAATTGGGCAGCTCCCGCCCTGCTCCGAGAGCGTCTTGAGGACGTAGAACTGCGGGGTTGTCAGTCCGTGATCGGTAAGCTGCGCGGTGAGGAGCTTTTCGCCGTCGAGCACCAGCCGGAACAGCAGCGCCCAGAGTTGCAGTACGTCACGTTCGAGTTGATCGTCCACAATTATTTCCCAGTGAGTCAGTAAAGGAATTATTTCACATAACCAAAGTTTATGCCGTTTTTGAAATTAATGCTTAGAGAGTAGGTGTGAAGTATTTTATTATGCGATCTGCCTACTTCGCTGAGGGTTTAAACCCTCAGCTAGGAAATTCGTCGCCCACTGAAGGGGCGACTCACAACGATACGCGCTTTTGCGACCCCTTCAGTGGGTCGCGGTTTTGAGTAGCGACGGGTTTAAACCCGTCGCGCCATAAGCTATCGCCCGACGCTGTCAGCGAAGCGGTAGCATCGGGCGAGTAGCAAAGAACCTGTCAAAAGCAGGCTCTTGAGCCACCTTCAGGTGGCTTGGTTTCTCGTAGCCGGATGCTTTGAGCATCCGGTGGCGCAAGAAGATAGCTCTAAATCACCATCAGCTTAGCGCTGTGCTGCACTGATCATTGATCGCCCAGCGACTCCCACACGTCGAGCTTGCCGCGCACGCGGCGGATCACCTCGTCGGTGTACTCGCTGGTCGATGCCGAGCCGCCGAGGTCGTTGGTACGGATGCCGTCGTTGACTGCTTCCATCACCGACTCGTAAATGGCGCGGCTGGCGCGCAGTGCGGCTTCGCTTTTCATGTAGCGCAGCAGCGCCGCCCCGGCGAGGATCATCGCCATCGGGTTGGCGATATTCTTGCCTTCTAGGCTGGGGGCGGTGCCGTGCGGCGCTTCGGTCAGCACGGTCTTGACCTGAAAGTCCTCGTCCAGCGACAGAATCACCGACTCTGCCCCGGCGATGCTGCCGAACATCTTCAATACGAGGTCGCTGAGGCTGTCGCCGTCGCGGTTGATCGCCGGGATCGCCAGCGCTTCGCCGGTCGTTTCCAGCAGCAGGGCGTAAGTCGCGTCGATCAACTGGGGGTCGTAGCGCACGTCAGGATAGCGCGCCGCCGCCGCGTCGAGTTCTTCCTTGAAAATGCCCTCGTAGACCGCGCTGACGGTGTATTTGGGACCGCCGAAGACCTTCGCCCCGACGCGCCGGGCATAGCGAAAGGTGAACTCGGCGACCGCGCGGCAGTTGCGCCGGGTCAACTTGCGCGTGCTGTAGGCGACCTCGTCCAGACCGCTGCCTTCGCGCCATTCTTTCGCGCCGTAGGCATCCTCGACCGCCATCCGCACCACCGAGATCGGCGCGTAGACGCCTGCCAGCGGACGCACCGCCGGGATCCGCCGCCCGGTGCGCAGGATCACCTGCCCGTTGATCGCTTCGCGCAGCAGGGCGTTGGGGCTGCCGACGTCGTCGGTCGATTCCGGCGTGATGGTCGCCGCCTTGATGCCGTAGCCGGTCTGATTGATGAAATCGGCGGCGTCATGCACGACTTGATTCTGGGTCGCGCGGCGGTTGCCCAGTGAGAGGTCGAAGGTTTTGAACTCCACGTCGAAGCGAGTCACGGCGGGGTCAAGCACGCGCAGGGATTCGTCGAGCAGTTCCTGCCCGGTTTGGTCGCCTTGCAGGACGGCAATGATAGGTGTGCTCACGCTGATTTTCCTTATTCATGCGAAATGAATACCGCAATTCTACGTCAGAACGTAGTCTAGGAGTAGGCTTCGCTAGGCTGTGCATTTACAGGTTTTACGTTATCATATCCTCTAATTGAGTCGAATCGACTGCATTTAGCCGAAGAATCTGTCCAGTGGTCGGTTTTATGTCGAGGAATTTCGCGGTCGCGTTTGAGTTGATGACTGACCGCTGATCGCTGACAGTTTGAAAAGGAATTACCCGTGAAGAAACTCGCTTTAGCAGCTTTGCTGGCTATGACCATCACCGGAACGGCGTTCGTGAACGCCCAGACCGCGACCCCCGTGCCGACGACGACCGGTCCGTCGAACAGCGTTGAGGGCTACTTGATCGTCTGCGCCGACTCTGCCGTGCTGAACTTCTCCGGCACGCTGCTGGTCGGCTACGACATCTACTATCAAATCTTCTCCGGCTCGGCGGGATCCGGTACGGCGATCACCAACGTGCGCCAAGTCCCGGCGGCGGGCGATTTCGCCGTCAGCGACCAAGTCACCTACAACAGCGGCGTGACCGTCGCGGCGGGTGGCACCGCCAGCGCCAACGTCAGCGTCGCCCGCGAGAGCGATTCGAGCGTCATTGATTTCAGCTTCGTGCTGACCGATGCGCAGGACGGTTGCAATAACCCGACCAACACAGTGGTGAACAGCACCGATACCGGTGCGGGCAGCAGCAGCGGCACGTCCTCGAATACTGGCGCGGGCGTGACCAGCAGCATCCTCGCGCCCGACGGCGGCTTGCTCAACCCGAATCTCTCGGCTGAACCCGAAATCGTGATCGGCGCGCGCCTGAGCGATCATTTCCGCTCGGAGACGCCCGGCTTGATCTTCGCCGAGTGCGATGCTTATCCGCTGGCGGAACCGGGCATCATCTACGACACCGACGACGTGACGGTCTACTGGTCGTGGTTCGCCAAGACCAAGGACGACATGCAGCAGCACCTCGATAACGCCCTCTACAGCGTCACCCTGAACACGGCGCAACTGCCGATGACCACCCGCAGCGAGCCGGTGCTGCGTAACGGCGATTACTGGGTCTTCTACACCGCGCGCATTGGTCACCTGCGACCGGGACATTACGAAGTCGGCGCTTTGGTGCAGTGGTCGAACCCGATCACCGACGGCTACAGCGATTTCGGACCGGGCACGTCCAACACGCGCGAGAGCGGGATCTGCAATTTCGACATCATCCTGAACCCCAACGGGACGAACGTCGAGCACACCAATATGTATTTCCCGACCATCTATCCTGTGCATGACATCACGCCCGACTATTAACCATGCCGGGTTTAGCTGAGGAGGCGTTGGCGCTGCTCGACGTGGCGCTGACGCCGGAACAAACCGCGCAGTTCGAGCATTACGCCACCGCGCTGGCGGAGTGGAACGCGCATACCAACCTGACCGCTATCACCGACGCCGAAGGCGTGCGCGTCCGCCATTTCCTCGACTCGCTGACGGTTGCGCGGGTGGTGCCGATGACGCCCGGCTTGCGCCTGATCGACGTGGGGACGGGCGCGGGCTTCCCCGGCTTACCCCTGCGCATCGTTTACCCCGAAATCAAGCTGACTCTGCTCGAAGCGACCGGCAAGAAGGTCGCCTTTTTGCAGCATCTGGTCGATCAATTCGGACTGGACGATGTGACGCTGATCAAGGCGCGCGCCGAGGACGCCGGACAGGATGCGGCGTTACGCGCTGCTTACGACGTGGTGGTCGCGCGGGCGGTGGCGCGGCTGCCCAGCCTGCTTGAATATCTGCTGCCCTTCGCCCGCGTCGGCGGCGTCTGCATCGCCATGAAGGGGCGCACCGCTCAAGCCGAAGCTGATGACGCTCAGCGGGCGCTGGCGGTCTTGGGTGGGCGCATCAGCCGGATCGAGGCGGTCGATCTGCCGGGTGTGGACGAGCCGCACTACCTGATCGTGGTCGAGAAGATCGCGCCGACGCCAACCGACTACCCCCGCCAACCCGGAACACCGACGCGCAAGCCACTCTAGATGTATCCTGTTTTCGTGAGGGCGTTATATGAGGGTGTTTAAAACCCCTCGTCGGGTCGAATTATCGCCAAGTCTAACCACCAAGCCTCGAAACAGACGAAGTACTCTCCCCTCCCTGAAGTCGGGGAGGGTCGGGGGTGGGGTCGAAAAGCGACTTTTTAGACACGCTCATAGAACGCCCTTACAATGCCAGGCGAGTTTGTGGGTATAAAAGTCCCCTCTCTATGCAATGGAGAGGGGATTTGGGGGTGAGGTAAATAAAGGAGAGCATTCAACCTATGAACTTCATCATCGTGGGCAGCGGCGCGGTCGGGAGCTATTTCGGCGCGCGCCTGCTGCAAGCGGACAATGACGTGACCTTCATCGCGCGCGGCGCGCAGCTTGCCGCCCTGCGCGAAGGCGGGCTGCGCCTGATCGACGACGTGAGCGAAGAGGACGTGCTGCTGCCGGTCAGCGCCACCGACGATTGGACGCGCGCTCCCCGCGCCCGACTATGTGCTGATCGCGGTCAAGACGTGGCAGGTCGAGGACGTGGCGCGCCAACTGCCCGCCGTGCTCGGCGCGCGGACGCGCTGCTTGACGCTCCAGAACGGCGTCGAAGCCCCCGGCATCGTCGCCGAGCAGGTCGGCGCGGCGCGGACGCTGGGCGGCTTGGTGCGCGGCTTCTTCCAGCTCGATGCACCGGGCGTCGTCCATCATTCCAGCGTCCAGCCGACCATCATCTTCGGTCGAGTTGAATCGATCGCGCTCGTGCGGAAGCCCTCGCCTTGCTCGACTGCCTGACCGCTGCCGGAATCTACGCCGAGTGTTCGGACGACGTCGAGGCGGCGCTGTGGGCGAAGTTCCTGCTGGTCACGGCGTTGAGCGGCGTCGGGGCGGTCACGCGCGCGCCGATTGGCGACATCCGCGCCTGTGACCTCACGTGGGGGCTGCTGCGGGACGTGATGGCGGAGATCGCGAGTGTCGCCCACGCGCGCGGTGTCGATCTGCCGGATGGGGTGATTGAGCGTACGGTCGCCTTCGTCGAGACCTTCCCACCGGATGCAACCACCTCGATGCAGCGCGACTTGATGGCGGGGCTGCCCTCCGAACTGGACGCCCAGACCGGCGCGGTCGTGCGCTTGGGGCGCGCGGTCGGCGTCGCCGTGCCGCTCAACGCCACGATCTACGCCAGCCTCGTCTTGCAAGAGCAGCGCGCTCGCGAAGCCGCCCGCGAAGCCGCCCGCGCCAGCCAGCCGTGATCCTGTATCCGACTGCGCCTTACGACTTCGCCCGCACGGTCGCGGGGTCGCGCTTTCTCTACACGATGGGCGAGCGCCGCTCCGACGTCTACCGCCGTGTGATCCGCGTGGGCGAGGCGCTGGCGCTGATCGAAGTCACCAGCGTCGGCACGGTCGATGATCCGGCGCTGGACGTGCGGTTGCTGGCGCAGCGCGGCGTGGTCGATGACGCGGCGCTAGAGGCGAAAGCCCGCCGCATTTTCAACCTCGCCGACGACTTGACCCCGTTTTACGCTTACGCCCGCACCGTCCCCGCGTTGTGGGCGACGGTCGAGCCGCTCTATGGGCTGCATACCCTGCAAGCCGACAGCGTGTTCGAGGGGCTGGCGCTGACGATCATCGAGCAGCAGATCGCGCTGCGGATGGCGCAGACGGCGGAACGCTGGCTGCTGGCGTGGGGGGGCGAATCGATCCGCTACGAGGACGCGACTTACTACGCTTTCCCGCGTCCGGCGCAGATCGCGACGGCGACGCTCGTCGATCTGACGCCGCTCAAGATCACCTTTGCGCGGATGCAGCGTTTGATCGACATCGCGCAGGCGATTACAGCAGGCACGCTCGACCTCGAAGGGCTGCGCGACCAGCCGGTCGAGCAGGTCTATGCCGCGCTGATGGCGCTGAAAGGCGTCGGTCACTGGACGGCGGCGTGGACGATCACGCGGGCGCTAGGAGTTTACGGCTACGTCGGCGCGGCGGACGTGGCGCTGCGCGCGGCGGTCAACCACTATTATTACGGCGTCTCCGGTCGCGCCGAGCGCGCGCTGGTCGATCAAACCTTCGCGGCGCACGGCAGCTTCGACGGTGCTGCCGCGTTTTACACCCTCATGCGCTGGGCTGCCGAGCGTTATTGACCCCCAAAATCGTTGAGTTAGCGTCGCTGTCTCCTAAGAAATTCATACAATTTTCATACTTCTAGGCGGCTTTCGCGTCCGCCCGTCGTTATACTGAGATGATGGACCTTAAGTACTACTAGCGCGGCTTCATATCGCTCAAAGGTATGCGGCGAAACGCTTCTCTGGAATCCCCATGGCTCTACGCAGCAAAACTCTGTTGGTGCTCACAGTTACCCTCGCGGCGCTGATCCTCCTGCTTAATTACGTGCTCCGAAACACGATGACGAGCAGCTTTTCGCAGCTTGAAGATCGGAACGCGCTGGTCGAGCTTGACCGCGCGGTCAATATCTTGCAGGACAGCAGCGCCGACATGGCGTTAGCGCTGCGAGACTGGTCAAAGTGGGCTGCCGATGTTCAATTCGGGCAGGGTTCCAGTCCCGGCTCGGCGGACGAGAAGCTAAACGACGATACGCTTTCGGCGCTCAACCTCAATTTAATCCTGTTTGTCGATTCATCTAGCCGTATCGTTTACAGCAAGGTCTTTGATCCGCAAGGCGACCTGCCGGGTGACTTCACTGCGAAATTCGAAACGCTGGCGCGCAGCGGCGATCTAGCGCTGCTGCTCAACCTGCCGACGGCGGGCTACCTCGTCCTCGATGGCGAACCGCTGATCATCGCCTCACAGCAGATCGTAGCGAGGGAGAGCAGCGGTATCCCGGATGGGACGCTGATCTGGGGGCGGCATCTCGACGCCATCGCGATCAGCCGCTATTCCGAGCGGCTGCGGCTGGCGCTTGATCTGGAAGTCGTGAATAATGCCGACAATCCCGCCAGCCCTCAGCTAGCCCGGTCACAGCTCTCGGCGAGCCTGCCGCGAGTCGTCAGCGTACTCGACGAGAATACGCTGAGCAGCTACGCGTTGCTGAACGACATTTTCGGCGCGCCCAACCTTGTCCTAAAAGTGACGGTGCCGCGCCTGATCTACCAAGAGGGACTGGCGAGCCTGACCTACTTTCTGGTCATCCTCACGGTCGCCGGGGTTGTGTTTGGGCTGGCGGCGCTGCTCTTGCTTGAGCGCTTGGTGCTCGCGCCGATGGCGGCGCTGAGCGAGCGGGTTGCCAATATCGGCGACAAGGACGACTTCACCTCCCGGCTGCCGGTCACCGGGCACGACGAGCTTGCCCAACTCGCCCGCTCGATCAATGGCATGTTGGACAGCATCACCCAGTCGCGGTTAGCGCTGCGCCAGTTGAACGGCGACCTCGAAAGCCGCGTGATCGAGCGGACGACCGAACTGGAGCGGCAAAAAGCTCAGCTTCAGCGCATCATGGACACGATGGGCGAAGGCGTCGTCCTTTCGATGGATGGCAGGATCATCTATGCTAACCGCGCCTGCGCCCAACTGGTTGATTACCAGCCGGAAGACCTCGTCGGCAAGCCGTTTGCGCTGCTGCATACGGATGCTGATTCGAAAGATACGCCAATCTGGCGGACGCCGCTGCAACACTACGAGACGCGCCTTTCGCGCCGCGACGGCGCGCCGGTGAGCGTAGCGATCACCTCGACGGTCGTCGACGAAAGCGAAAGCCCCCCGCGCCGGGTGGTGATCGTCCGCGACATTACGCAGGAATTGGCGGCGAAAGCGCAGAAGGATTACTTCTTCGCGCGCGCTTCGCACGACTTACGGACGCCGCTGACCAACATCATGACGCGCCTGTACCTGCTGGGTAAGAAGCCGGAAGAACTCGACCGTCACCTGCGCATTCTCAATCATGTCTCGATGCAGATGATGACGTTGGTCAATGACCTGCTGGATATGATGCGCTTTGAGCAGGGTAAGCGGATCCTCCACCGTCACGATCTCGTGCTGCAAGAACTGACCGAGCAGGTGGTCGAAACGCAGGACGCAGACGCCGAAATGCGCGGGATCGACCTCAGCGTAGTGTTGGACGCCGCGCCGCTGCACATCTACGCCGATTCGGCGCGCTTGCAGCAGGCGATCACGAACCTCGTCGGCAACGCGATCCACTACACGCCGGAGGGCGGCAGGATCGTCGTCCGGGTCGAGCCGGTGTGCGAAGCCGGACAAGAATGCGCCGTGATCCGCGTCAGCGACAACGGCATCGGCATCAGCCCGGAAAACCTCGCCCACATTTTCGATCCCTTCTTCCGCGTCAGCGACGAAAAAGGCGACGGCTCCGGCTTGGGCTTGTCGATTGTCAAGGAGATCGTCGAACTGCATGGGGGGAAGGTGACGGTCAGCAGTACCCTCGGCGTGGGGACGACTTTCACGCTCCATTTCGAGCTTGCCAGCCAAGCGCTGCCCTGCGGGGAAGATGAAGTCGCCGAAGCCGCCGGGGTTGGTTAAGCGCAGTCGCTTTAGCACTTGATTCCCTCTTGTATTCTCTCGATTCCGGCGTGACACTAAAAGTAGATTTCGTCACAGAGTTGAGGTCGTATGACTGAAGCGAACTTCGTCCGTATCTATCCCAACGTGACCCTGCCCGACGACGCCCAGATCGACGATTTTGTGGTCTTGGGCAAACCGCCGCACGGCAAAGACCCCGGTGAACTGGCGCTGAGTTTGGGCGCGGGCTGCGTGATCCGCTCGCATAGCGTGATCTATGCCGGGAACAGCATCGGCGCGAACTTCCAGACCGGGCACAGCGCGCTGGTCCGCGAGGAGAACATCATCGGCGACGACGTGAGCATCGGCACGCAGAGCGTGGTCGAGCATCACGTCACCATCGGCAATGGCGTCCGGCTGCACACGCGCGTGTTCGTGCCCGAGTTCAGCGTGCTGGGCGATGGCTGCTGGCTGGGACCGGGCGTGATGGTCACCAACGCGCGCTATCCGCGCAGCGAAGGCGTCAAAGACCGGCTGATCGGCGCGCACATCGAGGCGGGCGCGATCATCGGCGCGAACGCGGTGCTGCTGCCGGGCGTGCGCATCGGCGCGCGGGCGCTGGTCGGTGCCGGGTCGGTGGTGACGCAGGACGTCGCGCCGGGGATGGTCGTCGCCGGAAATCCCGCCCGCGTGATCAACCAAATCGAGAAGATTAAATTTTACAAGTGAAGTACCGAGTACAGAGTGCTGAGTGCTGAGGAAAAACTAAGTGCTCAGCACCGGATGGTCGGCAAGCGTCCTTACTCAGCACTCGGTACTCAGCACTCAGTACTGGAGAAAAGCATGGCAAAAATTCCGCTCGTAGACCTGAAAGCGCAGTACGCCAGCATCAAGCCGGAGATCGACGCGGCGATCCAGCGCGTTGTCGAGAACACCGCCTTCATCGGCGGCAAGGAAGTCAGCGACTTTGAAGCGGCTTTCGCCGCCTTCCAGCAGACCAAGCGCGCCGTCGGCGTCGCCAGCGGCACCGGCGCGATCTTCCTCGCGCTCAGGGCGTTGGGCATTGGCGCGGGCGACGAGGTGATCACGACGCCGCACACCTTCATCGCCAGCGTCGAGCCGATTGAAACGCTCGGCGCGACGACGGTGCTGGTGGACATCGATCCGGTGACCTTCAACCTCGACCCGGCGAAGCTCGAAGCCGCCATCACGCCGCGCACCAAAGCGATCCTGCCGGTGCATCTATACGGTCAGCTTGCGCCGATGGACGCGATCATGGAAATTGCGCGCAAGCACAACCTCAAGGTGGTCGAGGACGCGGCGCAGGCGCACGGCGCGGAACTGAACGGCAAGCGCGCGGGTGCGTGGGGCGATGCCGCCTGCTTCAGCTTCTATCCCGGCAAGAACCTCGGCGCTTACGGCGATGGCGGGGCGGTCTGCACCAATGACGAGGCGCTGGCGAACAAGATCGCCAAGCTGCGCGATCATGGGCGGACGAGCAAATACTCGCACGACGAGATCGGCTACGGCGAGCGGCTCGACGGGTTGCAAGCGGCGGTGCTCGGCGCGAAGCTGCCGCATCTCGACGGCTGGAACGACGCGCGGCGCAGTCACGCCGCCTACTACAACGAGGCGCTCAAGGGGATCGACGGCATCGAGACGCCGCGCGAAATGGACGGCGCGCGCCACATCTACCACATCTACTGCCTTCGCGTGCAGGGCGATCGCGACGCGATCCTCAAGGAACTGAACGCGCGCGGCATCGGCGCGGGCATCCACTACCCGATCCCGGTGCATCTGCAACCGGCGCTGGCATTTCGCGGCTGGTCGGTTGGCGATTTCCCCGAAGCCGAGCGCGCCGCCAACACGATCATCAGCCTGCCGATGTATCCCGAACTGGACATCGAGCAGCAGAACCAGATCGTCGAAGACCTCGCCGACGTGGTCGGCGCGGTGGTCAAGGGGTGATCAAACGCCGGATGCTGTTAGCGAAGCGGCAGTATCCGGCTAGCAACAAAAAGCCGTCTGAAGACGGCTGAAAAAGCAGCCCGCTTCTAGCGGGCTTGTTTTTTATAGCTCGACCCTTTGAGGGTCGGGCGTGCTCCTGTCATCTGCTTACGCTCCCCCCGCTTGTGACCACTCCTTCGCTTCCTCGGCGAAGGCGTCCCACGCGAGCTTGGGCGTGCCGTCGGCTTGGCGCAGACCGAGCGTGCACAGGTAGGCGTGAAAGTTGGGATGGCTCAAGCCGTAGTAGCCTTCAAGATCGCTGCAGATCTGCTCGGTCAGGTCGTGGAGCAGGAAGAAGTCGAGAAACGGGATCGCGCTCCCGGCGCTCCGCCACGCGGCGAACACGCTGTGGACGAACTGCGCTTGCTCCGCTTCCGAACTGTCGAGCAGGGCGGCGCTGGGATAGCCGACCTCTTGCAGCACGACCGGCAGCCCGTTAGCAAGGTCTATCATTCGGGGGAAGTCGGTTAATGGCGCGTCGGGATCGTCCGCCGTGAATGCCTCGCCCAGCGGATAGTAGGTCACGATCAGCACGTCGCTGGCTTGATTGAGGCGCATGACCTCGTCGGCGTGATCGCGCAAGCCGCCGTAAGTCACGGTGACGCCGACCTGAATCGACGGCGCGACCTGATGGACGTAAGCGACCACGTCCGCGTAGAACGCCGTATACGCTGCCCATTCCTGCGGGTGATTGCCGAGGTAGACGTCCACCTCGTTGCCGATTGAGAGATAGCGTACCGGATGATCGAGGCGGGCGAGGATGGCGTCGAGCAGCGCTTCGAAGCGCTGAAGCATCTGCGGATCGTCGAACGAGACGGTTTGCAGGTCGGTGGGCGTCTCCTTCGCGGTCGTGTTGATCACCTGAATGCCGAGCAGCGCCGTATCCGGGTAGAAATCCTCGAACGAGTTCAAGCCGTCGATGAAACTGTTAACGTTGATTCCGCTGGCGGGTTCGAGCGTGCTCCACTTTTCGGTGAAGGCGTTGCCATTCACGCCAACGCTGTGCGTGAGGGCGAAGGCGTCGAGATAGTCATTCATGGTCGGGTCGGGGATCAGACGGGGAGTCGTCGCTATGGCGAGGATCTGCCCGCCGCTGTCAGGTGTCGCTGCCGACTGCGCGCTGAGCGCTGCTGGGGAGCCGCTGACTGCCAGCAGTCCGAATAGGATCAGCCAAAAACCAGTCCGCTGCTGCATGGATCGCTCCTATTTTTCTCGTGTGGTCGGTTATTTTCCTATACGCACGGTCGCTGGCGCGGGTTGCAGCGCGCCGAGCGACGGCTATCAACCGGGTTGGTGACACATGACCCCTGCCATCGGGCGTAAGACGGTCTAGAATCGACTCAAGAGTCGATTTGTCACGATAAGGCGAACGCGATGAAGCTCAAATGTCCGGCGTGCGGCGCGCCGATCCCCGCCGCTGCCATCAACGTGCAGCAGATGGTCGCCATCTGTCCTGAATGCGACAACGTCTTCAAATTCGAGGGCGCGTTCCGGCACGAGCGGCGCAAGCTCAAAGCGCCCGTTCAATTTCAAATCGCAGACGACGATCCCGACCGTCTCGACATGGCGTTCAAGTGGTCGTGGCGCACCGAGCCGCCGGTCGGTTTATTCGGCGTGCTGATGGGCTTCCTCGCGCCGCTGTTCGTCATCATGGCGATGGCGAGCGAGGGCGCGCCGCTGGAGGCGCTGCTGATTCCGCTGCCGTTCACGGTGCTGATGAGCTACGTCCTGCTGACGCTGGCGCTTAACCGCACGCACTACGACTCCGACGGAGAGACGTTACAGGTCTACACCGAGCCGCTGCCCTTCTTCCGCTACGGCAAGACGACGGTCGCAGTCGACGAGATCGACCACGTGAGCGTCGAGCGCCCGGCTTACGCGCCCTTCCCGGACGGCAAAGCGGGTTTCTACGACGTTTACGTCCATACGCTGGACGGCGACAAGCTGAAGGTCGCAGCCATCGTCAATTATCAGCACGCGCACTTCATCGCGCAGGAGATTGAGGCCTACGTTCAGGCGCGGCGCGAAGCGCCTGCACTGGCGACTTACGACGATCAGTTCGAGGCGGAGCAGCCGGAGTCGCCGGACGATTGGACGCCGGAATCTGCTCGGAAAGCGGCCCGCTCATGAGCCTTGACGATGGCATCGCCGTCTCGCTCAAGCAGTTTTTGGTGACCGAGCAGGTCTGCCCGGCGGAATGGAAACCGTTCGACCTCTACCTGTTCCGCGACGACGAGTGCGTCTTTTACGTCGGACAGTCGGAGCACGCCTTCACGCGGGTCTGGGATCATTTTCTGGGCGGCTTCAAGGGGCGCTCGACGATTGGGCGCTTCATCCTCTGCAACTGGCGCGCCTCGCTGCGCTTCACGGTCGAACTGCTCAGTTCGGCGTCGCCGCGCTTCGCGCCGGTCGGTCATGATCGGGACGCTGCCGAGCGCGCCTTGATCGAGCAGTACGCGCCCTGCTTCAACGTCTCGCTCAACCGCGCGCCGCACGAACTCCCCGCGCATTACCGCCCGACGACGGCGCAGCCGCTCTGCTCGCGCAGCCCGCGCAAACTGATCATGGAGGCGAGCCTCGCGCTGCAAGCGGAGCAGCGCCAGCACTGGCTCGACGACGCGAGCACTTGAGTGCTTGATCGGCGGCGCGTTTTGCGGGACAATCGGGGCAACGCAGGTCGTTTAGCGACGGAGGAATACCATGACGCGCAAAGGTTGGCTGACACTGGGGCTGGCGCTCGTGTTTGGCGCGCTGCTGGGCTATATCGACGTGAACAGCCAAGAAGTTCAACTGCCGATGTTGTGCTTGCTCCTGTTTTCGTTCACGCTGGGGGTGATACAGCCGAAGGCGGCATGGCGCTGGGGCGTGCTGATAGGCTTGAGCCTGCCCACTGCTTACTTCGTGATGTTCGCCCTAAACCTGCGGGCGGTTGACGCGCCGCGCTACCCGATCACGCTGGTCGTGCTGGTGATCCCGGCGCTGGTGGCGGCTTACGGCGGCGCGCTGGCGCAGCGCTTGAGTCAGCCACCGACACAAATCCGCTAATTTCCGCGTGTTTTAGGCGATTTGGACTTATTCAACCCCGGCGACATTCGCTACAATAAGCGTCCTCACCGATCATGATCTATAGGACGTAGGAATGACCGCCAATTTCAACACGTATATTGAGCGCCGTAAATCCGACTGCGCGAAGTGGGACTTCTATCCCGACGACGTTCTGCCGCTGTGGGTGGCGGACATGGATTTTCGCTCGCCGGAGCCGGTGATCGCGGCGCTGCACGAGCGGGTCGAGCACGGGGTTTTCGGGTATCAGATGGATTGCCCGGACTTGAGCGACGTGATCGTCGAGCGCTTGCGGACGCGGCATAAGATCGACACGACCGCCGAGGCGATCCAGTTCACGCCCGGTTTGGTCTACGCCGTCAACACGGTCAGCCGCGCCGTTGGCGCGCCGGGATCGGGCATACTGGTGCAGACGCCCGCCTATCCGCCGTTTCTGAGCGCCCCCAAAAACAGCAATCGGGTTTTGCAGAGCGCGCCGCTGGCAATGACGGTCGAGGGCGGCGTGCTGCGCTACGAGGTCGATTTTGAGGCGATGGAAGCCGCAGTTACGCCGGAGACCCGCCTGTTCATCCTCTGCAATCCGCATAACCCGGTCGGGCGAGTCTTTACGCGCGCAGAGCTGGAAGGCATCGCCGAATTCTGCCTGCGCCACGACCTGATCCTGTGCTCCGACGAAATCCACTGCGACTTGGTGTTCGACGGCAATCAGCACATCTCGATTGCCTCGCTCTCGCCGGAGATCGCCGACCGCAGCGTCACGCTGCTTGCGCCGAGCAAAACCTACAACATACCGGGACTCGGCTTGGGCTTCGCCGTGATCCAGAATGAAGCCCTGCGCAAGCGGTTTCACGAGGCGTCGATGGCGGTCGGCGGGCATCCCTCTGTGTTGGGCTATCCGGGCGCGCTGGCAGCCTACCAGTACGGTCAGGAATGGCTGGACGAGGTGCTGGTTTACCTTCAAGGCAACCGCGACTTGGTGTTCGAGTTCGCGCGCGAAGTGCTGCCGGAAGTGCCGATCACGCAGCCCGAAGCGACGTACCTGACGTGGCTCGACGCGCGCCCGCTGAACCTCGACCCCGACCCGTACACCTTCTTCCTCGACAAGGCGAAGGTCGCCTTCAGCAACGGCAAGGACTTCGACGCGCCCGGCTTCCTGCGCATCAACTTTGCGACCACGCGCGACAACCTCAACGAAGCGCTGGATCGCGTGCGGCGCTCGCTCGGACGATAGAAACCGATCTCTCCCCGCCTGTGCAGCAGGTCTTTAAGTCCCCTCTCTACGCGAGTAAGCGAAGCGGCGGAGAGGGGATTTAGGGATGAGGTTATCAATCTCTAGCCAACTCGAAGGTCAGCGCCCAGACGGCGAGATCGAGCGCGTTTGCGCCGTGAATCTGTTGCCACGTGGCGAAGAATTCCTCGCGGCTGGCGTAGCCTTCGGCTTGAGCATCCTCAAGGCTGATGTCGCCCGCGCGTTCGCGCTTGAGTCCGATCAGCCGAATCCGCGCGACCGAAGCGGCGGTGCGCGACGGCTGAACCGCGTAGGTCTTGCCGACGCGGTATTTGTCGCGCCCGTGAGTTTGCACCGCGATGATCCGGTCGTCGGCTGGGATGGCGGTTTCGCCCGCTTTGGCGATGCGGCGCGTTTGCGTTTTGCGACCGCTCAAGAGCAGATCGAGCGTGTACTGGAAGATCATGCGCTTCCTCCGGCAGCGCGGGCGGCTGCGCCAGATAGCTCAGAAACACGCCGATCACGGCGGCGAAGAAAGTCACGCCCAGCCACATGTGAATCTGTCCACCAGATCCCCGCCCGCGCGATCAGCAGCAGGAAGTAGGTCGAGAACAGGACGAACGGCACGGCGAAGCCGAAGACGCGCAGCGCCAGCGGATGCTCGCGCGAAGGCGGGAAGCGGCGCAGCAGCAGGTCGCCGACGACCCCGGCGATCAGCGGCGCGAGGATCACGTAGGCGTAGGACTGCGTATCGCGCCACTGAACCAGCAGCATCGCGGCGGCGTTGACCGTCAAGATCAGCGTGACCGCACCGAAGGGCAGCCGCCAGCGGCGCAGCGCGAAGATCAGCACGCCCATGACGATTGCCGCCGGGAACAGGATCGCCGCGACGCCCGCCGCATCGTAGACGCCGCCGCGCCCGCCCCGTCCGACGAAGCCCGACGCTTGAGCGAAGGCGTTCGAGAACTGCGTGAAGAAGGTCAGCAGCGAGACGATCATCAGCAGCGTGATCACGACCGGCAGCAGATTGCCCCACGTCGGAGCCGTGTTGACGCGCCGCCACGCCGCCCGCAGCGATCCGCTCAGGATCAGGAAACCGGCCGTCGCCAAGAGCAGATGGGCAGGGCTGAGCAAGGTCGAGAGGTTGGCTTCAAACCCGGCAATCGAGTGCCAGATCAGGTCGAAGACGCCGCCGACGAAGAACAGCGCCACGCCGATCAGCGACATGGTGTAGCCGTAGGGCAGCGCCCGGCTGAAGGGATAGCCTTTGCCGATATTGCGGTACTGTACGATGCCGAGGAACAGCCCGACCGCCAGAATCCCCGAATAGAGCAGCGCATGATAAGGTGTAAAGAAGGTGTTGTCGACCGCGCCGTGATTGTGAGCGTAGCCGTCGATGAACAGCCCGATCATGAACCACAGCCCCAACAGCGTCACCGCGAGGTCGAAGCGGACGCTGCCAGACGGTCGCTCACGTTGGCGCGGGAATGCCGACGTTTTCTGTCTCGAATCCAAGGTTGCCATTATCACCGCTTCTACTGACTCTGTCGCTTCTTCTATCCAGTATACGTGAATTGCGATTCATTCTAGCTTCGCATCCATCGCTTGAGGGCGTCCCTTCAGTGGACGCCGTTTTTCGTTAGCCGGAGGTTTCAACCTCTGGCGCGCTTAGGGGTGAGGTTTCCCTATAAACCCAAACGCCCCCTTGAGTGGGGGCGCTTGGTCATTTGGGGGAAAGCTTGTCCGCTGGTTCAGGTGGGGGACCGAACCACGAACAGCCAGAGTATACGCCGTGCGCTCCGCCGGGGCGTGACGCTTCGGCGACGCTCGCCCTACGCTCGCGTTACGATGGTTTAACTTAATTGGTAATAAAAGACGCGCTGATAACCTCACCCCCTGCCTTCGCTCGAAGGATAAACACAGTTCGCAGCGGGTTTTTAAAGTCCCCTCGCCATGCAATGGAGAGGGGATTTAGGGGTGAGGTCGCTTTCGCTTCACGGCACATCCTCGTTGTGCGTTTCCGGCTCGGCGTAAGTCGTGACGCTGAAGGGGATGGCGGCGCTGGTCTGCGTCGAGCCGTCGCTCAGCTCGGCTTGCGCCACCAACTCGTGATCGCCAATCTGGAGCGACCACCACAGATCCCACGGCGAGGCGGTGACCGTGCCCAGTGTCTCGCCATCCATGATGTAGGTCACGGACTGCGTACCCGGTGGCGCGCCGACCGTCAGGCGCAAGCGCTGCGCCTCCGCCGGGATCAGCGGCGAGAGCTTGAAGACGGTGTACGGATCGGGTTCGAGCAGGCGCAAGCCCACGTCTTTGTCCGGCACGAGTACTTCTGCGCCGCTTGGCGGGATGGGCAGTCCGCTGCGCACTCCCCAGTCGCGGGCTTCCTGCGGCAGTACGGCATAAACCCGCTCGATCCGGCGATCCGGCGGGGTATTGTCGTCGGCGAGCAGTCCGGTCGCGCGGTCGATGGTGAAGGTCTGGTAGATGTTGTCCGGCTCGGTCGGCTCGGTGCCGTCGATGAACAACTCGACCCGGCGGCGCGGACACTCCGGCGTCGCCAGCAAGCCGCTGAGGGCGCAAATCTCGCGGCGTGACGATCCCCGGCGGCTCGCTGAACTGCTGCTCCGGCTGACCGATCAGCACGGCGCGCATAAATGCGTTCCAGATCGGCGCAGCGCCGGTCACGCCGGTGACGTCGACCATCGGCGCGTTATCGGCGTTGCCGACCCACACGCCGACCACCAGATTAGGCGTGTAGCCCATCACCCAGTTGTCGCGGAAATCGGTGGTGGTGCCGGTCTTGGCGGCTGCCGGTCGCCCGATGTTGAGGGCGCTGTTCAGCCCGAACGAGCGGATGCGGGCTTGGTTGTCGCTCAAAATGTCGCTGATGATGTAGGCGACTCGTTCGTCGAGCACGCGGACGGTCGCGGCTGCCGAGCCGAGCGGCTGTCGGCTGCCACTGGTAGATCACCTGATCGGCTTTGCGGTCGGTCACTTTGAGGAGGAAAGTCGGCTGGACGCGATAGCCGCCGTTGGGGAAGACGCTGTAGGCTTGCGCCATGTCGAGCAGGCGGACTTCGCCGCCGCCCAGCGTGATCGCCAGATCGACGCTGGTGTTGCTCGCCAGCGAGGTCAGCCCGGCGTTGGCTGCCAGCGTGACCAGCGCGTCGATGCCAATCCGGTCGAGCGTGATCACCGCCGGGATGTTGAAGGACGACGCCAGCGCCTCGCGCACGAGCACCGGACCGTGCTCGACCTGCCCGAAGTTGGCGGGCGTGTAGCTTTCCAGCTTGCGGGTGACGAACGGCGTCTCGACGTCGAGCAGCATGGTCGCCGCCGTAAACGGATCGGGGCGGTCGGGGTTCATGGCTGCCGCGTAGGTGAACGGCTTGAGCGCGCTCCCCGGCTGGCGCAGCGCCAGCGCCGCGTTGACCGCGCCGTCGATGTTCTCGTCGAAATAATCCGGGCTGCCGAGCATGGTCAAGACTTGCCCGGTATACGGATCCATGGCGACCAGCGCGGCATCGGTGGCGTTGGCGGGCACTTTGGACGGCATCAATCGGGTGGTTGATGGCGTTCAGCTGCTGCTGGGCGATGGTCTGCGCCTGTCGCTGCCAGTCGAGATCGACCGTCGTGATCACGTCCAGCCCATCATTGTAGAGTTCGTCAGGGTAGTCGCGCTCCAGCTGCTTGATCACCGCCATGACGAAATGGGGCGCTTCAATCGGGAAGGGGCTGGCGGCGAACTGGAGTTCGTCGCGCTTGGCGGCGTCGGCTTGGGCGGCGGTGATGTACCCGTTCTGCGCCATCAGGTCGAGCACCTCGGTCTGACGGTCGCGGGCGGCGTCGAGGTTGGTCAGCGGATCGTAGACGGCGGGCGATTGCAGCAGTCCGGCGAGCAGCGCGCACTCGCCCAGCGAGAGATCGGGCGCGGACTTGCCGAAATAGGCTTGCGCCGCCGCCTCGATGCCGTAGGCGAGGTTGCCGAAATAGGACTGGTTGAGGTAGAGCGCCAGCACGTCGGCTTTGCTGTAGGCGTTTTGCAGCCGAATGGCGAGGATCGCCTCGCGCAGCTTGCGGCGCAGCGAGCGCTCGGCGCGCTGTTCGGGATCGAGCAGCAGATTGCGCGCGACCTGCTGGGTGATGGTGCTGCCCCCGGCGATGACTTCGCCGCCGGTCAGGTTGATCACGAAGGCGCGGGCGATGCCGACCACGTCGACGCCGGGATGGCTGTAGAAGTTGGCGTCCTCGGTGCTGATGACCGCCTGCTGGCACGCCAGCGGGATGGTGTCGAGCGGGATGGCGGTGTTGCGCCCGCTGGTCTGCGAGTCGGCGAGGATTTCATATAGCAGCACGCCGTTGCGGTCGTAGATGCGGGTCGAGGGCAGCGCCATCCCCGCGTGCAGTTGATCGATGGACGGCAAATCCGCGAACAGCCAGACATAGGCGAAGATCGCCAGCGCGATCAGCCCCGCGCCCGCGATCAGCGCGAATTTCTGGAAGCGAGAGAGTGAGGTGAACCGGGTGATCATGGGTAATCTGCTAACAAAATCTGTGGACGGAAGGTGAGCGTACATTCAAAAAAAGCGTGTTCCTGATCCAGTGCAGCGGGAGCCGCTGACGAGCGGAATGGCAACACGCCGCTGATGAGAAATGCGCTGATAGCAGCCGAGATACGCATACGATTCCCGGTCTTTATGTCCACGAGGAAGCTAGCCGGATAGGAGATATTGAATCCCGGTGGATAGACTTCTACGTAAATGAAAAACTGCTCCGCTGGCAGCACCCTTACGCCGTACAAGCCGAACGGAGCGAACATCAGCACTTCACCGCTGGGCGAGACGAGCGTAACTCCTTGCTGATCCGAGTTGCTCCACACCGCCGCGCCTGAGGAAGTTATATCCATAGTGTCGAAGTTAAACGGGATGCCGTAGCTGGCGAAATCTGGATGGACGAGCACCTGCACCGCGTCGGCGCTATAGATGTGTTCGAACTGCACGGCCGTTCCGTTGTTGGCGACCGACAGCCCATAGTAAGCCGATGGCTCTAGCGGGCGCTGGTAGAGGATGCCGTCGTCGCGCGCGACGTACAGCCGCCAGTCGTTTGTAAAGAAGGCGACGGTTTGCCCATCCGGCGAGCAGGTCAGCCGCTTGATCTCCCACATATGCCCAGTCGAGGCGCTCTACTTCGCCGTCCGCGTTGACGGTGTAATAATCGAAGTCGCCCTTATCCTCTTGCCAATCAGCATAGACGTCGTAGCGTTCTGATGAAATCGTCGCCGTCCTGCGCCCACGCGCGAATCGCCAGCCTACCTGCGCCGAGCGCGATCAACGTTATGCCCGCGATCAGCGCGAGTTTCTGAAGTTGCATCAGTGAGGTAAGACGGCGAATGATGATCATACGCTGATTCTAGCGCAGGTTGGGGCGGATGGTGCGCCGCGCTTGCGCTACGGATCGCCTATGAACGCACCGCCGGATGCAGCACCCAAGTCACCGTCTTTCAACCCCTCTCCCCGAACCGCACTGCTGCGTGGGAGAGGGGTCGGGGGTCAGGGGTCTGAGCGCAGGTGCTGCGCCGTTGCCCAAATCTAGCGCTTAATCTATCTAACCTTGCGCTGCGCCGCGCTCAGCGTCTTTTGTCCTCGCCCCTCCTTGAATTCGGGGAGGGGTCGGGGGTGGGGTCGTTCTTTGCCCGCGATTCCGTATTGCGCCAGATTCCACAATTCTAAGTCACCATCTCTTCTCTCCCCGAACTTGTTCGGGCACCCGCTTGCGGAGAGGTGGGGGGTGAGGGGCGTAGGGGCGCACTCGTGTGCGCGTCTCTGGTTGGTTTTCCTAGCTGGCGTTTTCAACCTCGGCGGCAGCTTGACCATTAGAACTTATGTGCTATGATAATCATAGGAGTTATTCCCTTTCGCCTCATGCTTCCCAACCGGCGCTCGCTGTCGGAACGCCAGCGACGGGAAAGCCTTCCCGTGCCGCTCCCGTCCGACCAACTGACCGCGCACTGATCGACGGGAGAGCCTGCCTGCGCTGCTCCCGTCCGAATGGGTGCCAGCAGCCAACCGCACTTGATCGACGGGAAGAGGGGCTTTTGCCCGCGATTCCGTATTGTGCTAAACTCCACAATTTAGAGGCTGGTGCTCAGCGAATGACGAGGCGCATATGGGGCGGCGAGGATCGGTTCTTACCCTAGTGGTCATCAACGTAATCGTGACGCTGGTCGTCGCCTTTGGCGTGATGTCGGTCATCAATTCGCAGAATCAGAATCAGCCCGCCAACCAGATCGTGATCACCGTGCCGGTGCTGATCACGGCGACGATCGACGCCAACGCGACCGAGCAGGTGCGCATCATCACGGCGACGCCGCGACCGGGCACGCCCGGCGTGGTCGCGCTGCCGACCGGCTTACTCGACGGGCTGGACGGGACGCAGCGTCCCGATCCCGACCTTCGACGCCGAGTCGCTCAGCGCCGACAGCGCGCTGCAACTGACGGCGACCGCGCTCCCTGAAAACTGCATCCTCTACACGATTAAGGAAGGCGATACGCCCTTCGGCATCGCCGAGGAATACGGCGTCGCTGGCGATGACCTGATGGCGGTCAACGGGCTGACCGACGAGACGGCGGCGTTCCTGCAAATCGGCGACGTGCTGATCGTGCCGCTCGAAGGCTGCGATAAATCGGCATTGACGCCGCTGCAACCGGCGGTGGACGCGACCGAAGCGCCGACCGATACGCCAGCGCCGACCGGAACCCCCGCCACCGCGACGGCGCTGCCCTCGGCGACGCTGCCGACCCTCAGCGACGGCGACCGCAACCCTCCCGCCGACCGCCACCAACGCGCAGGTCGAAATCGTGCGCGTGCTCACCCCCGGCGACATCAACGCCGAAGGAGTGGACGTGCGCAACAATGGCGCGGTGGTCGACGTGACCGGCTGGATGCTGAGCGACGGCGCGGGGCATACCTATACCTTCCCGCAGCAGCGCCTATTTCAGGGCAGTCTGCTGACGATCTACACGCGCGCCGACAGCGATACGCCGACGGCGAAATTCTGGGGGCTGGATACCGCGCATCTGGTCGTCCGGGTCGACGCTCACGCTGAGCGACGGCAGCGGACGGGTACAGTCAACCTATCGAGTCCCGTGAGGAAACAGCAAACCGATGGCTCTGATTGACGAGATCATTCAGGATGCGATGCGTAAGGGGCAGTTCGACGATCTGCCCGGTGCGGGCAAGCCGCTCAAGCTGGAAGACGATTCAATGGTGCCGCCGGAGCAGCGGATGGCGCACAAACTGCTGCGCGACAACGGCTTCGTGCCGGACTGGATGGCGCAGGGGCAGGCGTTGGACGCCGAGCGCGAAGCTCTGATCCGTGACCTGCGGCGGCGCGCGATCCGCAGCAGCAGATCGCGGCGCTCCGCGAGCAGGCAGCACGGCATAACCGGCAGGTCTTGAGCTATAACCTGAAAGTTCCCAAAGGGGTCGCGCACAAGCGGCACTTCAACTTCGAGGCGGAACTCAGCAAAGCGCGCTAAATACTGCCAGATGAAATCTCATCGGTGACGGAGGTAGTCAAGGAGCACAGCAACCTGTGCCCCTCAATGCCCGTTACGTGCTTGTGTGATTGTTATGAGGAAGACGGCGGAGCGAAAATGCTGCCAGACTTACTGCGGCAGTTGGGTCTTCTCTTCTTCGGTTGCTTCGGTCTTCGGCTTGCCGCCCTCGTCCAGCCCTTTACGGAAATTGGCGACAGCACTCCCCAGTTCACCGCCAATTCGTGACACGCGACCGACTCCGAACAGCAGGAGCACAATCACGAGAATGATGATCAGTTCAGTGGGACCCAGTTGCATAAGGATTTCCTCTTTTATCGCTCTTTAAAGCATCCACCATAATTCTAGCACAATTCGGATTGCTAGGGTCGATTATGAGTGTTAGACTCATCATCGGAGGTTTATTTTGCCTGAACAAGCGTTATATCTCAAGTGGCGACCGCATGTCGTTTAACGATTTCGTCGGTCAAGACCATATTACGCGGACGCTGCGCAATTCTTTGAAGTCGGGGCGGGTACGTCACGCCTATTTGTTCAGCGGACCGCGCGGCACGGGCAAAACGACTTCGGCGCGGCTGCTGGCGAAGGCGATCAACTGCCAGCATCCCGATATCGACCGCCGCCCCTGCAACGAATGCCCCGCCTGTATCGCCGTCAACGAGGGGCGCTACCTCGACTTGATCGAGATCGATGCGGCGACGCATACCGGCGTTGATGACGTGCGCGACCTGCGCGACAAGATCGCTTTTTCGCCCGGTGAGGGACAGTTCAAAGTCTACATCATCGACGAGGTGCATCGCTTCAGCGGCAGCGCTTTCGACGCTCTGCTCAAGACGCTGGAAGAGCCGCCGGAGCACGCGATTTTCGTGCTGGCGACCACCGAGATCGACAAAGTGCCGCAGACGATCAAGAGCCGCTGCTTGCAGTTCGAGTTCCGGCGCTACACCGTCCACGAGACGGCGGATCAGCTGCAGCGGATCATCGCGGGCGAAGGCATCAAGGCGGAACGCGCGGCGCTGGAGATGATCGCGCGCTACGGCACCGGCAGTATGCGCGACAGCATCAGCCTGCTCGATCAAATCGTGACCGACCCGAACGAGCCGATCACGCTGGGGCTGGTCGAGCGCGTCCTCGGCACGGCGAGCAGCGCCGCCGTCAAGGAACTGGTGCAGGCGCTGATCGAGGAAGACGCTGCCGAAGGGCTGCGCGTGATCAACGCGGCGGTCGATTCGGGCAGCGATCCGCGTCAGTTCGGTCAGCAGGTGGTTGATCACCTGCGCGCCTTGCTGATCACGCAGACGGCGGGCGCGGACATGATCGAGGCGTCGCCGGACGAGCGGATGCTCTACGAGCGAGCAAGCGGCGCAGATCGCGCGACCGACGCTGGTGCGGGCGCTGCGTGCTTACAACGAAGCCGTCAACAGCTATAAAGGCGGCTGGCAGCCGCAGCTTTCGCTGGAACTGGCGCTGATCGATAGTTTGCAGCAGCCGGAGCCGGTGGTGCAGGTCGTCCAGCAAGCGGCGGCTCAACCCGCGATGGCGGGATCGACGGCAGCGGCGGCGGACATCGCACCGGAATTGGTGCAGCCCAAGCGCGACGCCGATCCGAGCGTACCGACGGCGGCGATCAATGAGAAATGGGATCGCGTTTTAGGGGCGATGTACAAGTACAATAAGACCAGCCCGGACGTGATGCGCTATTTTCGGGCGCAGCGCGTCGAGGGGAATGTGGTCTATTTGTGTACCGACAACGTGGTTTACTTCGACCGGATTCATCCCTATCCGGCAAAGCGCAAGATCATCGAAGACGCCCTCGTGGATGTGTTCCACGTCGCTTTGAGCGTGCAGATCGTCAAGGTCAGCACCCAAGAGATGGAGGCGGCGGAAGCGGGCATGGCGGTGAGCAACAGCGTCGATGCCAGCGACTCGCTGCTCTCGACCGGGTTGGAACTGGGCGCGGAGATCAAGCGGCTGGATTAATGAACCTCACCCCTAACCTCCTCTCCATTCTATGGAGAGGAGAAGTAAACGCGGGGGAGCGGGTTTAGCTAAGTGCTGTATCCGGAAAATTTCTCAATAGGGCGCAGCACGCTGCTCCCCGTTTTGCTCGTAAGTGACGCCGGGCGGGGCACTGAAAAGCTAAATACCAATCACTAAAAACTAAGAACTAGTCATCAAGGAGCAGAGTGAATGTCTAAACGGCGCGGTGGTGGGGGATTACCCGGAGGCGGTGGTAGCGGTATGAACATGGGAAATATGAACAAGATGCTGCAAAAGATGCAGGAAGATATGCAGACGGCGCAGCAGGCACTCGAAACCGAGACAGTCGAAGTCGTCCGCAACGGGATCACCATCGTCATTACGGGGCACCAGCGCGTGCAGTCGATCACCGTCGATCCGAGCGTGATCGATACCAGCGATGAAGAATGGGCGACCGACCTGCAAGACCTGTTGGTGATCGCCGTCAACGAGGCGATTGAGCAAAGCCAAGCGATGGCTGCTCAGCGCATGGAAGCGATCACGGGCGGGCTGGGCAACATTCCGGGGCTAGGTGGGCTTCTGTGAGCAAAGCCGTGCCTGAACCGGTCACCCGACTGGTTGAGTCATTATCGCGTTTACCGGGCGTGGGACCGAAGACGGCTTCACGCCTAACCTACTT
>CAWKDY010000016.1:0-82500 GCA_963848465.1 uncultured Chloroflexia bacterium | reverse complement strand
TGCCCAGTGCCGGAAGGTTAAGAGGAGGGGTTCACGCTCTGAATTGAAGCCCCGGTGAACGGCGGCCGTAACTATAACGGTCCTAAGGTAGCGAAATTCCTTGTCGGGTAAGTTCCGACCCGCACGAAAGGTGTAACGAGTGGAGCGCTGTCTCAGCCCGAGACCCGGCGAAATTGAAGTACGTGTGAAGATGCGCGTTACCCGCAGCAGGACAAAAAGACCCCATGGAGCTTTACTGTAGCTTGTCATTGCGTTAGGGTTGCACTTGTGTAGGATAGCTGGGAGGCAGAGAAGCTGGGGCGTTAGCCTCGGTGGAGCCGACGGTGAAATACCAGCCTGGTGTGACTTTGGCCCTAACTTGGCTTCGGCTGAGGACAGTGGCAGGTGGGCAGTTTGACTGGGGCGGTCGCCTCCTAAACAGTAACGGAGGCGTTCAAAGGTGGGTTCAGGCTGAATGGAAACCAGCCATAGAGTGCAAAGGCAAAAACCCGCTTGACTGCAAGGCCAACGCGCCGAGCAGAGACGAAAGTCGGACTTAGTGATCCTACGGCTCAGAGTGGAATGGCCGTAGCTTACCGGATAAAAGCTACCCTGGGGATAACAGGCTAGTCTTGCCCAAGAGTTCACATCGACGGCAAGGCTCGGCACCTCGATGTCGGCTCATCACATCCTGGGGCTGGATAAGGTCCCAAGGGTTGGGCTGTTCGCCCATTAAAGTGGTACGTGAGCTGGGTTCAGACCGTCGTGAGACAGGTCGGTCTCTATCCGCTGTGGGCGTTGGGAGTTTGAGAGGATCTGCCCCTAGTACGAGAGGACCGGGGTGGACGGAGCGCTCGTGTATCGGTTGTCGCGCCAGCGGCACTGCCGAGTAGCGATCTCCGGAGCAGATAACCGCTGAAAGCATCTAAGTGGGAAACCGACCTCAAGATGAGACTCCCCATCTCGAAAGAGAGTAAGACCGCTCGAAGACGACGAGCTTGATAGGCTGGCGGTGGAAGCGCAGCAATGTGTGGAGCCAACCAGTACTAATGGTCGAGGGCTTTGTTAAAGTGATGCGGGGAAGCGGGCACTCTTGTGGAGTGGCTGAGCAACTCGGAAACTGCGAAAACTGTGATTGTAAAAGCTGCGTGTCTGAGAAAGACGGGCAGACTATGTTGGTGACTAAAGCGGTGAGGGTCCACCCGGTTCCATCTCGAACCCGGTCGTTAAGCTCACCAGCGCTGATGGTACTGCCCGGGCGACTGGGTGGGAGAGTAAGCCGTTGCCAACATAGTCTACCCGTCTTTTTTTGCTTTCCCCCCTGCTCTATCAAAAACGACCGCCCTTAAGACGGTCGTTTTTTATTTGGTTGTGTCCGCGTGTCCGACAAAGTAGCGAGCCATGAGAGCACCAGCGCGATTGCTACTCGCTTCTTCGACTTCGACGAAGTTGTCGTGGATCTGCTCGAACTCGCTGCCCAGATCGCGCAGGACAAAGCACAGATGCAGCGCGGGCGTCATGATCTGCGCGCGGTCGTCGACGACCGCGTAGGCTGCCAAGCGCTGTACTTCTTTCTCCTTCAGACCGGCGGTGTCCTCCGGCGACAGCCCATCGAAAAAATGCTGGTAGGCATGCTCACCTTCCTCCACACGCTCATGCAGGATGTCGAGCAACTCGCGCATCCGCATGATCCCCTGACGGGCTTTTTCGAGTTCTTCAGGCGTCGGTGTAGTCATGGTTCCTCCTCGTTTACTGAATTTCCTCCGCCAGCTTGGCTGATCGGTTAAGTGACAGGCGGCTGAACAAGCGCAGATTGACAATGGCAATGCCGCAGAAGATCAGCAGCGCGCCGAGGATGATGCGCCAGTCGATCATTTCGTGCAGGACAATCGCGCCGAGCGTCAAGCCGACGCCGGGGACGACGTAAGTCACCATGCTCGAACGTGCCGCACCCAGCTCGCGTACGATCCAGTAGTAGATAATGTAGGCGAAGAACGTGTTCAGGAAACCGAGAAGCAGCACCGCGCCGAGCACGTCGCTTGAGACGGTGTTGAGCGGAGTCGCTGCTGCGCCGCCGAGCAGTGGCGCGATCACCATGAGGATACCGGACGAAATCGCGGCGAAGGTCATCGCGCCGGTCGAGACCATGATCGGCTCGTAGCGGTTCTGAATCTGCTTGCGGCTGTAGATGGTGAAAATGGCGTAGAACAGCGACGCCAGCACAATCGCCAGCGAGCCGATCAACTGCGGCACGTCGATCTCGCTGCCGGTCATGCTGCGGCTCGCCAGTACGATCACGCCGATAAAGCCGACGCTCAGCCCGACGATCTTTTGCAGCGAGATGCGCTCATCGGCGAAGAAGAAATGCGCCAGCACCAGCGTGAACAACGAGGCGGTTGACTGGAGCATCGCCGCTAAGCCGCTGGTGATGCTGGTTTCGCCCCACGTGATCAGCGAGAAGGGGATGGT
This sequence comes from uncultured Chloroflexia bacterium, assembly GCA_963848465.1. Lineage (GTDB taxonomy): Bacteria > Chloroflexota > Anaerolineae > Aggregatilineales > Phototrophicaceae > Flexifilum. Next base: position 80,052 of record CAWKDY010000016.1, on the reverse strand, counting down.
CGTGTTGCCGATGCCGATGATGATCAGCGGCAGCAGCGCGCGAAAGTTGAAGGGCAAATGTTTGCCGCGCAGGAGCAGCAGCACGTTCAAGCCGAGCGCGGCGATGCCGGTGCGAATGAAGACGACCTGAAACGGGCTAAGCTCCTCGACGCCGACGCGAATCAGCAAAAAAGAGGATCCCCAGATCAAGCCAAGTGCCCAAAACCCTACCCATTTACGCAAGCTTGTGCTCCTAACGCATAAAGGGCGACCAGCCATCAGTGATTGCTGAGCGTCGCCCTTTCGAAATGCCTCGTACAGCGTATGCTAGCTGCGACCCGCTGTCAACCCTAATGGACTCGTAGATTAGGTTAGCAGCACGATCAACATGCCGATCATCATGACGACGCCGAACAATAGGCGCGAGATCACTTCAAAGCAGCCACCCTCAGGACCCATATCCATAATCACTCCTCGCTTTGTTTAGGGACAGGCTTTGTCCGGGCAATGCTGCACCCTGACGCGCGAGTCCAAGGCTCATTAGTCCTACTTTTGAAATGGTTGGAAAGACTTACGGATTCGTATGTGCGTTCAGCCAATCGACGAGGTCGGTCAGCACGATTTCCTTATCGATCTCGTTCAGGATCTCGTGGCGCATCCCGGCGTAACGCTTGAGCATCTTGTTGGTTGACGCGATCTGTTCGTAAACGAGCTGGCTGCCCGCCGGGCTGACCAGCTTGTCATCCACGCCGCACATGATCAGCATGGGCAGGTGCAGGTCGTGGAGGTGCTCGCGCACGCGGCGCGCGGTATCGTTGATCTCGATGCCGAGCCGGACGCGCATTGGCTTTTTGTTGGTCAGTGGATCGTCCGCCCAGCGGAGATCAACCTCAGGATCGGTCGAGAGGATGCCTGCTTTGCCGGTGTCGAGCAGGTGCAGCTTGGGTGCGATCCGGTTCAAGACTTTGCCGATCAGGATCAGCAGCGCCGGGACGTTGGCGTCGGCGAGCACCGGCGCGCCGGAGATGATCAAGGCGTCGATCTCGTCCTGATAGCGCTGGGTGAAGGCGAGGCTGATCAGCGCGCCCATGCTGTGACCCAGCAGAATCCGCCGGTGGTGGGGGAACTGGGCTTTCATCTGGTCGAAGTAGAGCTTCAGATCGTCAAGGAACTGATCCATCGTATCGCAGTAGGCGCGCAGCCCTTCGCTTTTGCCGTGCCCGCGATGATCGAGCGTGAAGACGGCGTAATCGTTGGCGACCAACCGCGCGATCACGTGCTGGTAGCGTCCGCAGTGTTCACCGTAGCCATGCACCAAGAGCACGAGCGCTTTCGGGTCGCCCGACGGGAGCGCCTGCTCGGTGTAAATGGTCAGTCCGTCGCTGGTTGTGAAACTGCCGGTCGGCATCATAAATCCCTTTTTTAAGTGCTTCGCTTCTAAGTACGAAATCACGAGGCAAAGGATAACGCCGTTTGCGCTTTCGCGCTGTGGGCTAATGCTGTGGACTACAAGGAACTGACTGCCGGTTGATCAGCGGGGCGCGGGCGCAGGACACGCCAGTAGAGCAACATCGGCACCAGCGAGAGCAGCGCAGCGATCACCAGCGCCGGGATCACGCCGATGCTGTCCGCCAGCGCGCCGAGCAGGAACGAGAGCAGCGCGAACACGAAGCTGCCCGCCAAGCTGTTGAGCGATCCCATCGTGGCGCGCTGCTCGTCGCTGAACTCCTGCTGGATCAGGTTGTCTTTGGCGACCTGATTGACGCCGTAGAAGATCGAGTTCGACGCCATCAACGCCGGAGAAAGCACGGTCGGCACGAGCAGCCCGACCAGATTGACCACCTCGCTGATCGACATGCCGCCGACCAGCAGGCGAAACTCGCCGAAGCGCCGGATCAGCCGTCCGGCGAAATAGTAACTCACTGCTGCCGTCAGGTTGCCGATCATTTGGGCGATGCCGATTGCCCAGACGGGCCACAGTAGGGCGATAAAAGCGGAACGAAAGAGCCATGACGCCTCGCCAATCGCGTAACTGAGGATTCCGGCGACGCTGAGCAGTCGCAGGCGAGGATTGCGGGCGAAATTCCTGAGCGCGGTCGAGAGGTGGGCGTAGACGTTGATCGGGCTGGCGGCGTAGGCGCGCGGCTCGATCAAGCGCAGGCTGACCAGCAGCGCCAGCGCCATCGGGATGACCGAGACCCACATGACCGTCTGAAACGAGATCGCGGCGAGGACGCTGCCGACGAGCGCCGAAATCGCCAGCGCGAACTGGAACATCGACGAGATTTTGCCCAAGTATTCCTTGTACTCGCCGCGCTGATCCATTTCGCCGAGCGTGTCGTAGAGCAGCGCTTCGTTGTTGCCGCTGTAGAAGGCTCGCCCTAAGCCCTCGCAGACCGCGCCGAGCAGCAGCGCGACGTAAGTCCCGCCCGCCGCGTAGAAGGTCAGCGCGAAGACTCCGGCGACCGCACCGCAGACGACCGTGTATTTGCGCCCGATCAGGTCGGAGAAGACGCCGGTCGGCAGTTCGAACAGGGATTGCGCCAGCATCGCCGCCGAAAAGACGCTCATGCCCAGCGCATACGAGCCGGAAACCTGCGTGTAATAGAGGATCGCAATCGGTCCGTAGGGGCGGAATTCCGCCCAGAAGTTGAACCACTTCAGCAGGCGGATGTTGCGCGAAACAGGCATCGCGGGACTCGATTTTAGCGGGTTAAGTAGGTTTATTATAGCTTAGAAGGGCTAAATGTATGGGACTGAGGTTCGAGGACTGAGGAAAAACTACGACCTCACCCCCGACCCCTCTCCGTGAGGCGAGGGGAGCACAAATAACCGCGCTGAGGCGGAAAACGCGCGGGTTCACTCATCGACGAGCAGGGTTTTTGTTCTTGCTCAGTCCTCAGTCCTCGACCCTCAGTCCTTGCCTTTACTCAGCACTGGGTACTCAGCACTCAGCACTTCTTTTATATCGAGAGCGGCACGTCGAGGCGGAGCCACGTTCGCCCGATGCGAAAGAGCGTGCCCGGTCGCAGGCTGACGCGCCCGCGCAGGGGTTCTTTCTCGCGTTCCAGAAAGGTTCCGTTGCGGCTGCGCATGTCTTCCAGCCAGAACGAGAGGACGTAAGGTTCGGTCACAGAGTCGCTGGCGGTGACCGGCGAAACGATGCAGCCGAGGCGGGCGTGCAAGCGCGAGACCTGATTATCGTTGGGCAGGTGGATGTCGCAGCCATCGCGCCGCCCGATATTGATGATCAATTCGTCGCCGACTTCCGGCTGCTCGAAGCGCAGCGTTTTGCCGTCGTTCGGTCCGCTCATATGGGTGATCGAGATTTCTCTATCCATAGCGGCTGTCGGTTACTCCTCGGTTTTTAGCCGGTCGCGCGCTTGTTGGAGTTTGCGCCGCGTGGGTTCGTGGGACGGGTCGAGCGCGAGCGCCCGCTCAAACATTTCGATTGCCCGGTCGTAAACGCCCATCATCATCAGCGCTTCGCCGTAGTTGTGCCAGAACCAAACGTCGTCGGCGTTGAGCTTGATCGCCTCATCATAGTTGTCGAGCGCGTCGCTCCAGCGGTTGAGCGCCGCGTAAGCCAGCCCGCGCCCATTCCACGCCCAAGCATAGCTCGGATCCAGCTCGATGGCGCGATCGTAGCTTTCGACTGCCTGATCGTAACGGTTCAAGCGGCGCAGCACCTGACCGCGCCGCGCCCATGCGGTCGGATTGTTGGGCAGCGCGCGAATCGCGCGGTCGATCACGTCGAGTGCGTCGATCTTGCGCCCCATGTCGAGCAGCAGGTCAACCATGTTGGTGTAGTACCAGATCACGCCGCCGTCTTCTTGGAGCGCGCGCTCATAGCAAGCGTGCGCCTCCTCGCGGCGTCCGAGCGCCTCGTGCGCCAGCCCGCGCCCGTTCCACGCCCACGCATAGCGCGGGTTGAGCGCCAGCGCTTTGTCGTAAGCGCCGAGCGCTTCGTTGTGGCGCTCGGTGCGGCGGTAGGCTTGACCGAGCTTCGCCCAACTTTCGGCATGATTTGGGTTGAGTTTGACGGCGCGTTCGAGCACTTCGGTGGCAGCGCGGAAGTGACCGAGCGCGACCAGCGCGTCGCCCTGATTGTACCAGTACCAGACGTCGTCCGGGTCGATCTCCATCGCGCGGCGGAAGCAGTCGAGCGCCTCGTCGTAGCGATTAAAGGCGGAGAGCGTCAGCCCGCGTCCGTTCCACGCCCACGCGTAATGCGGGTCGAGCTCGACGGCGCGGGTGTAGGCGCGCAGCGCGTCGGCGCTGCGGTCGAGGCGACGCAAGACCTGCCCCATCTTCGCCCACGTGCGCGCGCTGCGATTATCCAGCTTGAGCGAGCGTTCGAGCAGCGCGAGCGCCTGCTCGTGATCGTGCAGCGTGATCAGAATATCCGCCTGCCCGAAAATGTAGGAGGCTTCATCGGGCGCGGCGTCGCTGGCGCGGCGGTAGGCTTGCAGCGCCTCGTCGAAGCGTTCGAGCGTTTCGAGCGTGATCCCCTGCTCGTTCCACGCCCAAGCATAGCCCGGCTCGATTTGAGTGGCGCGCTCGTAGGCAACCAGCGCCTCGTCATAGCGCTTCAACTGGCGCAGGACGTTGCCGCGCCGCGCCCAACTGCGGGCGTGATTGGGCGACGAGTTGATCGCTTGTTGGAGCGCCGCCAGCGCGTCGTCGTAGCGATTGAGCAGCGCCAGCACATTGCCGAGATTGTACCAGTGCCAGACATCCGCCCCGGCGACATCCGCCGCTTTCTGGTAGCATGTGAGCGCTTCTTCGTAGCGTTCCAACTGTTCCAGCACGATCCCCTTGCCGTTGATCGCCCAAGCGTAGTTGGGTTGAAGCTTGACGGCGTGATCATAGGCGTCGAGCGCTTCCTCGTAACGATGCAGATAGCGCAAGACCTGACCGAGTTTCGCCCAGCTAAAGGCGTGATTGAGATCGACGAGGACGGCTTGCTTCGCCGGTTGAAGCGCTTCTTCATACTGGCGCAGCTCGACCAGCATTTCGGTGACGTTGTACCAGTGCCAGACCTCGCCGGGTTGGTGGCGCGCCGCTCGCTTGAACGAGATCAGCGCATCCTTGAAATTGCCAATCGACTTGAGCACCAAGCCGTAACCGTTGTGTGCCCACGAGTATTCCGGGTCGAGCCGGAGCGCCTGCTCGTAAGCGTGGAGCGCCTGTACGGTGTCGCCCTGCACGCGGTAGATTTGCCCCAGTTTCGCCCAGCTATTGGGATGCGCGGGGTCAACCGCGAGCGCTTTTTGCAGCGCGCTGATGGCTTCGGCTTCGTGACCGAGATTGTGGAACGCATCGGCTTGGTTGTACCAGTTCCAGACGTCGTTGGGGTCGATGTCGGCGGCGGTCGTGTAGCATTCGAGCGCGTCGTCGATTCTGCCGAGCTCGTTCGAGCACCATGCCGCGCCCCTTCCACGCCCACGCATAGCGCGGCTGGATGCGCAGCGCTTCGTCGTAGCATTCGCGGGCTTCTTCGAAATGGTCGAGCAAGCGCAGCGTGCGCCCTTTGCGCGCCCACGCCCATGCGTAATCCGGCTGGAGGCGGATGGCGCGGTCGTAAGCTTCGACGGCTTCGCCAAAGCGACCGAGTTCGGTCAGCGAGTAGCCCTTATCCATCAGCTCGCGGGCTTCGAGCGCCGGTCCGGTGATTTCGAGGATCGGCGGTGCGCCGGTTACGTCCGCGTAGATCACGGCGAGCGCGTCGGCGATCTCGCCCCACGAGGCAGGGCGGTCGTCCGGCTGCTTCGCCAAGCAGCGCAGCGTGAGATCGCGCAGGTCAGCCGGGAGGGCGGCGGCATCGATGGCGCTGAAGGTCGGCTGCTCGTTGAGGTGGGCGCTGATCCACGCCTCGAACTTGCGCACCTGAAAGACGTGCTGCCCGGTCAGCATCTCGTAGAGCAGGCAGCCAAAAGCGTAGATGTCGGAACGCACATCCACGTCCGCCGAGCGACACTGCTCCGGCGACATGTAGGGGGCGGTGCCGAGGATCGCGCCGACGCGGGTCAGGCGCTCGTTCGGATCGCTCTCGACTTCCACGTCGATCAGCGCTTCCTGCACGTCGAGCGAGCGCACCAAGCCGAAATCGGTCACTTTGGCGATGCCGTCGTGGGTGACGAGGATATTGGCGGGCTTGAGGTCGCGGTGAACCAAGCCGGGGACGCGGCGAGTTCGCGTGCTGCATCCCCAAGCTGATGTGCAGCCCGAACTCGATGGCGAGCGGCAGGGTGATGCGCTTGTGCTCGATCCAACTACGGAGATCCGGTTCTAAGCCTTCCGGTCCGCTGATGTGCTCGAGGATGATGTAGGGGCGTCCGCCGATATTCTGCACCAGCCGCGCTTGCACGATGTAGCGATGCTTTTCGAGGCGAATCCACGTAACCGCCTCTTGGACGAAGCGAGCGACGGCGCGTTCATTGTTGAGAAAGCGGCTCTGGAAGCTCTTGAGGGCGACCGGCTCGCGCTGTTCGTGGTCGTAGCACAGGTAGACGACGCCCATACCGCCGCGCCGCACGTCGGCGATCTCGTAGCGCCCCTCGATGCGATCGCCGACCCTGAATTCGTCGTCGGCGCTGCGGCGCTCCTCCGGCTGCAAAGTGGCGACGGACGCCACCGATTTATAAGTCGGTTCGAAGGATGGGGGTTCGTGCTCGGTCGCCAGCGGGTTATTCTCAAGCCGGGTTTCGCTGAGAAATTCCTGCTCGCCGCTGGGCAGTGGGGTCTGCCCCGAACCACCGAAATCGGTCACTGCCGTTTCGCTCTGGAAGATACTGTCGTTGTAAGCCGTATCGCCATAGGCGACGGTGAAGTCGTCGGTGCGGCGGTCGCCTTGACGATAACGCTCGGTCAGGTCGGTGATGGTTTCGGCGTTCACGTCGCCGTTCTCGTCGGCAATCGCCCAGAGCGCGACCGAGAGATTGCGCCGGGTCGGATTAGCACGGGCGGCGGTGATCAGCCACGCGACGAATTCGGTGCAAGCGCGCTGGGCGCGGCTGCGGTCGAAGTTGTTGCCCGCATTTTCGAGGGCGCGCCGGTAGGCGATCAGCGTTTTTCCGGCGTAGAACACTCGCAGGCGTCCATCGTCGGGCAGCGTCAAGCGCGCGCACAGGTCGCCGAGCGCGAACGAGTCGTTGATGTCGCTGCGCCGCAGCGACAGCCGACCGAGCGTGCGCACCTCGGCGTTTGGATCGTTGGCAAACGGATCGCGCGGGTCAAGCGGGTGAGGACGCCGGAGCGTTTGCTTCTGCTTCTCAGGGGTGAGGTCGACGGGTAGCCGACCAGTCTGGGGCACTTCAGGGATCAAGACAACCTACCACGCTTTCTCGATTTCCAATTCACCATAGCTTACGATGATCTCGAAAACGTCTGTATGCAGTACCGCCGATTTGCGCTGATGTTGTTCCAGTAAATCGAAGCCGATCACGTCGACGTTCACCGTTCCGGGATCGTATTCATCGTCGAAAGTTTGCCACGAAACAATAGAAAAGGCTTTGAAGATCAGACGGAACGGCTTGTCTTCATAGTCAGCTTCAATGGTGAGCGTCTGCTGCCCATAATTCACGTCCAGACGGCTGATCAACCAAGCACCTTGACCTAAGTCGAGTGCTTGAATTGTGAGTTCAGTTTGTGTCGTCATGGATCACCACCCATTCCTGTTCATCTCGTGGAAACTTATGCCATTCGTCCGATGGGAATATTTCGCCCGTCACAACGTTGAGGCGAAAACCGCGCAATCGCTTTCCGCCATCAGTATATCTCCGATATGGCAGGCGGATGACTTGACCATTAGGACGGATGATTAATTCCGAGCTGTCCTGAAATTGATAACGATGATAATCGCCTGCTGACATTGATCGACGTTGCAGTTCCGGGTGTTTGCTCAGATATTCGTCCGCTTCTGCCAGTGACCATCCGTCTAAGCTGCCAAACGATGACGCCGTGCCAAATCCGCTGACGCCTTCACCGGGATCACGCGCATCACTCACGCGCCAACCTGCGCGGTCAAGAAGTGCAGGTGATCTTCTTCGATGGCGGCGGTGATGGTGTCGCCGGGGACGAAGGCATCCTCGACGATTTTGGCGCTCAGCGGGCGGGTGAGCAGGCGTTCAATCGCCCGGTGGAGCGGGCGGGCACCGTTGATCGGGTCAAAGCCTTTTTGCAGAATCAAGGCGCGGGCTTCGTCGGTGAGGATGAGCTTCAGTTTCTGTTCGTCGAGGCGCGCGAACAGTTCAGTGAGCTGCAAGTCGAGAATCTTGCTCAGCGTGTCGGACGCGAGTGGGCGGAAGGTGACGACTTCATCGATCCGGTTCAGGAACTCCGGGCGGAAGAACTGGCTCAAGTGGGCGGCGTAATCGGGTTCGTGCCCGCCGCCATGAAAGCCGAGCGCGGGGCGCGCGCTTTCCTCGGTGCCGATATTGCTGGTCATGATGAAAACGGCGTGGCGGGCATCGACTTTCGCGCCGTGCGCGTCACTCAAGCGCCCTTCGTCGAAGACCTGCAAGAAGATGTCGAAGACTTCCGGCGCGGCTTTCTCGACTTCATCGAGCAGGACGACGCTGTAGGGATGGCGGCGCAGGCTGTCGGTCAACTGACCGCCGCGCTGCGTATCCTTGTAGCCGGGCGGCGCGCCGATCAAGCGGGCGACGGTGTGCGAGTCGTGGAACTCGGACATATCGAGCCGGAGAATGGCGTCATCGCTGCCGAACAGGAAGTTCGCTAGCGCGCGCGCGAGTTCGGTTTTGCCGACGCCGGACGGTCCCAAGAACAGGAAGACGCCGACCGGACGATTGGGGTCGCGCAGACCGGCGCGCGCCGTCTTGATGGCGGCGGTGATCACGTCGACCGCTTCGTCTTGCCCGATGACGCGGTCGCGCAGCGACGATCTTAGGTCGGCGAGGCGGCGCTTCTCGTCGGAGGTCAGGTCGCTGACGGGAATGCCCGTCCATTCCGAGAGGACGGCGGAGATATTCTCGACGCGGACTTCTTGGGTGAGTTCAGCGTCGTCGTCGGGCGAAGTCGTGCGGATGGTCACGCGGGCGCAGGCTTCGTCGAGCAGGTCGAGCGCTTTGTCGGGCAGGCGGCGATCCGGCAGATAGCGCACCGAGAGGCGCACCGAGGCTTCGAGCGTCTCCGGGCAGATGGTCACGCCGTGATGCAGTTCGAGCCGCTCGCGCTGCGACGCCACAATCGCCAGCGCATCGACTTCGCTCGGTTCTTCGATGTCGATGGGGCGGAAGCGGCGGTCGAGCGCCGGGTCTTGGGCGATGGCGCGGCGGTATTCCTCGTGAGTTGTCGCGCCGATGCAGACGATCTCGCCGCGCGCCAACGCGGGTTTGAGGATGTTGGCGGCGTCGAGGTTGCTGTCAATCGTGTCGCCCGCGCCGACGATGGTGTGGATCTCGTCGATGAACAGGATCACGTTTCCGGCACGCGCCGCTTCGTCAACGATGCCGATCAGCCGTTCCTCGAACTGACCGCGCAGGCTGGTGCCAGCGACCAGCGTGCCGACCTCGATCTGGACGATGCGGCGGTTGCGGAGCGATTCGGGCGCGGTGCCGTCGAAGATGGCATAAGCCAAGCCCTCGACCACCGCCGTCTTGCCGACACCCGCATCGCCGAGCAGGAGCGGGTTGTTCTTCTTGCTGCGTGCCAGCGTGCGGGCGACGGCGCGAATTTCGTTTTCGCGGGCAATGGCGGGACCGAGCTTGCCATTCGCGGCTTGGGCGGTCAGGTCGCGCCCGTATTTGTCGAGCAGGGGCGTCGGGTTGCGCCCATCGGTTTGCGAGTCGAGTTCGACCGACGATTGCATGAAGGCATCGTCGTTCATGAAGTCGTCAAGGTCAGAGAGGTGGAACAGGTCGTTCTCGTCCGGGTTGGCGAGATCCTGCTCGTAGGCTTCGTTGAGCAGGCGTTGCAGCCACAAGTTCACGTTGAAGCCGAGTTCGATCAGCTTGCGGATGGGAACGCCTTCGCCCTCTTGCAGCAGCGCCAGCAGGATGTGAGCTTCCTCAACCTCGTCGGACTCCTCACGGTCTGCCATGAAGATCGCCAGCGAGAGCACCATTTCGGCGCGGGGAGTCAGCGGCAGGATGTCGCTGATGCTGCCCTCGCCGGTGCCGATCTCGCGGCGGATCTCGTTGCGGACTTGCCGCGGATTCAACCCGGCGCGGCGCAGCAGTTCGGCGGTCGCGCCGTTTTCGATCTTGGTCGCGCCGATGAAGATGTGCTCCGTGCCGATATAGTTGTGCCCTAGGCGACGCGCTTCTTCAGCGGCGGCGTTGAGCAGACCGGCGCACCGTTTACGGATTTCCTTTTCGGGAATGTCGGGCGGAGGTGTCAACTTTACTCCTCATCGGTCATGCGCGTACTTGCGGCACAAGTATAGCGCAACTCTGTTCAAGTCGTGAAAAACGATAAAGTGTAAAACCCGGTCTGAGGGATATAATTTCCCATACATAGGTGCTGCACGTTAGGAAGAACGGTCTGATGGTTTTCTCCGATCCCCTCATCGGTCAACAACTCGGCGACTATCGTATCGACGACTTGCTCGGACGCGGTGGGATGGCGCACGTTTACCGAGGGTACGATCCGAAGCTCCAGCGTTACGCCGCCGTCAAGGTGATCGACGCGAATCTGCTGGCGAAGGGTGATGAAGACGAGTACCGGGTGCGTTTCCAGCGGGAAGCGCGGGCGATTGCCCACTTGAATCACCCGAATATCGTCGGGGTTTACCAGTTCGGCGAAGTCGGCGTGCGCTATTACATGGCGATGGTCTTCATCGAGGGGCGCGATCTGGGGCAAATCCTCAAGGAGCACAACGTCAACGGGACGCTGCTGCCGCACGACGAAGTCTTTCAGGTGATCCACGATATCGGCAGCGCGCTCGACTACGCGCACGAAGTCGGGGTGATCCACCGCGACATCAAGCCGTCGAATATCATGGTCACGCTCGATCACCGGGCGGTGCTGACCGATTTCGGCTTGGCGTTGAGTGTTCCTGAAGGAACCTTAGGCAACACCTTTGGCAGCGCCTATTACATCGCGCCGGAGCAGGCGATCTCGTCGGCGAATGCCGTTGCCCAGAGCGACCTCTACTCGCTGGGGGTGGTGCTGTTCCAGATGTTGACGGGCAGAGTGCCGTTCGACGATCCCTCGGCGATGAGCGTAGCGCTGATGCATTTGAGCGATACGCCGCCCTCGCCGCGCAGCGTCAACCCGGCACTGTCTCCCGCAATCGAACAGGTCGTGCTCAAGGCGCTGGAAAAGGAGCCGAGCAAACGCTTTCAAAGCGGCGAAGAGCTGATCCGGGCGCTGGAGCGCGCGCTGGCAGAGTCGCCTCAACCTGCGTCGCTGGAGGTGTCGCCGATACTGGCGCCGACCGAAGCGGAACGCCCCGCCACGCTGCTGTTCCCTGACGAGCAGGTCGCGCAGTCACGCCAGCGGATCGCGGAAGCGCGCCGCCGACTCGACGGCAGCGCGGACGGACATCAGCGGCGGGGGCTTTACGTCGGGATCGCGCTGATTTTGCTGCTGGCGGGCGGCTTGGGCGGCTGGCAACTGCTGCGCAGTGGTTCGAGCGCTGGAGACGTCACGCCGACGGCGGTCGTTGCGCTGAGCGCGCAGACTGAGGAACCGACCACCGTCAGGAGCGCAACGGCGATCAGCGCGGCGGCGCTGTCGTCAGCCACGTCGAGTGCGACGGCGACGTTCACGCCAAGTGCGACGCGCACGGCTGCGCCAACACTCGCCGCGACGGTTACCGACCTGCTGCCGACGACCGCTCCCTCGCCGACGCCGCTATCAGCGGCGGCGACGCCAGCGGTGACTGAAGCGATAGCCGCTCCTGACAGCGCGACTCAGCCGGGTACGACGCCGATCCTGCTGCGCTATGACGCCGATAAGCTGGTGCTGATCAACCGCTCGACCCACACGCTCAGCATTCGCTATATGACCTTCGTGCGCTACGATGCTTATGGTGCGGTCTCGTTCACCGCCGACCAGTGGGAAACGCCGCGCCTGAGCACGGTGCTGCCGCAAACCTGTTTCTTGATCTGGCGTAACAACCGGGGCGAAGTCGAGACGCCGGATTACTGCGCCGGGCGTGAAGCGTGGTTCGCCGCCGGGACGCGCAGCCGTTTCTGGATCAGCAATCAGCCGGGGGCGTCGTTTGAAGTTTGGAATGCCGGGAACTTGGTCGCCACTTGCGCGATCAGCGCCGGGGAATGCGCGGTCGATCCTGAAGGGTGAGGTTAGCGGGCTTAGATACTGTTCTGCGGTTAGTTATCGTGAATGATGGATAAGCCGGCTTCGCATCCCGGTTTTCTCGTGTAGGGGCAGGACTTAGTCCTGCCCCTACGGTAAAACTCCCCTCAATTTCCTTAACCATTATTCCCCTTGATTACATTTTCCCAATCATGAAAAAGAAGTAATCCTGCGGGAAGGTCTCGACACCGAGGCTGTTGAGCAGCGCGAGCAACTGGGCGCGGTGATCAGTGCCGTGATTGGCGACGTGGATCAAGACCTGCCAGCGTTGCAGCGAATCGCCGAAGGGATGATCCATCAGTTGGTCATCGCGCAAATCGGCGAGATAGGCGCGCATGTCGGCTTCGACCTGATCCCATTTGGCGCGAATGAGCGGCTTGGTCGGGTAGGTCGTCGGGTCGATAAAGTCGGGCAGCGGCGCGCCGCGCAAGCCGCTGAACCAGCGCTCGTCAATGTTGAGCAGGTGAACTACCTGATTACGCACCGATCCCATCGAGTAGGTCGCCTCGCGGGTGAATAGCTCGTCGGGCAGGGGTACGATGCATTGATCCCAGATTTTGCGGTTGATCGTGAAGTGGTAGTCGTAGAGATGGCGAAAAGCGTCGGCATTCATGGCTGGTTCTTCCTACGATGGCGAACGAGTGCCGCGACGGGTTTAAACCCGTCGCTACCCAAAACCGCGACCCACTGAAGGGGTCGCAACCGCGAAGGTCGTCTAGCATCGCTTTTTATGCTGCTGCTGGCGGAATTTGTGAAGTTCAGGGTTGAGTGGTTAGCGCTGGTGGGGTGACCAGTGAGACAGTCGGCGCGGCGTTCGCCGGAGCATCGGCGGCGGGCGATCCGCTGTTGACCCAGACGTAGGCGAGCACATTAGCGATCACCAGCAGGATGAAGATGATCGTCAGCGTCCGCAGCAGGCGCGGCGTGATCCAGCTTGGCTGCCGCGACGCGGCGCTGGCTGATCCGGTGCGGTCTCCGGCTGCCCGATCTGACGTACCGGTTGGCGGACGATGATCGGCGCGGGCGCGCGGGAGAGCGTGACCCCTAAGCGGGCATTTTCGAGCAGCCACGACTGCATCAGGTCGGCGGTCAGGGCGATACCGGTGGGCGTGGGCTGAAGGATTTCACCGTATTCCAGACTGCGGAGCGTCGCGTTGATGGCGGTGAGGTCGAGCGGGAAATCGGTATCGACCAGCCACGCTTGCAGCGTCGCCGCGTCGATGCGCCCTAACGGGTCGTCATACAGCCGCCTGCTGATGGCGGTCAGCACGGTGCGCTCGTTATCGGTCAGCCGCTCCCAACGGTCGCGGTAATCCGCCTCGTTGTAGAGATAGACCGATGGCGTAACCGCTTTGACGTCTTCGAGCGTGAAGACGTTCAGTTCGGGGGTGGCTTCCCAACGTTTGAAGAACTGGTAGCCGAAATGCTGCACCAAACCGGGCGCGCCGCCGACTGCTCGCTGCACGGCGAGCGTGCACTCGTCGGGGACGGCATAGAGTCCCTGCACTGGCGCTTGCAGCAGCCATTTAGTCTCGTCGGGCGCGAGATTGGGCAGACGGAGCACATCACCGGGGACGATCAGCGGCGCGAGGTCGTCGAGGTCGTCCTCGAACTCCATCGTGATGGTGGCGGCGAAGTAGAGCGGCGTCGTTTTCTGGCTCAAGCTGAGCAAGTAGGTGAAGGTGTCGGCGGGCAGCCGTCCATCGCGCAGCGCCAGCAGCAGTTGATCCACGTCGTCGAGCATGATCAGCAGTTTGCGCCGCACCGCGCCGAGGATCTGCGGCAGAAACGTCACTTCGAGCCAGTGGCGCATGTCGTCACCGGGCGACTCAAGCTGCGAGAGGCGGCTGACGGTGTAGCCCTGCCGGACGAGTTCGGCGGTGATGGTCTGCGCCAGCGCCAGCAGCCACACGCTTTCTTTGTCTAGGGCGGTTTGTCGCAGCGGGACGTGGACGCCGAGCGCCGACTCCTTGAAGACGGCAGCAGCATTGTGCAGGAGCACGGTTTTGCCGCTGTGCCGCCTGCCGATGAACAAGATCGCGCTGGTGGACGCCGGGTCGAACAGGCGGGCGTAGAGCCGGGCGAAGGCATCTTGGCGTCCGGCAAAGGGCGCGGATGCCGCCGCTTGATCGTCGGCGTAGCTGGCGTGGTAGGGATTCACCATGTTCATCATAATCTCAATTATACATGGTTCGTCTCGCGCTCGCCCCGCCTTTCACGTATAATTCGACACGATTTTGGCGAAGCCATCACAAAGGTTTGGAATCTGTGGAAAGTATGATAAAGACCGCACCCCGCGCGCTCGCGTTGGTGGGGATGCCGGGCGCTGGAAAATCGCTGTGCGCGCGACATCTCGAAGCGAAGGGTTACTTTCAATATCGCTTCGGCAGCATCGTCGTCGACGAAGTGGCGCGGCGCGGATGGGTGCTAACGCCGGAGCACGAGCGGATCGTGCGCGAGGAATTTCGCGCCAATGAGGGCATGGACGCGATTGCCCAGCGCGCGCTGCCGATCCTGAAACAGGCGTTGGAACGGCAGAACTGCATCATCATCGACGGGCTGTACAGTTGGAGTGAATACAAAACGCTGCGCAGCGAACTCGGCGGCGACCTGTTCGTGGTCGCTATCGTCAGCGAGCGGAGGCTGCGCTACGCTCGGCTCGCCGACCGCCCAGAACGCCCGCTGACGGCGGAAGAAGCCCAACGGCGCGATTATCAGGAGATCGAGAACCTCGAAAAAGGTGGACCGATTGCGCTGGCGGATTACACGCTGCTGAACAACGGCACGCCGGATCGGCTGCTGGTGGCGCTCGACGAGTTGGTCGCGCGGCTGGACTTCACGCCCTAAGTGCAATAACTTCAACACAAAGGCGCAGACTGACCTTCGGTTTGCATGGAAAAGTAAGGTGCAAAGGTAGTGGCGGGTTTCAAACCCGCCCCTACAGACCTCACCAACGCACGAACGCCGGGCGAAAAGAGTTTGACGTCAGTCTAATCGGCAGCAAGGTTTGACGACCCCATCAGGCTCCCCCGATCTACCGTAATTTCCTATACGATCTAAATTGACAATATGCGGCTACGCTTTCTATACTCCAAGTAATAGATAAGCACCGGAGCAAAGACCTTGCGGCGTCTCTTTTTGATCGTCTTGTTGGCTTTAGGTGTGGTTGGCGGGCGGCAGCAGTCAACGGCGGCGCAGTCGAGCGGCGCGCCGCAGCCCGGCGATCCACCCGTGTTGGCGCGGATCAGCGTTTCTTCCGCCAACGCCAACGGCATGGTGACGATCAACGGGGAAGAGGGCGCGGTTTTCGCCAATGCGACTGTTTACATCCGCAACCTCTACACCGGCGCGACCGTCTCGGCGCGCGCCGGTAGCACAGGCAAGTTTAGCGCCGAGTTGTACGGACCCGGCAACACGCCCTTCTGGATCAGCCCGTCATCCGTTCTCGCGCCCGCCGACCTGTCGGGCATGACCGGGTCGCTGCCGGGTGGACCGGGCGCGATCTTCTACGGCGCGACGCCGAGCACCGAGCAGTTTACGCTCAGCGGTCAGTTCCTGACTGCCGGGGGCGAACTGGCGAGCTGGTCGGCGGTCGGGCGAACCGTTCGCTGGAACTGGCAGCGGGCGGGATGGTGGCAGGTGCAGCTCGACGTCACGCTTCAGGCGGAACTGCCGGACGACGCCGCGATCATCGGCGCGTTCAGCTTACAGCCCATTGCCCGGAGCGTCGGCGGCGACGTGATCGCTGTCGGCGGCGCGGGGAGCAATAACGGCTGGTCAAGCATCCTCACGCCAAGCGGAATGCCCATCGACAACCTGAACAGCAGCGTTGCGCTCGGCGAAGTGGCCGCGCGCCCGTCCGATTTGATCCATGAAGCGGGCGATACGCGCTTCCTGCTCGACTTTTCGGCGACGCTGCCGCGACGATCTGCCGCCGGGTTGTACGTCCCCTTCTTCACGGCTCTACGCAGACGTCGACGGCGAGCGGGTGGCGTGGAGCAGCGGACCGCGTCGCGCTTGCCGCTGGTGGTCAGCGTGGGCGGCGTGCACGACGCGCGCCTGCCGCTGGCGCTGTTCTACGACGATCCGAGCGACGGCAGTCGCGGGGTGCTGCCCGACGAAGATCAGGGCAGTCTTGCGCGCTCTCCAACCGGGTGCGCTTCAACAGCCCGACCTACATCCTGCCGCCCTTCGACGCCGGAACCGGTGAGCCGATCGCTTATCCGCTGGAACCCTATCTGCCGGACGTGATGACCAATCGCTATGACGCGACCAGCGCGCCGCTGATCCCGTTTGCGCTGCCCGGCGGATCGCTGCAAGTGAGCGTCATCAAGCCGGACGGCACGACCGACAATCTCGGCAGCCTGCCGCTGATCGTCCAGAACCAGCTTTCGACGGCGGCGCAGGACGAGCGCGCGCTGTTCGGCGACGCGAGTCGCCGGTGGACGATTTACCGGCTGACGACGCTCAACCCGACGTTTAACGCGCGTACACGTTCGACCAGTACGGCGACTACACCGATCAACGCTGACGCGGCAGCTTGAATGACGTGTGGGGCAACCACTACGGCGGCGGCGGCACTTACAGCGTGCTCGCCGCCGAGCTGCTCGACCTGACGCCGGGCGTGATGCCGGGCACGCCGTTTGAAGTCGGCGACGCGATCAATCCCGGGCTGCACCTCGCGCCGGGCGTCCCCGCCGACGTGACGGTGACGGTGCGGATCTATCCGCTGGACGGCAGCGATGTGATCGAGCGGACGGTCGAGCGGACAGGCGAACGCCAACGGCTATTTCCAGCCGAACGACGCGCCGTTCGTCTTCGACACGCCCGGCGAATACGTGATCGACTACGAGGCGCGCTACGCAGCGCCGGACGGTCGCCTGTGGGCGGCGAGCCTGCGCGGCGCGGGCGTGATCGCTGCGCGCGAACTCGTCGCTGGTCGCGCATGGCGAGCGCGGCGTTCCGGCGTGCCAGCGACCTGCGTCCGCGTGGTTCGACCTGCGCCAGTACGCCCAGGTCGCCGGGATGACGGCGGTACAGACGCAGCTCAATTACCCGTATCACAGCGGCGACGTGGCGTGGATCGACGACGGTTCGCGCCGGAGGTATGCCGCCGGAATTGACGGTGCAGGATGGCACCGGCGTTTACGCCGATACCTTGGTCGACGCACTGCCGGATTACATCGGCGAAGCGGGGCGAACCCTGCGGGCATTGGCGGCACAAGCGAACTGCCGCTGGTGCTGGTCAGTGAGTCGGGCGGCGGGGCTGTGCCCGGAGCAACTCCAGAGCGACAGCTACGGCTACATCAGCGCGGTGCGCCCGAACGTGACCGTGCGCCAGTTCGTCGCCGACGGCGGCGACGGCGGCTTGCCGCTCGGACTGGGACGAGGACGACCCGCTCAACCGGCAGATCGGCGCAGGCGCGACCGGCGACCGTCCCGGCGATTTCATTTTCCTGTTCGGCGGCGCGGTGATTCGGGTGATACGGCGAAGGCGGGTGCAGGACACGGCGATCTACGGCGCGCTGGCGGTCGTCACCGCCGCCGACGATTTGCCGCGCGTCTATCCGCCGGAGCGGGGACGGCGGGCGGGGCGGACGGCGGTCCGCTGCTGACCTATCAACGGCGATCCGGTCGATACGTTCATCAACCTGACCGGCGCTCCAACCGGGCGATGTGCTCACCGGTTGGGCGACACGGTCACGCTTGCGGGGCAGGTCGCGCCGACGCTGGCAGCCACGGTCACGACGACGCTTGACGTCACCGAGCGGGCACGTCTACAGCTTCACCGGACGCGCCAATAAGATCGGCTACTACTACGATCCCGGCAGCGCGTCTACGGTCGAGAGGCGGGCGTCTGGACGGTGGATGTGCAGGTGACGCTCGACGGCGCGACCTCGGCGGGGCAGATCGACGCCGCCGCTGCTCACAGGGAGCGTGCTCGGTGCGGCAGATGGGCAGCTTCTCGATCTACGTGCTGCCGCCGGATGCCGAGCCGCTCGACTGGAATCCGCTGCCTGACCGACGTGATCATCCCGGCGGTATCGCCCTATAATTTCAGCTTCACGCTGCCGGAAGACTGGACGAACATCCAGCGCCTTTTACACGTTGAGCACGCCGGGCTATGATCATTGAGCAGGGCGAACTTCGCGTCTACGGGCGCAGCGTCAGCTACCAATACAGCCGCGCCGCTGATCAAAGCCGCGCGTTCCCCAACCTCGAAAACGAGGGCCATCGCAGCGGTTCGTCGGCGACGGACGTGCGGACCCTGACCTTTGTCGCCATCGGGACGGATGCTGCGGGCGCGACGCAAATTGCAAGCCGCACCTTCACCCTGATGCACGGCCGCCTGATCACGACGGAGTAGGCGAATGCAGCGCAGAGATCGACCTCAGCATCAAACCAGCGTAACCGGCAGCTTCCAGCTCGATTTCAGCGCGTGAGCGCATATCGACCCTGCGGCGCGGCGGCGCTGGCGGGCTAGACTGCTGATCGCTGCGTGTGCGGGTTGGCGGCGCTGGGCTACTACCAGTCGCGCAGCCATCGCCGCGCAGACCGAACGCCGACGCCGACGCCGCTGCCGCTGTTCGCGCTGCCCGACGCCCGCATCAACCGCGCCTATACCAGCAACACGATTGCGCTGGCGGGCGACGGGCGCACGATGGTCGCCGCCAACATGATCAACAACTCGATGACGATCCTGATCCCGGCATTCGACCGGGTGATCGCCGAAATGCCGGTCGGCAAAGACCCGCGCTCGGTGGCGATCACGCCGGACGGCACGCGGGCGCTGGTCGCCAATCACGGCGACGGCACGCTCTCGGTCGTCAACCTGACACCGCACGAAGTCGTCGCCACGATCTGCTCGGGCGGCGTGATGCCCTACGGCGTCGTCACGCAACAGCGACGACACCGCTTACGTTTCGCTGGAAGGCAGCGACCAGATCGCCGTGGTCGACCTGCGCCGACGCGCAGGTCAGCGCGACGATTGACGTGCCCGACTCGCCCGCCGGATTGACGCTGTGGGGCGACTTCCTCTACGTGACGCACTTCTGGAGCGGCGAGATCAGCCTGGTCTATCTGCCGCAGCGGCGGGTCGTCCAGACGTGAGCACGGGCGAGCGATACGGCGCTGTTCCAGAACTTCGAGCCGGACATCACGCGCGGGATCGCTTACCTGCCGCAGACGCGGCTCAACGCGCAGAACACGGCGCTGACCTACGACACGACCGCTTTCCCGGTCGTCAACGTGGTCAACCTGCGCGACCTCACGGTGCTGCGCAACCGCCGGATCGCGCTGGCGACCGCCGACCGCCCGGTCAACATGCCGTTCGCCGTCGCGCTCGACCGCTTCGCGCAGCGGCTCTACGTCGCCAACGCGGGCAGCGACAACATCTCGCGTGATCGACCTGAACACCGGGTTCGCGCGCGGCAATATCGCCGTCGGCGCGAATCCGCGCGGCATGCTGCTCAACGGCGACAACACGGTCTTGTACGTCCACAGCGCGCTCGACGGCACGATCACGACGATCGACACCGGCACGTCTGACCGTGACCGACGTGCTGCCGATCATCAACCTGATCGGTCTCGCTCGATTTGCTGCTGGGCGCGCAGTTGTTCAACAGCGCCGCCGACCCGCGCCTGAGCGCAGGCAGTGGCTTGAGCTGCGCGACCTGCCACTTCGACGGTCAATCCGACGGGCGGGTGTGGCTGCGGCTTCCCGGATGGTCCGCGCAACACGCCGATGCTCTACAACCTGCCGGAAACCGTCCCTTACAACTGGTCGGCGACGTGGGACGAACTGGCGGACGTGGAACTGAAAATTCGCTGGCTGCAAGCGGGCACCGGCTTGATCGACGCGCCGGAATTTCGCCCGCGCTGGGCGACCCGCACGCGGGCGTCTCGGTTGACCTCGACCTGCTGACGCAGTATTTGACGACGCTGCAAGCGCCCGCCAATCCCTACCAGTTCCCGGATGACGTGATCGCGCGCGGCAAGGAGATTTTCGCGGCGCAGGGCTGCGATCAGTGTCATGTAGGACCGGCGGGGACGGACTTGCAGAGCCACGACGTAGGCACCGGGAACTCGCCGCTGGAGCGGCGCGGCACGGCGTTCGATACGCCGTCGCTGCGCTGGCTGTGGCTGAGCGCGCCCTATTTCCACGACGGATCGGCGGCGACGCTGCGCGCAGGTGTTCGAGCTGCCGGGCACGCACCAATTGATCGGCAAGCTGCCAGCGCGGAGACATCGACGCGCTGGTCGCTTATCTGCTCACGCTTCCCAGATTAACCGCGCATAAATTCCAAATTTAACTCTTGCTAACTTTTTCGGGCATTGGTATTATTATTATCATGAAGGATGATAAAAATTGCGGCTGTGAGCGGCTGTAAAACGAGGTGAATGCGGATGAGTGCAAGCGCCGCGATGCAAGAATATCTGGCAGAAGCTTACCGGCTCGCCTACTACCAGAACGGCGAACCGTTTATCTCAACCTCGGCGTTAGCCGACGTGATGCGCGTATCAGCACCCGCCGTAACGCGGATGGTGCAGCGGCTTAAAGAAGCGGGCTATCTCGAACACGAACCGTATCGCGGCGTCCACTTGACGCCCGCTGGCGAGCGCGAAGCGTTGATGAGCATCCGGCGTCACCGCCTGGTCGAGGTGTTTCTGGTCAAGGTGATGCAGTTCGGCTGGCACGAAGTCCACGATCAAGCCGACGAACTGGGCGTCGTGATCAGCGACGAGGTGGTCAACCGGATGGACAAGCATGGCGGGCTATCCCGCGCCGCTGCCCGCACGGCGAGCCGATCCCGACGGCGGAAGGCAGGATGCCGCGCGTGCCGACGATGCGCCGCTCAACGAGGCCGCAGCCGGGCAGCGACGCTGGTGATCAGCCGGGTCAACACCCACGACATGGAGCAAGCTGGCATATCTGGGCGAACTCGGCTTGACGCCGGGGCGCGCCTTCACGCTGATCTCGCGCGCGCCGTTCAACGGACCGATCCAGCTGCAACTGGACGGCGAGACGCGCATGATCGGCTACGAGCTGGCGGGCGTGCTGCGCGTCTGCCCGCCGGACGAGTTCGAGTTGAAGTGAGTTTCCAGTTCTCAAGCCCCACTGCACACAAGAAGGGATTGTGCGGTTGAAACTGCCGAATATTGAGAGCGCAGTCGTTGCCGAGGCAAAGATCGTTCATTATCTCCTCGACCTCACTCACCCGGTTGGACGGAGCAAAGCAGCGTTCTTTCTGCGGTTTGGGTTTACACTAGACGCATGGAAAGTCATGGCGAAGTGCACTGCTTCAACTCGCGGCTGAACATGATGTCGTTGAGGTCGAGTTTGCTGAAGATGGCGACCGCTATGTGATCGAGGGGAATATTCAAACGCCCGATGGACGTAACCCCTTCGTGCGCTCGATCTGGTTTATCGAGCAGGGACAGCACGTTCCGAAATTCGTCACGGCGCATCCAGTGAAGAAGAGGTCAGCATGATCGAGGAATTGGAAACCGTCGTTCTAACCAGCGACATGCCGGAACATGGCTTGAAGGCGGGAGACATTGGCGCTGTCGTGCTGTTGCACGCTAATGGACGAAGCTACGAGGTCGAGTTCGTTACTCTAAACGGCGACACGGTTGCCGTCGTCACCGTGAAGCCGAAGCAGATTCGCCGCATTCAAGAAGGCGAAATCGCCCACGCGCGTATGGTGAATGCGTGAAGAATTTGCTCCATTCGTTAGCTCAGCTGACTTAATCGCCTCGCGGCAACCCCTAAGCAGACCCAGCCCGCCAGAAATGCCGCGCCGCCGACCGGCGCGAGCGCGCCCATAATCCGCAGGTCGAACAGGCTCAAGATGTACAGGCTGCCGCAGAACAGCACGATCCCGACGGCGAACAGGACGCCCGCCCAGCGCGCCCAGCGACCCGGATAGCGCTCGACCACCCACGCCGCGCCCATCAGCGCGAGGGCGTGGTACATCTGGTACTGGGTGCCGGTGTGGAACGAGCTTTCAAGGTCGGGATGCGCCGCGAAATAGGCGGTCGAGTCCGTGCGTCCCGAAAGCGCCGAGCGCGACGCCCAAAAAACCGAACAGCGCCGCTAACGTGATGAAGTTTTTTGAAGTCATGACATCCTCAATCGGCAGAACCGTGTAAACCGCTTATAATAAGTCAAGAATTTCTCATTCTCAGCGTACTTATCCGCCGACCATTCCATTGATTGATCGGCAGCACGCAAATGCGTGATTTCTCGACCTTATTCCGGTGCTCATAGAGGTAAAGATTATCCGTGTTGTCTCCCGCTAGTCATGCGCTAGAGCATTTTTACTACGGGCAGCTATTCTATCAAGGAAAACCGCAGGGGGAACTGCAACTTCTGGCATCGTCGCCCGGCGTGACGCCTGATCACGTCGCCGAGGCGCTGCAAGAAGCGCGCATTCCGCCGATGTCCGGGGCGACTTTGACGGCGTGGGGACTGCTGCGCACGCCGACGATCCCGTTCGTGATGGTGCAGTCGCAGGTCGGCAGCCGCCGACAGGCGATGCGGCACATCATTTTGACTGCCGGCGGAAGTGCTGCGCGCGCTGGGCGGCAATTTGCAGGCGCTCAGCCGGTTGATCGAGCCGGAGATGCCGATCTTCGAAATGGTCGGCAACACGATCCCGGTGCTGCAACTGCCGCAAGTGGATGTCCCCAACGCGGCGGAGCAAGAAACGTCGATGCTCGGCTTGATGACCGCCACGCACGACCGGCTCGACGTGATCGAAGCCCTGCTGGCGGCGCTGATTCAGGGCGTGCAGATCGTGGTCAAGAACGCGCCCTCCGACCTCGACCTGCGGATCGGGTTTATCGAGGGCCTGCTGGCGCTGCTGCCGCCACCCGCACGGTTTGGCGTCACCTTTGCGACTCACGCGCTGCCCTCAACGCGCATCAACGCGCAGATCCGCTTCTTCTCCGACGATCCCGTGCCGACCGACGCGCTGGTTTATCTGTGGGACGAGGCGAAGGTCGCGGGCGTCCAAGTCGAGGACGAGTACGCGCGCTACATCCGCAGTCAACTGCGGCTGGACACCGGCTTGGTGGTCGAGCAGACGACGGCGCTGACGGCGGTCGCGGCGTGGCGCATCCGCTTGGGCGATACGCTTTCAGAAGCGCTGAATTACGCGTCTTACCGCCTCAAGATCGATACCGCGATCCAGAACAATCAGCCCATCGAAGCGGGCGAAACCGCCAAAGTGCTCGCCGAAGACCCGACGCTGACCGATACGCTGCGGGCGGCTTACGTGCGTCACTTGCTGGCGTTCGCGCTGGTGCTGGACGAGATCGAGCACGCCGACAAGCTCGCCGTCGTGGTGCGCGGTCAGCCCGATCTTGAGCGGGTGATTTTGCAGCAGATGAGCGAAGCGCTGGCGGCGGGCAAGGCGGATCGCGTTTATCGCACGCTGGCGCGTTGGCTTTCGAATCCGCTGGGATTCAACGGCATGTATTGGGTCGAACTGACCCAGCAAGCCGCGCTCGGCTTACGCCGAGCAGTTGGCGAAGACCAAGCAGATCGACACGCTCGACGCCTTCTTGGGGCACATGCGCCGCAACAGCGGCAATATCGAAATCGCGCCGATCATCCCGCGCCTGATCGAGATCGCGCTGCCGCTGGCGGTCGAGAATCAGCGCGCTGGCGGAGAGTGTTTTTGTGCTGGCGGCGGGGTCGCTGCCGGCGAATCGCTGGCAGCGTTTCCTCAGCATCAAGCCGCTGCTGGCGCAGCTTGCCGCCGATCCTGTCGCAGTTCGTGGCGGTGTTGGGCGGCAAAGACGCCGCCGCGCCCGATCTGCTGGTCAAGGTCGCCGGGATGCTCGGCGATGAGTGGCGGTCGCTGCTGGTGATCCGGCTGGTCGAGGTGGCGCTCCTGACCGGGCGGCACGATCTGATCGAGCGGCTCGGCGATTGCGGCGCTGGTGCGGGCAGCACAGTCGCCGTTGGGCAAGTCCAACGATCCGCTGCTGTCGCTGGATCGGGCGCAGCCTCTCGGAAGACGAAACGCTGCTGCGGCGGGAGAGCGCCGCCGCGCGCGGCCTGCTGCAAATCCTGCTGATCGCGGGGCGCTTACGAAGAACTGGCGGACGAACTGCTGCATCAAGGGCGGCTGCTGTACCCAACCGACAAGCAGTTGAGCTACGCGGCGATGGTTCGCAGCCTGTTCTTGGAGACGCCGCTGCCGGCTGACCAAGTGCCGAACGCGCTCAAGCTGTTGAGCAGCAAGGGGCTGCGACCGCTGCCGCTGGCGATGGCGTACTTCGGCGCGCTAGAGCAGCAGCAGTGGTCAGGGGCAATCGACGACGTGGCGTCGGAATTGACGACGCTGGTCTTCAGCAACCGCCTGATCATCGAGGCGATTCAGCTTGACCTGATCATGCAGCTTTTGCAATACCACGTTCAGCGCCAGGACTCCAATATACACGATCCGGATCGCGGCGCTGGTGCCGTCGGCGGCAGCCCGGCGCGGCGATGCCGGTCTCGCGCCGCTGATCATGATGTACCGCGCGCTGACGTGGGACGACGAAGTGCGGACGGCGGCAATGGAGGCGCTGCGGCGCTTCATCCGCCGGTGCAGCGACAGCTTCGCCCCCCACGCGATTGAGCGCTTCCGGCAGGAGTTGGGCGAGAGTATCGGCGAAATGCTGCAAGCGACGCATGCCCTGCGCCGCTTGATGGGCGGCGAAGACCTCGCCGATTACGCCTATCTGCTGCACACGGTGGCGCAGTTCTTCTACGACACCGGGCTAACCTACATCGACAAGAACAATTTGCCCAGCATTCCGGGGGCTGTTGAGCGACCTCGACAGCCTGAACGGGGGCTTGAACGATAACGAGCGTCGGGCGCTGTGCGGCGCGCTGATCGACTTGATCCGCGTGATCGGCGTGCTGAGCGATCAGCATCGCGCCGTCTATGCCAAAGAAACCGACGAGCAAATCGACGCGCTGCTGCAAGCGCAAGGGATGGCGCGCAGCGTGCTCGACATCTTCCGGGTGATGGGCGGCTACTTCGCGCGCGGACGCCGGATGAGCGCGCGCACCGACCGGCTGGTCACCGAGCACCCGCTGGCGGATCGCTCCGCGCCGATGATGATGCGCGAGGTTCAGCAGATGAGCCGCTTGCTCAAGGCGGCGCTGCGGGCGTTTCTGGCGAAAGCCAGATTTCGATCAGCGCTGCGGCGATTCAAGCGGAGATGGAAAGCCTGTGGGGCGATATCGCGCTGTACGAACGGCGCGTCCTCGTGCGCGACCTCGCCATTGACCTCCAGCGCATCCCCGAACTGATGCTGATCATCACCGAACGGGTGGACGCCAGAACCCTGTTGGAAAACAACGGGCTGGCGCGCAAGCTGGACGCCAACCGCCAGCGACCGGACAACACGCTGGCGTTCTACCGCTTCATGTACGGCTATTTCCGTTCGCGGATTCGGCGACAGCGAGTAATCCTAAGTTTCATTTAGGGTCGATTATGTAAGGGCGAGGCATGCCTCGCCCCTAAGCTGGCTGGCTTGCGCGTACTTGCTGTAGGGCGAGCATTAAGAGGATCTGCGCTGATGAACGTGATTCGGTTTGACGATGTGGAAGCCTTTTATGCGCGGGGCGAGGCGTATCTCGCGTCACACGAAGCCGAGCACAACCTGACCTTCGGCATCCTCTCGACCATTCAGCAACAATCCGCTGCGCTACGAGCAGCCGTTTTTCGCGCTGGTCGAGCAGGATCAGGCGGTTCAACTGGTCATGCTGATGACGCCGCCGCGCCCGCCGGTGCTTTCGCTGGCGGTCGCGCCGGAAGCGGTCGACGCGCTGGCGGAATACTGCTTCGACGCGCAGATTACGCTGCCGGGGGTCAACGGACCCGCCGGGGAGAGCCGCCGTTTCGCCGAAACGTGGTCGGCGCTGACCGGTCAGCGCGCCGAGGTGCGCACGCCGATGCGGACATTTAAGCTGGAGCACGTCAACCCGGTGACGGGCGTGGCGGGAAACTGCGCCCGGCGACGCTCGGCGACCGCGACTTGCTGATCGACTGGGAGTTGGCATTTGTCGCTGAAGCTTTCCCCGATGCCGCTGCTCTTCCGCGCGAAGACGCCGAGCGCATGGTCGATTTCCGGTTTAACTCCAAGCACGAATCACGTCTTTCTGTGGCAGGATGCGGCGGGGGCTGCCGTCTCGCTGACGGCGTGCGGGTCGACCGACACCGCACGGCATGCGCATCGGTCCGGTCTACACGCCGCCGGAGCAGCGCGGTCACGGCTACGCCAGCGCGCTGGTCGCCGGGGTGAGCCAATGGCTGCTCGACGCGGGCAATCAGTTCTGCTTCCTGTTCACCGACCTGCGCAACCCGACCTCGAACCACATCTATCAGGTGATCGGCTATCAGCCGGTCGGCGATTTCACTGAATACAGTTTTTCCAGCAGGTGAGCGTCACCGTGAGCCGCAGACCGGAATCGCTGTATACTGAATAACGAAGCGATTTATCCAAAGCAACCCTGATAGAGGATTCCCGTATGGATGTCGGTCTCGAGTTCGCCCATTACCGCGTGATCGAGCATATCGGGCGCGGCGGCATGGCGGATGTCTGGTCGGCGCGCGATCAGAGCCTCAACCGCACGGTGGCGATCAAGACCGTCGCCCGCGACCTGTCGCACGACGTCAACCCGCTCAAGCTGTTCGAGCGCGAAGCCCAGACGATTGCCAATCTGGAACATCCGCACATCCTGCCGATCTACGAGTTCGGCGAGTATGACAACCAGTTGTACATCGTCATGCGCTATGTGTCCGGCGGGTCGCTGGAAGACATGCTCGAAGACGGGCCGCTGCCGCCGCCGGAAGTGCATGCGGTTGGCGCGGGCGGTCGCGCAGGCGCTCGATTACGCCCACGAGAGCAAGGTCGTTCACCTTGACCTGAAGCCGTCCAACATCCTGCTCGACAGCTACCAACTGCCGTATCTGGCGGACTTCGGGCTGGCGGCGGTGATTGGACCGGAAGGGCGCGCGGCGAACCCCGGTTCGGGGACGCTGCTCTACATGGCTCCGGAGCAGCTTACGGCGGAGGTGCTCGATCACCGTGCCGACATCTACAGCTTCTCGATCATGCTGTTTCACATGATGACCGGGCAGCTTCCGTTTGACGCGACCGTGCCGCTGGCGCTCAAGCAGATTCAGATGAACGATCAACTCCCGAGCGTCGAGTCGCTCCAGCCGAGGCTGCCACCCGCGATCACGGTGATTTTGCGGCGAGGCACGGCAATCGAGATCAACAAGCGCCCGGGGACGCTGATGGAGATCGTCGAGGCGATCGAGGAGGCGCTCGGCGTGCCGGTACGCGCGAGCGGACGCCGTCCGGCGAGCGCGCCGACGCCGTCCAGCAAGGGCACACCCATCCGCCCGGAAGATTTGGTCACGCGCACCGAGTCGCTGGACGACCTGATCACGGGACCGACCGACGACCTGATCACGCGCACCGCGCCCAGCAGCGGCGAACTGAACGACATCCTGTCCGGGATCGCTGGACGACCTGATCACGACGCCGGGGACGGGGCGCAAGCTCGACCCGGAGACGACGCGGATCGAGCAGTCGAGGGCTTGCCCACGCTGATCGATGCCGCGCCCGAAGCGATGGCGCGGCACGAAGCGGTCGACATCTACACCCGCGCTTACCGGGCGTGGCTGCATGGGCAGGGGCGTTTCCTGCTCGGCATCACCCACTTTATGCTGATCAACGACTACTACGTCAACGCCGGGCAGCACGGGCTGGAAATCGACCAGTCCGGCATGGAAATGATGCTGCGCGGCGCGCTGGAATACGACCACGACGTCGAGACGTGGTGGGAGCGGCTGAACGACGACTCGCGGCGGCTGGTGGCGCTGCACGCGCTGTTGAGCGAGAGCGCTCCGGCGCGGGTGCGCGCGCTTCAGCGGCTCGAACGATTGCCGGACGCCGAGCCGCCGCAGATCCCGCGCTTGGTGGCGCAGCAGTTGCAGGTCGAGACCAACGCGACCGCCCAGCTGGCGGCGCTGCATGTGCTGGAAGTGCGCGGCAAGCCGATGCCGACGGCGACGGTCAACGACGGTGCGCCGCTGTCGATGAGCGCGATGCTCTCGACGACGCGCAGCCGGGTGACGTTCACGACGGCGCAGGACTGGCGCGAGGTGGTCTACACGCCCGACATCGACGGGCTGCTGGCGGAACTGGCGCTCGACGCGGACAAGCCGCCGGAAGTCGCCGAATACGCCGCCCGCGTGATCGGGCGAATTCGCTCCGAGGCGGCCGTCAAGCTGCTGGCGGAACAGCAGCAGCAGGGCGAGCGGCGCGCGCTGCACGCGCTGGCGCTGGTGCGCGACGAAGCGCCGTCGCTGCCCAAGAGCGTGGTCAGCCGACAGGTGCGCCTGTATACGTGGCTCAACAATACGTGGCGGCGGGTCAGCGATAACCCGATGCACGCGGTTTCGCGCTACCTGATCGCCGCGTTCTTCGCCGCGATTGCGGTCTGGTGGTACGCCTATTCGGAGATTTCGAGCGCGGCGATCTTCTTCGCCGAACGCTGGGGCAAGTCGCTGACCACCGGCATCACCTTTGGCGTGGTCTTCGGCGTGGTCGTGCTGCTGGGCGCGGAAATCCCGGAGCGGCTGCGCGGCTTCTGGCTGTGGTGGGCGCGCCTGCTGCTGAGCGCGGTGCTCGGCTTCCTGACCGGCGTGCTGGTGTGGGTCGTGTTCGCGTGGTTCTTCCTGTATTACCAGCCCGCGCCGGAGGACTTCAACGCGATCATCCTCGGCGGCATCGGGACGGCGGCAGCTTTCGCGCTCGGCTCGGTGTTCGACCTCCCCGGCTGGATCACGGCGATCTGGGCGGCGGTGTCGCTCTACATCCCGCTGTACCTGACGTGGGCGAACTTCATGCCGCCGCTGATCTACACGCGCCCGATCCAGATCGTGAACGAGGTGACGTTCGGCTTGCCGCCGTTCGTGTATCACCTGCAATTCGCGACGCGGATGCTGGAGCCGATCCAGTGGTACGCGATCCCGATTGCGATCCTGATCGCCGTCGGCGCGTATCTGCCGCGCCTCGTCGGTGATGCGCGCGGGCTGTGGCGACGGGCGATGCAGTCGCGGGCGACACGACCGCAGTCGGTGCCGGAGCAGGTCACGCCGCCCCCGCCGGAGCCAGTCGCGGCTGAAGTGTAAGGATCATGTGTTTCAGAGAGATGCATAACGCTGCAGGTATGGTAACATCGCAGACGCAATCAACGCAGTCCGTCTAAGTCCTTTCGCGCCGTGAAGTGCTGAACTACGGCTTCGGCGCAAGCCTCGCGTTGCTGCTCGCCGGGAGCTGTCGGCGGCACGGTCTGGTATTTGCAGCGCAGCAGCGCATCGTCAGCGATCCCGCCAACGGGCTATTCGCCTGATATCAGACTTAATCAGCGATCTCACCCACTGCACGCAGGGCGTACCCATGTTCGTCCGCGAAGCTCGATAGCGTTTACCTGAGCTAAGCGTCGACTGAGTTGGTTGCTTCGATTACTGTGGAGTGATGTCACAGATAAATTGATCGGTTTGAGTGTGGCTGCTCTGAGAACGTATCACTAACGGGACGCTATCGAATGTCCGTACGTGTAGGCTAGCGATATATTCTCAAGACTCTAATGGCAGTTATATGCAGAGGCTGATGGCTTGCTGCACGGATTGATGGATGCAAGCGGTCTGCTAGACAACAATCATCCGATCAGGTCGTGATCGACACGCACGACAATCATCGCCACGGTACAAAGCGCCGCGCACTGCGCCTGTATTACAGACTGCTGCTCCTTCAAATCCGCGAATAGAGCCGCCCGCCGAACTCATCGACCAGCTTGTCGTCCATTTCGTCGGCGTAGCCCGCCACCAGCGTGATCATGTTGTTCGCCTCGACCGCGTCCAGCCCTTCGAGCGGGCGCTCGCTGAAGACGTAAACCACGTCCAGATGCACGCCCAGCGCGGCGTTGGTCAACTGCAAGTTGAGTTCCAGCAGGCGGCGGTAGAGCGGCAGCAGATTGGTCATCGGCAGGTGGAGGATCGGCGAGAGCACCTGCAGATAGCCGGTCGTCTCCTGCTGCGAAACGTAGACCTCGATCACCGCGCTGCCGCGCCGGAAGCTCCAGCCGAAGCCGTCCTGAATGTCCATGCGCGCCTGCTGCGGATCAACGCCGACGCCGAGCAAAATTTGCTCGACGGTCTGGGCGTACTGGTCGAGCCGCTGGCGGGCTTGTCGAGTGCCCCGGTTGAACATAATGACCTCCAAAACAAGTGCTGAGTGCTGAGCAATGCGTGCTGAGTAAAAGATCAGGGTGGAACGGTCTGTCTATCGTGTTTGCGCCGTCCGCTGGGGTGACCGCAGCGCAGGCAGACGTTCTTGTACATCCCGGCGGTCGATCCGCAGACGACGCAGCGAATCCTGCCGGGTGGGTAATAGGCTTCCGCCTGCGGGATCGGGTAGCGCTGCATATTCAGGGCGGGCGGCGTGATGCTGCCGCACTGCTCGCAGTAGAAGAAGCCCGCGCCGGCCGCGCGGCTGGCGTTGCCGCATTCGGGACAGTAGATGCGCTTTTCGGCTTGCGCCTCGCGGCTGTACTGATCGACCATGCGGCGGATGGCGGCGATGTGGACGCCGAACATGTGCCCCGAGGTGCGGCTGGTGTTCTTGGTCATCATGCCGACCAGATAGTTCTTGTCGTCGAAGATCGGGTTGCCGCCCGCGTCGATCAGGCGGGTGGCGGTCGTCGGAATCCAGTGGGCTGCCATGACGCGCTGAGTCGGTCGCTGGGCGCTGCGGATGATCTCGCCCTCGTAGGTGACGATGGTCAGCGGCGTATTGTCGGGGACGCGCGGCAGCGGCGTGATCGGCAGCAGGCTGCCGGGATCGTGCTCGATGTGGATCAGCGACAGGTCGAGGTCGGTGAAGGCGCGGACGGCGTAGCCGGTCAACTGCCGCCCGGTGTGGAGTTCGACCGTCACCTGCTGCAAGCCGCCGACGACGTGGCGGGTGGTTGCCAAGATGCCGGGCGCGACGAAAAACGCCGTGCTCGCGCCGTTCGGTCCGCCGATGACGTGGGCGACGTGGTCGGCGATGTTGACGCCGCTGGTCGGCGCGCCGACGGCGGCTACCTGCTGCGTCTGGGTCGCGCTGGCGGGGGCGGCGGGAAGCTGCGCCGTCAGCAGGGTCGCCAAGCGCTGGCGCGCCTCGACGTTGTTGGGATCAGCGGCGAGCGCTTCGCCGTAGATGGCGCGTTTTTGCTGGGGATCGGCTTGCGTCTCCGCCAGCCAGAGATAGGCGATTGCCCGCACTTCCGGCGCGAGTTCGCCGCTCTTGAGCGCGATGCGGATCAGCCGCGCGCCTTCGGCGGGACTGTTGTGCTGCACCGCCGCGATCCCCATTTCCAGCGTTCGATGTGACATAAATCCCCCTGCGAAGGACGGGCGCGGCACGCTGCGCCCCTACCAATGCGTCGTGACCTACCCATTATACTCGCGGCGCTGGATGCAAGCTCAATTGTGTTGGCTGGTGCTTCGTATTAGAATCGGGGAGATTGCGTCGTTAAGAAATATTATGTATATTTTTTGAAATGCTTTCTGCCGGAATGAGAACAATCCAAGCCACACCAGTAAAGCTATATGGGTAGGGGGCGTCAATGCCGCTGCAAGGCAATTTGCGAGATTTCAGCACGACCCAACTGCTAAACCTCATCAACCTCGCTGGCAAGACCGGCACATTGGCGATCTACGAAAGCGTAAAAACCGGCGAGAAAGATGCCGTTGGGGGCGACAAAATGGCTCCCGGCAAGGAACGTGCGCGCATCTCGTTCAAGATGGGCAAGCTGATCGGGGCGGCGCTGGGTGGGCAGGATGGCAACCTCGTCTCGGTGCTCAACAAGGCGGGCAAGCTGACCGACGACCAAGCCCGCATCATCCGCGAACGCGCCAAGAACACCAGCGACAAAGCGCTGGCGCTGCTTCTGATCAACGCCAATTACGTCACGCAGCGCGACGTGGTCGGCAGCATCCAGCAGCACACGCTGGATGCGGTCTACAACCTGCTCGGCTGGAACGAAGGACCGTTCCGCTTCGAGGACAACCAACTGCCACCGAGCGACCGGATCCTCGTGCCGATTGACCTTGAAAACGTGATCATCGAGGGCGCGCGGCGGATCAAAGAGATCGAGCAGTTGAACTCGCACCTGCCCAACCTCGACATGGCGTTAAAGTTCCCGGAAAACCCACGCGAAAAGTTCAAGGGCATCCATTTGAGCGTCGAGGAATGGCGCGTGGTATCATTCGTGAACCCTAAAAACACGATCCGCCAAATCGCCAAGGCGAATAATATGTCCGAAGTTGAAATTCGCCGGATTGTCTACGGGCTAGAGCAAGCCGGGCTGGTCGAGTTGATCAGACCGCCCAACATGGATGGCACGGTTCCGGGGACGAAGCGCCCGGCGTCGCGCGCGCCTCAGGTGCAGCGGACAGTCGTAACGAAACTGATCGATAGGATTCGCAACATCTAATCCGGCGACGCTGGGGACCTTACTTTACGGAGAGCGGATAGGTTATGCAAACTGTCAAGATGGTGATCACGGGACCCTTCAGTTCCGGTAAAACAGAGTTCATCCGTTCGATCAGCGAAATCGACGTGGTGACGACCGAGCGCGGCATCTCGTCGGAGGCTGAGCGGATCGTCAAAGAGTCAACGACAGTCGCGATGGACTTTGGACGCATCACGGTCGACGACGAGCTGGTGCTGTATCTGTTCGGGACGCCCGGTCAGCGGCGCTTCGACTTTATGTGGGAAATCCTCGCGGAAGGGATGCTCGGCTTTGTCGTGATGGTAGACAGCACCAAGCCGGAGACGTTCCGCGAAGCGAAAAGCATCCTCGAAACTTTCCGCGCCTATGCCCCGACGCCCTACGTGGTCGCCGCGAACAAGCAAGACCTGAAAGATGCGTGGACGATTGACGACCTGCGGATCGCGCTGCGCATCGAGGAAGGCGTGAAACTGCTGCCCTGTGTCGCCAGCGACAAGGAAAGCGTCAAAACTGTTCTGCTTGAACTGCTCTACTCCATCTTAGAAGAAATGGACAGTTGAGCGCGCGCAGGTCTGGGCGCGCCGGCACAAGGGTTAAGTCGTGGCGTCTCTAGTCACCGAGCGGGGCATTGTCCACTACGAGGTTTATGGGCGTGGACGCCCCGTCCTGCTGTTACATGGGTGGTTGAATTCGTGGGCGGTCTGGCGTCCGACCGTCCAGTTGTTGGGTCAGGACTTCCGCGTCTACGCGCTGGACTTTTTTGGATTCGGCGAATCCGGTTCGCAGTCGGAGGATTACTCCGTCGCCAACTTCGTCTCGATGGTCGACCAGTTTATGGATCGCATGGGGATCATCAAGGCGCCGCTGATCGGGCATTCGATGGGTGGGACGGTCGCGCTGAGCGCCGCCATTCGCTACCCGGAGAAGGTCGTCAAGGTGGCGGCGGTCGGGGCACCGATTCAGGGATCGTCGCTCAGCCCGCTGCTGCGGCTGGCGGCGTATCCGCGCTGGATCAGCTTGGGAGAGAACCAGCCCGCGCTCTACAATCTGTTTCAGGGCGTGTTTCTCCCGTTTCTGCGCGGCTACGCTTACTTGATGGCGAAGGACGGCAAAATGGTTGGCGAGATGCTGACCGCCGACGTTTCCAAGCTGACCGCCGGGTCGTTCTTCGAGAGCATCGGCACGCTGCGCCAGACCGATCTGCGCCCGCGCTTGGGCGAGCTGCGGATGCCGGTTTTCGGCGGCTATGGCAAAAAAGACATCATCGTCGACCCCAAGCAGTCCAAAGTCTTGAAGCAGTTCGTGCCCCACAGCCGGGTCGAATGGTTCGAGCATTCGGGGCATTTCCCGATGTTGGACGAGTCGGAGAAATTTCACGCCGCCGTGCGCGACTTTTTGTACAATGGGTGAAGCGAGTGATTGGTTTTTAGTCTTTAGTGATGCCTATTCGCGGATAGGCAGAGGCGGGCACTAAGCGCTTTTACTAAAAACTAGCCACTAACCACTAAAAACTGCCCTTAAGCGAGCCGGGATCAAATATGCAACGTTACGTCATTGAGGATACCCGCCACGTTCCGCCGTTCAACCAACCGGCAAGCCTGCTGACGGTTGGCGTTCGTCCCTTGAAAATTCATCACGAAGACGTGTTTCTGCGCTGCTTCAAAACTGCCACCGACGTTGGTTACTTCACCAGCGCTCATGAGATGACGGCGGTACAGGGTCCAGCGGTGGTCTACCGCGACAGCCTGTGGTTCGATGCCGAGTTTCTCGAATACTTCATCGAACGGGCGATTGCCAGCAAGCGCGCCTGTCGCGCGGCGATCCCGGCGGACGACCCCGCCTTTCGAACCTATACCTTGGCGCTGGCGACCGGCTTCGAGCGCGCCATTGACGCCGACGGCAGCGTGATCTATCTCTGCGACTTGTGGTACTTCCCCGAAAACTATACTGACGACATCCTGCCGATTGTCGTGCCCAGCGATGCCGAAGAAATGGGCTTCTACAGCGTGCCCGACTTCATGACCATGGAGCAGGGCAGCCTGACGCACTACGCGCCCGCGCGGGCGGTGGTCTCGATTGAAAGCTGGGTGCACGTCTACTTCGCGGCGATCATCTTCGGCATGTTTGGGCGCGGCAGCCGTTTCGACCGCTACGTGAAAACGCATAATTTCTATACGCTCAAGCTGCTCTGGCGCGCGGTCATGGAGCAGCGCCAGCTTTTGAGCACGTCGGAAGTCGTCCGCGTCGGCAAAGGGACGAACATCCACCCGACCGCCGTGATCACGGGTCCCGCCTCGATTGGCGAGAACTGCAATATCGGTCCCGGCGTGTTCATCGACAACTGCACGATTGGCGATAACGTCACGATTGACGACGGCTGCGTGCTGATGATGAGCGCGGTTGCCAACGGCTGCTTCCTGCCGTTCCGCTCGGCGCTGTACCTGACCGCCATGATGGAGAACACGATTATCGCGCAGAACACCTGCTTGCAGATGTGCGTGATCGGGCGCAACAGCTTCGTCGGCGCGGGCAACACTTTCACCGACTTTAACCTGATCGAGCAGCGCCCGATCAAAGCCGCCAACATCAACGGCGAACTGGTGGACGTGGGACAGGTCGTACTCGGCGGCGCGGTCGGTCACAACTGCCGGATCGGGTCGGGGATGGTGATTTTCCCCGGTCGCATGATCGAGTCCGACGTGGTGCTAGTGGCGTCGCCGCAGCGCCGGGTGATCAGCCGGAGCGTGACCTTCGAGGAGAGCGATCATCACTACGTCGGGGCGAATCACGCGCGGCATTATCCACGCGCCGACGAGATTGTCTCGGAAGAAGAAATGTCGGATACATGGTGAAAGACAGGACTGAGTGCTGAGCAATGAGTGCTGAGTAAGGGCAAGAACAAGGGCGCACGCCGTGCGCCCCTACCGCCGAAGATAATCCCTCTTTTTGCTTTTCCTCAGCACTCGGCACTCATTGCTCAGTACTTCGGTTTACAGCTTGATCGCGGGCATGGTGCCGGTGCTGCGCAGCGCCGCGATCTCGCCGGTGTCGCGCAGGAGTTCGGCAATCGACGCTTGCTGCTCGCGCGCCTCGACTTCCAGACCCATCTGACGCACGGTCGGTTTAGTGGCGGAATAGAGCGTCACTACCGCCATCAGCGCACCCGCGCCGACGAACAACCCGACGACACTGGTGTTGAGGATCACGCCTGCCAGCGCGCTCGATACCGGACCGATACCCATCGAAGCGAACATGATCAAGCTCATGACGCGCCCCATCAATTGATCGGGGATGCGGCGTTGAAGCCACGTCATGAAGTGGATGTTGACGTAACCCATTGTCGCGCCCATCGCCAGATTGATCAGCGCGGCGACCGCCGTCGAAGTGCTGAAGGGCAGAATGATCATGCCGATGCCGAGCAGAGCAGTCCCGAACAGAAGGACAGGTCCGAAGCGCGACGCCCTCGGTTTGGGCAGCATCCCGGCGAGCAGGACGCCGAGCAGCGCGCCACCGCCGTAAGCGGACATCATGATGCCGTAAGCTGCCGCGCCTTCCGCCAGATTGCGATCCGCCAGCACCGGGATGCCGACGCCAAAAGGTCCGGTGACGAACAGATTGATGGCGACCAGCAGAACGAAAATCATCCGCAGAACAGCACTCTCCCAAACGTAGCGCATCCCTTCCTTGATCGACGCAAAGACGTTGGCTGGCGACTCGGTAGTGGCTGGTTTGTGGGTGCGGATCAGCCAGAGCGTGAACAGCGAGGCGAGGAACGAGAGTGCGTCGAGGGCAAAGGCGATGCCAATCCCTTCGACGCCGGGCGCAGCGTCGGCGGTCTGCGATCCCGATAATGCCGCGATGACCACGCCCGCGATCACGGGTCCGACGAACATGCTCAACATTGCCATGCCCTGCGTGAGCGTGTTACCCATCTCAAGCTGATCGCTTTCCAGCAGCGCCGGGAGAATCGCGCTCGA
Source organism: uncultured Chloroflexia bacterium (assembly GCA_963848465.1). GTDB lineage: Bacteria > Chloroflexota > Anaerolineae > Aggregatilineales > Phototrophicaceae > Flexifilum. The sequence goes on along the minus strand of CAWKDY010000016.1, from coordinate 43,233 downwards.
CGCCGGGAAGAAGAAGGCGTCGGCTGTCCCGAATGCCAGCGCGAGGACGTAGAGCATCCACAACTGGATGCTGCCGGTCAGCACGACCAGCGCCAGCACCCCGACCAGCACCGTCCGCATGAGGTTCGAGGCGAACATGACGGCACGGGGCGAGAAGCGATCCACCAGCGCGCCGCCGATGATCATGAACAACGCGCGGGGGATGCTCGCCAGCGCCAAGACCGCGCCCAGCGCCAGCGCGCTGCCGGTCAGTTGCAGGACGAGCCACGGCAGGGCGATCATGTAGAACTGGTCACCCAGCAGGGAAATGCTCTCGCCAACCCAGAGCAGGCGGAAATCATGGTTGGCGAGCGGGTGGGCAGCTTTCTTTGCTGTGACAGCGGCAGCAGTCATAAAGTGTCTCTCCACAGAGATTGGTGTTCATCTATCTATACATACATCTATACATACGACGCAGCAAGGCTTTGAGTTACACTGATAAGAGTTTTTCGTCACGAGGACAACTTATGAGCGAAGCCACCTTCGCCTTTATCATCCACCCGATCCAGATCAAGAAGGATGTGGCGCGGAAGTATCCGCTGCTCGGCAAAATTCTGACCGAACGCGAGATCAACTTCTTCTCGCGCTTCTTCCCGCCGGTCTACCTCTCAGAAGTGAACGGGATTCGCTCGGCGGAGACCGGGCGCGAACTGAACGGCTGGCTGATCGCCTGCCCGTTCACGCCGCCGACGATGATGGCGCTGCCGGTCGAGACCGTCTACAACAAGATCGTCGCCTGCGGGCACATGGCGGAAGAACTGGGCGCGAAAATACTCGGCTTGGGCGCTTATACCTCGGTCGTCGGCGACGCGGGCAAGACCATCGCCGACCGGCTCGACATCCCGGTGACGACCGGCGACAGTTACACCGTCGCTATCGCCGTCGAAGCGATCCGCGAGGCGGCGCGGGTGATGGACATTCCGCTGCGCGAGGCGACCGTCGCCGTCGTCGGGGCGACCGGAGCCATCGGGCGAACCTGCGCTCAACTGCTCGCGGGAGAGAGCGCCGAGCTGATCCTCGTCGGACGGCGGAGCGAATCGCTGGACGCGCTGCGCGACGAATGCACCGGCTTGGGCGCGCAGGTCAGCAGCAGCACCGAGATCAGCACGATCTACGCCGCCGACCTGATCCTCGCCGTGACCAGTGCCGTCCATGCCGTCATCGAACCGAAGCACCTTAAGCCGGGCGCGGTCGTCTGCGACGTGGCGCGCCCGCGCGACGTCTCGCGGCGGGTCGCCGCCGAGCGCGACGACGTGCTGGTGATCGAGGGCGGCATGGTCGAAGTCCCCGGCGCGCCGGATTTTCACTTCGACTTCGGTTTTCCGCCGCGCAAAGCCTACGCTTGCATGGCGGAGACGATGGCGCTGGCGTTGGAAGGGCGTTACGAGGATTACACGATTGGCAAGGATATCAGCACCCGGCAGGCGCACGAGATCGAGGATATCGCCGACCGGCACGGCTTTCGACTGTCGGGCTTCCGCTCGTTCGAGCAGCCGGTGAGCGACGAGCAGATCGCCGCCGTGCGCGAGCGCGCGGCGAGGAATTGGCGGACGTGGTCGCGCTAGAGCGCCTTTTATAAGCCAGCACGGTTTCCAACTGGTATAATGACTTTCGTTATAAACTAGCGAAAGGAAATACGGATCATGATCACGCACGCGAGCGGCACTTACGAAATTAAGAGCTGGGATGAAAAAACTTGGGACGGCAAAGGTCGCACCGAGCAGCCCGGCGCGAAACTGACTCACGCGCTGGTGACGTTTCTGTTTCACGGCGACGTTGAAGCCGAAGGCAAAACGCAGTATCTGATGGCGTATCAGGACGACGCCAACGCGACTTACGTCGGCTTGCTGCAATTTGACGGGCAAATCGGCGGGCGCATGGGGACGTGCGTGCTCAAGATCGACGGCGCGTTCGAGAACGGCGCGGCGACTTCGACCATGACGATTATTCCGGGTTCAGGGACGGGGGAACTCGCGGGCATCAAAGGACAGGGTGAAACGGTTGCCGTCCACGCCGACACGCAGCCGTTCACGCTCGACTACGATTTCGACTAACGGAATCACTCCGGTAGATTTCGCGCTCAGCCTTCCCCGAAGATTTGCGCGGCGGTCAGCCTGAAAGTCGTCGGCTCCGGTGCGTCGCTGCTGAAAATGATCTCGGCGTCGCCGCCCTCAGTCGTGAGGAAACTGAAGCCGACCGAAAGCGTGCGGACGAACAGGTCTGAGGATGCCTCAGTCGCGTAGTGCGCCAGCCTCACCCCGTTCTGGACAACTGTGATTGTAAACTCATAGGCGAAATGGTCGTCAGTTTCCTGCTCGATGCTCAGCCTCACGATGCTGCTGCTCGTCTCTGGCAGCAGGGACATGTGCAGATGGGCGACGGGGGTTTTCGGGCTGAGCCGCAGCGAAAGCGAGCCGCCATCCAGCGATTGCTGTGCCGTTCTTTCAAAGTGAACGTCTACGGTCGACTCCGCGCCCGTGTAGCCGATCGGACGATAGAGCATGAGGTTATAAACACCATCGCGGCGCAGGACAAGGTGCCCGAAATTCGCGTCCGAACGGTCGTCGATGGCTTCCTCAACGACGGGGATGCCGTAGACCGCGCGTCCCAGCCCGCCGCATTCTGCCCTACCATAAAACAAAAACAACCACGCGGAAGCCTCGACGGCGTCGTCAGTGTCTAGCTCGATGGCGATCACATCGTTGCTGCGTCCCCAGAAGTGATAGAGGATGCAGCCCTGATCATCGCTTGCGAGGACGGCGCGCACAGTATCGCCATAGTGGATCGTGTTCTGGTCGATCAGCATCGTTTCCAGATGGAAGAAGGCGTGATCTACTGGCGAAGTGCTGGCGATCTTAAGCATGTACTCACCGCTCTCCGGCAGAGCGGGCGAGCGCAGCAGGGCGTTCAGATTACCCCACGAATCATCGTCGAACCCCAGCACACTGCCGTCCGGCGCGACCAGCATGAGCGTCGGATCGATCTCCTCCGACGTGACCATGATTTCGACGATTTGTCCGGCTTCCGCCGCCAATGGGATGAACGCGACGGGTGCGTCAGTCGTCAGGTCGCCGTCATACGTGCTGCCGGGATGCAGGGGGAGTTCCTGCTGCGCGTGAACTGGCAGCAGGGTGATGCCAAACATGATGAGCAGCAGCGCGAGCGATTTCACGATCTCCTCCGATGGCATAAACGGCGATGCAGCTTCAGTATAGGTGCAATCTTGCTGGCGGAGGTTAGGCGTCGCTGAAAAGTCGGCTGAGCGACGATCACGCCGAGGTTGACGTCACTTGCTGCGCGCTCAAGGTTTACACTTTCTCTCGTGTTTCCGCGTTATACTGATTTAAAATACTAACCTCCGTCCGCGTTGGCGAGATGGTCGTTTCGTCTGTATAGTTAACCAAACAGCACTACCGCGTTCAGACACCCGGTGGCAAGGGGCAAGCATGAGTAAGGGACGTATTCTGGTTGTCGAGGATGACCTTGACATTTCCAATATGCTGCGGATTTATTTCAGCGGGCAGGGCTACGAAGTACAGGTCGCGCCGCGCGGTGGCGATGCGCTGACGGTGACGCGCAAGCAACTGCCGAACCTGATCGTGCTCGACATCATGCTGCCGGATATGAACGGTTACGATGTCTGCCGCGAACTGCGCACCACCACCCGCACCAGCCATATCCCGATCATCTTCCTGACGCAGAAAGACGAGCGCAGCGACAAGATTCAAGGGTTGGAGCTGGGCGCGGACGACTACATCACCAAGCCCTTCGACATCGAAGAACTTAAGCTACGGGTGCAAAACGCGATCACCGCCGCCAACCGTCAGACGCAAATCGACTCCAAGTCGAACCTGCCGACGGGGCGCTTGATCGAGGATCATCTGCGGACGCTGATGCACAGCGAGCGGACGTGGACGTACCTCGACCTGAAGATCAACAATTTCGACTCCTTCACCGACGTCTACGGCTTCGTCGCCGGGGATGAGGTGATCCGCTTCACGGCGGTGCTGCTGGGCGAAGTGATCGACGAGGAAGGCACGCCCGACGACTACGCCGGGCACCCCGGTCGCGACAACTTCATCATCATCACCCACGCCGCCGACCCGGATCGGTTAGAACGGCTGCTGCTGGACACCTTCGACGAGAAGATCAAGCAGCATTACTCGTTCATCGACCGCGAGCGGGGGTATATCCTCGTGCCGGATGCCGACTACGGCGAGCGCCAAGCGCCGCTGATGACGCTGGCGGCGGGCGCGGTTTCGACGCGCACGCACCAGTTTTCGGATATCCGCGAGATCACTGAACTTGCCGCCGAGGATCGCCGCCGGGGAGTCTCCGGGCTGGACAACAGCGATAGCGCGAACCTGCTCACCTCGTGGTAATGCTCAGTGACGGGTAAAGTCTCATGGGACTGGCTTTAATTCTCTTTGCGGGCGCGGTTGTCATCCTGATCTGGCTTTATCTGTGGTCACTTCAACGACAGCGGCTTGGGCACATTCCCGATCTCGCCGCGCCGATGACGGAGCTTCCGGCGGCGCTGGTCGTCACCGACGACGCGGTGATCGTGGCGTCCGAACATGGGCAGGTGATCCACGTTAACGAGACGATTCGGCGCTGGCTGAACGTCGAAAACCCCGACCTAGAGATGATCGCGCGCAGCGCGCAGCCGGTCGATACGTTCCTCGAATTGTTCACCCGCGAGGCGCAAGCCTCGCTGCAAATGAATCAGCGCTGGGTCGAAGCCACCTCGCACCGCGTCCCGGCGGACGGCGGAACGCGGATGGTCGTCGTCTTGCGCGAACTGACCGGCAATACGACCAATCCCGAAGCGCTCGACCTCAACCGGGCGATCAGCGTGGTCAACGAGATCGGCGAGACGATCAACGCCAGCCAAGGGCTGGAGCCGGTTTTGCAAGGGCTGCTGACCATCGTCAGCAAGGAATTACCCGCCGACGCGGGCGAAATTTGCCTATGGGACGAAGAACAGCAAGTATTGGTGCCGCACGGCTGGATCGGCGACAGCGCTTACGTGCTGGCGCTGGTCGAGGCGGGCGGCGCTTACGCCCCCGGCGAAGGCATCAGCGGGTGGATTGCTCGCTACCGGCGTCCGGTACTGAGCAGCGTCAGCGATGAAACGGCAGTCCGCCCCAAGCTGACCAACAATGCCTTCAAGAGTTTCGTCGGCGTGCCGCTGCTGGTCGGCGAGCGCTTCGTCGGCACGCTGGAATTTGCAAGCGCGCGCCAGTTCAGTTCCGGCGACTTGTCGCTGCTGCAAGCGGTCGCCAAGCAGGTGACGACTGCGATCTACAACGCTGAACTCTACACCGGACAGATGCGCCGGATCGAGGATTTGGCGACGCTCCAGCAGGTGATCGACCAGGCGGCGCTGGCGGACGACCCGGCTCAGGTGATCCTGACGCTCAACCAGCGGATCGCCCGGCTGCTGGACGCGCGCGTCAGTGGGATGCTGGTCTACAACGACCTGCGCGAAGAACTGGTCGCGCTGCCGCCGTTTTACGGGCTGCCGCTCGAAATCGTGCGGAAATTCGCCATTCCGGTGCCTGAGGGCAGCGGGGCATACGCGATTTGGCAGCAGCAAGATTACTGGATGACCAGCGACATCATCGGCGAGCCGCTCGCGGACGAGATGCGGCTCTCGCTGCTGGTCAACACCGCCGGGATGCGTGAATTGATCCTGATGCCGCTGCAAGTCGGCAGCCGCCGGATCGGGTCGATCCTGATCGGCGACAAGCTGGCGGGCGGTGGTTTCAACGCGCAGGACATCCAGAACTTGCGCTTGCTGTCGGCGCAGGCGGCGGTCGCGGTCGAAGATATCCGACTGGTCGAGCGCCAAGCGATTCACGAGACCGAGATGACCGGGTTGCAGGAGATCGCGCAGGCGTTCGGGGCGATCAGCCATTCCGACGTGTTTTACGCCAATGTGACCGAGCGCATCGCCCGCGTGATGGGGATCGAGCGCTGCGGCATTTTGCTTTACGACGAAGAAGGCGACTGCTTGATCGCCCAGAAGCCCTATTATGGGCTGGACAACCGCCTCGTCGCCCGCTACGTCGTGCCGCTGCGGACGAGCAGCGCGCTCGACCAGATCTGGCGCGAAGAAGACTACTGGTACACCAACGCCGTCACGACCGACAAGGTGATTTACGGCGCAGGGCTGGCGGAACTCGCGGGCGAGATGGGTTTGCGGAAAACGCTGCTGGCGGTCATGGCGACCGGCGGGCGGCGGTTGGGCGTGGTGCAGGTTTCCAACAAGATCAGTGGCGAGGATTTCACCGATAACGACGCCCGGCTGCTGTTGATCTTCAGCGCGCAGGTCGGCGGGATGATCGAGAACGCGCGCTTGCTGCGCGCGGTTCAAGCGCGCGCCGACGAATCGGAAGGCTTGCGGCGCGTCGCCGAGTACGCGGGCGGGGTCATGACCGGCGAAGACGATTTCCTGCCGGTGCTGCGCGAAATCTGCCGCTTGACCAACAGCCCGGCAGCCTTCATCAACGTGCTTGATCCGCAGTCGGGGCGCTTGATCAGCTATCCTAAGTACGGCTACGGCTTCCAGCAGGCGGAGCCGGTCATTTATGATACCTACGAGAAGGGCTTCGAACGCAGCGTCGTGCTCTCGCGTCAGCCGTTCATCAGCTATGACGTGCCCTTCGACGACGCCGTAGTGCCCGCCTACCGCAAGACCTTCAACAGCATGGAGATGACCACGACCGTGATCGTCCCGTTGACGGTCGGCGAGCAGGTGCTCGGCGAGATGGGCGTGTTCAACCGCGACGAGCCGTCCTACGGTGAAGCCGACGTGCGCAACTTGCAGGCAATCGCCATCTACGTCGCTGCGGCGCTCGACCGCGTGCGGCTGCAAGAAGCGACCGGGCAGAACCTGCGCCGCCGCTTGCAGGAACTCGACGCGATTTCGCACGTGAGCAACGAACTGGCGACCACGCTCGACTACGAGCGGGTGCTCGACGTGATCCGCTACGAAGCCGTCCGCGCGACCGACGCCGAAGGCAACACCGTTGCGCTGCTGCGCCTTCCGGAAAGCATCGGCGACGCCCCGCGCGTTGACCAGCGTTTAGGCGAAAGCCAGTCGAAGACGCTGGCGAGCATCGAAGCGCTGGCGATCCAGCAGGGGATCGAGCCGGTGGTGGTCGAGGATTATCAGGCGCAGACGACTCTGCAAGCCGATCCGGAAACGGCGCGGTCGGCGGTCGCCGCCGCCATCGTCTACGAAGATCACCCGATTGGCGTGATCCACCTCTATCACAGCGAACCATATGTTTTCGACGAACGCGCCGCAACCTTCCTGATGACGCTGGCGGCAAAAGCGTCGCTGAGCTACGGCAACAACCGCCGCTACGTCGAAAATCAGGAACGCAGCGACCACTTACGCCGCCGCGTCGAGCAGTTGAGCCAGATTTTCGAACTGGGGCAGATGCTCCAGACCAACGTCGATCCCGGTTCGGTGCTGGAGGCGATTGCCTTCAGCATCCAGCAGAGTATCGGCTTCGACATCGTCGTCATGCTGATGGTGGACGAAGACGCGGGCGTGCTGCGGCGCTTTGCCCAAGCCGGGCTGCCGATTGAGGCGTTCGAGGAGAGCACGTACAAATCGCTGCCAATGGCGACCCTGCGCGAACTGCTGGACAATGACGAGTTCCGCGTTGGCGAGTCGCATTTCCTGCCCTACGAGCGGATGACGGAATGGTATCGCGACGGCTTCGACGTGTTGGGCACCGGCTTCGCTATCACGCGGACGATGCACCCGCGTTCGGATGTGGATTGGCACGACGGCGATCTGCTGCTCGTCCCGTTAATGGGTGCGGGTGGGAACTTGCTGGGCATGATGAGCCTCGACCGCCCATTTGACGGTCGTCGCCCGGACCGCGCGACGATTGAAATCTTGGAGATCTTCGCGCACCAGACCTCGACGACGCTTGGAGAATACGCGCCTGTACACGACCAGCATTCGCAATGTCGAGCAGGAAGCGCAGTTGAACGAGGTTATGGAGGCAATCGCCAGCACGCTCGACCCCAGCGAGATCGTCGAGTCGGTGGCGCACGGGGCGCTGCGACTGCTGCCCTTCATGCGCATGACCTTCGCCTTGCTAGAACCGGAGCAGCAGAGCTTCGACCTGACGAGTGTGACCGTCAAGGCGGATAACTCACTGGTGATCGAACGCGAACTGCGCCCGTCGCTGGAAGGTGGCGCGCTGGAATTCACCTTCGAGACCGGCGAGGATGCGCTCTACAGCGCCGATCAAGGCGCGGAGTATCCCGATTTGCAGCGCTGGCACAACTTGGGCGAGCGCACGTCGCTGGTCGTGCCGCTGATCACCGGCGGTATCTGCCTCGGCGCGCTGCATCTGGGCAGCGATCTCGCGCAAGCTTTTGGCTTCGAGGAATTTCGCCCGCTGATCAAACGAATTGGCAATCTCGCCGCCGTCGCCATGCAGAACGCGCGCCTGTTCAACCAAGCGGTCAACCTGCGCGCCTTCAACGAGTCGGTGGTCGAGTCGATCCAGCAGGGAATCGTCGTGCTCGACAGCGTCGGGCGCGTGATCACAGTCAACGACTTCATGCGCCGCCGTTTGGGTTGGCGCGAAGCCGCACGGCAGGATTTGTTCGAATTCCGCCCGTCGCTGCGCCCGATTCTGGCGCAAGCGCTGGAAGCAGTGCTGACCGACGCCCTGCCGCAGGAATTGATCAACCAGATCGTGATCGAGGATGACCGCCGCTTGGTGCAGAATTTCTATTTGTACCCGCTGCGCGCCGCCGAGGGTGTGCGCGGCGTCGTGCTGCTGATCGAGGACGTGACCGAACGCACGCGCTTGGAACAGGATATCGCCGCGCGGGCGAACCAGCTTGCCGCGCTGACGGAGATTTCCAGCCGCATCACCGCCGCCCTCAACCGCGACGAAGTGCAGACGCTGACGCTCGACGAAATGCAGCGTGTGATCAGCTACGACGTGATGACGTTGTGGCGGCGTGACGGCGACGACCTCGTGATCGAGGGGGCGCGCGGCTTCACGCCCAGCGATCCGCCGTTCAGGGTCGCCATTGCCGCGCACGAGCGGCTGGCGCAGGTTTTGGAATCGCGCCGCGTCGTGTCGATCAACCATTTCGAGGGGACGGACGCGCTGCCCGGTGAAGCGGGCATCCGCAGTTGGCTCGCCGCCCCGTTGATTCGCCAGCGCGACGTGATCGGGATGATCACGCTGGGCAAGCGCGAGGAGAGCTTCTACGATCAACAGGCGCAGCAGGCGGCTTCCGCTTTCGCCAATCAGGTCGCGGTGGCGGTCGTCAATGCCGACTTGTTCGAGGAAGCGCACGCCCGCACCGAGCGCTTGAGCCTGCTCAACCGCGTATCGGTGGCGCTGGCGCAGTCGCTCGACGTCGAAAACATCATGGAGATCGCGCTCAGCGAGATCGCCCAGTCGCTGCAAATCGAGCGCTCGCGCGCCACGATCTTCGAGCGCGAGACCAACGGCGCGCGGGTCGTGGTCGAGCATCCGCGCGGCGACTCGCCGCCGACCGAGTTCTCCGATCTGCGCGAGAACCCGGTCTTCCAGTTGGTGATGCACAGCGCCGCGCCGTTGGTGATCGAGAACGTCGCGCTCTACGACGGCGATCCAGCAATTATGGGGATGCTGCGCCAACGGAAGCTGACCGCCTATCTGGTCATGCCGCTGACAGTCGGCGGACAGGTGAGCGGGGTGTTCGAATTGGAAGCCGAGGATACCCCGCGCCACTTCGACCCGGAGAAATTCGACCTAGCGACCATTATCGCCAACCAAGCGGCGATTGCCGTGCTCAACGCCAACCTGCTCGAACAAACGCTGGTGCGCACGCGCGAACTGGAAACGCTGCTCGAAGCAGCACAGGCGACCTCTTACACGCTCGACATTGAGGAAGTGTTCGCCAGCATCGTCCGCTTGGCGCTGCAAGCGCTCGACATGGACGACTGCGCGATCATGCTCTACGACAACGTCGAAGAAGAATTGCGGGTCGAACTCGACCTCAACCGGGACGACGACCCCCGCCAGATCACACCGGTAGGCACGCTCTTCGACCTGCGCGAATACCCCGCCAAGAGCCACTCGCTCCACGATGGACAGATCGTTGTAGTGCGCTGGGATGACCCGAACGCCGACCGCCGCGAGATCGAGGAAATGATCGAGACCGGCGTGAGCGCGCGAATGCTGGTGCCGCTGATCGTCCGCGACCAAGCGATCGGGCTGCTGCAAATCGAACTGCGGACGCAGATGCGGACGTTCACCTACCGCGATACGCGGATGGCGCAGGCGCTCGGCGCGCAGGCGGCGACGGCGATTGAGAACGCCCGCCTTTCGACGCAAACCGCCGCGCTGGTCGAGCAGTCGCTGGTCATCAACGACATCAGCCGCACGATCTCGGCGACGATGAACACGCAGGACATGATCAACATCGTCCGCGACCAAATGCCGACACTGACCGACGCCGAAGAAATCTTCGTCGCGCTGTTCAACGCCGAGACCGAAGAGATCACGTTCCCGCTGGCGATGCGGGCGGGTGATGACTTCGAGATGCTGCCGCGCCCACTGGGCAGCGACGAATTCTCGTTTGTGATCCGCTTCCGCCGCCCGGTATCGATGGGCGGCGAGAATCCGAGCGCCGCCGATGTCCGGCGCAACCTCGGCATCGTCACCGACGTGGACTCGTCGCGTTTTCTGGGCGTGCCGCTGATGGCAGGTGATCAAGTGGCGGGCGTGCTCGCCGTGCGTGACACCAAGCAGACGCGCCCGTTCGGGTTGAACGACAACCGTATCTTGACGACCATCGCGGCGCAGTTGGGCGCGACGCTCCAGAATGCGCAGCTATTCGAGCGCGTCCAGAACTTCGCCAACGAATTGAACATCCGCGTCGAGGAGCGCACGCTCGAACTACAGGAAGAACGCGACCGCGTGAACACCCTGTACCAGATCACGGCGGAGTTGGGACGGACGCTTGATACCGACCGCGTGCTGGCGCGCGCGCTGCAAATGGTCGCCAAAGCGATTGGCGCCAGCGATGGCGTGGTCATGCTGCTCGATCCGCAGACCGGCGACCTCTACTGTCGAACCGCGCTCAATACCGCGTTGGGTGAGCCGGTTTACGGCACCGGCGGCGATGGTCCGGGGCGCATTCGCCACCCGGCGGAGCAGTTGGCGCGCTGGATGCTGGACAATGTGTCGTCGATCCGGATCGACGACTTGGACGAACAGGAATTCTGGTCGGCGGCGGAGTGGCACAGCGCGCTGGGCGTGATCATCGAGACCAACGAGGACGTGCAGGGCGTGCTGGTGCTGCTGGGGCGCGAACCGGCGCAGTTCACCGACCCGCATCTGCAACTGGTGATCGCGGCGACGGCTCAAGTGGCGGCGGCGGTCAACAATGCCGACCTGTACAACCTGATCCGCGACCAGAACGAGCGTATGGCGGCGCTGCTGCGCGCCGAGCAAGAAGAAGCCGGGAAGAACTCCGCCATCCTCGAAGGTATCGCCGACGGCGTGCTGCTGGCGGACGCTTCCGGCGTGGTCGTGCTGTTCAACAGCGCGGCGGAGCAAATCTTGGGCGTCGCGCGCGATTCGGCGCTCGGTCAGCCGCTGGCGCGGATCGGGCTGATTTACGAAAACGCGGCGCAGTGGGTCAACGCGCTGGACGCATGGGTCACGAAGCCGACGTCCAACGGGAGCGAAGGCGCGGGCGAACTGACCATCGACCGGCTGGAAGTCGGTCGGCGCGTGGTCAGCGTCCATGCCTCTCAGGTCTCGATTGGCGATCAATTCCTCGGCACTGTGTCGGTGTTCCGTGACGTGACCCGCGACGTGGAAGTTGACCGGATGAAGAGCGAATTCATCTTCAATGTGTCGCACGAACTGCGCACCCCCATGACCAGCATCAAGGGCTACGCCGACCTGCTGCTGAGCGGCGGCGTCGGCGCGGTCAGCAGCGAGCAGCAGCAGTTGCTCGGCACGATCAAGGGCAATACCGACCGCTTGGCGACGCTGGTCAACGACCTGCTCGACGTCTCGCGGATCGACTCCGGGCGCGATCGGCTCGACGTAGAACCGGTGCAGATCGGCGTCGTGATCCGGCAGGTGGTCGATAACTTGCAGGCGCGTCCGCAGTTCTCACGCAAGGCGCTCTCGCTGCAAGTCGATGTCGATCCCAACCTGCCGCCGATCCTCGCCGACCCACTGAAGATCATCCAAGTCGTCTCGCACTTGGTCGACAACGCCTTCAACTACACGAACGCCGGGGGTAACATCGAGATCAAGGCGCACCGGCGAGACGACGCGCCCGATTACGTGTTGATCACGGTCAAAGACGACGGCATCGGCATCCCCGAAGAATTCCAGAGCCGCATCTGGGATCGGTTCGCGCGCTACGAGGCGCACGCGCTGGTCATGGACGTGGCGGGGACGGGCTTGGGCTTGTCGATTGTCAAGTCGCTGGTGGAGATGCACCGGGGCGAAGTGTGGTTTGAATCGCGCGAAGACGTAGGCACGACCTTTTACGTCTCGCTGCCGGTGGCGGGACCGGAAAATATCCTACTCACGAGCGAAAAAACCGTCGAAGGGTAAATATGGCGCACATTTTAGTTGCCGAAGACGAACGCGACATTCGAGAGTTGATCAACTTTACCCTGATGTTTGCCGGGCATACGGTGACGCTCGCGGCGAATGGGGCGGAAGCGGTCGAACTGGCGCGGGCGGCGGCGGACGAGCAGGGCAAGCTCGACCTGAACCTGATCATGATGGACGTGCGGATGCCCAAAATGACCGGCTACGAAGCCTGCCGGGAAATAAAACTGATCGACAAGTTTCACGACATTCCGGTCATTTTTCTTTCCGCCAAAGGGCAGGATGAAGAGATTCAAAACGGTATCGAAGCGGGCGCAGCCGATTACATCTTGAAACCGTTTTCGCCCGACGATTTGACGCGGCGCGTTAGCGAAATTTTGGACGCGAACGGCGTGGCGTAGAGAACGAGCTTATGAGCGCGATCACGACAGGCGGCAACATCATTCATTACGAGGTCTTGGGGCGCGGACGCCCGGTCATTTTGGTACATGGCTGGGTCGGCTCGTGGCGGTATTGGATTCCGACCATGCAGCTCTTGCAGACCAAGTATCGCGTGTACGCGCTCGACTTGTACGGTTTTGGCGACTCGGCGAAGAACGCACAGCAGTATTCGCTGGAACACCAGATCGCGCTGCTGGCGGATTTTATGCAGCAGTTGGGCATCCCGAAAGCTGCGTTGATCGGGCACGGCTTGGGCGCGCTGATCGTCGCGGAGTTCGCGCGGCGCTATCCCGACCGTGTACCGCGTCTACTGGTCGCCAGCGCGCCGCTGTTCGACCCCGGCGATCTCGAACAGCGCGTTCCGGCAGGGCGCAAGGTGTTCAACCACCGAATCGCGCCCATTGAATCCGCCGACACGCTGCCTGATCCCAATGCGCCGACGGTTATGAGCGCCAGCGCCGCTATGCGCGCGGCGTTGATCGAAGCGGCACGAGCGCGGGGCGGCGGGCTGGCTCCGCAGCTTGAGAGCTTGATCGCGTCCGAGGAAAATCTGACGCCGAGCGGTAATAATCCGCTGACGACCTTGATGGAAGGCAGCGACCCCGACGCGCTGCTGGCGCGTTGTTTCCGGCGTTCCGAGGTGAATCACCAGAAGCTCAGCGTCGATATTCCCAAGATCGACCCGTTGGTGCTCAAGCGGTCGGTCGAGAGCTTCGACTCCGGGCGGATGCTGGACACGCTGCGCCTGCTCACTGTGCCGATCCTCGTCGTTCACGGCGGCGACGATCCGCTGATCCCGCAGCCGAACGAAGAGATCCTGAACTACATCACGCTGGACAAGGAAAACCTCCTGATGCCGATCCTGCTGGCGGGGGTGCGCCATTTCCCGATGCTGGAAGATGACCGCTTCGCGCGACTCGCCAGCGAGTTCCTCGAAGCGCCGGACGTGAGTAAGCTCGAGATCAAGGAGCGCTGGCGACGGCGGACTCGGTAGCACCTAGTTGAAACCCTCGGCGGAAACACCGTATTTGATATCCCTACGAGAACGTGTGAACTTGAACCAACTCTTAGCGTTTGCTATCCCACTTCGACGGACAACATGGACGCACTAATCTTCGCCAACGGCGACATTGACGACGGCGACATGGTCAGCCGCGCGCTGGCGCACGCCCCGGATGCGCTGATTATCGCGGCTGACGGCGGCGTACGGGTCGCGGCGCATTACGGGCTGCGCATCGACATCGTGATCGGCGACATGGACTCGCTGCCAGCGGACGATCTCGCGGCGCTGGCGGCTCAAGGCACGCAGATCCTCCGGCATCCCGCCGAGAAGGACGAAACCGACCTCGAACTGGCGCTGAACTTGGCGGTCGAGCGCGGGGCGACGTGGCTGCGCGTGATCGGCGCGACCGGCGGACGGCTCGATCAGATTTTGAGCAACATTTACCTGCTGGCGCTGCCGAGCCTCGACTCGCGCGACGTGCAGTTGGTCGCCGGAAAGCAGGCGGCATGGCTGGCGCGCCCCGGCGAGACGGTGATTTAGGGCGCTCCCGGCGACACGGTCTCGCTGATCCCGCTGAACGGTGTGGTCAGCGGCATCGTCACCACTGACCTGTACTATCCACTCAAAGACGAGGACTTGTTCTTCGGTCCGGCGCGCGGGGTCAGCAACGTGATGACGACGACCCGGGCGTTGATCAGCGTGCGCGCGGGCGTGTTGTTGATCGTTCACACGATAGGACGGGCATGATCACCCTGATCAAGCAGAATCATCGCGGCGAGCAAATGGTCGAATACAGCGGCGAGTTGCTCGCGCGTGGGGCGACGTGGCTCTGCGTCAGCGCGCGTTTCAACCATGATGACAAGGATGCCGGTTACGTCGTCTTCCGGCGTGGCGACACCTTCATCGAGTGGCATTACAGCGACCGCTGGTACAACGTTTTTGAACTGTACGATTTCGAGTGCGGGCAGCTCAAGGGCTGGTACTGCAACATCACCCGCCCGGCGATCATCGAGGACGACACGGTGCGGGCGGACGATCTGGCGCTCGACGTGTTTGTCGATCCGAGCGGGCAACTGCTGGTGTTGGATGAGGACGAGTTCGCGGCGCTCGATCTGCCGGAGGAGGAGCAGCGCGCAGCATGGGCTGCTGTCGAAGCGATCCGGCGGGCGGTGGCGGAATGCAAGTCGCCGTTCGAGCAGTTGGAAGTCAACCGGGAGTAACCTCACCCCGCTGCGCTACGCTTAGCTCCCCCTCTCCATGTAATGGAAAGGGGGTTTGGGGGTGAGGTATTAGGCGCTGAGCAAGGTGATTTCTTCTCGTGCGACTAAGAAACTCCCTTGAACGCTCTTTTCACTCTTTCCCCGGCTGAATCATCAGCACCGGGATGTTGATGTACTGCATCACGTCGCGGGCGACGCTGCCGAACAGCATCCGCGCTAAGCCAGTCCGCCCATGCGAACACATGACGACCAGATCGATTCCCTCGCTGGCGACGTAGTCGCAGATCAAGTGGGCGACTGCCGAGCCTTCGATCAGGTGGGTGCGGACTTTGATGTCTTCTTCGCGTAATTCCGACCGCAGCCCGATGAGGTACTTTTTCATCTGATCGCGGGTTTGCTGCGCCTGATCCTCACTGTTCGCCAGCGCGATCTGGTCGGCGAATTCGCGGGCAGGGGGGACAAAGACGTTGAGCAGGATGATCTCGGAGTTGGTGTTGCTGCGGGCAATGTCAACCGCATGCGGGACGGCGCGCTGCGCCCAGCCCGATCCGTCGAGCGGTACGAGGATTTTCTTGATAGCGTCCTTGAGTAGCCATACGGCGTTGCTCCGTAACGAAATTATGCTCTCATTCTAACCGATCCCGCTCAGATCAGCACTTGATGTCTCGCTAACGAATCGGCTTCGCTCAGTTTCCCGGCTGACGCTCAAGGTTGATTGCCGCTATAATTGCGCCGGAATTGAAGGCGGTGGTTGGTATGGCGGCACTTTCCAACAAACAAATTGCCCGCGCGGCGGCGATCGTCGTCGGTGGGTTTTTAGCCAGCGGCGTGCTCGGCTTGATCCGCACGGCGGCGTTCTCGGTGACCTTCGGCGCCAGCGAGTCGCTCGATGCGTTCTACGCGGCACAGCGCATCCCGGAGGCGCTGTTCGTGGTCGTGGCGGGCGGGGCGCTTGGCTCGTCGTTCATCCCGGTCTTCGGGCGCTTCCAGTCGGAGGGCGACGGCGCGGGCGCGTGGCGGCTCGCCAGCGCGGTGATGTCGTGCGTCTTCGTGCTGGCGACGCTGCTGGCGGTCGTGACGGCGATCTTTGCGCCCAGCCTCGTGCCGACGATCCTAGAACCGGGCGCGAGTCCGGCGCAGCAGGCGCTGACGACCTCGCTGACGCAGGTCCTGCTGCTCACGGTGGTGATCTTCGGCATCAGCGGCTTGCTGATGGCGATCCTCAACGCGCAGCAGGTCTTCACGCTCCCGGCGCTGGCGCTGAGCATGTACAACATCGGGCAAATTTTCGGCGCGCTGGTGCTAACGCGCGTGATCGGGTTCTACGGCGCGCACTACGGCACGCTGATCCCGCAGTACGCCGATTTGCTGGCGCGCGGGCTGCCGTCGGATGGCGGCGCGCCGGTCTTTGGCTTGGCATTTGGCGCGGTGATCGGCGCGGTCTTTCATCTGCTGATCCAGATCCCCGGCTTGCCGCGCGTCGGCGCGAAACTGCGCTTCTTGCCTGATCCGCGCATCCCCGGCGTGCGCGAAGTCCTCGTGTTGATGGGTCCGCGTGTGCTCGGCTTGGCGGTAGTCCAGATCAACTTCATCGTCAACGTGAACCTCGCGTCGGGCATGATCTCTGGCAGCATCTCGGCGCTGGTGACGGCGTGGACGCTGATGTTCTTCGTCCTCGGCGTGATCGCCCAGAGCGTCGGGACGGCGGTTTTTCCGTCGCTCTCGAAGCTGGCGGCGCTTAAGGATATGACCGGCTACAAGGATCGCTTGGCGGGGGCGATGCGCGGCGTACTGTTCCTCTCCTTCCCGGCGACGGTTGGGTTGATCCTGTTGGGCAAAGCGGGTATCAGCCTGATTTACCAGCACGGCGCGTGGTCGGCGGAAGATACGCAGGCGACGGCGTGGGCGCTGGGGTTCTTCGCGTTGGGCATCGCCGGACACAGCCTGCTCGAAGTGCTGTCGCGCGCCTTCTACGCGCTGTCGGATACGTGGACGCCGGTCGTAGTCGGCGTGGGGTCGGTGATCTCGAATATCGTGCTGAGCCTGATCTTCATCCGCTTGATCGGCGACCCGGCGAGCTTGAGCCGGGGTAGTTTCGCGGGCTTGGCGCTCGCCAACTCGCTGACGACGCTGCTCGAAGGCGCGACGCTCTGGCTGCTGCTGCGCCGCCGCATCGGCGATTTGAACGACCACACCATTTTGCGAGGCGCGGGGCGGTCACTGCTGGCGGCGTTGGGGATGGGTGCGGTCATCTGGGTGACGCTGAGCGCGCTCTCCGGTGCGGGTGCGCTGCTGACGACGATTCTCGGCATGGTCGCTGGCTTGGCAGCCTTCTTCGGCTTGGCACTGGTGCTGGGCATTGAGGAGGCGCGATCCGTGCCGCGTATGCTGCTGCGGCGGCGCGGGTAGACCCTCCCCGCCCCTGATGTACATCGTCGGTTTCATGCGGAAGTCCCGACCATCACCGCGCTGGCAGGCTGCCCCGTTTGGCAGTTCTCACGGCGTGTTTAATTGACTCCTGAAGCATTACAAGCTATATTAAAGTCAGTTGAGCGAGCGTCGAATTGGCGCTGCCGAGTGCGGAATTTTCCGGCGCGGTCAAATTACGAATATCATGACAACTGACTTGTCAGAGGGAAACGCTATGTCCAGCCACCGAGATTTCAACGACTTGATCGAAAACATCCGCGACGAACTGCCGACGCGCGTTCACGACGCCTTTAACGAGGCGGTCGAGCGCGCGGCGGCGGGCGGTCGCCACAGCAGTCGGAAGGTCGCGCGGGAGATGAAGCAGCGCGACCCATGGGTGCGTGCCGAGCGCCAGCGGCATCAGCGCGAGGAAGGCTTGGTCGCCGTCTTGATGCTGATCGCTGGCTTCATCGGTGGTGCGGTGCTGATGTACCTGTTCGATCCTGAGCGTGGGGAGCGCCGTCGCGCGCTGATTGGCGCGCACGTGGACGACGCGGTCAGCGATGCCAGTGACTCGCTGGAAGGCAAGGCGAAGGATGTCGCCAGCCGGGTGCAGGGCATCACCCATGATGCGCAGCCGGGTCAGGCGCAGGACGCAGCCGTCAGTGATAAAGTGCTGAAGACGCGGGTGACGGCGCAGTTGGGCACTTACGTTGGCGATCCGGGCGCGATCAGCGTGACGGTGAACGCGGGTAACGTGATCCTCAGCGGCAAAATCCGTGCGCGCGAGGCGCAGCCGTTGATCGAGCGCGTCCGCACGATCTCCGGCGTCAAGAACGTCGAGAACCGGCTCGAACTGCACGACAGCGGCGACGACGTGCCCGATCCGCAAGGCGGTTCAAACGGAACGAGCGCGCATTAATGAGGTGCCTACAGCGCTAGACAGCGCTCGCGCGGGCCGCCATCGCGATCAATGGGATTGTTTGTCCGACGGCAGCCTGCCTCGCAGGCGTAAATTCACCGCAAGCTTTGATCGAGTGAAAGCGGTCGGTGTTGGTGATCGTCGTGCGCGCTTGATTCAGCCAATACCTTTAAGGACGCATCGCAAAATCAATAAGCCGAAGGAAGCAACTAATGACAGACAATAACAAGCAGAATCAGCAAAAAATTACGGGCGAAAAGTCCGCCGAACGACGTGCGAACGCGCCGGACTCGGCAGATCGCACGCTTGATAAGTCGCTGGAGTCCGCTACGGCTGGCGAAATCATCGATCAAACTGAAGGCGAGATCGAGGAAATGGCAGCGCGGGAAGCGCGACGCGACGCGACCTATCGCAGTGGCGGCGACGACCATGATCCCAAAGTGGACGCCGAGATCGCCGCGAACGGACCGAAGGCAGAAGTGGTCGATTAAGCGCTGCGCTTGATCGGCATTAGAAAAACGCCGCCCATGTCATGGGCGGCGTTTTTCGTTGGCGGGTCAGGTATTGTCGGCGTCCGGTGAGTTGGCGGGGTTTTGCGCTTTCGGCTGCTCAATCGGCAGACGGATTTGGAACTTGGTCTCGCCGGGGCGCGAGATCAGCTTGACCTCGCCGCGATGCCGGGTTATGACGATCCGGTGGGCGATGTCCAAGCCTAAGCCTGTCCCTTTGCCGACTGCTTTGGTGGTGAAGAACGGCTCGAAGATGCGCGATTGGATCTCCGGGGGAATGCCGGGTCCGTCGTCGGCGATTTCGACCCAGATGTCTTCGGCGTCTGCCCATGTGCGGATGGTCAGCTTGCCTTTGCCGTGAGCGTCGCTCATGGCATCGGTGGCGTTGTCGATGATATTGGTCCAAACCTGATTGAGTTCGCTGCCGTAGGCGGTCAGCTTGGGGATGCTGTGGTCGAAAACCTTCTCGACGGTGATGTGCTTATCGCGCAGCTTGTACGCCATGATGGTGAGGGTGTCTTCGATGCCCTCGTGGACGTCGATCTCTTGCAGCGGCGCTTGATCCATGTACGAGTAGGATTTGACCGCCTTGACCAACTCGGAGATGCGTTTCGTGCCCTGCTCGATTTCGCGCAGCAGCGCCGCCGCGCCGAGTGAGGCATTCAGCCATGCGATTGCCGAGGCAAGCGCATCCTCGTCGCCCAGTTGATCGAGCAGCGCCTCCAGCTTATCGACGGCGATACCCGCGCCGACCAGCGTCGGCGCGATTTCCCAACTATTCGCCACGCCTTGTTCGTCCAGCCACGTGCCGAGTTCATCCTCAAGATCGCTTTGCGCCAGCGAGTTGAGGTCGGCGGCGTGACTGAGGCTGGCGGCAGCGTCCGCCCGGAGCTGAAGTAGTTGCTCGAACTGGTCGGGGTCAAGCTGGCGGCTGAGCGCGAGCAGCAGCGGCTCGATCTGGTCGAAAGATTGGCTTAACTGGCTGGCGGCGCGGCGCGCGGCGGCGGCAGGATTGTTCAACTCGTGCGCCAGCCCCGCCGAGAGCACGCCGAGCGCGGACATTTTCTCGCGCTGGCGGGCGAGTGCTTCGGTCGTCTGGATGCGCCACGAGAGCGCGCCGAACAGCTTGCTGACGATTACCGGGCAGACGGCGAACATCTCGCGGAAGGCTTGATTGTCGAAACGCAAAAACTGCGTCGGTTGCAGCGCCCGCGCGCTGGCGATGTAAGGCGTGCCGCTGAGCAGGGGGACTTCACCGCTGAAGCCGCCGTCGCGGTGGGTGGCGAGCACCTGCTCGCTGCCGTTGATATCCTGCGAGATTTGGAGTTCGCCGGAGATGATCACGTAGAAGTAATCGGCGTCTTGCCCCTGCCGGAAGACGTAATCGCCTTGTTCCGCTTGGTACGCTTCGCCGTGATCCAGCAGCCACTGGAGTTGATCGTCGCGCAGGTGTTCGAACAAGGGCACGGCGCGCAGTTGATCGTAATCCAGCATCAGAGTTCTCCTAGATACTGATGGATGAATTGGACGGCAATCGAGCCTTCGCCGACGGCTGAAGCGACGCGCTTGACCGAATGGTGGCGCACGTCACCGGCACAGAAGATGCCGGGCACGCTGGCTTCGAGCAGGAAGGGCAGCCGGTCAAGCTGCCAGCCTTTCGGCGGCTTGGCGTCGCGGATCAGGTCGTTGCCGGTGATGATGAAGCCGTGACTATCGCGCTCGACCACGCCTTCGAGCCAATCCGTATGCGGCTGGGCGCCGATGAAGACGAACAACGCCACGCCCTTGACCTTTTCGGTCTCGCGGCTGTCATTGTTGATCAGCGTGACGGCTTCGAGGTGCTCCGAGCCGTGTACCGCCATGACTTCGGTGTGGGTGAGGACGGTGATGTTGGGCGTCGCCTCGATTTGATCGACGAGGTAGGCGGACATGCTCTTGCCGAGCGAGTTGCCGCGCACGACCATGTAGACGGTGCTAGCGTACTTGCTGAAGTACATGGCGGCTTGTCCCGCCGAGTTGCCCGCGCCGACGATGAAGGTGTTCTCGTCCTGCACCGACGGCGCTTCGGTCATGGCTGCGCCGTAGTAGACGCCCGCGCCGGTCAGGGCGTCGCAGCCGACCACGTCGATGCGGCGGTAAGAGACGCCGGTGGCGATCATCAGGGCGTGGCAGCTAATTTCGCTGCCATCGGAAAGCACGAGGATGCGGTATTGGTTCTCGATGCGCACTTTGACGACTTCCGCCGGGGTGAGGATTTCGACGCCGAAGCGAGTCGCTTGGGCGACGGCGCGGCGGGCGAGATCGCTGCCGCTTAAGCCGGAGGGGAAGCCGAGGTAATTCTCGATCCGCGAACTGGTTCCGGCTTGACCGCCGGGGGCTTCGCGCTCGATCAAGATTGTGCGCAATCCCTCAGACGCGCCGTAGACCGCCGCTGCCAAGCCCGCCGGTCCGCCGCCGACAATCGCCAGATCGTAGAAGGGCTGCGCCGCCTGCGTCTTTAAGCCGACTTCTCCGGCGATCTCGACGTTGCTCGGATTCATCAGCGGCTTGCCCTCCGTCGTGAGCACGACCGGCAGTTCGACGTTCGCCATGACGGCGATCAAGTCTTCGGCGCTGCTGTCGGTTTCCAAGTCCATCCAACGATAGGGCACGCGGTTGCGGGCGAGGAAATCCTTGACGCGGTGCGCGTCCGGCGACCACTGATGCCCGATCACGCGGATGCCCTCGAAGGCGGGGCGATAAGTGGACTGCCACTGATCGATCAGGTCGTGCAGCACCGGGAACAGGTTTTCCTCCGGCGGATCCCACGGCTTCATCAGGTAGTAGTCGAGGTCGATCTCGTTGATCGCCTGAATGGCGGCGCTGGTATCGGCGTAGGCGGTCAGCAGCGCGCGCTTGGCGTCGGGGTAGAGTTCGCGCGCCTGCTCCAGAAACTCGACGCCGGACATCTCCGGCATTCGCTGGTCGACCAGAAAGATCGCCACCGCATCGTTACGGAGCTTCATCTGCTGCAAGGCGCTGAGCGCATCCGCGCCGGTCTCGGCGCGCATAATGCGGTAATCTCGACCAAACTCGCGGCGCAGGTCGCGCTGGATGGCTTGCAGGACTTCCGGGTCGTCGTCGAGGGTGAAGATAACGGGTTTTGATGCCATGAGATCATGTTCCGTTTCTATAAAAACATCACTAAATTCGATTTATCCCAAACTTTATCCCAAATTTGGGATAAGTTGGAAAAACACGGTCGCTGTGGGATTCATGAAAGCGGCTCTACCCCACCCCCAGCCCCTCCCCGAATTCAGGGAGGGGAGAGTGCCTTCGTCCGTTTCGCGTGTGAGTAGTCAAATTTGATGACTACTCGGTACAGCAGAGGTGTTTTAAAACAGCCTGATTGAACGCCCCTACAATCCCATGTTCTGGGCAATGCGCAAACATCCTGAAGGCTTCGATGTTCCGAAACTGTCCCTTAAAGCGGCTCGATTTGCCCATCGTCGAGCAACTGGTTGACGCGCAGTTCGGCGCTGTCGAGCAGGGTTTGGCAGTGCTGCGCCAGCGCGCGCCCGCGCTCGAACAGCGTGACCGACGTCTCCAGCGCCAGATCGCCGGTATCAAGTTGGGTGATGATGTCCTCAAGCTCAGCGTAGGCGTCCTCGAACGAGAGCGCCTCGAAATTGTTATTCGTCATGGGTTTCCTTTGCTGTAATCAACGGTGCCGTCGTGGAACTGCACGCTAATCGTGTCGGCGGCATTCTGCGCCGAGGTGATCCGTTTGCCGGTTTGCGCGTTGGTCACGAGCGCGTAGCCGCGCGCGAGGATCGCCTGCGGGCTGGCAGCGACCAACGCTTGATCGCGGGCGGTGACGCGCTCGCGCAGCAGAGCGAGGTGGCGGCGTTCGGTCGTGACAAGGCGGGTCTGCCAGTCGTCAAGCCGCTGGCGGTAATTGCGCACCCGCACTACCGGCGAAAGCCCGCGCAGCGTTCGGCGGCGGGTGTTCAGTCCGTCGCGTCGGCTGCGGAGTGAGTCGTCAAAAGCGCTGGCAAGCTGTCGCGCCAGCCGGTCTAGCGCCGGATAGAGTTCGCCGAAATCGGGCGTGAGCACCTCCGCCGCCGCTGAAGGAGTCGGCGCGCGCAGGTCGGCGACGAAATCGGCGATGGTGAAGTCGGTCTCGTGCCCGACGCCGCTGACGACCGGGACGGCGCTGGCGGCAATCGCACGGGCGACGCCCTCGTCGTTGAACGCCCACAAGTCCTCGATACTGCCGCCGCCGCGCGTGACGAGGATCACGTCCACGTCGGCAGCACTCAGCCGATCCAGCGCGCGGACGATCTGCGTCGGCGCGTCCAGCCCTTGCACCAGCGTCGGCGAGAGGACGATCTCGACCAGCGGGAAGCGGCGGCGCAGGACGTTCTGCACGTCCTGAAAGGCGGCGGCGTTCGCTGACGTGACCACTCCGATCCGGCGGGGGAAGGGTGGCAGCGGGCGCTTGCGGGCGTGATCGAATAAGCCTTCGGCTTCGAGCCGCTGCTTGAGCAGTTCGAATTGGCGGTAGAGGTCGCCGACCCCGACCGGGCGCAGCCGATCCACGTACAACTGATAGGTGCTGCGCTCCTCGTAGATGGTGACGCTGCCGTGAACCAGCACGGCGTCGCCGTCACGGGGGAGCACCGCCATCTGCTGCGCGCTGGATCGCCACATCACGCAGGCGATCTGCGTCTTGCCGTCCTTGAGCGTGAAGTAGCAGTGTCCAGACGGCTGCGCCTGTTTGAAGCCGGAGACTTCGCCCTCGACCCAAACGTCTTGCAAGTCCTCGTCGCGCTCGAACAAACGCCGGATATACGCGTTGAGTTCTCGAACCGAGTAGGTGCTCTGCATGAAATTCCTCTTGCTGTAATTCGTCCTATTATACCTGTTCTAGATGGGCTGTATCAAAGCGCATCTAGCCGCACTTTCTCAGCACTCAGCACTCGGTACTCGGTACTTCTTTTTCTGTGCGTTGGATGTGGGGCGGCAGGGCTGTTACAATTAGGGCACGTTTTGATAGATCAATCATCGAGGGTAGCAGATGGCATACTTGAACCTTCAGGAGCGCGAGGCATTGGCGCGCGAACTCACGGCGATGAAATTTAGTCAGGCGAAGGGCAAGCTGCGCCGGATGGATGCTGAGGGCAAATTGGCGCTTTTGCGCAATGCTCAGGCGACCGGCGAATATCTCACGCGCTTCGATCTGTATGGGTTGGGCGTAGTCGTCACCTTGATCGAGCGCGAACCGAGTGAGAACGTCACCACCACCAGCGCGCCCGGCTCCGCCTCCGTGCGGCTGAAGCCGAATTTCGTGCTCGACGAGGTGGACGTCGCTCCGCTGCCGGAAAATCATTCGTAAAGATAGTACCGAGTGCTGAGCAATGAGTGCTGAGTGTCCCGTTGCTAGGGTCTGGGTAGGGTGTTATGTAAACTGCCCCTACATATCCCCGCAAAATGGGGATTTTGAGCTACTCTCTGCAAATGCTCACGCGGCAGTCCGGTCTTTGACTCAGCACTCATTGCTCAGCACTCAGCACTGTACTTGAGAAAGGAACTGCTTATGCTTCGTACGCTGGCGCAGACGCGCGACGCGAACTGGATTTATCGGCTGGCGAGCGCGGGCGCGTTCACGCTGCTGACGATTATCGCTGCGCGCGTCAGCATCCCAATGCAGCCAGTACCGTTCACGCTGCAACCGCTGGCGGTGATCCTCGCCGGACTGATCCTCGGCGGGCGCGACGGCGCACTGAGCCAGATCGCTTACCTCGCGCTGATCGCGCTGAACCTGCCGGTCGACGCCAATCACCTCGGCGCGGCGGCGCTGGTCGGTCCGACGGCGGGCTACCTGTTCGGCTTCGTGGCGGGCGCGCTGGTCGCCGGGCTGCTGGTCGAGCGCGGGTCGCTGCGGCTGTGGCAGCGCTGGATCGCCGGGATTGTCGGGATCGCCGTGATCTACGTGTTTGGCTTGCTCGTGCTGATGCTCAACCACGCATTTGGCGGTCGCTGCCGCTTGGATGGCGGGCGCTGCGCCCTTCATCGTGCCGGACGTGGCGAAAGCGCTGATCGCGGCGGCGCTGGCTGAAGGCGGGCGCGCGCTGCTGCGACAGGGGTAAAGGCAACCTCACCCCTCTTATCCCCTCTCCATTGCATGGAGAGGGGAAGATCAGCGCAGACGTAACTGGCGAGATTGCAGGGCGGTGGTGTGATCTTAGGCACCTGCTGAGTGGCGTAATATCGGCTAAAATCCTCAGTATGTGGATTCTAATCGTTGTTCTCCTTCTGTTGATCGCCGGGTGGGTGGGCTTGAAAGTCAAACCCGCGCCGTTTCCGGCTTATCGGGCTTCATCGCTGCCACCCAAGCAGATGAAGTTGCCGGATGATCTGCCCGCGCCGGTCGAGCGCTATTTCCGCGCGGTGCTGGGCGAGCAGATTCCCGTTATCCAGTCCGCCGTGATTACGGGTACAGGCAAGCTGACTTTCAAGGGTATCACCTTCAATTCGCGCTGGCGCTTCATCCACGACGCCGGACGCGGCTATCGCCACTACATCGAGACGACTATCTTCGGTTTCCCGCTGCTGAAAGTGAACGAGCGCTATCTCGACGGCAAGAGCCGCTTGGATCTGCCGTTCGGCATTGTCGGCGCGGGACCGAAAACCGACACTGCGGCGGCGCTCGGCTTGTGGGCGGAGTTGGTTTGGCTGCCGTCGATCTTCGTGACCGATCCGCGCGTGCAGTGGGAAGCAATCGACGCTACCAGCGCCCGCCTGATTGTGCCGTCAGGCGAGGGAGAAGATAGCCTGACGGTGACGTTTGATCCGCAGACCGGGCTGATGACGCAGATCGAATCCATGCGCTGGCGCGACGAGAAAGATACCAAGCAGCTCCGCTGGACCAACCGCATCGCTGGCTGGCGGACGTTTCAAGGCGTACAAGTGCCGTCGCCCACGTCGATCAATTGGGAAGATATGGAGTCGGCGTGGTTCACGCCGCTGGTCGAGGATGTGGTCTATAACGTGGACGTCAGCGAGACAATTCGCGGACGAGGATTGTGATTGTGGTGTAGGGGCAGGTTTTAAACCTGCCCCTACTTGCGCAACCGTATTATTTACAGTGCCTCAATCGCGGCGAGTTCTTCCTCGCTGAGGGTCATGCCGAGCACGTTATAGCCCGCGTCGACGTGCATGATCTCGCCCGTCACCGCCGACCCCATGTCCGAGAGCAGAAACAGCGCCGCATTGCCGACTTCCTCCTGCGAGATGCGGCGGCGCAGCGGGGCGGATTTCTCCGAATACTGCAACATCATGCGAATACCGGGCACGCCCGCCGCCGCCAGCGTCTTGATCGGTCCGGCGCTGATGGCGTTGACGCGGATGCCACGCGGTCCCATGTCGTTGGCGAGATACCGCGTGATCGTCTCCAGCGCGGCTTTGGCGACCGCCATGACGTGATACTTGGGCATGACCTTCTCGGCGGCGTAGTAAGATAGGCTGAGGATGCTGCCGCCGTCGGTCATGAGCGGCTCGGCACGCTTCGCCATCGCGATCAAGCTGTAGGCGCTGATGTCCAACGCCAGCTTGAAGCCGTCGCGCGAGACGTCGATGAAGCGCCCGCCCATGTCCTCGCGGTTAGCAAAGGCGACCGAATGCACCAGCACGTCGATTTTGCCGTAGCGCTCCTGCACTTTAGCGAACACGGCGTCCAGTTCGTCATCGCTGGCGACGTTGCACAGTTCGACGAAATCGCAGCCGATCTCGGCTGCTAGCGGCATGACGCGCTTTTCCAGTATCTCCGCGCCGTAGCTCAGCGCGATAGTCGCGCCTTGCTCGTGCAGCTTCTGAGTGATGCCCCACGCAATCGAGTTCTTGTTGGCAACGCCGAAAATCAGCGCGACTTTACCATCCATTAAGCCCATACGACGTATCTCCTTGGCGTGGTCAGCGCGTCTCGTTTTTAGTTCTTAGTTTTTAGCTAAAAACTAACGACTAATCACTAACAACTTGTCATGCTGACTGCTGATTATTTATATGGTTATTCTAACCCCCGCAGTGGACTGAAGCTACGGTTGCCTTGACCGCGTGCGGGGCGGTAAGATCGGGCGTGTCTTGAATACTCAACTGAATCAGCGAAGGGTGGGACGATGGCAGACGGTGAAACGATCAACGTGATCGTGGCGATGGATTTTTCCGACGACTTGATCAATGACCTACGCGAATTATCGCCGCGCTTGCAAGTCGAGCGCTATTACCCCGACGTGCCCGAAAAAGCATATGCCAATGCCGAGGTGCTGTTCACGGCGAACGCATTCCCGCTGCCGGAACAAGCGCCGCGCCTGCGTTGGATTCAGCTTTACTCCGCTGGCGTCAACCACGTGATCGACAAGCCGATTATCCAGTCCGAGGACTTGGAAGTGACGACCGCCAGCGGGATGCACGCCACGCAGATGAGCGAATTCAGCTTGGCGATGATGCTGGCGTTCAACTACAAGCTGCTGCGGATGCGCGAGCTGCAAGCGAAACATGAATGGGGCACGCGCGAGCAAGACTTCGCGCCGATGCCGCTGCGCGGGCAGACGCTGGGCATCGTCGGCTACGGCGCGATTGGGCGCGAACTGGCGCGCGCCGCCGACGCGTTGGGCATGAAGGTGTTGGCGATCAAGCATGACGTGATGCACCCGGCAGCCGGTGATGCCTATCACGAACCGGGCACCGGCGACGCCGAAGGCGAAATCCCCGAACGGCTTTATCCGCCGCAGGCGGTCGGCTCGATGGTTCACGAGTGCGACTACGTCGTGCTGGCGATGCCGCTGACCGACGAAACGCACCACTTGATCGACGCGGCGGTGCTCAAGCAGATGAAACCGAGCGCCGTGCTGATCAACGTGGCGCGCGGCGCGGTGGTCGACGAAGAGGCGCTGATCGCGGCGCTGCGCGAAGACAGGATCGCCGGAGCGGCGCTGGACGTCTTCGAGCAGGAGCCGCTGCCCGCCGACAGCCCGTTGTGGACGCTGCCCAACGTGATCGTCAGCCCGCACGTCGCCGGGGCGACGGCGGTTTACAACGAGAAAGCGCAAGCGCTGTTCAAGGAAAACCTCCAGCGCTACCTCGACAACCTGCCGCTGCTCAACCGCGTCCGGCGCGAGCAAGGGTACTAGCGGAGCGGGAGGGCGGGAGCTTGCTCTAGCGCGGAGGTTGGTTGCTTGGCGAGTTGCTCGGCACGGCGTTTGATGCCGAGCATCGATTTTCGCATCATGACGATGTCGGTAAATTCGACCAACAAGGCAAAGATGATGCTCGGTGAAAACCAGTGATAGGTCGTACGCACGCGCGTGATGAGTCGGGTGGAATTTTCGTCGACGGGGTATAACCCCCAAACCCAGGTCGTATCGCCTAATTTGTCCCACCACAGCATCGACTGATCGGGTACGAAGTCCTTGACGTAGATTCCATGCTTGCCGTCGGGACTCATCGGAATCAGATCATCTGGGTGAGGCTGTTGCAACGCCGTTAGAATGGTCGTGGCGCTGGGCTTGCCGAGGTTATCGAGCAGATCATAGCTGTACCAGCCTGCCCGTGTAACGCCCATCTGAACGATCCACGGGAAAATATCCTTCGGCGGTGCTTGAATCGTTACCGCCCGCGTCGCATTGAAAGTGGGCGATTTGACGACCTCATCTCCGGGCATGGAACGGGTAATTTCGCTATCGACAGCGCCCCAGTGGAGTTGCCAACGCCGGATAAAACGCAAGTAAACCGCGAGTGAAGCGATAACCAGTAGCAGCAGATAGCGGTACATGAGGGAATTCCCTAACGGGGTATGGAACCCAATGGCGTAACCGCGTTAATTCGCGGCACAAGTGTAGATTGACTTTAGCGGCATGACAGCGGTCTAGGCAGTGACAAAAATACTCAGTAGCAGATAACAACGACCCTTCTGCTTGACGTACGTTTCGATTCGCCAGTAGAATAGGTTTTAGCATTGGAAAATATTCAAAAGGGTGCTGGAATGAAAAAGTACCACTTCATGCAGTTTGCGTCGACTCGCCTGTATGCCGGCGTGGTGGCGTACTCACCGGATGGCAAGCAGATCGCCCACGTCAACAACGCGACCGGGCAGTTCAACCTGTGGACGATCCCATCGGGCGGCGGGATGCCGCGCCAATTGACCAGCTACACCGACAATACGGTGCGTTCGGTCGCGTGGCGTCCGGACGGCGCGGAGATCGCCTTTCTGGCTGACCAGAACGGCGATGAGCAGCATCAGGTCTACACGATCCCGGCGCGCGGTGGCTGGGCAGAAGCGCTGACGGCGAAGCTGGACGCGCAGCATATTCTCTCCAGCGAGGCGTACTCGCCGGATATGAAGACGCTCGCCTATGCCGCCAACGACGTCAACCCCGCCAACATGGAGATCATCCTGCGCGACCTTACGACCGGGGAAACGCGCCGTCCCTTCCCGTCGGGCGGCGCGATGTACGCTCCGGTGAGTTGGTCGCCGGATGGGCGCTATCTGCTGGGCTTCAAACAGGCGTCGAACACCGAGACCGACATCCTCCTGCTGGATACGCAGACCGATCAGGTTATCAACGCGACCGCCCACGAAGGCGACGTCATTTTCGCGCCGGGTCCGTGGACGCGGGACAGTGCCGGGTTCTATCTGGTCACCAATAAGGGGCGCGAGTTCAACGGTTTGGCGTATTATCGCCTTGCCGAGGGCGCATGGGATTGGGTAGAGACGCCCGATCACGACGTCGAGCAGTTGGTGCTGTCGCACGATGGGCGGGTGCTGCTCTGGTCGCTCAACGAGGGCGGTACGTCCAAGCTGTACGGGCGCGACCTGACCACCGGCGCGGCGCTGTCGATGCCCGACCTGCCACTTGGCGTCGTCGATGGACTGGACATCAACCCGGACGCGACGCGGGCGGCGCTGGTCTTTGTCTCGCCGACCGAAGCCACCAACCTCTACGAGATCGACCTGAAAACAGGCGATATGACCGCGCGTGGTCAGAGTATGCTCGGCGGCGTCGATCCGGACGACATGGTGCTGCCCGAACTGATCGAGTACCCGACGCACGACGGACGCATGATCCCGGCGTGGCTGTATCGCCCGAAAGTGGGCAGTACGGATGGCGCGGGCAAGTTCCCGGTTGTGCTCTCGATTCACGGCGGACCGGAGGCGCAGGAGCAGCCGCGCTACGCCTATAACGGCTTGTACCAATACCTGCTCAATCGCGGGTTTGGCATTCTCGCGCCCAACATTCGCGGATCGTCGGGCTACGGCATCACCTACCAAACGCTGATCCACCGTGATTGGGGCGGCGCGGAACTGGGCGATATCGAGCACGCGGCGAAATATCTGCGCTCGCTTGACTGGGTCGATGCGAACCGGATCGCTGTGTTTGGCGGCAGTTTCGGCGGCTTTGCGACCCTCAGCGCGGTGACGCGGCTGCCGGAGTATTGGGCGCTGGGCGTTGATATCGTCGGACCTTCGAACCTGATGACCTTCGTCAAGTCGGTGCCGCCGCATTGGCGCTCGATGATGCGCAACTGGGTGGGCGACCCGGAAGACGACGAGGCGCTGCTGATCGAGCGCTCGCCGATCACCTACGTCGATCAGGTGCGCGCGCCGCTGCTGGTGATTCAGGGGGCGAAAGACCCGCGCGTCAACAAGGCGGAAAGCGATCAAATGGTCGAGCGGATGCGCAAGAACGGCGGCGACGTGCGTTATTACGTCGACGAGAACGAGGGTCACGGCACGACTCGGCGCGAGAACGCGATCAAGTGGTACACCATGATCGCCGATTACATCGTCGAGTATCTGCTCGACGAACCAGTCAACCAGTAACTTGCGTCGGTGGTTCTTAAAGTCCCCTCGCTTACAGAGAGGGGACTTAGGGTGAGGTGTGTCGTGGATTTCCAACGAAGGTCTAATGTTCGGTGGTGCAACCTTGGCGGTGCGCCCGGCGTATAATAGAGTAGAACATTAGGTGAGGAGTTCACACCATGACCGATTTTCAAAACGATCAAGACACGACCGAGATGCCGGGTGCGGAAAAACACGATCCTTTGAACGAATTTCTGCGTCACCAGCAGCGCGCTGCCGAAGAAACTGGCAAAGCGCTCGAGTCGCTTCTGCCAGCGGGATTCCGCGAGCACGGGCGTGAAGCCGGGCGCGAGTTCCTCAGCGGCATGAAGGTGCTGTTCGACGCCGCGCTCGAAGGCGTGGAGCAGGTCAGCAAGGAAGTTGACAAGAACCTCAATCGCAACCGTCCCGCGAGCGACGAAGGCGGCGAGCGTCCCTCCGGCACTGGCACGACCAAGGTCAAGGTGCAGGTGGACTAAAAGCAGTACCGAGTACTGAGTACAGAGTAAAAGCAAGCGAGGGCAACTCAAGGCAATCAAAGATTGCACGTCGCCCTCTTTGATTTAGGTAGTTAGGCTACAAAGGTATTGAAGACCTGAAAGCTTCGCCTCGAAACGGACGAAGGCACTCTCCCCTCCCTGAATTCGGGGAGGGGCTGGGGGTGGGGTCGGTTCTATTCCCCGGTGAAGTAGAGCGCCAGCACCATGATCCCCGAAAAGACGAAGCCGATTACTGCCGGGATCGCGTCGCCGTTGACGTAGAAGATCGTCGAGGCGATCAAGCTGCTGCCGAACAGGATCGCCCGCGTCGTGCGGCGTTCCTGCAACTCCATCCGCTGCAACTGGCGCTGATACTCGCGCGACGGCTCGACCCGCATGGTGATCTCCCCGCGCTCGATCCGCGAGAGCAGCTCCTTGTTGTCCGCCGATCCGCCGCGCCCCAGTAGGTTCTGCCCGATGCTGAGCAGGGTTTGCGCGCCACCGCCCGCGAATAAGCCTTGCAGCACTGACGAGCCGAAAATGCTGGCAATTGGATTGACGCCGACCGACTCAAGCTGCTGGGCGATCAGCTTTTGGGTGTAGGGCTGCATCTCGCTCCACGGGTTGAAATTGGCGTCGAGGCTGGTGGCGATGCCGCTGAGGATGCCCATCGTGCGCCCCAGATAGATGAAATCCTGCGGCACTTGGAAGGGCATGGCAAACAGCAGGTCGTTGAACTCTTTGCCGATATTCGCCATGCTGTCGTAGCTGACCGTGCCCATCTGCGCCATCGTCAGCCCCCACACTTGATCGAAGACCGCGCGGGTGGCTTCCTCGATGCGCTCGGTATCCGCGCCGGGGAGCAGGATGCCGAGTTCGCCGTAGCTCTGCACCAGCTTCTTGACGTCACGGGTGACGACCGCCGCCATCGTGCCGATCAAGCCGTTGATGATCTGCGGCGTCAAGGTGCCGATCATGCCGAAGTCGATGAAGATCAGGTAGAAGGGATTGCCGTCCTGTC
This sequence comes from uncultured Chloroflexia bacterium, assembly GCA_963848465.1. Classification (GTDB taxonomy): domain Bacteria; phylum Chloroflexota; class Anaerolineae; order Aggregatilineales; family Phototrophicaceae; genus Flexifilum. The sequence goes on along the minus strand of CAWKDY010000016.1, from coordinate 10,692 downwards.
CCTCTTGCGCGTTGTAGGCGTCGTTATCGGGCGGCAGGGGGTAGACGAACAGGTTGCCGGGGTGCGGGTCGGCGTGGAAGAAGCCTTCCTCGAAAATCTGGCGCAGATAGGTGTCCATCAGGCGGCTGGCGACAGCGCGGCGGCTGATCCCGGCGGCTTCGAGCGCGGCGTAATCATCCAGCTTGATAGTGGTCACGTCTTCGAGCGTCAGCACACAGTCGGTTGAGTGTTCGGTGTAGATCGCCGGGACGTAGACGCGCAGATCGTGCTTGAACATGGCGCTAAAGCGGGCAGCGTTGCGCGCCTCGTGCTCGTAGGAGAGTTCTTCGAGCAGCACTCGCCCGAACTCATCGATCAGCGCGACGGCGTCCATGCGGCGGTTGATGAATTTGAATTTCATAGCGATGCGCGCGACCGTGAACATCGCCGCGAGGTCGGTATAGCACAATTCGGCGATGCCGGGACGCAGCACCTTGACGACCACGCGCTCGCCGTCTTTCAGGCGCGCGCGATGGACTTGACCGAGCGATGCCGCCGCGACCGGCTGGTCGTCGAACTGGCTGTAGCGCTCGCTGATCGGTCCGAGTTCGGACTCGATGATTGTGCGGATTTGCTCGGTCGGCACGCCGGGGACTTCGTCGCGCAGGCTGGCGAGTTCCTTGATGATCTCCGGCGGCAGGATGTCGCTGCGGGTCGAGACAAACTGCCCCATCTTGATCATCACGCCGCCCATGTCGATGGCGAAGTTGCGGAACGAGCGGGCGTAGCGCTGCCAGCGGGCGAGATTGCCGCGCTGCACCCGCTCCGGGAAGTAGCGCTGCATCAGGATGTTCCAGAACACCAACTGCACGAACAGCCAGCCGAAATGGCGGACGACCCGCACGTAGCGAAACTGCATCCGCAGCGAGCGTGGTCGGTTGCTGATCACGTCGCGGACGCGGATTTTCTCTTGAGCGCGCTCGGCTGCCGAACCAATCGGCGGTTCCCCGCTGCCGTTCGCGCTCGTTGTCGGGACGATCACCAAGTCCTTCGCCCCGCTACTGCTTGGCGAAGTGTAGGTTGAGCGTTGATTGTTCAAATTTAGCATCCGCTATTTCCAAATCCCATAAGGCGAACGGCAAGACGATGTTGCGGCGGTAGGGTCCCACGCGCAGCGTCAGTTCATCGCGCGAGCGGTAGATGTCGAGGTCTTTCTTGTCGGCGAAGGGCAGCGGCACCGAAAGCTGGTAGCCGTCGCCCTGCTGGGTGATCTGGTGGGTCTTACCGCTGAACATCTGCTCGGCGGGGTTGCTATCGCCGTAGAGCTGCTCCCCCAACTGGCGCAGGGCATCCATGCCGCTGACCTCGTGCCCGAACATGGGCGAGGTCATCATCGGCAGCTCGCCGAAAGCCTCGTGGATGAACTCGATGTTCTCGCGCTGCTTGAGCTTCGCCTGCACGAAGTAAGGATCGGTCACCTCGTCGGGGATGATGCGGTTGCAAATGATGGCGTCGGTGGCGTAGCCGTAGAGGTTGAGGTAGGTATACGTCCGCTGTGTCTCCTTGATGACCATCTTCTCCGGGTTGACGACCAATCGTACGCTGGCGATCGCCGGGTCGGACAGGATTTCGCGGACGTGGTCGAGCGTGTCGAACAGCTTGCGCACCTCGTCCCAGGCATCATCCTGCGGCACGTTCTCGTTGTTGCGACCGAGGATGCTGTTGATCGGGCGCAGGATTTTCGCCGCGCCGCGCGTCAGCATCAAGATGCGCTCGAACCACCAGCGGGTCACGTCGGGCAGGCTGAGCAAGCGCAGCGTCTCGGCGGTTGGCGCGGCATCGACCACCAGCACGTCGTACTCGCCCGACTCGACGTACTGGTTGATCCAGAGCAGGTGCGCGCCTTCTTCGAGACCGGGCAGGATCGTCACTTCCTCGGCGACGATGTCCTCGACGCCGCCTTTGGTGAAGATCGAGGTCAGGTAGCGCTGGATTTTGCCCCAGTATTTGTCCATCGAGTAGCGCGTATCGACCTCTTGCGCCCAGAGGTTGGGCGCGATCAGCCGGGGTTCAGGACCGATCTCGGTTTCGAGCGAGTCGGCGAGGCTGTGGGCGGTATCGGTGCTGATGACGATGGTTCTCAGCCCCATTTCGGCGCAGCGCAGGGCGGTCGCCGCCGAGACGCTGGTCTTGCCGACGCCGCCTTTGCCGGTATGCACAATGACACGCATGGAATATCCCTCAATTCAACATGGCGTTGATTATACAACGCCGGGATGATCGTTTATCGGTATCCTTATATACGGCTTATGTGGGAGGGATGTTGCGGGCAGGGCGTTAGAAGGGTCATAGAAACATGAGGGAAAGCATCTATCTAGAGATAATTGTAATTATTTAATGTCAAAATTCTAAATATGCACATAAATAGATAGCATGTATTACATCCACTTATGATAAACTGTATGGGTTACTTGAAGCAATCTCGTTCATGGTGAATCCGTTGTTTTCGAACCAAACTGCTTGGTGATTGTCCTTAGTAGTAAATGCTGCAATTGCTGATTGCTGGCATCTATCTTGGGTATTCTCTCTTGGGGACGGTGAGCACCCGCAATCATCTACTGTGCAGACTTCAATGTCTCAGTCATTGTGCCTTATTGTGTGGTGTTCCATTTGTGCTCTTGCTCTGATTATAGGATTTTTGAGTCACTCATCATCCGAGTTTGGTGCCGATCGTCGCATTATGATCAAAACGGAATCATCGTGGTCTTACGCTTGCTGAATTTCGGAAAAGTAGAAAGTTTTCAAGTCGAGAGCTATTGGGGCGATAGTAGGATGCATAAAACGATTTTCTTGACAGGTCCGGTGGTACAAAGCAACCCTTCAAATATGTGGCCACGAGCAGTCCCGCAAGAAAGTTAGGACTATGTACTGAAACACATGCGATTATAGCTATTCTGTACCGTCATCGTCCCTCAACCTGTGCAAGCGGTTTCTGTACTCGAAGTTTTGATTTGCTGCAAAATCACGGCGCTTTTGCAAGCGCTGTTCGATACATTCAGCGGAGATCTCAAGCGGCACAGCAAATCAGTGAAAAATCTGTTAAGTCCGATTCAATTAATTGCTGACGTTGGTTGTCGTAGGGTATTTCATGTCTGTCGATAAGAAGCGACAGGCTTACGACGAGTGCTGCGATCAATCCGTCATCCTTTGCAACTTCGACCAATTTGTGATAGCTAGATATTCTCCGCGAACAGGTCACGGACGGGGAGGTGAATCCGGTAGGACGCTGCCGCCGCGAGCGTGTCGTCGATGCCATAGGCGCGCACTGGCTGACCCGGCGCGTAGACGTCAACGCTCTGCGCGTCGGGGTAAATCTTCACAGCAGAATCCCGGCTTGCAGATAGATTTGGCGCTTGCGGCGAATGCTCGGCGCTTCGGCGAGATGACCTCGACTGCCCACAGCGGCGCGACTGGATCGGGGTAATCGTCGCTCATGTGAGTGGGCTTGTAGGCGAAGTCAGGGACGAGGACGTGCCCCAGAACGTCGTATGCGCCATCGGCACCACTCATGTAGCAGGGGAGTCCTGACTGCGGCAGAACATGTAAACCGCACCAAGATCTGCAAGGGAATCCGGGAAGTGCTCGTGCGTGCGGGTGCCATTTCGATGATCTCTCCGTCGATGAGTTCGAAGTCTTTATCCGCGTTTTCGGGCAGCAGCGCGAACCGCACGAAATCTTCGGTGAGACGTCGGTTTTTTGCATGGAACCAGCCCCCCTTCATAGGGATGGACATTCTTCTGAATTGTAGCATGAAACCGTCCGCCGACCATCAGCCGCTGGGCTGGGGCGCGTGTCCCCCGCCGGTCGAGGTGTCGGTCGGTGCGACTTCTTCAGGGAACCACCAGGTGTTATCCTGCGCGTTCATCTCGATCACTTCGCGGTCGGGGAAGCGGTCGAGGATTTGCTGGCGGATCGTGCCTTTCCCGGCTTGGTAATCCCACGCGACCACGATGTCGCTGTCGAGGTAGGGACTGGTCACCGTCATCAGCGTGCCGGTTCCGCGCCACTTGACGGTGATGCCGCTGACCAACACCAGCACCGGCTTGTCGGTGGTGCGGCGGGCATTTACCGCGTTGATCTGATCACGGTTGATGAAATTGAAGTCGGTCAGCACGCTAATGCGTGGCGTGCTGTAGAAATAGAGGCTGTAAGCGAGCACCGCCGCCAGCAGCGTATACACGACCGGACGCCCCCAGCGTCCAAAGTGTCGCGCCAGCCACGCAATCGGGATCGCGCTGATCAAGGCGAGGCTGGTCAAGCCTTCGAAGTAATAGCGCGTGCTGTAAAGCTGCGAGCCGATCCAGTAGGTCATCTGGATGATCACCAGCCCGGCAGCGGCGCACCACAGAATCCACGTCCACGCGCGGGTGCGATCTCGCCAGAAGAACAGTGGCAGGTAAAGCCAGATCAGCGCCACGCCGATCCACGCCCACGCGAAAGTCGGGTTGGTCAACTGCGCGCCGTCTTGGAAGGCGCTGGCGAAGCGCAGCCAGCTATAAGCTGCCACCACCCAGACGAGGATGAAGATCGCTCGGCGACGGTAGGCGAGCAGGAAGCCGAACGGCAGCAAAATCCAACTGATGCCGAGCAGCACCCAGTTATCGCCCAGCTTGTACCAATAGGTGGACTGCGTGAGCAGATGGTTCGCCATGTCCGGTTGTATGGTTCCGTCGGGCTGCGTCAGTGAGCCGATCTCCCAGCCGAACAGGTCAGCGGACGTCAACGAGAGGTCAAAGCCCGCCTGCCGGATGCCTTTTTCGAGCGTGTGCCCGCTGCGTCCGCAGCACTCGCCGAAGCCGACCCGGTCGTAGCTCCAGACCAGCGTGTAGAGGTCTTTGGTCGGGCTGCCGGTAGCAAGATAGTTGTTGTAGGGCACAATCGCCGCGATCACCAGCGTGATCGTGCTCAGGAGCACTAGGGGAGTCAGCGTCGCCAAGAAGCCGTGTGCCGGAATCGCTTGCGTTTGCAGGGGCGCAGTGTGCTGCGCCTCTGCATCGCCTGCATTTTCTAGGAGCGACACATGCGTCGCCCCCGCTGTGTCCGTTGATAGGATTGCGTGGTTCTGGGCTCGTTCCCGCAGGGCGTGAATCAAACTTCGCCCCAAGCGTACGGCGCTCCACAAAATCAGCGGCGTGCCGACGGCGAGTCCCGTGATCGGGCGGTTCGCGACCAGCAAGCCCAGCGCGATGCCGGCAACTACGCCCCAACGCAGCACGTGTTTCCCGCGCTCGACGCGCCAGTAGGCGTATAAGAACAAAGTCGCCGCGAACAGCGCGGACGTGTGACCCATCAAGGTGGCGTTGAGCAGCAGCGCCATCGGCGCGAAGGCGGTCAGCGCGGCGGCGATCACGCCGACGTCGGGGTTGAAGATTTCGCGCCCCAAGCGGTAGACGAGCGTGACCGTCAGCGCGGCAAAACAGGCGTTGATTAGCCACGTCTGCCCCATCAGCACGCCGAGCGCCAACTGGAGCGACCAGCCGGGGGTATACTTGCCGAAGCGCACGCCGTCGAGATCGACGACGAACGGCTGCCAGAAAGCTCGGCGCGGCTCCGGCGTCTCGATGACCAGATGTCCACCGGCATAGGTGCGCGCCTGAAACAGATAGGCGACCTCATCTTCGAGGTGCGGCATCCGCGCGAAAACCGCTTGGCTGACGTAAGCACTCATGAAAAAGGCGAAGAATGCCAGCAGCAGGGCACTAAGGGCGGATTTTGGAAGGGGTCGGCTTATCATGGAGTGAAATAATACCTCCCGATTGCCACTTGGCATAGCCCTGCTCACTGTTTTATAATCGAACGACTTCCGTAAGAGACACCCAAGACGCCGCCGATGGTTGGCGTTTTTCAACGAGGATGTAACGATGAAAGTAATTCTTTTAGCAGATGTGTATAAACATGGCGTCGCCGGGGAAGTGATCGAGGTCGCCGACGGCTTCGCGCGCAACTGGCTGCTGCCGAAAAGCTTGGCAAGCAAGGCGACACCCGCTGAGCTGCACAAAGCGGAAAAGCTGCGTGCGCAGGCGGAAACCCGTAAAGCTGTGCTCGACCAGCGCCTGAACGACCTCGCCCGCCAGATCGACGGCATCGAGTTGTTCTTCGGTCGCCGCGCTTCGCCGACCGGCAAGTTGTTCGGTTCGGTGACGACCACCGAGATCGCCGACGCGCTGAACGAAGCGACCAGCATCGACATCAACCGGCGCCGCATCAGCCAGACGGCGCTCCGCGAAATCGGCACGCACGAAGTCCCGGTTCGGCTCGGCAACGAAATTTCGCCGTCGCTGAAGGTGACGGTTGTCCGCGAAGAAGAGTTCAAGAGCTTCATGGCACAGCGCGCTGCGGCGCTCGAAGCGGGTGAGACGCCGGAAGCGGCTGAAGAGTCGGTCGCGGAAGATGAAGCGGCAACCGATGCCGTTGCAGTTGAGACCCCGGTCGAGCAGGTTGAAGCACCCGTCGCTGAAGCGGTTGAGGCTCCCGAAGCCGCCGCGAGCGACGAAGAACCTGCCACATCTGCCGAATAGTCCTCGCTAAACACAGGAGCGACCCGACGACTTCATTGCTTTTCGGGTCGCTCGGGATTTACTGAATGGATGCACAGGCGCTCGGTCGCTACCTGCGCGAGACCCGCGAAGCCAAAGAGCTGAGCCTCGACGAGGCGGAACGGGCGCTGCGCATTCGCCGCCGCATTCTTGAGTCCTTTGAGGTCGGCGATTTCAGCCTGCCCGATTTCGCTCCCATCCAAATTCGCGGTTTTATTCGCAACTATGCGCGTTATCTCGGTCTGGATGAAGACCGGGTGATCGCTTATTACGACGAATCGCTGATCGAAGGCGAGACCAGCCGCCGCTTGAGCGGTCGCAAAGGCGAACGCCGGAAAAACGACAAGCGCGACAGCCAAACGATGTCCGCCGCCGCGGTCGCGCCGCGCCGTGTGACCGATACGCCGCCTTCGCTGCCCGCGGTGAAGCTGGTGGCGACGCCGGAAACCCGGCGCGGGACTGGCATCTTCGCGCTGCTGCTGCGCCTGTTGATCGCGGTGGCAGCCGTAGCGGTGATTACCTTCGTCGTGGTTCAACTGCTGCAAACCAACACCGATCTGCCGCCGGTGCCCGAGGGTGATATCCTCGGCGATCTGCCGCCGTCGCCCTCCTTCACCCCGCGCCCAACCGAGGCAATTGTTCTGCTGCCGACCTCGCCGCCCAACCTTCAGCCCGATTTCAGCGGACAGGGCATCCTCGTCACCATCCGGCTCGACGAGCGGTCGTGGCTGCGCATCAGCGCCGATGGCGTCGATCAGTACGTCGGCATCGCCACACCGGGGACGACGCTCGAATATCCGGCGGGCAATAACCTCAGCATCACCGCCAGCAATGCCCAAGCGCTCAACGTCGTCTACAACGGACAGCAGCAGCCGACGTTTGGCGGGCGTGGTCAGTTGGTCGAGGTGGTTTTCAGCGCGAATGGTGTCGAGATCAACAGTGGTCCCGGCTACGCGCCGACGCCGATCAACAGCCCGACGCCGCTGCCGACGCCGACCGACTCGGCGGGCGCGCTGGTGGCGCAGTTGACGCCGACCGACACCCCCGGTCCCAGCCCGACGCCGAGCGAGACGCTCACGCCCTCGCTGACCCCGAGCGAGACGCCGATCCCGACTGATACGCTGACGCCGACCGAAACCTTCACGCCGAGCTTGACGCCCAGCGAGACGCCGATCCCGTCGAATACGCCGTCGCCGACGCTGACCCCCTCGCCGACGCTCACGCCCTCGCCGACCCTGACGCCGAGTATCACGCCAACCCCGACGGCAACGGCGATTTTGCCGCCGCGCGGCATCCCCGATGACGCTACGCCGACCAAAGTCGGCGGATAGCGCGTGGCTAAGCGCTCGCGTGGTCTTCAGCTTGTACTGCTCGGTGGCTGTGCTTCCTGCTTTGCTTAACGATTGCGCCGGTGTCAGGGCAGAGCCGGCTATCGCTATGCCTATTTGCGTACCGACAAATTTGGCAAGACACCCGAATTGCACGTCATCGACCAAACGGGCGTTGTCGCCATTCCTGATGTCGTTTCACTGCCGGAGGGTTGGGCGTTATCTCCCCGTCAAGGCGTGCTGCCAAGTCCTAATGGCGAATGGATTGCCGCTTACATCTACACCAGCGGCGGCAGTCGTTTAGTGGTTCAACTCGACAATCCAAGCTCCGGTGAAAGCCGTCAAATCATTGAGGGCAGCACGTGGGTTTATGGACGGACGGTCGCTTGGTCGCCCGACAGTCAATACGTCGCCTTGATCATGGGGCAAAATGGGGGTGATATGGAGCTTTGGCTCTATTCACCCGCTGACGATAGGCTGGTCAACCTCACGAACGACGCTTATGATCAACGGGATATTGGCTGGTCTGCCGATTTGCGGCGCGCGCTCACCTTTACCTCACCTTGTGGTGTGAACGAGTCTTGCAGCGAAGAATTGACCGTTTTCGATGTGGCGAGTGAGTCATCTTTGCATATTGTCGATCTATCGTCGCTGCCGTTCAGAGGACATAACGTCTGCGATCCAACTATTTCGCCGGATGCACGCTACGTTAGTTTCGCCTCCAACTGCGGCGGTTACGTGCATAATGACGACCGATTTCCCCAATGAAATCTATTTGTGGGACTTGGAGCGCGACAGGCTGGCGCAAATTACGCAGTTCGCGCCGGAAACGCTGCCCGCTTTTTTCAAGGCACTTATCGTCAGGCATGGTTGGACAATGCGACCCTGCTGATCGGTGTCAACTACCGGATCGGACAGGCGAAACTGCTGACTATGACGTCGCGCATGGCACAACCGTGTCCTATCGACGATGGTCGCACAGGCTACGCAATCAATCGAACCTTCTGCTATGATCGCCTTAGAACCGTATCGCCAATTTTTCGATCAGCGGCATCCAGCCGGACAGCAAGCGCAGATCGCCGTCGTTCCTTGGAACGTCTCGTCAGTCTGCCGAAGCGGGAGATATCGCTGCTGAGCAGTTTCCCTATATCCTTTCGCGGCTTGTGATATACTTTTCACACGAGAAAGATGTCGCTTCACGCACACGAAAGACAATAAATCGATGGCTTCACGCAAAGACAAATACTATCTGGTCAGCCTCGGCTGCTCCAAGAACACGGTCGATTGCGAGAGCATGGCGCAGGTGCTCAATCAGAACGGCATGATCGGCGTCACCGAGCCGAACAAAGCCGAGGTGCTGATCGTCAACACCTGCGGCTTCATCGACAGCGCCAAGCAGGAATCGATCGACACGCTGCGCGAGCTGGTGGATACGCGCCGCAGCGGGCAGATGGTGATCGCGGCAGGCTGCCTGTCGCAGCGCTACGGCGCGGACTTGGTGCAGGAAGTGCCGGGACTGGATGGCGTGATTGGCACGCGCCGCTGGATGGACATCTTCGACCTGGTGGCGCGCCTGCGCGTCCGCAAGCATCCCGAACCGCTCTATCATCTGCCGACGAGGCCAAAGTCGTCGGGCTTGGACGAGCATGGCGTGCTGCGTGCCAGCGTACAGGGCGCGAGCGCCTACCTCAAAATCGCCGATGGCTGCCGCCGCCCGTGCGCCTTCTGCGCCATCCCCAAAATCAAGGGCACGATGGTCAGCCGCCCGACTGGACTCGATTGTCGCGGAAGCCGTCCGCCTGCAAGCGATGGGCGTCAAAGAAGTCATTCTGATCGCGCAGGACACCAGCGATTACGGCTCGGACCTGGGCATGAAGGACGGCATGGCGCATCTGCTGGACGCGATTGTCGCCGCCGCGCCGGGTATCCCGTGGTCTGCGCGTCATGTACGCCTATCCCGGCTACGTGACGCCGCGCCTGATCGAGACGATGGCGAGTCACAAGCAGATTTTGCACTATCTCGACATCCCGCTTCAGCATGGACACCGCGATACGCTGCTGCGGATGAAGCGCCCGGCGAAAATCGAGTGGGTCTACGAGACGCTGGCGAACATGCGCGCCGCCATGCCCGATCTGGCAGTGCGGACGACCTTCATCGTCGGCTACCCCGGCGAGACCGACGCGGAATTCGACGGGCTGCTCAAGTTCGTCAAGGATTTGGAGTTCGACCGCGTGGGCGCGTTCAAATATTCCTACGAGATCGGCACGCCCAGCGCGACTGCTGCCGGATCAGGTGGCGGACGACGTCAAAGAGGCGCGCTACGAAGCGCTGATGGAACTCCAGCAAGGCATCAGCCTCAAGAAGAACCAGCGCTTGATCGGCAAGACGCTCGACGTTCTGGTCGAGGGGCATGGCGAAGGCGAAGACGAGGACGGCAACCCGACCGGGACTCGCTCAGCTTGGGGCGCAGCTACCGCGACGCGCCGGAGATCGACGGCTATGTGATCGTCGAGGGCGAACTGCCGGTCGGCGAGATCGTCCCGGTGCGGGTCACCGGCGCGACCACCTACGACTTGATCGCCACCGTCGATACGGGACGCCGATTGTCATCCAGCCGGGGACGATCTACGGCGAGGGGATGCTCGACTAACCTCACCCCCCAACCCCCTCTCCGTAGGGCGCGGGGGAGAAAAACAAACCTGAGGTTGAGCCTACGCCGTTCCAATTGTTGACAGCGAAAAAGAATAATCAGAGTCGAATTCGTCTGTAGGGACACGAGCAATGGTTG
>CAWKDY010000015.1:0-127783 GCA_963848465.1 uncultured Chloroflexia bacterium | reverse complement strand
GTATCACAGTTTCAAGCAGAGCCCGCGTTTCCTTCGGTGGGCTCGATTGCTTTAATTTCCCCGCCTGAAACGTAAATCTTCGTCAGAATCGTCTGCGCGATCTGCTGACGTTCTTCCGGCGTCGCCTTATCCCATACTGTGCCGACACTTTCCAACAGCTCCCCTGCTTGCTGCATGTCAAACGCGCGCTTGCTGACGTCGGCAGGTAGCGCATCGAGTTGCTGTTTGAACTGAGCCCTCATCTCCTCGTACTCAGCTTCGGGAACCTCGCCTTCAATAAAGAGGCGATGCAGCCGCTTCAGCTTTTTCTCGATCGCTCGGCGCTGCGCCGAATAATCGGGCATATCGTCTTTGCAGCCGTCGAGAATCGCCTGTCGCCAGTCATCCGGGAGTTTGAGTTCGCGCAGAAAATCGCCCAAAGCACGTTCGATTTTATCAGCGTGAACGGAGCGAACTTCAGACGGGCAAGAGATATCCTTTTCCGCTTCAGGGCTGCGGTAGCGCGGGATTCCGCGATGCTTCTGTCCCTTCCAGCGTACTCCACAATCCAGACAGAAGAGGAACGGGGAAAGCGGATAGAATTCCTTATTGCAGGTGCCGCCCCGATTGAACTGCTCGGCACGTTGCCGCCGAACTTCCTGGCATTGATCGAACAGAGCCTGACTGATGATCGGCTCATGGTTGCCCTTCATCCAGTTTCGGGTCTGCCCTTTGACCTTCCGTTGGTCGCTGGTCTCGCCGAGGTAGAACCGATTCTGGAGGATGTCTTCCACCGTATCCTTCCGGAAGTGACTGGTTCCAAAACGTGCCGCAATCCTGAAACCGGCTTCATTAAGCAGCCGCGCAATATCCCGATCGGAATAGTACCCCATGCTGTATTCCAGAAATGCGAGCAAGACGCCCTGGACATTAAGTGGATCGACGATGGCCGCCGTCTCGGACGAGAGGGCGGCGCGACTCAACGCGTCGTCAATCAGATTGGCTTGGTGCGTATAGGTCTCTTCGTCCGTCTGCCCCGATTTGTAAGACTTATTCGGCCGTAAGCGCGTCCTGCAACCGCTTAGGCGTTGTGTAGCCCCGACTAGCGTACCGTTCCAGATAGCCTTTGAGGGCGCGTTGCTTCTTTCCCTTGCTGATTTCGGCTGCGAGGTTATCAATATAGGGTTCCGCGAAAATCGCAAGGATGCAGAAAGGCCTTGCCCATGGGGCTGGTGAGGTCAAATGGCTCGGTTCACTCGCAAAGGCAACGCGGATGTCATCCAGCTGACGGATGTAGGTGTGGGTGTCGACGATACTGCGGGCTGAAACGATCAAGCTTGTGAACGACCAACACATCATCCAAGTACGCTCGACATCCTGCAGCTTTCCTGAAACTCGGACCTAAACACGTTTTTGCCCGGGCGCCCGCGCTCCTCGTAACCTTGACAGTTTCCCACTCCTAATTCGCAAAACTGGGATGCAAGTCGCGCCTGCGCTTCGAGGCTGTGGCCGTTGAGCTTATCTTCCGTTGAGACCCGCGTGTAGATGGCTGCCTTCATTGAACTACCCTTTCCGTTTGTTCGACCATGATCCGTCTGGAAATATTGCGATAAGCAGAAGAAAGATGAATTGGCGCCGTCGGTCGCACTTGCGCGCTCACCTTGTGGAGGATGCGCGCCCCGTGGTTTTCCGGCGGCGCAGCCGACCATCTGCGCCTCAGTGGAAGTATTCTGCCGCTCGGTGGCTTAATCTGGGGTTAGGATCACGCGATTAGTTTCCATTCACTAGTTAATTACGTTATTCTATATGTAATTAATTATACAATAAATACGACAATTTGCAATGCCGCACCACGAAAACTTACAAAATCGCCACATCTTCCTAGGAGGACACTTCTGGAGGACCGCAATTTAGATTTCCCGCTTCCAGGTTTGATCAGTGAAGAAGTTGTGATAAGATTGTTTCGAGTTAGCTCTTAACGTACCGCTCTAATAATGATAGAACAATGAACACTCCGAAATCACGCCCTGTCCCAACGTCTGGTCAGCGGCGCTTCGTGAGCACCCAGAAACCTGGCTGACCCAACGCGAGCTCGCCAACGCTATCGGCAAGCGGCAGTTTGCCCTGCCGCTTGACGATCCTCGACAAGCTCAAGGAACGAGGATTCATCGAGCGGATGATGGGCCCAATTCCACGCCGATTGGCTACGAGTGGCTTTACCGCGTCAGCGCCGGAGTCCGGAACTGATGCAGCAGCCTACCTTGCGGTCTTCGGCGGGCGCGGATATCGCCGCCCATAATGGCGTCCGCCTGACCGCCGCGGACCGCGAGGCGATCATGAAGGCGCAGCGAGCCGAATCCGTCGCCGCCAATCACTCGAGACGCCCAGCGATAAGGCACGGTTTGTGGAAGTCTTTAATCGGGCGTATCCCCGGTTTCTGCAAGCCCTCGTCGGCACGGGTGACGTCCTAATGACACTGACGCAGACCGTCATCGTCGCCTTTGGCGTGCCGGTGGTCTTGTTGCTGGTGGTGATTGTGGAACAGCGGCGCGGGGTCCACGGGATCGCCCTGTTTGAAAGCGGCCGTATTGGCAGGTTTCACCGCCTCGGCGCTGGTGCTCCTCGACTGACGCTCGAATTCCGTCGATACATGGAGAGCCGCGCCGGCTACGAACCGGCAGCGAATACCCGGTTTAGTCTCCGTCTGTCGGCGGCAAACATCGCTTATCTCTTCGGAGTCGGCGCTCAGTGGTCACGGCGATCGCTTTCCCTGCCGCACGATACAGACGTACTTCGGCTGGTGACCGATCGATCCTGTTGCTGGCGCTGGCTGGTTCGATGGACGCGCAACCGAAGGGACTGCCGGCGCGTGGCGCCAGGCGGGTCTGGAAATCATCGCCCAGAGTTCACTGCTTGAAATCCTCGTCTGGATTGGCGGTATGGGCTTCGCCCTAGCGGCAGTCCTGTCGGCGCGTGCACTGAGTCGCTACATGGCGGCGCGCTGCAACCAAATCGTTAGCGCGATGAAGGCAGCGCACCTGAACCAGAATACCGAAACGAGGCGGCGCTTGATACAGTAGCGGCTCAATACATCCAGTCGGAGGTCGCGCTCAGCGGCTCAAGACCGGCAACGCGCCGGAGGTCGCGTCACAGCCTCCCTTTCGAGACAATGACAGCACGGAGGGCTAAAGAATGGCACGAACGCTGGTCTCAAACTGACTGGATACCCACTTCGGAGCGCTGGCGATGTGCCTGTGGCTATGATGAGGAGGTTAGCTGGGATGGGATAGGGAGGAGACGGCTCTATGTAAATGATGCACATCGGATGCGCCACAAGCGGCACACGGAAGAAGTGAAGCTATTCGGAAATCAGGAAGACCCAAGTCCGACAGCCAAGCCGCAAGAAAAAGCCGATGAGAATGCTGGGAGCACAATGGGCAATTGCAAGAAGGTATTCCGATCCGCCTTCTGTGGCAGACCTTTGATTTTGTTAGCCACATAATACACAAACAGTAATGGCGGCAACCGCTTTTGGATAGCTCAACCACCGATAAGATAGATAAGGAATCGCACCAACAGATGAACCAAAATATCCACGCAAATGGAAAAACGCTACTCAAAGATAGCGGTATCTAAAATCGACCTGAGTTCTGAAAGTGGATTACTGGCGCCTTCATCGGTGGAAACTATGGATGGGGATACCCCTGTTCAGCGAAGACGGCACCATGTTCAAGTGCGCTAATGGCAAGCCTCATGCCCGGTGGAAGAACTCAAAGTAGAAGCAGCCCGAAGTACAGCTGGCTCGGCGGCAAAGATGCTCGAGGCGCCTCAGTATACTTGCTTCCGGGTACCCTTCACGTGGTACAGGAACAAACAGTATGATCTATCTGGTCGCAGGCGAAATCGACGTTCTGACGATGTACGAGGCGGGCATCCAGAACGTCATCTGCTGGCTCTCTGGCGAGAGGAGATGTTCCATCGTCCCTGGCGGGGGATCTTCAACGCTGGGGGGTGTCCAGGTCGTTTACTTCACCGACCGGGATGAAACTGGCCCCCTCTCTGCCGAAAAGGTCGGGAGGATGCTCTGGGGGGCATCGATGGAATCTGCGCGATCAAGCTTCCGGATTTCTGGCGATAAGGGAGACATTAACAATCTATGGAAGTGGCATGAATTTAGATGAGAGCCGCCTTTGTCAGCTGAAGTAAGAGCATCTAAGGACGGAACTTGGTCTGCCGCTCTTGCTCCACCAGCCTGCGGCACGCCCTGTCCGCCATCAATCGCGAAGGCTCAACCGGTCATTTGGCCACGAACACGGCCGCGCAGACTCCCCACTCTAGGTCACGTCGCTCGTTCCCTAGCTTTCCGGCGACTGGGATCTGTGATCTTCCTCGATGAATCAAAGAGGAAGTAATGCCTCTTCAATCAAGTGGCACAGGTGGCGAAGCGCGTAGGGCGGTCGCGATTGGCGCCGCTGCCCCTAATCCGAGCCACGAAGAGCAACATCCGTCATTTTCGATCTCCTACGACCGCTCGCCGGTAGTGGTACCCCTCAGTGCAGCTGCATCTGCAGCGTGAGCCAGATCCCTGGGGGCAAGTCGCCCAATGGGTAGGATCGCGCTCGTTGATCGAGTGGCGTCAGCGAGGGCTTCCACAAGTGTTTCGTCAAACTTACTCCACTCACGAGAATAGCTCAGGAATGAATATGCACAGCGAAATCCAGCCCGAAACTGTCCCTTCCGCAGACGCTAGTCCGTCTGCAGAATTCGAAGAACAACCTACACCAGACAACTCCGTTTGGATCGACGCCAACTCGGACCCAGAAGATAGTACACTCGCCAGTTGGCCATATGGCATTTGGGACAATTGCATGGTGCTATACGTGGAAAGTAGACAAGGCCCCGGAGACTCGAAAGATCGCAGACTTCTGGGCGAAAATCCACCATACCACCGTTGACGAGGCAGGTAATGCCGCTTATCACATCCGCGGCATTAACAAGTACGGGAAGACTTTCTCGCTTTATATTCCGCCGAAGAATTCGTCGATGCTCGCATTCTGCAGCGTGTGCTCGGGAACTGTGTTGGCGCACGCTGTGCGATGTATCCGACGATGACGAACCACCTCGGCACCGCTATCAAGAAGTTGACCGATAGCGACGAAGAGCGGCACCACTTTCGTCGCACCGGCTGGCATGAGGTAAGTTTCCATTCCGGGATACGATCAGGCAGGTCAATCAGTGATGCTAGGAGATCGACTCCCGTACTGTGTCAGTCAAGCGGCGGATCTCGATCACGCGGCTTCCAAATGCATGACGGCACTGCTGACGGCTTTACCTACTCGTGTCACGATGCCAGTCATGATGGAAATTTTCCGGGCTCCCCTGCATCGACGGCTCGAGCTTCATAATACCCGCTATGCTCTGACGATCGTCGGACGGACGGGCTCCTTCAAGACTTCATTCGCGAAGTGCGCTCTATCTATGTACGGCAACGGATTCGCTGATGAGACTAACCTGATCAAGTGGGGCGAGGGGGCAACTTCTAACGCGATTATGAAATATGCAACGTTCGCTGCTGATCTGCCGTTTCTGATCGACAACTACAAGCCGAATACGGGCGCTGGTGAACGTGGCTTTGTTGGACTGATTTACGATATCTGTGAGGGTGGCGAAAAGGCGAGGTTGTCAAGCAACGCCGAACTAAGTGACGTGAAGCCCATTCATGCTCTACCGGTCGTGACGGGAGAAGATATCCCCGATGATCCAGCGACGCTCTCACAGAATCTCATTGTCCAGTTCCCCAGCCAAGGCGGCGGACCGAATCGCGGAACTTGCGGTAGCGCAACGGCTCTCTAGCGACTTTTCATCGGTGGGACTTGCGTGGATCAAGTGGCTGGAGAGTGATGAATTCACGTCCATCAAAGACGGGGCACAGCAGGAGTTTGCTGCACGTCGCGAGCGGTTCGCCAGGGAACTGAAGACGCAAACGTCAACCCGACGCCGCCAATATTCCTCGTGTCGCGAACAATCTCGCAAGCAACTCACTCACGGGATGGATCTTGGAACAACATCCGCATATCGGTCCCATCATTCGCGAACACCTCGCAGCTCACGACGAGGGGCTGATGAAGATCTGTGAGTCTATGGCCAACCTTCTGGAGGAAAACGTCCCCGCGAAGGCTTTCATTAGCACCCTTCGAGAGTTGGTTGTCAACGGCGTTTGCGTCATCTTATCGGATCGGCCGATCAACCGGAAGGATCAGGTTATGGTACCGTCATCGGCAAATATGATGCCCAAGGAGGCGTATATTTGCTCCCTGACGTAGCAATTGATCAGGTACTTAAGGTTGCGGGACTGAGGGGCTAGGGAAGATGAGTAGAACTGCTCTCTACAAGCAACTGACCGACTTGGGTATGCTCCACCCACCCGTTGGAGGAAAGACGACCGTGCCAGTGAACATTGATGGGCACAGTGTCCGCACGCTTCACTTGCGCCCCCATGCTTTAGGGCTTGGTGCCGATTTAGAATAGCTGTTGCAGAGGGCTGCCAATTCTAGGAGTATGGCAGCCCTCATCTGTCTTGTGACCCAACGTAACTAGATTTTATTCTTGAAAAGATGTCCCAACTACACTTTTACACTTTTTTCTGGAGATATAGCTTATATAAGCGCTGTTGCTTGGTGTTGACTATCATACACACAGAAAATGGGCTGTAAACAATTTAGCCTCTCTCCAAAAAAAGTGTAAAAGTGTAGTTGATCAGACCGAGAGCGCGAATTGCTAACGATTTGATGCTGCGATTGCTCGTCTATTCTCCAAATGGTGGCAACTGGTTGTCGCTGTAACGAAAATCACCCTAGATGCCGGGCTTCTCGCTTGATTTTACCTACAACATAGCCCGTCTGAGAAACGCTTATGGCCCCGAAAAATCTTCCTAGGAAGATTGAGGCGCTCCGGGGGCCGCCCTGAACCCAGTATTGACCAGACGGGTAGAAACAGCCTATATATCAGCAAGTGCACATAATAGAGAAAGTGGCGCCCCGAGTTCACGCTCTTCAAAGTGGGATCCTGTACGCTCATCTCGTATACTAGCCGGACGCAACGCTTGAAGAACAGTAGGTTTAGACTGGAGTAGACGTGTCTGGCGAGCTGATTGATGTGGAATGGGCAGATTACTATCAGCGAGTCAGCGGGCGCCCGCCGCGCCCACTCCTGCTCGATGCACTAGAGCACTTCAGATCTGAGGTTCATACCGAACCACTCACAGCAGTAGACCTTGGCAGCGGCGATGGCACCGAGTCCAGCCTATCTCCTCTCCCAAGGGTGGCACGTCCTCGCCATCGACAGCGAACCAGCCGCCTTCCAGTACCTCAGAGAGAAGATTCCTCCGGAAGCACAAGCCCGTCTGGAAACGCAAGCGGCGAAATTCGAGGCGGTACAGCTACCATCCGCCGATCTGATTTACGCCGGCTACAGCATCCCCTTCTGTCATCCAGATCACTTCGCATGTCTGTGGGGGAAGATCACCAGCAGCCTGCGCGGCGGCGGCCGCTTTGTCGGCCAGCTCTATGGTGTGAACGACACTTGGGCAAGTACGGAAGGCATGACCTTCTTGACAGCAGAGCAGGTATACGAACTGCTAGAGGGGTTCGAGCTTGAGTACTTTCGTGAGGAAGACGAAGACGGCCGTTCGTCGACCAAGCCGAAGCACTGGCACGCCTTCCATATCATCGCCCGGAAGCGCTGATCTCTTGAGTGCAGTAGAGGCTCATCACAGGTGGAGAGTGGGCATCGGACCGTGATTCTAGGCCGTCACAGTCACGGACTCATGTCAACCGATTTTCTCGCTTGTTGAGTAGCTGCCGACAACCAAGTCTCGCCTAAGCGAGTTTACAAAAGTGATACACATTTCCATCCGAATCCGGCAAAAAGTGGACAACGGGTATTAATCCCGTTGTAAAAGAGAACTCGCAAAATTCTCTGCGACGGATTAGTCACATATTCCGACACCAGGCACGTGACACGCTCGATTATTAGCCTCTGTAGCCACTGCTCGCCGGACCTATGCACCCTCAGACCGGATAGTGGTGGCGGGCTGCGCTCCGGTCACTGTCTGTCAATATAGCCTTGACTCTCAAACTTGAGGCAGGCAGAGCGGAGCGCCTCGATAGCCTCGTTCGCCGCTTGTGTACTGCGAAACTGCTCGTAGTCGGTCTGACTGTCCCAAACGAGGATGAGTTGCGCTCGGTCATGATCATCGACCTGCTCCAGAAAGTAATCCCGGCGCAGTCCGGGCTGGGCGCGAACCAGCGGGAGATAGGAGCTTAGTAGCGTGTCACGGAGTACCTGCATCTTGCCAAGCGGAGTGCGAATTGAGGTGATTTGAGCAAACATCGGATTGGTTTCCTCTCGCAATCTATTCCTTCGCGCGTCTACAACGGTGATGAATTGGTTTTCGTCAACATGGACACGGTACATCGGCACATCTACGCATCAATAGCTGTCGAGTGATCTCGCAGTTATATCGATCGAGTGTTGCCTTCTTCGATGACCTACAAACTCCTTTACGTGAGTTTAGGGTGACAGGGTCTCTCGGCGGTAGTGACGGCGGGCACGCTCTGGAACTGAAGAATGTCAGCGCTCAGGGCATAGCATGATTTGAGCAGCTTCTCAGCGTAGAGCGGGCCGCCTCCCTATACTGAGTTGTTCAAGCCCGTCTGAGGACTATCGTATAGGGGTGCAGTCTTCCGAGGAAGAAATCGGGGCGCCGCGGGCAGCTTCGACCTATTGATATCCAGACGGGTAGGAAGTCACTGTCGCTTTAGGCGCTTGCCCCGACATATTCTTCAGTTTGCCCGCCGCGCCGCCCCAACGCCAACTTTCCGCGCCTTTGCACTTGGTTCAACCATATTGTTCTTGTTGAGGGGAACCATGACGACCGCATCAACCGGAAAACCGGCGGCGAAGTCTGGTTCGCCATGCTGCTCAACGAAGCCAAATATCGCGCGGAGGCACACGATTGTGTCATTGAGTTCACGCATTATTCCTACTGCTACATGGAAACATCTCGCGGTATGGTATCTCTTATTCATCCAGTCAATTATTCTGTCAATCCAGTGGGGCTGGCTCAACAGCTATACAGCACCGAAAACGGCCCTTACTTCGATCCTTCTGATCCTAATTCCCGCGTGGATCGCTGCCACATCGTGGTTGCTCATACTCATCTCCAGGGATGGGGTTGGAGCAAAGACGGAACCCGCGAGTGCCACGCCCTCGGAACCTTGAGGGATCCCGTTCGGACGCAGTACAAGAACAAGCACAAGAGCAAGCTGCCGACCTGGATTCAGGGCTTCCTGATGGTCAAGCACGGCTACTTCTACCCACTCAACCGCCATAGCACTGACTGGTCGCAGTTCTTGATGGGACTGGAAAGTCAACGCTATGAAATTATCGAATCGCAGAGGATACCCTCAAGACAAGGGGGCGCAGCAGCGCCCAAATTGGAATCGGAATGGCTCAGAGGAGTCGCGGGCGGTGATATCTGCATCATCGATCTGGGCGCCACCGTCGATGAGGTTTCTATCTGCTCTGAGGTCGCTCAGGCAGCGGCATGGCTCCGGGCTGCCCACTTGGGCGCGCACGCTGAATAAGAGTCGCTAGGGCACGTTCTATACGCCTAGAAAGTCATCGGCAGTAGGACCTGTCGGCTACGATGTCTCTTGAAGCTCATGTCCGAAAAACGGACAGGTAGCCGACGACGAAGCGCCCGCCTGAAGCCTCAATCAGGTTGGAGTTCTTCATCCGGGATCGGGAAGTTGAGCCGGGCGGCTGCGCCCAACCGCAGTGCGGCGGCATCATAGGCACGGGCAGCACTCGCTTCATCGGCGAACCAGCCGAGGTCGAGTCGCGTACCGGCAACACAGATTCGTGCTCGCCAGCGCCCGGATGCCCAAGCAACACCTCGGTATTTTGACGGCTCTTTAGCTGCCGGAACAGCTTTCTTCCTAGGAAGACGGTTCAGCAGGTCGTCAATCTCGGGACTTGTCGGGCGCTCCGGGAAGTTGACCCCAGCGAAATCAACGTTGAACAGACGGGAAGCCGCGTCATAGACCAGCGCGGCGGTGACCGGATCATCAAAGCGCCCGAGCTGGAGACGACCACCGGCGACCCGGATCCGCGCCTCCCATTTCCCAGCGCGAAAACTCACGCCTTTATATCCGCTAGTGTTATTTGCCTGCCGCCCCTTGTTCGCCTGATTCTGACTGCGGGTGGCAAAACGCAGGTTCTCACGCCGGTTGTCGAGCCGGTTCTGATTGATGTGGTCGACCTGTAGGTGCGGCGGGGCGTTCATGATCAACCGATGCATGAAGATCGTCCGACGATCCTCATAGTGCACCGCGTAGCCACTGCTGTTATAGCACCACTTGAGCTGGCTGAGGCGCGCGAAATTTGCGTCATCGACCAAGGCTAAATAGCCCTTGGTCAGAGCGATCGTTTGAGTCATTGGATTCGCTTTACGGATGGAATAGGGGGGAGGATACGAGCGTTAATTATACTACGAAGCGACCCCGGCTCGCGTAATCTACTGAGAATCGGCAGCCCAGCGCCGTGAGACGAAAGCGGAACACATCAGTCACGCGCACAGGACTGCCGAGACTCATTTAGGCACGCTGAGGTTCCACTTCTTCTTCGATCTCATGATCAGTGGCGTGCTCGAATGTGACCTTGAACCCGAGTGGCAGTGGCAGGCTGTCCAAATCGACCTGTTTGATGCTGAGCGCCACGTCGGGCGCTTCCATCAAGGCATCGCGCAAGAAGCGGTCGGTCTGCATGTGCAGTAGATTGTATGGGAAGTGCGTCCGCAGCGCGCCGATGTAAACCTCAAGATGAACGTCGGGGTAGTTGACGCGATAATCCCTCATGATGGAGGCGACGCTGTTGTAGAGGTCGCGGTATTCATCGTGAAAGACTTCGATAATCCCTTCATCCCAGCCATTGAGTTGGGCGATCTCTTTGCTGTGACGCCTAAAGGTATTCGCGCGCTTGTCATTCACGTCAATGTGGATGATCTTCATGGGCCAGCCGCGCTTGAGAATCGTGCTGACAACACTGACCGCCAGCTCCGACCACGTATCACAAAAGTAGATCGCCAGCTCCTTGTGTATCTTCGGGTCAAAAACAACCGGTTTCTGCTCAAAGGCCGGTGTCACGTCCAAGTGAAGCCGAGCGGCGGTCTCCTTGTAGTGCTTGTGAATCTGGAAAAACAGCCACACGAGCGACGGGATGAGCAGGACGATGAACCATGCCCCGCTAGTGAACTTAGTGATGATGAACACAATCATCACGGTAAAAGTGACCAAGGCGCCGAAAGCCGATATTGCCAGTTTCAGCCGCCAGCGTGGATCAAAGGTGATCTTAGTCTCCAGCCCGTAGGTAAATTCGCCCGGCTCAAGCTTGCCTGCACGCCAGAACCGCCGCGTCATCCCGGCTTGGCTAATTGTGAATGCCATGAAGACACCAATCGCGTAGAGGGGGATCAGATTAGTCACGAGCGCGCCGGTCACGATGACGAGGATAATCGCACTAATCGAGAGGGTCAGGACGCCCCACGTGAACACCAAGCGGCGACCACGATAGGTCAACTGGCGCGGCAAGAAACCATCACCGCTGTGGAGTGAGGCGAGCTGCGGGAAGTCATTGAACGGCGTATTCGCAGCCATGAACAACACGGCAAATGCGCCCGCAATCGTCAGCACGTAGGCGATGTAACCCAGCCCCTCACTGCCGTAGATAGTGCGCGCTATCTGGCTAATTACCGTCTCGCTCTCCGAGGGTACGGCTTGAATCGCGTTCGCCAAAAGCGTGATGCTCATGAAGAAGGTGATCAAGAGTACGCTCATGACCACCAGTGTTTTAGCGGCATTGTTGGCTCTCGGCTGGCGGAACAACTGCGTATCGTTGGAGATCGCTTCCACACCAGTCACTGCCGCGCATCCAGACGAGAATGCCCTCAAGATCAACAGCAGCGTGACAGGCGCGAGAACGTCGTTCTGAATCGCCACTACTCCCGTGACCGGCTCTAAGCTGCCGGTTAGCAGCTTGATGAAGCCGATAATCAGCGTTCCGCCCATCGTGATCAGGAAGAAGTAGGTCGGAATCGAGAAGATTCGGGCGCTCTCTTTGACGCCTCTCAGGTTGATCAGCGTCATGAATGCGATGACACCGACCGTGATCTCGATGCGCAAGGGTCCTAATCCGGGAAAGACGCTGATGACATTGGCCACACCCGCAGCGATGCTCACCGCAACCGTCAGGATGTAGTCCGTCAGCAGCGCCGCGCCCGTAACCTGTGCCAATTCCTCGCCTAAGTTCTCTTTGGCGACCCGATAACCACCGCCGCCTGCCGGATTGGAAAAGATTGTCTGCCGGTACGAAATCGTCACAATGGCGATCAGAATCGAAATCGCAATGGCGATGGGAATAGAGATTGCTTCACCTCGTAAGCCGAAGAGGGTAAAACTGCCAATCGCCGCCGTATTGAGAATGATCAACAGCTCTTCCGTCGCGTAAGCAACGGAAGAAAGCGCATCACTGGCAAGTACGGCGAGAGCGATGAAATTAGGTGCGGTTTGGTGGGCTATGTCGGCAGAGCGCAGGCGCTTGCCGAGCAGTGTTTCGGCGAAGTGTTCGCGGACATCACGTACAGTCATAGTTTTCTCCTGATCTGGTACGCACCTATTCTAGGTCGATGCTTCAGGAGCAGCGGTCAAAATAAGGTCAGTATTGGGTTCAAGAGCGTCAAAAAAACATCAAGGTTCGTGTCAAACAATGCTTGAGTACTCGAAAACACCCAAGAACGCCCCTGAAAATCTAGCCGATTCCTTGAATTCTGTACCGATGTTGAACTTTGCAGTTGGTCGATCAAACGCTCGGAACTCAGCGTCTTTACAGTTTTTTGACCGCTCTCGTGATCATCATGACCCCATATTGACGGGTGACTGGACTACACTTTTCGTGCATGTTGGGAAACTGTAGACGTTAAAGGCATCCGAACAACATCATGATTAAAGTGAAGGTGCTTGTCGTCGACGACGAGCCTGCCATTCGCAAGCTGCTGGAGCGCGGTCTGACCGGTTACGGCTACCGCGTCGATGTAGTGCCGAATGGGCAGGAGGCATTGACCAGCGCCGCCCGGTCTTCACCAGACCTTATCCTCCTCGATGTGAACCTCGGTGTCGCGCCGCATGGGCTAGAAGTCTGTCAGAAGCTCCGCGAGTGGAGCAAGACCCCGATCATCATGCTCACGGTGCGCGATGAAAAGCCCATCCGGCTCGCGGCGCTGAATGCGGGCGCAGACGACTACATCACCAAACCGTTCGACATGGAGGAACTCGAAGCCCGAATGCGCGCCGTTTTGCGCCGCAGCGCGGCGACCGAGGCGGCAGATCCCAACGGTGAAGTCCATATCCACGACTTGGCGGTCGATCTGGTCAACCGGCGGGTCATGCTGCACGGCGATGAGGTCCACCTCGCGCCGAAAGAGTACGACCTGCTGCGGCTCTTGATCACCAATCCCGGCAAAGTGCTGACGTTCGGAATTCTGCTGAGCGAGGTCTGGGGTCCGCGTGCCGATACCAAGTCGGACCACAACGTCCGCGTCCACATCACCACATTACGCAAGAAACTAGAGGACGATTTCTCGACGACGCGCAAGCCGCGCTTCATTTTCAACGAGCCGGGCATCGGCTATCGCTTTGCTGATATAGAACCCGCAGCAATACTCAAGTAAAGACAGGATCACAACATGGCTGAAATGCCTACGATTATGGTTCAAATCGCCGACCACGCATGGACGCTGGATGCGGTTCACTGCGCTTGTCGAATGGCGCGTCGCTCGCCGGCGGTGATCGCGCTGGTCAGCATGATTCCGGTGCAGCACCCCGGCTGGCTGGGTACAGAATGGGGCAACATGGACTTCAGCGACTCAGCGAGGGCCGATCTGGAAGACTATCAAGAAACGGTGCTCGACTACGGCTTGGACTGCCGACTGGTGGGCTGCCAATATATGGATTTCGCCGCTGCGCTCGGAGATGCTGCCGAGCAGCTTGATGCTACCGTCATCTTCGCCAAACTACCGTCTACCCTGATCCCGGCATGGTGTCGCTTACAAGAGTGGCTGCTCAAACGCCGCTTCTCGAAGCAGCAGCGCCAGCTTGTCGAGACGCCAGCTAGCCTTCCTGTGATACCAACGATCGACGAACCAGCGCATGAAATGGTCAAGACTAGTCCCACCTCATCGCTCGTCCCGCTCGTCTTTACAGATTTTTGACCACTTTGCCCCGCAAACTTGCAGACTTTTAACGGGTGCGCCTGTTACAAATGTCAGGTCGCATGACAAGGAGGTTGCAGATGGACATCCTGTTCATTGTGCTCGTGATTTTGTTTTTCGCCCTCTCGTGGGGATTGATTGAACTCGCAGATCGACTGTCGGGAGGCTGACATGAATTGGTTGTATGTGATTGCAGGCATTCTGGCACTGCTGCTGTTGATTTATCTGGTGGTGGCGCTGCTGAAACCGGAGTTGTTCTCATGATTCCCACATCGAACGGCATTTTGCAGCTCGTCTTTTACATGGTCGTGCTGATCCTGCTGGCGAAGCCAGTCGGATCGTACATGGCGGCGGTTTACGAGGGACGTTCGGTCGTCAATCGCGTTTTCGCTCCCGTCGAGCGGCTATTCTACCGGCTGATCGGCACGCGCGAAGACCTCGAAATGAACTGGAAGACCTACGCGCTGGCCATGCTGGCGTTCAACGCTTTCGGGCTGCTGATCGTCTACACCTTGCAGCGCGTTCAAGCATCGCTGCCGCTCAATCCCATGAGTTTAGGTGCGGTGTCGCCCGATCTCGGCGTTCAACACGGCGATCAGCTTCGCCAGCAACACCAACTGGCAGGGCTACGGCGGCGAGACGACCATGAGTTATCTCACCCAGATGGTCGGGCTAACCGTGCAGAACTTCGTCTCTGCGGCGACCGGCATGGCGATCCTGATCGCGTTGATTCGCGGGCTGGCGCGGCGCACGACGCAGGTCATCGGCAACTTCTGGGTCGATCTGACCCGCTCGATCCTCTACATCCTGCTGCCGCTGGCGATCATCGGCGCGCTGCTGCTGGTGTCGCAGGGCGTCGTGCAGACCTTCGACACTTATCAGACAGCGCAGTTGGTCGAGCCGGTGCAGGATGCCGACGGCAACACCGTCACCGAGCAGGTGATCGCGGTCGGTCCGGCGGCGTCGCAGATTATCATCAAGCAGTTGGGGACCAACGGCGGCGGCTTCTTCAACGTCAACTCAGCGCACCCCTTCGAGAATCCGACGCCGCTGTCGAACTTCGTCGAGATGCTGGCGATCCTGCTGATTCCGGCGGCGCTGTGCTACACGTTTGGCAAGATGGTCGGCGATACGCGGCAGGGTTGGGCGGTGCTGGCGGTGATGACGATCATCTTCGTCGCGCTGCTGGGCGTGACCGTCTACGCGGAGCAAGGCGGCAATCCGCAGTTCCCGGCGGTGGTCGATCAAACCGCCAGCGATACGATGCCCGGCGGCAATATGGAAGGCAAAGAGACCCGCTTCGGCATCGTCAACTCGGCGCTGTGGGCGACGGCGACGACCGCCGCCTCCAATGGCTCGGTCAACTCGATGCACGACTCCTACACGCCGCTGGGCGGTTTAATCCCGATGTGGCTGATCCAGTTGGGCGAGGTGATTTACGGCGGCGTCGGGTCAGGCTTGTACGGCATGTTGATGTTCGCCATCGTCGCGGTGTTCGTCGCCGGGCTGATGGTCGGGCGCACGCCGGAATACCTTGGCAAGAAGATCGAGGCATACGAGATGAAGATGGCGTCGATTGCCATCCTCGTGCCGGCAGTCACGGTACTGATTGGGACGGCAGTCGCCGTCGCCACGCAGCACGGGCGTCGAGTCGATCTACAACACGCAGCCCGCCGCGCACGGCTTCAGCGAAGTGCTCTACGCTTTCTCGTCGGCGGGCAACAACAACGGCAGCGCCTTCGCCGGTTGGGCGCGAATACGCCCTTCTACAACACGGCGCTTGGCATCGCCATGCTGTTCGCTCGTTACTGGGTGGCGCTGCCGGTGCTGGCAATCGCCGGATCGCTGGCGAAGAAGAAACTCGTCCCGGCGGGTGAAGGCACGTTGCCCACGCATACGCCGCTGTTCATCGTGCTGCTGATCGGCGTGGTGATCATCGTCGGCGCGCTGACGTTCTTTCCGGCGTTGGCGCTGGGACCGATTGTCGAACATCTGATTATGGTCGGCGCGTGAGCGCGTAGAGAAAGCAGCCAAATCATGACACTCGAAACCAAAGCGAATGCGCGTCCGCTGTTCGAACCGCGAGATCATCGGGCGGGCAGCGCTGGACGCGCTCCGCAAGCTCGACCCGCGCAACCAGATTCGCAACCCGGTGATGTTTATCGTCGAAGTTGGCGCGGTCTTCACGACGATCCTATATCTGCAAGCCGCGCTGACCGGGCAGGGGGAATTCCCGCCGGAGCGCGCCGGGTTCATTCTCGCCATCGCCGTCTGGCTGTGGTTCACCGTGATCTTCGCCAACTTCGCTGAAGCGATGGCGGAAGGACGCGGCAAGGCACAAGCGGACGCACTCCGCAAAGCGCGCCGCGACGTAAGTGCCAAGAAACTGAGCAGCGCATCCCGCGAGGGGCGGGTCACGGAAGTCTCCGCGACAACGCTGCGCAAAGACGACGTGGTGCTGGTCGAGGCGGGTGACACCATCCCCAGCGACGGCGAGGTGATCGAGGGCGTCGCCTCGGTGGACGAGAGCGCGATCACCGGCGAAAGCGCTCCGGTGATCCGCGAGAGCGGCGGTGACCGCAGTTCGGTCACGGGTGGCACGCACGTTCTCTCGGATTGGCTGGTCGTGCGCATCAGCGCCAACCCCGGCGAAGCCTTCCTCGACCGCATGATCGGCATGGTCGAAGGCGCGAAACGCCAGAAAACGCCTAACGAGATCGCGCTCAATATCCTGCTGGCGGCGCTGACGATTGTTTTTCTGCTGGCGACAGTCACGCTGCTGCCTTATTCAATTTACGCCGTCACCGCGACCGGGCAAGGCAGCGTGATCACAGTGACGGTGCTGGTCGCGCTGCTGGTCTGCCTGATCCCGACCACCATCGGCGGGCTGCTCTCTGCCATCGGCATCGCCGGGATGGATCGCATGATACAGGCGAACGTGATCGCCGTCTCCGGGCGCGCGGTCGAAGCGGCGGGCGACGTGGACGTGCTGCTGCTGGACAAGACCGGGACAATCACGCTCGGCAACCGGCAGGCGACCGACTTCATCCCCGCGCCCGGTGTCCCCATCGAGCAGCTTGCCGACGCCGCGCAGATTTCCTCGCTGGCGGATGAGACGCCGGAAGGACGCAGCATCGTCGTGCTGGCAAAGGACAAGTACGCCCTGCGCGGGCGCGACCTCAAAGGCGCGACCTTCATCCCCTTCACGGCGCAGACGCGCATGAGCGGCGTCGATCTCGACGGGCGCAGCATCCGCAAAGGCGCTGCCGACTCGGTCAAGCGTTACGTGATCGAACAGGGCGGGCAGTTCCCGCCGGAGGTGCAGCGGATCGTGGATGAGGTCGCCCGCGCGGGCGCGACGCCGCTGGTCGTGGTCGAGGGGCGGCGCGTCTTGGGCGTGATCCAGTTGAAGGACATCGTCAAGGGCGGCATGAAGGAGCGCTTCGCCGAACTGCGGCAGATGGGCATCAAGACGATCATGATCACCGGCGATAACCCGCTGACCGCCGCCGCGATTGCCGCCGAAGCGGGCGTGGACGACTTCCTCGCCGAAGCGACACCCGAAGCCAAGCTCAAACTGATCCGCGAGCATCAGGAAGGCGGGCGGTTGGTCGCCATGACCGGCGACGGCACCAACGACGCACCAGCGCTGGCACAGGCGGACGTCGCCGTCGCCATGAACACGGGGACGCAGGCGGCGAAAGAGGCGGGCAACATGGTTGACCTCGACTCGAATCCGACCAAGCTGATCGAGATCGTCGAGATCGGCAAGCAGTTGCTTGATGACGCGCGGATCGCTCACGACCTTCAGCATCGCCAACGACGTGTCGAAGTATTTCGCCATCATCCCGGCGGCGTTCGCGAGCACGTACCCGCAGCTCGCGGCGCTCAACATCATGGGCTTGGCGACGCCCACCAGCGCGATTTTGTCGGCGGTGATCTTCAATGCGGTCATCATCATCTTCCTGATCCCGCTGGCGCTGCGCGGCGTGCCCTACCGCCCGGTCGGCGCATCGACGCTGCTGCGCAACAACCTCTTGATCTACGGCTTGGGCGGGCTGATCACGCCGTTCATCGGCATCAAGCTCATCGACCTGATCCTCGTCGCGCTGCACCTGACGTGATTAAAGGACTAAACATGAACACGCGCATGAAAATCGACTGGGGGCAGGTCATCCGTCCAGCGGTGGTTGCCCTGATTGTTTTCACCATCTTGTTAGGACTGGTGTACCCGGCAGCAATCACGGGCATCGCGCAGGTGATCTTCCCGCATCAAGCCAATGGCAGCCTGATCACCGACGCGAACGGCACGGTCATCGGTTCGGAGTTGATCGGGCAGCAGTTCGCCGATCCGGCGTACTTCTGGGGACGGCTCTCGGCAACATCGCCCCTGCCCTACAACGCGGGCGCTTCATCTGGCTCGAATCTCGGACCGCTCAACCCGGCGCTGATCGGTGCGGATGGCACTGTGCAAGCGCGGATCGACGCGCTGCGCGCCGCCGAAACTGCTGCTGGCGTAGACGACGGCGCACCGATCCCGGTTGATCTGGTCACGTCGTCCGCCAGCGGGCTTGATCCGCAGATCAGCCCGGCAGCGGCAAAGTATCAGGTCGCGCGGGTCGCGGCGCTGCGCGGGGCAATACGCGCAGAGGTGCAAGCGCTGGTCGATCAGTATACAGAAGGGCGCTGGCTCGGCTTCTTGGGCGAACCGCGCGTCAACGTGCTGGAACTAAACCTCGCGCTCGATCAGGCGTTCCCGCTGCCAGAGGGTCGTTAAGCCGGCTTTGCTCGGCTCTTGCTAGACTGGTGGAGGTCGATAGTGCTTCTACCAGTCTTTTGCTGCCATAATGAAGAGTGGACTATGAGAATGAACGGCGCGATGGACGACAAACGACCCGATCCCGACGAACTGCTCGCCCGTGTTCAGCAGGAAGATCAGCGCCGCCAACGGGGGCGGCTGAAGATCTTCCTCGGCGCGGCGGCGGGCGTCGGCAAAACCTACAGTATGCTGCAAGCGGCGCACGACAAGCGCGCCGAGGGCATTGACGTGGTTGTCGGCTACATCGAGCCGCACAGCCGCCCGGAAACGGCCGCCCTGCTCGGAGGGCTAGAGGTGATTCCGCCGCTGCTGGTGGAGTATCGCGGCACGCAGCTTCGGGATTTCGACCTTGATGCGGCGCTCAAGCGGCACCCAACACTGATCCTCGTCGATGAACTGGCGCACACCAACGCCGAGGGACTGCGTCATACCAAGCGCTGGCAGGACGTGCTCGAGCTGATCGAGGCAGGCGTCAACGTCTACACGACGGTCAACATTCAGCACCTCGAAAGCCTGAACGACGTGGTTGCCCAGATCACTGGGACGATTGTCCGCGAGACGCTGCCGGATGCCGTGCTCGAAGGCGCGGACGAGATCGAGTTGATCGACCTCTCGCCGGATGATCTGCTCCAGCGCTTGCGCGATGGCAAAATCTACGCGCCGCCGCAGGCGGAACAGGCGATGCACAGCTTCTTCCGGCGCGGGAATTTGATGGCGCTGCGCGAACTGGCGCTGCGCCGCACCGCTGAGCGGGTGGACAGTGAGATGCAGGTTTATCGACAGGACAAATCGGTCGAACCGGTCTGGCCCGCTGGCGAACGCATTCTCGTCTGCATCAGCCCCAGCCCGATGGCGGCGCGGCTCGTGCGCGCCGCCAAGCGAATGGCGGTGGGGTTGCACGCCGAATGGATCACCGTCTACGTCGAAACGCCACGTACCGCTAAACTGCCGGATGACGCCCGCAGCCGCGTGATTCAGACGCTAAGGCTTGCCGAACAATTGGGGGCAGAGACGGCGACCCTAAGCGGATACGACGCCGCCGAGGAAATCCTGACTTTCGCCCGGCGGCGCAACGTCACTAAGGTGATCGTCGGCAAGCCGATCCACCCGATGTGGCGTGATGTGGTTTATGGCTCGGTTCTCAACCGCCTCGTGCGCAAGAGCGGCGACATTGACGTCTACGTGATCAGCGGCGAGGGCGCGACGACTCGCCCGCAAACCCAGCGTATTTGGCGACAACCACATCAACTGCGACCCTATCTGTGGTCAATATTGATCGTCGCTGCTTGCGTGGTGCTGGCGTCGTTGATGTTCCCCTACTTCGCGCCGGCAAACGTGGTCATGGTCTTTCTTGTCGGCATCGTGATCGTCGCGGTGCGCTTCGGACGTGGACCCTCGATTCTGGTGTCGATCATCAGCGTGATCGCTTTCGACGTGTTCTTCGTACCGCCACACCTGACCTTCACGTCGACGATACGCAGTACCTCGTCACCTTTGCGGTGCTGCTGCTTGTCGGGCTGACCATCAGCAGCATGACTGTCCGCATCAAGGAACAGGCAGAGACTTCCCGCGAGCGCGAGCGACGCACATCCAGCCTTTACGAATTGAGCCGGGAATTCGCCAGCACTAACAGTATCGAGGCGCTCACGCAGACAGCGGTCAAGCATATTGAGGAAGCTTTTCACAGCCGCGTCGTCTTGCTCTTGAACACCTCGGACGGCAAGCTAGAGACCTATGGATCAGAGAGCATCGAGGAATATCTGACCGAACATGAGCGGAACGTGGCGCGTTGGGTCTACGATCATCGCCAACTGGCTGGTCGCGGGACACAAACGCTCCCCGGCTCGCAGGGGTTATATTTGCCCCTCAACTCGTCTAAGGGACAGGTTGGCGTGCTTGGCGTTTACATCCTCCAGTCGGATTATCTGCTCTCGCCCGATCAGATGCATCTGTTGGAGACCTACGCCAATCAGACCGCCGTCGCCATCGAACGGGCGCAGTTCAGCCAAGAGACAGAGCGCGCACAGGTTCAGGTTGAAACCGAGCGACTGCGCAGTTCACTGCTCAGTTCCGTATCGCACGATTTACGCACCCCACTGGCGGCGATCACCGGCGCAGCGAGTGGATTAATCCAGAACAATGCCAAGCTCGACCCGGCGCAGCGAGAACTCGCACAGATCGCCTACGAGGAAGCCGAGCGGCTGAATTGCCTGCTCGGAAATTTACTGGAGATGACCCGCCTCGAATCAGGCGGCGTTCGAGTTGACAAAGAGTGGCAGCCATTGGAAGAGGTCATCGGCTCGGCGCTCGCCCGCATGGATGCCGCGCTCGATGATCGTCCCCTGCAAACACATTTGCCAGACGATCTGCCGCTCGTCCCGATTGACAGCATTCTGATCGAACTTGTGTTGGTAAACCTACTCGAAAATGCCGTAAAATATACGCCGGTTGGCGCACCAATTGAGCTGTCCGCATACGCCGAGCCGAATCAGGTCGTCGTCGAAATCGCCGATCATGGCGCAGGGATTCCGGCGGGCGAGGAAGAACGCATCTTTGAGAAGTTCTATCGCAGCCGACCCACTGCCACAGGCGGCGTGGGGCTTGGCTTGACGATCTGCAAGGCGATCATTGAGGCGCACGGCGGACAGATTTGGGCAGACAATCGCCCGGATGGTGGCGCGGTGTTCCACTTTACCTTGCCGTTGGAGGGCGAACCGCCCCAAGTGAGCATGGAAGATGAGTAGCAACTCAGCCGACGGGAAGGCGAAATTGCCCTTGATCCTCGTCATCGAGGACGACTCGCAAATGCGGCGGTTTTTACGTGCGACCCTCACGAGCAATGGTTACGATTTACTCGAAGCGGGCACGGCGCAGGAAGGGATCAAGCAGGTCGGCTTGCGCCATCCCGACTTGATTATCCTTGATTTAGGGCTGCCGGATATGGACGGGTTGGAGGTGACGCGCCAGCTTCGGGAATGGACGACAACGCCGATTGTCGTGCTTTCCGCCCGCGACCGTGAAAATGACAAGATCGCCGCGCTCGACGCTGGTGCGGACGACTATCTGACCAAGCCCTTCGGCACGGGCGAACTGCTCGCCCGGATGCGAGTCGGGCTGCGTCACGCGATCTTGGCGATGCAGGGAAGTGATGATCCGATCTTCACGACGGGCGATCTGCGAGTTGATTTGGCGCACCGACAGATCTTCGTCAAAGACGAAGAAGTCCACCTCACGCCGATTGAATACAAGCTGCTACTGATGCTGATTCAGCACGCGGGGAAAGTTGTCACGCGTCACCAATTGCTGCATGAGGTTTGGGGACCGAGCTACGTGTCGGAATCCCATTATCTCCGCGTCTACATGGCACAGCTTCGCCACAAACTCGAAGCAGATCCCGCGCGCCCTCGTTATTTGATCACTGAAGCGGGGGTTGGCTATCGCCTCAGGATTGATGATCAAACCACAAGTCTTTAGTAACAACCGGCGAGCTCAGGGCGAATTTACGTCTGGATCCATGGTAAAATAGCTTATGAGAATGCACCTTCCCACCAAGTCTCAAATTGCGGAATGAGCGGCAGTTTCTATACAGGTGGCTACGAAACCCACCAAACCCGCGTATAGTTCCTTTAAACACCATGTATTGTGGCTCATCGAAGAAAGTGAGCATCCAAGCTCCAGTTCCAGCATAGGTTTATGCGATGAACTAACTCTCTGATGTATTCTCGCTTCATGCCACGCCAAACCACATGGATACCTCGTGAGGAGAGGATACCTGTCCTCCCCGCACGATTGGAGCTGACTCGAACATGCTCCGGGTGAAACGGCAGACTCAAGTCTGCCGTTTCTCTTTCCGCTTTTCCTCCCTTGCTCTGCTTCTTGACCGTGCGGATTTCGTCGGTCAAATCACGCAGATAGGCAAAGGGAGTCCTCAATTCAAGCGATACATTTCCTGCATCATTCGCAACGACCCGAATTACAACTTGGCGCAAGAGTTCTTTCTGATCCTTACGCTCCAAGCCATTATATAGCGTTCCAATCCGCGCGATAATTTGAAGCGCCATTTCCAAATTATCAATATGCACTTGATGACTGACTGTCAGTGTTTCAAGCGTTCGCCGTACTTGATTGCGACGGTCTTGCCACTCCGCCCACAGCGCATCCCAGATTTCTTCGCTGATCTTGCCTGGTCTACCCCCGCCAAAATGGGTTAGGGTTTCCCAAACAGGTACAATCATCGTCATAGGGGGAAGCCAAGATGGGCAGAGGACAACGGTTTACGGAAGCGTTCAAATGCGAAGCCGTGCGCAAAGCGGAGGTCAGTCAGAATGCCGCTTGAGTACTCTTACTCCACTAAATTGGGGTAACCATCCGCAAGGCGCAACGAAAACAAGACGGCACACGTTAAAATACGTGTACCGTCTTGTTTTCAGCTCGATTGAACACCTGTCCACATCCACGAAACATATCTACCCGTCGCGTGAACGATATAAAGCTATTGTTGCTGCCTCGTCTTGGCTATCAGATTGTTGTGCTTGCGGATGTACAAGACAAATTCTACTGTCTCAATGCGATCTTCTCAAAACGAGATGTTGACTCTATTCTCAAATGTACGTATATTTATACGTATACACGTACAATGCTTGGATAGGAGGTGCCTGTGCCGAATAAGACCATTTATGTATCTGACGACGATTTGCCACTTTTCGAGCGCGCTCAGGAATTGTCAGGTGCGAACCTGTCCTCAGCGATCGTTCGTGCGTTACGACGGTTCATTGAACTTGAAGAAGCGAGGGAGCGAGGCTTCGACGAAATCACTGTGATCGTGAACACGGAGGGTGCGCACCGCCGCAAGCGTTTCTTGGGGCAGCGCCTTGTTCGCTGGCTTCAGCCAACGCCCGATAGTAAGGGAACTGAAATCCTGAACATATATCGTACTGCTGGGAATCGTTATGCCCTGCACACACGGTCTATCTCCGACTGGGAATTATCATGGGGAGACCCGGACATCCAGCGCCATCCTGAGCACTGGCCCATTGCCGGCGGAATTCTGAAACGGTTCACGAGCTGGGGTTACGATAACTGGGATACGTTCAAAGAAGCTGGGGATTATGTGCTAGAGGTTTTCGAGACATTGGAAGCATTGAAGCCTCACGTTTCCAACGATCTGTATCGCGCGATCAATCTAGCGATGGAAGGACCGGAAATTGAAGACCTAGACATCTAGTGAACTTATGTTGGATGTCCACCGTAAAACTATTTGAGACTCGATAGCCTGTAAGCCTACAGGTTTCGAACATCGATTTCGCAATCGGGTGAGCCTTTTCGGCTTACCCCTAGGTATTGCTTTGCCTGCTGGACAAGTTGAAGCGAGTGTTCAAAAACCAGCCCGCCCGCTAGGAGGAATGAATATGCAAAACCCAGCAATCCAAGTGAGAGGACTGCAAAAGTCCTACAAACAGCTTCACGTTCTGAAGGGCGTGGATTTTGAGGTGAAAGAAGGCACTATTTTCGCCCTGCTCGGATCTAATGGCTCGGGCAAGACGACGATTATCAGAATCCTCACCACGCTGCTCAAACAGGATAGTGGAACTGCCACCGTCAACGGCTTCGACGTTGCGGCAAAACCCGACAGCGTGCGGCAGTCGATCAGTCTGACCGGGCAGTTTGCTGCCGTAGACGAGATTTTAACCGGGCGAGAAAATTTGATCATGATCGCCAAGCTGCGGCATCTCCAGAACTCGCGTCAGATCGCGGATGATTTACTAAACCGCTTCGGACTGACCGATGCCGCTGACCGCCGGGTTTCCACCTATTCGGGCGGCATGCGCCGCAGGCTCGACATTTCCATGAGCCTTATAGGAAAACCGCAGCTTATTTTCCTCGACGAGCCGACCACCGGACTTGACCCCGAAGCCCGCATCGAAGTCTGGAAGACGGTCAAAGCGCTGGCTGCGAATGGCACGACGGTCTTTCTGACCACGCAGTATTTGGACGAAGCCGAACAGCTCGCCGACCGGATCGCCATTCTGCATGAGGGGAAAATAATCGCCAATGGCACGCTGGCGGAACTGAAAAAACTGTTCCCGCCCGCGAAGGTGGAATATGTGGAAAAACAGCCGACGTTGGAGGACATCTTCCTCGCCATCATCGGCAAAAAGGAGGAAAAGTAACATGGAAGCCACCCGGACGCACTTTTTCAGCGATGTGAGCGTTATGCTTGGACGTTCCATGCGCCATATTTTCCGCAGCATGGACACCATCATCACGGTCACTATCATGCCGATTGCGTTTATGCTGCTGTTCGTCTATGTGTTCGGCGGTGCGATTCAAACCGGCACGGACAACTACGTGAATTACCTGCTGCCCGGTATCCTGCTGATTGCGATTGCAAGCGGCATCTCCTATAGCGCTTACCGCATATTCATGGATATGCAACGCGGCATCTTCGAACGGTTCCACTCGATGCCGATTGCCCACTCCGCCCCCTTGTGGGGGCACGTGCTGACCTCGCTGGTCTCCAACGCGATTTCGGTGGTCGTCATCATTATCGTCGCGCTGATCATGGGCTTCCGCTCGTCAGCAGGCGTCGGAGCGTGGCTTGCCGTCGCCGGTATCCTCGCGCTGTTTACGCTGGCGCTGACCTGGATCGCGGTGATTGCCGGACTGTCCGCAAAATCAGTGGACGGCATCGGCGCGTTCTCCTACCCGCTAATGTTCCTTCCCTTCATCAGTTCGGCGTTCGTGCCCACCGATTCGATGCCGTCGGTCGTCCGTGCCTTTGCCGAAAATCAGCCGGTTACAGCTATTGTCAATGCGATACGCTCCCTACTCGCGGGGCAGCCTGTCGGCAATGATATTTGGGTTGCGCTCGCGTGGTGCGTAGGGATAATGATCGTCACCTATCTGTTTGCAATGCGCGCATACAATCGGAAAGCAGCTTGATGTTTGCAGGCGTCAAAATACTAGGGGCAAGCTCACTCTAGGCGGTGTCAGCCGAAACTCGTGAAATGTGCCCGCAGATTAGCGGGCACACGAAGGCATTGCTTCACACATTGTGCGCTAGTCGGCTCAGGGTCTGTCTGCAAACTCGGATCAGCACCGCCCGGTTCGTGTCTCTCGTGACCCTACAGGCGCCAA
The DNA here is from genome assembly GCA_963848465.1 of uncultured Chloroflexia bacterium. Lineage (GTDB taxonomy): Bacteria > Chloroflexota > Anaerolineae > Aggregatilineales > Phototrophicaceae > Flexifilum. Next base: position 101,522 of record CAWKDY010000015.1, on the reverse strand, counting down.
TCACGCTCGCGGCTACCCAATCAAGCCACTACTAAGCAGGAACTTCTGTAGCGGTTGCGTCTGCAGATGGAGAGGCTACGTCGCCTGTAGAGCCAAGCTGGTAGGCGACAACTACGGGAGGCTGCGTCGAGGCGGTAAGACCGGCACCGACCAGCAACGTGTCCCCGGCAATTGCGAGCGTGGAATTCGAGCCTGCGGGGAGCTGCGTTTTCCAGACTATCGAGCCGTCCGTACGAGAGAGGGCGATCAGTCCGCCGCTCAATGTGGTCGTAAATATCAGGTCATTTGAGACCGTCGCTCCGCCGAGGATGATCGCCCCCGGCATGTTCGTATTCCATAACTGCTGACCGCTAGCGATGTCGATAGCCACTATGTCCCCCGCAGCATCAGTGAAATCCGTCGTGCTCCCACGCGACGTCGCGCTGTCATACGTTGTCGGCAGATTGACAACCGCCACGTACGCCACACCGTCCGCAGCCGCCATGTTCGTTAAGACTCCGCCCAGCCCCCCCGGATACAGGTTGTAAGGCGTCTGCAACTGGAGTTTGCCGTCGAGGGCAAGCTGCCCATCGTCGTCGTGTCCGTTGTGCGTGCCCACCGAGGTCTTCCACAGTAGGTCGCCACTCGCGGGGTCGAAGGCGAACACGAACCCGCCTTTGCCAGCGGCGAGGACCACCGCGTGGTCGGCGGCGGTGGTGTAGATCGGGGAGATTTGAAGGTCCCAGTCATGGAAGTCGTTGGGGAAAGCCTGGAAATACCACTCCAGCTCCCCCGTCGCCTGATCGAGCTTGATCAGGCTGTTGGTATACAGTTGGCGACTGGGGGTGTCCTGCGCCTGCTGTTGCGAGAGATAGGGGTTGCCGATCCCCGCGTAGACCGATTCATCCGGACCGATCAGAAGCGCGTTCCAAGCGCCACCCGCAGTTGACTGAAGCTGTTGACCCACCGGGTCAATGACGGTCTGGAAGCTCCAAGCAGTAGCCCCAGTACTCGCGTCCAGAGCGTAAATAATGCCGCCGCCCACAGTGAGCGATGACGAGACGAAGACCTGATTGCCGGATACCTGTGGCGGGAGGTTGAACGTGGCTGCGGGTGGTCCGAAGTCGGTCACATTCCAGACTTGCTCGCCCGTCTGCGCGTCCAGCGCAAAGACGCTACTGGGGGTCACGCCATAGATCCGGCTGTAGGCGATTGTGAGTCCATTTGGACCAAAGGCTGGCGCGTTATATGGATGCGTCCAGAGAACCTCGCCGGTCGCGTACCGCACAGCCATCACGTTCGACGCGGCGTCCTGCAAGTAGGCGATGCCATCCGCCATCACGGGGTTGGCGACGAACGCGCCGGCGGCGCCGATGCCCTGTAGGGGCAAACTCCAAGCAACCTCGAGCTGCGATACGTTCGCCGAGGAGATGGTCGAGTGCGCGACGCGGGTGTTGTACAAGTCGCCATTAGGCGAAGGCCACTCGCTCGCAAACTGCTCGTTCTCGGGAGGAGCGCCGGGCGGCAGAGGCGAAATCTGAATAGCACCGGTCTCCGCCGAAATGAGACTTGGAGCCGTGACAACCGCCAGAATTCCACTCACGATGATTCCTAAGATCAGACTTCTGATTTTTTCACCAAGCATACGATCAGGACTCCTTTCGCGGCACTCGCTGGCACCGCGCCCAACAAATTAAGGATTGATGCAGCGGAAAGAGAGAAAGACAGGAACAACATACGACAGACTGGCATTGATAGGTAGACACTTTAGTGTTTTCGGAGGTGTTGTCTGGTGGGTTAGAGCAGACCCAGTTCCTGGGCGCGAGCGATGGCTTCAGTCCGGCGCTGCACGCCTAGCTTGGCATAGATGCGGCGATTGTTGCCTTTGATGGTATCCAGCGCTAGGAATAACCGCTCGCCGATTTCACGATTGGAAAGCCCTTCGGCGACGAGGCGCAGGACGTCTAACTCGCGTTCACTCAGTGGTTCGATCAGGGGTTGAGAAGCTGGTGTTTGATTGCTGTCGTTCGTGGACTGCTGGATACGAGCCTGTTCTGCATGTACTTGGGGCAGCCGGTCAGTAAATCCGCGCTGTTCAATGAGCCACTCACTCTCCGCCAACGTGGATTCCGCGTCACTCAGGTTTCCGCGTGAGATTTGCACCTGTGCCAGTAAGATGCTGCACTCGATGGGCGTAGCCACATTTTCAAGCTGGCGTCCGAGTTCCAGTCCTTGACGGGCATAGTGTTCTGCTTGATCCAGATCGTTCCCGGTGTAGGATATGCGAGCTAGTCCTAGGCAGGCTTCACAGGCCATCGGCCATGGTGGATGACCGACTAAGTCCATCACCCGCTGGTACGACTGCTGCGCCTGACGAAGATGATTTCCCCGTTCTTGAAGCTGTCCCAGTCCGGTGAGAGCCGCGAGTTCCATCATGGTGTTGCCAGTCGCTTCGCTGCTGGAGGCGGTCTCCGTGAAAACCTGTCGAGCTGCATCGTGTTCACCACGCTGCTGGTGAGCCAATCCGTTGGTCCACAACGCGAACAACCGCATCGATACGCTATCGCCACGGAGCAGTTCCAGCGCAAAACTCGACTGCGACAACATCGTCTCGATGTCACCACGAGGAACCGCCAACATCCCGCGAACGGCAGCGATTTGCCCGAGCAAATGACGGCTCCCAACATCTTGCTGCACATCTTGTAGAGCGGTTTCTGCTGCATGCAGCCTGTCTTCCACATGATCAATCTGCCGACCGGAGATGGTCGAGACGACCGCGTAGGTCACTAAGAGGGAAGGTCTTTTATCGAATATCGATCCCGGTAGTGAACTTAACCAACGCAATATCGGTGCCACACCACCGCGCAGATACAGCGGTGTGCCGTTCCCTTCGATGAGCTGTTCGGCACAGTCTAGGTCACCCGCTGCTGCCGCGTGTTGAAATGCCTCGACCTCGAAACCATTTGCCTCATACCACCTGCTGGCGCGGATGTGTAGCGTATTTACATCGATATCAGAGGATTGTCCCAAGCGTTTTCGCAACAGATCGCCAAACAGATGGTGATACCGATACTCGTGCCGTTCGTTATCCAGCGGGATCAAGAATAGGTTTGCCTGCCGGATGTGTTCGAGCATATCGGCGGCGGTGTGAGCCTCGTCTTGGAGCACGGCGTCACACAGCGGTGCGCACATGCGATCCAGAATAGACGTTTTTAGCAGAAAACCGTAGATGTGCGTGGGTTGATGATTTAAGACCTCTTCGACTAGGTAATCGAGTACGAAATGATGACTGCCCGTGAACGACGCGATAAACCTACGCACATCTGGTTGCCCCTGCATAGAGATCGCAGCCAACTGTAATCCGGCAATCCAGCCTTCAGTGCGTGTTTCTAAGGCAGTGATGTCTTCAGATGACAGGTTGAACCCCATCGCGTGATTGAGAAAAGCGGCGGCTTCATCAGGGGAGAAGCGCAAATCTGCGGCGCGTAGCTCGGTCAACTGCCCGTGCGCTCGCAAACGCGCCAGCGGCAGGTGCGGGTCTTCACGAGTTGTGATGATGAGATGCATCTGCCGGGGCTGGTTGTCAATCAGAAACGTAAGCGCTGAGTTATCTCTGTGCTGTCGAGGACATGATAATCATCCAGCACAAATACAAAGTCATGAGGTATTGTCGCAATCTCGTTGAGCAGAGGCGTCAAGAGCGACTTAATTGGCGGCGGCTGCGGTGATTGCAAAAGATTTCGGAAGCTTGCGCCTAGCTCCGGTGCGATGGTTTGCAGTGCGGCGACAACATAGGTCAGGAACCGGATCGGTGCATTGTTGTCTTCGTCCAGCGAGAGCCACGCCGCAGGATAATCGCCGTTACTGATCCATTCTGTAACCAGCGTCGTCTTGCCAAACCCAACAGGTGCAGAGACGAGAGTCAATTTACCCTGCAAGCCCGTATTCAGCCGGTCGATCAGGCGCTGTCGCGACACGAGGTCGGACCGCGGCTCGGGAATATACAGTTTCGTGGCGAGGATTTGCATCGACATGAATGTATTCTACAGGATCGGTGACGTGAGGCAAAAAAGTAAGTGGTTTCATTTCATTGACCGACCGTCAGCCCGTACCGAGTAAAAATTCGTCCACACAGGAATTTTTGCACAATTAAGCGACCTCACGGTAATAATCGTTGATTATCCGCCGAGTACAATGCGACGATGGATTGTCCCTCTCTTTAGCGACTCAAATAGCCCTACTGGGCACCGTTGCCCTATTCCCTAATGAGGTCGCCTGACGTTGTAGTAATCCACGTATTCACGCAGGACAGCATTCAGATGCCGTTGATGATGAGCTGGTCGAGGCACTCCTGATGGACGGAACGCACCCAGCATTCTGCCTAAGCATTGGCGTTCGGGGCACGAATTGACGTATGGATCACTTCAATGTTCTGCGCTGTAGGTGGCAGCAGAGAGCGGTACTTCCTATACTTGAGCTATGTCTACGCCCATTATAGCTACTAAACTTTATATCCCCCCACCTCGGCCTAAAGTTGTCCTCCGCCCCCGCCTGATCGAGCGGCTGAACGAGGGGCTGCACCGCAAACTGACCCTCATCTCTGCCCCCGCCGGCTTTGGTAAAACCACGCTGGTCAGCGAATGGGTCGCCAGTTGCGAGCGACCGGTCGCCTGGCTGTCGCTGGACGAAGGGGATAACGACCCCACACGCTTTCTGACTTACCTCGTCGCTGCTTTGCAGACGATTGCGGCGACTATTGGCGAAGGGGTGTTGGCTGTGCTCCAATCCCCTCAGCCGCCGCCAACCGAATCGATTCTGACAGCCCTGCTCAATGAAATCACCACCATCCCGGACAATTTCGTCCTCGTCCTTGACGACTACCACGTGATTGATGCCAAACCGGTTGACGACGCCCTCACCTTTCTGCTCGAACACCTGCCACCCCAGATGCACCTGGTCATCACCACCCGTGAGGATCCCAATCTACCTCTGGCCCGGTTGCGCGTCCGGGGCCAATTGACCGAACTGCGCGCCGCCGACCTGCGCTTTACTCCCGCCGAAGCAGCCGAATTTCCTCAACCAGGTGATGGGGCTGAACCTCTCAGCGGAAGACATCGCCGCACTGGAAACCCGCACCGAAGGCTGGATTGCCGGCTTGCAATTAGCCGCGATTTCCATGCAGGGGCATAAGGACGTCAGCAGTTTTATCCAATCGTTTACCGGCAGCCACCATTTCGTGCTGGACTATCTGGTTGAAGAAGTCCTGCACCAGCAGTCCGAAAGCGTCCAGACTTTCTTGCTGCGCACCTCGATCCTCGACCGCCTGTGCGGCCCCCTTTGTGATGCCGTTCTGCTCGACCCTTCCGCTTCCGGGCAAGAAACTCTGGAATATCTCGAACATGCCAACCTGTTCCTCGTCCCTCTGGACAACGAGCGGCGTTGGTACCGCTATCACCATCTCTTTGCTGATTTGCTGCGGCAGCGACTGCACCAGAGCACCGCCTCGTCGACAGAAGATGAGGGGATCGGCACTGCCGAATTACACAGTCGTGCCAGCCAGTGGTATGAAGACAATGGCCTGGAGCTTGAAGCGTTTCATCATGCGGCTGCCGCCAATGATGTTGAGCGCGCCGAGCGCCTGATCGAAGGAGAGGGGATGCCCCTGCAATTTCGTGGTGCGGGTGCCCCTGTCCTCAACTGGCTCGAGTCGCTGCCCAAGACAGTATTGGATGCCAGACCCTCGTTGTGGGTGACGTATGCCTCGACGTTATTGTTTGACGGGCAGCATACTGCCGTCGAACAGAAACTACAGGCTGCTGAAGCGGCTCTGCAAGGCGCCGAACCAGACGACAGAACGACAGATCTTGTCGGACGTATTGCCTCCATGCGGGCCACGTTGGCGGTTATTCAGCATGATGTGGAAACCATCATTGCCCAGTCGCGCCGCGCCCTGGAGTATCTGCACCCCGACAACCTGCCCGTCCGCACTGCCACGACCTGGACGCTGGGATATGCCTATCAGCTTCAGGGAGACCGTGCCGCCGCCAGCCAAGCCTTTACCGAAGTGATCACTGCCAGTCAGTCGTCTGGAAATTCGATCTACACCATAGCGGCGACCCTCGGTCTCGGTCAGTTACAGGAAGCAGACAACCAGCTATCTCTGGCGGCAAGGACTTACAGGCGCGTCCTGCAACTAGCAGGGGAGCCCGCCGCAGGCGATTGCCTGCGAAGCGTATCTTGGCTTAGCCCGTATATGCTACCAATGGAATGATCTGGATGCCGCCCAGCAGCATGGGCAACAATGCCTCCAACTGACGCGACAGATGGAAAGCGTCGACACCTTCGCTTCGTATGAGGTGTTTCTCGCCCGCCTGAAACTGGCACAGGGAGATGCCGCCGGCGCGGCTGCCATTTTAGCAGAAGCCGAAGCGTTCGTGCGCCAGCATAACTTTGTGCATCAGATGCCTGAGGTTGCTGCCGCACAAGTGCTGACGCTGCTTCATCAGGGCAATCTGGCTGCCGCCGCTCATCTGGCTCAGACGCACGAACTCCCCCTCAGTCAGGCACGGGTACATCTGGCGCAGGGCGACCCATCCGCAGCGCTGGCGCTGCTGGAGCCGCTGCGCCGGCAGATGGAGGCAAAGGGTTGGCAGGATGAACACTCAAGGTGATGGTGCTGCAGGCGGTCGCTCTCCACGCGCATGGCGAAAAGGACGAGGCCGTGCAAGTGCTGGGTGACGCGCTGGCGCTGGCAGAGCCGGGCGGCTTCATCCGTCTCTTTGTCGACGAAGGGTTGCCGATGGCTCAACTCTTGTCCGAAGCCGCTGCTCATGGGATGATGCCGGACTATATCGGCAAGCTGCTGGCAGCATTTGAAGCTGAGAAGCAGCAGCACGAAGAACAATCAGATGTCGTCGTCCTGCCCAACCTCTGATCGAGCCATTGAGCCAGCGCGAGTTCGAAGTACTCCAACTCATTGCCCAGGGACTTTCGAATCGCGAGATCAGTGAGCGGCTTTTCCTCGCCTTGAGTACGGTTAAAGGGCACAATCGGAAAATCTTTGACAAACTACAGGTCCAAAGGCGCACCGAAGCGGTAGCCCGCGCCCGCGAGTTGGGTCTGTTGTAGCCGAAACGTCAGTCTGCCCGCAAGCGTTTCATAAGGCTAAGTCTTAGAACACCTATTCTCTCCGAAACGCCAAAACAATACCCCGAACCCTACTTTAGTATCTATACGCCATGACCATCCTGCAGCTATGCTACCTGTACATCGAGCAAGCGGCACAGACTTTTACGAGCAGTCACAACAGGTATACGGTAATGGGAAACCAATGCAACCCAAAACAGATTCAAGTCAACCCATGATCTATCAAATCAGGATCAAGGGCCATTTGGGCGATCAATGGGCAGACTGGTTTGGGGGCGTGACCATCACGCTGGAAGACAACGGCGAGACGCTTTTAACCGGCCCAGTGGTTGATCAGGCGGCGCTGCATGGACTGCTCAAGAAAGTGCGCGATTTAGGAATGCCCTTGCTTTCGGTCAATCGTATTGAACCCGATCAGAAGCAGTAGGCAGTTTCATTTCAGATACGAAGGAGTTTCATTGATGGATGCTGTGCGGATAACGCTTTCAGGCTTATGGGTTGCGCTCATGTTGACTTATCTACTGGGGGATGTGCTGCGGATATTTAGCGGCGACTTCAAAGCGGGAGAGATAGGGGGTGTGCACGTTACTCAGATTATGTGGCTGGGAATCGCCATACTCATGGTGATGCCGGTTGTGATGGTTCTCGTATCCCTGACGCTGAATTACCCGGTAAACCGCTGGGTAAACATCATCGCAGCGGTCCTGTTTTTTGTTTTCAATCTGATCGGACTACCGACCTATCCATCGCCTTACGACAAATTTCTGATTGTTGTCGGTCTTGTGTTCAATGTTCTAACGGTCGGGTATGCGTGGAATTGGGTCGAAAGTGGAATTTAGCTCAGGGAGCAACGTCATGAAAGCAATCGTCTACACACAATACGGATCCCCGGACATTCTTCAGTTCAAAACGGTCGAAAAGCCGACTCCTAAGGACAATGAAGTTCTGATCAAAGTTCATGCCGCATCCGTGAACGCAGCAGACTTGCACTACCTGAGAGGTACCCCCTATGTGTTCCGCTTTGCTTGCGGGCTTCGCAAACCGAAAAACCCGTTCCTGGGCGCGGATGTTGCGGGGCGGATTGAAGTCGTCGGTAAAAACGTCACGCAGTTTCACGTAGGTGATGAAGTCTTTGGCGATTTATCGGACTACGGCAGGGGGACGTTTGCCGAATATGTCTGTGCCAATGAAGAGTCTTTGGTCCTAAAACCGGGCAAACTGTCCTTCGAGGAAGCCGCGGCTGTACCGCTGGCGGCAGTTACCGCCTTGCAGGGGCTGCGCAATAAGGCACCGATTCAGCCGGGACAAAGGGTGTTGATTAATGGTGCATCCGGTGGTGTGGGGACGTTTGCGGTGCAGATTGCCAAAGCGTTTGGTGCTGAAGTCACCGCCGTTTGCAGTACGAGAAATTTGGACATCATGCGCTCAATTGGCGCCGACCATGTGATTGATTACACGCAGGAAGATGTCAGCCAGAATGGACAACAGTATGACCTGATTCTGGCTGCCAACGGCGATCATTCGATTTCCGAATACAAGCGCGCCTTAACTCCGAGAGGAACCTACGTCATGACCGGCGGTTCCAATAAGCAAATGATGCAGGCGATGCTCCTCGGTCCCTGGATGTCCAGGACCAGCAGTCAGAAAATGGGCAGCGTGGCGGCAAAACCAAACCAGAAGGATCTGGCTTTTCTGAAAGGGCTTCTTGAAGCGGGCAACGTAAAACCTGTGATCGACAGATGTTACCCCTTCAGTGAGGGTATCGAAGCACTTCGCTATTTTGAAGCCGGACATGCCAAAGGAAAAGTTGTTATCACCATGGCATAAAAAGGCAAAAAGCTTGAAGTCCGTCGTCATCTGTCACGCTTAAGTATTGAGAGGAATACGAAAGATGAACAACAAGGCAATTGTAAGTATGGGGACTAGTTTAGCTGTCGGCATCGCATTTGGTGTGGCAACGAATAACCTGGGTCTAGGCATTGCATTGGGTGTGGCAATTGGTGCCGCATTAAGTCGTAGGAACACAAGCCCCGAGCAATAAATGGTCAACTACAGGGTTCTTGCTCACTTTGCGTGCACTGCAGGAATTGGGAAGCGCTCATCGGAATATAAGCTATCGACCTCCGGTCAACTTAAGTCTTTTTTGCCACCCTTGATCGTTTTTCTCCCCGGCTTGCACGGAAAGTGAGCATGAGCCACTACAGCATGACTTCTTGGGGAGTGGTCTCAAAGTAAGGGATGTCCACCGTTGATTGCGTTCGACGATGAACCAGCGGGGCATCCAGTAATGAACGTGCTCGGATTTGGAAAACGCTGACGCAACGTGTTATGCCAGCGTTCGACATGACTACTTTCCCTCGATTCTTTGCCGACTGGATAATGTTGCGCCATCGACAGCACGTTGGGATAAGTTTGCCACACAGCGGTGAACAGCAGTCACCTAATGAATTGATGGGTGAGTCTATGTGGAAGTCAGCCGCAACAGGAATGTTGGCACTCAAAGGAAATCTGACATGAAAGCGATAGTCTACACGCAATACGGGGCACCGGATGTGCTTCGGCTTAACGAGGTAGCAAATCCTACCTCAAGGGACGATGAAGTCCTGATCAAGGTACAGGCGGCTTCCGTCAATCGTTCCGACTGGGAGGCGCTGATCGGCAAACCCTTGTATACCCGCTTTGGCGGGCTGCTAAAACCCGGTCGCCGGACACTCGGATCGGACATCGCCGGGCGTGTTGAAGAGGTCGGCAGAAACGTCAAACAGTTTCAACCTGGTGATGAGGCGTTCGGGGACACTTTGGAGTGTATGGGCGGTTTTGCCAAGTATGTCTGTGGTGGTGAAACAACCTTGGCGCCGAAACCAGCCAGTCTGAACTTCGAGCAAGTCCCAGTGCAAAACCGGCTCGCGCCCAGCAGTTCAGAACTCATAGCTGCCAAACGCAAACTTACCTGCCCTGAATCGAACCGCTGAGTGAACGCGAGTGAGAAGTCCTGCGCCTTGTCGCAGAAGGGCTTTCCAACCGTGAAATTGGTAAGTGGTTGTTCCCGGCGCTGGATTCTATCAAAGGTCACAACCGCCGCATCTACGCCAAGCTTGGCGTTCGACACCGGGCTGAAGTCGTCGCCCGCGCCTAGGAACGGGGTCTAGCAACACCCCTGAAAAACACTAAAGTGTCTACACACTGACACCGCCCTGCGCATATGCTGTCACACATTGATTGACAAGAGCAAACGCACAGGAACACCCGATGGCAGACTCGCAACTCCAGCCACAACCGATGCTTTATCACGTCCGGCTCCAGGGACATCTGGACAGCGGATGGGGCGATTGGTTCGGCGATGTGACGATTACATCTAGTGACGACGGCACAACGCTGCTCATCTGCCGGGTAATTGACCAGTCGGCACTGCATGGACTGCTGCGGCAAATCCGCGACCTAGGTCTTACCTTGCTCTCGGTCAATCGCATCGATCCTTCTTCGGATGGAGGCACATAGCGGCAGACCAAACAGCTAGTTTCAGCAACCTATTGAATACATATGGAGCAGAATCATGACTAGGACGACCATGAAACAAAGCGCAGTTCAAACCACAAACAGTACGATCCCCCCCGCGCCGATGTCCTACGCACGGCTAGCTGGTGTGCTGTATCTCGTCATCACCATCGCTGCGGTCATCGCCCACTTCTACGTTCCATCCACGTTGATTGTCCCAGATGACACAGCAGCGACGGTCGCGAACATCACCGCGTCACAAGACCTGTTTCGGATCGGCGGCATCGGCGCGGAACTGATCATTCTGCTGAGCGAGGTCGCACTGTCAATCATTCTGTATGTGATCTTTAAGCCCGTCAATCAGACCTTGTCGTTGCTTGCGGCGGTCTCTCGGCTAATTATGACGGCGGTTCACGGCATCAATCTGTTGAACTACGTCTTCGTCCTGCTCATCATCAACGGGACCGTATTCGACCCTCAACAGAGCAATGGGCTGGTATCGATGTTCCTTGATGCCCACAGCTATGGGTTCACGCTTGGTATCGCCTTCCTCATCCTGCATGTCTTCGCACTCGGCGTACTGATCTACCAATCCGGCTACTTCCCGAAGTTCCTTGGCGTGCTCTTTCTCGCTGCCGGGGTTGGCTACCTGTTCGACACAATTGGTCTGCTGTTCATCGAAAGCTATACCACAACCCCGGACCTGATCGCGATGGTGATTTCGGTAGCAGAGATCGCCTTCCCATTGTGGCTGCTGGTGCGGGGTATCCGTACTAATTCGACCCAGCCGGATACGATCGTGGAATCTGACGATGCGAGCGCGCTCCTGCAACCGCACAGTAAAAGCTTGATTTGGAGGTGATTTCCAGCCCAAGGCACGTGCATCACCTCCATCCTCCTAATCATCACAGTGGAATCTGCATTACAAATCGTCCTATTCATCGGCGCAGGCGAGATTGAAGGTCGCTCTGCTGGGAAACGAAGCCGAGTGCCGTCGTTTCGTCGAAGCCGTGAAGTGGTCAAGAAATGGTTTTCGGTTTCTGTATATCCTAGAAAGGGACTGCTTTATGAACGACTCCGTCATTCAAGTTCGAGATTTTCGAAAGGTCTATGGTGATTTCGTCGCTGTAGACGGCATCAGCTTTGACGTGCGGCGTGGCGAAATCTTTGGGCTGCTGGGACCGAACGGCGCGGGCAAGACGAGCACGTTGGAGAGTCTGGAAGGGCTGCGCGCTCCCGACGGCGGATCATTGCGAGTCATGAATGTTGACCCTGCCCGCCCGACGCGTAAGCTGCGTAACCTGATCGGCGTACAGTTACAAACTTCAGCGCTGCCGGAGAGCATCCACGTGGACGAGGCTATGAAGTTCTTCTGCGCCTACCATGGGGTAAACCCTCGCTATGACCTGCTGGATCGACTGGGTCTGACAGAGAAAAGAAATTCACAGTATCACCAGCTATCTACCGGTCAACAGCGTCGCCTGTTGCTGGCATTGGCGGTGGCCCACAATCCGCCTGTGCTCTTTTTGGATGAACCTACTGCCGGTCTCGACGTGGCGACACGGGTCGAATTGCACGATCTGATGCGCGAACTTCAAACCGGAGGCACGACCATTGTCCTCGCCACTCACGACATGGCGGAAGCGGAGGAGATGACGGATCGCGTCGCCATCCTGCTCGGCGGGAAGATCGCTGTAACCGGCACCCCGCTCGAACTTACCGCGACCGGAGCCGGTCTGACCAAAGTCTCCGTCCGCACCGAAAACGCCAGTCTATCCGACTCTGGCGCAGCTTTCCCGGCAGTCCAATATCAAACATTCAACGAGGATTACCACATCTATTTCAGCATCGACATCGGACCCACCGTTTCGACCATTATCGATTACGTTGAGGCGCAAAAGGACACCTTGATCGATCTGCGGGTAGAGCGACCCTCTCTAGAAGACCGTTTCCTTGAAATCACCACCAACGGAGTCGCCCAATGAACGCCTTTGCCAATCACTTCCAGTTCGAGTTCCGCACCGGCATCCGCAATGTAACATTCCTCTTGCTGACCTACCTGATACCGCTGGGGCTCTATGTCATGCTGGGGTTTGTCTTGATCGATATTGACCCCGCTTTTGGCGAAATGTTCATTCCGTTGATGACGATTATCGCCATACTGTTAGCGACGCTGCTGGGTTTGCCCGATCCATTGGTGACGGCTCGCCAAGCCGGTATTTTTCGGAATTACAAAATCAACGGTGTGCCCACTCTTTCGCTGCTAATCATCCCGGCGCTGACCATAATCATTCATCTAGTGATTGTGACCATCATCTTCATAGTCGCAGCGTCCCTGCTCTTCTCCGCGTCCGTGCCCCTCGATTGGCTGGGTTTTGTCGTGACCTTCATCGTGACAGCTTTTGCGCTGACCGGGCTTGGCGTGCTGATCGGCGTGATTTCGTCCAGTTCGCGGATAACGGTGCTGTGGTCGCAATTGATCTTTATTCCAACGATGGTCGTGATGTTTATCCCCGCCGATGTCTTGCCCGACGCGGTGATGCGGGTTGCTCAACTCTTGCCGCCCATCCATGCTATGAACGCCTTTCGCGGGCTGGCGATGGGTTTGACGACCGATTTTGCTCCACTGGGATCGCTCGTCGTCCTGACAACCGGAGGTCTGCTGGCTTTTGGGCTGGCGATCTATCTCTTTAGCTGGGATAGTCACAACGAAACGCGGCGCGGCAATCCAGCACTGGCACTATTGGCACTACTACCGTATGTCATCGGGGTCATCCTATTTTGAAGACCGAAGTCGGCTTCGGTCAAACAGCGTACACTGACAATAGCGGAGGAACCCTATGGGGTAATCCTAGGAATGATAGTGACGAGAATATTGTTCCTTGTGACTGTCAACCCGCTGCGATACCGACGTGGAGTATCCGCTAAAGTCAGGATATTCCTCAGCCACCTGTAGACGGTAAGAAGTGCGCGGGATCGACCCTCCGTTGATCCCGCACTGGCTAAGCAGCAAAAATCCCGCTCAATTGGGCGGGATTTAACCATTCGGAGCGACGGGGTTCGAACACGCTTTCTTCAAGCGCCCGGCACCCATCAAACCCGGCGATTCCTAGCTCAAATAGCGCCTACAAATACGCAAGCCATACGCTAGGTCAAAACGCACAGGCAGTCTCCGCAAGCGCAACCTAAAGGTTATTGTGCTAGCGCTGATTGGCATCCTCGCGCTGGTGACTATGATCCCTATGCCCGATGCAGCAGTGAATGCTTGCAAATCATGATTTATGATATGGAGACGAGCGAAGAAATCCCACAACCATTTTTCGGTTCACAGTCAAAGTGGGTCAATGGCAGAGGTTAGCGAAGTAAGGTCATGATGACCAAGGGTGAGGTGCTCAACAAAAAACATCAAATGCTCATTTTGGCATTTGATGTTTTTGCCCAATTGACCTTACCCCGATCCGGCGGCTGTCCATCTCGCTTCGCTGACGTCAGCCGAGCGTCACCACAACCTGAGCAAATTTGAAGTCACGTAGCGGGGAATAGTCAGGCTTCGTCGGTGCGCGCCACCGTAATAACGACATTGCCTCGCTTCTGCCCTGTTTCGACGTAGCGATGCGCTTCGGCGGTCTGTTCGAGCGAGAAGGATCGGTCGATGACGCTCTTCAACTTCCCAGCTTCGATCAGCTCTTTTAGGTACAATAGGTCTTCCGGGGCGCGATTCGCCACTCCGGAAATGACCCGCTTGCTCCCCGTTAGAGCGGCACCAATCCCCATCAACTTCTGTGCGAGTCCGGCATTGATCAGCAGGTAGACACCATTTTCCTTGAGCGAACGTAATCCTCTCCGAAATGGACTCTTGCCGATAACGTCAACGATTACGTCGTAACGTTCGCCTTGGGTTGTGAAGTCTTCTTTCCTATAATCGATGACATGATCCGCCCCAATGGATCGGAGCATATCGAGTTTGCCCGCGCTATCGACTGCCGTCACCACTGCCCCGAAATACTTCGCAAGCTGCACGGCAACGGTTCCGATACTACCGCCAGCCCCATAAACCAGAACCTTTTGCCCGCTCTGGATGTTCGCTTTTCGCAGATAGTGCAGCGCTTCCAGTCCTGCGACCGGGATTGCCGCGGCTTCTTCGTAGCGCTGATTTACTGGCTTGACGGCGAGTGCTCCGTCCGCGGAGACTGCGGGCAAACTTATGTACTCGGCATAAGCGCCAAAACCGAATCCGGTTGCCCCGAATACTTGATCGCCGACGCGAAACTGCGAAACGTTGCGTCCGATGGCTTCGATTTCCCCCGCGAGTTCCTGTCCCAACACCTTATTTCTCGGTCGCAGAAGACCCATATACATACGGATGGGCAGCGCCAGCCACGGCGGGAATTTCAGGCTTCTGACTTCGACATCTCCCGCCGTGACCGAAGTCGCAAACACTTTGATCAGCACATCGTTGTCCCCCGGCATGGGTTGATTGACTTCTCTGAGCTGAAGCCCGTCTGGCGACCCATATTTTGTCCACACAATCGCTTTCATATCGGTATCTCCTCTGCCCGGGTTAGGCTACAAGTTTGCGCTGTTCGGCTGCACGCTGATGACGACGCTTCCCCGCTTGCGCCCTGACTCGACGTAGCGATGCGCTTCGGCGGTCTGTTCGAGCGAGAAACTGCGGTCAATGACCGATTTGAACGCGCCCGCTTCAACCAACTTGCTGATCTGCGCAAGATCGTTGGCATTATCCATCGACAATGCGACGATCACGCGCTTGCCACCCCGCAGCGCCGTCCACAGCGTCTGGAAGATTTCGCGCATCTTGAAGCTGGCGCGCAGGTAGCGGCCTTTCGGCGTCAGCGAACGCTTGATGCGGGCAAAGGAACTCTTGCCGAGGATGTCGAAGATCACGTCGTAAGTCTCGCCGTTGGTCGTGAAGTCCTCGCGGGTGTAGTCGATGACGTGATCCGCGCCCAGCGCTTGGACGAAGCCGATGCGCGGCGTCCCGGCAACGCCGGTGACTTCCGCGCCGGAGTGCTTGGCAAGCTGAACGGCTGCCGCCCCGATGCCGCCCGAAGCACCGTTGATCAGAATTTTCTGACCGGGCTGGATGTTGACCGTCTTGAGCAGGTTCAGGGCGGTCAGCGCGCCGTAAGGCACGGCGGCGGCTTCTTCGAAGGTCATGTTGGCGGGCATCTTCGCGACCGTGCTCTTCTGCGACACGGTCAGATATTCGGCGTTCGCGCCCATCGCCTGACCGAGATAGCCGAAGACCTGATCACCGGGTTTGAAGCGGTCGACCGCCTGCCCGACCGCTTCGACGATGCCGGAGAACTCGCTGCCAAGCGTATTAACGCGCGGTTTGAAGAAGCCAAAGGATAGGCGGGCTAGCAGCCACAGCGGTAACGGCATGTTGAACTTACCCGGCGTCACCGCCCGGAAATTGCGCGCCATCAAATCCCCGAAGTTGATCGAGTGGGCACGCACGCGGATCAGGATTTCGTCGTCTTTCGGCGTCGGCGTCGCGACTTCCGTCAGGTGCAGCACGTCGGGCGAACCATATTCGGTGTAAACAACTGCTTTCATGAGCTTTTCTCCCCTATCAGATCGTTTGCTAGTCGAGTTTGGTTGTGCTGGTTGCGCCGCTATCGACGCGATTTACTGAGAGCAACTGGAGACCGAAGTCCCGCACCTTTTTCAACAACCCGTGCAAGGCTGCTTGGTCGATCACCACGCCGGTTAAGCATGTTTCGCCATCTTCGGTGAGCGTGATGTCCATACCGTCAAACCAGTCTGCCCACTGCTCACTCAGATGCCCTTTGAGGCGAATCTCATAAATGGGTTGGTTCGGTTTCATGTCAGATTTGTCCGTGTGTCTCATCACCTGTACTCGCTACCGCCGGTCGATCTGTTGTTTGTGTTGTTGAGTCAATGTGACAACAGCATACGAGTCAGACGGTGTTAGCGTGTAGACACTTTGGTGTTGATCGGGGGTGTCGCTTTAGGGGTGAGTAAAAAACTAAGCCAGAGTTGGGAAGTCGCGTCAATCTAAGCTGACGTCAATTATGGATAAGCTCGCTTCGAACGCGAGTCTTCTCGTGTAGGGGCACGATATATCGTGCCTCTACGGCGACAATCTACCCTCAGATTCCTTAACCATGATGCACGTTAAATTATAGTATACGAGAAGGAAGCAAACTACCAGGCGACGCAGAGCGTTCGAAAATCCGTAAAAGTGGGCGGACTGATCGACAACGCGGGGGTTAGGCGTGACTGGCTTCGCGCACGCGATCCGCGAACGGTGGCATGAGCGGATAACGAGCGTGGGACCTCGATAGGCTGGTGCGGCTGTCCCACTCAGGGTCATCTAGGCAGCCAAACGGGCAAGTGACGCCACACCCGGTAATAGCAATCTGCTTCCTAAGCGCTGGAAGCTGAGAAAGCCGCTGATCGGTTTCTCAGCTTTTGGGGAGCCTGCGGGCTATTCATGCTGAAAGACGTAGCCGATGCGCGCTTGATTTTGAATGTAGGCGGTCGGCTCAAGTTTCTTGCGCAGCCGCGATATATGAACCCACAGATACTGGGTTTCCGTCAGGTATTCGGGACCCCAGACTCGTTCCAGCAAGGTTTGATGGACGACCACCTGCCCCTTGTTCTTCACCAGCACGTTGAGCAGATCGTATTCAATGCGCGTCAGCACAATCGGCTTGCGATTCACGTATACTTGGCGGCGGGCGAAATCAATCCGCAGATCGCCGAAGTCAAGCGGAGCTTCCGTGCGATCCGCGAGATGCTGGCGCCGGAACAACATCCGGATACGCGCGAACAATTCCGCATCCGAGATCGGCGCAACGACGTAATCTTCTGCGCCCGCATTAAGGACTTCGACACGTTGGTTATCGGTCGCTTTGTCGGCAATGACGACAATCGGGGTCTCTGCCGCCCGGCGCATCCGCTGGGTGAGCTCCAAAGCATCAATTTCGGTCAGCGCGCCATCGATCACGATCAGGTCAAGATGCACGAGCCTTAGCTCGTCAACGGCATCCAGCGGCGAAGTTGGCACAATCACCTCGAAGCCTTCGTGCTCTAGCAACCGGGCAAGGTTCTCGGTGATGACAGATTTACCCTTGATCATCATGACCGTATCCGGCGCACGCACTGGCGCTCCGGCGCTCCGATCAACTTCCATGACGACATCAGCGCTGACGCTATCTGGGAATCCGCTTTCTTCTTCGGACGGAAGCGGGAAAGCGATGATGAGGCGCTGCGTTTTCCCCGCGACCGACACGTTACGGATGCGACACTGGAATAGCTGGACGAGCAAATAGAAGGGATGAACGTCATTCGACAAATCGAAGTGGACATCGTGCGCGATAAGGTCGAACGGCGACAAATCGCCGAGGTGACGTCCGATTGTCAGCGGCTGTTCGATGGCGATCTGAAGCGCTTCGCCCGTGTCTTCCAGACTGACCGCAATCGACCCACCCGCCGGACAGCGAGCAATCGCGTCATCAAATAGACGAATCAGGGCGCGGCGAACGATTTGAGGATCGAGTTCGATCTCATATTGTCCCGGTTTGCGCGTAAAGCGGAGCGCCGGGCTGCGGTCGGCAAACTCATCCTGTATGACTTCGCTGATCACCTGATCGAGGTCAACCTGTTCATACAGATAGTCTTCGTAGGTTGGGCTGATCGCCGAATACTGTGCGACATTCTGGACCAACTGCCGCATCGCCATAACACCGTGCCGAACGTCGGTCAGGCGGGAGAGGCGCTGCGTATTCTGATCTTGACTGCCGCTGTTGATGAGCAAGTCAATGTTGTTGGCGAGTCCCGCGCCCGTTTCCATCAACGTATTCACGAGGAATGACACTGTATCGGTCGGAATGACGTCTTTCTCGACGGCGTCCGTGGTCTGGATAAACCCGATCCAGCTTCGGTACCATTTAGGATAGGCATCAATGGCGATGAATTCGACGCGAACCGTTTGGTTCGTCCCGCTGGGACGGTCGAATTCCACAATCGGATAATTGTCTTTCGGCTGCCGGGAGCTGCTGTTGATACTGTCCACAGCGGCAAAGAGGCTCCGTCGCGCCTGCTCAGGGTTCGCCGCGCGTGAGGATAACCGGTCGAGCAGGACAAAGGACTGCTTGTCCAGAATCTCCGATGGCTTTACGTCCAGCAACTCCATCGCTTGCGGGTTGAAGAATGCGACCCGGTTCAAGTCATCGACGAAGAAGATACCTTCACTGATGCTGCGCAGGATCACTTCCAGCCGCGCGCTCTTTTCCGCCATCGCGTCGATGAGGGTGATGCGCTCCAGCGCCTGACCGGCTGCCAACGCCAAGTTACGCACCAGCGAAACGTCGTTGATCCCGAACTGCTTGGCTGCCGCGATGCTGATGACCATTCCGCCGATCAAGCTGGCGGAGTTTTCCAGCGGGAAAAAGATCAACCGGCGCGAACCAAGCGCACGAAACAGCGGGCGCAGTGGGTTCGTCGGGCTAAGCTGCGTTTGCTGAATGATTCCGCCCTCAAACTGGGCTGTGTCGATCAAATCGTCAATGCTGGTTTGCTTCAGCAGGTTGCTTAAGGTGTCACGCGCTGCGCTCAGTTCAGGACTCGAAAACACGACCATTTCGTCATGAGTCTCCCCCGTCAACCAGACCAATGCATGGTCAACATTGGGGATTTCCTCGATTAAGCGACCGAGGGTCGATGCGATCTCCGAGCCGGTTGAGGCATGAAACAAAGTCTGCCAAGCATTCAGCAGCGTCTTGTTCAATTGAACTTGGAAATTCTGCGCCTCTTGGAAAAATGCATTTTGCAGCGAGCCAACGAGCTGACTGGCGAGCGTTTCGAACACGCTGATATCTTCAAGCTCAAACTGCTGCCCCGCGTTGCCAAAGAGCACCAGCGCCCCAATTAAGTCCGTATGTTGCCGCAGCGGAATGACCAGCACGGAGCGTGCATCAGGCAGCAGCGGCAGCGGTCGATAATAGCGATCCGTCGAAATGTCTTGAAATGCCTCGATGACGCCATTGAAGATCGGGCGAGTAAACGGATCAGTGACGGTTTGTTCCCGCATTTCTCGCATGAAACGCGGCTTGCTTTTCCCGGAGTAATTGCTGACGTAAACCTGCATCAACTCGTTATCAGGAATAATGACGGCACAACCGTATAAATTGAAGGTCGTGCAAATCAAACTGACGGTCTTCTCGATAAAACCGTTGGGTTCCGTCAGGGTATTGAGCTGTTGAGTCAGATGCATGATCTGATAAAGCGCGACCTCGCGCCCATAATCACGCTGAAGTCGCTGACCACGCCTGATATTGATGTTCAAGCGATCTCTAAAGTCCGAGGGCGAGATATGGCTGCCCACAACATCATCGGTCCCGGCGTCCATCAGGTTCGCATGATACGCCCCTGAGGTGTTGCCGGTCACAACAACCAGCGGGGTCTCCGGTTTACGTCGTTTTATTTCGACGATGACCAGATACATTTGATCGACAAAAACCGCATCGCACAGCACGACCAAATCATAAGTCTGATCGTATAGACGGCTCAGCGCCGTTTCAATGTCACCGACCCTGTCATAGGCATAGGTCGATGGTAGATTGCAGTGCTCTTCCGATGGCAGCGCCCCGATTAACAGAATTTTCTCGGGCTTACTGCTGGAATGCACATCGTCTTCTGCTTTTGTGCCAAAACTTGTCATGTACCGCAGTAACTCCCATGATTGCCAATCAAGCTTCAGAGTTTAATGGAAAAGACATCATTCCAAATCCGTAGGATGGAAATATGAGTTCCAGAGTCATCATCCCAAGCTGAATCACTGCCCACCCCCGCAGCGGATAAGGCACACCCGGGTGAATTCGTTCATGGTTGACGCGAACACCGTTTGCGCTGTGCTCGTCGGTGATGCAGAGCTTGTCATTTTCAAATGTCAGCAGTGCGTGGCGTCGTGATACACCAAGCTCGAAGGCGCCATACGGGTCAAGATCGATGTGGGGTACGTCAAGATTGTTGCTGTGTTCTCGACCCAATGAGATGCAGTCAGACACATAGAAGATGAGCGTGATGCCCATTTTTGCATTGTGAAGTGCAACTCGCCGATGCGCCGACATCGACCACTCCACCTCTGGCTGTTCCTGCGCCTCGGTGTAGGCAGCGAGCAGCTCCTCAGATAGTCGATTTGTAGCCAATCCGGACATCGTCCCTCCAACACTAGCTCATTGTGTACAAATCAAGAGATGTCCCACGCGGATTGTACTCAATGATCAACGACATGACTGCCAACCAACGAGCACATCCACCTGCTTGGAAAACGACATGCGCTTGTGAATGTAGCGCACCTAATCTCATATTCCGACGCTCAGATTAAGCGGGTTTTCCAATTTTGTTGTCAACAAGATAATGTTGTGTCATCGACAACTCAATTGCATCGCCCACCCAACTTCGGTAACCTGCGTAAAGCCTCCTTAGTTTTCGGCATCAACAACCTGAGAGCTTCCACATCAAACATTGGTCAACGCGATGGTTTTCTCTCACCTAAGGACACAACCGCCCCTTCAATTACGCTTCAACCACTACTCTAGAAATTCGGTAAAATATTAGGGTGGCTTCTTACAAGTAATAATTTAAACTAATGGAGGTTATGTGGCGGGTGCTTATATCAGAATTACTAGCTAGCGACAGCACCGGCGAAACGCCAGATCGTAAACTCGCACTCGCCATCAATTTATCGCTGCGACTAATACTTGAATATAAGTGTAGACTTTCCCCCGGTCGCTTGAGATTATTCATACAGCTTTTCAGCGCACCGGCGCAGAATGTCCGAATGTAACCACTTGCTTCAGCGTAGTGGAGCAACCACCATCGCCCTAGAACGCGAGTTTGCTTGCCACAAGCCAAGCACCATTGGAGTCGGATTGTGGTGGGGACGGGTATCACGACGTGATAACGAGAATCCCTGTCACCATCTCCACTACAGTTCAGCTCATACAGAAATCGTCTTCGAGGCGCTTGGCTTTCCAACCAGTATAAACCACATTATCTGTCGTCATCTTAACGATAAAAGTGTCGCCCCTATCCGCTTCACCCAAGATCTCTATCCGGCGACTCGGATTTCACTGAGAGCAACGTCAGGACTCTCACCCAAAAACGTAACTAACAATTGTATTCTAATGGAGAATCATGGTGGAATGAACAAATTGGTACGCAGCGACAACAGAATTTTACGGAATTTATATTTTGAGGGGCTTGTCTTGAGCGCCCGAAATCAGGACAATAAGAGGTTTTGCTATTGTCCAGTAACCTTGCTACCCGCTGCTTTCAGTGCGTAACGGCTAGATCATGCGCGCGGTAACGCCATAAAGTGCCGCACATTCCACGCGATCTGGTCGTACGAATCCGGAAGATCGACCACTGTGTAGTTCGCGGCTTCCAAGTAGCCTGTACAAGCCGCCAACTTGCGATCCAGCCCGGCTGATGTCTCGTCGTCGAGTTCGAAGACGATGATCGGGTGGAATTCAGCCAGCACTTTCGCCATGCCCTGAAGCACCAGCAGTTCGGCTCCCTCAACGTCGATCTTGACCAGATTAGGCACAAGCGTTGGGTTCTGAGCGACAAACTCATCGATGGAAGTCAGCCCGACCGTGATGGTTTCGGCTTTGCCAGCCTGCTCCACGCTGCTTTGCAGGGCTGCACCGCCATCGTGCGACGCAAGCACGAGGGTACCGCTCCCGCTCTCGTTCGAGACGGCTTTGGCGATCACCTGCACGTTGGCGCAGCCATTCAAATCACAATTGCGTTGAACCACCTGCGCATTCTCCGGGACAGCTTCGAACGCGACCACCTGCCCCGTTGAAGTTACGAGACGGCTGCCGATGATGGTGAAGAACCCAATATTCGCGCCCACGTCATAGAAAATCGACCCGGGCTTGATCTGCTCCGCGAGGGTGTTCTGGACATGCAGTTCGTTCGTCCCAGACTCGTAATTCGCGCTGCCTCGCCACAAATCAATTCGCAGCCCTTTACCCGGTCCCGACTGGATCGTCACCACTCGATTGCCGGATAAAAAATAGGCGATTCGACGGACAGTGTGACTACCTCGTAGTAGATTCTTTACGGACGTGGGAAACAGCGACCAGATTGAATACATAGCACCCCTAGCCTTTTGCGACAAAATTCCTGAGAATACTGCCGGTATCATCGCCCCATTCCCAGTTGGCGACCACGCCAACCCGGTTGATGCGAAGCGATTGGCAGGATGGGTAAACGTCGGTCAGCGCGCGATACAGAACGGGTTCATGGTTGAGATGCACCAGATACTGCGCTCCGTCAAAGGCGACCTCAAGCCGAAAGGTCGTTCCCCAAGCGATATGTCGATCCACATTCGTCCAGACCGCATCATAAACGTCTTCAAAGCCATTCAGCATAAAGAACGACGACACCGAGTTACCCGCGTAGAGGTCGCTCACATACACGCTGACCACAATATAGTTATCGTCATCTTGATAAAAGATCAAGCCCGCGCGGCTACCATCACCCTGCCCGCGCTCAATGCCGGGGAGCCCAATATCGACGCCGAGGTCGGCAAAATCGACCGACTGCCACGCGATAGTATAGGCGGTTCGTCCGGGATTTGGTTGATCGGCTGAAGCGCGGACTTTCGCCGACTGTTCGCCGGTCAGGTCGAACCGTCCGACTCCTAGCGTTCGCTGCCACTGAAGCGCCCCGCTGCTCGTCGTTTTGCCGTCGAGTGGTCGAGCATCGCCCGCGAACTGCTCGGCAGCGACGACCTGTTCACCGGCTCGATTCCAGAACAGCGAGGCGGCTAACGCAGCTGGCAGCGTCACGGTACGGGGATGCGCCTCAAAGTTACGCAGAAATACGCCCGCTCCAGCGAGTTCAAACCCAACTCCGGATGCGGTTGCCAGCCGGGTTTCTGCCACCCGGTGATTGAACAGGAGGTGTCCATCGAGATACAGCGCGAGCTCGCTTCCGTCGTCCAGAATCTGGATCGCGTGGACGGCGTTCGGAGCCAGCCCATCACGCTCCGACGCGGCGAGGATAACCGCCGATCCTTGACTAAGGTAGCTCAGTTGGACACCCGCTCCGCTGAACTGGAGCCGCAGCACGTTATCATCATCTGCGACCCGAAACAGGGCACTCACGCTGCCAGCGAACGCTGATCCGGTTTCGACCACAAAGTGAATCAGCCCTGATGGTTCCGCCGGAGTCAGGATCGCGCGGTTGATCGCGGCTTTGCCCACCGCCCCTTGCGGCGTACCTTCAAGCAGTCCGCTGAGGATCTGCCAGCGCCCACCGATTTCCGACTCGGATTCAGCCAGCAAGCGGGTAGAGATCAGCGCGTCGGCGGCGTGCGCCGTACCATACCACTGCGCGTAGGCGCCGCCCAGCGCAGCGATGCGAGTCGCATAAACCCGGCTGTCCACCCGAAACCCGATTTGACCGAGCACGCTCTGATAGATGCCCGCGAATACGGGGCTGTCGCTGCGAGATGGGTCAATCGCCAGGGGTCTCAACTGAGGAGCAGCCGATAAGCCAAAAGCGTTGGGGAGCGAGGCAGCGTAATAAGCCGCCCCCTGCTCGCGCAGCACGATCACGTAAGCAATCGGGATATTCTGCACGCCGCTGATTGCCGTCAGCGGCACGCCGCCAACCTCCGCCCACAATTCGCCATTGCCCGATCCAATCCCGTGCATGATGAAGGCATTGCCGGTGGGCAGGCTGGAACTCAATTGCTCTTGAGCAAACCAGCCAATCGCCAAGTTCTCATCGATGAGTGGGGGGTTAGTGCGCAGATGCCGCCACCACCGCAGCTTACGAGGAAAGCGTTGCGGATGGTCAGACAACAACCAGCGCAGCAATCGGCGCGCGACGACTCGTTTGCTTTCGTACTCGCTGGTCGTCCCTAATAGCCAGCGCCAGACGCGCTTGGGCAAGCTGTCCGTAAATGGCTCGATATTGGACGTATTATGCCCGTTGAGCATGAAGACGCTCAACGCCAAGCCGTTTTCGCGCGCAAAGGGACCATAGCTGACTCCCGACCGCCCCCAGCCCGCTTGGATTAAGGGCTGGAAGCGCAGCGCATCATGATCGATGCTCAGAACCGATTCAACGTCAACGCCACCGCGCGGTTGACCAGCCTGTGTGCGACTGCCGATTACCGTGCCCGGTCGGTGATCATCCGCATAGTCATCCGCCAGCAGCAGTTGATCAGGTTGTCTCTGCGCCTCGGTCATTCCGGCGTTCCTGCGAGATGGAAAAGCTCACGTGGTTGGAAAAAGCAGTCGAGGAATTCGCCCCCGGCAACGTCGCCGAGAATCGGCCACTCTACCCCATCCATCAGTCGAAACATTTGCGAGCGATGCCGTTCGAGCGCATCGCGCTTCTTCACCGCGACGTCCTGAATGTCAATCGAGTAGTTGAATGCCTGTGGGAAGCCGATACCCGCCCATGAATTCAAGCTGATGCGCACGATTTGGCGGCGATTAGACCAGCTCTCCGGGGTTAATCCAACCCACGGGAAGCTGTACCACAACCAGATCGGATATTCATAGACCCAACGCTTTTTGCCAGAGATTGCGAGTGCCTGCTGCGTGATCCGCGTGGTCGCCAGATGATCTTCCGACCAGAGCAGCGGCTCCGCCGAATACGGCAGAAAAACTTCTTCGGGGTCAAACCGTCTCAGGAGTTCGACTAACGCCTGAACTGCGTCGTCGGTGTGATCCTTTAAGTGAGTCTCCGGAAAATTCAAGTACGACACGTCGCCGCGATGCAGTCCCAACGCTTCCGCCGCATTGACTGCCTCGTCACGACGCATAGCGCTCAACTGCGCCGCGGGAATGATGTGGCTGTGCGACATGGAGCCATCGGTCATAAAGACGATCCGCACATCGGCGTTCGCTTGTTTCTTGCGGATCATAAGTCCGCCACAGCCGAGCGTCTCATCGTCGAAATGGGGCGATACGATCAGCGTTCGCCGCCCAAGCTGCTCCGGCGTGAAGCATTGGCTGTTCGCGTAGATGCGCTTAAGCTGAATCTGTTTTAACCATTGGCGCGGATTCATGGCAGGCTTACTGTGCGAGTAACGCAGCATAGTGATCGTGAAACGAGTCCCCGATCCGATCCCAAGAAAAAAGCGTCTCAATCCGCCGGGCGGCTGCCGCACTCATGACCTCGCTCTGTTGAGGATCCGCCAAGCATTCGATGATCGCTTCGGCAAGTCCATCGGCATCCCCCGGCTCGAACAGCAGACCTGTTTCGCCGTGAATGACCATATCCGGAACACCCCCGACACGAGCAGCTACAACGGGTATGCCACTTGCCATCGCTTCGCCAACCGGCAGCCCGAATGCCTCCGAAAGCGAAGCGTTGACGCAGACGTCGGCGCGCCGGTAGTAATCGATCAATGCCTCGTGTGGAATCGTCCCATGAAAGATGACGTCGTCTTTGAGATCGGGCGGGATCATTTTCAGGAGACTGTCATAGTAAAGATCTTCTTTACCGTCTTCTCCGTAGAACTTCATGAGATCCAGCACTCGTTGGTCATGATCCAGCAGGACAAGAAAATCAGGCGGAGATGAACCGAGTGGTCCAACAATATCGAGGACGACGTTCGGGAGTCTCCGGCGAACTTGCTTGAACGCGTCGATCACGATGTGGACGCCTTTTTCCGGCGAAACTCTCCCAACGATGATCAGCCGCTTTGGTTCGGTCGCTGCCGCAGCGGTTGGAGCCGTCTCACCCGCTTGGTGGAAGTGCTGGAGGTTAATGCCGTTGGTGATCGTCACAAAGCGGTTGGCAAGATCAGGAAAGCGCTGGGCTGCGTGTTTCGCCAAGTGGCTGCCGCAGCCGACCACCAGATCGACCTGTTCGAGCGCGGGTCGCAAGAGCTTGGGATCGATTTGCCCCAACCAATCGCAGTGCATGTGCAGCACGATTTTCGCCTTCGGGTTTTTCGCCCGGATCACTGGCACGAACTGGAAGAAATTGGCGATGTGAATGAGATCGAAGCCCTGTTCGCTCAAATCATTCGCCAGTTGACGCGCAAAGTAGGCATAGTAATAGCGAGTCGCAAAGAATGGGCTATGCCGATCTCCCCCTGAACCCCACTGATCGTAGGCGAGCTTGAGCGGCAGTGAAAGGCGGCTCTCGATGCTGCTTCCGGGAATTGCCCGGTAGGTGATGCCATCCGCCTGCTCCACGATCTTGCGGAGACTGCGTTTGTCGGCGGCAGAGTATATGGTGATGTCATAATCGCTCACCAAACGTGAAGCAAGTTCCTGCATCACGATGCCAATCGACGTTGTCACGGAACCCTGGCTAGGCAGCATCCGATCCCAAGGCTGGCAGACAAGCGCGACTTTCATCACTGGGGGTATCCTTTGCGACAGTGGAAGTGACTAATCAGACCACCAGCACTTCGGCATTCGGGGCGATATCGTGCAGCATCTGCCGAATTTCCGACTCGTACAGGCGGTTCATGACCAAGACACTATCCGGTGGGTCGTCCCGCAGATACTCCGCCGAGACGATTTTGTGCCCGGTTCCAGCGATATACATCCCCTGCTTGCGCGGGTTGATGTCGATCACATGGCAAATCGAATCCGCTTTGGGCACCGTATTCAGAAACGTGACGCCCTTTGAACCGGCGCCCCACAGCGCGACTTTCTGCGACTGCTCTGCCAGTTCTTCGAGCATGTACGTCCAGTAGGTGAGCTTCTCGCGGTAGCGCTGGCTGAATTCTTCCGTTAGCTGCTGTAGATGTTGAATCGAGTAGTTGGTCGAAATCGATCTGGGTTCGGCTTGCCCATGCGCCAGCACCGCCTCGATACTGATAAACTGTCCACCATACGCCTCTTCGTGTTTCAAGACCTCAAAGCCCGATGATTGAAACAAGTGGATCAGCGAATTTGGTGTGTAGTAGCCGCAGTGTTCGTAAATGATGTCCCACACGCTGGAGTCACGTAGGCTGAACAGAGCATTCGGCACCTCAAAGTAAACGACCGCGCTGCTGTTCGGCTCAACCGAACGCCGGATATTCGCCACAAACTGGCAAGGCTGCTCGATATGTTCGAGGACGTGGCGGCAGCAGATCATATCTGCCCGGTAGTCGCTGTACTTCTCCGAATAGAAGTCTTGAATGAAGGTGACATTGGAGGCGGCATCCAGATCGCCATTGGGGACGTAACTGGGGTCAAACCCATAACCCTTGTTAGCGCCCGCCTGAGACATCAGCCGCAGGAAGTCGCCTTTGCCGCAGCCGACATCGACAACCACTTTATTGTGCAGGTCATAGCGGCTCGTCAAACTCTCGGCGAGCTGATCAGCAAATTCCTGAAAGCGCGGCGAAAAATGGAGGGAGTTTTCGTACTGCTGGTTATATTTCATTAACTCCGCATCAAACACGGCGTTATAAATATGACCGCATGTGTGGCAGAACGCCAAATCGATGTTCCCTCGTGGTACCGACACTGCCTCCTCGCGAGTTGCTAGGAGTATATTGCAATGAGTCGGCACATTTGGGAGTTCGAAAAATGCACTGACCTCTCTGCTTCCACACACTGGACAATTGGGACGGCTTGGGATCGACATAATTCCACTCATTACTCAAGACTCGACTGCAACGGAAGCAACGTTGGCTGAAGGTTCATTTCTGAAAGTGTCGTACCGATCTCGTCGCAGTAGATCGGATTCATAACGATTACTGTGTCGGGCTTAAGCTGACTTAGGAAAGCGGGCTGCACGATCTCCTGCCCCGTTCCCGCCATAAACATACCCGTCTTGCGGGGGTTGATATCTACCGCATACCCGATGGCATCATGAATTCCGAGCGTCGTCAGAAAGGCGACGCCCTTCGACCCCCCACCCCAAATGACAATGCGCTTGCCCTCGTCCGCCAGCCGATCGATAGTGGTCTGCCACTGCTCGCGCAGTTGCTGGACGTTGCTGGCAAACTGCTTGGTCTGGGCTTGCAACGCCGTGATCGCCTCCGGGGTAGTGAAGGCTTCCTGCTCAACCGGGCTGGGCGTGGCTTCGACGATCAAGTATTGATCGTCGTAGGCGGTGTAGACGTGCCCCACTTCAAACCCGCTCTTTTTGAACAGATAGGTCAGCGACGCTGGCGTGAAATAGGAGCAGTGTTCGTAATAGACATCCCAGAAAGCGGTATCGTTCAAGACATACCCGGCGTTAGGGATTTGGAAGAAAATCGCGCAATCGGGATTCTGCGCCACCGAGCGCCGGACGCCGCTCACGAACTCCAAGGTGTTCGGGATATGCTCAAGCGTCATCTTGCAGCAGACAAAATCCGCTGCTTGGCTGCTGTACTGCTCGGAGAAGAAATCCGCGACGAATTTCACCCGATCCTTCGCTTCACTGGTCAGCGGCTCAGCCCGATAAGCCGGGTCGAACCCGATGCCGTAGTTCCCCCCCAACTCGCACAGTTCCAGCAGAAATTCGCCTTGACCGCAGCCGATCTCGATGATCGTCTTGCCATGCAGGTCGTAGCGCTCGATCAAGTCCAGTGCGAGGCTCCGCGAAAATGCGCTGAAGGTCGGTGAGTACGACTGAGTCGCCTCATAGCGCCCGGCATATTCCTGAAGCCGACCATCAAACGCCACGTTGCTGATAAAGCCGCAGTGATTGCACAAACCGAGCGCAATTGTCCCGGTCGGGTAATGGATGGCTTCTTCACGGGTGTCCAACAGCAGCACGCTGTGAATCGGTACGTTATCTACGGTGTAGAAGACTTCCATACCGGGCGAACCGCAATTCGGACAATCGACACGTGACTCCATCTGCATCCCTTACATATGACTAAAACAACCCGATAAACCCTAAACGAACCCTAAACTACCTTGAGTTCAGGCAGCGGAATGATGAATTTACCGCCTAATTGGCGGTACGCTTCCTGCTGAGCCATGATCTCCTCGGCAAAATTCCACGCCAAGATCAGGACGTAGTCCGGCACGTCCTCGCGGAGCTTCTGTGGAGCGCAGATCGGCAGATGGCTTCCGGTCATGAATTGCCCCTGCTTAAAGGCGTTCAAGTCAACGACATAATCAAGCTGGCGGGCGTCGATGCCCGTGTAGCTGAGCATAGTGGTCGCCTTCGCCGCCGCGCCGTAGCCGACGATGGACTTGCCCTCTTGCTTAAGCGAGTTGAGCAAGCTCAGCAGATCGTCGCGGAATTGATTGATGTGCTTGGCAAAGTCGGCGTAATACGCAAACGCGACGGTCTGGCGCGCCTGCTCCGTCTTGAGCAGCGCAGTAACAGACTCGGCGGCGTTTTCGTGGTGCTCGACAAACAGGCGCAGCGAGCCACCGTGAATGGACAGGTGTTTGACGCGATTGAGGTAAAGCCCGTGCCGCCGAAACAAGTTGTCGAGCGCCGTCACCGAAAAGTAACAGAGATGCTGGTGATAGATGGTGTCAAATTCCTTGTGATCGACGAGGTCGATCAGGTAAGGCACCTCGATGACGGCGACGCCATCATCGGCGAGGATCGTGCTGATCCCTTCAACAAATCCATTCAAGTCGGGCACATGTGCCAGCACGTTGTTCGCCAGAAAAACATCGGCTCGACGCCCATGTTCCTGCACCAGTTGCCGCGCGAGGTCGAGCGTGAAGTAGGTCAACAGCGTGGGCACACCGGCGGCTTGGGCTGCCTTGGCGGGTGGCTCGGCAGGATCGACACCCTGTACCGGGATGCCCTGCTCCATGAAGTTCTTGAGCATGTAGCCGTCATTGCTGGCGGCTTCGACCACCCAGCTTGAACTCCCCAGATGCCGCGTCTCGATCAGGTTGAGCGCGCTTTCCCGAAAATGAGCGACCAGCGCGGGCGACACGGACGAGAAATAAGGGTACTCTTCGCCAAACAGGATATCCGGCGATACGCTCTCGGTGATCTGCACCAGCGTGCAGTCCGGGCAAAAGACCAGCTCAAGCGCCGCGTGCAATTCCGGTTGAGCCAGCATTTCGGTGGTCAGCAACCGGTCAGCCAGCGGTGTTTCGCCGAAAGACATGATTGGCAGGAGATTAGTTCCACCGCAGCTGCGGCAGGTGAGTGTCGTCATGATTGCATTCTTTCTGCGCTGGCTACGATGTAAATGACATGGCTTCGGGAGACAACCAGCGAAGCGTGCTTCCGTCCAGCTTACGCTCGTCGATCAAGTGCTGAAGCTGGGCAATGCGCTTGTACTGAATTCCCTCGAACGCCTCGACTGTGAGACCGGCTCCCCGATAGGCTTCGTAAAGCTCCTCGGCACCGCGGCGCGCCGTCCACTGCGGCTTGAATTCCGGCAGCGCGGCTTGAATCTTGTCGCAGTTAACCCGATAATTGCGCTTATCCGGACCACCATCCGGCGCGTACTCGACGCGACAGTTCGGGACGACCTCGCGGACGATCTCGGCGATTTCGGAGACACGGTAGTTCTCCGAGGTCTGCCCCACGTTGAAAATCTGGTTATGGACCACTTCATCCGGCGCATTGAGCACAGCTATAAACGCCCGCGAGATATCCTCGATGTGGGCAATCGGTCGCCACGGTGAACCATCGCTCTTGATGTAAACCAGTCCGGACGTCACCGCCCACGCGACCAAGTTGTTCAAAACGAGGTCGAAGCGTAAGCGGGGTGACACGCCATACGCCGTCGCGTTGCGCAGGAACGTCGGGCAGAAATCCGCGTCGGCGAGCGGGGCGACATCCTGTTCCGTCCGCACCTTCGAAACGCCGTAGGGCGTCACTGGGTTGAGCGCCGAGGTCTCGTCGAGCGGTTCATCACCCGCCGCGCCATAATTGCTGCACGACGACGAGAAGATGAAGCGCCGGAACTCCTGCCTGCTTAGCCGCCGTCGCCAGACGAACCGAAGCTCGATGATTGATCTCGTAGGTCTGTTCCGGATCAAAATTGCCCAGCGGGTCATTTGACAGCCCCGCCAAGTGAAGAACAGCGTCGAATCCCTCAAGATCCGCCGGTTCTACGTCCCGAACGTCTTTCTGGATGGAGTTGATGTTCGGCATACCATCACCGAAGGTGCAGTTACGGAAGTAATCCGTATCCATGCCCATGACATCGTGACCCAAATCGACCAACATGGGCACCAATACAGTGCCAATGTACCCTTTATCACCCGTTACTAGAATACGCATAGTTTTCTGTATCCCATATCTTCCAAGGGGCTTCGCTGGATTCCCAGAGTTCTTCGAGGCGGCGCTTATCGCGCAGCGTATCCATGCATTGCCAGAACGAATAATGTCGGTAAGCCATAAGTTGCCCGTCGGCGGCGAGGCGCTCCAGCGGCTCTTTTTCCCACTGGGTTTCATCACCATCGATGTAATCCATCACCTCCGGCTCCAGCACGAAGAACGCGCCGTTGATCCAGCCTTCGGCGGTCTGCGGCTTTTCGGTGAAGTGGGTGATTTGATCACCCTCAAATTCCAGATGCCCGAAACGTGCCGGTGGACGCACCGCCGTCATCGTCGCCAGCTTGCCGTGCGAGCGATGAAATGCTAGCAATGCGTCCAGATCGATATTCGATACCCCGTCACCCCACGTTAGCATAAACGTGCCGTCGCCGAGATAAGGGGCAAGCCGCTTGATCCGCCCGCCGGTCAAGGTGGGCATCCCGGTATCGATCAATTCAACGCGCCAGTCGGGACCGGGCTGTCCGTCCATCTCGACGGTGCCGGTCTTCATATCGATAGCCAAGTTACTATTCAGCCGTGCGTAATCCAACATGTACTTCTTGATATACTCGCCCTTGTACCCCAGCGCAACCACAAACTCGTTGTGACCGTAAAAGGCGTAGTGCTTCATGATGTGCCACAAAATCGGAATGCCGCCGATCTCTACCATCGGTTTCGGCTTGGTCTCCGTCTCCTCTGATAAGCGAGACCCCACTCCCCCTGCAAGAATTGCTACTTTCATGAGTTTGTAGCTCCCCCTTGCCGCATTTTATTCCTAGCTTCGGTTGTAAGGCGGCGGATACGTAGCCCGCTTAGTTCTTCCAGCATATCGTACCAACGCTTGAATTGAACGTAATAGCCCAGCAACACCGCCCAACAGGCTGCGCGCTCCCTAAACGAGAGCTTGCCTATCACCGTTGCATGGAAGAAGCCCCTCATGCGACGCAGCCGGTGCATCAGCCCGTGTTGGCTGGTCTCTTCATTGCCAACCCATACTTCCTGACCGTCAATCGTCATGAGGCTCATCGACTGGTCAGCATGGCGGCGGTTTAGGAATAAAGGTTCATTCACGATTACAATGCGCCCAAGTACGGCGGTTTTCGCTAGCAGCAGCTTGTCACTGCCATAAAATGCATCGAGCAGCCCGGTGTGAACAAGAACCTCGCGGCGAAAAACGCCGAAGATCTCGAACACCCAGTTGGTTTCCATGATAACGGCTTTGAAGCGCTCGACGGCTTGAAGGTCGTCGAGTTTACGCAGCGCCGAATCCTTGCCGAGATAAATGATGCGTCCTTGTTCATCAAAAAAGTGGTCGCTTCCGGTTTGCAGCGCTTCCAGCCGGGTGCCTTCGGCGCTGATCAACTGGGTATCCGAGTGGCAGAGCACGACATTATCGTCTGCCTCCAAGACCGCAACGCAGCGTTCCAGATAGGTCGGCTCGATCAAATCATCGTGCGCCGCCCATTTGAAAAAACGCCCCCTCGCCAAAGCAACGATTGAGTTAAAATTATCCACTGCGCCGGTATTTTTTTCTTTGCGCACATAACGAATGCGGGGGTCGCGCTCGGCATAGCGCCCTACAATTGCTGCCGTATTATCAGTTGAACAGTTGTCCGAAACGATAATCTCGAAGTCGCGGAACGTTTGCGCAAGCAGCGAATTGAGCGCCTCCGCTATATATTGGTCGCCGTTGTAGACCGGCAGACCAATACTCACCCGAGGGGGCGGATGTCCTGAATTATTCAACCGGGACTGATGTACTGAATCCATTTTGAAAACCTTACGTTACCCTTGCGGCATCACATGGTAAATTGGAAGAGTAAGCATTTTATAGCTGGTCTATACTGTGAGTAAACTCGGATGGATGCTCTAATCAACTTACTGATTGTGTGGTTTCTGGTTTCAATTCCTGCCAGCCTCATCATTGGTCGCCTGCTTGCACGGCGATCTAACCCACAGCCAGCCAACCGTCTCAACCTTGTCCAAATGTTTAGCCTTGTCATTCAGCGCTCGTTCGCTCGGCGTACTGCACCCCGGCTGATGCCGGGAAAGCTCGCGCCAAGCCGGTTACACCTCTACATTTGAAGAGTTGTCCCGGCGGAACCCCAGTTCTTGGAGCATAATCAAGACGATGAAACTGGGGTTGTTAATCAAGTATCGCTTTCCCAACCGGCGCGGTTCACTGACGAGCCGAAAGAACCACTCTAGCCCGCGTTTCTGCATCCAGCGCGGGGCTTGCCGTTTTAAGCCCGCGTGAAAGTCAAAGGCGGCACCTACCCCGATCATCGCCGCTGCGTCCAACCGCCCAAGATGTGAACTCATCCACTTTTCCTGCTTGGGTGTACTCAACCCGACCCACACAATATCTGCCTGCGAGTTGTTGATACGCCGAACAATGTCCTCATCTTCTTCGGTGGTCAGCGCGCGAAACGGCGGCGTATACGTCCCGACGATCTCAAGCTGCGGAAACCGTTCATGGAGCCGCTCAGCGAGCAAGTTAGCCACACCGTCGCCACCACCGTAAAAGTAGTGCCGGTAACCACTCTCCCCCGACGCCTTACAGAGTTCCAGCATCAGGTCCGGTCCGTATACTCGACCGACATCCGGAAAACCACGCCGGTGGCTGACCCAGACGAGGGGCATACCATCGGGCGTGACGAGCCCGGCTTGATTGTGCATTTCACGGATTGCGGGGTCGCGCTGCGATTCCATGACGCCATGAACGCCGGTGATCGTCACATAATGGTGCTCGCGGTTTGACACCCAGCCGCCAATCACGTCAAGCGCATCCTGCATGTTGATAGCGCTAACATTGACTCCGAGAATGTTTACCCGCTGCGGCGATCTGGTCATCAAACTTTATCCAGTCGATATTCGAGAGTTCTTAACGGGGGCACCGTTTGTGCCCCCGCGAAAATGCTGATTTGCTGCCGTGTTTCGATGACTCGCCTCAGTCGCCAGCCATCTCTGCCATCGAGGGATTGACCGCCTCGTGGTTCAATTTCTGTCGCACCTGTTCTTCGATCCATGCATAGGTTGTCGCCAACCCTTCTTCAAGGGAGATTTGCGGTTCCCAACTCAACACCTTACGCAGTTGGCTGTTATCAGAGTTACGACCGCGCACGCCCTGCGGACCGGGGATATGCTTATGGGCAACCTCGGTTCCAGCGATCTCGGCGATCATGTCGGCAAGCTGGTTGATCGTGACCATGCGGTCTTGACCGAGATTCAGCGGCTCGCGGTAGTCGGAGCGCATCAGCTTGTGGATGCCGATCACGCAGTCGTCGATATAGCAGAACGAGCGCGTTTGCTCGCCATCGCCCCAGATTTCAATGGTGGGGTCGTTGGTCAGTTTCGCCGTAGCGATCTTGCGGCACATCGCTGCCGGGGCTTTCTCCCGACCGCCTTCCCAAGTGCCCTTCTCGCCGAAGATGTTGTGGAACCGCACAACACGGGTTTCGAGACCGTAGTCGGTCTGGTAGTAGTGGGCAAGAATTTCGGTGACTAGCTTTTCCCAGCCATAGGCATCCTGCGGCTGTGCCGGATAAGCATCAGACTCTTTAAGCGGCGTGACGTTGGCTTCGGTCTGAAGATACTCAGGATAAACGCATGCCGACGACGTGTAGAGATAGCGCTTCACGCCGCTCAGATGCGCCGCTTCCATCGTGTGAAGGTTGATCAGCGCGTTGTTGTAGAGAATCAGCGCGTTATTAAAGGAGATGAACCCCATCCCGCCCATATCCGCAGCCAGCGCGTACACTTCGTCGATACCGCCGCGCATCGCCTGCAAGCAGCTATCCCAGCGACGCATGTCGAGAATTTCGAATTCGTCCGCATCCGTTTCGCCGTATTCCGGGTACTTGAGATCGACGCCGCGCACCCAATATCCCAGTTGCTTCAGATAGGTCACGAGGTGACTGCCAATAAATCCACCAGCGCCAGTGACCAGTACCTTCGTTTGCACTTCCATTATTTTCGTTCAACCTTTCGCCGTGCCCTTGTAACACAGCATATCAATGTGAAAAAGCTAGATTGAGGCTTGCTTAGTAGCTAGAACGACCCTTTACCACTGAGTACGACCGGGATCGTCTGGAGAATTATCTTCACGTCAAGCAGAAGCGAGTAGTTCTGGATGTAGAAGAGATCATCTTCGGTGCACTCGTTCATCTGCTTGCCGTCTTTGCGCCCGTTGATTTGCCACCAACCGGTGATGCCCTGCGGGACGACAAACCGCTTGTACTGCCACTGCTCGTAGTTACCGACCACCCACGGCATTTCGGGGCGGGGACCAACCAAGCTCATGTCCCCCAGAATGACATTGATCAACTGTGGCAGTTCATCCAAGCTCGTCTTACGGATGAGGCGCCCAACGCGAGTGACACGGGGGTCATGTTCGCTTTTGTGCTCGATATGCCCGTTGGCATCGACCTTGTTGACCTGTGCCTGAATTTTCTCGGCATTGACCACCATCGAGCGGAATTTGAACATATGGAAGCGGCGGCGATATTCACCGACGCGAAGCTGCTTGAAAAAGACGGGACCGGGCGAGTTTAACTTGATGGCGATGGCGATCACGGAGAAGAACGGCAGCACCAGCAGCAGCGCAATCGACGCCAGCGTCACGTCAATCATGCGCTTGATCATGCGGTCGCGCATTTGCATCGTATTGCGCATCACGGTCGAGAGCTTGAAGCGTTCCAGCGACGCCGCGTTGAAAGTGAAATGACCGTCTTCCATCGATTTAGGAATGGCATAAACCTGCACCGGGAAAATGCTGAGCTGCTCGCAGACCTGCTCGAGCGCCGTGTTATCCTGATTCGACAGCACGAGAATAGCGGCTTCAATCTGGTGCTGCTCGATAACCGATTTGAGATTGCTCTCGGTCGAACCAAGCACCGGATAGGTGTTGCCAACCAGCGCTGGGTCATCGGTAATCACACCGCAGACGGTAAACAGCGATTTTGAGTCCTGCTCAGTCTGTTTGACGAACTGCGTCCCCAACCCGTGCGGTCCAATGATGAGACTGCGAAGCGGCTTCGTGCGGGTCAGCGACGAACGAAAAACGAAGTGACTGATGAGCCGCCACGAGACGACGCCAACGAGGTTCAGAACCAAGTACGACAGCAGGAACATTCCCGGCACTGCAACCTGCGCAATCGAGATGAGGGCAACCAGAAATATCCAAGCGCTGATCACCGCGAGCACGACCCTTGGCATTAGTGAAGTGAGCCGATTGCGGTGCTCATCGGGGTAGACCGACCATAGCAGAAAGCTCACAAGCCAAGCAATTAAGCTGAAGACGATAAAGGGCGACAAGATGGTGACATTCGCTGCACCGTCTCCGCTGGCAAACATGCGCTCTGCCAGCACTAACGCTGCCATAGTCACGAGCATGTCAATTCCCAGCGATGCAAATGCCCGATTTATCCATTCAGATGTTTGCATCTGGCGAACAAGCACCGGCGAGGTCTTGTTTTTCTCGTTTGCAACTAACATACGAGGAAAAGTTACGTTCATTGTCTACCTCTGCGCTTTACAACGCTAGTTCGAATTCAGTGGTTTGATGTAGAAGCAACGAGAAGGTAACGTTGACGATGTAACCGTAGACCATGCGGCTTTCAGCGAACTAAATTTACAAAAGTCATGGAATTAAGGTGACACCTAAACTTGCGCGGAAAGACATTCATGAGGTAACGGATACAGGTTTGGGTAGGTAAGTCTCCCCCAATACCGATGTTTCGAAAACGAGAGAAGCTCGCAGTTCGTCAATACAGACAAAAACGGAGAAGGGTTTTCAGCAATAGGCGTCAACTCTGGATGCCGCCCGCCCATTAAAAACCCTGCACACACACCTAAACTAAACCTAAACCGATCCTAACGCAGCCTAAAAGCGCCCCTTGTGAGGGGGCGCTTTCGGTCAGATTCTGAAGTAGCGGGATTTTCCGTACTCTTTAGTGCGCGTTCGGCTGCGGTTGACGACAATTCCGTCGATGTTGACGCCGATTTGCCCAAATTGCGTACAAGCCTTTTGCGCCGCATCTCGGTGCGTGCGCCCCGCCTGCACGACGAGTAAAACCGATGCGCTCGTCGCCAACGCGACTGCTGAAGCGTCCGACACAACCAGGCATGGGGGCGTATCGATCAGCACCACGTCGAATTTGTCCTCTGCCTCAAGGCTTTTAATGAATTGGGTGATGTTCGGCGATCCAAGCAACTCGCTCGACTCCATAGTGCTGCTGCCCGAACTCATGAGCCTCAAACCGGGAATCTCGGTGTCCTGAACGAGATCATTTGACGACTCGGACGTATCGGTCGCTCTGAGGTTCAGCACCCCGGTTAATCCCGTGACGTTAGCCACTCCAAATACCTCATCTTGGCTGGAGCGACGCAGGTCAGCATCAATCAACAAAACGCGCACGCCCGCTGCCGCCATAGAAACTGCCAAGTTGGAAGCGACAAAGCTCTTGCCTACCCGCGCTTCGGCACTCGTTATGACGAAAACGCTGAGCGACGAGTTGGACAGCAAGGCTTTGTGCGCAGACAGCAGATTGATCCGCAGGTTGCGAAACTCTTCGGCGATGCGCGACTTCGGATACGCCACAGAGACCAGATAGGTCTGCTTATTTCGCCTGATCTTATTCGTGTTGGTGATCTCACCAAGTATCGGCAGACCCAACAAATCCTCAATTTCCGAAACGTCCCGCAGCGCTGTGTTCGAATACTCAAAGTAGAGCAGTCCGGCAATTGCCAGCAATGCGCCCACGACCGCCCCTGCCGCGCCAACAATCGTCGGTTTCAGCCCGATTGCTATCGGTTCCGGGCGCGCCATGTCGATGATCTCCAATTGATTCGCGCGATTGGCAAGCTGGAGGAAGCTTTGCGAAAGCTGCGCGAGAATCGCACGCGCCGAGTTCAATTGATCGACTTGATTGTTGTACTCGTTATTCAGACGTTCGTAGGTACTGGGGTTTTCAGTTTCCGAAGTTGCGCTTAAGCGATCATGGAGCTGTTGCGCTTGTACGCTCGTAACGTCGACTTGCTTCTGCACGTCATCGATCTGCGCGCGCAGCGACGTCATGCTTTCCTGCTGCGCATCCGTTAAATCAGATGGGCTGCTGGCGATGAGCACTTTGGCGATTTCGTTAGCAATTTCAGCCGCTTGATCCGGATCAGGATAGGTCACACCGATATCTAGGATCGGCGTCTCGGATACCACTGACGCCGACACGGTTGAACTTAGCTCACGAGGCGTCGTATCAAGACCAAGATTGCTGATGACAGTATCCAGCACATCATAGGTGATCAATTGAGTATAAGTGACTGCTAAAGCCGCCCCGGTGGTGATCTGCTGAATGCTGGGATCAGGAGAAGCGATTGCGTTCCCGATAAAAATGCGGACGTGAGACGAATAGTACGCTTGTTGGTGTGATCGAAGATAGTAGGTACCTGCCCCAGTTACGACTGCAGCTAAAATAACTAACCACAGGTATTTCACAACAACAATCAGATATTTCCGGTTTGTGGATTCCATGACAGTTTCAATATCGTTTCAGGTTAAGGTGGGTTAGGTAAGTTATTGCGTTTTTCGAGTAGATCGGGTATAGCACGAACAAACCAAGTACGTAAGGTACTCTGTATTAATCCTGAAGTCAAGTCTCTTGAGTCGACTTTAATAACTCGTACAACGTCATTACATAGCGCACCGACAACACGTGTTCGAGTGCCCACCGGGGCACATCGAGTCGCCTTGAATATGATGCCAATTTAGGGAGTTTGGTCAGCATTTTATACAGCATTCACACCGCCGGAGAGCCGATGTTTAGCAGCAAGCAAGGACACAACGGTAACCTAACCAATATCGTGAATCGCAATGACCCACTGCGCCCACCATCAAAACTATCGGTAGTCCGGCAACCTTGAAGAAACTGCGGAGTATGGTTTAACCCTTATGACGGATATGGCAGGCGAACTTCGTAAGCAGCAACAGCGTAGCATTAGCGGGTTTCTCAGTAAGCATGCCAGTTGGATGCAAAAGATTAGTGGCGCACTAGTCGACCAAGCAGTATTCGCAGGCGGTAACTTTATCATCAACGTTATTCTCGCCCGCCACATGCCGGTTGAGGAATACGGAACCTTTGTTGTCGTCTACACGTGGTTTTTGCTTTGCCAGAACGTCTATGACGCCTTCCTGACCGAGCCAATGGCTATTCTGGGCAGCGGCAAATACTTCAAGCAGTTCAAAACCTACCTCGGCTATACCTATATCGGGCATTTGGTCGTCGCCCTTGTCTTGGCGCTCAGCCTTGGCATTGCCGCTTTTGTCACCAATGCCTTTGACTTAAGCTTGGTGGCGGGAACAATGCTCATGGCAGCTTTTGTGGCACCGCTGCTACTGCTGCGCTGGCTCACTAGGCAGCCGTTCTATATCCTCGCCAAGCCGCATTGGTCAGCCGTCGGCAGCAGTATCTATTTTGTTCTGGGCATATCGGGCGTCTTCTTGCTCGATCACTTCAACCGATTGAGTCCCGCTTCCGTGCTCATCGTCATGGGCGTGTCGAGCCTCGCATCGAGCAGTTTTCTGACCTTTGTTTTCCTGAAGCCCAGTTTCAAGCCAACGGAAGCGCTGTCGGGGAAAGACGTCTTAAGGGATCACTGGAATTACGGAAAATGGTCAAGTGGTTCAAAGATGCTGACTTGGATCCCGACCAACCTGTATTATGTTATCCTGCCGGTAATCGTCAGTTTAGGCGCGAGCGCCGCGCTGCGCGCCATGAGTAACATCCTGATGCCGCTGAACATGGGAATGACCGCAGCACTCGGAATCATGCTCCCGATGTTTTCACGTTCCTACATTGAATTGGGTGGAGAGGGATTACACCGCCGGGTCAAGATGGTTTTGATCTGGTTTATGGTAATAGCGGGGGTATATGGTCTGGCCTTCAGCTTCTTAGGGCAGCGGATTATCAGCATCGTCTACAACGGACAGTTCGACGAATTCGTCACCTTCCCCATCTTGTTGTCGATGGGTTTAGCACCGCTGATCGTGAGCGTCAACATCGTGCTCGACGCCGCGCTGAGAGTCATGAACAAGATGAAGCAGTCTTTCCTGTCAACCCTAATTCCCGCCTTCATGATCATTACGGTTGGCGTCTGGCTGCTGTCGCAGTACGGGTTGCTCGGTGCTAATCTAGGTTCGCTGGTTATCGGGCTGATCGAATCCGTCGTTCTTATCAAATTTTACCGCGATGTGCGTAGAAAACAGGCGGAGCAGAGTAATGATGTACCGCTCGTTGATAACGCCGTATCAGAAGGACAAGTGGGGTAAAACGCCGTGATTAGTGTTGTCATGCCAGCCTATAACTCGGAGGACTTCATCGCTGCTGCGATTGAGAGTATCCTCACGCAGACACTGACAGCATTCGAGCTGATCATTGTGAACGATGGATCGACCGACCGAACCGGGGAGATCGCCCAATCGTTTGCAAAACGGGATGAACGAGTTAAGATCATCGATGGCAATCATGAGGGTGTTGGCGCGGCGCTGAACCTAGGCTTACAGGCGAGTTGTTACCCTTGGGTTGCGATTATGCACGCCGACGACATCGCACTCCCTGAGCGCCTTGAAACGCAGATCCAAATGGCGCAGACCGACCCCGCAGTCGTCATTTGGGGGACTGACGGGTTCCATATCAACTCGAAAGGTCAAGTTATCAGTAAGTTTCGTGTCGGTCCGCTCGACAAAGCCGATTGTGCACGACGCCGCGTGCGGGGTGAACTGGTTCAGGCGATCCACCCCACTGTTCTGCTCAATCGAGAAGTGGCGCTGCGGGTCGGGGGCTATGATCCGAAAATGACGGTATGCGAAGACATCGAATTATTCGATCGCATGATGACACAGGGAATGCTTGTCACCATTCCGCAGAAGCTATTGCAGTATCGCGTGCATGGCAACAGTCTGAGTATGCAGAAGTACATGTCGCAGGGTGTGATCGCTCGTTTTGTACTTGCCCGCCAAAAAGGGCGGATGAGAACCGGTACGGAGCTTAGTTACGGTGAGTTCATCGACGCTTACAACCGGCGCCCCTATCTGGCTCGTCTAGTCGACTACGTCAGCGACCTACGCGGTATGTACTATCGGCGGGCGGGTATCGCTTATAGCAATGGGAAAGTACTCCTTGCGATTTTGTACTTCACACTTTCCGTGCTGCTAGATCCGCTTTACGCCTTGCCGCGGGTTTGGCAGCAAGTCGTGGCGCATTTGTACCAACAAGAACAGCGTACAATTGATCAGCGCGTGAATACGTCCGAAATCTCCTGAAGGTTGAGCAAATGAAAACCACGACAATCGAAGCTCTGGACGCGCGCGACAACATCAATGTTGTCACCTCCGACAACGTATTGCCGGAAGCCTCAAATTCCGAGCAATCCGCAGCTCCCCGGTTGAAGGTGCTGCTGTCTGCCTACTCTTGCATACCCAATCTGGGGTCAGAGCCGGGAGTTGGCTGGAACAACGTCTTGGAGATTTCCAAGCGCCATGAAGTTTGGGCGATAACTATCGAAGAATTTCGCGCGCCGATTGAAGCTGAAATCAAGCTCCACCCGCTGCCGAATGTTCACTGGGTATTCGTTGACATTCCGAAAATTCTCATGACGGGCTGGAAAAAGGGCGAACACGGGCGTCGCTTCCACTATATGCTCTGGCAGTATTGGGCATATCGCGAGGGGAAGCGCCTACACGAGCAGATTCTACTTCGACATTGTCCACCACGTGACATTCGTGTCGTACTGGACGCCTGATTACCTCTCGCTGCTCGACGCGCCGTTTGTATGGGGACCCGTCGGCGGAGGTGACAGCACGCCATTGCCGTATTATCGCACCATGAGCTGGAAGAGTTGGTTTGCCGAGCTTTTCCGCGACACTTTTCGCTTCACCAGCAACCTACTCGATCCCTACGTCCGCAAGACTGCCCAGAACTCCGCCATTGGTCTGGCAGCCACCGAAGTAACCGCTGACAAGATGCGGAAACTAGGCGCCCAAAATATCCAGATTATGAGCGAATGCGCGCTGTCAGCCGAGATGCTGCCCGATCTGGAAAATGACGCCACTCACCTCAACGATAATCCGTTTCGCGTGATTAGCATGGGCAGGCTAATCGGCTGGAAAGGTCACCACCTCGGCATTCAAGCATTCGTCAAAATGCATCAACGCGTACCCGATAGTGAATACTGGATTATCGGCACCGGAGCGGAAGAGAACCGGCTTAAAGAGTTGGTTGCGAGCCTCGGCGCCGAAGATTACATCCATTTCACTGGCTTGCTGCCCCGCGAAGCGGCATTGAAACAACTTGTCCAGTCACATGTTTTGCTGCATCCCAGCATGCACGATACCGGCGGCTGGGTGCTCCTTGAAGCGATGGCGGCGGGTTTGCCCATCATCTGTCTGCGCTTGGGCGGTCCCGCGACCATTGTCGACGATGAGACGGGATTCCGAGCGAGTGGTGCAAATCCGCGTCAATCGATTGCTGAAATTGCCACCGCGCTCGAAACCCTTGCCAACGACCGCGAACTTTGCCTCCAGATGGGCATCGCCGCAAAACGCAAGATTTACGAGAGCTTCACTTGGGGGCAAAAAGGCGAAGCGTTTGACCGGATTTATGCTGAACTGGTAAAGGATCGATGATCAACCAGCCAAAGCCTCTGAAAGACCCGCGCGCTTGGCAGCGACCCGTCACATTCCAGCCCCACCAACTCCGGGATCGTGAGCTTAGCCTTGCCAATCTAGGAATTGACCTCCAGTTGCTTAAGATCATGGGCATCATCCTCTTGGCATCCCTCGCCGGAGCGGTTGCAACCGCGAAACTGGGACTCCTTGCGATTCCAATCGCCGCCGCCTTGATTCTGGTGATGGCGCTGCTCATCAAGGGTTATCGCATCTGGTGGCAGATTTTAGTCGTTTTGCTGATGGGCTACCTGTTCTTCAGCAAAGGGTTCGCCACCATCGGTTTCTTTCCGGTTTATGTCGGCGAGGCGGTGCTCGGCGTGGGCTTGCTCACGTTGATCTTGATTCCCTTTATCAAGGTGAAAGTCGATTTCAAGCCGTTCCGACGCCCTGAAGTCGCGATTTTCTTCCTGTTCTTAGCGTGGCAGATCGCGCAGACCGTACCCTATTTCCGGCAGTATCAACTGAACACCCTCCGCGATGCGGTGCTGTACGGTTATGCGCTTTTCGCCCTGCTGGTGATGCTCATCATCCCCAAGCGCGACGTCCAAGGTTTCTTCGACTTGTTCGGGCGCGCCATCCCGCTGATGCTGCTCTGGTTTCCGGTACTGTTTGTCGCGTCCCGCATGTCGCTCGTCTCCTTCACATTTCCGGGCGCGCCAAACCCCATCATTTACACCAAAGCCAGCGATTTAGGCGTTCATCTCGCCGGAATCGGCGCGTTCATGATGCTGGAGCTGGATCGTCGGAGCCGACCATTTCCGCCTTGGCTTCGTTGGACAAACTGGCTGTTGTGGGCTGCCGACGTGATCCTCTTTGGCGCTATGGGGCGCGCGATCATGGTCGCGGTCGTCGCGTCAGCAGGCATTGTTGTGCTGATGCAGCCATTCCGCAGCGGCTG
This sequence comes from uncultured Chloroflexia bacterium, assembly GCA_963848465.1. Lineage (GTDB taxonomy): Bacteria > Chloroflexota > Anaerolineae > Aggregatilineales > Phototrophicaceae > Flexifilum. The sequence goes on along the minus strand of CAWKDY010000015.1, from coordinate 57,069 downwards.
GTACCGCCCGCTGATCCTCGTGGTCATCCTGGTTTGTGTGCTCGTCATTTCCGGGCTGTATTCGTCGCTGAAGATCGATATCGGTCAGGCGCGGGAAGTATCGGTGCAGCAGCTCGTCGAAAATGTCACCAGCATCTTTGGCGAAGGAGATAACTCCGCAGGTGGGTTAGAGGGCACCAAAGAATGGCGGCTAAGGTGGTGGGATACCATCATCAACTACACCTTCAATGGGCGCTACTTCTGGACGGGCAAGGGCTACGGGATCAACTTGGCAGATTTCGGACGGATACCAAGTGCAGGCAGACGGATCCCTACGCAGCCCGCACAATGGACACCTGACCATCCTTGCGCGTTCCGGCGTACCGGGGTTGGTGCTCTGGGCGGCTTTTCTCGGTTCCGTGGCAATCCGCTTATTCATCATAGCGGCTCGACCTGACCCGCATGACCCGTGGAAAGCCCGCTTCGCGCTCTGGCTGCTGGCTTATCTGGTTGCCTTCGGAATCATGACCGGGTTGGATGTGTTTCTGGAAGGTCCAATGGGCGGCATCTGGTTCTGGTGTTTGATCGGCTTTGTCTTCGTGTTATTCACGCCGGACAAGACGGCACCTCAATCATCAGCAACGAAGCGAATTCTCGCATCGGGGACCTTGTTGAGTAAGCCTACCCCGGCGACAGCGCCGGTCGCGGCGATGCCGCCGAGCAGCGCGCGTGCCTACCGTTCACACGCGCTTCGAAGGAGCGAATCCTGAGACCGCCGCTTATCGATAAATGGCACTACCAGCAGTAATCAAGCAGACTTCAATTTCAGACGTTCGAAAGGTCACCAACAGCTATGCGTATCGCACTCTTCGACTATCACATAAATACTATGAATGCGATTGGTCATTGCTTTCATCTCATCGCCGAAGGCTTGAATGACGAGCACAAATTCACGGTCTTCGCCGTGTCATTTGACAATCCCGATCCTGAGCGGATTGAGTACGTCCACGTACCCGTTCTGAGCCGTCCGCTGTTTGCACTGTTCATCTGCTATCACATTATGGCGCCGATTGTCTTCTGGTTGTATCAGCTTCGGAATCACACCAAATTCGACATCATACACAGCTCCGAAGTCAATATTTTCAGCCGGGGCATCATCTATCCTCAGTTTTGCAACACAGCCTATTTGAAGAATCAGTGGAAAACGTCCCATCCGGAGGGGCTGCACCGGCTGATTTGCTGGCTCGATCATCGCCTGCGTGCTTGGGTGGAACCGTTCGCGTTTCGCATGGCGCGGCAGATTGTCGTTCCGTCGGGCGGGCTTGCCCGCGAAATCGCTGCGGAATTTGGCGCGGAAGTTGGAAGCAAAGTCCGCGTCATCCCAGACCCTGTCGACGTCGAGCGGATGAGACGACCGGCAGCGTTCGACCGCGACGAAGTCAGAAGCCAGTACGGCTTTTCTCCCGACGATCTGGTCTTGGTGTTTGTCGCGCTCGGTCACTTTGAGCGAAAAGGACTCCCGCTGCTGCTGGCGGCGCTCAAGGAAGTCGATAACCCCCAGCTTAAGCTGATGATCGTAGGCGGCACGTCCTACATGCTCAACACCTATCGTGAGCGGACGACCGAGCTGGGAATCAGCAATCGGGTCGTGTTTGTCGGGACGCACCAAGATACCCGTCCTTTCCTGTGGTCAGCGGATCTATTCGCTTTCCCCTCGGCTTACGAGACCTTCTCGCTGGTCACGATTGAAGCTTGCGCCGCCGGACTGCCGATCCTCGTCAGCCGTCTGCATGGTGTCGAAGATTATCTCATCGATGGCGTCAACGGGTGGTTGGTAGAGCGGACTCCGGAAGCGATTACCGACCGGCTCAATTTCGTGCTGGCAAACCGCTCGCTGCTCCCGAAAATCGGGGCAACCGCGGCGAGTTCGGTTACTGCCTACGACATCAAACACTTCGTGCAGAACTGGCGAGCTTTCTATGCCGACTACGCCCAGAAATCTGCTGCCGTAGCGCCACAGAAAGCGCCATCACAAGCCGGAGCGAAATAGTCCGCTGCCAAATTACGCCAATGTGATTGTGCTCGGCATTCGCAGCTATCGAATTTGAGAAACTTACGGGGGCTGATGACACTTCGAAACATGACGCGGATCGCCCGGTCATCGCTGCCCGCTTGAGCAAGAAAATCGCGCCGGAATCCTAACACCCTAAGCATAAATAGTGAGGTGAGTGCGGACATCTATGCGGCTACTCTTGGTTCATAACTACTACCAAAGACCCGGCGGCGAAGACGTCGTTTTCGCCGCCGAAAAAACGTTGCTGTCCCAAAAGGGACATGATGTCTATGAACTTACCGCCGATAACGACGAGATCGCCCATACTTCCCGCGCGCGCGCAGCCATTGAAACCATCTGGTCGCGTTCGTTTCAGCGAATTCTGGACGCGAAAATCGCCCAAGTGCGTCCTGAAATCATTCACTTCCATAACACCTTTATGGTGATCTCGCCCGCCGCATATTACACGGCGCACCAGCGAGGCATTCCCGTCGTGCAGACGCTGCACAATTACCGGCTTGTCTGCCCGGCTGCGACCTTCTATCGTGATGGGCACATCTGTGAGGACTGTCGCGGTCTGGTCGCACCGCTGCCGAGCGTAATCCATAGTTGTTACCGCCAAGATCGCGCCACCAGCGGCGTCGCCGCCGCGATGCTCACGGTGCATAACCTGCTGGGAACGTGGTCGCGCCAAGTCGATCAGTTTCTCGTTTTGACCGAGTTTGCCAAACAGAAATTTATCGAGTTGGGGCTGCCATCTGACAAAATTGTGGTTAAGCCGAATTTCCTCATCGACGACCCGGGAATCGGGGAGCGCAGCGGCGGCTATGCTCTGTTTGTGGGCAGGCTGTCCGAGGAAAAAGGCGTGCGCACGCTGCTAGCGAGTTGGCGTGCGCTTCCCGATATTCCGCTGAAAATCGTCGGTGATGGACCACTGATGACCGATCTGCAAGCAATGATAGCTTCAGATGGACTGACGAATGTCGAACTGCTGGGGCATCAGACCCGTGAGGAAACCGATGCGCTGATGCAAGCAGCGTACTGTCAGATCGTTCCGTCGGAGTGGTATGAAGGGATGCCTATGACAATCGTCGAGGCATTTGCCTGCGGCGCTCCGGTGCTCGCGTCCAGGCTGGGGGCGATGGACGAATTGGTCACTGAAAATGAAACGGGCAGGTTCTTTACAGCCGGCGACCCGGATAGTCTGGCAACAGTGGTTCGACAAGCATGGGACTCGCCGGAAAGCATGGCGCGAATGAGCATGAATGCGCGGCGCGAATTCCTCACCAAATACACAGCAGAACAGAACTACGAGCAGCTAAGTTTGATTTACAATAGGCTGCAAAAGTCGCAGCAGACTAACGTATAGATGTGGAGATCAACTTTGCGCAGAAGAATCACATTGCTCGCGGGAATCCTGATCGTAGCGGTGATTCTCGGCTGGTTTGCGATCAACTACACCGGACTGCTGAAAAGTGATAATACCCGGGCGCAAAACGTGGTTACCCTGCAACCGACCGATGATGTTCAAGCCATTATTGATGCTCAACCGGTCGGCACAACTTATCTGCTTAAGGCAGGGGTCTATCGCGGTCAGTCGCTCACGCCTAAAGACGGAGACACCTTTGAGGGTGAAGACGGCGCAATTTTAAACGGCGCACTCTTACTCACAAACTTTGAGCAGGACGGCGACTACTGGGTCGCAACCGTACACGATGTTGATCCTTGGTTTTCAGGACAATGTATAGCCGGTTTCGAGGGCTGCAATAACGCCGAGGACGTGTTTTACAACAGTAGTCCGCTGCGTCATGTGAACACCCTTGAGGAAGTACAAGCCGGGACATGGTATTTCGATTACGATGCGGGCAAAGTCTATGTCGCTGACGATCCCGCCGACAAAACGGTTGAACTCAGCGCTACTTACCGCGCCTTTCAAGGCAGCGCGACCAAAGTTACCCTTCGTAACCTGACGATTGAGAAATACGCCGGACCCGGTCAGATTAGCGCCATCGCCGGTGACGAATCGACCAACTGGATCGTCGATGGCAACACGGTCTGGCTGAACTCCGGCGTCGGCATCACCATCGGCACGGGGATGCAGGTTATCAACAATCGCGTGGTTCGGAATGGGCAGTTGGGTATCTCCGGTATCGGCGATGACGTGCTGGTTCAGAACAACGAGATCGCCTTCAACAACTACGCCAATTACGACCCGGGTTGGGAAGCGGGCGGCACGAAATTCGTCAAGACCAATCACCTGCGCGTCATCGGCAACTCGGTCTTTAACAACACCGGACCCGGTTTGTGGACGGATATCGACAATATCAACGTGACTTACGCGGATAATGTCGTCGTCGGCAACGCCAGCGCGGGCATTTTCCACGAAATCAGTTACGATGCGGTCATCCAGAACAACGTCGTCAAGTTCAATAATCCAACGTCCGCCGACTGGCTATACGGCGCGCAAATTCTGATCTCCAGCTCGCGGAATGTTGATGTGACCGGCAATGAAGTGACCGTCAGCGCTTCCGGCGGGAACGGCATCGCCATCATCCAGCAGAACCGGGGACCGGGAGCCTTCGGCGATCACCTGTCGATTGGGAACAAGGTGCACGATAACTCGATTTATCACCTCGGAACCGCCAGTATGGATGGGATTGCGGAAGATTGGAGTCCAAGCGATCACAACATTGATGCCGAGAACGTCTTTGACTCTAACCGCTACTACGTCGTTGATGCCAACCACGCTTACTGGAGCTGGAGCGGCTCCGACCATACTTGGGCGGAGCTTCAGGCGGAAGGACAAGAACAACACGGAACGATGACCGGGATTGTGCCGCTCGACGCGATCCTCGTCCAGCAGCCATCGTCATAGCTTCGAGCGCCCGCCAGCGAACGAATCAGAATTAGAGCGCATCGATCATACGAGCCAGCGAAGTAGTGAAGTAGCCATGTCGCTCACTGAAGAAGCAACGACCAGTAGGGGCACTTGGGCGCGGATCATGAGCCGACCGGTGGTTCAGCACAGCCTGAATGGGCTTAGCTGGGTGGCTGCGCTCGGTCTGCTGTGCCTTGATCTATACGTGCTGCTTGCACATCACGATCAACGAAAATCTGCCGGTGGTCGCCGCGCTGAATAACCTCGGGTTATGGCTGCTGCTGCCGAGCATCCCGTGCTTAGCGATCATCCTCGTCATCCCCAAAGGGCGACGCTTGAGGGCGCTGCTGGCGATCCCGGTGCTGCTGACTTTGGTCTGGTCATACGGCGGTTACTTGTTACCTAAACCGCCGCCGCCGCGAACGCCAGTTTTTCAGTCGCCACCTTCAACGCGACGGCGGAGATCGACGACCCGACGTTCGCCCCTCTCCGCGCGCGCGCGATACTGGCGACGAATGCCGACATCATCGGCATACAGGAGTTCGACTTTCCGTCCCGTTACATCCCCCTGCTCGCAAGCACCTATCCGTATCACTTCACGCCGGATGAGCTGATCGGAACCGGGCTGGATATGCCCTATGCGCTGTTCAGCCGCTACCCCATCGACCACGACCAATTCACGCTCATTGGCGAATTCTCCGACCGTCAGCGAGCAGTCGCCGCCCGCTTCGTCGTCACCATCGATCTCCAAGCCGATCAGCATCTACGTCATGCACTCGGTCAAACCCGACTCATCGCTAGATCCACCCAGCTATGACGGAACCGAGCGCCATGCCGGGACGCTCGACGTGGTGAAAGCCGTGTCACAGGATGTCAATCCGGTGATTGTGCTGTGCGATTGCAACATGTCCGACCAGACCAGCGACTACGACGCCATGGCAGGTGTCCTGCACGATTCGTGGCGCGAACGCGGGTTCGGCTTTGGCTTCACCGTACCGGCAACCCGGTATCGTGCACCCTTCCCTTTCCTGCGTGGCGACTATATCTGGCATTCGCCTTCGGTGGAGATCACGACGATTGCGATCGGGCAGGATAACGGCGGATCCGACCATTTCCCGGTGATCGCGCAAGTTGCGCACCCATAAGCGCCGCTGGCGCGACGATGATCGAATTCAGGGGGTTTCACCGGGGCATTACAGCTAACGCCCCGGTAACGTGGATATTCTGAGTGATTTTTAGTGAAGCCGCTCGGTATGATCGACCAGCGTGCCGTCGATGTAAGCCTGCACCGCTGCCTCAGCCGTTTCAATGTCGGTGATGAACGGGCGCAGGTGCGCTTCCTCGATGGAAAGGTAAGCACCCCTGCCCATCCCGCGAACGATGACGACTTCGCAATCCTGAATCGGCTCAAGCATTTGACCATGTTTGTGATCCGAGTGCTCGTCCATGCCATGCTCATGATCCTGATGTTCGTGCAGCTCTTGCGGTCCCTGCGCGAACTGCTGATGACCGGGTTTCGCGCGCTGCTCCTGCGCGACAATTTCGCCTGCTTCGACGGTGAAAACGAGATAAAAAGGCGCGCGACCGAAATGACGGCTGATCGTGCTGCCTTTGTCCGTGTCCGTAACAACTGCGATCTTCATGCTGCTGGCTCTTTCTTATGCCTATCTTCGAATTGCACTACGTGAATCCTAACGCATGCCGATCAGGAAAGCCCGGTAGCTACATCACCGCAGATCGGGACAAAGCTCACGGAATATCACCTCGATAATGGATGAGGCTAGTTTTCGCAGGTAAGTACGATCAGCCTCTCGCCGGGGTCAATACTGCGAAGACATCACGAGCCGGGCAGAATTTCCGGCGCTGGTTTGGCAAGGTAGAGCAGCGGATCGTTCTGGAAAGCGCCCTGACAGACCGGGCAGCAGAAATAATAGGTTTCGCCCGCATATTCCGCGCTGCCGTAAGCTTGCTGCGGCTCCAGCAAGGTGCTGCAAACCGGGTCGCGCACCAGATGGTTTGGCTGAGTCGAGTCGCGCGTTGGCAGCATGATCTTGACTTTCGTCCCGGCTTCGGGCGCGCTGTCGATCTCGACGGTGCCGCCGAGATTTTGAATCCGCTCCTGTAACCCGATCAGCCCATAATGGTTGGTCTGCGCCAGATCGCCGATCTGCTTCGGCGGTAGAAAGCCGCAGCCATCGTCGGTGATCGCCAGCGAAACGCTGTCCGCCCGGTAGCTGACCACGACTTCGGCTTTAGCGGCGCGGCTGTGCCGGTGGATATTGTGCAGCACTTCCTGAGCAGCGCGGAACAACGCCAATTCCTGCGCCTCGGCGAGCCGCCGCTGGACACCCTCGACGACGACCGAAACCGGCGGCTCCGGCGTCGCGCCAACTTCCATTTCCAGCGCCGCCACCAAACCGAGTTCTTCCAAAGCAGGCGGGCGCAGCCCGCCGATCAAATTGCGCAAGTTGGTCACCGTCGCCAAAGCCTGCTCGCGGGCGAGTTGAAGCATCTGCTTCGCCCGCTCCGGGTCGCTGTAAGTCCAATTCGTCGCCAGTTCGATACTCTGGTTGATGACAATCAGCGATTGCAGCGTATCGTCGTGCAGTTCGCGGGCGATGCGCTTGCGCTCGACTTCCTGCCCATCCGCCAAGCGATCCGCGTAAGCGCTGCTCTGCACCTGCGAGCGACGAACGTGCCCCGCCATACCCGCCATCGCCCGCCGCAGCGAGCCGATCTCGGCGATGCCGCCGCAGTCCTGTTCCAGCGAATTGAAGTTCCCCTCGCGGATCTGCTCGGCACGCAACGCCAACCGTTGAAGCGGACGCAGCACGCGGAAGAAGAACCACAGATTGCCGATCAGCAGCGCAGCCACCACAACCAGCAGTACCAGTAGACTGTCAATTGTCATCGCACGTCGCCTTGATCCAGCGTGAACAGCCCATGCTGTAACGCCACTGTGACGGCTTCCGTCCGTGTGGCGACGCCGAGCTTCTCATAGACATTCTTGAGATGACCTTGTACAGTCCGGTCAGAAATGAACAACGCCGAGCCGATCTCCTTGTTGGTCAGCCCGCGCCCAACCTGCACCAGCACCTCGATCTCGCGGTCAGTCAGTCCTTCGACCTGTCGCGGCAGGTCGTCAGGTTTCCGGGCGGCTCTGGCGAGCGTCGTCTCGTCGAATGCCTGATGCCCAATGGCAACCTCGTTCAGCGCCCGGTAGAGTTCGGAGAGTTCGGCGGTCTTGAGGATGAAGCCGTCGGCTCCGGCATCCAGCAGCGCCCGCACGTAAGCCGGTTCGTCGTAAGCTGTCAGCACCAGCACGCGCACGTCGTCGCACTCGTGCCGAATCCGGCGGGTCGCCTCGATGCCGGTCAGTTCCGGCAGGTGGATGTCCATGATCACCACGTCGGGGCGCAGCTCACGCGCCAGTTCAATCGCTTCGCGCCCGTTGGTCGCCTCGCCGACGATCTCGACGCCCAAGCTTTCCAGATACAGCCGAGTCCCCTGCCGGACGATTTTATGATCTTCAGCCAACACTACGCGCATCGCTTCACCAGTTCCCACATTTGAGTAATCTTATCGTAACCCTAAAATCGCCCGCAAAGACCCGCCAATTGGCGTATATGCAGCGGGCGAGTGGCTGCTAGACTTAGACTAAGAAGATCAGCTAACCAGTGGAGTGAAGACCATGGAACAGAAAACCGTCAAAGTGCCGAATATCGGCTGCAATGGCTGCGTGAACACAATCAAGACTGAAGTTGGCGAGCTGCCGGGTGTCGTCTCGGTTGTAGGCGACGTCAACACCAAGATCGTCACCGTCCAGTGGGACGCTCCGGCGACGTGGACGACCATCAGCGACAAGATGGCGGAGATCGAGTACGCGCCCGAAGCCTAAGCTCAGCGCGCAGCATAGCGTAGATAAAAAAACGACTGTCCATGCGACAGTCGTTTTTGATTCAACTTCAGGCTGATTCGGCAGCGAGGTCAGTGCGGCGTAGTAGCTGAGCATTGAAAGCAACAATCACCGTGCTCAGCGACATCAACACCGCGCCCACTGCTGGCGAGAGCAGGATGCCGAATGGCGCGAGGATGCCCGCCGCCAGCGGCAGCGCGATCACGTTGTAGCCGGTCGCCCAGATCAAATTCTGAATCATCTTGCGATAGGTCGCGCGGCTGAGCGCGAAGATTTTCACCACGTCAAGCGGGTTGCTCTTGACGAGAATGATCCCTGCTGACTCGATGGCAACGTCGGTGCCACTGCCGATGGCGATGCCGATGTCGGCGCGGGTGAGCGCAGGCGCATCGTTGACGCCATCGCCGACCATCGCCACTCGCTTGCCCTGCTGCTGCAGATCGGCGATCTTCTGGTCTTTGTTTTCCGGCAGCACTTGAGCAAAGACGGTGTCGATGCCCATTTCCTGCGCGACCGACTGCGCCACCGCTTGGCTGTCGCCGGTCAGCATGGCGACTTCGATCCCCATTTCGTGCAGGCGTTCAACCGCTGCCTTGCTCTCCGGTCGGATCACGTCCGCGAGCGCGAAGGCGGCGACAATCTGCTGGTCGGCGACCAGATAAACCACCGACTGGGCTTTGGCTTCCGCCCGTTCCGCGAACGCGGCGATCTCACCCTGCGGTTGCAGCGACAGCATCTCTAGCAAACGCGGACCACCGACGTAAGCCGCTTTGCCTTCGTAGCTCACCTTGATCCCCCGTCCTTTGAGCGCCTCGAAATCGCTGATCGAGACGGGCTGAATTCCCTTCGCCTGCGCCTCGTCACGGATGCCGCGCGCAATCGGATGCTCCGAGTCGCCTTCAATCGCCAGCGCCAGCGCTAAGGCGCGCTGATCGTCCCAGCTGCCCGCCGTCGCCATGCTGACGACGCCGAAGCGCCCTTCCGTGAGCGTGCCGGTCTTGTCGAAGACGACCATGTTAATTTCGCGGGCGGCTTCGAGCGCCAAGCGGTCGCGCACGAGGATGCCGTTGCGCGCGCCCAGCGACGTGCTAATCGCCACCACCAGCGGGATCGCCAAGCCGAGCGCGTGCGGGCAGGCGATCACCAAGACCGTCACGACCCGTTCCAAAACACTAAGCTGCCAGCCAACCGCGATCACCCACGCCACCGCCGTAATCGCCGCGACGCTGAGCGCGACGTAGAACAGCCAACCTGCCGCTTTGTCCGCCAGCATCTGCGTGTTCGACTTGCTGTTCTGCGCTTCCTGCACCAACCGCATGATCCCCGCCAGCGCCGTCTGTTCACCGGTCGCGCTGACGCGTACGCGCAGGCTGCCGTCGCCATTGATCGTCCCGGCAATTACTTTCGCGCCGGGTTCTTTCGCTACCGGCAGCGACTCACCCGTGATCAGCGCCTCGTTGACGTCCGAGCGTCCATCCTCGACCTTACCATCCGCTGGAATGCTCGCGCCCGGTCGCACCAGAATCAGGTCACCCGTTTTGAGGGCGGTCACCGATACTGATTCGGTATCACCGGTCGCGTCGATGCGCTCGGCGGTGTCGGGCATCAGCTTCGCCAACTCATCCAGCGCGCCCGAAGCTTGCCGCACGCTGCGCATTTCCATCCAGTGACCGAGCAGCATAATGTCGATCAGCGTCGCCATCTCCCAGAAGAAGCCGCTGCCGGGCACGGCGATCAACGCGAACAGGCTGTAAACAAAGGAAACCGTGATCGCCAGCGAGATCAGCAGCATCATTCCCGGCTTGCGGCTCTGAACTTCCGGCACCGCCATCTGCAAAAAAGGCAGCCCGCCGTAGAAGAAAATGGCGATAGCGAAGACAGGACCAATCAAACTGCTGCCGGTGAACTCCGGCATCGAGAAGCCGAACCACGTCTGGATCATCGGGCTGAACAGCAGCACCGGGATAGTCAGCACCAACGAGACCCAGAAACGCTGGCGAAACATCTGCTCGTGACCGGCATGGTTGACGTGCCCGCCGCCCTGACCGTGCTGCGCCATCGGCTGTTCCATCGCAGCGTGGGCGCTCATTTCATGCTGATGCTGATGATCAGGTTCATCGTGTTTGTGCTGCATAGCTCCCCCTTCTGGTGCGTTTCCTGACGGTTTGATGCCCGCTATCGACGGCAAGTCAACGCGCATTGGTAAACCATGCGTCCGCGTTTGATCGGGCGATAACTCTTCGCGCTTTGGATTGAATGCTCTCAGGTAAAGCATAGAGCAGGAAATGTCTGCCGTAATGCGCCATCCAGCGCATCTTGACGGTGGCAAAAGAAAAAGACCTCACGGGCTGCCGCGAGGTCTTCGACTTGCTTATTGGTGCGTGCAGAGATGGCTAGGCGGTAATGCCGTCCTCGACCAGTTTCTCGACGAAGAACACCGGGTTTTGCAGCGTCAGGTGAACCGGGCACTTCGCGGCGATTGCCATCAAACGCGACTTCTGCTCGTCGGTGAGGTCGCCCTCGAAGCGAATCTGCTCCCGCACTTCGTTGACGTAGGGAGCGTCGCCCGTATAACCCGGATACTCGCCGCCCTTGAAGCGTTCCATATCAACCTCGACCGTAATCGCGTCGAGCGCCCAGCCCTTACGCTGCGCGTAGGCGCGTGTCGTCACGGCGATACAAGCGCCCAACGTGCCGATCAACATTTCCATCGGGGTTGGTGCCTCATCCGCGCCGCCGTCGTCAATGTGCTCGTCGGCGATCAGCGTATGCTGGCGAATCTGAATCTCTGTACGATAGGCTTGCTCACAACGAACAATAGTAGACATCTACGTGACCTCACAAGTTTTAAGAGCGAATACAAATAACAAAGTGATTCAAGCTTTTCTCTCGTCCCTCAATTTTGCGAATTGCTGACCTCAAAATGGCGTTTTTTCCGGCTCTTGTCCCCGTCCCTCATCGTTAGAGACGCGAAATGACGGTTTTTCCGGCTCTTCTCCCCGTCCCTCATAATTAGTGACGTAAAATGGCGTTTTTTCCGGCTCTTCTCCCCGTCCCCCCATAATCAGGGACGGGGATGAGGTTTTGTAAGCAGCGCAAAAGCTTAAATCAGTTCAACGACTAATCACCCACTGCGGGCGTGTTTTCGAGTTCGCGGCAGTTCCGCGGACGGTTTGTTCTTCTTCCCCATCAATTTGTAGGCGACGGTCTCTTCATAAACCGGGAGATAACGGGCGATCAAGCTGTAGACTAGCACCAGCCCTGCCGTCACCCCGACCAGAATAGCCACTTCCATCCAGTGTGGGGAATAAGTTTCTCCGGCAACCGGAGCCATCGCAAACCACGTCACGTCGAACCGATTCAGAATGACTCCGGCGATGATCAGCAGTGCGCCGATCAGCGACCAGACGCGGCTGGTGCGCGCGCGCTTGAAGGCAAAGATGCAGATCGGCAGCACGACGCCGACGATCACCTCAGCCCAGAACATCAGGCTGTAAATGCCGCTGCTGAACAGCAAATCGACCTCGTTGGCGATCACCAACTCACCGAATTTGATCACCAGATAGAAGCCCAGTATCCACGGGAGGAACCAGCTCAACTTGCCAATCGTCCGGGTCTTGAGGCTGCGCCCGAAGAACCGGTAGCTGATGTTCGCCCCGGCGATCACCAGCGAGATGCCCGACGCGAAGGAGCTGACCAAGAAGAAGACCGGCAGCAGCATCGACGACCACAGCGGGTGCAGGCGCGGCGACATAATGACGAACATCGTCCCCAGCGAGGATTGGTGCATCGTCGAGAGCGTCACGCCCGCGATCACAATCGGCACGGTGAAGCGCTTGATCGTCGGCAGCAGCCACTTGAAGCGCGACTTCTCCAGCAGCATCGGACTCAGCTCGTACAGCAGAATCAGCGAGTAGGCGGTGATACACCAGCTCACTTCCAGCAGCGCCGAACTGACGTTGGGATGGAGAAAGACGTTGTAGAACCGATCCCAGCGCCCCAAGTCGAACAGCAGGATGACCATCACGCCGCTGTAGCCGAGCAGCCCCGCCAGCACCGTCGGGCGCGTGGCGACGTGCAGGTCTTCAAATTGGAACACGTAAACCAGCGCCGCCAGCGTGAAAGCGCCGCCCGACAGCGCGACCGTCGCCAAGTCAAAGCTGATCCAGATGCCCCACGGAAACGCTTTGCTCAGATTGGTGGTCGCGCCCAGCCCGACGAGCATCCGGTAAACGCCAATCCCCAGCCCAAAAGCCGTGATCGCCGCCAGCAGATACATCGGCTTGGGCAATGTGCGTAGTTCGTGCAGAAGTTTTCGTAGCATGATTACTCTTCTTCCTCAGGCGCAGCCGACGGCTCACCCGCGTGCTCGCGTTCCGCCTCCAAGCGATCCTCTTCCGCTTCTTCCCGGATGTGCTTGATCGTCAGGTACACGCCGGACAGCCCGACCGCCATCATCCCGGCGACCATCGGCGTGCCTTCCGTCACCAGCCGGTTCGAGTAAGCCGGTGAAGTCGTCCCGGCAGATCGGGAAGCTCGAGGTCGTCAAACGGCACGGGCGAAATGTAGAAGCGTCGCCGTACCGCCGTTTTCGTGCTCCCCGTAAACGTGATCGATGTACTTGCCGGGGTTGTCGTTGATGCGCTTGTGCGCCTCCGCCAGCATGTCCTCGTACTTGCCAAACTTGATCGCCCCGGTCGGGCAGGTCTGCAGCGCAAGCGGGCTGCTGCCCTTCGCCCAAGCGCGCGACGCACATATCGCACTTGACGACCAGCGGGAACTGCTGATCCCACTCATAATTGGGGACGCCGAACGGACAGGCATACAAGCAGTAGCGACAGCCGATGCAGATGTCCTGATCGTAGGTGACGATGCCCATCGTCGTTGCGCTGAAGCGCGCCGACGGTACAGGCGGACACGCACGACGGGTCGATGCAGTGCATACAGTGATACGGCGCGGTATAGCGCTTGAGATCGGGATACGTGCCGGTGACGCCGGTTTCCTTGATCCAGATGCGCGTGCTGTCCATCGGCACTTCGTTCTCGACGCTGCACGCCACCATACAGGTACGGCAGTCGATGCAGTAGGACACGTCAATCAGGAACCCGTAGCGCGGGGTATTGGTATGTTCAGACACGGTGCTAAGCCTTTCTCACGGTGACAAACGTCTGGCTGAGCGCCTGACTGCCGCTTGCGGGATCGGTGTAGGTCACGTGCAGCACCGAGTCACTCGCGCCGATGCCGAAAGCCGTCGTCAGCCCTCTGGAGAGATGCCCATAGCCGGGCGTCAGGTACACGCAGTCCGGTCGGATGGCGGGCGTCGCCAGCAGGCGGATGTGCGACCGTGCCGACCTCGCTGTCAACTTCGACCCAATCACCGTCGGCGAGCCCGCGTTCCGCCGCCACGTCCGTCGTTCATCCATAAGCGCGGCTCGTCGGCATATTTGTGCAGCAGCAGATTGTTCTGCGAGGCGAACTGGGTCGCCTGCGCCACCTTGCCCGTCAGCAGATAGAACTGCCCTAGCGGCGGTTCGGGCGGCGCTTGCCATGTCCGGAACGCCGGGGAAACCGACTCGCGCCAGCGTCTCCGAGTAGATTTCGATTTTGCCGCTGGGCGTGTTCAAAGTGAAATCGCCCGATGCTCCGCGACGGCGGCTTCATCGGTTGGCAGTTCGGCATAGCCACGTGCTTTGACGTCTTCCAGCGTGACGCCGAGCGGCGCAAGCTGCTGGCGGATGTAATCTTCTTCATCTTCGTACTGGAAGAAATCGCCCAAGCCGAGGCGTTCGCCCAACTGTTTGTAAATCCACAACGCCGACTTCGCCTCGCCTTGCGGCTCGATCACCGGCTGGCGCAGATAGGCGCGGCTGCCAACGATGTTCAGCGGATCGTAGCGCTCTAGGTACGAGGCTTCCGGCAGTACCACGTCCGAGAACCACGCGGTGTCGTTGACGATGATGTCGACCGTAGCGATGAAATCCATCTTCTCGAAGGCTTGCAGCGTCCTGCGCGCGATCCGGCAGCGACATCACCGGGTTTTGGCGCGAGATGAACCAGCCATGCGCCTGATACGGCTGCCCGCTGACGATGTTGTCGCGCAGTTCCTGAAATACGCCGATCTTCAGCGGCACGACCGGGAACTTCGAGGGCACGCCGTCCAGCCGCTGCGCCGAGACGCGCGGATACGGGGGCTGCGCGGGTTTGCCCAGCGCACCGCTGCCCTCGCCGCTCGCCGACTGCATGGTCACGTTCCAGTTGCCGACCAGCGCGTTCAAAATGGCAATCGCGCGTTCGGTCTGGAACGAGTTGATAAAATTGGACGTGCGCCAGCCGTTGTGCGCCAGCGCGTGCGGCGCGGCGGCAGCGAACTCGCGCGCGATGCGGCGGATCGTGTCGGCGGAAATCTCGGTGAGCGGCGCTGCCCATTCCGGCGTGTACTGTTGCACTTCCTGCACCAGTTGGTCAAAGCCGATGGTGTAGTTTTCGACGAAATCGCGGTTGTACAGCGACTCGCCGACGATCACGTTCAGCAGCGCCAGATGGAAGGCTAAATCCGTGCCCGGCTTGATCGGCAGCCATTCGGTGGCTTTGGCGGCGGTCTTGGTGAAGCGCGGATCGAGGTAGACCACCTTGACGCCGCGCGTGATCGCCGCGCTCAATTCGCCGGTCTCCGAGGTGGAGATGGCCTCCATCAAGTTGCGCCCGGTCAGGATGATATATTGCAGCTGATCGTCGTAGATGCGTTCCGGCTCTTCCATGCCATAGGTCATCAGGTTGGCGACGATCATGGCGTTGAAGCACAGGCTGCGCTGAGTGCCGTAGTTGGGCGACCCGAAAGCGTACAGCAGATTTTCGAACTGCGGCTGGCTCAGGTTGTGCGTGGACGAAAAGACCATCGCCTCTGGACCATACTTCTGCTTGATCGCAAGCATTTTGCTGGCGGTCAAATCGAGCGCTTCGTCCCACGTCGCTTTGCGGAAGCGCCCTTCGCCGCGCTTGCCCACGCGGATCAGCGGGGAGAGCACGCGGTCAGGATCGTAGGTGTTCATCAAGCCTGATTGACCGCGCACGCACAGATGCCCGCGCGAATGCGGGTGTTCGGGATTGCCGTCCAGCTTGACGACGCGCCCATTTCTGACTTTGGCGATCAAGCCGCAGCGCCAGACGCACATCTCGCACATGCTGGGAATGTAGCCATCCCCGGCAGCGTTGAGCATCCCGGCATCACGCGCCGCCTGCGCGACGAAGGGCGGGACCAACTGCCCCACCGCCAGCGCACCGGCGGTCGTCGCGCCGAGTTGTAGAAAACCTCGTCTCGATAAGTCTCTCATCGATTACACCTGATCCTTGCTGTTGCGATGCAAGCCTGCCCGGTCGATCAGGTAGAACAGGAATACCGCCATCAGCGCGAACAGGACGACGGTCAGGAACGGGCTGAGATTCCACAAGTCGGGAATCACCACGTTGCCGGAATTCGCAATCGCCGAAATCTGCGGGAAGACCGATTGATAGGTCAAGCCGTAGATGCCCGCGCCGACCAGAAAGCCGAGCACGCCGGGGATCAGATAGTCGAGCTTGCCCTCGCCCGCACCTGCCGCGCAGGTGCCGGGGCAGTAGCCGCTCAACGCCATGCCGACGCCGAAGATCAGCCCGCCGACGATGTTGCCGACAACGTAGGTCGCCGGAGGGGTGGGAAACGTCACCAGCCCCAACCCACGCAGCAGGAACAATCCGCTCATCGAGACGACCAGGGTCGTCATCATGAACTTGAGCACCGCCAGATCGGTCAGGCGGAAGACGTTGACGATTTTGTGATACTTGGTCATGCCCGCTTTATTGAGCGCGAAGCCGAAACCAATGCCAAGAATCAGAGCGATAAGGAATTGAGACATCGCTTAATATCTCCTGCGGTAGATGATCATGGCGGTGACGATGCCGGAGGCGAACATCCCGGCGATGAACAGGAAGGCAGACGGTGCCAGCAGCATCCCACCGGAGATGGCTAAGCCGCTGGTGCAGCCCCCGGCGATCCCGGCGGCGTATTCCAGAATAATCGCGCCGACGAATGCCAGCAGCCAGCGCTTCCACATCTGCGGTCCGAAGATGCTTTTCCACTGGGCATCGCTGTTGGCGGAGTCTTTCTTGCCCCACTTGAGCGTGCCGCTGGTCGCCGCGCCGAGCATCCCGCCGAAGAACACGCCAACCAGCAGGATGACGCTCCACGTAATCTCGGGCGGCATGATGTAGTTGAAGTACATGTTGTCGAACAACGTGGGCGAAAGCGCCTGACCGATAATCCCGGCGACGTTTTCAAATGCGCCCGATGCGCCCAGCGTGCTGTTGCTCAGCCAGACGGCGAGGATGCCGACGATGCCGAGCAGGGTTCCCGCGATGTAGGGCGACCATTCATCCTTGCGGATGTAATTCACAATATGGCTCACAGTGGTTACTCCTCTGTCTCGTCGTCGTCGACAACGGCGTCGAGCAGGTCTAGCACCTTCTCAGTTTTGACCGGATCGTGCAGCATCCGTCCAAGCGTCTTGCGACTCTTGGATCTTCAGATTGGTCAAGGCGGGGAGCATCTCGATCACTTCTGCCGGATACTCGCCCTCGATGGTTGCCGTCGCTGAACGGCTGCGGCGCGATTTCGTTGAACACGACGAAACCGCCGCCACCAACTGCGAATAAACCGATCAAACCAATCAGAACGGCGTTGCCCCAGTTGACCGGAGACTCACCCAGCACGGTTTCGTTATAGTGCTGGACGTAATCGACCAGTTTCGGATCTATCGACCACCAATTGTGTATCGGCGGGCGCGCAGTCGGTCGAGGATCGAGCTGGCGCAGCCACAACCGCTTGCTCGGTAGCAGCGCTCGCTGGTTCCGCTGTCGCTGACCGGTGTGATCACGGTCGGCTGGATTTGAACGCTCGTGCCATCGTCTAGCGAAACGCCCAGCGTCGTCGCGTAAACTGCGGCACGATCCATCAAGTCGTTGGGGTGACAGGCTTGACAAGACGCCTTCACGTCAGAGAGCGGCGGCACCATGCCTTCGTGCGCAGCGTCGGCAGTCGGCGCCTGTTGATTCCCGGCATGGCAGATATAGCAAAAATCGCCAAAAGCGTGCGATTCGTGCCAGCTCGTACCGTCATTGTTGACCGGGTCTTGTCCCTGAACTTCGTGGCAGTCCTTGCAGGTCGATGCTTCCGACCCACACTGTGCGAATACCGCTGGCGCGCCCAATAAAACGACGCTTAGCGCCAGCAGCAGCCCGCTAAGGGACAAAAGGAACGATATTCTTTTGTGTAACATGCCTTTCTCCTTTGAGAAAGTTCAGTCAGGACAGCAGCCAAAACGCTCAAAAATAAGTGTTGTTTTTTCGCGCTCGCAAAAGAACGCGCTGCATCCGACATCACGAAAGACTACTGTGTGTGCTTATGCGCTTATACGCATAAGTCTATATTCATAGATTAAGATGTTGTGACTGATGGGGGTAGTACGGCACGTCATATAGGATAAGTGCATTTTGTCACAAGCTTGGCGGCTTTTAGCCGAGCTAACCTGCGGAAGTGACAAAAAGCAGACCTAGACGGTGTAGAAATACCCTGTTGAACATCAGCCACCTATTCGACAATGTGAATAGGTAAACGTGTGGGAGCTGCCGCAAATGGATGGCGAACTGGTCAACGAACTAACCCTGTTACACGAACAAGTCTGTAACGCGCTCGGAAGCCCGATCCGGCTGATGATTTTCTACGCCTTAAGCGAGAAACCGCGTTACGTCACCGATCTCGCGGAGGAACTCAACCTCCCCCAGCCCACCGTCTCCCGCCACCTGAAGGTTCTGCGCGAGCGCGGCTTGATCGCCGCACGCCGCGATGGTCCAGCGGTCTATTACACGCTGACCGATCGAGCGCGTAATGGAAGCCCTTGAACTGATGCGCGACGTGCTGCGCGACCGTCTGCACCGTCAAGCGCTGATCACCGAGAAGAACGACTGAACTGAATAAATCATGCTGAGCAACCTAAGTACGGAAAGAGGACGAGCCGGGCTTGCCGTCCTCTCGATAGCAGGTTTCGGCATTTTACTGGTCGTCATTGTGACCGCGCTCAAACTTCAGCAGCCGAAGCTGATCGAAATCACGCCGACGCTCACCGGAGCGACCGAACGCTGCCTGACCTGCCATAACGGGATCGAGTCGATCAGCGCGTCGCACCCCACCGAGGAATTCGGCTGCGTCTCCTGTCACGGCGGCGACGGCTTGGCAGTCGCCGAGACCGCCGCGCACACCGACATGGTCGACCAACCCGTCGAGCTTCGATCATGCCCAGCAGTACTGCGGCAGTTGTCATGCTGGTCAGGTGCTGATGGCGGATCGCAGCATCATGAAAACTTACGCCGGAGCTATCGCCCTGATCCGCCGCGCCTTTGGCTTGCAGCCGACCGGCAAAGCAGAATACGCCGCCGAAGCTGTCGGCGACCTGAAAACCTTCGATCCCGCCCCGACCGATCCGCAGATCGTCCACGACTTCTACGACAATTGCATGAACTGCCACACCTCCAGCGAATCACAGCAGGTGGAGTATTACTATCGCAGCACCGGCTGCGCGACGTGTCACGTCCTCTACAATGCCGACGGACTTTACCAAGGTGACGACCCGACCATCTCCAAAACCGAAGCCGGACACGGGCAAACGCACACCTTCACGACCGCTATCCCCTACACGCAGTGCAATCACTGCCATAATCAGGGCAACTACGACCTGCGGACGATGACCTTCCTCCCGCGCACCGACATGCCCGCCGACCCGCCCCTAACCGGGGACGCGCTCCGGCTCCACGACTACTACCAACCCATCGGGCAGTTCACCAAATGCGAGTACGAACTCGACTGCATCGACTGTCACACGCAGCAGGAAGTCATGGGTGATGGCATCCTCTACAACAACCGCACCGAGGCGCAGTACACCCAGTGTCAGACCTGTCACGGGACACTCGACTCGCTGCCGCAGCAGCAGGTCGTGCAGACCGAGTCCGACCTCGCCATGACGCTCGCCAACGTCAATCCGCTGGTCGATCTAGCAGTCGGCGACACGATCATGTCAACTGAACGCAGCGAGCCGCTGTACAACATCCGGCTGGTCGATGGCGAATGGATCCTCACCGGCAAGGCGACCGGAGAAAGCTACACCGTGCCGCTGGTGCAAGGCTCCGCCTGCACGCAAGACGTGAACAACCAGTCCAGCGCGTCGTGCCACCAATGCCATAGTGTGGATCGAGAGGTGACGCCGTGAACCGTCGGGATCTACTTAAGGATGTCGCCGGGATTCCGCGCCCGGAAGAACCCCGCCCGCTTGAGCACATTGTCGCCGTGCCCACCGCTGGCTCGCCGCGCCAATATCGAGCGGGAGCGCGCGTGCTGGTCGAGGACGCGCGCGCATGGCTCTGCCGCGACGACGTGGGCTTCTACGCGGTTGACGCTCACTGTCCGCATCTCGGCTGCATTGTTCGTCCAACCGAAGACGGCTTCATCTGTCCCTGCCATCAGAGCCGATTTTGAAGCGACGGGCAAACCCTCAAACGGATCGCCAGCCCTCGCCGAGTTGCGCTTTCTTTACGTCGAACTGGACGCGGCGGGATTGCTCGTCATCACCCGCACCCGCACCACTGATCCCCGTGATCGGCTGATGGCATAGCGCGTCATCGGGATCAAACTCGGTCGCTGAATGTCACCTAACAACAAAACGATCCTGCTGCATGGACTGTGTCCATGCAGCAGGATCGTCTGATGTCGGCAAATCTAAATCACGCCGAGAAATTACGCGAACCTAAACCTACTTGCCGCCGCGAATCTTCGGACCGGAGAACGGCGCACCGAACAGCGGCGCGAACACGCAGACGTCGAAAATGCCCGCCGCCAGCGGAACCAAACCGATCACCGCAATGATGATCCCGCCGGTCTCCTTGACGACGAACAAACCCAGCGCAACCAAGACGATACCCGCAATAATCCGAACCCAACGTCCGGTGGAACTGGCAAGAAACTGAATGAGCGCCATCTGATTTTTCCTTTTTTGTTCATACGAACCTAGATAATCAGACGGTTTGCCGAAGCCGGGGCTTTCGCGCTCAAACACGGCAGGTGACATTTAGTAGCAAAAAGGTGACATTTGTCATGCCAGACGCTCCGGTTGGCGACGCTCCGGCGCCGACGGTGTGACCAGCCACAAGAGCAGCAGCATGATCACGGCGGATGTTAAGCACCAAACACAAGTCGCGCCGATCACAAACGGTTCGAGAAACGTCAAATAGATCGAAAAGGCGACGCCGAACAACGCCAGCGCCTGTAGGATCTTGTTCGCCGGAGCTTGACGCTTGTCCGCCCGGCTCAGCAGCCAAGTGACGAGGATCAACAGATACCCGGCAATCCCCAGCACGCCAATCGGGATGCCGAAAACGCGCGCGTAGGCGCTCTGCTGGACGGTGTTACAGTTGCCCACCACGCCGCAGACCGCCTCGCTGAGGGTTAGCTCGACGTAGGCGAGGTACCCGGCGACGGCTAAGCCGCTGACCGCTGTGAGCGGCACCAGCCACACCGGGAGCGCCGGTTTCCGCCAAGCCCAGAAGATTGTGCCGACGATGACGATGAAGCCGATCAGTTCGCCCGCCGCCAACAGCAGCACCAGCGGCTCGCTCCCCGAACCGGCGAGCAGCGATAGTGCCAGCCCTAAGCCGATCAGCGCCACTAGCGCTAGCGCCACCGGCTGAAGCCGCGCCGGAACGCGCCGAACTTGCCCCGACTGCGGCAGGATCGAAGGCAGCGCGGCGAGAAAACTCAGCGCCATCAGCACAAGGATCACGATTGCCAGCCCATTCGCCACCGGATCAGCCGCCAGTTGGTCGGCTAACGTGGGCTGTGCCGTATCGGAGAAAACACTCGCGGGATCGGTCAGCTCTGCCGCAAACGCCGCGCTCTCGGCGGGAACGGCGGTCGCCGAGCTGCTCGCATGGGCAGCGGCTTGTTGATCGGACTGGGCTTTAGCGGCTTGATAGATCGCTTCGATCCCCGGAATTGGCGGCAGATCGATCCCGCTCCCCGCTAAGCCTTCCCGGATGATCGTCGCCGCGCGCTGCGGAATGTCATTCGAGCCAACCATCACGTTCGTGCCAATTATCAGCATCGGCACGCCGGAAGACGGAATACCCATCGCATCCAGAGCACTGAGCATGATCTGCCCGCCCTGCTCGCTCGTCGCATCGATGAACAGCACTTGCAGTTGATCGCCGAACTCGTTTTGAATGCTGGGCCACTGATTGGTCAGGACGTCGATGCAATGCGGGCAGGTCGGCGAAAAGAAAAAGACCCCGTAGACGACCGGCTCTTGCGCAGCGGTGATCGACGGAAATAGAAGAAGCAGCGCAGCAACCAGCGAAAATATGAGTTTACGAGAACGAGAGCGCATCATGAATTACCTCGGCAATATCGTTTGTATTGTACCGTTCGGGCGCTTTGTACTGGCGTTAAAGCGCACAAGATTATTGTGATTTTCGTCACTATTGCCGAACTTACTCGGTATCGTCTGAATTAGGTGATTATCCCTTCATATCACGGGCACGGCACGCCGTGCCCCTACAATACGTGACATGCGGGTACAATCGCCCTGAATTATCGTCGATCTAGCCGGGGAAACAAAATGGGACACGGCAATGCGTGTCCCATTATCAATCATTGATGCGAGGAAGCTTTAGTTAGCCAGCGCCAACCCTGCTTTTTCCCACCCACCGACGCCACCCGATAGGGCGCGCACATTTTCGTAGCCGAGCACGTGCAGCAGCGACATAGCGATGCCGCCGCGATGGCTCGAGCTGCCGTAGACGACAATCGGCGCTGCCATATCTTGCGGCAGGAGTTCCGGCTGAGCGAAGAAGGTGTTCAGCGACAGGTGGATCGCGCCGTCGATGTGACCGGTTGCCCACTCTTCGTCGGTGCGGACGTCGATCAAAGTCAGCGGGTTGCGCGCCATTTCCGCCGTGAGGTCAAGCGGCTTGACGGTGTAGAAACCCGCCGGGATGTTGGTCATGAAATTACTCACGGCGTCGAACAATGCCGGATCAATCGACGGCGCCATACCGGCAGTGACTTCGGTCGGGGTCGTGCTGACCGGGAGTCCGGCACCAGTCCATGAGCCAAAGCCACCGAGCATACTGCGGACGTCGGTGTAGCCGAGCAGCCGCAGCGCCGTCATCGAAATCGCCGAGCGGTAGCCACTGCCGCAGTAGACCACGATCTTCTGGTCGAGGTTCGGCAGCAGGTCGAGATGCTGCGTCAGTTCGGTCATCGGGATATTGATCGCGCCAGCGATGAATCCTTCTGCCAGTTCGTCCGGGGTGCGCACGTCCACCAGCAGCGGCGCGGCATCGGTATCGAGTTCGGCAGCGAGATCAGCCGGAGCAATTCCGTCAAAGCTGGCAGGCAGCGCGCTGACGAAGTTCGACTCCACTGTTTGCAGGTCAAGCGGCACGCCTTCGAGCGGCAGCCCGGCGGCGTTCCACGAATTGAGACCGCCCGCGAGGTTGAGGACGTTGGTGTAGCCGAGCAGGTTCATCATCACGGCTGCCATCGCACCGCGATAACCCGACTGGCAGTAAACCACGACCGGCGTGCTCTTGTCGGCGGGCAGCATGTCGAATTGGTTGGCGAAATCGTTGATCCAGATGTGCTGCGCGCCCGCGATGTAGCCGGTCGCCCATTCATCATCACTGCGGACGTCGATCAGAACCGGCGCTTGACTGGCAACTTCCGCCATCAGGTTCGGCGCGGAGATCAGCGCAAAGCCATCCGGCAGGTTGGTAAGATAGCTGTCAACCGCCGCGAAAACCGCCGGATCGAACTCCGGCGCGACACCCGACATCATGTCCATGACGTCAGTGGTGGTCGGCAGTTCTTCCCCTGCCCAAGCGTCGAAACCACCCTTGAGGATTTTGACGTTGGTGTAACCCAGAATTTCGAGCGACGTCGCCGCCAGCGTGGCGCGACCACCGCCCTTGCAGATCACCACGATGCTCGCGTTTTCGTCCGACAGCAGCGACAGGTTCTGCGTCAGCGTGCGGATCGGAACGTTGAACGAGTTGGGGATGTGTCCGGCTTCGAATTCTTCCGGCTGACGCACGTCGAGCAGAATGGTATCTTGAACAGCAACCAATCCGGACAAATCGGAGGCGCTGATCAAGCCGTAACCGCGCGGAAGATTATTGCCAAATTCTTCTAGGCGAGCGGTAACGACCTCATCCTGCGCCGAAATCATCAGCATCGGGAAGGCAAACAGTAACGCAAGTACGAGATAAATCAGTTTTTTCATGGTCCTCAACTCCTATGTTGGGGTTTTTCTAACAGGACTAATTTCCTGTAATTCGATCGAAGGGGGCAACGCACGATTGAATCTCCGGTCGCGGCTTACTCCTCGTCTGATTGAGCGCGCTGGGCATCCAAAGCAGAGAAATCCGCCAGATGTGCCTGTTCCAGAGCCCGATCACGCACGAGGGCACGCAGCAGATCGAGCGCATCAATCACGCGGTGATCTGCCAGCGAGTAGTAAATTGAGGTTCCCTCGCGCTGTGTCTTCACCAGCGAGCGCTCGCGTAGAATGGACAAATGGCGCGAGAGCGTCGGCTGGGGAATGTCGAGTTCGGCGGCGAGTTCCGTAACGTTGCGCGGCTTACCATCGAGCACGTAAAGCAGCATCACCCGTTTCGGATCGCCCAAAGCGGTGCATACCCGGTCGTGGAGCATATCGATTTCTTCAATGAGCTGGCTATCCAAGGCGCGTTCCCTTCGTTTATCTGGATTATTGAATAAACGAAGGGAATCAACTGGTGAAGAAATTCACAATTTGCGCGTGATTAATGACATATGCGTAATAGTGTTATACGTCAGCGTGCCAGCGCGAAATGAGGGGGAATATGCAAAGGGCGCAGTGCGCTGCGCCCTTTGGAAACAATTTCGATGGGAACTTCTGAGCTTGTGCTGCCTAAAGTAGGTCACCGGATGTTTTTGTAGGGGCGACTTGGCAAGTCGCCCCATGCGCACCAACTTAAGCGATTTGAGCGACATTTCTGCTTGTGCCGCCGGGGGATCAAATCCCCCGGCTACGAAATCAAGCCCGCTGAAGCTGCTTTGTTGCAAAGATCGGCACTTTGACCCCACCCCCACTCGCTGGCTCGCTTCGCTGAGCTTCTCGCTTCCCCTCCCCGAATTCAGGGAGGGGAGAGTGCAAAAGCAGATCGGTTGCTTATTTTATGAGTAGAGCACAATATGTTTGCAACAGAGCAGCTGAAGCGGGCTGAAAGACAGATTGAGATGGTTTTTAGCCGTCTTCAGACGGCTTGAATTTTTAGCAAGAGGCTTCGAGCCTCTTGTGGTGCCCGGCGAGCGCTCTCTCAAAAGGCGTGAATTTCCTTAACTTGGTGCCTATGGGGCGACTTGGCAAGTCGCCCCTACGGAGCATGGGAATCTTCGTGGATGTCTTTCGGCAATCTACTTTAGCGCTTGAGCTGTTCCAGATAATGCTTGCGGAATTTGGCAACTTTCGGCGCGATCACGACCCGGCAGTATCCCTGATCAGGATGGTTGCTGGAAATAGTCCTGATGATAATCCTCCGCCGGATAGAACGTGTCGAGCGGCACAACCTCGGTGACAATCGGGTTGTCCCACAGATGATCCGCTTCTAGCTGCGCGATCACCGCCTCAGCGGTCGCTTTTTGCTCCGGCGAGTGATAAAAGACCGCCGAGCGATACTGCGTGCCCACGTCCGCGCCTTGACGGTTGAGCGTCGTCGGGTCGTGGATGGTGAAAAACACGTCGAGCAGTTGGCGAAAGCTGGCGACTTCATTGTCAAACGTGATCTGAACGACTTCGGCATGTCCGGTTTTTCCGGTGCAGACCTGTTCATACGATGGGCTAGGTTTCGCACCGCCCGCGTAGCCGGAAACCACCTTCTCGACGCCCATCAGATCATCGTAGACGGCTTCCAAACACCAGAAACAGCCCCCGGCTAGAGTCGCAACTTCCGTACTCATCACTCAACCTCACGCCTAATACCAATACGGTACGATCATTATAGCGCAGTCGTATGAATCGATTATGAGCTGCGGATACTCTGCACATCAGCGCCGCCGAGCGTTTATTTTCGCATTGGCAGCAGTGTGCTATCATACGTCTATTAGCTCGGATGCTCAGGCGGGGAATGTGATGTCTGCCAACGTGGAAGCGATGGTACGTGAAGGAGTCAACGCCTTTAAAAGCGGGCGCAAAGATGAAGCACACGCGCTGCTGCTCAAGGCAACCGAACTTGACCCGTACAACGAGCAGGCGTGGCTGTGGCTTAGCGGACTGATGGAAGGAGCTGCCGATCAGCGTACCTGTCTCGAAAACGTGTTGGCGATTAACCCGAACAACGAGCGCGCCAAGCAAGGTCTCGCTTACCTGACCGGGCAGACTTCCTACGGCAACGTCTCCCCATTCAGCGCTGCCGCGCCACCGCCGTCGAGCACGCCGCCGTCGAGCATGCCGCCGTCGATTGCCCCCTCCATGCCGACCAGCGTCGAATGGGCAATGCCTGACGAGTTCGCCAACCTCACCCCCGGCATGGTCGCCGCCCCCGCCAGCAGAACCGACTTCCGACGTACTCGACGACTGGGTGAGCAACTTAAACCTACCAGCGACGGAAACGCATCCAACACCGGGCGCTTTCACTGTTGACGCCACCTCGTCGCCGTTTGGCGGTTCGCCCTTTGACGAATTCGACGTCGACGAAGACATGTTCGCGGGCGGTCCGTTCAGCGCCCCCAAGCAGGAAGTGGATGTCCCGGCTGCTGCTCCGCCCAGCCGATCCCGCTCCGGCTCATCGCGGCAGTCGCCGCCTCCACCGCCCGCGCCGCGCTGGGCAGCGCGCGAACCGGCATCACCGTTCGGCGACGAAGATGAGCGCGATGAAACCTTCCTTGAGGAAAACGAAGAAGGCTTGTTTGGCTACATCCCGCCGGAGATCGCCCCAACGCGGCTCCCCGGCACGCGCGAACGCACGCCGATTTTGCTCACACTCGCCCTGATCGTGTTGATTCTGCTCAACATTGGCGTGGGCAGCTTGGTCATGTTCGTAATCTTGACCTGATCGAAGCTAGACAGGTCGCCCTAGCGTATGCTA
Organism: uncultured Chloroflexia bacterium; assembly: GCA_963848465.1. Taxonomy (GTDB): domain Bacteria; phylum Chloroflexota; class Anaerolineae; order Aggregatilineales; family Phototrophicaceae; genus Flexifilum. The sequence continues at coordinate 30,038 of CAWKDY010000015.1, read as the reverse complement.
AAATGATGCACTATTCCCGAAGACCGTTTTACGAGAGGAGTAAGCGGCGCTGGTCGCCGCCGACAAGTTATGGCAAATCACAAATCCGCGCTCAAGCGCATCCGCCAGACCAACAAACGCCGCGACTACAACCGTGCTTTTCGCAGCCGCACCCGTACCTTCGTCAAGAAGGCGCGAACGACGATTGAAGCTGGCACATTGAAAGCCGCCGAAGTCGCCACCCGTGAGGCGATCATCGACCTCGACAAGGCAGCCAGCCGGGGCGTCATTCACCCGCGCAATGCCGCGCGTCGTAAGAGCCGCTTGATGAAGCAGTTGAACACCCTCAAGACCGCTCAATAAACGCAGTCCTTTCTTTTAACGACAAAGCCAGCTTGTTAAGCTGGCTTTTTGTTGTGATTAAGGTTTTACGCTTCTTGTAATGTTAGTGGGGAAGATTCTGGGGCTGGCTCCGACGCGGTTAACTCCAACCGGTAGCCGACCCCGCGCACCGTTTTGAGAAAGTGCGGCTTGCTCGGGTTTGCCTCGATCACACGGCAGAATCCAGCGGACGTGAACGTCGAGCGTCCGGGTATCGCCCAGATACGACGTATTCCACACCCGCTCCATCAACATTTTGCGATCCAGCGTTTCGTCGGGATGCCGGAAGAAAGTCTCGACCAATTGGACGAGCTTGGGCGTCAAGGCGGTTTCCTGCCCGTTGGCGACCAATACCCGGCGCGATAAATTCACCGAAAAAGGACCGCAAGCGACGACTTGATCGTCGCCGACACGCTGTAACAAGCGTTGAATGCTGTTGCTGATCTTGCGCGCGGTAAATGGCAGAAAGAGGATGACGTCCGCCGGGCTGTCGGCGGTGTCTTTAGGACCGGGATGCAGGTGGATCAAGGGCGTTGATGCCATGCCCTCTTTCAACTGCCGCGCGATGCGCTCGCCCGGAGTGCGCATCGAGATCGCATCGAGCACCACCACGGCATAATCGCCATGTGGATTGAGCGCCAGCGCTTGCTTGCCGCTCGAAACAGTCGTCACGTCGTAGCGCTTCTTTAAGGCATCCGAAAATGCCCCGGTGCGTTCGATGATCAGTATACGCGCCACGCCACCCCTCCGACAATCGAACGATGCTTTGAAGTGGACATTATAGCCTTGTTTAAAGGTAGAGCAAGCGTTCTTAACACGTCGCCCTGCCCAAACTGCCCATCTTGAGGTAATCTCTCGGGAACATAAAGTCTGCGTCAATGATTTCAGGTGCAACCCGATTGATCGAAAAACTAGACCAAAGTATCCACTGGACATGGCTCACCGACCTCGCCGCATGGACGGTTGAGCAGGCAATCGCAATTCAGCAAATCCCCGCCCCGACTTTCGCCGAGCGCTTACGCGCCGAACACGTCGCCGCCGCCTTTCGCGCGCTTCATCTTCAGCAGGTCGAAATCGACCACCTGCACAACGTCTACGGGCTGCTGCCGGGACGTCAACGCCAGCAACCGGGCGTGATGATCTCGGCGCATACCGATACCGTCTTTCCCGCCGAGACCAACCTCAGCATCCGTCGAGACGGCGACAAAGTTTGCGGCGCGGGCTTGGGCGATAACAGCATCGGCGTTGCCGGGCTGCTGGCGCTGGTCTCTGGCTTGCAGCGCGCCGGGATCACGCCGGACTGTGATCTGTGGATCGTCGCGCCGGTGCGCGAAGAAGGGCTTGGCGATCTCGGTGGGATGCGCGCGGCGTTTGCCCGCTTAAAACCACTTGTCCACAGCGTGATCAACGTCGAGGGCTTGGCGCTGGGGCACGTCTATCACGCCGGAATCGCGGTGCGTCGCCTGAAGATCACAGCACAGACGGCGGGCGGACATAGTTGGCTGCATTTTGGTCGCGCCAGCGCGATTCACAGCCTGATCCAGCTCGGCGCGCGGATCACCGCGCTGCCGGTGTCGCAAACGCCGCGCACGACCTACAACATCGGCTTGATCGAGGGCGGGCAGTCGATCAATTCGATTGCGACTTCGGCGTCGCTGTGGCTGGACATGCGCTCGGAGGAACGCGGCGCGCTCGCCACCTTAGAGCAGTACGTCCGCCGCGAGATCGATGCCGTCAGCAGCAAGGAAGTCGCCTTCAGCATTGAGGTGGTCGGAGATCGTCCGGCGGGCTACATCTCACCGGATCACCCGCTAGTCAAGCGATCGCTGGCAGTGCTCCGGCAGATCGGGTTGCGCGGCACGCTCGAAACCGGCAGCACCGATGGCAACGTCTCGCTCTCGGAGGGCTGCCCCACCGTGACCATCGGCATCACCTACGGCGGCAATGCGCATCGCCTCGATGAGTACATCGAGGTAAATCCGGTCGCGTCCGGCATCCGCCAGTTGATTTTACTAACGCTGGCGACCGCCAACGCCGTCGCGTAATCTGCTACAATGCTCTGGAAGCGAACCGGCAAATAGGGGGTTTAAGCGCTTGGCTTACACCGACATCCTGATCGCAGTGTGCCCGGACAAAGCACGCCGCTATTTCAGTCAACTTTCAACCCACGAGGAATTTCGCCTCGACGTGACCACCACAACCACCGACGCGCTAGCGCTGCTCGCCGACAAGGAAAAGCACGTCGATCTGATCGTGCTCGACGAAGCTTTCGAGGGAACGCTCGAACTCGTCAGCAATCTGCGGACGACCTACCCGCGCCTGCTGATCGTGCTGGTCGACGAAGCAGCGGACTTCGCCCTGCCCGGTCAAGCCGACGACATCAGCACCGATCCGTTCAGCGACGACGACCTCGCTCGGCGGATCAACCGCTTGATGTCCGACCGGCGCCTAGAGACCCTGCGCGCCGACGTGATGCCGCCCATCCGCGAGGTCGCCAAGAAACTGCGCAAAGCAGCCGGAGAGATTGGCAAGCTGGAAACCGCCATCAGCGCCTGCCAAGACCTCGGCTATGATTACGTCGCCTTCTACCGCATTGACACTCTTGAGCCGCTGCAACTTTCGCTCAAGGCACAGGAAGGTCCGGCGGCGATTCAGGCAGTCGCGCCGCGCACCGCCACCGAGTCCGACTTAATCGGCTGGGTCGCCAAAACCGGGCAGAGCCAGATCGCCGCGCCCAGCGATGAACCCAACCATCCGCTGGTCAAACTGGGACGGCTCGGCGCGGTGGTCTGCGTTCCGGTCGGCACAACCAGCCGCTACGGGGTGATCGCCGCCTGCAACGATCAGCCGGGGACAATCACCCAGCAGCAGGTTATGCTGCTCGAACTGATCAGCGCTCAGCTTGCCTCGGTGGTCTCGAAGGGATAATGCTTAACCTCTAGATACATCAAGAAAGGCGAGGCGTGCCTCGCCCCTACCTCACGGATTTCTTACAGCTTTCGCATCGCTGCCTCGAAGCGGTCGATCTCGGCGTGGGTGTTGTAGTGCGCCAAGCCGACCCGTACCATGCCGTCCGGCTTGTTCAGCCGCCGCATGATCTCGACCGCGTAGTAGTTGCCATCCCAAACGTAGATATTTTCGGCTGCCAGCCGCTGTGCGACCTGCGCTGGCGTATAGCGCGCGTGGCTGAAAACCACCGTCGGCACGCGATTGGCGTAATGCGCCGGATCGGTGATCCCGCTGATCGCCACGTCGTCGAAGCCTTGCAGCACCTCGATCAAGTGGGCGACTAACTCGCGCTCATAGGGGATCAGCGCCACCGTCCCGCCGAGACCGGCGAGGTAATCGACCGCCGCCCCCACTCCGGCGATCAGCTCAAAGGCTGCCGTCCCGGTTTCCCAGCGATGCGGCGGCTCGTCGTGCGCCGGGCGAACTTTATAGGCGGGTAGGCTCGCCAGCAGATCGTAACGCCCCCACATGATGCCTTGATGCGGACCAAAAAACTTGTACGACGAGCACAGCAGGAAGTCACAGCCAATCGCCTGCACGTCGATGGGGATGTGCGGCGCGCTCTGCACCGCGTCTACGACGTACAGCGCGCCCGCCGCGTGCGCCATCTCGGCGATCTGCACGACCGGGTTGATCGTGCCGACGGCGTTCGAGGCGTGAACGGTCGCGACGATCTTGGTGCGCTCGGTCAGCGCCGCTTCGAGGCTGTTCAGGTCGAGCATACACTCCGGCTCGATGATGTCCGTCCAGCGCACCAGCAAGCCGCGATCTTCGGCGATCCGCAGCCACGGCGAGACGTTCGCGTCGTGATCCATCCGTGTGAGCACGATTTCGTCGCCCGGTTGGAGAGTCTGCGCCAGCGCGCGACTGAGAGCGAAATTGAGGGTCGTGGTGTTCGCGCCAATTACGATCTCGTCATCGCGAGGGGCGTTGAGGAAACGCTCGAGCTTTGCACGCGTCCGCTGAACCAGAGCGTCAGTGGCGGCGCTGGTCGCGAAGGCGCCACCGGAATTCGCATTCATCTGCGTGTAGTAGCCCGTCACGGCGTCGATCACGCGCTGCGGAACCTGCGTCCCGGCGGGGTTGTCAAAATAGATCGGGTGAACGCCATCGACCACTCGCTGCAATGCCGGGAACTGGGCGCGTACCGCTTCAACGTCGAACATCGTCTGTATCCTTGTCCTGTGTCGCTAAGTCGCCGGGGATACTAACGCGAATCGAGAGGCAAGACGAAGACTACCAGCCCAAGATAAAAGCACAACGCAAAGACGCAAAGGGACAAGGAAAAAGCGCAAAGAAGAACACCTTATCTTCCCTTTGCATCTTTCTTTTGTCCTTTGCGCCTTTGCGTTAAGTCTTTTCTTTTCCCTACGACCGCGTGATGTTGGCGCGCACCTGCTGGGCAATTTGCCCGAACTGGTCGCTGTAGGTGTCGCCGAGCTGGCGCGGACGCGGCAGCGCTACGTCGATGTCGGCGATGATCTGCCCCGGACGGCGACTCATCACCAGCACGCGATCCGCCAACCAGACCGCCTCATTAATGTCGTGAGTGACCATCAACACCGTTTGCCGTTCCTGCTCCCACAGGTTGAGCAAATCCATGCTGACCTGCTCGCGAGTCATCGCGTCGAGCGCGCCGAACGGCTCGTCGAGCAGCAGCACGTCCGGGCGCTGGATCAGCACGCGACCAAGGGCGACGCGCTGTGCCATCCCGCCGGAAAGCTCGCCGGGGTACGCCAGCGCGAATTCCGCCAAGCCGAGCCGGGGCAGCAGTTGGCTCGCCGCCTCGTGCCGGGCAGCAGCCGCCACGCCCGCCATTTCCAGCGGCAGCGCGATGTTGTCGATCACCGTGCGCCACGGCATCAGGTTGGCGTCCTGAAACATCAGCGCGACCCGCCGCGACGGTTCGCGGATCGGTGCGTCGGCGAGCAGCGCTTCGCCGCGCGTCGGCGCGACCAGCCCCGCCAGCACGCGGATCAGCGTGCTTTTGCCGCCGCCGCTCTGCCCCACCAGACAGACGAACTGCCCCGCCGCAAGCGTGAAGGTGAGCGGACCCAAGACCGGCAGCGCGCCGCCGTCGGGCGCAGTCTGGACGACCGTCACGCCGCGGACACCAATCTGCGCGCTCATGGTGCGGTCGTTGCGACCGCATTCGGCAGGAAGTCGTTGGTATAAGCGCCGCTCAGGTCGGGCGCGGTATCGAGCAGCCCCATCTGCACCAGCGTGTCCGCCGTCACCTGCCACGACTGCGGATCGGTGTAACCCAGTTGATCGGCGTCCCACATGTTAATCGAACTCAGCAGCACTTCGAATTGCAGCAGCGTCGTCGAATCGAAGGACTGCTTCAGGCGGTCGAGCAGGTCAGCGCGCGACTGCCGCATCGACTCGCGCGTCGGGTGCGGGACGGCATACCAGAAACCCGCCGTCGCGTCCGCCTCGCGGGTCAGGGCGGCTTTAAAATCGTCCGGCAGCGGCAGCCCCTCGATGTAGGGTGCGCTGAGCAGATAGGCTTGCGCCGGATTGTTGATCGTCTCGCGCAGCCCGTGATCGAAAGCGGCGACGAAGGCTCGCACCAACTCGGGATCGGTGGCGATAGTCTCCTCGTTGGTGACGATGCCGTTCGAAACCATATCGGCGGCGGCGGCGACCGGGAACACGGTGATGCCGGTCACACTGCCGCAGTCGCCGTTGTCGATCAAGTTCTGAATTTGCAGCGGCTCATTATTGACGTAGACCACCGCCGCCTTGACCGCACCGACGCAGAAGACCTGCGGCGCGTTGAAGCCAATCGTATCCAACTGAACGTCGCGCTCGGTCAAGCCGTTGGCGGCGAGCAGCGCAATCGCGCCGGTGTAGGATGCGCCAAACAAGCCGGGAATGCCGATCTTCTGCCCTTTGAAGTCGGCGGGCGTTTTGATTCCGCTGTCGTCGGTGACGACGATGCCAACCGGGTACTGCTGAAACCACTCATAGACGAACTCGACCGGGCGTCCCTGCGCCCGCGCCGAGATCACCTGCTCGCCGCTCGCCAGCCCGAATTGGAGTTGGTTCGCCGCGATCAAGTTGACGCCGTCCGGTTCGTCGCCATTTTGCAGCGTGACGTTGATACCCGCGTCGGCGAAGTAGCCCTGCTCCATCGCCACGTAAACCGGCGAAAACTGGACGTTGGGAATGTAGGTCAAGAAGAACGTGATGTCGTGGGTCGCGGTCTGCGCCTGCACGCCGACGACACTCAACAACAGCAGCGCGATCACCAATACAAATTTGCGAGCCATACTTATCCTCTCTATCGAGTACGATGAACTATCTAAGCCTAACAATCTGCGACGTTCGTGAATGGGCGTAATATATTACGCCCATTCACATCAAGTTAAGCAGTTTACCGAGCATTTCTCGCTGCGCCGCCGGAGGTTCAAAACCTCCGGCTACGAGAAACCAAGCCGCCTGAAGGCGGCTATGGAGTCTGCTTCAGCTGCTCTGTTGCAAAGATCGGCACTTTGACCCCACCCCCGCGCGCTACGCGCGCTTCCCCTCCCCGACTTCAGGGAGGGGAGAGTGACAAAAGCAGATCGGTTGCTTATTTTATGAGTAGAGCACAATATGTTTGCAACAGAGCAGCTTCAGCAGGCTTTGTTGCAAAGATCGGCACTTTGACCCCACCCCCACTCGCTGCGCTCGCTTCCCCTCCCCGAATTCAGGGAGGGGAGAGTGCAAAAGCAGATCGGTTGCTTATTTTATGAGTAGAGCACAATATGTTTGCAACAGAGCAGCTTCAGCAGGCTTTTTGCTGCTAGCCCGATGCTTCGAGCATCGGGCGAACGGCATAACGATCCTTAAATTGATGCCTGTGGGCGTAATATATTACGCCCATACGACAATGTCTCCGCACGGCTTCACCACTTGCGCTGGCGCATCTGCCACCTCAGCGTCCGCCGCTCCAGCAGCGCGACGATCCCGTACATCAGCCGCGCGATAAACGCCAGCATCAGGATCGCCACGACCACCAGCGGCGTATCGTAGTCGTAGCGCGCCCGGTTGATCAGGTAGCCAAGTCCCGCGTCGGAACTGACGAACTCGCCGACTACCGCGCCGATCACCGCCAGCACGACGCTGACTTTCAAGCCGCCGAACAACACCGGCAGCGCCGCCGGGACTTCCAGTTGAGCGAACGTCTGCCAGCGCGACGCCCGCAGCGAGCGCATCAGTTCGCGCAAAGAGACGGGCACGGTACGAATGCCGACAATCGTGTTCATGAGCATCGGGAAAAAGACGATCAGCGCGCTGGTGATCACCTTGCTGGTTGGACCACTGCCGAACCAGATCACCAGCAGCGGCGCGTAGGCGACGACCGGCGTCGATTGGAACGCCAGCACCAGCGGCGAGAGCGCATCTTCGAGCGCGCGGCTTTTCGCCATCCCGTAGCCGAGCAGAATCCCGATGCTCAAGCCGAGCGCGAGTCCCACCAGCATTTGCGAGGTTGTCGTCCACGTATGCAACAACAGCCGACCGTCGCCGAGTACGGTGAAGAAGCGCTCGACAACCGAGCGCGGCGTCGGGATGATGAACTCCGGATAGAGTTTCAGCATCGTGACGCCCTGCCATACGGCGAGAATCAGCAGCAACACCAGAATCGGTGCGACAATACGAACGGACGGCGCACGCTGCTGCACCTGCTGTCGTAGATTTCGATAGATCACGTTTGCCTGCATTGAAAATCACCCCATTGTCTAAACCAACGGGGCGCTTGGAAAAGATAGCGAAAACGGACACCACGCCCTTGGACGTGAACGTCGTTTCGCCACCAAGCCGGTGTCGGCAGCACGTAACGCAAAGTAAACCGCTGGACTCACCATCCAGCTCGCGCCTGCTGCCGCATCCCTTCTTCCATCCAGACTATCACTGTCGGCTCTGGAATTTGACCAGATCCACCGGCACAGGCATAGCGCCTGCGACGCATCGACCAACCCGACGAGCGGATTACGAGATCGATGACACGGGTAGCGGGCTTGACGACACGCAATCTAAGATTGCCATCGCCCCACCGCCGATCGGGAATTACACCCTGCCCCGAAGGTTGCTTGTTCAGTTATAGCGTAATTATAGCACGAATCAATGCCGGGGGCTTTAGAACTTGATTGGTCTTAACAAGCGGATTGAACCGCCAAGACGCCAAGAACGCGAAGGAAGGAATACTCCTCTTCTTGGCGTCTTGGCGGTGAATTGGCGCTGGATTACTCGTCGATAGGTTCGGCGGCGGGCAGCGTGAACTTGAAGCAGCCGCCGATGCCGTTGGTGCCTTCGTCGTTGTTCTCGACCCAGATGCGCCCGCCGTGTGCCTCGGTGATGTGGCGGCAGATCGCCAAGCCCAAGCCCGTCCCCTCGCCCGCCGAGCGCGACGGATCAAGCTGGTAGAAGCGCTCGAAGATGCGCTCGCGGAATTCTTCCGGCACGCCCGGTCCACTGTCGAGCACGCTGACGATCACCTCGTCGCCGCTGTTTTCGGCGCGGACGAGGATCTTCTCTCCCGGTGGCGACCACTTGATCGCGTTGTGGATCAGGTTGATCAGCACGCGCCGGACTTGATCTCCATCGGCGAGCACCTGCACGTCGGCGGGCGTCTCGTTGATGATCTCGATCTCTTTGGCGTCGCTTTGATCTTCGACGCGCTCAATCGATTCGGTCACGATGTCCGTGATCGGCATCTCGATCATCCGCAGGATCGCCTGCCCCGACTCGATCATCGAGAGGTCGAGCAGTTCTTGCACCAGCCACAGCAGCGAGTCGGTTTCGCGCGCAATCGCCCGCAGCGCCGTCGTGCTCTGCTTGCGCTTCGGCTTGTCCTGCTCGTGAAACAGGCTGTCGATGATCAGGCGGATGTTGGCAATCGGCGTGCGCAGCTCGTGCGAGATGTTGGCGACCATATCCCGGCGCGCGCGGTTGAGCCGTACCAATTCGGTCACGTCTTGCAGCGCCAGCCCGATGAACAAGTTGCCTTCGCGGCGGATCACCTGCGTCCGCACACGATAAAAGTGCTTGTCGAAGGTGAGCTGCTCCTCGTAAGACTCTTCCTCGTTCGCCAGCGCGTCCACGACCATCGTCTCAAGTTCAGGGATGCCGGTCGCGTCGCTGAGCATCTGCCCGACCAAACCGGGCGCGTTAAACAGCGTCTCGGCGCTGGCATTGCTGGCGATCACGCGCGTCTCGGCATCCACCACCATCAACGCTTCGTAGGCGCCATTCGCCAACGTCAGCGCCAGCGCGATCTTGTAGTCGGGGCTGCGCTCATCACCGTCAAGCAGTTCGGTTTGCTCGGCAGCCCGCAGCGTTTCGAGGGCGCTTTCGTGCTCATCAATCGCTTGTTTTAGCGTCAGCAGCGTATCGTCCTGAATTTCGAGCGACTGCTGAAGCGTCACCAACGCCCGCTCACGCTGAGTCACTTCTTGTTTCAGCGAGCCGAGCGCCGCTTCCTGCTCGCCGAGCGTGCGCTGCAACGTTTGGAGTTCGCGCTCGCGCTCGGTCATGGTCTGGCGAAGCTGTTCGAGCTTCTGCTCGTGGTCAACCGTATTGGTAAAAGCCATACGCCTCCTTGGGCGTGGCGAAGCGCCAGCCCAACGTCCTAACCTTCAAAGCGATACCCGACTCCGCGCACAGTGACGATCCGCTTGGGATTCGATGGATCGTCCTCGATTTTCTCGCGGAGCCAGCGGATATGGACATCTACAGTTCGCTTGTCCACGAAATAATCATAACCCCAGACTTTGGTCAGGATCAGGTCGCGCGAGAGGACGACGTTGCGGTTGCGCATCAATTCCGCCAGCAGGTCGAACTCCTTGTTGCTCAGCGCGATCACCCCTTCGCCTTTGAACAGCCGGCGGCTGGTGAGGCTGAGCCGCAAGTCGTCCGAGTTCAACTCGTCTTGCAGCGCCGGACGACCGGGCGCGCGCCGCATGACGGCACGCACGCGCGCGAGGAATTCACCCAAGGCGAACGGTTTGACCACGTAGTCGTCCGCGCCGCTCTCCAGCCCGACGATCTTGTCAACCTCGGTGCCGCGCGCCGTCAGCATGATGATCGGGATGTGGGAAGTTGCCGGGTCGCGCCGCACCATGCGGCACAGGCTCAAGCCGTCGAGCTTCGGCAGCATGATGTCCAGCACGATCAGATCGGGGTGTTCCCCGCGTATCTTCTCCAGCCCATCTTCGCCATCCCCGGCGGTGAAAACGGTGAAGCCTTCGCCGCGCAGCTTATCGGCAAGGTTCCGAGCCAGCGTTTCTTCATCTTCGACGATGAGTACCTTTGCCATCGCTTCCTCGATCTTTTATGGGTTACCCGGGGTTAAGAATATCAAGCCATTACTAAGTCGCGTTTAAGGCTAAACGGAATCTTTCTTAATATTCTTAACGCTCAGACCATATGCGCACGCCGCCCAAGCCGCTAGCGGATCGCACGCCGTCGCGGATAGCAGCGGCGGTCACTTCAGCCGCGAATGCGCCGATCAGGTTCACGTCAGCGGGGATTTCGCCGGTCGCCAGCGCGAAGATCGTGTCGCCATCATACATAGTATGAGCAGGGCGCACCGCCCGCGCCAGACCGTCGTGTGCCATCTGCGCGACTTTGTTCGCCTCGACCTTGCTCAAGCGGGCGTTGGTCGCCACCACGCCGATCACCGTGTTTTCGGCTACCGGCGCGGGAATGCGCGGCATCATCCGGAAGGCGTTCAACATCCCGACAAATCCGCCTTCGGGATTGCGCAGTCCGCCGATGATCTGCCCATCTTCCTCGACCACATCGCCGACGGCGTTGACCGCGAACAGCGCCGCGACCACCAAACCGTCGCCCAGATCGACGCTCGCCGAGCCGATGCCCGTTTTGGTGGCGAGTTCCTTACCCAGCATCGCCCCGATCTGGCAGCCGGTTCCCGCGCCGACGCTGCCCCGCTCCACCGGATCAGTGGTCGCGGCGGCGCAGGCAGCATAGCCCATCTCCGCTGTCGGGCGTACGTCACCGCGCCCGATGGCGAGGTCAAATAAGATCGCCGCCGGGATAATCGGCACCAGATGCCCCGTCCGCGTAGTGTAGCCGATACCGTTGGCTTCGAGATAGCGCATCGCGCCGTCGGCGGTCGCCAAGCCATAGGCGCTGCCGCCAGAGAGCATGACCGCGTTGACGTGCTGGACATTCCGCAGCGGATCGAGCAGCGCGATCTCGCGCGTACCCGGCGCGCCGCCGCGCACGTCCACCCCGCCGACCGTGTTCGGCGGGCAGATGATCGCCGTGCAGCCGGTGATCGCATCGAGGTCAGTCGCGTGACCGACGCGAATCCCCGGCACAGCGGTCAGCGTATTATTCGTCGTCATCGTCGTCATAATCGTCATCATCGTCGTCGTCGTAGTCGTCGTCATCATCATCTGCTTCGCCGTACGGATCGAGCAGATCATCGTCGTCATCGTCGTCGTAGTCTTCGTCGTCATCATCCTCTTCGACATCTTCATCAAGGATGGCTTTGGCAGCGTCATAGTCATCTGCGCGAACGACGACTTTGACATTGCCCATTTCGCCGATGCTGATTCCATAAGCTCTGCCCGCCGGTTCTTGGCTGACGAAAGCGGCAATGCCCTCGTTTTCCAGCCTACCCACGACGATGTAAGCTTCCGGTTCACTGCCAGCAACGTAGACGATCATCAAGTCTTCAGAGGATTGTGCAAGCGGATTTTCTGTCACGAGCGAACCCTATCACTAGAGAAACATGCTTTGTTATAAGTATACACGGAAAGCTTAGGTTCAATTTTGTGGATTAACGTGAATTATGGATTAGCGCGTTGAGGGAAAACAACCTCATCCCCCAGCCTCCTCTCCACTGCGTAAAGTCGGGTAGTCGCCCAACTTCGTTGGAATCCAAAACGCAGCCAAGTGAGGTCAGAGTGGGGTCACTTATCCATAATTGACGTTAGATTAGGGTTGTGATGCAGGGGGGAAAGCAAAAAAAGACGGGTAGACTATGTTGGCAACGGCTTACTCTCCCACCCAGTCGCCCGGGCAGTACCATCAGCGCTGGCGAGCTTAACGACCGGGTTCGAGATGGAACCGGGTGGACCCTCACCGCTTTAGTCACCAACATAGTCTGCCCGTCTTTCTCAGACACGCAGCTTTTACAATCACAGTTTTCGCAGTTTCCGAGTTGCTCAGTCACTCCACAAGAGTGCCCGCTTCCCCGCATCACTTTAACAAAGCCCTCGACCATTAGTACTGGTTGGCTCCACACATTGCTGCGCTTCCACCGCCAGCCTATCAAGCTCGTCGTCTTCGAGCGGTCTTACTCTCTTTCGAGATGGGGAGTCTCATCTTGAGGTCAGTTTCCCACTTAGATGCTTTCAGCGGTTATCTGCTCCGGAGATCGCTACTCGGCAGTGCCGCTGGCGCGACAACCGATACACGAGCGCTCCGTCCACCCCGGTCCTCTCGTACTAGGGGCAGATCCTCTCAAACTCCCAACGCCCACAGCGGATAGAGACCGACCTGTCTCACGACGGTCTGAACCCAGCTCACGTACCACTTTAATGGGCGAACAGCCCAACCCTTGGGACCTTATCCAGCCCCAGGATGTGATGAGCCGACATCGAGGTGCCGAGCCTTGCCGTCGATGTGAACTCTTGGGCAAGACTAGCCTGTTATCCCCAGGGTAGCTTTTATCCGGTAAGCTACGGCCATTCCACTCTGAGCCGTAGGATCACTAAGTCCGACTTTCGTCTCTGCTCGGCGCGTTGGCCTTGCAGTCAAGCGGGTTTTTGCCTTTGCACTCTATGGCTGGTTTCCATTCAGCCTGAACCCACCTTTGAACGCCTCCGTTACTGTTTAGGAGGCGACCGCCCCAGTCAAACTGCCCACCTGCCACTGTCCTCAGCCGAAGCCAAGTTAGGGCCAAAGTCACACCAGGCTGGTATTTCACCGTCGGCTCCACCGAGGCTAACGCCCCAGCTTCTCTGCCTCCCAGCTATCCTACACAAGTGCAACCCTAACGCAATGACAAGCTACAGTAAAGCTCCATGGGGTCTTTTTGTCCTGCTGCGGGTAACGCGCATCTTCACACGTACTTCAATTTCGCCGGGTCTCGGGCTGAGACAGCGCTCCACTCGTTACACCTTTCGTGCGGGTCGGAACTTACCCGACAAGGAATTTCGCTACCTTAGGACCGTTATAGTTACGGCCGCCGTTCACCGGGGCTTCAATTCAGAGCGTGAACCCCTCCTCTTAACCTTCCGGCACTGGGCAGGTGTCAGCCCCTATACGTCCGCTTGCGCGTTTGCAGAGACCTGTGTTTTTGGTAAACAGTCGATAGAGCCCTTTCACTGCGACCCACTTGCGTGGGCGTCCCTTCTCCCGAAGTTACAGGACTATTTTGCCGAGTTCCTTAGCCCGAGTTCTCCCGTTCGCCTTAGTATCCTCTACTCGTCTACCTGTGTCGGTTTGAGGTACGGGCGAATGATTTTCAACATGTGCACCGCTTTTCTTGGACCTAGGTGCCGCTCACTTCTGGCATAATGCCCGGCGTCACGGCCGTTAACCGCTTGCCACCCCCATCCACTCAGGGGCTGAGCCTTCCCAAGCCTTTCAGCACACACTCCCATCATTCGGTACCGGAATATTAACCGGTTGTCCATCGCCTACGCTTTTCAGCCTCGGCTTAGGCCCGACTAACCCGACGCGGACTGACCTTCCGTCGGAAACCTTAGACATTCGGCGATAAGGGTTCTCACCTTATTCTCGCTACTCATGCCAGCATTCTCACTCCCGCCCACTCCAACGTACCTTGCCGATACGCCTTCACCGCTGGCGGGACGCTCTCCTACCACTTGTTGAACCGAAGTTCAATCAAGTCCCTAGTTTCGGTACCTAGCTTAAGCCCCGTTACATTTTCCGCGCAGTCGCGTTCGACCAGTGAGCTGTTACGCACTCTTTTAAGGGTGGCTGCTTCTAAGCCAACCTCCTGGCTGTCTCAACACGACCACATCGTTTCCCACTTAGCTAGAATTTGAGGACCTTAACTGGGGGTCTGGGCTCTTTCCCTTTCGACCACGAAACTCATCTCCCGTAGTCCGACTGCAGCGCTTCCCTAACGGCATTCGGAGTTTGATTGGGTTCGGTAAGCTTAACGCCCCCTAGCCCAGTCAGTGCTCTACCTCCGTTAGTCATCGCGCCACGCTCGCCCTAAAGCGATTTCGGAGAGAACAAGCTATCTCCAAGTTCGTTTGGCATATCACCCCTACCCACAGTTCATCGCCCACTTTTGCAACAGAGGTGCGTTCGGGCCTCCCGTCCGTGTCACCGGACTTTCACCCTGACCATGGGTAGCTCACCTGGTTTCGTGTCTAATAACGGCAACTTGTCGCCCTATTCAGACTCGCTTTCGCTCCGCCTCCGGGTGTCGCTCCCTTAAGCTTGCCACCGCCATTAACTCGCTGGCTCATTCTCCAAAAGGCACGCCATCAGGGCACGAAGCCCCTCTGACCGTTTGTAAGCACACGGTTTCAGATTCTATTTCACTCCCCTCGCCGGGGTTCTTTTCACCTTTCCGTCACCGTACTGGTTCACTATCGGTCGTCAAGTGTATTTAGCCTTGGAAGGTGGTCCTCCCAGTTTCCCACCGAGTTAGCGTGCTCTGTGGTACTCAGGTTACTACCCAGTTTCGCTCAACTTCGCCTACGGGACTCTCACCCTGTGTCGTTGCCCTTCCCAGAGCATTCGGCTCGCCTTGCGATCCCTTATGGTAGACCTACAACCCCGCTCACCGAAGTGAACGGTTTGGGCTGTTCCGCTTTCGCTCGCCACTACTCGCAGAATTCTTTTCTTTTCCTCGGGCTACTTAGATGTTTCAGTTCACCCGGTTCCCCTCCCTCGCGGGATAGCGTGAGTTCATCACGCTGGGTTTCCCCATTCGGACATCGTTGGCTATTGCGCCTGCACACGGCTCGCCAACGCTTTTCGCAGTGTACCACGTCCTTCTTCGGCACTTGACGCCAAGGCATCCTCCGTGTGCTCTTAATTGCTTTGTTACTGTGATACGGAGAATCGGATCCTCTTGCGTGTGTTTGATTACTCGTTACTGCTTCTTCTGTGATTGTTAAGGTGCCGGCAAAGACTGACGTCTTTGCTTGGCGAATGCTATAGCATTCGCCCGCTCACGAGCCTCGAAAGGCTCGCTGCTGGTCGGGGATATTTCCCCTCGTCGCCGTCCACAAACTCGCGCTTGTGCCCGCCGACCGGGTGAACTATCGCCTCGCTTGTTCAGGTGCCTTGCACAAAACAGCCCGGTATACCGGGCTGTCTAGATGGCTAAACAGATATACCTTGTCAAAACTTATTCAGTTTAGAGCAAAGCGTTCCGTAGACCCAACTAGTTCTCTCTCCGAGAATTATGCTCATATCGTGTCATTTATCGTAGCAAACCACTAAGGATTTGTCAACGATTATAACTTCCCTTAACAACAGCAATGTGCGACGAAAAGTAGAGCAGTCAGCACAGGACGTCTGTCCGTGCTTGTTGGTTGTACGTTGACACGAGCACTCTTCGCACTCGTTTTCTTGCTTTGACAGTCTGTCTCTCGACGTCGCTGTCGCTTTTCCTAGAAAGGAGGTGATCCAGCCGCACCTTCCGGTACAGCTACCTTGTTACGACTTCGTCCCAGTCATCAGCCCTGCCTTCAGCGGTTGCCCCCTTGCGGTTAGCTGACCGATTTCAGGCGTGACCAACTCCCATGACGTGACGGGCGGTGTGTACAAGGCCCGGGAACGTATTCACCGCAGTATGGCTGACCTGCGGTTACTAGCAACTCCGGCTTCATGCAGGCGAGTTGCAGCCTGCAATCCGAACTACGAACGGCTTTTTAGGATTGGCTCCGCCTCGCGACTTCGCAACCCACTGTACCGCCCATTGTAGCGTGTGTGTAGCCCTAGATATAAAGGCCATGCTGACTTGACGTCATCCCCACCTTCCTCCCGCTTCTCGCGGGCAGTCGGTCTAGACACTTGTAACTAGACCCGAGGGTTGCGCTCGTTTTCGGACTTAACCGAACATCTCACGACACGAGCTGACGACAGCCATGCAGCACCTGTGGACGCTCCCGAAGGTCGGTCCCCTTTCGGTTCCCTACTACGCCCATGTCAAACCTAGGTAAGGTTCTTCGTGTAGCCTCGAATTAAACCACACGCTCCGCTGCTTGTGCGGGCCCCCGTCAATTCCTTTGAGTTTTAGCCTTGCGACCGTACTCCCCAGGCGGTCAACTTAGCGCGTTAGCTTCGACACCCCCCAGACCGTAGCCCGGTGGACATCTAGTTGACATCGTTTACAGCGTGGACTACCGGGGTCTCTAATCCCGTTCGCTCCCCACGCTTTCGTGCCTCAGCGTCAGTTCAGACCCAGGACGCCGCTTGCGCCACTGGTGTTCCTCCGGATCTCTACACATTTCACCGCTACACCCGGAATTCCACGTCCCTCTATCTGACTCTAGATTGGCAGTCTGATTTGTCCTCCCCCAGTTTAGCCGGAGGCTTTCACAACTCACTTACCGATCCGCCTGCGCACGCTTTACGCCCAGTAACTCCGGATAACGCTTGCCTCCTACGTTTTACCGCGGCTGCTGGCACGTAGTTAGCCGAGACTTATTCCTAGGCTACCGTCCTTTACTCGTCACCTAGAAAAGGGCTTTACGACCCGAAGGCCTTCTTCACCCACGCGGCGTCGCTGCCTCAGACTTTCGTCCATTGGGCAATATTCCTCACTGCTGCCTCCCGTAGGAGTCTGGGCCGTGTCTCAGTCCCAGTGTGGGGGATCACCCTCTCAGGTCCCCTACCCGTCGTCGGCTTGGTGAGCCGTTACCTCACCAACTACCTGATGGGCCGCAGCCTCCTCCTCAAGTGACTTGCGCCTTTTCTCTCACTTTTCTAAAAAGCGGGAGCTTATGCGGTATTAGCACCCCTTTCGGGGCGTTATCCCGCGCTTGAGGGCAGATCAGCTACGTGTTCCTCACCCGTGCGCCACTGACCACCGAAATGGTCCGTTCGACTTGCATGTGTTAAGCACGCCGCCAGCGTTCATCCTGAGCCAGGATCAAACTCTCCGTATGTTGACTGTTGCTCTTCGTCTGCACATTGCTATTGTTAAGGTGCTGGCGAAACGCTTCCGCTTTCGCTCTGGGCAAGCTCGCTTCCGCTCACTTGCCATCCTCGCCCGCGCTCGTTCCTGCGTTTGAGGTTCGGCTATCTTAGCAGTCCCACCCTACCCCCGTCAACCCCCGTTTTCGTCACATTCTACAAAGTTTCTTCAACTTCATTTGTGATATTTGGGATATTGTTTCCGGGTTTGTTTAGGTGCGTTTCAGGCTGCTGTTTTCGCCTGCCACCGCTTGCTCTCCTGCGGCGAGGCAGAATAATACGCGCGCCCCTCACTTCTGTAAAGGGGCAGTTTGACACCAATTTCACAATGATGCTGTCCGCATCACGGTTGCGGCGTAACCGAGTCCTTATCCGCCTCAGTTTCGCCGAGCATTGGCTCAACCACAGCGGCAGCGTCGTCCTCCGCTTCCTCCCCTCGCACCGTCATCGTGTCTTTGAAACCGAGCGTCTCCACCTTGAGCGGTTCTTCGCCGCGCAGTTCCGGTGCGATCACCACTTCACTCGTCGTGGGCGTTACACTCGGCAGCGGCGCGGGGCGCACCTCTTCCGGCGGCTGGCGCAGGCTCTGCTCGTCGTCCATACGGATGTGGACACGCGGCTTGCCCGCCATCTGCAACCCCAGTTCCTTGTTGATCACCTGACGAAGTGCGCGATCAATTTCCTTCTGCTTGTCCGGTAAGCTCTTACTCGCGCGCGACACGATCACGTCGAGATCGACGTCCGCCTTACCGTGCTGCGCCTTGACCGTAGCGGTCGCCTTGAGCACCTCCGGCACATCGCGCACCGCGCGCAAAATGCGGTCGGTCGCCGACTCGACGCTCACGTCGGCAATCGCGCCCTGCGCCTTCACCATCAAGCCGCTGCTGGAGCGGGCGGATCGCGGATCGCGCACCAGTATCGTCAGCACCGCCAAAATCAGAGCGTCGATCAAAATCGCCAGCGGCAGCCGGATCAAGGCAGACGTGCTGCCGAGACTCTGCGCCAGCGCCACAATCGCATCCGGGTTCACCAACAGCACGGACATCAGAATCGCCAGTGACAAGCCCACCAGCACGATGATAATTTTCCGAATCAGGGTCAAAGCAGTCTCCTTAGCTTTAAATCAGCCGGTATAGCGAACGACGCACAGCGTCAGATCGTCGAATGCGGGGACATCCCCGCAAAACTCATCGACCTCCGCCACGAGATATCTGAGAATTTCCGCCGCCGATTGATCGCCACACAGGGTGAGCGCCAGCGCCAACCGGGAGTCGCCAAAACACTCGCCCGCCGCGTTTTCGGCATCGGTCAAGCCATCGGTGTAGTAGACGATCACGTCGCCGGGTTCCAGCTTGAACTCAATCGGCTTGAGCGGATTATTCGGAAACCAGCCGAGCGCCCGCCCACCGCGCGGCAAGAAGAAAACTTCGCCTCCATTGCAGCGATAGACGGCGGGGGGATTGTGCCCGGCGTTGAGGTGGATGGCGGAGCCGCCGAGCCGCAGCAGGCTGTAATACACGGTGACAAAGGTGCCATCGCCCGCGTCATCGACGATCATGTCGTTGGTGCGCGTGAGCGTCTCGAACGGCGTGTAGCCGGAAAACGCATAGCTGCGGATCATGCTGCGCGCCGACGCCATGAACAACGCCGCCGGAGCGCCTTTGTCCGACACGTCCGCGATCACCACGCCAATCGTGTCGTCCGACAGCCGGAAAACGTCGTAGAAGTCGCCCGCCACCTCGCGCGCCGAGCGCCAATGCGCCTGAATCTCGTAGCCGGGAAGCTGAGGCATCCGGCGCGGCAGCAGCGACTCCTGAATCTCGCGCGCCATCTGCAATTCGCGCTCCAAGCGCCCCTTCTCGACCGCGACCCGGTAAAGCCGCGCATTCTCGATGGCGACCGCCGCCTGCCCCGCCACGACACTCAGCAGAAACAAATCCGATTCCTTGAACGTGCCGGTGCGGATCGAGGTATCGACGTAGACCACGCCGACCAGCCGATCCTTGACCAGCATCGGCGCGCACAAGATCGCCCGCAGCCCCTTCATGATGATGCTTTGTCCGGCTTTGTAGCGCGTGTCGAACTGGGCATTGTTGGTCAGCAGCGGTTGGCGCGTCGCCACCACCTCGTTGACAATCGTCGTGCTGTAAGATGCCTCCGCCGGATTGCCGTCGAGCGTGCGCGCCACCTGAATCCGCAAGCGACCGGTCTGGTCGTCCGCGATCATCAGGAAACCTCGCTGCGCGCCGGTCACGTCCATCACCGAGTCCAGCACCGTGTTCAAAACTTCGCCAAACTCGAGGCTGGAATTCATCGCTCGCATAATGCCGTACAGCGACAGCAAATGCTCGTGGTCAATTTTGTCGAGGTTGGGCTGGTCGAGCATCGAGCAAGCCTTTTCTAACGTAGAATATGAACATTATAGCATCCTAGCGCCTGATCCGAACATGAGCAGCCGAATAATTCGCTATAATCTGCCGAAAAATCTACTACCTCATCAAGAAAATATGCTAAGGTACCGATTGACCTCACCCGCTTCGCTCCGCTCAGCCGCCCTCTCCACAATGTGGAGAGGGCACGACCGTTAGGTCGGGGTGAGGTGTCTTTAAACTACAAGAAACCTTCTTGACGGACTACTACAGTTATTTGAGGATTATCGATGAAATTCGATGTCACGATTTTCCCGACCAAGCTCAACGCCGCCGCCGCGATTGCCCGGCAGGTCGAAGCCTACGGCTTCAGCGGCTTGTGGACGTCCGAGACGGCGCACAATCCCTTTCTGCCGCTGACTTACGCCGCCGCCGCGACTGAGCGGATCGACCTCGGCACGGCGATTGCCGTCGCCTTCCCGCGCAGCCCGATGATCACGGCACAGATCGCGTGGGATCTAGCCGCCCAGTCGAACGGACGCTTCATCCTCGGCTTGGGGACGCAGGTCAAGCCGCACATTGAAAAGCGCTTCAGCACGACGTGGAGCGCGCCGGCACCGCGCCTGCGCGAGTACGTCGAAGCGCTCCGCGCGATCTGGAACAGCTTCCAGACTGACGCGCCGCTGCGCTATCGCGGCGAGCATTACGCCTTTCGGCTGATGACGCCCTTCTTCAACCCCGGCGCGATTGAGCACCCCGACATTCCGATCTACATCGCCGCCGTCAACGATCATCTCTGTCGCCTCGCCGGGGAGTTATGTCAGGGCTTGCACGTCCATCCGTTTCACACTGTCCGCTATTTGCGCGAGGTCGTGATCCCCAACGTCGAGCGCGGCGCGCAAGCCACCGGGCGAACGCGCGCCGACGTAGCGCTAAGCTGCGCGATCTTCGTCGTCACTGGCAAAGACGCCGCCGAGACTGCCGCTGTAAGGGCGCAGATCGCTTTTTACGCCAGCACGCCCAGCTATCGCCCGGTCATGGAACTGCACGGCTGGGGCGACCTCGCGGACCGCTTGAGCGGACTCGCGCGGCACGGCAACTGGGGCGAGATGGGCAGCTTAATCGGCGACGACGTGCTACGGGAATTTGCCGTCATCGCGCCGCCGGACGAACTCGCCCACGCGGTCAAGGCGCGCTATGAGGGACTGCTCGACCGGGTCGGCTACTATTTCGCCTTCGCGCCGGAAGACACCGAGCGCGAAGTGATCTGGCGCAGCGCCGCCGAAGTATTCGCCATCTAATCCAAATTTAGGGTTTCGTAGGGGCACTGGCTCTACGAAAAAATAGGCTTTGGCGGTAAGCTCAAACGATCTTCTGAATCTTGGTGAAAGGCAATCAAACATGACCTCAGCACGAGACTACGCGCGCGATCACGCGCAGGATTTTCGTCAACAGTTGTTCGAACTGATCCGCATCCCCAGTATCAGCACCGAGCCGGATCGCAGCGCCGACGTGCGCCGCGCCGCTGAATGGATCGCCGACGAGATGCGGCAGATCGGCATCAATCACGTCGAACTGATGGAGACCGGCGGACATCCCGTCGTCTACGGCGACTGGCTCGGCGCGGGCGCGGATGCGCCGACCGTGCTGTTCTACGGGCACTACGATGTGCAGCCCGCGTCCATGGCGGATGGCTGGTCGAGCGAGCCGTTCGAGCCAGTCGAGCGCGACGGCATGATCTACGCGCGCGGCTCGTCCGACGACAAAGGTCAGATGTTCATCCACATTAAGTCGCTGGAGTCGTATCTGGCGACCGAAGGCAAAGCGCCGGTCAACGTCAAGTACATGATCGAGGGCGAGGAAGAAGTCGGCTCGCTCCATCTTCCCGATTTTATCCGCGCCAACGCCGCCCGCTTCAAAGCCGACGTCTGCGTGATCTCCGATACCGGGATGCGCGACATCAACCAGCCAGCGATCACCTACGCCCTGCGCGGCTTAACCTATATGCAGCTTGACGTTTGGGGACCGAGCACCGACCTGCACAGCGGCAGTTACGGCGGCATGGTTCACAACCCGGCGCTGGCGTTGGTCGAGATCGTCTCCAAGCTGCACAACCCGGATCACAGTATCGCCGTGCCCGGCTTCTACGACGACGTGCTGCCCTTGACTGCCGAGGAACGCGCAGACCTCGCCAAGCAGGACATCTCCGAAAGCACGCTCAAAGCAGATACCGGCGTCCCGGCGGCGTGGGGCGAAGCCGACTTTACGCTGCGCGAGCGCATCAGCGCCCGCCCGACGATGGAAGTCAACGGCTTGCTGAGCGGATGGACGGGCGAAGGCGCGAAAACCGTCCTGCCCGCCAAAGCAATGGCGAAGCTAAGCTGCCGCCTCGTCGCTAACCAAGACCCCCGCAAGATTTACGAATTGGTCAAAGCCTACATCGCTCAAATCACGCCGCCGACGGTTCACAGCGAACTGAAGCTGCTCAGCGTTGGCAGTCCCGCGCAAGCCGATCTCCATACACCGGAGATGCAGGCAGCGGTACGCGCCTACGAGCGCGGTTGGAACGCCGCGCCGATCTTCGCACGCGAAGGCGGCAGCATCCCGGTCGTCGCCGATTTGAAGATCGAACTCGGACTCGACACCATTCTGATGGGCTATGGCTTGAACAACGACGGCGCGCATGGTCCTGACGAGCACTATTCGGTTGAGATGTTCCATCGCGGCATCGACACCGCCATCTGCTTCCTTGAGGAACTCGGCAACGCGCAGTAGTCCCGCGAATTAAAAGGGCGATGCTTAACGGCATCGCCCTTTCAGCTAGACACCCACTTGATAAATAATTGGTCGATAGCGGGGTTCAGGAATAGCTAACCCTTCAGCGCGCGCTGTTTCCAGCCACAAGTCTCTAGCAATAATCACTTCCGCCAGTGCTTCCTCCGGCGTTGTTCCGTGTGCTGAGCAGAACTTAAGATCAGGAATGTCCGCGATGTACGCTTCGTCGTCGTTACTGTAGAAAATATTGATGTGGTAATCCTTCATCGCTTTTAATCCTCATCGTCAAGCGACAGATTATATTCCTCAACTAAGGTCAGGAACTGGCGAACTTGGTAGGGCTTTGCTTGTCCGTTCGACGTTGGCTGTACCGACAAAAGGGCTGGAACATCGGGATGTTTAAATACGTAATGACTGCCACGAGTCCGCTTCAACTCAAAACCAAAGCCGCCTAGTAGAGTTAACAAGTCCTCAAAGCGAACATTCTTCGAGCCGGATAGGATTTTCTCAAGCAGTTTGCGCTTCTTCATAGAAATTCAGCTACTGCGTGCTGAGCCATGCGGTCTGGAAATCGCTCCACTCCGTATCGTCGGTCTCCCATTCCGCATAGATCGCCAATCCGCTCACGTAGCGCGCGGCGTCGCCCGCCTGCTGCAGCCCTTCCTTAACTCCTTCCACCGCCGAGTTGATATTCTCGACCGCCGGATCGTGACCCGGCGGCGCGGCACCGAAGGTCGGAATGCCGATCACCAAGTCGGTACTGGTGCTCAACTCGGCGATAGTGATGGCGAACGTCTTGACCTGATAGGCGACCCACTGCGCGTAATCGCTGGTGCTGCTCAGGCTGCTGTTATATGCCATCACCGCCATCTGATCGACCAGCAGCGCGACGCTCTGTTTGTAATCCTTCGCCCACTCCGTCCCCGGTTCCATCAGCGGCGGCAGCGGAATGTTCGAGTTCGACGGACTCCAATCCGGCGGGATCGCCGCGCTGATCGAGGTGTCCATGCCCACAGTCGAGCGCACCGCCCGCAGCAGCGCGAGGAAATTCTGATCGCCATCCCAGACGTTTTCGACGTTCAGGAAGATGCCGTCAAAACCGAAGTCGTCCATGATCTGCTTGCTGAAATCTGCGACTGGCTGCGCTAATGTCGCGTAATCGGCGCGTGCCGCCCCGGTATCATCCTGCACCGGCACGCTCACCCAGCCATAGAGCTTAGATTCCGGATAAGCCGTTTTGAACTGCGTCACGAACGCCTTGACATTGTCAAACTGATCGCTGGCGTTCCACGTGCCGTCGTATTTGTACCAACTCACCCACGCATAAACCGTGCCAATCTTCTCGTCGTGTAGTTTCTGCACCAACGCCGCGACCTGGTCGTCCGTGCGCGTTTCATACGTCCACTCTGTGCCCAACCAGAGCGCATTTGGCTCGATCTCCGGACCGTTGTTCCGCAGTTGACCGAGCACGTAGACCACCAGCACGACGAACGCAATCGCCCCCACAATCCCCAGCACCAACCCACTGCCGCGCGGAATCCGGATCTTCGGCATCGTAAACTGCGTCGGCGGGCGAATCTGGCGCGGCGCGACGCTTGGCTTGGCGTGTTGGTTCTGCTTGCGCCGTTCGTGACGCGCGCGCGCGCCGCCCCGGCGCGGATTCGGATCTTCCGGCGGTGGTTCGGATCGCGGTTGTTCTGGCGGTACCGGCTGTTCCGGTTGTTCGTCCGGTGGAGTGGGTGGTTCGTAATCCATACTTAACCTGTTAATTTCTGTAGTAGAGTCGGCAGCAAGATTAGCACGACGATGATGACAAAGACAATCGAACTCACCAGCGCCGCCGTCGATGCCACGTCTTTGCCGATCTTCGCCAGCGCGCTCGGCTCAGGCGATTCGAGATCGATAGCGGCTTCGATAGCGGTATTCAGGCACTCGGTAATCCACACACTGCCCAGCGCGAAGGTCAGCAGCGCCCAACTGAACCCGCCGAGGTTCAGCCACAGCCCGACGATCACGACGATCACAGTGGTGATCGTCGCCAGCTTGATGCTCTGCTCGTGCGTGAGCACGTAGAGCAGCCCGGCGACCGCGTACTTGACGCTGGCGATCCGGTTGGGGTTCTTATTCTCGCCTTCCGGATTGAGCTTCATCGTCCCCAGAATCGATTGATCGAGTTCCTCACCATCGCGCGTGAGCAACACGTCCGGCTTGTCTTCATTCGTTGGTGGCGTTCCCGCTTGATCCGGCATGGCTCAGCCTATCCCCAGTTTCAGCAACAGCGGCGGACCCAACACCAACAGCCCAATCAAGACTGCGGCAGCCACGCCGAGTAGTACCGCCGCCGAAGCGACGTCTTTGCCGACTTTTGCCATCGGGTGATACTCGCTGGTCGAGAGGTTGATCGCCGCTTCGACCGCCGCGTTGAGAAACTCCGCCATCCAGACCATCGTGATCGAGAGCATCAACACCGCCCAACTCAGGGCATCGAGCCGCAGCCAAAACGCAGCGCCGACCACGATCAGAGTTGCCACGCCTTGAATCCGCGTGTTCTTCTGACGGCGGAGCATGTAGAGCCAGCCCGCCAGCGCATAGCCGAAGCTGTTCAGACGATTGGTGCTCGTGATCGGGCTGTAGTCGTCCGGGTCGATGCGCGCCGTTCCGGTCAGCGCCTCGATCAGCCTAGCCTTCCGGCTAGCGCTATGGCTCATCGTGAACTCCGTTTTCCAGCGCCGGGACGATCTCCGGCGAAACGCCGAGCGCGATCAACGCCGCTTCCTGTGCCGCCCACATCTCGGCGCGCTGATCGGCGTCGCCGTGATCGTAGCCAAGCAGATGAAGCGTCCCGTGCACGACCAGCAGTTTCAGGCTGTCGGCGAGCGCGTGACCTTCCTGCGCCGCCTGCGCCGAAGCATAGGGATAGGCGATCACGAGGTCGCCGAGGTACGGCGCATCGCCCGGCATCGAGTCCATCGGGAACGAGAGCACATCGGTCGGGGCATCGATACCGCGAAACCGCTGGTTCAGGTCGGCAACGCTGGCGTCGTCGGTGACGACGATGGTCATAGCGCTGCCCGCCTCGACTTCGTGGCTGGTCAGTACCAGCGTCGCCGCCGCTGCTAAGTCCGCCGGGTCGAGCGCATAGTCCGCTTCATTTTGGACTTCAACCTCAAACATGGTGTTCATCCCTTGGCTGACTAACCCTCAGATGATCTTCTGACTTTCGACCGGATTCTCAACCGGTGTCATGCGCTGCGTGCGCCGCAGCGGAGGGACTTCGGACATCGGCGTGTCTTCTTCCTGTTCGACGGCGGGCACTTCCGACGTTTGGGTCTTGGTGCGCGGCGCTTCGATCTCGACGAGCGCGTGCTCGCCGGACTCGACGCGCGAGATCGCCTCAATCGCTTCGACTTCCTCACGCAGCGGCGCGGCGACTTCCGGCACTGATTCCGGCGGTAGCTGCCGCTTGACCGCCGGCAGCGTCGGGTAGTTGATGCGCGGATGGAAGACCGCTTGCAGCATCTCGACGAAGATGTCGCGGGTTATGCTGATGTCCTTAAGCGTCAAATTCGACTCGTCCAACTGCCCGCCGCGCATCCGGTTATCGATGATGGAATCAACAATTTCGGCGATCTCCGCCTTGTTGTTCGGCTTGCGCGCGCGCACAGTGCTCTCGCAGCTATCCGCCAGCATCATAATCGCCGTCTCGCGGGTCTGGGGTTTGGGACCCGGATAGGTGAACTGCTCAATATCGACCGACTTCTTCGTCGCCCGCCTGCTCGACCGCCCGCGTGTAGAAATAGCCGACCAGCGTCGTCCCGTGATGTTCCATGATGAAATCGCGGATGCGCACCGGCAGCCGGAACTGCCGCGCCAGCCGCTCGCCGTCGGTGACGTGGCTGAGGATGATGTCGGCGCTGCGATAGGGATCGTTGAGTGTTTCGTGCGGGTTGACGTTATCCGCCTGATTTTCGACGAAGAAGGCGGGGTTGAGCATCTTGCCGATGTCGTGATAGAGCGCCGCGACCCGCATCAATTCGGCGTTCGCGCCGACAGCGTTCGCCGCCTGCTCGCTCAGATTGGCGACTTGCAGCGAATGCTGGTAAGTGCCCGGCGCTTCGCGCATCAAGCGCTGGAGCAGCGGTTGGTTCGGCTGGCTCAGTTCGACCAGCTTGAGACTGGTCGGCAGGTTGAAGGCGAGCGTGATGCCGTACATCATCGCCAGCCCCGCCATCGCCGCGATCACGCCGTTGATCACCGCCAGCACGATCAGCGAGCCGAGCGCCGATCCATCCGACGAGATCATTTCCAAGTTGAACAGGGTCACGATCACCGTGTTGGTCAGCGCGATCACCAGCCCGGCGAAGAAATAGCTGTTCACCCGCTCGGAGCGGCGCAGCAGCAGCGCCCCGACCGTCCCGCCGACGATCACCATCGTGGCGATCTCCAGCGAGTTGTTGCTCATCAAGCCGACCAGCAGCCCCAAGCCCATCGTGGCGATGATGGCGATCTCGGTCCGCGTGATGATCACCAGTGTCAATGCCAGCGCCGCCGCTGGATAGATGTAGGGCTGATCGCTGAACAGGCGCGCACCCGCCAGCGTCAGCAGGAACAGACCCTGCCAGCAGCGCCAGAAAACGCGCCTGTGTGTAGTATTTGTCCGGGAAGCGCGACAGGTACAACCCGACCGTGACCAGCACCACCAGACTGCCGAGAAAAGCGCGCGCCACACTCTGAATCCGGCGATCCGGCGACTCCAGCAGCCCTAAGCTGGCTCAGCGCCTCGTAATCCACCGTGTCGAGCCGCGCCCCTGCCCGCACGACCACCTGCCCGCGCTCGAAACTGCGGCTCTCCGGCGCGACGTTGTTCGCCGCTGCCTGCCGCGCCAATTCGGTCGCGTCGGGGTTGGGGAAGCGATTCGGGCGCAGCAAATCCTGCGCCAGCGCGACGATCACCGCCACCGTGTCGGTATCGAAGCGCAGCGCCACCTGTGACGGCAGTTGATCGCTCATCAGCGAGACGTCGCTCTCGCGGATCGATTCGCGCATGACCCGCTCCAGGACGTTGACCGCCTCGCCCGCGACCGCCCGCCAAGTATCGTCGTCCATCTGCAAAATCGACGCGATGATGCCTTGATCGAGCTGTAGCGCCGTGATGTCGTTGATGTCGGCGATTTTCTGCTGCTGCGTGCCATACGGATCGCGGCGCACGTTGTCGATGAAGTCGAGGATTTGCTGCAACAGCGTGATCTGATGCCGCGCGACGTTCGGATCGGGCGGATCGTAGATCGGCGAGACGCTGTTCGCCGCCGCGTCGCGCTGGCGCTGGGTCAGCACGTCGCTGACGTAGGTGATGCTGTAGGGCGCGCGAATATCCTGCGCGACGACGCTGCCCACTTGCAGCGCCGAGGCATCGTCTGCCGACTGAAACACACTGTCGAACGCGACGATCAGCGTCGAGAGCAGCACCGTCACCACCGCAACGAGGATCACCCCCAGCGTATGTAACGGATGATCCCGGCGCACGTTGGTTGACGGCGCGAGACTATCGATAAACTCCGAAAACCAGTTAAGCATTGCCCAGTTGTTCGCGGACGACCTCATTCACGAGTTTACCGTCCGCCTGCCCCTTCACCTTTGGCATCAGAACGTTCATGACTTTGCCCATCTCTTTGGGCGACGTCGCCCCCGTTTCGCGGATGGCGTCTCGCACCAACCCGGCGATCTCGTCGCGCGAAAGCTGGCGCGGCATAAACACCTCCAGCATCGCCAGCTCGGTCTCGCCCTGATCGGCGAGGTCCTCGCGCCCGACTTTACGCGCTTCGTCGATGCTTTCGTGGCGCTTCTTGATCTCGCGCTGCAAGATCATGATGGCGTCTTCGGCGTTCAACTCGCGCCGTTCGTCGATTTCGACCTGCTTGAACAGGCTGGTCGTCATCCGCAGCACGTCACGACGTGCGGCATCTTTCTGGATCATCGCCTCTTTCAAGGCGGCTTGGATCTGTGGTCTTGGGTCTTGCATCGTAGCCTCTCGTATTGGCAGTTCTTAGTTGTTAGTTTTTGGTTCTTCGCGAAAAACGAATGACCAATCACTCAAAACTCAGCTCTAGCTCTCCGCGCATTTGCCCACGTTCTTGATCATACCACGTCAGCCGCGTCGGGATGATTTGCCCGGTCAGCGGACGCGGATGCACACAACTCACGCGGATATAGTTGTCAGTATAACCAACATTGATAAAACCGTCCTCGGTTGCCCCGGCGACGTGCTCCCACAGCACCGGGCGCGTCGTTCCGGCGAAGCGTTCGGCATAGCGCTGCTGCATCGACTCGGCCATGGCGATCATCTTCACGCTGCGCGCCTTCTTGACGTCCTTGCTGACATGCCCGCGCAGCCTTGCCGCGCCGTATTCGGGCGCTTGCTGTAGCGAAATACGTGCAGCCCGGCGAAATCCAGCGACTCCACGAAAGCGGCGCTGACCGCGAACTCGTCGTCGGTCTCGCCGGGGAAGCCGACGATCAAGTCGGTCGTGATGCACGGATCGGCGATTTGCGCGCGCGCCGCGCCGATCAAGTCGCGGAACCGGGCTTGCGTCGTCCGCCGCGCCATCCGCCGCAGCGTCGAGTCGCAGCCGCTTTGCAGCGGCAGGTGGAGATGCGGGCATAAACGCGGGTTCTCCCACAGGCGGAAAAACTCCGGCGACAAGTCCCACGGCTCCAGCGACGACAGGCGCAGACGCGGCATCTCGGTCTCCTCCAGAATGGCGCGCACCAGACGGCCAGCCCGTCGCTCGCCCAAGTCGTGGCCGTAGCTGCCCAGATGCACCCCGGTCAGCACGACTTCGATAACCCGCCGCGTGCAGCGCCTGCACCTCGCGCACCATGTCGGCCAGTTGGCGGCTGCGCCCGCCCCGCGCGCGACGTCGTCACGCAGAAGGTGCAGGCGTTATCGCAGCCGTCCTGCACCTTGATAAAGGCGCGGGTGCGGGCGAGATGCTGCGGCGTGTCACGGGCAATCGGTTCGAGATCGTATGATGTAGCGTCGAGTGTCGTCAGTGGCTGCCCGGTTATCGTTGGCACCAGCGCGTCTTTGCCGAGGTTGTCGATCACCCGTGTCACCCCCGGCAGCACGGCAATCTCGCTGGGCGCGATTTGCGCGTAACAGCCCGTCACCGTGATCGCCGCCTGACTGCCCGCGCGATGCAGTTGGCGCACCAGCTTGCGACTGTCGCGCACGGCGTCGTTGGTGACGGCACAGGTATTGACGACGACGCCCGTTCTCAGGATACTTCTGCCGCTACGCGCCCCCCGGGCCGAGTATCATGCAGATACAGGGCCGCACGCCGTCCCTCGAAGACGCCAAGGCGTGGATCCGGTCAATCA
>CAWKDY010000014.1:0-19760 GCA_963848465.1 uncultured Chloroflexia bacterium | reverse complement strand
CGTTCATGACCGTAATGAAAGGAAACTCGCCGGAATGAGGCGAAGCATAGCCACGATGAATATGCGTGAACGGTCGCTCATCCCTCGCGCGGCGGAAAATCGGTCACGTCGCCCGTGACCTCGATCGGCTCGAGCGGCTTGCGGAACGGCATGTTGAGATGGACGACGCCCTTACGCAGCCCGTTCGCCGTCGCGTAGGCGCGGGCGGCGGTCGTCCGCAGATAGCGGATCACCAGCGGATCGGGGTCAGCTTCCGGCAGCGCCATGTCCACCGACCAGAGCGCGTAACCGCCGTACATTTTGACCTGATCGATCGTCTGGTTCGCGCCGCTGTCGCGCAGTTCCGGCGGGCGGTCGCCGGTCAGGATGATCAGCGGCACCTGCGACTGGTGCGCCTCGATCACCGCCGGGAAGAAGTTCGCCAGCGCCGTCCCCGACGTGCAGACCAGCGCCACCGGCTGATCGGTCTTGAGCGCGATGCCCAAGCGCGAAAAAGGCGGCGCTGCGCTCGTCCAGGTGCGGATAGACCTTGATGCCGGGATGCTGGGCGAAGGCGACCGTCAGCGGCGTCGAGCGCGAGCCGGGCGCGATGCAAACGGCTCTCAGTCCGCTGCGCGCCAGCTCGTCGACGACGATGCTCGCCCACAGCAGATTACGATTGGGCGCGGACATGATGCTTGCACTCCCAACGCATCCAGCATCGGCTTGAACTTGAGCGCCGTCTCGTCCCATTCCTTCTGCGGCTCGGAGTCGGCGACGATGCCCGCGCCCGGCGTACAGCCAGACCCGCTCGTTCTGGCTGATGGCCGAGCGGATGGCGACGGCGAACGCGCCGTCGAGCTTGTCGTCGATCCAGCCGACGGGCGAGGCGTACCAGCCGCGCGGCACGGGTTCGGCCGCGGCGATGTAGTCCATCGCCTGCGCCTGCGGCACGCCGCCCATCGCCGGGGTCGGATGCAGCGCTTCGACCAGCGGCAGCACGCCGGACGCTTGCGCTTGAGCGTGCCCGCGCACCGGCGTGTACAGGTGCTGGATGTTGCTCAGCCGCAGCATCCCCGGCGCATCGGGAATGCCGAGCGCGTCGGTCAGCGGCGCGAGCCGCTCGCGCATCGCGTCGGCGACGAGCGCGTGCTCGTGGCGGTTCTTGGGATCGTCCAGCAGTTCATGCGCCAGCGCGTCGTCTTCGGCGGCCGTCGCGCCGCGCTTGATCGACCCCGCCAGCGCCATCGTCTCGATCTGCCGCCCCTCGACCCGCACCAGCAGTTCCGGCGTCGCGCCGTAGAACGCCAGATGCGGACTCGGCTCGAACAGGAACAGGTAGCAGTCCCGGCATATTTCTCGCGCAGAAAATCGAGCGCGCTGTCCACGTCCACCCGCGCGGCGAAGCGCAGCTCGCAGACGCGCGACAGCACGACTTTTTGCAGTTCGCCTGCTTTCATCGCGCCCGGTCGCGTCGGTGATGATCGTCCGCCCACGCCTCGAACGGCATCGGGTAGTTGATTTCGCGCAGATCGTTTGTCGTGTAGGGGCGCGGCGCGCCGCGCCCCTACAGCGCTTCATATCGTGCTTCGCAGCGCCGCGCGGACTTCGTCGGCGTCGAAGTCTTCGTCCTCGCCGACCTGCACGTTGATCGTCAGCCACGTTTCGCCGCCGACCTGCGTCAGTTGGTAATGCGGCAGCACGAAATAGGCGGGCGCGAAGGCCGCCCAGGTGTTCTCGGTGATGAAGTCGCTGCGGAACGAAAAGCCGCCGAACAGGCGCGGGCGCGCCGCGGACGTCATCATCGTTGAGCAGCACCACGTCGCGGAACAGGTCGCGCGCCTTGCTGCGAATCGTCTGGAAGCGGTCTTCGCCCCACGCCGTCAGCTCCGCCGCGATGCCGAAGCCCGCGTAGACCGTCTCGTCGTGCTGCCAGTAGAAGCGCTCCTGTCCCTGCGCCTGCCGCAAGAAACTGCGCCGGGTCGATGCCGGGGCAGCGCAGGCTGGCGCTGACTAATCAGTCGCGCGCGATCCATCGCTATGCCTCAGCTCGCTACGTAGCCGACGCTCTTGAGCAGCAGCGGCAGCAGCGCCGAAAGGATGCGCTCGGAGTCCGGTTCGCCGGTATAGACCCAGCGGATCACGATGCCGTAGATCGCGCCCATCCACGCATAGGAGACCACATCGGTATCGACCGGCGCGATGTCGCCGACGGCAATCGCTTCGTCCAGATACTGCTTGATCAGCCCGGCGAAGCGGTCGTTGACCTCGATGCGCTTCTTCTCGAAGACGCTGCCCAAGCCGACCGCCTGCACCAGCAGGATTTTCGCGGGGCGGCGGTAGCGCCCGAAGGTTTCGAGGCAGGCTTGCAGCGCCGCCCGGACCTGCATGATGCCCTGCTCCTCTTGCTCGACGGCTTCGATCACCTTGCGTTCCAGCAGGTCGGCGAACTGGTCGACCAGCGCCAGAAACAGCCGCTCCTTGTTCGGGAAAGTAGAAGTAGATCGAGCCTTTCGACGTGTCCGACGCTTCGACGATCTCGTCCATGCGCGTGTCGTGATAGCCCTTGTTCGAGAAGATGTTCAGCGCGGCGTCGAGGATGCGGTCGCGCGTGTCTTCAGCTCTTGCTCATCGCTTGCTCCATTAAACAGACCGACTGGTCAGTCTGAAATATAGCATGAAAATTTTGCACGTGTAAAGAGAATTCTCGATCAAACGCTCATCACGCCGGTTTGTGAGACCATGTAGGCGGGTGTTATAATATGTTTAATCTTGCAACGAACAGGAGATAGCCTGATATGGTTGTTGACATCCATCCCGATGCGCTCGCCGCATTGCTCAATGGCGATCACGGTGCGCCCTATCGAGATTCTGGGACCGCAGCCCGCCGATGACGGCAGGTGTCGATCCGCGCCTTTCAGCCGGCTTGCGAGTCGCTCACGCGTGGTCAACGACGCGACCGGCGAACGCGTCGAGATGACACGGCTGCGCGACGAAGGTTTGTTCGAGGTCGAACTGCCGGGCACGCCCGGCGAACTCCGCTATCACTACGAAGGGCGCACGCATACAGGGCGACGACGTCTCGTTTCACGACCCCTACGCCTTCCCCCTGCAAATCACCGACTACGACATCTACCTGTTCCGGCAGGGACGCCTGCTGCAAAGCTACGACAAGTTCGGCGCGCACGTCTGCGAGATCGACGGCGTCAAGGGCGTGCAGCTTCGCCGTCTGGGCACCTAACGCCTTCCGCGTCAGCGTGATCGGCGACTTCAACAGCTGGGACGCCGCGTCCACCCGATGCAGGTACACGGCGACAGCGGCATCTGGGAGTTGTTCATCCCCGACGTCACGCCGGGCGCGATCTACCGCTACGAGATTCGCTCGCACAACGTGGGCTATCGCGGCGAAAAAAGCGATCCCTATGGCTTCCACTTCGAGATGCGCCCCAAGAACGCCTCGATTGTCTACGACATCGACCAGCTACACGTGGGGCGATGCCGACTGGCTGGACGCCCGCGCCCACCGCGACCCGCTCAAGCAGCCCTGGTCGATGTACGAGGTGCATCTCGGCTCGTGGCAGCGCGACGAAAATGGCAACTGGCTGACCTACCGCGAACTTGCCGACAAAGCTGGTCGATTACGCCAAAGACATGGGCTACACCCACCTCGAACTGATGCCGATCACCGAGTATCCGTTCGATGGCTCGTGGGGCTATCAGGTGACCGGCTACTTCGCGCCGACCAGCCGCTACGGCAAGCCCGGACGATTTCATGTACTTCGTCGATCACTGCCATCAGAACGGCATCGGCGTGATTCTCGACTGGGTTCCGGCGCACTTCCCCAAAGACGGCTACGCCCTCAGCTACTTCGACGGCACGCATCTCTATTCCCACGCCGACCCGCGCCAGGGCGAGCATCCGGACTGGGGCACGTATATTTTCAACTACGGGCGCAACGAAGTCCGCAACTTCCTGCTCTCGAGCGCCCTGTTCTGGCTGCGCGACTATCACATCGACGGGCTGCGGGTCGATGCCGTCTCGTCGATGCTCTACCTCGACTTCTCACGCGAGCCGGGGCAGTGGATGCCCAATCACTACGGCGGGCGCGAAAATCTGGAAGCGATCGGCTTCCTGCGCGAATTCAACACGCTCGTCCACCGCGAAGCACCCGGCGCGGTCACGATTGCCGAAGAATTGACCTCGTGGCCGATGGTCTCGCGCCCGACCTACATCGGCGGCTTGGGCTTCACCTTCAAGTGGAACATGGGCTGGATGCACGACACGCTCGACTACATGAAGCTCGACCCGATCTACCGGCGCTACCATCACAACCTGATCACCTTCGCGCTGATCTACGCCTTCAACGAGAATTTCGTCCTCTCGCTCTCGCACGACGAAGTCGTCCATCTCAAAGGCTCGATGCTGACCAAGATGGCGGGCGATTGGTGGCAGAAATTCGCCTCGCTGCGGCTGCTGTTCGGCTTCCAGTACACCATGCCGGGCAAGAAGCTCAATTTCATGGGGCAGGAATTCGGGCAGTGGAGCGAATGGAGCGAACGACGCAGCCTCGACTGGTATCTGCTTGATTGGGACACGCATAAAGGCGTCCAGCAGTGGATGAACGATGTCAACCATCTTTACGCCGCGCAACCGGCGCTCTACCAGCGCGATTTCGAGTTCAGCGGCTTCGACTGGATTCAGGTCAACGACGTCGATCAGAGCGTGTTCGCCTACATGCGTTACGCCGAAAACCGCGCCGATTTCGTGGTGATCGTCTGCAACTTCACGCCGGTCGTGCGCTACGACTACCGCATCGGCGTGCCGCAGCCGGGCTATTACCGCGAACTGCTCAACAGCGACAGCGCCGACTACGGCGGCAGCGGCGTCGGCAATCTCGGCGGCGTGCAGAGCGAGCCGGTTCAATGGGGCGTCAACGGCGACAGCCTCAGCCTGACGCTGCCGCCGCTGGCGGTCATCGTTTTTAAGCTGGACGGGATTCCCGCGCCCGCCGACCCCGCGCTCGAAACGACCGTCGGCGTGAAGCTAATTTCCACAATTTGAATACGCTAGGGGCGAACACTATCGTGTTCGCCCCTAACAATGCACGTTCGATGAACCCTCGTCTTATCCCCTACTTGCTGAAATACAGGTCGATCCAGTCCGGGCGCGGCGGCTGCGTCCCGGCGGCGAGCTGCGCGCGCCACTCGTCGTCCGTCATCCGCTTGTCGATCTGCACGGTGAACTCGTAGGGGCTGAAGACCGCGCCGCGCGTCAGTTGCAGACCATAGGGGCTGTTGGTGACCACGTAGATCAAGTCAGGCGTGCCGGTGCCGATCTCCAGCGCCGTGCCCGCCGCCGCATTGCTGGCGATGTCCGCCACCAGCGCGCTGTTCTCCGGCGGGTCGGTGATCCAGATTTCCAGCCCGTAGCGGATGTACCAGAGCGCGTTGTGGAAGCTCTGCTGCATCCAGTAGTACTCGTCGTAGCTGACCGGCTCGCCCGCGACTTCCTTGCGCGCGATCTCGGCGAGGTAAGAGGACAACGCGGCGACCTGCTGGAGCGCCGTATCAACCGAGTAGATGGCGCCATAGTTGCCGCCGTCGATGTCGTCGAACGCGCCGTGATCACGCAGCCCTTGATCCATCAGCGCGGCGACGATGGCGATCCGCTGGAACACCTGCGGATTCGGCTCGACATAGCTGTAGACGGTCGACCGGCGGCTCCATGCCGCCGCCGCCGAGTCCGCCCATCGGCTGCGCCGCATAGAGCAGCGTCGCGTGTTTGAGTTCGGTGTAGCTGCCGAGCGTGGTCGCCAGCGACTTGCGCTTCCAGGCGTCGGTTTGCATCAGCGGCGGCAGCAGCGCCGGATCGGTCAGGAACAGCGGTTGCAGCGCCCACAGCCAGCCGCCGTAGAGATTTTGCAGCCAGTCGTTGGCGCTCAGGCCGTTGACTTCGTCGCGCAGGCTGGCGACCTGATCGGTGTAGTTGGCGTAAGCCGGTCGCGCCCGCCTGCATCCGCCAGCGCGAACGCCGTGTCCGAGCCGAGCACCGCCGGAACGTCGAGGCCCAGCGGCAGCGCGCGCGACTGGTCGTCGGTGCCGACTGCAGGATAGATCAACTGCTGCATGACGTAGCCGTCGAAGGTGAAGCGCTGCCCGAACAGCCGGAAGCCGCGCTGTCGCCTCGGTCACCTGATCCGGTGTGGTCGGTCCCGCCGGGATCGGGATGCTGTTGATCTTGGGCGGCGGCAGTTGGCTGACGGCGACGCCGGAAGGCTGATCATGTTGTCGGGGTTGCTCAAGGCGGTCAGCGCCAGCCCGTCGCCGAAGGCGGTTTGCGCCAGCGGCAGATAGTCGGTCGGGCTGTAGTTGTCGATCGGACCGACCAGAAAATCGAGCGTGCTCGGCGACGTCCTGCCACGCCGCGTAAGCCTCCGGCTGCGCATTGAGCGCGCGCAGCACCAGCAGCCCGGTCAGCGTGTCGGCGTCGCTCTTGGCGGTGAAGGTGATGCGACCCAGCCACATCATCGCGCGGAAATAGGATTCGAGCAGCGGACTGCCCGCGTAGTAGCTGCGCGGCTTGTACTGGCTGAAATCCTCGGTGTACTGGTCGAGAATCGGCACGTCGAGCCGCCCCTCAGCGGCGCGCGCAGCGTCGGCCAGCGGCTGCGCCTCCGCGATGATCGCCGGGTCAGCCGCGGTGATCACGCTCGACGGCGTTCGTGCACGCCTTCGCCGTAGACCGGCGATCTGCTGGTAGCCCTGAACGTAGTAGTTCTCGCCCGTCCGCGATCAGCATCAGCGGGACGGCGTAATAGATGGCGGCTTTGCGCGCGGCGGCTTCCAGCGGCGTGCCGACTGCCTCGTGCGTACTGCTGCTTCGGCGGCTTGATAGCCCTGCATCAGCAAGTCGCGCGACCTCGCCGTAGAACGCGCTCTGCTCAAGGAACATCAGCGCATTCTGGTAGGTCAGGTACAGCGCGTGCAGCAGCGCGTCGGTCGTGATGAACTCGGCTTGCCCGGTGTGAGGTTCCGACCAATCGCGCGTAACGCGTCGTCGAACTGAGGGTATCTGCCCGGCACGACGACGAAACCGTTCTGCGCCAGCAGCGCCAATTGATCGGCGTTGAGGCCGGCGTCCTGGACGAAGTAGACGCTGCTCAAATCGACCGGCGGCGCGGGCAGATCGCCCGCGTAATGATCCGGCAGCTGCATCGTCAGCGGATCGGGTGCCTTCGGATAAGCGGCGCGAGTAGCAGTCGCCCAATCCCACGCAGCGAAAGGCACGTCGAGCGTCGTCGGCATGGTCGCCGGGTTGACGGTCGGCAGCGGCACGTCCGGGGTGGTCATCACCGGCGGCTGCATCGGCACGTCAACTGCAATGGGCGTCGCTGGCTGGAACGCGAACGGCTCAACCACGGCTTGACTAGCGACGATTTCTGGCAGCCAGCCGCCCCAGACATCCTGTCCGTCGCTGACCTGCCACCACCACGTT
Source organism: uncultured Chloroflexia bacterium (assembly GCA_963848465.1). Taxonomy (GTDB): domain Bacteria; phylum Chloroflexota; class Anaerolineae; order Aggregatilineales; family Phototrophicaceae; genus Flexifilum. Next base: position 12,286 of record CAWKDY010000014.1, on the reverse strand, counting down.
CCGTCAACACACTGCGGCGGCGCGTCAAGTGCCTGAATCATCGCGCCAGCTTCCAATGTACCGTTGGTCGGGCTGGCAAAGCCCGCCGACTCATGCACGTCAGCGTTGACGAGCATGGTGCCATGCCGCCCTTGCGTCAGGATCGGCGGATTCGCACACTCCGTTTGAGCTGCCACCGGCGCGACCAGCACGAATAGCGCCAGAATCGGTATCAACAAGCGTCTCAGCATCAAAAAACCTCCCTGTTCCTCAAACATAGGATCACTCTAATTGATTTGCAGCCGACCACATGGGCGCTGACAAGGCGCGAAGAATACGCCTACCCTCCGCCTCCGCAGCGCCGCTCATTCAATTGTTCAATACGTGATCGCTGGGTTCGGGTTACGTCGGGGATACTGTCAAAGGTTGGAGGGGCGTTCAATTGAACGCCCCTACGAGAAGCTCACGCCGGGTTACGAGCCACCCCAGCGGAAATCCCACGCCGTCTCCGGGCTGCTCAGTTGAAAGCGCTGCCCGGTACGCAGATCGACGACCGTGACCGCCCCCTGCCGGATACCGTCAATCTCGGTCAAGCTCTGATAGCCGCTGACAAAGCGTCCATCGGGCGAAATCTGCGGCGCGATCAACGAGCCGATATCGAGGATCGGCGTGTTTTTGCCGTCGGCGAGGTCGAAATCGACCGTCCGCAGCGGCGCGAAAGTGCTCGTGCCGTCGGCGATTAGTGATCGCAGCGTTCCGGCGACCGCTTCGGTGCTGGCGCGGACGGTTGCGCCGCCCGGCAGCGCGATCCACCCCGGTGCGACAGTTCCCGGCGCAGCGGCGTCAAAAATGTAGAAGCCCGGCGCTAAGGCAGTCGCCGCACCGGAGTCGACGGTCGTGTAGATGCGTCCGTCGCGCAGCCAATGAGTTTGCACCGGGCGCGGATCGTCCGGGCTGGCGGGCGACAACGTGACCAGCGCGCGCGCGGCAATGTCGAAGACGCCCATCGAGACGCCCGCATCCTCGTACACGTCGAGCAGCAGGTGCGTCCCATCCGGCGAGAACTGCGGGCGGTGATAAGTCTCGCTGCCGTTGGCGCGGATCAACTGGGGCGCGTTCTCCGCCAGCACGTTGAGCCAGACGCCGCTGCGCTCATCGACGTAAACTAACTGCGTGCCGTCAGCGCTGAAATCGGCTTCGACCGGGGCGAAGCTGTTGAGCCGCGCCAGCAGCTTCGGCTGATCAGTCCCCGCTTGCAGCCACAATTCGGCATCAACCACGTAGGCGACGCTGTTGCCGTCCGGCGAGACGGCATATTCATTCACGTCGGTGGTCGCTCCGGTGAACGCCTGCGGTGGTGTTCCGCCCGCTCGCATCTTCCATACCTGCACGATGCCGCGCGCATCGGGCGCGAGGAAGAAGCTGTCAGCGGAGAGGTTCAGCGCCGTCACGGTGGTGACGGGAACCGGCGTCGGCTGCGCTGCCAGCGCTTCCAGCGCGGGCGTCGGCGGGAGTTCGGTCGGCGGCTCGCTCGGCGCGGCGGTCGGCGCGACCGGAACATCGGTCGGCGGAATCGCGGCGTCAGCAGGCGCGTTGGTCGGAGCAGGTGCGGGCGACGCCGTCCGCACCGGTCCCCAAGCGTAGGCGACCACACTCTCAATCGGCAGCGGAAAGCCTAACCCGGTCGAGGGATCGTACAGCGCGATCACCCCGCCTTGAAACGCCACCAGCAGCGATCCGCCCGGTGCCCAGCGCAAACCGGAAAGCGAGATCGGCACTTCGCCAATCGTCTGCAACTGCTGCGCCCCGCGCGCCAGTTGCAGCAGACGTCCGTAGCCGTCCGGGACGTTCTCATCGTTGGGGTCGCGCCCGAAGAACACCAGCGCGTCCTGCGCGTTGAGCGCGGGCAGCCGGTAGACCACCGACTCATCCAGCAAGATGGCTTGCGCGTTGGCTTGGTCGAGGCTCATCAGGCGTAAGCCGCCCTCCGCCGGAGCGAAAACAATCTCGCTGTCGCTGACCCACGCCGTCCCGATGCTGGACGGAATGATGCTGCTCAACAACAGGTCATAACCATCCCGGCGATAAATCCACCAAACGCTGTCGGCGCTGTTCGGGGCGGTTTCGGCTTCGGCGGCGAGAAAGCGTCCCCCCGGCGACCAGCTCAAGCTCTTGAAAATGCCGTCCTTGAGGTCGACGAAAGCCGCCGTGCCGCCGGTGTCGAAATAGACTCGCGCGCCATAAGTCGTCGTGTAGGCGATACCATCGCCATTGGGCGACCACGCAATCGTATCGCCTGCCCCACGATAGGGTGGCACGTCGGCAGCGATGCCCTCGATCTGCTGCGGTTGCCCGCCGTTGGCGACGTTGATCACGAATAAGCCGCTTTCGGTGCGGAAGGCGATCCGGTCGCCGAGGCTGTCAACACCGAAGTCGATGATGAACAGGCTCGCGGGCGTTAGATCGATGATACCGCTCGTCCCGACGCCATAACGCCGAATCTGCCCCTCGTTGACCAGCACATACAGGTCAGCGGGCAGGTTCAAGCCATCCTGCGCGGCGCTGGGCGCGGCAATCAGCAAACACATGACCGTGATGATGAGGTATTCGAAGCGTCGAAGCATCAGCCTAACCATGAACAAGTGGGTGACGGACGTTGTCAAATTAGTATAGCGCAGTTCGACGCGGCTGCTTTGGCTTGGGGTGGGTCGACTTCTAATGCAGTTCTAGCATCGCTTGGGCGCCAATCGTGTTACAATATTTCAATCAAGATAACCAAGACAGTGATGGAGCGGAATAACTCAGATGCTCAAAGCAATCATCAACCAAGTATGGCTGACGTGGAAACTGCTGTTCGACAAGCGGGTTGCCTTCTGGATGAAAATGGTGGCGATTTTGCCGCTGATTTACGTCATCTCGCCGATTGACTTGATCCCGGACGTGATCTTGGGCTTGGGGCAGTTGGACGACCTCGGCATCCTCTTGGCGGGGATGCGCCTCTTCGAGTCAATTGTGCCCGCCTACATCGTTGACGAGCATCGCGGCGCGCTCAAGGCACGCGACGCCAACGTGATCGACGCGACCCGTTACACCGTCCGGCAGGCGGATCAAGACCAGTCGCAGCAGTAGAGATTCGACCCCACTCCCAGCCCCTCCCCGAATTCAGGGAGGGGAGAGTGCTTAGCTGATTTCAAGACGCGGGCAGCCATGTTTTGCGATTTTTCGACAGAATGAAAGTGTTTAAGAACACCTTCATTGCCTGCTCCGACATTCCTTCCGAATCTATAAGCTCGCGTGAGCAGCCTCTAGCGCCGCGCAGAGTTCGACGACACCCAGCTCGATCAGCGCGTCGTCAAGCATGGCGAAGCACAGCCGCAGATCGCGGTCGTGCGGCGGGTTGACGTAGCAATCGCTGCCGCGAAAGCAATCGACGCCGCGCTCGTGCGCCAACGGCAGCACTTGAGCGGCGGTCAGCGGTTCCGGCAGCTTCGCCCAGATGAAGTAGCCGCCGCCCGGCGCCGACCACTCCAGCCATGCGGGCGCATATTGATCCAACGCCGCAACAAAGCGTTCATATTTGCGCGCGTAAAGCGCCCGCGCCCGCTCGACCTGCTCGGCGAACATCCCCAACGCGATGCAGTCGGCGACGATCTCCGCCGTGAAGGTACTGGGCGCGCCATCCCCTTTGAAATGCTTGAACAACTGCACCTGTTCCGGCTGCGCCCACAGCCACCCGAAGCGCAGCGACGGCATCAACACCTTCGACACCGACGCCGCCGTGACGACGTACCCGCCGGTATCGTAGGTCTTGAGCAGCGGCGGTGGCGGCGCGTCGTAGTAGAGTGGCTGGTAAGTCGCGTCTTCCAGCACCACGAAATCCCGTTCTTCGGCGAGCCGTACCAGCGCCGCCCGGTTGGTCGCGTTGATTCCGGTCGGGTTGTGAAACGACGGAATCGAGTAGACCAGTTTCAGCCGCTCGCCATATTGATCCGCCAGCGCTGCCAGCGCCGCGAGGTCGATACCATCCTCCGCCAGCGGCACCCCCACCACCTCGACGTGACTCATCTTCAGCAGCCCAACCACGTAGTAGAAGGTCGGGTTTTCGACCACCACCACGTCACCCGGTTGGGTAAAGCTGCGGCAGGCGATGTCGATGCCTGCCAGCGTCCCGTTCGTGATCATCAACTGATCAGGCGGCACGGCGATCCCGCTCAGGTCGCTCAGGAAACGCGCCACCTGCTCGCGGATCGGCAGTTTGCCTTGCAGTTCGCCGCCATACTGCCAACCCCGCCCGGACTCGATGATGTTGGCGGTGATCGCGCTCAGTTGTTCGCGTGGGATTAGGTCAACGGGCGGGTAACCGGTCTTGAAGTCATAGACGATGGGCATCAATTTCATCCTATTTAGAGACGCGATTCATACAATTTTCAAACCTTGAGCCGATTTTGCCAGCAAACCAGCTCAGGCGACTTTCGCGGATTTGGCATTTCGGCTAAGATGGAGGTGATTGTCTAACAAAATGCTTACCGGCTGCAACGATCCAATAACGCCAAACCAGCCCGGCGTCCGGCTGGATCGTGCCAGCGCTTCGAGGGCCACTTGGCTATGGGCGATTTCATTCGCTACCTGTTCACCGTTGAACCTGATCTCACCCTCGCATCGCTTGAGGATGGGTTCAAAGCGGTCGATGCCGCCTTCTCGATTTTTCCCGACCCGGCGACCGATAACAGCGGCGACTTGATCTACGGCGGCGAAGTCTACGGCGACCTTGAGATCAACCGGCGCGGCGATCAAGTCTTCGACGAAGACATCGAAGAACTGCGCGAACAGATTGTCGCCATCGGCATGGACAGCATCGACGATCTTGACAGCGACGATGAAGGCTTTGCCATGGTCGAGCAGGCGCTCATCAGCACATCTGGCATGATCGCTTTGCAGCTTTCCGAAGCAGGACACGAGCACTACCAGCAGATCGATTTATTCTGGGATTGGCTGTTTGAGCGCTATCCCGGTCTGCTACAAATCGACGAAGAAGGCTATTACAGTCAAGACGAACAAATTCTGGCGATAGATTAAGTATCGCCAGAATATCGTGCTGTGTATAATCAAAACATGATAGGTTAATGGTAGGGGGTTTTTCATGAAGCGAATCGTGTTAAGTCTTGTGCTCCTTCTCGTGCTTAGTGCGGCGCTGCCCGCCTTTGCCCAGAGTGATGCGGTTGCTTCGGTCAACACCGGCAGCCTCAACGTCCGCACTGGTCCCGGAATGCAGTATGGTTCTGTTGCCACCCTGCCCTTCGGCTTTGGCGTGCAACTGCTCGCCCGCAATGCCGCTGGCAACTGGATCCAAATCGGGCTGACCAACGGTGTCACCGGCTGGGTCAACCTCAACTACCTGTTCACGCAGTATCCGACGCGCAATCTCCCCATCAGCGAGTCTGCCGTCCCGGCGACCGTCACTCCGACGGCGACCGTCAGCGGGGCGCTGAATTTGCTCGTCTACAACGGTCCCAGCATGGACAACGCCGTGATTGCGACGGTACCTGCCGGGACGCGCATCATCTTGCTAGGGCGCAACTACAACTCGACGCTGGCACAGGTGCGGTTGGCAGATGGCACCGTCGGCTGGGTGCAGGCGCAAGCGCTGACGGCAACCGTGCCGGTTCGCAGCCTCGCTTTGGCGGACGGCAGTGTGTTTGTCCCCAACGCGCCATCGCTGCCGATCAATGGAAATCCCGGTGGCACTAGCAGCGGGTATCAGACTTACGTCGTTCAGCCCGGCGACTCGCTCTCGGCGATTGCCCAGCATTTCGGCGTGACCATGTACGCTATCGCTGCCGCCAACAACATTTGGAACTACAACCTGATCTATGTCGATCAGCAGTTGATCATCCCGGCATAACAAGTAGAAGGCTGCGCCGGGAACCAATCGGGATTCCGGCGCGCATGTTTACCTTGCAGCGCAAGCAAATTCGTTATAATGTATGTTGTAGACTATCGACCATAAGAAGGAAGATCTCATGACGCAACCCGTTTCGAAATCTCATAAACGCAGCGTTCTTGCTGTCGTGCTGCTCCTCGCGGTCATGCTGGTGGCGACGGTCGCGCCGGTGACCCCCGCAGGCGCTGCGACCTGTGCATGGACGCACCTCGTCCGTCCCGGCGACACGCTCGGCACGATTGCCCATTATTACGGCACGACCGTGACCGACATCGCCAAGCTGAACAACATTGCCAACCCGAACCTGATCTACTGGGGATCGACCCTCTGCATTAGCGAGACTGTCCCGCCGCCCGGTCCTTATGCCATCACCTACACCGTTCGCAACGGTGATACACTGGCTTATCTGGCGTGGCGCGTCGGCGTGACCATCGGCGAACTGGCGCTGCATAACGGCATCGGCAACCCGAACCTGATCTTCAGCGGTGAGACGATCACCGTCCCGGTCGCCGTTCCAACTGCAGTCTACTACCCGCCAGCACCGACGATGGAACCCACCGCCGAGCTGACCGCAGAGCCAGCTTCGTAATTTTAAAATCAAGAGAAAAATAAAGAGGGTCTGATCGACCCTCTTTTTATTTCTATTCCAGCAGGGCGCGTTCGGCTTCGTCCAGCGCCATAGTGACCTGGACCGCATCACCAGTGCCGCCGCCCTGCGCCATCTGCCCTTGACCGCCCCCGCGCCCACCGTTCAACAGCGGCAGCACTCGCTTGAGCAGCGCGTTCATGTCGGCAGTGAGGTCGGCGCTGCGCGCGAACACCATCTGCGCTTTCGCGCCGGACACCGCCAGTAGCGCGACCCGCCCCGGCTCCTGTGTGATCCGGCTCGCCAGCCCGCGCACGTCGCCGAAATCGCGGTCGGGGAAGTTCAGCTTGACGATCCGCAGCCCCTTTCGCTCCGGCGCTTCAGCGCTCAACTGCGCCGCCTCGTAATCGAGCAGCATCCCCGTCGCCGATTTCAGCGCCCGCTGCGCCGCTTTCACGTCTTCTTGCAGCCGCGCCGTCGCCCCCGTGACCTCCGCCAGCGCGCAGGTGAAATCCGCCATCAGTTGGTTGACGATGACGTTCTTCTCGCGGTAATCGCGCAGCGCCCGCCCGCCGCAGCGAAACTCGACCCGCGTTTTGTCGCCGCGCTTTTCCTGCCGCAGCACCTTGATCAGCCCGATCTCGCCTGTCCGCGCGACGTGCGTCCCGCCGCAGGCAGTCACGTCGAAACCATCGATGTCGATGATCCGCAGCCCACCGGTGAGCAGGTGCTCCGGCAGCTTGCGAATCCGCACGCCTTCGGCATCGTCCGGCTGAATGATCCGCGCCGTCACCGGGCGGTCGGCGAGCACGACCTCGTTGGCGAGGTCTTCCACCGCTGCGACCGTTTCGTCACTGAGGTTCACCCGGTCGAGGTCAATCGTCACGCTCTCGGTGCTCAGGTGAAAGCCAACCGTGCTCGCGCCCGCGATTTGCACGAACGCCTGCGACAAGATGTGCTGCCCGGTGTGGTGCTGCATGTGATCGACGCGTCGCGCCCGGTCAACTACCCCCGCGACCGCCTCCGCTTCAACCGCGCCGCCGAGCACGTGGACGACCGCTCCGTCCGCTTGCCGCGCCGTCACGTCGATCACCGGAACGCCGTTGATCGAGCCGAGATCGTTCGGCTGTCCACCGCTGCTGGGGTAGAAATAAGTCTGGTCGAGGATCAGCGCCGGGTGTCCATCGATGGTCAGGCGTTCGGTCACGCGCGCTGAAAACTCAAGCGTATAGGCATCGTCATAATAAAGTCGCATGGTTATCCCATCCACTGAATGATCGCTGTTCACAACGCCTAATATACCGTCTGCTGCTCAAATAGCGACCGATAATCCAGTTGCGCTCCGACTCAAAGTGTCGATAATGAAATAAATCCTACGTCGAAGCTTAGATATTGTTTGGAGGACGTGTGAAACGGGTTCTGCTACTCCTGTTTGCCCTCGTGCTGATCGTGCCGGGGGTCGCCCTTGCTCAGACCGACACGCTTAGCCGGTCAGAAATCAACCGTATTTCGAACAGTGTCGTTCTCATCGTCAATCTTGACAGCAGCGGAAGCCCGACCAAAAGCGGGTCAGGTACGATCATCTCGCCCAGCGGCGTGATCTACACCAACCGCCACGTCGCCGAAGGCGGCTCCGATTACGCCATCTTGACGCTCGACCAACTGGGCGAACCGGCGAAGCTCGCTTATTTCGCCTCCGCGACCATGATCCACCCTGACGTCGATTTCGCCGAACTGCAAATCGACCGCGACGCCAACGGCAACCCCATCAACTCCGGCGGGCTGAACCTCCCCTATATCGCCCTGACCAACACGCAACCGGATATCGGCGACCGGATCTTCGTCTTCGGCTATCCTGACCTCGGCGACGCCCATCTCGTCATGACCAGCGGCTCGATCACGACCATTCAGAACGACACGCTCAACGGCGAGCGCATCCCCTTCTGGTATCAGACTGACGCGCAAATCTCGCCGGGGAACAGCGGCGGCTTAGCCGTCAACCTCAGCGGGCGCATGATCGGCATCCCGACGCAGGTCGTCAGCGAGGAGCGGACGCTCGGACGGCTCGGCGGGATCCTCAGCATCACCGCCATTCGCGGCGCGCTAGAAAGCGCGCCGTTAGGATCGCCGGTGGTCGCCACGCCGGGCAGCCAAGTCACCGCCCCGACTCCGGCGGTGGTCAATCCGCCCAACACGCAAGTCGGTCAGTCGATTACGGTCAGCATCTCCAGCATCGAGCATAACGTGACCAACGACAATGCCGTCGGCATGATGATCCACACGTCGATTGAAGCGATTGGCTACAAGGACGTGCCCCTGCGCGCGGCGGTTTTCGCGTTCTGGGAAGACGGCTCGCCGATCACCGCCAACAACCGCGCCAGCGCCGATTCGCGCTCGACCAGCGGGCAGCTTACCGTACAACAGACGGTCTCCCCCACCTATGACGATACCGTCTGGGATGACTCGTGGTTCTTCATCCCTTACAACTATCTCCCCGACGGGCGCAGCGGGACGTACCCCGCCTTCATTGAGGCGCAGATTGGCGTCGATGGACAGGGCTTCACCAGCTACAGCAACGACGTTGCCTTCGACTACACCTATCCCGATCAGCAGTTGATTATCGACGTCACCAATATCGAGCAGAACGTCCAGCTCAACAACATGCAGGGCATGAAGGTGCATACCCACGTCAAGACGCTGAATTATCAGGGTCAAGAGCTGTGGGTCGGCATTTTCCCGTTCTGGGCAGATGGCACCGAAGTCGTCGGCGGGAGTGGCACGCCGATTGAAAACACCACCGCGTCCGGCTATCTGACCGTTCAGGATAACCTCACGCCGTCCTACAACGACTCGGAATGGGGCGATTACTGGTTCTTCCTGCCCTACCAATATTTCCCCAGCGGAATGCGCGGGGCGCAGGATGGTTACATCGAAGCCGATATCGGCGTAGAAGGCGGCGCATCCACGAGTTGGAGTCTGCCGTACGGCTTCACGCTCAATTTCAACTAACCCGCACATGCGCATTACGCAAAGGGGCACAGCAAATAATCTGTGCCCCTTTTCCCCATCGCCTCAGCGCCAACCTGACTATCCAGTCAGTCTCGCGGCAAGACTCGTCGGTCGGTAACGGTCGAAGTATAATCCGCCTACCTATAGACCCCACCGACCCGACCGAAGGAAGCCGAATGCAAAATCAAGCAGCACTGCTCTACCGACTTCAGCAGATTGATCTGGCGATTGCGCGGCGACGCGCCCGCCTTCAGGCGATTGCCGACCAACTGAGCAGCGACGAGACCATCGCCCGCGCCAACCAACAACTCGCCGCCGCTGAGCAGGCGATCAAGCCGGGGCAGATCCGCGCCCGCGATCTCGACCTGGAGATCAAGTCGATCGCCGCCAAAGCGCAGGCGACCGACGACGACCTCTACAGCGGCAGGATCACCAGTCCCAAAGCGCTGAAAGAACTGCAAGACGAGTTCGCCTCGCTCAAGCGACACCAAAGCCAGCTTGAGGATGAACTGCTCGAAGCGATGGTCGAAGTCGAAGATCATCAAGCGCAGATCAACGCCGCCAAAGACGACCTCAGCGCCGCCCGCGCCAACCTCGCCACCACTCAGCACGACCTGCTCGACGAGCAGCAGCGGCTCGAAAGCGAAAACGCCGAAGCCGCGATCAAGCGCGTCGCCGCCACCGCCAATATCGCCCCGGAAAATCTCGCCAGCTACGATAAACTGCGTCAGCGGATGCGCGGCGTCGCCGTCGCGCTGCTGCAAGAAGGCGGTTGTACGGTCTGCGGCGTCGGGCAAACCTCGATGGCTACTCAGCAGGTGGCGTTAGGGCGGCAGCTCGTTTACTGTGCCAGTTGCGGGCGCATTCTGGCAGATAACGCCTAATCGCCGCTACAATAGCGATCTAGTCGTTCGTGATTAGTTGTTAGTTTTTAGTAAGGGCTGAACGAAAAACGGGCAGCGGCTCAAACCGGCGTGACGACGACTAACGACTAATAACTAAACACCAATAACTTATCCAGAGGAAACCGCACTTATGTTTAACATTCTGCCGCCGAGCACGCTCAAAGTTGTCTACCCGATGCTTTACGCCTTCGACGCCGGTAATGGGCTGTGCAAAGGGCTGAGTGGCGAGACGAAAACGCTGGTCGAATTCGAACCGGTGGTCGCCCCACTCACTGACCAACGCGCCTTGATCGCCAAAGACGAGAATCCGACCTTCAGCCTCGTCTCGAACGGGCGCACCGAGGTCTTCGGCATCGACGACGTGTTCGCGCACGGGAAACGCGCTGCCATTCGCCGCTTCAACAGTCAGGAACGCTATACCTCGGCGGACTACTTCCACATGATCGACGTGCTGTTTCTGCACTGCTTCCCGCCCTTCTGGGGCAAAGAAACGCCGATCAAGCCCACCGGCGTGATCAACTTGCCGATCAGCATCTACAACAATCCGCCCGTCGTCGAGGAAATCCGCGCTAACTTGATCGGCAAGCGGACGATCACCGATGCCGCCGGGCATACCCTCAACGTCGAGATCGAACCCGACCGCCTGCTGATCGTGCCCGAAAGCTACGGCGCGTTGATGCACTATGCCTACGACTCGGGCACTCTGCGCAAGCGCGACGACGTGGATATGAGCGGCACAACGCTGGTAGTAGACATCGGCTACGAGACGACCGACATGAGCTTGTTCGAGGGGCTGCGCTACCAGCGCGACCGCACCGAAAGCGAGCCGCGCGCCGGTATGGGCGTGATCTCGCGGGCGCTCCAAGCCTACGTCCGGCGCGGCATCCGCAATGCCGACGTCAGCCGCATCGACCGCGCGATGCAGAAGATCGCTGGAATTGCGGTCGGCGACGCCAAACTGATCGAGCCGATCCCCGGCATCACCGTCGATGTGACCGACGCCTACGACCAGACCATCGCCGAACTCGCGCCGCGTATCGCGCAGGAAGTCCTGACTCGCTTCCCCGAAGCGGTCAACCGGATCGTGCTGGCGGGCGGCGGCGCTTATCACCTGTACGAAGCGCTGGTGCAGGAGCTTGAGCCGGTGCCGGTCGTCGTCGTGCCCAATCCCGAACTCGCCAACGTGCTGGGCGGCTTCACCATGCTCAACATTCAGGCGATGAGCGGGCAGTTTCTCGACCAAAGCGAGTTGATGTGACCTGAACCATGAATCCGCTAGCACAACTGCGCCGCCTGCAAGCGGCGCTCCGGCTCTATGACGCGCTCGCGCAGGGCGATACCAAGCTGCTGATCGAGGAGTTTCCCTTCGTCAAAGCAAAACTTGCGCCAAAGCCCGCGCCCCAGATCATCCCGCCGCGCGAACCGAAGAAACCACTGCCGCCGCCGCAGATCAGCTTCACCGCGCACAGCGAAGCCGACGACCTGCGCGACGCGCTCGACATCGGCTTCGGTCAGTTGAAGTTCGACCCCGAATCAGACCCGGAAAGCTAGCGCGTTTCTCCCCTTCGCCCGATGGAGAGGGGATGGCAAACCTTTGGTTTGCAGGGGTAAGGTCAGTTACACGTGAATGCCGCACTCGGTCTTGCTTTGATTCGCCCAGCGACCCGCCCGCAGATCGTCGGAATCGCCCGTGACTGCTTGGGTGCAGGGCGCGCAGCCGATGCTCGGATAGCCCCGGTCGTGCAGTAGGTTGTAGGGCAGATCGTAGGCGCGAATGTACGTCCAGATCATTTCCTCGGTCCACTCGATAAACGGCGCAATTTTGACGTTCTCGTTGCGCTGATCCCACGAGACCGCCGGTAAATC
>CAWKDY010000013.1:0-68579 GCA_963848465.1 uncultured Chloroflexia bacterium | reverse complement strand
GTGCCCGCCCCAGTGCATCTGGATCGTGCGCGGCGAAGATCCGCAAACCGGGCGCCCGGTGCCGGAGCCGGATGCCTTCTTCATCGACATCGACATCTGCATGAACTGCGGCTACTGCGCCGAGTTCTGCCCCTTCGACGCGATCAAGATGGATCACGACTACGAGCTTGCCAGCTACGACCGCACTGCCAATCACATTTTCGACAAGGATCGGCTTTCCAAACCGTTCAGCTATTGGAAGTCGATTGCGCCGACGACCGCCGCCGAAGAAGCTGAGGCGCGCGGTGGTTGGGAACACCCCGACGTGATCAAGGAACGCAAGAAGGCGGAAAAAGCCGCCGCCGCCGTTCCGCCGAAACCGGCAGCCGCCGCGCCAGCCGCAACCGGGAGTGCTCCCGCCGCGCCGAAGCGGCACCGGCACCCGCCGCTGCCGCCGAGATGCCGAAGCGGCAAAAGCGGAACGCCTGCGTAAGCGCGAGGAAGCGCTCGCTCGCAAGCGCGCCAATAAGGAATCGGGCGAGTAACCCACCCTACCCCACTCCAACACAAAACCCGGCTCAACGCCGGGTTTTTGATTCTCTGTTAGGGTCTAGCTCTAGCGCTTGATCAGTTCGTCGCGCGTGACCTTCAGATGCACGCCCTTGCTGTCAACCGAAGCGATTTGATCGGGCGTCACGTAGCGATCCGCCGCGAACAAGCCGTCGGCATCCACGCGAATGAAGCCATCGTGGAGCAGACGCCGCCGCAGTTCTTCTGGAATGTCGCTCTCACCGCCAAGCGCCCGAGCGAACTCCTCTATCAGATCGACCTCTGGATTCAGTCAGCGTCGGAAACCGATGCCGGAATAGCATCGCCGAGGATTTCGTCGCCAACTGCCCCGAAGTACAAATCTTCTACCTCGCCGAACTTGTCCCCCTTGCTGTCGTAGACGTCCATGCCAGTTTCAATCGACTTGAGGATTGACTGAGTGCGCTGCTGTTGTTTGAGCGGCTGCTGTGTCATGGTTTGTCCTCCATTTATTTCAATTAAAATTAAATATAGCGAATTTTAGCCTCAGAAGCAATCAAATCGCACCTTTCTCATCAGCGGTCTAAATTTCGGCGGCGCTTCGCTTGCCTTGAGCCGGGAAAAGTGTTATAGTAAACTACACGTACATTTCCAATTGAATATAGTTAGTCTCTTATCCAGAGCGGTGGAGGGATCGGCCCTATGAAACCGCGGCAACCCCCGATTTATCGGGAAGGTGCCAATTCCGGCAGAAGTGTTTCTGGAAGATGAGAGCGGACGGCTAGGCTTGTGCTTAGCTCACGAACTCAACGAGACTTCCCGCCGGAAGTCTTTTTGTTTTCCCCGATAAGCCGAACGGGGTTGTCAATGACAGGAGAGAAAATGGCGGAAGATTTCGATTTCAACGCGCTCAACGAGTTCTTCGACACGACGCGAGCCGAAGGAACAGGGCGGCAGCACGCGCTCGGTTCACAGCGGCACCCAGCGCACGAAGGGCTATAACTCGCTGATCACGCCGGTCGTGCAGACCGCGACCTTCACCTTCCGCGACACGCAGGAACTGATCGACTACATGGAGCGCAAGACGTGGGGCGACGGCGAAGATCGTGAGGAATACGGGCGCTACGGCAACCCGACCGTCAACGCGGTGGAGCGCAAACTCGCGGCGCTGGACGGCGGCGACGACGCCATCCTCTACGCATCGGGCATGGCGGCAGTCACTTCCCTGCTGCTGACCGTCCTGCCGACCGGCGCGCACATCGTCATGACCAACGACTGTTATCGCCGCACTCGTCAATTCTGTCAGACCATCCTGAAACGCCTCGGCATCGAAACGACTGTCGTCCCGATGGGCGACTACGAGGCGATGGAAGCCGCCATCATCCCCAAGCAGACGCGGATCATCGTCTCGGAAAGCCCGACGAACCCCTATCCTGCGGATCGCCGACCTCGCAAAAGACGGTCGAGATCGGCAAGCGGCACAAGGTCATGACCGCCATCGACAGCACCTTCGCCACGCCGATCAACCAGCGCGCGCTGGAATGGGGCATCGACTTCGTGATCCACAGCGCGACCAAGTACCTGTCCGGGCATAACGACATTCTGGCGGGCGTCGTCACCGGGCGCGGCAGCCGGATGAAGGCGATCCGCGAAGCGCGCGGCATCCTCGGCGGCGTCGTCGATCCGCACGCCGCCTACCTGCTGGATCGCGGCATCAAGACGCTCGGCGTCCGCATGGGGCAGCAGAACGCCAATGCGCTCGCCGTCGCCCGCTACCTCGAAGCGCATCCGGCTATTGACCGGGTTTTCTATCCGGGCTTGCCCTCGCATCCCGATTACAAGGTCGCGGTCGAGCAGATGAGCGGCTTCGGCGGCGTCGTGACCTTCGAGGTCAAGGGCGACCTCAAGACGACCAGCGCCTTTATCGACCGCCTGCGGATTCCTTACATCGCGCCGTCGCTGGGCGGCGTCGAGAGCCTGATCGAGCAGCCCGCGATTGTCAGCTATTGGGACAAGACGACCGAAGAGCGGCTGGCGCTGGGCATCAAGGACTCGCTGGTGCGCTTCGCCGTCGGCATCGAGGACGCCGACGACTCCTCAAGGACTTGGAGCAGGCGCTCGAAGTGGTCGAGCCGCGCCGCAAAGTCTACAGTTTGCAGGACGTGTGGGAGTGGCGCTTCCGCCAGTAACCGGCGCGTTGCTGTTTCGAAGGGCACGGCAGCCGTGCCCTTCTTTCCTAAACGCACGGGGTTCTAAGGCGCATAAACAACATCGGTCAAGGTTTCAAAGCCTCGTGCGCTCAACTGCTTGGCGAGCGGAAACGCGACCGTCTGCCTTGTCTCCTGCTGAACAATTTCGGCTGACTTCTACGGGTAGGATACGCCCATCTTTGACCGTCATGATCAGCACTTGATCAATCCGAACCGCTTGATCCCCCACCATGATATGGGTCGCCGGAGCAGCTTCATCAAGCGTAATCCCCGAATCTCCCAACGATTGAAGGCGAAATACGTAATATTGTCTCGGTCGATCAACCGCTGTGTATTGACACTCACGATGTAGAAAACGTCAAATACGCTGAGCATTTGTCTGGTGAGGTACTGCCCGACATCCTCTAATTTGTCGTTCGTGACGTAGGTTACAACCGTCATCGGTTGCGCTGGCGGTAACGCGCTAAGCTGATCGACGTAAGCAGCGAGATACCTTTGGTCGGTTTGATAGCGCAGCCTGAAGGCATCCGCATAACCAACCGTACCGATACTCAACAGCAGCGCAGCCAACCCACAAACGGCGAGCCAAAGCTTCGTCACAACCGCGTGCCGTACTGCTCGCGTGAGATAGCCGCCCCCCGCACCTATCGCGAATGCAACTCCCAACCCCGGCAGGTACAGTATCCGGTACTCGACGATTTGCCCTGGTGCGAGGATCCCCGGCAGCAGCAGGCAAGCGACACCCCATATCAAACCAAGCACGCTGGCAAGTCCGAAAAAGGCGTGGCGCTGCGGAGCTTCGGTATCGCTCACTTTCCAGACCAGCGTGCCGTAAACCAGCAGCAGGAGAGCGATTCCCGCGAGCAAGTACAGCAATGGCGAGAGAGCAAGAACGTGAATGCCATGAGTGAGGCGCATCGCCATTGAGCGGGATTCCCCATGAAGGGTCAAGCGTCATCCAGAAAGTGCGTGAAAAGAAGTCCGCGCTGCGCTCGACCAGCAGGGAAGGAGTCAACATATTTCCGCCCGCATCGAGCCGCCAATGGATGGGGCTGGCAGCGTACAATGTGAAATAGATGATGAGCGACACCACAAACAGCACGCCCAAGACGACTGCGATTCGAAAAACAATCCGGCGAACCGATCCTGAGCGAGCAGTCAGAGCCAAAATCGGAAAAAGCAAAAGGATAGGCAGGACAAATTCCCCGAACAGCACCGCGACACTGAAGCAGATCAGGACGAGCCACAGCCACGACTGGTGCGGCGAGGTCAGCGAAGTCAAAAAGAAGTGGAGGGAGAGCAAAGCAAAGAATGTTCCCGTGAGGTAGGTCGCGGACGCCGAAAACCAAAGCGTCGCCTCAAACGCCCAGACGGGAAAAGTCGACAAGCATAAAATCGCCCAAAACGCCGCCCGTGAATGGATCAAACGGTAAGCCAACCAGCCGGTCAGCAGGGCGTTCGCGGTGATGACACAGGTCGTCAAGACCCAGACAACCGGCTCGCGCACGAGCCAAAACGACCGATCCAACAGAGAAGCGCGCAGCACTTCCGCGAGCATCCGCGCCGGATAGATGATGAACACGCCGTCGGAGTAAATATACTCGTCGAAGTAGTAACCCCGACGAGCGACTGCTAAATAGCCGATGATCAGGCAAATCGCCATAAACCCGACGTACGGGAAGTATCGCCAGATTTCACGCGAGATGATCCGTTGCGGACCGCGCAGCTCGACGTCGAGCGTTAAGCGCCACTGCTGAATGCGAAGCACATACCGACGCTTTACCGCATCCAGCAGCGAATTTTCCTCCATCAGCTACACCCGTAGTGGCTTCCTAGATTTTTCCAATCACTGCTTGGGTGAAGTCCTGCGTGCTGACGAACGCCGAGCCGCGCGGCGCGATGTCCGCCGTGCGCGCGCCCTCGCCGAGCACCCCCTCGACCGCCGCTTCGACCGCTTTCGCCTCGGCTTCCAGCTTCAGGCTGTAGCGCAGCAGCATCGCCGAGCTGAGGATCGAGCCAATCGGGATTGGCTTTGCCCTGCCCTGCGATGTCCGGCGCGGAGCCGTGCACCGGTTCGTACAAGCCGATGCCCTCCGAGCCGAGCGACGCCGACGGCAGCATCCCCAGCGATCCCGCCAGCACCGACGCCTCGTCGCTGAGGATGTCGCCGAACATGTTGCTGGCGACGATCACGTCGAAGCTCGCCGGGCGCGTCAGCATGTGCATGGTGCAGGCATCGACCAGCAGGTGTTCGAGTGTCACGTCGCTGTAATCTTCGTGAACCTTGACGACCGTCCGCCGCCACAGCCGCATCGACGCCAGCACGTTCGCCTTGTCGACCGAGGTCAGCTTTTTGCGCCGCCCCTGCGCCGCGCGGAAAGCGATGTGCGCCACCCGCTCGACTTCCGGCACGGTGTAGATTTCGGTGTCGTAAGCGCTGTCGCCGTCGCCCTGCTCTTGGCGCGGTCCGAAGTAGATGCCGCCGGTCAGTTCGCGCACGAACAGCATATCGACGCCTTCGAGCAGGTCGGGACGCAGCGGCGTGTACTGCGCCAGCGCCGGATACGCCTTGACCGGGCGCAGGTTGGCGAACAGTTCGAAGTGCTTGCGAATTTTCAGCAGTCCCTGCTCCGGGCGGACGGCCGCCGTCGGGTTGTCCCACTTGGGACCGCCGACCGCGCCGAGCAGAATCGCGTCGGACTGCTCGGCCGTGCGCAGCGTTTCGTCCGGCAGCGCCGAGCCGGTCTTGTCGATGGCGATCCCGCCGATCAGCGCGTCCTCGAAGCTGAACTCGTGCCCATACTTCGCGGCGACCTTTTGCAGCACGGCGACCGACGCCGCCGTCACCTCGACGCCGATGCCGTCACCAGCCAATACTGTGATTTTTGCCTTCATTGAGATGTTCCTTCTGTGTAGATTCAAGACAAAAGCGCAGGATCGCTGCGCCGTTGCGTACCTCAATGGGATCAATTCTAACCGATCTACAGCTACTTTTTCAGAAATTCCAGCAGCGTGGCGAACATCTCCGGCGTGTAGTGATGATTAAGCCCGGCGTAGACGTGCGGCTGTGAAGCGATCGGCTGCGTCGTAGAGTCGCGTAGATCGCGTAGGTGAACGTGTTGATCATGATGATGCCATCGGCGGGCGAGAGCGGATCGCTGTCGCCGACCAGCACGATCTGCGGACGCGGCGCGCCAGGCGACCAACGCTTCCATGTCAAAGCCCATTTTGAGCGCGCCGGGGACATAGTAATAGAAACTGTGCCCGTTAAGTCCGCCAGCTGGCTGAGCAGATTTTGATAGCGCGTGTACTGGATCACCGGGGCGACAACCTTCACCCGGTCGTCGAGCGCAGCGATCCACGTCGCGCGGCTGCCGCCCATGCTCGCGCCCGTCACCGCCACCCGCGCCGGATCAACCTCCGGGCGGCTGAGCAGATAATTCAATGCCAGCAGGTCGTCGTGGACGATCATGCTCCACAGCGACGTGCCTTCCCAGAGAAAGCTGCTTCGCCAGCGAAAATTCCGTCTCGCGCCCGACTTTCACGCTCGCCTGCTGCGCCCTTGATGCTGTCGTTCGCCGAAAGCGTAGGCGTCCACCGCCAGCACGACGTAACCCGCCTGCACCAGCGCGATCCCGCGCGGCGTCAGCGCCGCCCATTCGCCGAACAGCGGCTCCTCAAACAGTTCGTCTTTGCCGAGATCGTACTTGCCGCCGTGATAGTGGCAGTAGAGCACCGCCGCCCCGCTTGGCTGATCAGGCACGAGGCATATGCCGTAGACGGTGTCGTCGAGGCTGTTGGCGAACTGGAGTTGTTCAAGGCGGTAGCCGTCGCGCTGCTCGCTGCCGTGATCGTCGCCTGCGGCGTGAACAGCGGCGGCAGGTCGCCTAACGCGGCGTACAAGCTTGGCGCGTATTTGCTGAGCGACGCGCTTGCCACGCTCGAAGGTCAGCACGGGATCGAGGCGAATGAGTCCATCACTAGAGCCGGTCCAGTTCGACTTTGGTCTTGTCGCTGTCGGTGACGTTGCCCGTGTTGAGCGTCCCGGCAGGCTCGAACAGCATGACCTCGACTTCTTCCTCCGCGACCGGCCTATGCTCGACGCCGCGCGGGATGATCAGAAACTCGCCTTCGTCCAGCCACACGTCCGATCGCGGAACTTGATCAGCAGCCGTCCCTTTGACGACGAAGAACATCTCGTCTTCGGCTCGTGCTGATGCCAGACGAATTCGCCTCGCAGCTTCACCAGCTTGACGTGCATTCCCTGCACTTCGCCGACGATTTTCGGGCGCCACGTCTCGCTGAAGCTGAGCTGAATTTCTCGGCGAGATTGACTTTTTCCGTGCATCGTCTAGCCTTTCTCGACCGCTGATCGGCTTCGGTCGCCTCGGCGACGCACAAGCCGTACTCGACGCTGTCCACCAGCGCCAGCCAGCTGGCGCGGATGATGTTCGTGCCCGCGCCGACCGTGCTCCAGCGCCGCGTGCCGCTCTGCGTGTCGATCAGCACGCGGGTGATCGCCGCCGTGCCGTTGCTGCTGTCGAGGATACGGACTTTGTAGTCCGCCAGTTGGAAATCGGCAAGCTGCGGATAGAGCGGCACGAGCGCCTTGCGCAGCGCGAGGTCGAGCGCGTTGACCGGACCGTTGCCTTCGGCGGCGGTGTGGATCACGTCGCCGTCCACGTCGAGCTTGACCATCGCCTCGGAAATCGACCCGCGCCCGCGCCGATCCTCGACCATGACGATGAAGTCGATCAGCTTGAAGATCGGCTGGTAATCCGGCTGCGCGCGGTGCAGCCGCATGGCGACCGACGCTTCCGCGCCCTCGAAGACGAAGCCTTCGGATTCGAGATGCTTGATCTCCTCCAGCACCTTGACCGCTTCCTCGCGGCTCGACGTCCAAGCCCGAATTCCTCGGCTTTGCTGAGCAGATTGCCCTGCCCCGACAGGTCGGAGACGAGGATCCGCATCTCGTTGCCGACCAGCGTCGGATCGATGTGCTGGTAGCTGTTGATGTTGCGGCGCATCGCCGCGACGTGGATGCCGCCCTTGTGGGCGAACGCGCTCTTGCCGACGTAGGCGAGATGATGGTCCGGCGCGAGGTTGGCGATCTCCGCGACCGTGCGCGAGACCAGCGTCAGATGGCGCAGCGAGTCGTCGGGCAGGCACGTCGTAGCCCATCTTCAACTGCAAGTCGGGGATGATGCTGCACAGGTTGGCGTTGCCGCAGCGCTCGCCGTAGCCGTTGATCGTCCCCTGTACGTGCGTCGCGCCCGCCTGCAATCGCCGCGAGGCTGTTGGCGACGGCGAGTTCGCTGTCGTTATGGGTGTGAATGCCGATCTCGATGCCGGGGAACGCCTCCCGCGCCGCCGTGACGAAGCGCGTGACCTCCCACGGCAGCGTGCCGCCGTTGGTGTCGCACAGCACCAGCGCGTCCGCGCCGCCCTCGACCGCCGCCCGCAGCGTGTCGAAGCCGTACTCGAAATCGAGCTTGCATGCCGTCGAAGAAGTGCTCGGCGTCGTAGATCACTTCTTTGCCGAGACTTTTCAGATAGCGCAGGCTGTCGCGGATCATGTTCAGGTTTTCGTCAGGCGTCGTTTGCAGCACGTCGGTGACGTGGAGCATCGACGTTTTGCCGACGACGGTCACGACCGGCGTGTCGGCGTCGACCAGCGCGCGAATGTTCGGGTCAGTCGCCGGATCGCTGTTCTTGCGCCGGGTCGAGCCGAAGGCGGCGATCTTGGCGTGCTTCAGCGTCAGCGACTTGACCGCCTCGAAATAGGCGGCATCCTTCGGGTTCGAACCGGGCCAGCCGCCCTCGATGTAGGCGACGCCGAGGTTGTCGAGCAGTTCGGTCACGCGCAGCTTGTCGCTGACCGAAAGCGAGATGCCTTCGCGCTGCGTGCCGTCGCGCAGAGTGGTGTCGTAGATCGCTACACGCATTTATTTCTCCCAATACCACGCTGTGTAGGGGCGAGTTTGAAACCCGCCCCTACGGATAAATCTCATTAGGCGAGCGTATTCACCCGCGCCGGATGCGATCGCCTTCGTAGGCGGCGATCTGGTCGTCGAGGTTCATCAGATAGCCCAACTGATCGACGCCGTTGAGCAGGCATTCCTTCGAGAAGCCGTCAATCGGGAACTTGACCGCGCGACCGTCGGGCAGCGTCAGCGTCTGCGTGGCGAGGTCGATCGTCACGCTGGTCGACGGGTCTTCCTGCGCCAAGCTGATCAACTGCTGGTGCGTTTCCTCGTCCACCATGATCGGCAGCAGGCCGTTCTTGAGCGAGTTGTTGCGGAAGATGTCGGCGAAATAGGTGCTGACGACCGCTTTGAAGCCGCCGCCTTGCAGCGCCCACGGCGCGTGCTCGCGCGAACAGCCGCAGCCGAAGTTGTGCCCGCCGATCAGGATCGCTCGCGCCCTGATACTCCGGCTGGTTGAGGACGAAATCCGGCTTGGGCGATCCGTCGGCGTTGTAGCGCCAGTTCGAGAACAGCCCCTGCCCTAGCCCGGCTTTGTCGGTCACCTTGAGGTAGCTCGCCGGGATGATCTGGTCGGTGTCGGTGTCGTTGATCGGCACGGCGACGATCTGCCCGCTGAAAGTTTTGATCGGTTCCATTAGGCAAGCTCCAGCATCGCCATCATGTGCGCGGGTCGGTGATCACGCCGTTGATCGCGGTCGCGGCGGCGGTCAGCGGGCTGGCGAGGAACGTCCGTCCGCCCTTGCCCTGCCGTCCCTCGAAATTGCGGTTGCTGGTGCTGACGGCGTACTGCCCCGGCTGAAGCTGATCGCCGTTCATGGCGATGCACATCGAGCAGCCCGCCTCGCGCCACTCCGCGCCCGCCTCGCGGAAAATGCGGTCGAGTCCTTCGGCTTCCGCCTGCTCCTTGACCTGCTGCGATCCGGGCACGACCATCATGCGCACGCCTTCAGCGACCTTGCGCCCCTCGATGAACTTCGCCGCTTCGCGCAGATCGCCGAATGCGCGAGTTGGTGCAGCTTCCGATGAACACCACGTCCACCGGCTTGCCGAGCAGCGGCTGACCGGGCTGCAAACCCATGTAGGTCAGCGCCTTGTCGAGCGCCAGCTTCTCGCTGACGTCGCTCAGCCGATCCGGATCAGGCACGCGCGCCGTGATCGGCATCCCCATGCCGGGGTTCGTGCCGTAGGTGATCATCGGCACGAGGTCGTCGGCGTCGAGCACGACTTCGTTGTCGAAGACCGCGCCGTCGTCGGTCGGCAGCTGGCGCCACGCCTCGACCGCGCGGTCGAAGTCAGCGCCCTTGCGGCGCGTACGGACGCCCTGCCACCCACTCGAAGGTGGTCTCGTCCGGCGCGATCATGCCCGCGCGCGCGCCGCCCTCAATCGACATGTTGCAGATCGTCATGCGCCCTTCCATCGACAGGCGCGCGGATCGCTTCGCCCATGTACTCGAAGACGTAGCCGGTGCCGCCGCCGATGCCGATCTTGGCGATGATGGCGAGGATGATGTCCTTCGCCGTCACGCCCTCGTGCAAGCGGCCGTTGACGCGCACCGCCATCGTCTTCGGCTTGATTCTGGAGCAGCGTTTGCGTCGCCAGCACGTGCGCGACCTCGCTGGTGCCGATGCCGAACGCCAGCGCGCCGAACGCGCCGTGCGTGCTGGTGTGGCTGTCGCCGCAGACGATGGTCATGCCCGGCTGAGTCAAGCCCTGCTCCGGTCCGATTACGTGGACGATGCCCTGATTGGTCGTGCCGAGGTCGTAGAGCGGAATGCCGAAATCGGCGCAGTTCTTGCGCATCACATCGAGCTGAGCAATCGCCATCGGATCAACCACCGGGATGATCCCGGCAGCATTGCGCGGCGTCGTCGGCGTGCTGTGATCCATCGTCGCCATCGTGCGATCCGGGCGGCGGACTTTCAGCCCACGCTCACGAAGCTGCGTAAACGCCTGCGGCGACGTGACCTCGTGGACGAGGTGCAGGTCGATGTACAGCACCGCTGGCAGGTCGTCCGTCTGCGGGCGTACCAGATGGTTGTTCCAGACTTTCTCGAATAGGGTTTGCGCTTGCGTCATTGTGTCTCCCACTAAAACTTACTGCGTAATTGGTTTCGCGTGTTGCCTGTAGGGGCAGAACTGAGTTCTGCCCCTACACTTTGGTTTACCCCTGCTTGATACCCACCGTCGCGGCTTCGCCTTCGGGCTGATTCTCGCCGTAGCCGACGACCGCCAACATGCGGTTGAGCGCCGCCAGATAGGCTTTCACGCTGGCGACGACGATGTCGCTGTGCGCGCCGTAGCCGCCGAACGAGCGCGCCCTTCCGGCGTCGCGATGCGCACGGTCACTTCGCCGAGCGCGTCGATCCCTTCGGTGACGCTGTGGACGCTGTACTCGATCAGCGTGTTCGGGCAGTTGACAATCGCATCGACCGCTTGGAAGCAGGCATCGACGGGTCCCTTGCCCACCGCCGCGTGAATGAAGGTTTCGCCGTCGGCGTTGCTCATCTTGGCGGTGGCGGTCGGCATCCCCATCGTCCCGCAGGTGACTTGAATGTCGTCCAGCTTGAAGAATTCCTGCGGCTTATGCAGTTCATCCGCCATCAGCGCTTCGAGGTCGGCGTCGGTGACGTTCTTCTTGGCGTCCGCCAAATCCTTGAAGCGGGCGAAGACCAGATTGAGCGCATCGCCGTCGAGTTGATAGCCCAGTTCTTCCAGCCGAACTTTGCAGCGCGTGGCGTCCGCTGTGCTTGCCCAGCACCAGCCGGCTCTGCGTCCAGCCGACGCTCTCGGCGGTCATGATCTCGAAGGTGCTGGCGTTCTTGAGCATCCCGTCTTGGTGAATGCCCGCCTCGTGGGCGAAGGCGTTCGCGCCGACGATGGCTTTGTTCGCCTGAACGTGCATCCCGGTGTAGTTGCTGACCATCCGGCTGGACTTGACGATCTCGCGGGTGTTGATGTTGGTGTTGCAGGTGATAGAACGGCGTCGCGCGTGTGCAGCGCCATCACGACTTCTTCGAGGCTGGTGTTGCCCGCCCGCTCGCCGATGCCGTTGATCGTCACTTCGACCTGCCGCGCGCCGCCGAGCACGCCCGCGAGCGTGTTGGCAGTCGCCATGCCCAGATCGTTGTGGCAGTGAACCGACCAGACGACGCCGCTGCCCGGACCCGCTCCCGGCGTCTCGGCGATCAAGTTGGCAATCGTCTCCTGCCATTCTTCCGGCGTGACGTAGCCGACGGTATCGGGGATGTTGAGCGTGGTCGCGCCGCACTCGACCGCCAGCGAACAGACCTGCACCAGAAATGCCGGATCGGTGCGTCCGGCGTCCATCGGGCTGAACTCCACGTCATCGCACAGGCTGCTCGCCAGCGTGACCATCGTCGCGGATGCGATCCAGCGCCTGCTGCTGCGTCATGTTGGTGATGTGGGTCAGGTGATACTCGGACGTGCCCAAGAAGGTGTGGATGCGCGGATGCGCCGCATCCTTGACGCCTTCCCATGCCGTGCGGATGTCGTTTTCGACGCAGCGCGACAAGCCGCAGATGGTCGGACCGTCTTCGGTGCCGACCTCGCGGGCGATGCGCTGCACCGCCGCCAGATCGTCCGGCGACGCCGCCGGGAAACCGGCCTCGATAATGTCGACGCCCAAGCGCGCCAACTGCCGCGCGATCTCCAGTTTTTCGGCGCTGCTCAGCGTCGCGCCGGGGCTTTGCTCGCCGTCGCGCAGGGTGGTGTCAAAGAACAGTACGGTGTTTTCGTCAGTTACTCGTCGCTGCCATGATGGAGGTGTCCTCTCATAATCAAATCAATGGTCGAAAACCTGCTAAGCTCAGTAAGACCATCCTCGGTCAAGAGAATCACCCCCTTCCGTAACTACGCCCGCTACATCATCGTCCATCACTTCACCCTGTCACCTGATAAGTGGTCTGCAAGCTCTCGACGTGGTGCAGCACGTGCCCCGCCATGATGTACGAGCACGCCCGCACGCTGACCGGATGATCGCTGGCAGTTCCACGACGCATCGTTTCCGCCTTCGCTGAGCGCGCCAAAACAAATCACGTTCCCTTGTCGCTGTGCCGCGAATTCGTCGAGCAAATCGCTCAACGGAGCGGGCATTGAAATCAGTGCCGCGCACGTAATCGTCCTGCTCGAAGCCCGGCAGCGGCGTGGCGTCGCCGCGCGCGATCGCGCAGCGCGCGATAGGCGAACACGCGCTCGGTGTCATAGACGTGCCCGATCACCTCTTTGATGCTCCACTCGCCGGGCGCGGGGCGCTCGTTCGCCCGTTCGTCGCCGACGTTTTGCAGCAGCGCACGCAGATCATCCGGCTGGCGGCGCAGCAGCGCGAAGACGTCGCTGCCAACCGGGACGCGCTGGATGTAACCAGCGTAGTAAGGCGTCGAATTCGTCGGCTTGCGGGCGCGCGATCAGCGGCATCGCGTCTACTCGACTTCCTGCTTGATGTGCTTGGCGTGCAGGAAGGGCATCATGTCGCGCAGTTCCGCACCGACCTTTTCGATTAACAGGTCGTGTTCCTGCTGGCGACGCGGCTTGAAGTTCGGGCGACCGTTTTCGTTCTCGGCGATCCATTCTTTGGCAAACTTGCCGCTCTGGATATCGCCGAGCACACCGGCGTAGAATTCCTTGATCTGCTGCTCGACCTGATCGCCAATCGTGTAACCACCGTATTCGGCGGTATCGCTGACGCTGTACCACATGTAGCTCATGCCGCCTTCGTACATCAGGTCGACGATCAGCTTGAGTTCGTGCATGCACTCGAAGTAAGCGATCTCCGGCTGGTAGCCCGCCTTGACCAGCGTCTCGAATGCCGAACGCACCAGCGCAGTCACGCCGCCGCAGAGCACGGTCTGCTCGCCGAAGAGGTCGGTTTCGGTCTCTTCCTTGAAGGTCGTCTCGATGACACCGGCGCGCGTCCCGCCGATACCTTTAGCATAGGCTAAGGCGAGCGCCTTCGCGTTGCCAGTCGCGTCCTGCTGTACCGCGACCAAGCAGGGAGTCCCGGCGCCTTCGGTGTAGACTTCACGGACGCGATGTCCCGGCGCTTTCGGCGCGATCATGCTGACGTCGACGTCAGCGGGCGGCACAATCGTGCCGTAGTGAATGTTGAAGCCGTGCCCGAACATCAGCATCATGCCGGGGCGGAGATACGGCGCAATCGAAGTCGGCATAAATCTTCGCCTGCATGGTATCCGGCGTCAGGATCATGACGATGTCGGCGGCTTTGGTCGCATCGGCGACACTCATAACTTGCAGCCCGTCGGCTTCGGCTTTGGCGCGGCTCTTGCTGCCTTCGTGCAGCCCAACGATCACTTTGCAGCCGCTGTCCTTCAAGTTCTGGGCGTGCGCGTGTCCCTGACTACCATAGCCGATAACCGCAATGGTCTTGCCGTCGAGCAGCGAAAGATCGGCGTCTTTGTCGTAGTAAAGTGTTGCCATAAAGCCCTATTCTCCAGTGTGATAGATTTTGGTCGTTACGGAGCAGTGCTCCGGTAGTTCACGATAAAGGTAGCGCTTGACCTCACCCCCCCCCCCTCTCCATTGCATGGAGAGGGGGAGAAAAGCGTAATCAACTTAAAGAGATGCGAAAACCTCAGCGTTCTACACGCTGTAGGCTTGATAACCAGCATTCACCGTCGCCGGGATGACGGGTTCGTAGGACGAGTCAAGGATGCGCGTCCCGCGTCCCATCGCCACAACGCCCGCGCGCACCATTTCGACGATGCCAATCGGCTTAAGTTCTTCGATCAAAGCTTCGATCTGTTCCGGCTGCGCGGTCATCTCGACAATCGCCACTTCGGGACCGATGTCCACGATGCGCGCCTGATAGTGCTCGCACAGCAGCGTCAAGCTGTTACGCGAGTCGGCGTCGTTCGAGCGCACCTTGATCAAGGCGAGGTCGCGGGCGACGTGCGGTTCTGTTGACACTTCAGCGACTTCGATCACGTTGATCAGCTTGAACAGGTTCGACGTGATCCGGTGCGCGTCGATCCGGGTGGCATCGACAACAATCGTCATGCGCGAGATGTGTTCCTTGTGCGTCCGCCCGACGGTCAAGCTGTCGACGTTGAAGTTACGGCGGCGGAACAAGCTGGCGACCCGGTTGAGGACGCCCGGCTTATTTTCCACCAACGCCACCAGAATGTGCTTTTTCGGCTGAGTCTGCTCCGCCATTATTGCCGCTCCTTGACACTTGCTTCACCCGGCTTGGGGCGGCGGATCATCTGGTCGAGGTCTGCGCCTGCCGGAACCATCGGATAAACAATTTCTTGCCGCTCGACCATGAACTCGATCAGGGCGGGACCATCGACGCTGCGCGCGAACTTGACCGCTTCCTCAAGCTGATCGCGGCTGGTCACGCGCATGGCGGGAATGCCGTAAGCCTCCGCCAGCTTGACGAAATCCGGCGTGACCATCGGCGTCGCGTGGTAGCGTTCCTCGTAGAAGAATTCCTGCCACTGGCGCACCATGCCCAGATAGTTGTTATTGATGACGGCGATGTTGATGTTGACGTTTTCCTGCTTGGCCGTCGCCAGCTCGCAGAGGGTCATCTGGAAACCGCCGTCGCCGACAATCGCCCAGACTTCCTCGTCCGGTCGGCTGAACTTCGCGCCAATCGAGGCGGGCAGCCCGAAACCCATCGTCCCCGCGCCGCCGCTGGTGATCAGCGTCGCCGGACGTTGATGCGGGTAATACTGCGCCTCGATCATCTGGTGCTGCCCCACATCGGTGACGGTGATCGCCTCGCCGTTGGTGAAGCGCCACAGGTCGTTGATCACCTGCGCGCTGAGCAGCTTGTCGCCGCCATCTTGATGGATAATGTCGCGCTCGTCGGCGTCTTCCTGCCAGTCACGGATGCGGTTGAGCCATTCGGGATGGCTGACCGTCTCGATACCCGGCAGCAGTTGATCGAGCACCGTCCGCAGGTCGCCGACGATGCCGACGTCCACCTTCACGTTCTTGTTGATTTCCGAGGCGTCGATATCGACGTGGATTTTCTTAGCTTTGGTCGCGTAGGTCTTCAGATTTCCGGTCACGCGGTCGTCGAAACGCATCCCGAGCGCGATCAGCAGGTCGGCTTCTTGAATGGCGTAGTTCGACGCCGCTTCGCCGTGCATCCCCATCATACCGAGCGACAGCGGATGATTTTCCGGCAGCGCGCCCTTGCCGAGCAGCGTCAGCGCCACCGGGATTTGCGACCGTTCCGCCAGTTCCTGAAGCTGCTGCATCGTATTGGACATCATGATGCCGTGCCCCGCCAAAATCACCGGGCGCTGCGCCTGATTGATCAGGTCGAGCGCGGTCTCGACGTCCTCGTCGGCGGCGTGCTGCGGCGGATGATAACCCGGCAGCCGAATCTCGCCTTCGGGATAGACGAACTCGATCTTTTCGTTCTGGACGTCCTTCGGAATGTCGATCAGCACGGGACCCGGTCGCCCGGTTCGGGCGATGTAGAAGGCTTCGCGCATGATATAGGGTAATTCGTGAACGTCCATCACCAGATAATTGTGCTTGGTCACCGGCAGCGAAACGCCGGTCACGTCGGTTTCCTGAAAAGCGTCGGTGCCAATCGCGCCGCGCGTGACCTGCCCGGTGATGCAGACAATCGGCGACGAGTTCCATCATCGCCGTCGAAATGCCGGTGATGAGGTTGGTCGCGCCGGGACCGCTGGTCGCAATCGCCACGCCGACCTTGCCGCTCGCGCGAGCGTAGCCATCCGCCATGTGCGCGGCACCCTGCTCGTGCCGCACCAGCACGTGGTGAATTTGAGGATACCTGGTCATCGCATCATAGGTCGGCAGAATTGCCCCGCCCGGATACCCGAAAATCACGTCCACGCCTTCACGAAGAAGGCATTCCATCACAATTTCTGCACCGCTTAACAACATGGGATTTCGTCCTCAGTCTCCGGGTTCAGTCTGCCGAACAAGGGTCAACCAGCCGTGTCGATCTTCTTTTTGCCCCGCCGTAATGGCGAAGAATTCGTCCTGTACCGCTTTGGTGATCGGTCCGCGCGATCCGCTGCCGATCTGCATCCGGTCAACCGAGCGGATCGGGGTGACTTCCGCCGCCGTCCCGGTGAAGAAAATCTCGTCGGCGATGTAGAGCAGGTCGCGCGGCAGCGGCTCGCGGATAATCTCATAGCCCATTTCTTCCAACAGCGTGAGCACGGTCGAACGGGTGATACCGAGCAAAATCGACGAGCCGACGCCGGGTGTATAAACCTTGTTGTCGTAAACGACGAAAATGTTCTCGCCCGAACCTTCGCTGACTCTGCCTTCGTAATCCAGCGCGATCCCTTCATTGAAGCCGTTGTCATGGGCTTCCATACTGATGAACTGGCTGTTGATGTACTGCCCGCCGATTTTCGCCAGCGACGAGCCGGTGTCCGGCGCGATTCGCCGCCACGAGCTAACCTGCACGTCAACGCCCTGCTCAATCGCCTCGGCGCCGAGATAGCGCCCCCACTCCATCGTGAAGATCACCGCGTCAACCGGGTTTTTGCGCCCCTCAACACCGAGCGGTCCGGCTCCGCGAAAGACAAGCGGGCGGATGTAGCACGAGTTGTGCCCGTTGCGCCGGATCGTTTCGAGGATCGCCTCGTTGAACTGATCTTCGCTGAACGGGACGTTCATCCGCGCGATCTTGGCGGAGTTGAGCAAGCGGCGCGTGTGATCCTGTAGCCGAAATACGCCGGGACCCTGCGGGGTCGCATAGGCGCGGATACCCTCAAAGACGCTCGACCCATAGTGCAGCGCATGAGTGGTGACGTGTACGGTTGCGTCTTCCCACTTTACGAATTCGCCATTTTTCCAAATCCATTCAGCAGCCATAGTCTCTCCTAGTCAAAAATAAAACGCGCTTTCCCGGTTGTGCATCTACTCGTAATTACGGTTGTAGATGTCGGAAAGCGCGTCGTGTGTTGGGCGCTGGTCTTCACTATCAAAGGACGGGCGACTCGGCTCGTCATGCGTCGCGCCCTGATACAGCTCCGTCCATGGGCTGGTCGGGCGCGGTTGAGCGCTGCTCTGCGCAGCAGATTTAGCTTGGTGGTTGGTCGAATTCTGGTGGTTCATCCTGCGCTACTCCATAAAAAAAGCCCCCGTGCTTGGGGGCTTTGTCACTTCCGTTGTTCAATCTTCCGTGCGCACCCAAGCCGTCATAAACCGCCGCTAATAAGGACGATTACGCTAATAAGGCTAAGGCTGATAATGACGATGCGCGCAGACAACATGTTCGCGTGGCTTATCTTAATCTACTGAAACATTGCAATCAAGCGTAACCATTATCACCAAAGGTGTCAACCCTTCACGCCAACTTGGCATAAAGTTCGTATACTCTGGCTGTAATAGATTGTGCAGACAGCATAAGTCGCCGATCAAGAATGCTCGGAGAGCCACTGCCGTGCGGAATTCGATCTGCCGACGCACCGCGTCGGGAGCGGTGCCACCATCGGCGCTGCGCCGCGCCACTGATGCGCTGAAGTTGAACACCTCGATCACGTCGTCAACGAACAAATCAGACAGCCCACGCAGCGAATCGAGCGAGAGTTCGGTCAGCTTGACGCCCTGCTCTGCCGCCAGCACGCACCGCGCGCCCGGCGACGCCGTGCGCCTCGCGGAAGGGCATCCCGCGCTTGACGAGGTAATCCGCCAAGTCGGTCGCCAGCATGTCGGGATCGAGCGCAGCGCGCATTTTGTCCGGGTTCAGCTTGAGCGTGCGGATGATCGCCGTAATTACGGGCAGAAGCAGCGTCAGCGTATCGACCGAATCGAACAGCGCTTCTTTATCTTCCTGCAAGTCTTTGTTGTAGGAACTCGGCAAGCCTTTGAGCGTCGCCAGCAACCCGGTCAAGTTGCCGATCAGCCGCCCGGCTTTGCCGCGCGCCAGTTCCATCGGGTCGGCGTTACGCTTCTGCGGCATAATGCTCGACCCGGTGCTGTAACGGTCGTTGAGGGTGATGTAACCGAACAGCGGATTGCTGTAGATCACCACGTCCTCGGCGAGACGGCTCAGGTGAATGCCGGTCAGCGCCAGCGCGAACAGCGTTTCGGCGACAAAATCGCGGTCGCTGACGGCATCGAGGCTGTTCTGACTGTGCGAGTCAAAGCCCAGTGCCGCCGCCAGCGCAGCGCGATCGACGTCAAACGGGGTGCCAGCCAGCGGACCTGCCCCCAACGGCGAAACGTTCATACGCCGCCGCGCGTCGGTCAGCCGCTCGTCATCACGCGCCAGCATCCAGAAAAAGCTCATCAGCCAATGCCCCGCCGTGATCGGCTGGGCGGGTTGGACGTGGGTATAACCGGGCATAAGTGTCTCGACGTGTTCGGATGACTTCTCAACGAGCGCAGTTTGCAGATCGTGAAGCAAGGGGCGCAGATCGTCAATCGCGCTCAGCACCCACAGGCGAAAGTCGGTCGCGATCTGATCGTTGCGACTGCGCCCGGTATGGAGCTTGCCGCCGACCGCGCCGACGATCTCAGTCAGCCTGCGTTCAACCGCCGTGTGGATGTCCTCGTCGGTAGGCTTGATCGCGGGTTCTCCGGCTTCGATCTCGGCGAGCACCTGCTTCAGCCCTGCGATCAGCGTATCCGCTTCCGCCACCGTGATCACGCCCGCGTCGGCGATGGCGCGCGCATAGGCGATACTGCCCTGAATATCCTGCCGGTACAGGCGCTGGTCAAAGCTGATGCTGTCTTGCAGCGCCCGCAGATCGTCGTCGGTCGGCTCGCTGAACCGTCCACCCCATAAGCTCATATTTTGCTCCTGAAAAGATTCAACGCAAAGACGCAAAGAAGACAGCAAACTGATTCAAGCTTTTGGTTTGTGCGCATGACCTCACCCCCCGCCCCCCTCTCCATTGCATGGAGAGGGGGAGAAGAACAGGGGAACCGCGTCACTTTAGGGTCGGCAACTCGTGAAATTAAGGATCAAGATGAAGGCTCATATTCACAACGTGTGGGCGCAGCACGCTGCGCCCCTACAGGAATTGCGATTGCTAAGCTCGACTTTGCACATCTTAATTGTGAGTTTTCCGCTCAGGAGAAGCAGTCAACGTGATTTTTCGAATATGGTTGCGAAATGCCGATGTTCGAAAACGTTGATAGCTTCTGATAGTTTTCCCTGAGTGAAGGGAATAAACTAACCGTTGTCATGTGCAAAGTCGAGCTAAGAAACCATTTGAAAATACCCGTTTCACGGGAAGGCAAGGGCGTTCAATTGAACGCCCTTACGGGAAAAACACCGAATATTCAAATGGCTTCTAAAACGGTTAGTCGCGCTTGAACTTGCTGTAGTCCGGCTGGCGATAACGGCTCTTGCCGCCGCCGTCGATGCCCAAGAGCGCCTCGACCTTCATCGGCAGTCCGAACAGCTGAATGAAGCCTTCGGCGTCCTGCTGATTGTAGACGTCCTCTTCGCCGAAGGAGGCGTAATCTTCACGGTAGAGGCTATGAGGACTCTTGCGTCCGGCGATGATCACGTTGCCCTTGTAAAGCTTGAGCCGCACCGTGCCGCTGACGTTTTCCTCGGTCACGTTGACGAAGGCATCAAGCGCTTCGCGCAAGCGGGTGTACCACAGCCCGTTGTAGACCAGTTCGGCGTACTTGACGGAGAGGATATCCTTGTAATGGAGGGTGTTCTTGTCAAGCGTGATGCTCTCCAGCGCTTGATGCGCGCGATGCACCAGCGTGCCGCCGGGAGTCTCGTAGACTCCATGGCTTTTCATGCCGACGAGGCGATTCTCGACCAAATCGATCCGCCCGATGCCATTCGCAGCGGCGATCTTGTTCAGCTTGATGAACAGGTCAACCGTCGGCAGCTTCTCGCCATTGACCGCGACCGGAACGCCCTGCTCGAACTCGATTTCGACATACTCCGGCTTGTCCGGCGCGTTCTCCGGGCTGACGGAAAGCTTGTACATCTCTTCTTCCGGCTCCAGCCAAGGGTTCTCTAGCAGCCCACCTTCATGGCTCAGGTGATACAGGTTGCGGTCGCGGCTGTAGATCGACTTAAGCGTACTGGTCACCGGGATGTTGAACTCCTCGGCATAGGCGAGCGCATCTTCGCGCGAGCGAATATCCCACTCACGCCACGGCGCGATCACCTTGAGCTTGGGATTGAGCGCCATCACCGTGACTTCGAAGCGCACCTGATCGTTGCCTTTGCCGGTACAGCCGTGCGCAATGGCGTCCGCCCCTTCGATCTCGGCAATGTCGACCAAGTGCTTGGCGATCAGCGGGCGGGCGAACGAGGTACCGAGCAGATACTCGCGCTCGTAGACCGCCCCCGCCTTCATCGTCGGGTAGACGAAGTCGGTCAGGAATTCCTCGCGCAAGTCGCGGATGTAGAGCTTGCTCGCGCCCGATGCCAGCGCCTTGGCTTCCAGTCCGTCGAGTTCTTCCTCTTGACCAAGATCAGCGGTGAAGCAGATGATCTCACAGTTGTACTGGTCTTTCAACCAGTGGACGATGACCGACGTATCCAACCCGCCGCTGTACGCCAGTACGACCTTCTTGACTTCCTTCTTCGGCATCGTGATTCGACTCCTGAGTAAACAAAAAGACCCCGAACAGTTCGGGGTCAGTGTATCCATAACACTTGGCACATGCGCCTAGATCACAATATCCCCGAACCAGCTTTGGTCACGGCTACGACGGATACGGCGGTAAAACGGCGCAGGGTTCATCATAATGGGCATAAGAATAACATCTGTTAAGCAGATGTCAAGCATCACCCCACGGTTGGAATCATCGCCCGGTGCCGCTCGACCAGCGCGGTCAAGTGATAGAGCAGCCGCTCGACCTGTTCGGGCGTGCTGTGCTTGCCCAATACGAAGCGCATCTGCCCCATCAGCCGATCCGGATCGACGCCCATCGCGGTCAGCACGTGGCTCGGCTCCTGCTGCCCGGTCGTACAGGCGCTGCCGCCGCTCGCGCCGATGCCGACCTCGTTCAAGTCGAGCAGGATGGAGTCGCCATTCAAGCCGCGCATGACGAAGCTGGTGTGCCCTGCCAGACGCTCGGTCGGGTGTCCGGTCAGTGCCGCTTCGGGGACTAGTTCCAATACGCGCCGGATTAAGTGATCGCGCAGCGGCGTGAGCTGGGCGACGGTCTCGGCGCGTTCGGCTTCAGCGAGGCGCAGCGCCTCTGCCAACCCGACGATTAACGGGACAGGTTCGGTGCCGGATCGTCGATGCGCTTGCTGCCCACCGCCGACGATCTCCGGCTTGAGCGGCACCGCCCGCCGCGCGTAGAGCACGCCGATCCCTTTGGGACCATAGAACTTATGCGCCGACAGGCTGAGCAAATCGACGTTGAGCGCGGCTACGTCGAGCGGCAGCAGCCCCGGCGCCTGCACGGCATCGACGTGAAACGGGATGCGGCGCGGACGCAGCGCCGCGCCGATCTCGGCTGATCGGGTTGACCGTGCCGACTTCGTTGTTGGCGTAGATCACGCTGACGAGGATCGTATCATCACGCAGGGCGGCGACCACCTGCTCCGCCGAGACGCGCCCATACTGATCGACGGGAAGAAACGTCACGTCGAAGCCATCGTCAGCGAGTTCATTTGCCACGTCGAGCACGGCGTGATGCTCCACAGCCGTCGTGATGATGTGCTTGCCGCGCCCCCGCCCGGACAGCGATGCCACGACGCCGCGCAGCGCGAGGTTATCGCTCTCGGTGCCGCCGCTGGTGAAAATCACCTCGCTCGGTGCGCAGTTGAGCACGCTGGCAACGGTTTCGCGCGCCGTGTTCAGCGCCGCTGCCGCTCGCTTGCCCGCCTGATGCAGGCTCGACGGGTTGCCGAAATCTTCCGTCCAATGAGGCAGCATCGCCGCGACGACGCGCGGATCAGTCGGCGTGGTCGCGCTGTGGTCAAGGTAAATGAAATCGTCGGGCATGGAGCCAATTTCCTCTGAATCATTCGTCGGCTAACTTGATCGCGACCTCAATGTCCCACTTGGTTTTGCGCGGCTCGACCTTTGGATCGGTCAGGAAGCGTTCATAGCGACAGCGAAAGTTGTCGCCTTTTTCGGTATCCCAGCGGTCAAAGGCGAGACCATTGGCGCGCGACCATTCGATCAACGCTTTGTTGCCTCGCAGACCACCGCCCGAATAGATCAGGCTGACGTAGCGTCCAGCAGGCAGCATACCCGCCGTCACGCCATCCGCACCGGGCAGCGACGCGGCGACAGGAATACCATATTCGATGTCCATCTCGCCGTTCATGTCGATCACGTGGTAGCGTAGGAACGGCGGCGCGCTCGGTTCAATTCCCTGTGCCTTGAACCATTGACGGAGTTCGCGGCTGATCCGGTCGATCTGCTTGAACATGCCCGCGAACGGCGTCTGGATGCGAATACCCAGATAGGGGGTTTCCGGGCGCTGATCGATTTGCGGGTCGGTTTGCGTGTTGACATTTTTCGCCATGAGCAGCTCTTTCTCAAGTTGCCGGGTATTGCAACGATATGACAACAATCAAGCAAAGCGTGACACAAAACGAGCAACTTCGCCCTAGTGCCGCATCAACACGTCCTGCACCATCGCCGCCTGTGCCGGGTCAGCCTGCGCGAGATCGTCGGCGCGATAGTGGGTTCCCCGGCTGAAGTGATTGTGCTGCGCCGCGAACGCCACCGTCCGCGCTGCCTGCACCGAGTTGCGCAAGCCGATCAGCGCATCGTTGAGGCGCGCACGGCGGTAGAACATCTCGATCTCGTGCATCAGGTGGCGCAGTTCGCGTTCGGCACGGGCGAGGCGTTCCTCGGTGCGGATCAGCCCGACATAGTGCCACATGACGTTGCGAACGGTGGTCATATCGCCTTCGAGCAGCGCCGGATCAGGATCGTTGTCGCCGAGATAGACCCACTCCGGCACGCGGTCAAAGCTGATCGGATCGCTCGGCTGGCGCGAGATGTCGCGCGCCGCCCGATCGCCCCAGACCAAGCCTTCGAGCAAACTGGTGCTGGCGAGACGGTTCGCGCCGTGCAGACCGGTGCAGCTCACCTCGCCGACGGCATACAGTCCGGCGAAATCCGTGCGTCCCCAGTCATCGACCAGCACGCCGCCGCAGAAATAGTGCGCGGCAGGGACGACCGGGATCGGCTCGCTGGTCGGGTCAATGCCGTAGGGTGCGGTCGTCTCGATCAACTGCGGGAAGCGCTCGCGGATGTAGGCAGCATCGCGCTTGCTGGCGATGTCGAGGATAGACATGCTCGTAGCCGTGTTCGAGCATCTCCATGTGAATCGCGCGGGCGACCACGTCGCGCGGCGCGAGTTCCTTCCAGACCGGATCGTAGCGCTGCATGAACGGCTTACCCTGCGGGTCGAGCAGCGCCGCGCCTTCGCCGCGCACCGCCTCGCTGATCAGCAAGTTAGGCGCGCCGCGCACGCTGAGCGTCGTCGGGTGGAACTGGACGTACTCGGCGTTGACGATGCGCGCACCGGCGCGCCACGCCATCGCCAAGCCGTCGCCGCGCGCGCCTTTCGGGTTGCTGGTATTGCGGTAAATCTGTCCCAAGCCGCCGGTCGCCAGAATGGTCTGCGCCGCCAACACCCGCACGATCTCTTTGCGCTCGCGGTCGAGCACGTAAGCGCCGTGACAGGTCATCGGCTCGTAGGCGTCGAGCGGATCGAGCGAGTGATGCGGGAAGGTGATCAGGTCAACGGCCGTGTGATCGGTCAGCAGCGTGACGTTCGGACGCTCCGCCAGCGTCGCCAGCAGTTGAATGATGATGGCGTTGCCGGTCTTGTCACCGACGTGGACGATCCGCCGCGTGCTGTGGGCGGCTTCCAGCCCGTAAACCAGTTCGTCGAGTCTCGTCGCGGTCGAATCGTGACGCCGCAGCGGTCGATCAGGACTTCGTTGACGAGGCGCGGACCTTCTTCGGCGAGAATGCGCGCCGCACGCGGCGAACTCAGCCCTGCCCCGGCGTGCAAGATGTCCTTGACCAGCAGGTCGGGCGAGTCGTCCAGCCCGCGCGTGACGATGCCGCCCTGCGACCAACCGGTGTTGCTCTGCACGGCGTCGGGCGCGCGGGTGATGATGGTGATGTGCTGGTTGGGGTCATCGCTGAGGCGCAGCGCCGCCGTCGCCCCGGCGATGCCGCAGCCGATGATCAGGGTGTTGGTGCGAATGTCGTTCATTTGGGGATCGCCAGCATCCGGTCGAGCGCGAGCTTAGCGCCGCGCGCCACCTCATCTGGCACAGTGATCTGGTTGATCACCCGCCCCTCGACCAAGTTTTCGAGCACGTTCGCCAAGTCCAGCGGGCTGATGCGGTACATGGTGCTGCACAGGCAGGCGAACGGCGACAGCAGCGTGATGAATTTGTCGGGATACTCATCCTTCAGCCGGTTGACGAGGTGAATCTCCGTGCCGATCGCCCACTTCGAGCCAGCGGGCGCGGCTTCGATCATCTTGATGATGTAAGCGGTCGAACCGACGTAATCGGCTTTATCGACGACTTCCAACGCGCATTCGGGATGCACAATCACGTTGATGTCGGGGTGATGCTGCCGCCACAGATCGACGTGTTCGGGACGAAACTGCTGATGTACGCTGCAATGTCCCTGCCAGAGGATGATGCGCGCGTTCAGGATTTGCTCGTCGGTCAGTCCGCCGAACGGCTTGTAGGGGTTCCACAGCACCATCTGGTCAAGCGGGATGCCCATCTCTTTACCGGTGTTGCGTCCGAGATGCTGATCGGGGAAGAAGAAGACCTTCTCGCGCTGCGCGAACGCCCAATCGAGCGCACCACGTGCATTCGACGAGGTGCAAACCGTCCCGCCATGCTCGCCGACGAACGCCTTGAGGTTCGCCGCGCTGTTCATGTAGGTGATCGGCATAACCTGCTCAGCCGGATCGCCGCCGAGCACCTGTTCAAGTTCATCCCACGCGGTCAAGACTTGTTCGAGATTCGCCATGTCCGCCATGCTGCATCCGGCTTCGACGTTGGGCAGAATCACGACCTGATCGGCGCGTCCGAGCACTGCCGCGCTCTCCGCCATGAAGTGGACGCCCGCGAAGACGATGTACTTGGCGGCGACGTTCGCGCCTTCCTTGCACAGTTGATAGCTGTCGCCCTGATAATCGGCGAACTGGACGATCTCGTCTCGCTGGTAATGATGCCCCAGAATCACGACCTGATCGCCGAGGACTGCGCGGGCGCGCTTGATGCGCTCGACCGCTGCCGCTTCCTGCTCGATCAGCGTTGTGGCTTGATCGGCTGTCATTTCTACTGCTGCCATCGCTTAGCCTTCCCGTCCAATCGGCATGAGGTGCATTGAAAGATCGAGCGCGGGTGCGGAATGAGTCAGCGCGCCAACGCTGATGAAATCGATGCCGGTCTCCGCGACTGCCCGGACACGCTCCAGAGTCATGTTGCCGCTCGCTTCCAGCGGGATGCGTCCAGCCGCCAGCTTGACCGCCATATTCATTTCGGCGAGATCCATGTTGTCGAGCAAAATGCGATCCACCTGGCACCCGAGCGCGCCGCGCAGTTCCGCCATTGAGCGAACTTCGACCTCAACCGGCAAACCGCGCGCATCGGGATCGATCCGCACCGCCGCCACCGCCGCCGTGATGCCGCCCGCCGCGTCGATGTGGTTGTCCTTGATCAGCACCATATCGTACAAGCCCATGCGGTGATTCGCGCCGCCGCCCATGCGCACAGCGTATTTTTCCAGCACGCGCCAACCGGGAGTCGTCTTGCGGGTGTCAAGGATGACGGCTTTGGTCCCGGCGACGGCTTCGACGTACTGCGCCGTCATGGTGGCGATGCCGCTCAAGCGCTGCAAGAAGTTGAGCGCAACCCGTTCGCCGGTCAGCACCGAGCGCCCTGCCCCACTCACGTCACAGACGCCGTGACCCACGCCAACGTGAGCGCCATCACGCACACGGGTGAGCACTGAGACCGTCGGATCGATCTGACGGTAGACTGTCGCGACGATCTCCACCCCGGCGATCACGCCCGGCTGCTTCGCCGTGATCTGCGCATGGATCCGCCCCGCCGCCGGGATGGTCGCCTTGCTGGTCACATCACCGCGCCCGCCTAAGTCTTCTTGGAGCGCCATGCGCACAAACTGATTGATCTCGTTTTCCAAGCGCAGCCCCTTAGTGTCGTTTGTACACTAATTCAGTCGATAAATAGAGAGCGCCAAACCTGCGCGCTCAAGTTATCCGCATGGTATGACCGCCCGCCCTTTTTGTCAAGATCACACTATATCCGCTTGGGCGCAATCCGTCGCGTCTGCCAGTGACGGTAGAGAAACAAGAAGCGCAAGCCTAATCCGTCGAAGAACAGCCGCGTGAAAACACCCCATAGACCGGATTTGTGCTCGTAGGTGACGCGATCCGTCAGTTCGACTCCGTTATTGACTATGCGAAAGACATGTTGATGCAACCACGCCTGCATCGGATCCATCGACCATGCGATCTTGAAACGAGGTCTCGGTCGGTCCCGGCTCGTGCCGCGCGATCCAGTGGACGGGCAGAAACAGAAACCAGAGCGTGAAATCGATCTCGCCTTCGGTCAGCGAGGTGCGGGTGTCGCGGTGAATGCGCATGATGATCGGCGGCGGGACAAGCCAACCGAACACGCGCGGATCGTCGTGAAAGGCGATCACTTGGTCGAGTGTGGCGGGAATGATGGTGCGGGCTTCGAAAGTTTTCATAAGCCTCCAATTTCGTTCACGATGATGCGATCAGCATAACAGTTCTGGCTTATGGGCAGATCACGTTGTGTTGAACAGTCGATGAGAATAGCAAACAGGGGACAAACGTCAGGCGCAATCCATCCGCTTTCTAATAAGATTGTATAAATGGTTCTCTTTATTGAGAAAGTGAGCAAGCCGATATGGGACAAAAGATAATTTGGCCATCAGCACTGCCGTCATTTTGGGGCTGCTGCTGACGTTCGGCTCCGTTCAAGCGCAGACGGAAGAACCAGCGCCTAATGATCCGCAGTTCTTATATCGCAACGGTAACGACTTGATTTTGGTTGACGCGATCACGGGTGACGCGCAGACACTACCGGGCATCACTGCAAAGGAGAATGATCGGTTTGAGTGGTCGGCGGGCGGGCAATATATTGCGATAAAAGCACAGAATCAAACATGGAGGAAACGCTTACTGCCTCAATGTCTACAGCATGGCTCAGCAAAAACTGATTTTCGACGCGCCGATCAGTTGTGCTGTCTTGTCACAAGGATTTTCGCACGACGGAACACACCTTGCTTTTCAACATATACCGACGATGAACTCGACAGCATACTCTGGCTGCAGCGATTTGACGGATGGAATAAGCAACGCACGCATCTACGAAACGACCGGAGGCAATGCGACCTACGTCGAGGTGGACATTTACGATATTCAGTGGGTCGCCCGCGTGATCATTTTATGAGTTATATCGTGTACTCGTCAATCACGAGGAGGAAACTCGCTAGCCTCACCTCTTCAATACGTACTCACTATCTGACTATTCGTTACCAGGAGGTTCTGGCGGCTTATTACGCATCTTACGATCCTATCTGGTCGCCTAATGGCGAGTGGTTTCTACTACGTTTGAAAGACGAGTATGCGCATACCACCGCGCTACCAATCACCAACGATGAAGGCGACCTTTACCTCGTTGCAAGCGAATACTGGCGAAACTTACCGCCTGACGTTCACACCATCTGAGTATGAGGGTTCGCTCAAGTGGACGGACGAGGGGAAGATCAGCTACACACTGGATCAAACGACAACCCTCTCGTTGGACGAAGCACTCGCTATCGAAGCAATACCATACAGAGTCGATCATCCAACCAGAACCAGTCAATGCCCAAGATTGGCGGGGATCAGATTGCAACCGACCGAACATAGTACCCCCTGCACCGGACATCGTGGTCGAGATCTGCCCACCTATGTTTGACACAACGGCGACAACCGACGCACTCGCCATCGAAGTCGGCGGAAATTACACTTATGGGGCATCGCTGCCAGAATCCTACAATGCTTACACTATCGTGATCGGCTGGCGACCACAGTAGACGCAAATCAAAAGGGCGCAAAGCAATCACTCTGCGCCCTTCTCTTTTCCTCAGTACTCAGCACTCGGTACTATCTTCTTTAGCTTTCCAGCGTGCTCAGGTCGCCGACCGGCTGCCCGGTCGCCTGCGCCTTGAGGACGCGGCGCATGATCTTGCCGGAGCGCGTCTTGGGCAGCGACGTCGACGAACTCGATCTTCGACGGGATGGCAATCGGACCGACTTCGTGGCGGATGTGGTTCTTCAGCTGATCGCGCCAGTTCTTCGCTGCCCTGAAAGCCAGCGCGCAGAATGCAGTAGGCGTAGATCACGTTGCCGCGCACCTCGTCCGGCACGCCAATCGCCGCCGCTTCCGCGACCGCCGGATGACTGACCAAGCCGGACTCGATCTCCGCCGTGCCGAGCCGGTAGCCGCTGACCTTGATCACGTCGTCGTTGCGCCCGATCACCCAGATGTAGCCGTCCTCATCCTTGCGCGCGGTATCGCCTGCCAGATACCAGCCCTGCTTCTCGTACTTGCTTCCAGTACTGGCTGACGAAGCGTTCCGGGTCGCCGTAGATGGTGCGCGCCATGCTCGGCCAGGGCTGCTGAATGACCAGATTGCCGTCCGCACCCGGCGCGACCGGATTGCCATCGTCGTCCACCACATCGACGCTGGATGCCGGGGAACGGACGGGTCGCGCTGCCGGGTTTGAGCGGCACCGACGGCAGCGGCGTGATCATGAAGCCGCCGGTTTCCGTCTGCCACCACGTATCCATGATCGGGCAGCGTTCCTTGCCGATCACCTTGTAGAACCAGCGCCACGCTTCCGGGTTGATCGGCTCGCCGACCGAACCGAGCAACCGCAAGCTGCTCAGGTCATGGCGATTGGGCCACGCATCGCCGAAGCGCATCAAGCCGCGAATCGCCGTCGGCGCGGTGTAGAGGATGGTGATGCCGTAGTCCTCGACCATCTTCCACCAGCGGTTGGGATACGGGATAATTGGGCGCGCCTTCGTACATGAAGCCGGTCGCGCCGAGGATCAGCGGCGCGTAGACGATGTAGCTGTGCCCGGTGATCCAGCCCGGATCGGCGGCGCACCACCAGCGATCCTCGTCCTTGATGTCGAACACCCACTTGAGCGTGGTCGAGGTGTAGACCTGATAGCCGCCGTGCGTATGCAGAATGCCTTTGGGCTTGCCGGTCGTGCCGCTGGTGTAGAGGATGAACAGCGGGTCTTCGGCGTCCATGACTGTCGTCTCGCAGACCGGGCTGGCAATCGGCAGACCCATCAAATCGTGGATACCAGTAATCGCGCCCCTGCTCCATGTTGACTTCGTGCCCGGTACGCTTGACCACGACGACTGATTCGACGACTGGAGAGCGCCGCACCGCCTCGTCGACCATGTCCTTCAAGCTGGACGATGCTGCCGCGCAGCCATGCACCGTCGCAGGTGATCAGCACCTTGCTCTGGGCGTCCTCGATGCGGTCGGCCAGCGCCTGCTCGGAGAAACCGCCGTAGACCACGCTGTGAACCGCGCCGATCTTGGCGCAGGCGAGCATCGCGATGACCAGTTCGGGGACGCGCCCCATGTAGATCGTGACGCGGTCGCCCTTCTTCACGCCGAGGCTCTTGAGCACGTTGGCGAACTTGTTGACTTCACGCCACAGCCGCCAGTAGGAGAAGGTTCGATGTTCGCCCGGCTCGCCTTCCCAGATCAGCGCCAGCTTGTTGCGGCGATAGGTCTTGACGTGGCGGTCCAGCGCGTTGTAGGCAATGTTGGTCTGCGCGCCGACGAACCACTTGTAGAACGGCGCGTTGCTGCGGTCGAGCACCTGATCCCACTTCTTGAACCAGTGGAGATTCTCGGCCTGCTTCGCCCAGAAGGCTTCCGGGTCGTCCTGCGCTTCTTTGTAAACGGCTTCGTAATCGGGAATGTTGGCATTTTGGACAATTTCTTCGGACGGGTAATACCACTCCGTCGTCGGCGGCGCGAAATCCTGCGACA
This sequence comes from uncultured Chloroflexia bacterium, assembly GCA_963848465.1. GTDB lineage: Bacteria > Chloroflexota > Anaerolineae > Aggregatilineales > Phototrophicaceae > Flexifilum. The sequence continues at coordinate 37,839 of CAWKDY010000013.1, read as the reverse complement.
TGAGACTATTCTCCTGAAAATGTATTTAGACACTCGAAATTATAGTTCACTGCGCCGATTGTTCAAACCTTACCCGCCCGATTCGCTCTGATACCAATCGCACAAGTTTTTGAGCGGACAGGGTTCGCAGCGCGGATTGCCCCAAATGCACAACTGCTGTCCGTGCTTGAGCGCGGCGATATGAAAGTTGAACAGCACGTAGGGATCAGGCGGGAACAACGCCAGCAGTTGGTGATGCGCCGCTTCCGTGCTAACCTTCGCGCCGATCAGCCCGACGCGCTGGCTCACGCGGTAAACGTGGGTATCGACCGGCAGCACCGGCTTGGAGAAGCAAAACAGCAATACCAGCGACGCCGTCTTGATGCCGACGCCGTGCAATGACGTCAGCCACGCCAAGCCTGCGTCGGCGGGCAAATCTGCCAGAAAGTCGATGTTGGCTTCGCCGCGCTCGGCGATGATGCGGGTGAGCGTCTGCTGGATGTAGGGGACTTTGACCTCGGCGAAGTTCGACGGCGCAATGGCTTCCGCGAGTTCGTTTGGCGGCGCGTCGCGGATCGCCTCCCACGAGCCGAAGCGCTGCCACATCCGATCATAGGCGAGCGCTTCGTTATGCTGCGTCGTCCGGTGCGAGAGAATAGTGCTGATCAATTCGTGCATCGGCTGACGGCGCGGCACCAGCGGCTGCGCGCCGTAGCGTTCGAGCAGCAGATCGTAGACCTGCTGCGCTTTTACTCTCAAATCATCCGGCATCGTTATTCAATCCTTAATGCGACTCGCTCATTATAGCGCTATTCGCATGATAGGTAGCAGTTGCCCAGTGCGTCGAATGTCACTAGCCCGCACGCGTTCATCTGCTAGAGTAGATATGTTGTATTTCGAGTTACAATCTAACCCAAAACCTTAAGGGGATGGCATGAAACGAATTGCGGTACTCACCAGCGGCGGCGATGCACCCGGCATGAATGCCGCCATCCGCGCCGTTGTGCGGATGGGGCTTGATCAGGGTTGCGAAGTCTTTGGCGTGCGGCAAGGCTATCGCGGGTTAATCGACGACGATTTGGTAGCGTTGGGCGCGCGCGACGTGGGCGGCATCATTCAACAGGGCGGAACCTTTCTGGGCAGCGCGCGCTGCCCGGACTTCCAGACGGTTGAAGGGCGCGAGAAGGCGCTCGCCAACCTGCGCCAGCGCGACATCAGTGGTTTGATCGTCATCGGCGGCAACGGATCGCAAACCGGCGCGAAAGCGCTCGACGACATGGGTTTCCCGGTCGTCGGCGTCGCTTCAACGATTGACAACGATCTGGTCGGTTCGGAAATCACCATCGGCGTCGACACAGCGCTCAACATCGCGCTCGAAGCGATTGACCGGCTCAAGGTCACCGCGTCGTCGCACCGCCGCGCCTTTCTGGTTGAGGTCATGGGGCGCGACTGCGGCTATCTGGCATTGACGGCGGGGATCGCCGGTGGCGCGGAAGCAATCGTGATCCCGGAAGTAGAAACGAAGCCTGAAGTCCTTGCCCAACTCCTCAGCGAGTCCTACGCGCGCGGCAAGACCAACGGCATCGTCGTGGTCGCCGAAGGCGCGAAGTACGACGCTGAAACGCTCCATGCCTACTTCAAAGAACACAAGGACAGCATCGGCTTTGACCTACGTATGACCATTCTGGGTCACGTACAGCGCGGTGGCAGCCCCGGCGCATTCGACCGCCTGCTGGCATCCCGCTTGGGCGCGGAAGCAACGCGGCAGCTCTGCCGGGGCAATCATGGCGTGCTGATCGGCTGGATCCATAACGCCGCCACGCCGACGCCTTACTCGGAAATCGTTGGCAAACACAAACCCATCGACTTGCGCGACTTCGAGCTGGCGGACGTACTCGCCCGCTAGCCTTTACCCAAGCACCCTAAAGTTGGCTCGCCGCGGCTTCATCGGCGATCCACAAGACCTGTCCCTGCGGCGGATTGATAATCTGCGCGGGGTACAGGTCGGGCTGCTTCGGGTCGCTTAGCACCTGCTTGAGAATCGACGCTTTTTCCTCGCCCACCACCAGAAAAATCACCTTCGTGGCGGCGTTCAACGCCACCGGAGTCAGCGTGACCCGCCACGAATCCAACTTTTCCACGTAGACCGCGCTCGTCCAACGGTCGGTCTCGTGCAGTGCGGGCGATCCCGGAAACAGCGACGCCGTATGACCTTCTGATCCGAGTCCCAACAGCACCAGATCAAAGCGAGGCTGCTGCAACCCGCGCGCGCCGAAATACTGGCGCAGCGTGCGCTCATAATCCGCCGCCGCTGCTTCCGGGTCGAGATCGGTTTGAACGCGATGAATGTTGCTCATTGGGATCTGGACGTGATCGAGCAACGCTAGTCGTGCCATGTGCGCGTTATTCTCAAGGTCCTGCTGCGGCACGCAGCGCTCATCACCCCAAAAGACCTGCGTATGCACCCAATCGACTGTCGTTCCGTACTCGTCGACCAAAATGCGGAACAGGTCGCGCGGGGTGTGTCCGCCCGATAGCGCCACGATGAAGCGCTCGCGCGCCGTCTGCGCCCGTTCTGCCGCGGCGACGAACTGCGCCGCCGCTGCCTGCGCGACGGCATTTCGCGTTGGATAAACCCTTAGCTGAGTCATCCGTCCAGCTCCGCGCAGCCGAAGCGCCACTGACGCCCGTCATTCTCCAGCAGTTCATCCGCCGCTTTGGGTCCCCACGTGCCGGGATCATAGTATTCAAGCGGCGGTGCTTGAGGGGACTCCCACCCAAGCAGGATGTAATCGACCAGCTTCCACGACAGTTCAATTTCATCTTCGCGCGTGAACAACGAGGCATCACCCTGCATCGCGTCGAGCAACAAGCGCTCGTAGGCTTCCGGAAGCGGTGCCTCCTTGAACGAGTCGCTGTACTGGAACTCCATATCGACCGGCTGAACTTCGTTGTTGGTGCCGGGGATTTTGGTCTGGAACGACAGGTAAATCCCCTCACCCGGCTGAATGCACAAGCAGAGCATATTGGGATCAAGCTGCTGCCCGCGCGGTAGATTAAAGAACAGATGCGGCGGACGCCGGAACTGAATCACGATCTCCGAGGTCTTGCTCTTGAGTGCCTTGCCCGACCGTAGATAGAACGGGACATCCTGCCAGCGCCAGTTATCGATGTAGAGCTTGAGCGCGGCGAAAGTTGGCGTCTGGGATTCCGGCGCGACGCCTTGCGCGTCCTTGTAGCCTTCGTACTGCGCCCGCACGGTATCGGCAATCGACACCGGACGATGCGCGCTCAGCACTTTGACCTTCTCGTTCCGCAGCGCCTCGGCATTGCTGGTAGCGGGCGGCTCAATGGTGACTAAAGACAGCAGTTGCAGCAGATGATTCTGGAACATGTCGCGCATCACACCTGCTTTGTCGTAGTAGCCCGCACGGTGCCCGACGTCGACGTCTTCCGCAACCGTGATCTGGACGTGATCGATGTAGTTCCGATTCCAGATCGGCTCGAAGATCGCGTTGGCGAAGCGAAAGAACAGGATATTCTGCACCGTTTCCTTACCGAGATAGTGGTCGATGCGATAGACCTGCTGTTCGCTGAATGCCGCGTGAATGGCGTGATTCAGGGCTGTTGCCGAACCAAGATCGTAGCCAAATGGCTTCTCGACCACCACTCGCCGCCAGCCATCCTCCTCGCTGGTCATGTTCATCTTGTGCAGATTGGTCACAGCCAGCTCGTAGAAGTTGGGCGCGGTTGCCAAATAGTAGAGCCGGTTGGCGTTCTTCTTCTCGACTTGATACAGGAACTTATGCAGCGCATCATAGTCTTCCGGCTTATTGAGGTCACCACGCGAATACCACAGCAGCTTGCTAAATTCGTCCCACGCCGCTTGGTCAAAGTTGCCCGTTTCCTGCACGGCGTCGTGCATGAGCTGGCGGAATTCGTCGTGCGAATACGGGCGACGGGCGAAGCCGACGATTTGGAATGGTTCCGGCAGCCGTTTACGCCGATACAAATTGAACAGCGCCGGGATCAGCTTGCGGCTGGTTAGGTCGCCCGAAGCGCCGAAAATGACGATTGTGTTGGTTGCGCTGCTGCCGAGCATCATTCCTCCCGTTTCACGGCATGACCGCCGAATTGATTCCGCATCGCGGCGAGCAGTTTCGCCGAGTAGCTGTCCTCGCGGCGGCTGACAAACCGCATCATCAGCGACAAGCTGATCACCGGCGCGGGGATGTCGAGATCCAGCGCTTCCTGCACCGTCCAGCGACCTTCACCGCTGTCCGCCACCCATCCCTTAATCGTGCTCAGGTCGGGATCGGCTTCAAGCGCCAGCGCCGTTAGGTCGAGCAGCCACGAGCGGACGACGCTGCCATAGCGCCAAATCTCCGCGACTTGATGCACGTCGACGTCCATGCCCGGTTTCGCCTTCATAATCTCGAAGCCTTCGGCATAGGCTTCCATCATGCCGTACTCGATGCCGTTGTGAACCATCTTGACGAAATGCCCCGCCCCGCTAGGTCCAACGTAACCCCAGCCTTGATCCGGCAGCCGGTGCGAGCGTCTCGAAGATCGGACTCAGCCGTTCGACGACGTCTTTCTCGCCGCCGATCATCATGCTGTAGCCTTCTTTCAGCCCCCAAACGCCGCCGCTGGTGCCCACGTCAACGTAATGGATGCCGTGCGCATGAACCAGTTCGGCACGGCGCATCGTATCTTTATAGTTGCTGTTCCCGCCGTCGATGATCGTGTCACCGGCGTCGAGCAGCGTGGTCAATTCTTGTACGACGCTCTCGGTCGGGTCACCCGACGGCACCATGATCCACACCGCGCGCGGCACCGCCAGCTTTTGCACCAACACTTTGACGGACTCGGCAATGGTCGCGCCAGCATCCGCCGCCGCTTGCAGAGGTTCCGGTGTCAGGTTGTAGACGACAGTCGCGTGTCCACCGCGCAAGAGGCGCAAATTCATATTACCGCCCATCTTGCCCAGCCCGATTAAGCCTAATTGCATTGCGATTTTCCTTTCAATTGGCTGCAAACCGTCGGACTTATTATGCCGCGCGAATTCTTAGAGGACAATGAAAGCCGCCCAAAAGAAAAACAAGTGACAATTATCATCGTTATTATATGGTTGTCCCGCTGCTCATAGTGTGGCACAATCTCCCTCACTCTTGTTGATACGATGTGGAGATTCCACTATGCAGCAAACTAGCCATACCCCCCTAACCACAGCCGAGCCGAAGGGCTTAGATGCGATTTTTGCACCCAAGAACGTCGCGGTTATCGGCGCAACCGAACGTCAAGGCAGCGTCGGACGCACGATCCTCTGGAACTTGATCAGCTCCCCGTTTGGCGGGGCGGTCTTTCCGGTCAATCCTACCCGGTCGAGCGTGCTCGGCATTCGCGCCTACCCCAGCGTCGCCGCGCTGCCCGAACCCGTCGATCTGGCGGTCATCGTCACTCCTGCCCACACTGTCCCCGGCGTGGTGCAAGAATGCGCTGATGCTGGCATCAAGGGTGTAATCGTTATCTCGGCGGGCTTCAAGGAGCGCGGTCCCGACGGCGTCGAGCTTGAACGCCAAATCCTCAAGATCGCTCGCGCCAACGACATGCGGATCATCGGACCCAACTGCCTCGGCGCGATGCGCCCGCTGTTTGGCTTAAACGCGACTTTCGCCAGCGCGATGGCGCGTCCCGGTAACGTCGGCTTCATCAGCCAGAGTGGTGCGCTGTGCACCGCCGTCCTCGACTGGAGCTTCAGCGAAAATGTCGGCTTCAGCGCATTCATCTCGATTGGCTCGATGCTCGACGTCGGCTGGGGCGACTTGATCGACTACCTCGGCAACGACCCTAACACCCACAGTATCGTCATTTACATGGAATCGGTCGGAGATGCACGTTCGTTCCTCTCCGCCGCCCGTGAAGTCGCGCAGCGCAAGCCGATCATCGTCATCAAGGCGGGACGCACCGCAGCCGCCGCGCAAGCCGCTGCCTCGCATACCGGCTCGCTGACGGGCAGCGACGAAGTGCTCGAAGCTGCCTTCCGCCGCGCGGGTGTCCTCCGCGTGGATCGCATCTCCGAAGTCTTCTACATGGCGGAAGTCCTCGCCAAGCAGCCGCGCCCGAAGGGCAATCGCTTAACCATCGTCACCAATGCAGGCGGTCCCGGCGTGCTGGCGACCGACGCCTTGATCACCGGCGGCGGAGAACTGACGGAACTGACCGACGCGACGATGGACGCGCTCAACGGCATTCTGCCCGCTCACTGGAGCCACAACAACCCGGTGGACATCCTCGGCGATGCCGGTCCTGAACTCTACGCCAAGTCGCTGGAAATCGTCGCCAAAGACCCCAACAGCGACGGCTTGCTGGTGATCCTCACCCCACAGGCAATGTCCGACGCGACCCAAACCGCTGAAAAACTGCGCGCGCTCGGCTCGTTCGAAGACAAGCCATTGATCGCCAGTTGGATGGGCGGTCCCGACGTCGCCGCCGGGGAAGCGATTCTCAACCGCTCCAATATCCCGACCTTCGCCTTCCCGGATACCGCCGTGCACATGTTCAACTACATGTGGCACTACAACTACAACCTCCGCAGCCTCTACGAGACGCCGATCCTGCCGATGGACTCCTACGACGAGACGCCCGACCGCGCCACCGTCGAAGGCATCATCAAGCACGCGCTCAGCACCGGACGCACCATCCTGACCGAATTCGAGTTCGAAGCAGGTGCTCGGCGCTTACTACGTGCCTACCGTCGAGACGCACCTCGCTATCGACGCTGAAGCCGCTGTCCAAGCCGCCGAAGCGATGGGTTATCCGGTCGTGCTCAAGCTGAATTCCGAGACGATTACCCACAAAACCGACGTTGGCGGCGTCCAGTTGAACCTGCGCGACGCCGACGCCGTGCGCGCCGCGTTCGAGCGCATCAAGACGTCGGTCGGCGAGAAAGTCGGCGTGGAGCACTTCCAAGGCGTCACCGTCCAGCAAATGATCAAGCTCGATGGTTACGAGTTGATCGTCGGCAGCAGCATCGACCCACAGTTCGGACCCGTTCTGCTGTTCGGCACCGGCGGCACGCTGGTCGAGGTCTTCAAAGACCGCTCACTCGGTCTGCCGCCGCTCAACACGACGCTGGCGCAGCGGATGATGGAGCAGACCAAGATTTATCAGGCGCTCAAGGGTGTGCGCGGGCGCGATCCGGTCGATTTGACCCAACTGCAAAAGATCATGGTGCGCTTCAGTCAATTGGTCGTCGAGCAGCCGTGGATCAAGGAAATCGACATCAACCCGCTGCTGGCATCGCCCGATCATATTACGGCGCTCGACGCCCGCGTCGTGCTGCACAACCCGGAAACTCCCGAAGATAAGCTGCCGCGTCCGGCGATTCGCCCCTACCCGACCCAGTACATCGATAACTGGACGACCAAACAGGGCATCGACGTCACTATCCGCCCGATCCGCCCCGAAGACGAGCCGCTGATCGCCAAATTCCACGAAGGTCTGTCCGAACGCACCGTCTTCATGCGCTACCTACAGGCGATGAACTTGTCGCAGCGCATCGGTCACGAACGACTCTCGCGGCTCAGCTTCGTTGACTACGCCCGCGAGATCGCGCTGTTGGTGCTCCAGCAAAACCCGGAGACGAACCAGCCGGAAATCATGGGCATTGGTCGCTTGGCGAAGCGGCAGGGCAGCAACCAAGCCGAATTCGGACTGCTGGTTAGCGATCAGTTCCAGCATCAGGGCTTGGGCAAGGAACTCATGCAGCGCCTGATGCAGATCGCCCGCGACGAGCAGATCGCCACCGTCTACGGTGACGTCTTGACCGAGAATACCGAGATCATCAGCTTGGTCGAGAAGTTGGGCTTCCAGATGCATGCCACCGAGCGCGATGGCGTCCTGCGTGCTGAAATCGACCTGTAGATAACCCGTAGGGGCGGGTTTAAAACCCGCCCCTACACGTATTCGCTAATTCGCTGGTTCGGGGTAATTTTCCAGCCAGTGCTGTAAAACATCGTAGGTCGGCGCGGCGGTCGCGCCACCAACCCCCGTGACCGACAATCCCCCGCAGATATTGCCATAGCGCACGCACAAATCGCAGCCGCAGTCGTGGCGGATGTAAGCCACCAAGAAGCCCGCGTTGAAACAGTCACCTGCTCCGGTCGTGTCGACAACTTCGCCAGCGTTGATCCCCGGCACGAGCCGTGCTTGATCGCCATCAGCAACCCACGCGCCGCGCGCGCCGTCCTTGATAACCACCACGTTGACCCACTCGCGCAGCAGTTTCAGCGCCGACGCGATGTCGTCCTGCCGGGTGATCAATTTCGCTTCGCGGGCATTGGGCAGAAACACGTCAACCGGCTCCAGAAATTCTTTCCAGTCGCAGGTGCTCCACAACTGCGGAGTATCCTGACAATCCATCGATACCGTTGCGCCGCGCTCACGCGCGCGCCAAAACAGGGGCAGCATCCGTTCCGGCGGCATCAGCCCACCGACGTGCAGGTGCTTGTAATTCGCGGTATCGATGGCGGTCATCCAGTAATCATATAAATCTTCCGGGTCAGGATCAGCATAGGTCAAGAATGCCCGCTCGCCGTCGAAGGGAATCGCCGACGTAATCCGCCGGTAGGGCGCGTCGAGCCGCCGCGCCCAGTCGAGGTTAATGTCTTCTGCGGCGGCAAGTTCGCGGACAAACCGGCTGTACTCGTCCGTCCCGAAGTTGCAGACCCAGCCAACATTCGCGCCGAGACGACGCAGCGCTGTCGCCGTGATGAACAACGCGCCACCGGTCGACGTAATGTCCCGGCTGTAAGTCTCGCGTCCTAAGGACGGGAAAGCGGGCAGCCCGGTGTAGATCAAATCGTAAAAGTAATCTCCCAATAAAAGGACGTCGTAATTTTGACTTTCCATTGTGCTATACTCCAACGTGCCCGCCCAGAAAAATGGCTATCTCGTGCGAGCACAGACGAACGGTATTGGTATAAGCGTCCCTCAAGATCCTTTCCGCGTCAATCGTTTGTTCATTGTGCTTGCGAAATTGAACTATAATTCAAGCGAGCGCAGATGTAAGAACTACTTTAGCTAGTCGTCCAGAAGATGTCGACAAAACCAGATCACGCCCATAGAATTGATAATCGCCCTTTACGGGCAGTTTTAGATTCGCTTTGGGCTAAGCTTACGTCGCCTTCCGCAGCCATCACCAGCACAGAGCAGCGCCGACAGGCACAACTGTTCACGACCCTGTTACTTGTGATCATCGCCTTCGCGCTGATTGGCGTCGCCCCCCTGTACGTTGCCCTGCGTGCCGCAGCCCAACCGGCAACTAACGCGATCATGATCGTCGGGCTGCTCATGCTGCTCGTGAGCTACGTCATCAGCCGCACCAGTTATTATCGAGCCGCTTCCAGCCTCACCCTCATCACGACGGCAACGGCGATATTCGGAGCCATCCTCGCTGGTCCGGCAGGCGCAACCGACTTGACGCGCTATCTCGTGGTCGGAGTGTTAATCTGCGGGATCATGTTCTCGCTGCGGATAACGCTCATCGTCATCCTGGTCTACGTCGCCATCAGTATGCTGATCATGTTCGTCATCCACAGCCCGGCGACTACCGACGATTTCTACAGTTTAGCCTTTCTGATTGTCAGCAGCGCACTGATCTTGACTTTCATGCGCTACCGTGACCTCTCTGAAGGCGACCGCCAGCGTTCCCTAGCTGCCACGCGCGACGACCTCCAAGCCAACCGGGAGCTGTACCGCACGCTCGCCCGTAACTTGCCGCGTTCGGCAGTGCTGCTCTATGACCATGAGTTGCGCTACTTGCTCGCCGAGGGCACAGCCTTAGCGCAAATTGGCTATTCCAAAGAGTCCATCGAAGGCAAGACGCTGTTTGACGTCGTACCGCCGGAACAGATCGAGTTATCGGAGCCGCTTTATCGGGCGGCGCTTGCTGGCGAAGAAGCGTTGGGCGAGCGCGAGATCGGTGGAGAAAATTATCGCATTCAATATGTGCCGGTAAAAAGTGAACGCGGAGCAATCATCGCAGGTATGACGCTAATCCAGAACGTGAGCGCGGAAAAACGAGCGGAAGCCGCGCTCCGCGAGAGTGAAAAACGCTATCGGCTCATCGCAGAAAATGCCACCGACCTGATTTCGGTGCAGAATCCGGACGGCATCTACGTCTATGCCTCCCCCGCGACGCATCTCCTGCTGGGCTATGCGCCCGACGAACTGATCGGGCACACCCTGTTTGAGTTCATTCATCCCGACGACGCTGATCGCGTTTTTGAACTCTACCGCGAGGCACTGAGCACGCAAGAAACCAGCACGATTGCCTATCGAATTCGACGCGCCGATGGCACCTATACATGGTTTGAAAGCGCCAGCCAGCTCGTTGATGATCCGGCGGAGGGCTATCAGGTTGTCACGGCGTCGCGTGACATTTCCGAACGCATGGCGGCAAGTGAGGCACTCCGCCACAGCGAGGAACAACTGCGCTCCTTGATCGCCTCGCTGGACAACCTCGTCTTCTCGATTGATCTGGACGGCAAATTCATCGTCTATCACCCGATGCCGCTCTCGATCTACGACACGCCGTTCGATACGTCGATCTTCATCGGCAAGCACTACCGCGCCGTCCTCCCCGGCATCCTCGCAGATAAGCTTGAGGCTGCCGCCGAACTGGTGACGACCTCGCTAAGCACCGAGCAAATCGACTACGAACTGGAAGTTGATGACGTTGAGCGTTTTTTCAGCGCGCGCATTTCCCCGATGATCGGCGCGAACCTGCGATTGCTTGGTTCGACGGTGGTCGTCAGCGACGTGACCGAAGCAATGCGCGCGCGCCAGCGCGAACAGCGCTTGCTGGCACTAGAGAAAATTCAGCGACAGGTCGCCGCGCTGTTCCTCGAAGTTGACGACCCTGAAACCGTCATCGACTCGGTGCTGGAATTACTGGGGACGTCCTTCAACGTCGCCCGCGCTTACATGTACAAGCTGCGCGAGAATGAACGCCTGATCGACAATACTCACGAGTGGTGCGCGCCGGGCGTGATGCCGCAGAGGGACAACATGCAGAATCTCGCCTTTGACGAGTTAATTCCGTCACTGCTCCCCATGCTGGTGAACGACGGCATCATCGCGGCGGAGCATATCCGCGACCTGCCCGAAGACTTGTACCGCGTCTTGAGCGCGCAGAACACCCAAAGCGTGCTGATGCTGCCGTTCTTCGTCGATGAACGGCTCGACGGATTCATCGGCTTCGACGAGAGCAACCACACGCGCCAATGGCTGCCGGAAGAGAGCGCCGCCGTCCGTACCTTCGCGCAAAATCTCGCCCGCGTCCTCGAACGGCGGCGGGCGCAGCTCGCCCTGATCGAAGCGCGCGACTCGGCGCTGCGGTCGGCGCAGCTCAAGAGCGATTTCGTCTCGAACATGAGTCACGAAATCCGCACGCCGATGACCGGCGTGATCGGGATGCTCGATTTGCTCCGCGAGACGAAGCTCGACGAAGATCAAACCGAGTATGCCGAAATCGCACACAACAGCGCCAACCGCCTGCTGACGCTCGTCAACGACATTCTCGACTTTTCCAAGATCGAAGCCGGCAAAATCGCGCTGGAAAACATCCCCTTTGACGTGCGCGGCGTGATCACCGAAATCCAGTCGATTTTAAGCGTGCAGGCAGCCAAGAAGAACCTAGACCTGCTCACCGACGTCGGCGAAGACGTGCCTGTCCGCGTCCTTGGCGACCCGACCCGCCTGCGCCAAGTGCTAATGAACCTCGTCGGCAACGCGATCAAGTTCACCGGAACCGGATCGGTACGTATCACGGCGACGCAGCAAAATGCGGTCCACGGACGCACGCGCTTGCGCTTCGAAGTCGCCGATACCGGCATCGGCATCCCGCAAGATCGGCAAAAGAACATCTTCGACAGCTTTGTTCAAGGCGATAGTTCGACGACGCGGCGGTATGGCGGCGCGGGATTGGGCTTGGCAATTTCCAAGCAGTTGATCTCGCTGATGGGCAGCGAGATCGAGCTGCGCAGCACGCCGGGAGTGGGCAGCACCTTCGGCTTCACCATCGCGCTGCCGATTGTCGCGCTGGCGACCCGGTCAATCCTGAATGCCGACCTGAAGTTCCTGCAAGTGATGGTCGTCGACGAAGATAGCACCGGGCGCTATCTGCTGGCGCAGCAGCTTCGGCTTTGGGGCGCAAACGTCATTGAAGCCAGCAGCCACGACCAAGCCTATGATCTGCTCGTCACGACTTCGCGACGCGGTGAAGAGATCGACTTGATCATGTGCCACTCACGCGCCACGCCTGAAGATCAAGCCGTCAACGTGGCGCGGTTTCGCGCCGCCATTGATCTGAACCCGCCGACACTCGTGCAGTTTTACGATGAGGTTGAATGTGACGCTTTCGACATCCGTTTGCAGCGCCCCGTTCGCCCGTCAGACCTGTACGATCTGCTCATACACTACTTGAACGGCGAGACCGTCGCGCCAATCGAACCGCTGATCGACGATCGAATGATTCCCAATTCGATGTTCGGGCGCATCCTCGTCGCCGACGACGAGCCGATGAACCGCGAGATCGTCGTGCGGGCATTGGAGCAGTTCGGCTACAAAGTCGATACCGCCCGTAACGGTCAGGAAGTGATCGATCAGATCGGGCAGCACGATTACAAGCTGATCCTGATGGATATTTACATGCCGGTCATCGACGGCTTGACGGCGACGCGGCACATTCGCGCGCTGGACACCATCAAGCGCCAGATTCCGATTGTCGCCCTGACCGCCAGCATCCAGCCCGACGAGCGCCAGAATTACCTTGACGCCGGAATTAGCGCGATCATCGGCAAACCCTTCTCGCTGCGCGAACTCCGCGATACCGTCGAGGTTTGGACAACCTCGTAGCCCCTTGGCACCGGCTTCTGTCTACTATTGCCAAAAAACCGTCGCCGCCGTTCGTCAAAGGCGGTGTAGCCGCGCCCCAGCGACCGTACTAAAATTTCAGCAGCGTAATTTGTTCGCCAACTTGATAGCGGGAGCAGCTCATGAGCAAAATCATTACCCGCTTGCCTCAGCCGTTCACGCACTACGAGATCGACGGTGCCTTCGACGAAATGTTCGATCACGACAGCGCAGTGCGCGAGCATTATCATGCCATTTTCCAACGGCTGCTCGAACTCCCCGCCGGTGAGCTTCAGAGCCGCCAGCAAGCCGCCGATCTATCTTTTCTGCATCAAGGGATCACCTTCACAGTCTACGGCAATGACGAGCAGCTAGAGCGCATTTTCCCCTACGACCTGCTTCCCCGCATTATCACCGGCGCAGAATGGGAGATCATCGAGCGCGGCTTGACCCAGCGGATCACCGCGATCAACCTGTTTCTGCGCGACATCTATCACGAGGGCAAAATCCTCAACGATGGCGTCGTCCCGCGCGACTTGATCTACAGTTGCAAATACTACCGGCGGCAGATGCGGGACATCCGCGTGCCCAACGATGTTTACGTCGCCGTTGTCGGCACCGACTTGATCCGGATCGACAGCGGCGAGTTCGTCGTCCTCGAGGACAACCTGCGCGTGCCGAGCGGCGTCTCGTACATGCTCGCCAATCGTCAGGTGATGAAATACGTCTTTCCGCACTTGTTCAGCGCTTACGGTGTCCGCTCGATTGACCACTACGGGCAGGCGCTGCTCTCGACCTTGCGCTCGATGGCTCCGAAGCGCCGTATCGACCCGAATATCGTGCTGCTCTCGCCCGGCGTCTACAACTCCGCCTACTTCGAGCACGCTTACCTCGCCCGGCAGATGGGGATCACGCTGGTCGAGGGCAGCAGCCTGCTGGTTCACGATAACGTGCTCTACATGCGGACAACCGCCGGGTTGGAGCGCGTCGACGTGATCTACCGCCGCGTGGACGACGATTACCTCGATCCGCTGGCGTTCCGCTCGGACTCGATGCTCGGCGTGCCCGGACTGCTCAACGTCTACCGCGCCGGAAACGTGGCGCTCGCCAACGCGATTGGCACTGGCGTCGCCGACGACAAGGCGGTTTACGCCTACCTTCCGGCGATCATTCGCTATTATCTGGGCGAGGACGCGATCCTCAACAACGTCGAGACCTATCTGCTCTCCGACGACGTGCAGCGTCGTCACGTGCTCGACAACCTGGAGCAGCTGGTCGTCAAAGCGGTTGGCGAATCCGGGGGATACGGTATGTTGATCGGTCCGCACAGCACCGCCGCCGAGCGCGACGAGTTCAAGCGCCGCATCAATGCCAATCCGCGCAATTACATCGCCCAGCCGACGCTGGCGCTCTCGCGCGCGCCCTGCTTCATCGACGGGCAGGTCGAGCCGCGCCATATCGACCTGCGCCCGTATATCCTCTACGGCGATCACGTCACGATTGCCCCCGGCGGCTTGACGCGCGTCGCGCTGCGGCGCGGCTCGCTGGTGGTCAATTCGTCGCAGGGCGGCGGCAGCAAAGACACGTGGGTTTTACAGCAATAGGAGCAGCTTAGCCATGCTATCACGAGTTGCCGATACACTTTATTGGATGAGCCGTTATCTGGAGCGCGCCGAACACACCGCGCGCCTGCTCGACTTGCAGCTTCACCTGATGATCGAACTCGACTCGGCGATGCTGGATCAGCGCTGGGAGCGCCTCTTGGTCAGCCTGCACGTTCCCAAGCCGCCTACCGGCAAGACCGACGCTTTCGCGATGACTCACTGGATCACCTTTGCCCCGGAGAACGAGAATTCGCTGGTGTCGTGCATTGCCGCCGCGCGTGAAAACGCCCGACACGTCCGCGAAGAGATCAGTTCAGAAATGTGGGAGCAGGTCAACCTGCTGTATCTGCAAGTCCAAGCTGCTGAAATTGAGACGATTTGGGACGATCAGCCTCACGTCTTTTTCCGCTCGGTCAAAGAAGGTGTGCACCTATTTCAAGGGATCACTGACTCGACCATGAACCATGGTGAGGGCTGGCAGTTCATCCAGTTAGCCCGCGCTCTCGAACGGATTTCCGCGACCGCTATCTTGCTCAAGGCGCATTTTGAGCCGGAAGTTCGCTATCAAGACCCGATCAGCACTGATCATCTCGAATGGATCGGGTTGTTGAAATCTTGCACCGCCTTCGAAGCATACTGTAAAGTCTATACAGCGCAGCTTCGTCCAGATCGTATCGCCGAGTTCTTGATCTTGAACTCGGAATTCCCGCATTCGATCCGCTTCTCGGTCGATGAAATTCACGCGGCGCTGCAATCGATCGCACGCGCGACCGAAAACAAACGCGCGCGCCAAGTCAACCGGCTCGCCGGTCGGCTGAGCGCGACGCTCGACTTTGGGCAAATCGACGAGATCGTCGGCAGTGGTCTGCACAGCTACCTTGACGGTGTGCAATCCGAATGCACCCAAATTCACGATGCGATTTATCACGCTTATATCACCTACCCGATTGACGAACTGGTCTCGTAGACCAGCGAAGCGGAGCAGTTCATGTACTACGCAACTCAGCACGTGACGCGCTTTCACTACAGCCAACCGATTCGGGAAAGCGTGATGGAAGTCTACATGAAGCCTCGCACCGAGGGCATCCAACGCTGTCTGCGATTCCGGCTGACCACCAAGCCGAACGCGCGGATCTTCGAGCAGGATGATTTTCTGGGCAACAGCATCTGCTTCTTCGACATCCCCGCACAGCACAGCCACCTGACGATCACTGCCGAGGCGGTGGTCGAAGTGGTCACGCCGCCAGCGCTGCCAGATCGACTTGATGCCGATGCGTGGCAGTTGCTCGACCAGCGGACGCGCGGACACAGCGAGTTCTGGGACTTTCTCATGCCGAGCGAACGCACCCAGCCGACGCCCCTGCTGAAGCAGTTCATGGACGAAGTGGACGTGCAGCGCTGTGACGATCCGCTCTGCCTACTGCGTGAGATCAACCAGCGCGTCTATGAGGCATTCGAGTACGTCCCTAACAGCACCGACGTGGACTCGACTATCGACGACGCGCTTGCCTCGCGCCAAGGTGTCTGTCAGGACTATGCTCACATCATGATCGCGCTGATTCGGAACCTCGGCATCCCCTGCCGCTACGTCAGCGGCTACCTCTATAACAAGAAGCAGGATCGCTCGACGCCCGACGCGACCCACGCTTGGGTCGAAGCCTACTTGCCCCAGACCGGTTGGATCGGCTTTGACCCGACCAACAACATCCTCGCCGAGGATCGCCACATCCGAGTTGCCGTCGGGCGCGACTACAGCGACGCTCCGCCGACTCGCGGCGTTTTCAAGGGCGCTGCCGAAAGTGACCTCGAAGTCGAAGTCCACGTCACGCCGACCGAATCGCCCTTCGCTGCCGAACATTTGCAGCCCGCCGCTGACTGGGAGCCGGAAGACCTAGAGCACCAATCACAACAGCAGTGACCCCATATGACCCTTTCTGAGTATTAAAATCCTTAACGATCTCAATGAAACATTTATTCTAAATCCCTTGCAGAACAAGAGTTCTTATGGTACACTTTTCACCAGTTCATCACACCTAAACACAGTGTGACATACAGCATTGAGACACCTTTCGCGCGATAGGTTCTTGGCACCTTAACAACTGCATATCCTCAGTTTCTGTCTAGGCGCTTATCTTCTCAGGAAGGAAAACTCCATGTCTGTTCATTTGCTCGTCCAGCGTCTCTTGCCCAGTCAGAACCCGGACCGCGCCGACCGTACGCGGGCGTGGAATGAGTGGCTCTCGGCGGGTGGTTACGAACCCGTACTCAAGTTCATCCGCTGGAGCAATGGCACGGCGACTGATGACGAGGAAATCCTACAGGAAACACTGATCATCGCCTACGTCAAGGTTGAACGGGGTCTGTATCAAGACCGCAACTTGCCGTTTACGGCTTTTCTCAAGAAGATCGCATGGTACAAGATCATGGAAGCGTCGCGTAGAGATGTCGGGTTGGTCCCGCTGGACGACTTTTACGAGATCGTCTCGGAAGATCATCACGACCATGAACGGGTCGATTACTGGAAGGAACACGAGCTGCTGGAAAGCGCGCTCGCGCACCTTCCGCCGCGCCGGTGCCGGATCATGCTGCTCTACGAGAACGGCTACTCGACCGCCGAGATCGCCGAGCAATTGGGCATCCGCGAAGACCTTGTACGCAAAGAGAAAAGTCTCGGCTTACGCCAGCTCCGCAGCGATCCGGCAGTCGCCGCGATTGCAAGCTAGTTCATGTTTGAGGACCTCTGGGCGGGTCGTTGGTATGGTTTCCGCCCGCCCAGAAATTCTCAATTCGCAGTTTCGTAATTGGGGGGAATTCGGCTTTTCCGGATTTTTTCGGCAAGGCTGTGGGATCAGCATTTCCCGCAGCGGCTTTTGGGAAATCTGCCAAATTTGAAGCCCCCGGAGGCTTACGGCTTAGCGATTTATATCTCGCTGAAATTTCGCCCAAAAGCTCCCAAATCTTGGTGAAAAATCTGCTGTAAAATTTCGCAGTGATTTCGCCGGAAAGCACGTTACAAATTCCCGGTTTAGACCGCCGGAGCGCCCTCCTAGACATGGCGTTTTAAAATGCCCCGACAGAGGCATCGAGGAGTGCAGTTTCAAGCGTAATTGCCGCTGCAAATTGCTTGGAAACCCGCAGCAGCAACCGCAGTATTTGCCAAGAATCCATCGCGCGCCGCAGACCCGGTATAATATGCCGGGTCTGTTTTTTTCTATTCACGAATCGCGCGCCCTCAACATAGATCAACAGCGCATACACGCAACGGAGAACACAACTTTTGGCAGCCAACAGCGAGTTTTCAGTCGAGAACGCGCACCGCTATAATCATCGCAGCGCCGTCCGGTGGGTGCTGTCACACCTGTGGCAGAACCGGTTCTTTCTGCTCCTGATCGGGACCTTCAGCGTCGGGGCGCAGTTGTTTTACTCACAGGGGCAGATCCTGATTGGACGCGCCGCCGACGCGATCATGACACCCGGCTCGACCGACGATCTGCTGACGATCTCGCTGCTGGTGCTAGGCGTCTTTCTCGCCAGCGGCGTCTCTGACCTGATCCGCAGTCTATCGCTTTCGGTGGTCGCCGAGCGGCTCGAAGCAAGCACGCGCAAGGAACTCTACATCAGTCTATTAGGCAAGAGCCAGACCTTCCACGACCGGCAGCGCGTCGGCAACTTGATGGCAATGGCAACCGACGACGTGGCGATGATCAACCAGATGATCAACCCCGGCATCCTGTTCATCTCGGACATTCTGCTCGGCTTCGGCATCCCGATTCTCGTGATCGGCTCGATCAACCTGCGACTGCTGCTCACGCCGGTGATCTTCATCGTCGCCTATTACGTCGCCGTGCGCTTCTACTCGCGCCAGCTGAACCCGGTCGCCTATAAGCAGCGCAACCAGTTCGCCAAGATGAACGCCGTCGCAGAGGAGACGATCTCCGGTATCGAGATCGTCAAGGCGAGCGCCCGCGAACTCTACGAGCAGCGCCGGTTCCACCGCAATGCCAGCTTATTTCGCGGCTTCTTCGTCAAGCAGGGGTTCATCGAGGCGCGCTATCTGCCGATCCTGATCCTCGGCTTCTGCTTCGGGGCAGGCTTCCTGCAAGCGACCTATCTCTATCAATTAGGCATCATTCAAGTCGGCGACTTGATCGCCTTCATCGGCTTGTTCATCATGATGCGCTGGCCCACCTTCGCCTCGATCTTCGCCTTCACGCTGGTGCAGTTGGGTCTCGCCAGCGCCAAGCGCGTGCTGAACATCATCGAGACCGAGACCGACATCGATGAGAACCAGCGCGGTTACGGCGCCGACGTTCAGGGCGATATCCGCTTTGAGCAGGTCGGCTTCGGCTACGAAGACGGCACGGTGCTCGAAGGCATCGACTTCCACATCGCCCCCGGTCAAACCGTCGCAATCGTCGGCGGTACGGGATCGGGCAAGTCCACGCTAACCGAGCTAATCAACCGCACCTATGACGCGACCGAAGGGCGCATCTTGATCGACGGCGTGGACGTGCGCGACTGGAACTTGACCAGCCTGCGTTCACAGATCTCGAAGATCGAGCAGGACGTGTTCTTGTTCTCGCGCACGCTGGCGGAGAACATCGCTTTCGGCGCGCCTAACGCGACACAGGCGCAGATCGAGCAAGCAGCGCGCGAAGCGCAAGCGCACGACTTCATCATGTCGTTCAACAACGGCTATCAGACGGAGGTCGGCGAGCGCGGTGTCATGCTCAGCGGCGGGCAGCGCCAGCGCATCGCCCTCGCCCGCGCTTTCCTGAGCGACCCGCGCATCTTGATCCTCGACGACTCGACCAGCGCCATCGACAGCGCCACCGAAGACGAGATCCAGAAGGCGATCCGCCGCGCGCAGGAAGGTCGAACGACCCTGTTGATCACGCACCGCCTATCACAGATCCGGTGGGCGGATCATATATTGGTACTGGAACGCGGGCGGTTGGTCGCGGGCGGCACGCACGACGAACTCCTGCGCCGCTCGACCGCACTACCGCCGGATCTTCTCGCGTTACGAGATCGAACTGCCGCCACTCGAAACCGAACCGCAGACCGCGTAGGTTGGGCGCACAGCCGTGCGCCCCTACGACTAGGCTCGACACAAGGGGAAACTGAATGGGCTTCATAATGGACGGACTCGACGCCGAGTCCTACGACCGTCAATACGGTGACGGCTACCTGTTCAAACGCATCGCCAACTACTTTCGCCCACACCTGCACAAGATGTCGGTGGTCGCGGTCGTCATCGTCTTGACTTCGCTGGTCGATACGGGCTTGCCGATCATCATCTCGCGCGGCGTCGATCAGCTCCAGCAGAACCGCGCGACCGACCTGCTCCCCTTCGCCGTTGCGATCACGCTGCTGGCGGGTTCGTCGTGGGTCTTCAACTTCGTCCGCCGCTGGCTCTCCTCACAGGTGATTGGCGACGTGGTGCTCAAAGTGCGCGATGGATGCGTTCGACGCCGTACTCAAGCGCGACCTCTCGTTCTATGACAGCATCCCGTCGGGCAAGATCGTCAGCCGCGTCACCTCGGACACACAGTCGTTCTCGAACGTGGTCACACTGACGCTCGACTTGATGAGCCAACTGCTGCTGATTGTCCTACTGATCAGCTACCTGTTCCTGATCGACGTGCGCCTGACCCTGTTCACGCTGGCGCTCGCGCCGCTGATCGTGATCACGGCGCTGTCGTTCCGGCGCATCGCCCGCAAGACCGTCACCCAGTCACGGCGCGTGCGCGCGGTGGTCAGCTCGCACATTCAGGAGACCGTCAGCGGGATCGGGGTCGCCAAGACGTTCCGGCAGGAGCAGGCAGTCTACGACGAGTTTCTCGACGTGAACAACCAGTCCTACCGGGTCAATCTGCGGACGAACTTCGTCTTCAGCGGCATCTTCCCGATCCTCAATATCATCGCCGGGATCGGGACGGCGGTGCTGGTCTACTTCGGCGGCGAAAGCGCCCGCTCCGGCGCGATCAGCCCCGGCAGTTGGTACCTGTTCATCCAAGGGTTGGCGCTGTTCTGGTTTCCGCTGACCAGTATCGCGTCGTTCTGGAGCCAGTTTCAGCTTGGTCTGGCGGCGGGGGAGCGCGTCTTCGGGCTGATCGACGCCGAGCCGAAAGTCGTCCAGACCGACAACAAGGTGCTGCCGAGCATCAGCGGCGCGATCACGTTTGATCACGTTGACTTCCGCTATACCGACAAAGAGACGGTGCTCGAAGACTTCTCACTCGACATCCGCGCGGGCGAGACGCTGGCGCTGGTCGGGCACACCGGCGCGGGCAAGTCGAGCATCGGCAAGCTGGTCGGGCGCTTCTACGAGTTCCAAGGCGGACGCATCCTGATCGACGGCGTGGACATCCGCACGCTTGACCTGAGCGCCTATCACACCAAGCTCGGCATCGTCACGCAGTCGCCGTTCCTGTTTGACGGCACCGTTCAGCGGAATGTCAATTACGGACGCGCCGACGCGACCAACCGTGAAGTCGAACGGGCTGCCCAGATGATCGGCGGCGGGGACTGGATCGCTAGCCTGCCCAACGGCTTGGACACGCAGGTCGGCGAGCGCGGCGCAAGCTTGTCGATGGGTCAACGCCAACTGGTGGCGCTCGCGCGGGTGCTGCTGCAAGACCCGGCGATCTTCATCCTCGACGAAGCGACCGCCAGCGTCGATCCGCTGACCGAGGCGCTGATTCAGGAAGGTCTGGACACGGTGATGCAGAACCGGACGTCGATTGTGATCGCGCACCGGCTCTCGACCATCAAGAACGCCGACCGGATCATCGTGCTCCGCGACGGCAGGATCATCGAGACCGGCACGCACGACCAACTGCTGACGCAAGCCGGTCACTACGCCGAACTCTACAACACTTACTTCCGTCACCAATCGCTGGAGTACATCGAGCGCGCCCAATCACTGCTCGATGCCGAGGCGGCGAATAGCAGCGTCGGCGGCTAACGCCCGCGATCCAGTCCCCGCCGCTCAATGAAGCAGGCATCCTCGCACCACAACAGCGCGAGGATGCCGCAGCACCGCATGTCCCCAAGTTTCCCCAACTCATTCCCCAAATCGCAGGGGCACACGCCCCCGCCGATGCAGCCACAAAACCCTAACCGGGTCATTGCTGGCACGCGTAGAGATTTGCGTTCGAGAATTGTAATTACATGCGATATAATCAGAAGCAAAGCTCATCGACCCCGACGTAAAATTGAGGCGTTCTCAGCTTTACTTATCCCAGAGCAGCGGAGTAGTACTATGGGGCGAGTTTCGCGCCAGACCTTAGGCAAATATGCCGTCGCAGTGGCGGCGGTCGCAATTGTATTCATGCTCAAGCTGGCAATGAACCAACTCGTGCGGATTGAAGCACCCTTCCTGCTCTTCTTTGGTGCAGTGGCGATCAGCACGTGGTACGGCGGCTTTGGACCGGGCTTACTCGCCGCGTTTCTGAGCGCGGTCGCCGCCGCTCCCTTCTTCACCATTGGGGTCTTCCGAAACAATGCCGCCGCGCTCGACCTGTTTCAACTGGTTCTGTTCTTCCTTGAAGCGCTGCTGATCACCGGCTTGAGCGGTGGTCTGCGCGAGGCGCGGGCGCGAACGCAGACTACCGCGAGTGCAAGAGCGGCAGCCGATGCGCTGCTCGATACTTTTCAGGTTTACGCCCCGGTTGGGCTGGCTTTTCTCGATAACGACCTGCGCTACGTTCGCATCAACTATGCGATGGCGGAATTGAACGGCTTAACTCCGGCAGCCCATATCGGGCGGACGATCAACGAAGTAAAGGCGGAAATCGAGCCAGAAATGATCGCCAGCATCCAGCAAGTGATCGCAACCGGCAAGCCGCTGCTCGATCACGAACTCACAGTCAGCAAGCTGACCATGCTGGGCATGAGAAAGCAGCATTTGTTGACCAGCTACTATCGCGTCCGCAGCGCTGACGGCAAAGCGCTTGGTGTGGGCGCTGTGATGGTCGATATCACCGCGATCAAACAGGCAGAAGAAGCGCTCCGCGAAAGCGAGCAGCGCTTCCGCACGATGGCGGACACCGCCCCCGTGCTGATCTGGATGACCGATACCAGCACGCTGTGTATCTACATCAACCAAGTCTGGCTCGACTTCACCGGACGGGCGCTCGACCAAGTGCTTGGCGATGGCTGGAGCGAAGATGTACATCCGGGCGACCGCGAGGCAACGCTGGCGATTTATCACAGCGCGTTCGACGCCCGCGAGGAGTTCAGAAGTGAGTTTCGCCTGCGCCGCAGCGACGGCGAATACCGCTGGATGGTCAATCACGGCATCCCGCGCCTTACGTCCGATGGCAAATTTGTCGGCTACATCGGCTCTTGCATCGACATCAACGAACGCAAGCAGGTCGAGACGAATCAGCAGTTCTTGGCGCAAGCGAGCGTCATGCTGGCATCGTCACTTGACTACGAGACGACGCTCGCTAACGTCGCCCGGCTCGCCGTCCCGGAGATTGGCGACTGGTGTGCCGTCGATTTGCTGACACCGGAGGGCACGATCAAGCGGTTGGCGGTCGCGCACGCTGATCCCGAAAAGGTGAAATGGGGTTACGAGCTGTCGGCGCGCTACCCGGTCGATCTGAACGACTCAGCAGGCGTCGGCGCGGTGATCCGCACCGGGCAGAGCCAGTTCATCCCGCTGATCGATGAAGCGATGCTCAAAGGTGCCGCCGAAACCCCGGAAATGTACGAAATCACGAAGACAATTGGCTTCACCTCTCTGATCAGCGTTCCGCTGAAGGCGCGCGACCGCATCGTCGGCGCGCTGACGCTGGTTTCCGCCGAGTCCGGTCAGCATTACACGGAACGCGACCTCGAGCTTGCCCAAGCGCTAGCGACCCGCGCCGCTCTCGCGGTCGACAATGCCCGCCTTTACGACCAATCGCGCGCCGAGCGCGAGCGCTTCCGCGTCACGCTCGCCAGCATCGGCGACGCCGTGATCGCTACCGATGGTCAGGGGCAGGTGACGTTCATCAATCACGTTGCCGAAGAACTCACCGGTTGGCAGCAGGCTGAAGCCCTTGGCAAGCCGTTGGAAGCCATCTTCAAGATCGTCAACGAGCAGACCCGCGAGCAAGTCGAAGACCCGGTCACGAAAGTCCTGCGCGAAGGGGGCATCGTCGGGCTGGCGAACCACACGGTCTTGATCTCCAAGTCCGGGCGCGAAATCCCCATCGACGACAGCGGCGCGCCCATCCCCACTAAGGACGGTGGCATCGACGGCGTCGTCCTGGTCTTCCGCGACGTAACCGAGCGCAAGCGCGCCGAAGAACGCCAGAAGTTTCTGTACGACGCCAGCAATCTGCTCAGTTCGTCGCTCGACTACGAGACCACCCTGCAAAACGTGACCCAGCTAGCCGTCCCTGCGCTCGCCGACTGGTGCATCATTCACCTCCGCGACGGCGGCGCGATCCAGCAAGTCGCCTTCGATCACACCGACGCCGAGCGAGCCGCACTACGCGAGGAGATGATGCGCCGCTATCCGCCCATCGTAAGCGATTTGGTCGCGCACACGGCGGTGATCAACAGCGGCGAACCGCAGTTGCTCGCGGAAGTCAGCGACGCGCTGCTTCAGGCAGCCGCCGTCAACGACGAGCACTTGACGATGCTCCGCCAGCTTCAGTACAAATCGAGTCTCTCGGTACCGCTCAAGAATCATGATGGCGTTTTCGGGGCGCTCACGCTCCGGACGAACCAAGGCGGTCGGACACTCACCGAAGACGACCTCACCCTCGGCGTGGAGCTAGGGCACCTCGTCAGTCTCGCCATCGAAAACGCGCGCCTCTACCGTCGCGCCCAGAATAGCAGCTAGCGACCGACCAGCACCGCCACCGAGCGACTGGGCAGCTTCAAGCGTTTTTGGCTGCTCACCTTCGGCTCGCTGCCGATTTCGTGAAACGCCTGATCCGCGCTGGTGTTGGCGAACTCGTACCACCTTTTCCCTTTCGGCAGCGCGGGCAGCTTAAACACCTGATCTTCCCAGTGCATGTTGAGTGCAACGAAGACATCGTCGTCCTCTGCCATGCCGCCTTTTGCATAGGCGCCACTGAGCTTGAAGGCGAGCGTCAAACGTTCGTCGGTTTCGTCACCCGCCAGCGCCTCCGTGCTAAACCACTGTAAATCCGGCTGCCCGACGCCGTTGTAGTCTTCATAACGTAAATGATAGCCGTTGCGCAGCACCGGATGCGCCTTCCGGAAGGCGATCATCTGGCGAACATAGAGCAGAATGTCGCGGTTGGTCTCGGTCAGCGACCAGTCGAACCAACTGATCGCGTTATCCTGACAGTAGGCGTTGTTATTGCCGTTCTGCGTACGCGCCACTTCGTCGCCCATCAGCAGCATCGGCACGCCTTGGCTGACGAGCAGCATCGTGATCGCGTTTTTGATCTGGCGTCGGCGCAGTGCCTGGATGTCGGGATCGTCGGTTGGACCTTCAACGCCACAGTTCCAGCTTTCGTTCTCGTTGTGACCGTCTTTATTGTCTTCGAGGTTCGCCTCGTTGTGTTTCTCGTTGTACGACACCAGATCATTGAGCGTAAAGCCATCATGAGCGGTGAGGAAGTTGACTGACGCTATCGGTCCGCGATCCGGGTACAGATCCGGTGATCCCTGCATCCGCTGGATCGTCTCTTCGACCTGCCCCGCTTCCCCCTTCAAGTAGCGGCGGAGCGTGTCGCGGTACTTGCCATTCCACTCTGCCCAGCGCCCATACGACGGAAACGACCCGACGTGGTACAACCCATCCGCATCCCACGGCTCAGCGATCAGCTTAACGTGTGCCAACACCGGATCGTGGGCGATCAGCTTCAGCAGCGGCGGATCGACAAGCGGCATTCCATTCTCGGCGCGCGTCAGCGCCGATGCCAGATCAAAGCGAAAGCCGTCGATGTGATACTCTGTTGCCCAGTAGCGCAAGCAATCCACGATGAATTCGATCACCGCCGGGTGATTGCTGTTGAACGTATTGCCTGTACCGCTGAAATTGTAGTAATAGCCCTCCGGCGTCAGGATGTAGAACGTCCGGTTATCGATACCCCTGAAGGAAATGGTTGGACCGTTCTCGTTGCCTTCCGCCGTGTGATTGAACACCACGTCAAGGATGATCTCGATGCCATTTTCGTGCAGCGCCTTGACCAGATTCTTCAGCTCATTGATCTCGCCGCCTTCTGCGCCCGACGCAGCGAAGCTCGCCTTCGGTGCCATGAAGCCGACCGTGCTGTAACCCCAGCAGTTCAGCAATGTTTCGCCGGTTTCTTCGTTCTTGCGCGAGTTCTCGAACTCGTCGAAGTCGAAGATCGGCATGAGTTCGACGCAGTTCACACCCAACCACTTGAGATACGGGATTTTCTCCATCACCCCCATGTAGGTACCGGGATGCCCCGCCCCCGACGAGGGATGCGCCGTGAAATTGCGGACGTGCATTTCGTAGAGGATCAAGTCTTCAATCGGCGTATTCAGCGGACGGTCGGCACCCCAGTTGAACTCCGGCACGCCGATGCGTCCCCGGTGCGGAAACACGCCCGGCTCGGCGTCGCGCTCCTGCCACCGACCGCGCCCGCTGATGCGCTTGGCATACGGGTCAAGCAGGATGTTGTTTTCGTCGAAGCACTGCCCGGATTGCGGGTCATCGGGTCCCGAAAAGCGATAACCGTACTCGAATTCATCGGGATTTAGCCCTTCGACCAACATCGTAAACACTGCCCCGACTTGATATTCCACCGGGAAGGGCAGTTCGACATACGGTTCCGCCTCATACGGCTTGAATAGTACGAGCGTACAGCTAGCAGCATTGAACGAGAAAACTGCAAAATTGACGCCGCGCGGCGTCACGGTTGCGCCTAACATGAGTGGATTACCTGGCGCAGTTCTGAAATCGCCACGCCGATTGAGAGCAGTCTGTGCGGTTGATGTCGCGGTCGTCATCATGTCGTCCTTGGATAGAAGTCGCGTTAGCAACAGTGAGCGGTCCGTGATTTAGCACTCGCCTGGCGCACAACAGTAGCAGGTAACCCTGGCGATACTGCCGGTCATTCCGAAAGCTTAATCTTGTGAGCCGTAACACGCCGTTTAATCTTAAGCGTAATTATGTAAAATAGAAAGAGTATTTGGTGAGAGGCGTGCGGAAATAGTGGAACAATCCGCGCGAGTGAACTCACTCTTCAACTGAAACACTCATTCAAGAGGAGCTTTGAGCCAACTTTGCAGCAGCGCCAGACTCGCGCGAATGTCGTCGGTTGGGTCGAACAGCTCCGCCTCATGCTCGACGATCAGCGCGCCGTTGTAACCGATCTCGTGAAGCACGCGCACGCAGCGCTCCAGTGGCACAATACCGTCACCATAACGGCAGGTGTTGTGCTTCCCCTGCTCGCGCACGTCCTTGAGGTGAACGTGAAACAAACGCGGCGCAAGCTGTCGCAGTGCGTCCGCCGCATCATACCCGTGCGTCCCAAACCAACCGGTATCCGCACAAATCCCGATGGTTCCGTCACCCGAATCGCCGACGTTCGACAGAATTTCGGCGGGCGTCGTCTCGGATTCATTTTCGTAAGCCCAGCGCATGCCATATTTCTTCAACGTATCAACCACAAATCCGCGATCCTGCTGACCGAGCGGAGTCGTGCCAACCAGCAGCGGAATTTCCAGCGCTGAGCAGATTTTACAGTTGCGCTCGAAGGCATCGCGGTTTGCACCGAGTGCTCCCGCAAAACCAACGACACGTAACCCACACTCCTTAATCACTTCCGCCGCCACGTCAAGGTGGGCATCTGTCACCCAACGCTGATCTAGGATTGGCTGCCAGAGATCGACCGCATCAAAGCCCAGCAGACGCACATCAGCCAGGTAAGCCATCAGTCGTTCGCCAAACGAACTCAAGGATTCGAAGTGAAAACTGGTCGCCTGTTCACCCTGCCCCCAACCCTGATCCAAATGATAGCCCGATTGCCGCGCGGCGTAGTTTGCCAGTGCAAATGCTATCGCAGACGTCATCTCCACTTTCCGCCCGTTTGATGGCTTCCTAATCGCAAAACGTTACACCGAAATCTTGATTTAGAGGGAGTGGACATCACTAATGGGTAGCATTGTAGCACTGAAATTGACGCGAATTTCAACTTCAACCTTGACACCATTGAGGGGGAAACGTATACTTCCATCCATAAGTTAGGGGATGTGGTGTAGCGGTTAACACACTGCCCTGTCAAGGCAGAGACCGCGGGTTCGAACCCCGTCGTCCCCGAATCGCGTATCAAGAATACGAGTGAACAGAGCCCACAATATCCTTGTGGGCTCGATTGCTTTAATTTCCCCGTCACGCACATAAGCTTTGGTCACTAGCGCCCGATATAGCTTCGTCTGCTCTTCGAGAGTCGTCTTCTCCAACACCAGCCGCAGATCGCTCAGAAGCTCGGCGGCGCGTTCCATGTCGACCATCGTGCTACCACCGACTTTAGGTAGTGCGGCGATTTGGCGCTGGATCTCATCGCGGCGGCTCTGATAGGTCTTCTTATCGATATCCCCTTCGAGACGCAGTTCCTTCAACCGTTCCAGCTTGGCGCGTAGCGCCCGTTCTTCCGTCTGAATACGGGCGGCGTCGGGCGACTCCGTCTGCATCAGCTGCAGCGCTTGTTCTTTCCAGTCATCCGGGATCTGGGCACAGTCGAGCAGGAAGACTTGCATCTGTTTTTCAATGCTATCCGCCTGAACAGATTTCTTCTTGGTCGAGCACTTGATACCGCGTTCTTTTGCAGGATCGCGATAGTAGCGCCGCTCGTGCTGCCGCTGGCCGATCCAGTGACAGCCGCAGTCCAAACACTCAATCAGCGACGCCAGCGGATAGACGGCAACACTGTTCGGTGCCCCCCTGCCCCACGCCTCGGCACGTTTGTGGCGCACTTCTTGGCAGCGGTCGAAGAGATCTTGAGTAATGAGGGCGCGATGGTTGCCGGGGTTCCAGCCGTCGGCGCTGCCACGGCGGCCGCCCTTGTAGCTGGTCTGTCCGAGATAGAAGCGACTCTGAAGCATGTCACGGACGGTGTCTTTACCAAATGGATTGCTGCCATGCTGTCCTGTAGTGCGATAACCAGCCGCGTTGAGGCGGCTGGCAATGTCGGAATCCGAATGGAGTCCACTCACATACAGGGCAAAGGCATAGCGGGCACCTTCGGCGTTGAAGGGACACGGTAGCGCAGCCGTGTCGTGCAGACCCGACCATTCGTCGAGCGCCTGCTCGATGATTTCTGCGTTCTGACTATAGGTGGATTTGTCGATCTCTTCTGTCCTGAATTGCTCGCCGAGGTCGGCCAGCAGTTTGCGCAGCCGCCCCAGCGTGGTGTAGCCAAACGGCAGCGTACCATTCCAATCGCCCTTGCGCGCCCTTTCCTTCTTTCCCTTCGAAGTTTCGGAGCTCAGATTGGTCAGATACCACTCGGCGAAGGCCGCGAGCATCGTCAACATCACCTTCCCCATTGGCGTGGTGAAGTCGAAGTCCTCCGAAACTGAAGTGAAACTAACGTCGTGGTCGTTAAGTCGCTTGAGATAGCCGAGGACGTCGAGCACGTTCCGACTGAACCGATCCAACTTATGGACGAGGATGACGTCAAACTGATGTGCTTCGGCATCACGAATCATCTGCTGAAAGGCTGGACGCAGATCGCTCTTGCCGCTGCGGCCGGGCTCCTCATAGACAGTCACCACTTCCCATTCTTTGGCTTCGGCAAAGCGGCGCGCCAGAACTTCCTGTGCTGAGAGCGAGTAGCCTTCGACCTGCTCTTCCGATGACACGCGGGTGTAGATCGCTACTTTCACGCCGGTTCTCCTTGACTCTCTTCTTGCACGATACGGCTGATGATGCTCGTGTGTTTCGTTTCAAAGGCATCCGGACAGATGGATGGGCTAAAATGTAGGAGACTTCTCTACCCATAGACCAAGTAAGGAGAAACAGAAATGGGTAAGAAAGCATCTGCAGAAGAAACCATCAAAACCATCCGTCGCAAGACACAACGGAAACATACAGCCGAAGAGAAGATCTGCGTCGTGCTGGAAGGGTTGCGGGGTGAGGATACTATCGCCGAACTGTGCCGCCGGGAAGGGATTGCCCAGAGCTTGTACTACAAATGGAGCAAAGAGTTTCTCGAAGCCGGTAAGTCGCGTTTAGCGGGCGACACGAAACGGCAGGCCAGCAGTGACGCTGTAGATGATCTGCGTTCAGAGAATGAGCAACTCAAGCAGCTCGTGGCCGAACTGGCGTTGAAGAACCGGGTGCTGAAAAAAAGTCTGACCGGTTTGGAGAACGAGTAGGCCACATGACGCGCTATTCGCAAGCTGAGAAAATGGAAATCATCCGCCTGGTAGAAACGTCGGAACTGCCGGTCAAACAGACGCTCGCCGAACTGGACGTGCCGCGCAGCACCTTTTACGATTGGTATCGGCGTTACACCGAACGGGGCTACGACGGTCTGGCTGCCCGACAATCGCAGCAGCAGCAGTTCTGGAACCGCATCCCCGACCATGTGCGGGAGCAGGTGGTCGCGGTGGCGTTGGAGAAAACCGAGTTGTCGCCGCGCCAGTTGGCCTGGCATCTCACCGACACCCAAGGCTATTTCATCTCGGAATCCAGCGTGTATCGCATCCTGAAGGGCTATGATCTGGTCACTAGCCCGGTGTTTCAGCTCGTGAGCGCTAAGGACAAGTTTGAGCATCCCACCAAACGGGTGAATGAAATGTGGCAGACCGATTTCACTCAATTCAAGGTCGTGGATTGGGGCTATTACTATCTGTGTACCGTGCTTGACGACTATTCACGCTATATCCTGTCCTGGCGGCTGGCAACCACCATGGGCAGCACCGATGTCGAGGAAACACTCAACGTCGCGGTGGCGAAAACCGGTGTCCAGCACATCAAAGTTAGACATCGCCCCCGGCTGCTGTCGGATAATGGCCCGGCTTTTGTTTCGGATGCGTTGAAAAAGTACCTCAAGCATTATCATATGGAGCACGTTCGCGGTGCCCCCTACCATCCCCAGACCCAGGGCAAAATCGAGCGTTACCATCGCTCGATGAAGTCGATTGTCAAACTGGACATCTACTACGCGCCCTCCGATTTGGAGCAGGCTATCGCCAGCTTTGTGCGCTACTATAACGAGCAACGCTACCATGAAGCGCTGGACAATGTGACCCCAGCCGATATGTACTTTGGACGCTATACCGCTGTCATGACCCAGCGAGAAAGGATTAAGCAGCAGACCCTTCAACACCGTCGGGAGCAGTACTTGCAAGCAGCCCTCTATTCAGGGTAAAAACATCGGAGATGTCTCCATCTTTTTTCTGTCTCTCGTGTCCGAAAACCTTTGAAGATTTACACCGGTCATCGTCTTCAGCACCGAGACTCGTCAGGAAAGTGTCTACAGTTCAACGTTGGACAGCCTGAAGCCCGGTATGCCACTGCGACACGCACAAGCCCTCTTTCCAGAGGCACAGCTGCTTCCGGCGACTCCCAGTCGCTATCACAAGGGACTCGAAGCTGTGTTAGCGCTGCTGGACGACTTTTCCGAACGCATGGAAGTCCATGCCGATCTTCGTCACCAGCTTGTCGTCTACTTGGACTTAGGGAGCGCCAACGAACGCAGCTGCAGCGCCATACGGGAGGAGATTGCCACGGGGTTGAAGCTGGATGCACAGGTCGGGCTAGCGGGTGGCAAGTTCACTGCCTACGCGGCGGCGAAAACCTGCCAAACCCAGCGTTTTATCCCCAAAGGTCAAGAAAAGCGGTTCTTAGAGCCGCTGCCGCTTCACTTGCTCGGCTTGAAGCCCGATCAGCAACATGAATTCGACCTGCTCGGACTGCGAACGCTGGGGGATTTCGCCGCGCTACCGCGCAATCAGTCCGCGCGCGTTACGGGAAAGAGGGCAAACAGCTTCAGCGCCTAGCCGCGGGACAGGACGAAGTTTGGCTCAATCTCTATCTTCCTAGGAAGACGGTGCGTTTCACCCAAGCCTTTGAAGAAGCGGTTCGAGACGCAACCATCCTTCGACGTGCCGCCACCGATCTTGCCGGACGAGCGGGATATCGGACTAGCCAGTCGGGTCAGGCAGTCCTCAAGATGAGTTTGACGCTCACGCTGGAAAAACGGCAGTTTCACGAAATCACGCTAGTGCTGCGTCAGCCGTTGTCGGAAGCGCGCGCCATCGATGGCGTCCTACAGCACACGTTCGAACGTCTGCGCGTGCCGATGGGCGTAGAAGCACTCGAACTAACCCTTGATGAGACGACTTCCGTCCAGCCGCGCCAGCTGTCGCTATTTGACGAACCGGAATCGTCGATCAGTCCGGAAACGGTCGCCGCTCAATTGATCCAGCGGATGAGCACGCACGGCTGCTATCGCGTCGTTCCAGCCGATCCTGAATCCCCGATCCCGGAACGCCGTTATGTTCTCGAGATACTGGCTGCCTCATGACCCATCTCTGGAACCCGGGCATTGCCATCGACGTCGGCACTGACGAGCGCGCTCAGCCCTGTCAGTTTAGGTGGCAGGGACAGGTACACCCGATTCGCGGCGTCGCTCAGCACTGGCGTATTGATGTCGAGTGGTGGCGGCGAGAAATTGGTCGGGACTACTTCAAGGTCTATACCACGACCGGACTGCTCGTGGTGATTTATCGCGATCTGCCGAGCGACAGTTGGTATTTGCAGCGACTTTATGACTAATTACGTTGAACTCCACAGCCATTCCTACTTCAGTCTGCTCGATGGTGCCAGCGCGCCCGAGCGGCTGGTCGAACGCGCTAAGCTGTTGGGCATGAACGCGCTTGCTCTGACCGATCACGATGCGCTCTACGGTGCGGTGCGCTTCGTGGAAGCAGCGCGGACGCATGACATCAAGCCGATCCTTGGCGCCGAACTGACACTCGAAGGTGATTATCATCTGACGCTGCTGGTGGAAAACGCGACAGGTTGGGGCGAACCTCTGCTGGCTGATCACGCAAGCACAGTACAACGCCCCCAAAGGTGCCGCAAGTCTGGCTTCAGGGCTGATTGAGGGACACACAGAGGGGCTCATCGCGCTGTCTGGATGCCAGCGGGGTGAAATCCCGACTTTGCTCCAACAGGGTGAAGATCAAGCCGCGCTCAAAGCGGCGCGGCGCTACCAGAACCTGTTTGGACGGGATCATTTCTGGATCGAACTGCAGCACCACCTGATGCCGGAAGATCACCGCCTGAACCAGCAGTTGGTCGAATTAGCACAGGTGGCGCAACTCGAGTACGTGGCAACCAACAATGTCCACTATGCCGATCAGGCGAGCCACCGGCTGCAAGATATCCTCGTCGCGATCCGCCACAATCTGCCGCTAGACGAGAACCCCTATTTGCGCCGCAATGCCGAGTATTTCCTCAAATCCGGCGTCGAGATGGCACAGTTATTTGAAACCCTGCCCCGGGCGATCAGCAACACGTGCCACATCGCCGAGCGCTGTCAGTTTGACCTGCGCTATGGTCTGCAGGATCTACCAGTCTTTCCGACGCCTGCGGGCATAACCGCCGAAACGCATCTACGCCAGCTCACGATGGAAGGACTAAAACGGCGCTTTGGGGTTCTAAGCGAGGCAATCGGTCAACAGCTAGACCACGAATTGGGCATCATCAGCCGTGCCGGACTCGCCAACTACTTCCTGATCGTCTGGGACATCGTCCACTTCGCCGTCACCAATGGGATCCGCTGTCAGGGACGCGGATCGGCGGCGAATTCGTTGGTCGCTTATGCGTTAGGCATCTCGCCGATTGACCCGCTCGCGCACGATCTGTCTTCGAGCGTTTCCTGTCTGACGAGCGCCCGAGTGTCCCGGATATCGATATCGACTTCCAAGCCGACCGCCGTGAAGAAGTCATTCAGTACGTCTACCAGCGCTACGACACCGCCCACGCGGCGATGGCGTGTACGTTCGTGACTTTCCGAGCCCGCAGCGCCATCCGCGAAGTTGGCAAAGCGATGGGACTGCCCGCGCACATGATCGATCAGGCGGCGAAGGCGCTCGAGACCTACCGCTCCGGGTCGCTGGTCGGTGATCTCAAGGTCGAGGACATTGCCAGCGGGCTTGGTGGAAGTCGCATCTGGCAGCAGATCTTCGACCTGTGTGATCAAATCGAGGACTGTCCGCGCCATCTGGGGATCCACAACGGCGGCATGATCATTACGGGTGCTCCGCTGAGCCAAAGGCTGCCGACGGAACCGGCGTTGATGGCGGGACGGGTGGTGGTGCAGTGGGATAAAGACGCGCTGGAAACGCCGGGCTGATCAAGATCGACTTACTGGGGCTGCGGATGCTCTCGGTCGTTGCCGAAGCGGAGAGAGCCGGCTCAATGGATGATCTGCCAGCGGCGCTCGACCGCCCGCCGTACAGCGACGAACGCATCTACGCGAGCATCACTGAAGCGGACACGATTGGCGTCTTTCAGGTGGAGTTGCGGGCACAGATGACTGTCCTACCCCGCCTCAAGCCGCGCTGCTTCAGCGACCTGATCGTCTCAATCAGCCTGATCCGCCCCGGTCCTATTCAGGGACAAATGGTGCATCCTTATCTGCGCCGCCGTTTCGGTGAAGAGCCGGTCACCTATCCGCATAAGTCGGTAGAACCAGCGCTGAAGGAGACGCTGGGCGTCCTGCTCTTCCAGGAGCAGGTACTCAAGGTCGCACGGGATCTCGCTGGCTTCTCGCCGGGTCAAGGCGAGCAGCTGCGCCGCGCCTTAGGTTCTAAGCGCGCCGATGCCGCGATTGAACGCCTGTATGAGACTTTTCTGCGTGGTGCTCAAGCGCAAGGGGTCACGCTTGAGGTCGCCGAAGATGTTTTCACCAAGCTGCGCGCCTTTGGCGGCTACTCGTTCCCCAAGTCGCACGCCGCCGCCTTTGCCGTGCTCGTGTACCGCTCCGCCTGGCTCAAGGTCTATCAGCCGCAGGCATTCTACGCGGCGCTGCTCAACCACCAGCCGATGGGGTTCTGGAGTCCATCAGTGATCGTCAATGACGCCAAACGCCGTGGCGTTCCCGTGCTGCCAGTCAGTCTTAGTGCCAGCGGCGCGACGTGTTCGGTCGAGGGTGACGATCCGATCGGGCTGAATTACGTACGAGGCTTGAGCGGTGCCCAAGTAGAAGCCATCCTGACGGCTCGGGGCAAGCAGCCGTTTCGGGATTTACGCGATCTATACACGCGCACCCGCCTGCCCAAGCGTTTGCTCCAGCATCTGATCCTTGCTGGCGCGCTCGACGACTGGGGGATGCGTCGTAAACAGCTCTGGGAGCTAGGCAGCCTACGAAACAGTGCCGGAGAACTCGATCTGCAAGTACCGGGTGACGAGGCGCAGTTTGCTCCACTCACGATTGAAGAGGCGATGAGCATGGAGCACGAGATGCTTGGTTTCTCCGTGCGTGAACATCCGATGAGTCTGTATCGAGAAGACCTTAAAGAACGTGGCATCCTCGGCAGCGCCGACTTGGAGCGCAGTCCTCACAACAGCAGGGTGTGCGTCGCCGGAAAAGTCATCGTCCATCAGGCACCGCCGACCGCTCGCGGGGTCCACTTCATCACGTTGGAAGACGAGGATGGTTTCATCGACGTAATCGTCATGCCGCCGACTTATGCACAATTTCGCCACGTCATCCGGAGCGCGGGCTTCTTGGTCGTCTCGGGAACGGTTCAGCGCGAAGGCGCGATTGTAAACATGATTGCAGCGCATATTGAGTCACTGGCGTATCAGCAAACGACGGACAACCAGCGAGAACGAGTTTGTGTCGCAATTAATTACCGCGCCGCACGAAATCAGCACTTATCCACATCAGGGCGATCCTGCGTTCTGATGTGGAGCCATTCACCATTGGCATTTTGCCCCAAAATGCTTACCAAGTCACCCGACTTAACAGTCCCTATTGTCGCAAATTGAGTACCTGCGCCGGATCTCAAATTCACGCCACTCCGAGCAACAATTGTTCCATAGTCACTTGGAGGCGATGGCGACGGCGTTTCACGGGGACTATTGTTGAGCGTATCTGCAGAAAGTTCGGAAGCAGAGGAACTCGAAAAGTGAGTAGTACTACCCGGCAAGATCTTGTCGCTAAAACCAGCAAGCACTAGTAACTGCCCCGGATCCGAGTAGTCTGAAACATCGAGATTAGAGACAAATTGCCCATTCAAACTTAGCAGACCTCGGGTATCACGCACGACCAGTTTCAACTCATTTGATCCGTCCGGAGATGTATTGAGGCTGGGCACAAATCCGTGCCCGATTAAATAGTTGACACCGTCACGTCGCAGCTGAAGATTCCATACTTTGTCCGAGGTTACCCACAAGGCGTAGAATGAACCATCGCTGTTCCTTCGGAACACGTACCCATAATCCCAGTAGTTGCTCGAAGCATCGTAAGGATCCGAAACTCGGTCTCCACGATGAAATTAGCGATGTCTCGACTATAAATCCGACCGCATTGCCATTACCACCCGGCGTGATATCACCGGATCGGGAAGTCCACAGCGATACACCGGAAGTCTGCACGTCAAGACTGGCAAGGTTAGGATCGGGCCCTTGAGTAGGCGCGACCAAGGGGATTGGGGTGAATACCGGAATCCGCGCCGTAGCAAAAGGAACTGTCGGAGGTTGATTCTCCAGCCAAATTGCCAAATCGTGAACAAACAGGGGTCGGATCCGTGACGTTGTACGTAGAGCGTTCATCCGGCGTCAAATCACGAAAAACGCGCGTACACATGTAGTTCACGAAATCTTGAAAATCGACTTCCCATTTCTGCCACAGTACCCGTTGAGAATTCGCTGTGTATACAAACCGTCCACCACTTTCGGACTGCAGATCGACGATTTTGATCACCATGTGTCATCAACCGGCGGATCTCCAGCACCAGATCGACTATCCCATATACGGCCTGTACCATCATCACTGATCGTCATAACATCGTCACTATTCGGAATAAACGCGACGCCCCTAATTGGGCCCTGATGGCCCACAAATCTTTGTTCCACTTCCCCAGAGTTTGCATCCCAAAGAAGCGCAATCCCATCGGAATCGCCTGTTAAGATTCGGCTTCCGTCAGGGTTAAATGCCGCCGCGCTCACCTTCCCGAATTGCCCACTAAACTCGCGTAATACATCGCCGGTGGACAAGTCGCGCAGGGTCATGCTCCCGGATTCGGTTTGTCCCTGTATCTCCGTCGCCGCCGTACCAGCAGCTAGGAATTTGTCCCCGTCTGGACTTAGCGCGATGACACTGAGCCGGTCCGCTGAATATGGAACTTGACTTATTTCTTCTTGGCTGTCAATGTCCCATACTCGAACCGAGCCATCTTCACTCGCTGAAAAAATGTGACGATTACCCGGCGTAAAACCTACTTGCCTAATGCTATCGCTGTGTCCTTCGAAGGTGAAGATGACAGAACCCGTTTGTGCATTCCACAGGACAACCGTATGACTATCAACAACAGGAATGACTTTCAAATTGGAGTCAATTCTCACTTGAGTATTTGTCGACCCCGGAAACGACATATTTGCCGTCACTGGAAAAGGAGATGTGGTTAACCTGACCATCGGGGCTTTCAAGGGAGCGGATTTGCTGGCCCGTAGTTGTGTCAACAATATGAACGAAGCCTCGTCCCGAAACAGCAAGCTCGCGGTTGTCTGGGCTAAGGGCAATGGCATCTATGCTCAAACTCATCAACCGAGAAACGCCGTGTCGAAATTCCATTAAATTCCCAGAGACGCATACCATCATTTCCCGCTGACAAAAGGTATCGGCCGTTCGGGACTTAGCGCCAAATCAGAAATGCGGTCTGTATGCCCATCAAACTCCCCTACCGGTTGTTTGGTAGCTATATCCCATAGCACAACTACATTGACATCGTTCGTAGAGTTGCGATCAGCTGTTAGTACAAATCTGTCATCTGGGCTGAAAATGGCGCAATTGATGCTCGTTCCTTCCAAACTGAACTGCTGTATTTCTAGTCCAGTTTTGGGTGTCCCACAGACGAGCGGTTCTATCAGAACCGGACGTAACAAGATACCGACCATCATGACTGAATTGGACCGAATTGATCAGATCTGTGTGGCCCAAGAAGTTCTTCACGATTTGCCCCGTGCCGACATCCCACAGACGAACGACATCATCGCCGTTCGGTCGCCCAGTGATCCCCGGGCCACCCCCCGTAACGACATAGCGACCATCGGGGCTGAAGTCGACACTATTGACGTCATTGCCATGTCCCACAAACACGCGTAGCTGCTCACCCGTTAGGGTGTCCCACAAACGAGCAGTATTAT
>CAWKDY010000012.1:0-8316 GCA_963848465.1 uncultured Chloroflexia bacterium | reverse complement strand
ACGGCTGGATCGAGACTATGCGCGAGATCGTCACCCGCGACGACCTGCTGGCGGCGGTCAAGCCATAGTCGTTGAGCATTAGAAAATGTGTTCTTGACAATTCGGCTAAAAACCACCACACTAAGCTTATCCAAGCAGGTTAATTGCACACTGGAAGGGCGCTATGACCCATGATGATCATGCCGACTCCCGCGGCGATTTGCCGAAGCTAGGAGCGCCCGCACGACGCGCGCTCGACAGCGCAGGCTATACGCGGTTGGAACAGTTGAACGGCGTCAGCGTCAGCGAGATTGCACGGCTGCACGGCATCGGCAAACATGCGCTGAGCGCACTGCGCCAAGCCTTAGCAGTGCAGGGCATGGCGTTCGCCGATGAGGAGTTCGAGTAGATGGGCAAGATCGTTTTCGGCATGGCAATGTCGCTCGACGGGTTCGTCAACGACCGGAACGGCAGCGTCGCGCGGCTCTATCCTGACCTCGAAGGACTGCGCGAGACCGAACCGCTGCAAGCGGCGATCCGGGATACCGGCGCGGTCGTCATGGGCAGGCACTCCTACGACATGGCGCAGGGGGATTTCACCGGCTACGAGTTCCAAGTGCCGATCTTCGTCGTGACGCATCAGTCGCCCGCGATGGCGGCAAAGGGCGAGAATGACCGCTTGAAGTTCCACTTCGTCAGTGACGGACTGCCAAGCGCGCTGGCGCAGGCGCGAACGGCGGCGGGTGAGCTAGACGTCACCGTGATCGGCGGCGCGAGTATCGCCCAGCAGTGTCTCCGCGAGGGATTGATTGACTACTTCGAGGTTTCGATAGCGCCGGTGTTGCTCGGTGGCGGGCTGCGCTTGTTCGAACCTTTCAGCGATCCGCCGGTCGAACTGGAGATCGTCACGGTCAGCGATCAAGCCATCGGCGGCACCGTGATCCGCTACCGCGTGATCAAGTCAACAGGGCATGATGAACTCAATTACACGAACTAACCTCGCTGCCATCACCTCCCAAGATCGCGCCTTGCAAAATCAGGCATTCAGCGACCTGATCGCCGCGACGGAGTTGCCGGTCGATTGGGCATACGCGGCGTGGGACGATCTGGTCGCGGCGCTGGCGCACAAGGACAACCACGTGCGCGCGATTGCGGCGCAGGTGCTCTGCAACCTCGCCAAGAGCGACCCGGAGGGGCGAATGCTGCGCGATTTCGACGCGCTGCTGGCAGTGACGCGCGATGAGCGCTTCGTCACGGCGCGCCACTGTCTGCAAAGCCTGTGGAAAGTCGGCGTCGCGGGCGCGGCGCAGCGCCAGCGCTATCTCGCCGGGATGGAACAGCGCTTTCACGAGTGCAGCGCCGAAAAGAACGGTACGCTGATCCGCTTCGACATCGCGCAGAGTTTGCGCAACGTGTATGACGCGACCGCCGATGAAGCCGTTAAGGCGCAAGCGCTGGCACTGATCGAGACCGAGACCGACGCCAAATATCGCAAGAAGTATGCGGGTGTGTGGAAATTGAAAACCAAATAGAATGAATTGCGGAAATTTAGCGGGAGTGCAGATCACAGTGGAACTCGATGATTACGCCCTGAACCCGATCGGGTTCATTCGTTCGGAACTGAAGCAGCGCAAAGGCGCGCCCCGGCAGGGTGATGAAAACGCACCCGATGCGTGGATCGACCTGAACGCGGCGTTTCTCGACGCGCTCGATGGGATGGCGGTCGGGGACAAACTGTACGTGTTCACGTGGCTGCATCAGGCGGATCGCAGCACGTTGAAGGTGCATCCCCGCTCGGAGCCGACGGCGAAATTGTGGGGCGTGTTTTCGACGCGCTCGCCGGATCGCCCGAATCCGATCGGGCTGCATCCCGTAACTGTGCTCGAGATCGCCGGGGATCGCTTGAAGGTGGGACCAATTGAGGCGATTGACGGGACGCCGGTCGTAGACATCAAGCCGGTGCTGCCGAATCGTGAACCTACCGCTTCAGTATGAGGGAAGACCGATGTGCCGAAATATCAAGACGCTCTACAACTTCGAGCCGCCGACCACCGAGGATGAAGTTCGGGCGGCGGCTTTGCAGTTCGTCCGCAAGATCAGCGGGTTCAATCAGCCATCGAAAGCTAACGAGGCGGCGTTTCTAGCCGCCGTCGGCGAGATTGCCGCGGTCGCCAGCAAGCTGCTCGATTCGCTGGAGACGACCGCGCCGCCGAAGAACCGCGCGGTCGAGGCGGCGAAAGCGCGGGCGCGTTCCGCGCAGCGCTTTTCCACTTGAGCAGGTGGATCGGCGCGGCAGTGAAGGTGGGCGCAGCTTAAGGCGGTTGCCGAATGTTTTGTAGGGGCGACTTGCCAAGTCGCCCCTACGGAGCATGGGAATCTTCGTGGATTTCTTTCGAGAACCTACTTTAGGGTAAACTCTCTGCAACCTAGTTTTAGTGGAGGGTATGCCGCAATGGACGTTTTGAAAGCGATTCGCAGCAAGCACGCCGTGCGTCAATTCAAGGATCAGCCGGTGCCGGACGACGTGATCCGCCAGATCCTCGATGCCGGGCGGCGCTCGCAGAGCAGCAAGAATACCCAGCCGTGGGAGTTCATCGTCATCCGCGAGCGGGCGCAGCTTGAGGCGCTCTCTAAGACCGGAACCTACGCCGGACATCTCGCCGGAGCCGCCTTCGCGGTCGTGCTGGTGGGCGATGCGCATGGCGAATGGAAAAGTTTCGATCTCGGTCAAGCGTCGTCGTACTTGCAGCTTGCCGCGTGGGATTTGGGCGTGGGGTCGTGCATTGCGACGCTGCATGACGAGGACGCGGCGAAGGAAGTGCTCGGCGTCCCGGCGGATCACAGCGCGATGGTGGCGCTGTCGTTCGGCTATCCGCCGGACGTCCGGACGCCCAACAAGGGCGGGCGTCGCCCGCTCGACGAGGTGGTGCGCTGGGAGAAATGGTAGCTGATTGGCGCTGATTAGGGGATAGTCGATGGCTAGGGCTATCCCCTAGCGCATTTGCGC
The DNA here is from genome assembly GCA_963848465.1 of uncultured Chloroflexia bacterium. Lineage (GTDB taxonomy): Bacteria > Chloroflexota > Anaerolineae > Aggregatilineales > Phototrophicaceae > Flexifilum. Next base: position 5,330 of record CAWKDY010000012.1, on the reverse strand, counting down.
TCGCTTTCTCAATGCAGTGCAAACGGACAGTGTTTTACTATATTGATTGCATGAGCTATGAGAAACTTCGTATTTTGCCCTATAGATGAGAGGATAGCATGAAAAGCAAGTTGCGGATTCTGATTATTTTCGGTGTGTTGGCGGCATTGTTTGTTTCGTCGATCACGGCGGCTTTTGCGTATGCCGACGTGACCAGTGTGGTGCTTACCTGTAACAGCCTCTCGATTTCCGGCACGTCGGATGCGCCTTACGCCACGATCTACGCTTACAACTATGACACCGGGTTGGAATACTTTGTCGTCGTACCGGTCTCCGGGGGCACTTACTCCGGCACGGTTAGCTTCCCGACGGTGCCGTCGGGGACTGAATTCAATGTGGAGGCTTGGGGATCGCTCACTATGTACACGAAATCTTGAGGATCCGGATTACTGGGATGAAGACGATTACTATGACGATGACATCAATTGCGTCCCCGCCGCCGTCGATTGCCCGTATCCGCTTCCGTCCGACTCGGTCGTCTACGATGTTCCCGCCGGTGCGCCTGCTTTCTATGATGCTGACCTGAATACCAAGGTCAACTTCGACTTGCCCGCTGGCACGTGGAAGATCAGCGAGTTCAGCGGCGATTTCGCCAAAGTCTGGATTTCGTGTGCCGCCGAGCCAATCTGGATTCCGGCGAACGCTGTCGGTGCGCCGGTCGGCTGATTCCGCTAAAACTAAAAAGAGCTGCTGCGCGTTAGCGCGGCAGCTCCTCAGATTACACAACCCAGTCGAGGGCATCCCCCTCGACTGCTTTTTATGCCTCGAACTTCCAGTCCTTGAGCATTCCGGCGAGCAGAGTCGCGCGGCGCGGCATACTGGCGACCACGACCTGCTCGTGGAGCGCGTGCAGCCCGTCGCCTTGCGGACCCAAGCCGTCAAGCACCGGGATGCCGAGCGAGGCAACGGTGTTGCCGTCGGAAGCGCCGCCGCTGCCCGCTTCGGTGAGGGTCAAGCCGTAGCTTTCGCCGATCTGCTTGCACTGCGCGTAAGTGCGCACCATCTGCTCATCGTGCTCCATCGGCTTATGCCCGTTGATCTTGGTGACCTTGAGCTTCGCGCCGGGGACGAACGGTTCAAGGCTCATGAAGGTGTCGTAGGTTTCTTCCCACGCTTGCATCGTCAGCGAGCGCGTATCGACGAAGGCGGTGACGTGCGCCGGGATTACGTTGGTCGCGCTGCCGCCCTCGACCATCGTCACTGAAACCGACGTGCCGCGCTGGTAGTCGTTGAGTTCGTTCAGCTTGAGCACCTGCTGGGCGAAATCGGTGATCGCGTTGATGCCTTTTTCGGGGGCGTTGCCCGCGTGCGAAGGCAGCCCTTCGATGTCGATGCGGTAGGTGGCAATCCCCTTGCGCCACGTCTTGAGCGATTTGTCCTGCGTAGCGGGTTCCATCACCAGTACCAACCCCGCCTGTTTCGCGGCTTCCTCAATCGGATCGTGCGAATACAGGCTGCCGACTTCTTCATCGCTGGTCATCATCACCCAGATCGGGCGGTTGGGCATTTCGCCGCGTTCCTTCAGCCCGCGCAGCGCTGCCAGCACGCAGGTGATCCCGCCCTTCATGTCAATCGCGCCGGGACCGTAGAGCTTACCGTCATCCTTGACCTCCGGCGGGCGCTCCGCCAGCGTGCCGAGGGGCCAAACGGTGTCGATGTGGATCAGGAACATGATCGGTTTGCCGGGCGCAGTTTCGTTCCACTTCGCCAACAGCATATCGCCGACTTCGGTTTGCGCGATGCGTGTCACCGACGAAGCGCCAAGCTCGCGGAACTGGCTTTCCATGAACGCACCCATTTTGTCGACGTGCGCTTTGTCGCGCGTTGGCGTCTCGAAGTTGATCAAGCGGATCAACAGGTCGACCATATTTTGCTGCTGGCTCTGAAAATAGGTAAGCAGATCGGACATAAGTTTCCTCGAAATCGGCTAGCGGGCACAAAAAAACGGAGGGATAGCGCGCAGCCGCGTATCCATCCTGAAGCAAAGCTGAGACGTGCGCTTAATGGCGATAGTGGCGGCGCGTCGAACATTAAGCATATATTGTACCCAGTTTATGCGGGTTTCCCACCCGCGCGGACTGAATGTTTTTACGGACTTAAGAATCTATTTATGATGAATTGATCTAGTCGGTGCTACGATAAATTAATCTACACTCAATATTTGAGCCTGTTAGGATGGCACGAACCGCGCAAAACGCGCTTCACCCGTGTAGTCCGAATGCTCAAGCGGCGATTGAGTTCGGCGGGACAACGTCAATGTTCGAGGCAGCGCTGGTGCGCAGGTCACTCAGTTTTTCGTCCAGTTCAAGTGGCGAGGCGGCTTAGCAGAAGCAACTTATGACTACGATAGGTGTCGCCATACAAGGGGTTTTACCCCAGAACTATCTAGGCGAGGTTTTTCGCGGCATTGCCGATACCAGTAAGCAGCACCGCGCCGCGCTGATGGTCAGCATTCAAAACCCGACGCGCTCCGATGATCTCAATCAACTGTTCGGCGCGCACGGCTGCGATGGCGTGATCATGGTTTTGCCGCACAATCACACGAAGGTGCTGGCGGCGTGCCGTCAGCATGGGCGGGAAGTTGTGCAAATCGATCCCCCGGTCGATGCGGAGATTGAAGGGCAGTTGACGGTTGAAGCCGCCAATCGGGAGGCGACCCTGAGCGTGATGGAGCATCTGTTAGCGCTCGGTCACCGCCGCATCGGGTTTATGACCGGCGAGCTGATCCGCAGCAGCGCGCGCCAGCGCTTGCAGGGCTATCGTGACGCGCTCGATGCCGCTGGCATTCCGTTCGATCCGGCGTGGGTCTGGGAGGGGGATTGGACTTACGCGCGCGGCTACGCGCTGGCGCAGCAATTTTTGAACTTCCAGCCGCGCTTGACCGCGTTGGTCACGTCTAACGATCTTTCGGCGATGAGTGTTGCCTACGCGGCGCGCCAGCGCGGGTTGGAACTCGGTCGGGACTTGTCCGTGACGGGCTTCAATGACGTGAAGATGGCGGGGACGCTGGGGCTAACGACCGTGCGCCAGCCGATGTATGAATTGGGCAAAACTGCGGTTGAACTCCTGATCAAACGCCTGAACGGCGAGCCGATCCCCGAGCTGCACGTCACCCTGCCGACCGAGCTGATCGTCCGCCAATCAACCGGACCCGCGCCGGACGAACCCGCCACCTAATGTGGGTTCTCGAAAGAAATCCACGCAGATTGTGGCGCTCCGTAGGGGCGTTATATGAGGGTGTTTAAACCCCTCGCAGGGTCGAATCATCGCCAAACCTTACCATCAAGCCTCGAAACAGACGAAGCACTCTCCCCTCCCTGAAGTCGGGGAGGGGTCGGGGGTGGGGTCGAAAAGCGACTTTTTAGATATGCTCATATAACGCCCCTACAAAAACATCCGGTAACCTACTTTAGAACGGGCAGAGATCGGTCGCGGTATAGGTTGGGCTGCGGCTGCCGTAACGGTTCAGCAGGCTGAGCGCTTCCGGTCGCGCGAGGATCACTGCTTGCGCCTTCAGGCAAGCGCTGTGCAGGTTGTTGGTGATCTGGAAGCCATTCCAGAATTCGAGCGCCATCTGCGCGTAAGGCGGCGCGGCGGCGGTATCGGCGTAAGTCGATTGAATTGTCTGCTGCGTCGGCAACGCGCGATCATCCCCACTGAAGGCATAAGTCAGCAGCAACCGGTAGAGCGTGTAGGCTTGCAGCGTTTGCGTGTCGTCGTTGTACCAGTTCTCCAGCGCCGGGTCGAGCGCGAGGTTGTAGAGCGCTGCGGCTTCGTCGGTGTTTTCGGCGGCGAAAGCGGCGTCCGCCTCCTGCACGACCTGAATGCGGAAGCGGGGCGGGTTCAACTGCGTCACCGACTGGACGTAGTTGACGCCGTTCCAGTCGTAGATGGTATAGCCGGTGCGGAGCGGACCGGTTTGGGCGTCGCCCGCTTGGTCGAAGCGGACGACGACTTCGCTGACTTGATCGCTGTCGATGTCTTCGAGCACCGGCGCTTGATCGCTGGTGATCGCGCCGCCGAGCAGGTTGACGAAGCGCCCACGTTCAGGATTCCACGTCACGATTTGGGAATGATAGACACAGGCATCGCTGGCGCTGCAATCTTGGCTGGCGAACAGCACGTCGGGAATCTGGTTGAAGTTCATGTCGCCGACGTTGAGTAGCTGCGGTGTCGCGCCGCCGAGCGCGGCTTGGTAGCGGGTGAGGTAGCGCCCGTCGAAACAGCCGTCGATCAAGAGGACGCCGCCCTCGTCGGGTGTGGTGTAGGTGACGATCACGTCGGGAGTGCCTTCGCCGGTCAGGTCGATGTCGCCGCGCACGACGCCTTGACCGCCGAGCGCGTTCCAGCGGTCGCGCAGCCCAACTTCGAGCTTTGCGACCGTCCCGCCATCGCTGAGGAAGCTGGCAATCGCGTCGTCCATCAGGCGGGCGTTGCTGGGCGCTGCACCATCCAGCGTCAGCGAGTTGTCCGGCGCAGGACAGGAGCTGTAATCGGGCGTGGGCGTCGGGCGGTTGGCGAGCGCGATGGCGGTCGCCGGGTTTGACAAGCCCCCGCTAAGCGCGCCGCCGGAGATCGCCTGAAGCGGCGCTTCGACCACCCGCCCCGGCGTCATCGTCGGAAAGGCGAGCGCCGTCGGCGCCGTATTCGCTGCCGGAGTTTGCTGGCAGGCGGCGAGAATTACCACTAAGATCAAGCCGAGTCGTTTCACCATAGGGCAAGTATAATCGCCGTGAGGATTGCCGCAAGATGATGACTATTCGCCCGCCCTACGAAACCGAATATGAAGCGATTTGCCGCATGGTGCGAGCCGCCCGGCTCGACCCGACGACGCGCCTGCACTTCGAGCACGTCCTCGTCGCCGAGGTGGATGGACAGGTCGTCGGCGTCGGGCAGATCAAGCACTTGCAGGGCTGCCAAGAACTGGGGACGCTGTTCGTGCTGCCGGAATACCGGGGGCAGGGGATCGCCGCGCAGTTGATCGCGGGGCTGGAAGCGCGCGCCGAGCGACCGCTGTATCTGCTCTGCGTCAACACGATGAAAGATTACTATGCCCGCTTCGGCTATCAGGTGATCAGCGTGAGTGAGGCACCGTCGGCGCTCAAGCGCAAGCTGATTCCGGGGCAGATCATGCGGCTGTTCGGGATGCACCCGTGGGTCATGCGCAAGGATTGAACGGTATCTCGATGGTGGATGTAGGGGCGAGGCATGAGGGTGTTTAAACACCCCTCGCAGTGTCGAACTAGCGCCAGACCTCATCATCAAATCCTGAAACAGACGAAGCACTCTCC
>CAWKDY010000011.1:0-46684 GCA_963848465.1 uncultured Chloroflexia bacterium | reverse complement strand
GTTGATCGCCTGCGCCAATGTCGCAAGCCTGCTCCTCGTGCGCGCAGTGGACCGACAAAAGGAATTGGCCGTGCGCACAGCACTCGGTGCGGGCCGCGGCCGCATCATCCGCCAACTGGTGGTCGAGAGCCTGGTGTTGGCCATGGCCGGAGGGCTTCTAGGCCTGCTCCTCGGCGGTTGGGGCTTGTCGTTGCTGAGTCCACCGCCCTGCCCACTCTTCCCCGTGCCGCCAGCATCGGGGTCGCCTGGCCGGTCGGACTCTTCGCTTTGGGACTCTCGGCTCTCACCGGGATCGCCTTCGGCATCTTGCCGGCCGTCCAAGCCACTCGTTTCGACTTGACCGCGTTGCTGAACGAGGATGGCCGCGGAAGCTCAGGAAGCCGACGCCATCGCCGGACGCGCGCCGCGCTGGTGGTGGCCGAGATCGCGGTGGCGCTGGTGCTGCTCGTGGGGGCCGGGCTTCTGCTGCGCAGCTTCTCCGCCTTGACGTACGTCGCCCCCGGCTTTCAGCCGGACAACCTCATGGTGGTCAACCTCCCTCTTTCGGCACGTCGCTACGGAGACAACGGTGTGCGCACGGCCGCGGTCGTGCGCATGCTCGATCGCGTGCGCACCCTGCCCGGACTGGAAGGTGCCGCGGTCACCACGCTCTTGCCCATGCAGGGTGCGGGCTCGACCATCCATTTCAACCGTGCGGCCCAACCCCCACGCGGTCCGAGCGACTACGTGATGGCCGGCTATCGGGCGGTCTCGGCCGACTACCTGAGCGTGCTCAGAGTGCCTCTCAAGCGGGGCCGTCTGCTCGGCGAAGGGGACCGGCAAGGGGCGCCGCCGGTGGTCGTCATCAACGAATCGATGGCGCGTCAGTATTTCCCTGGCCGCGATCCGCTGGGCCAGGTCATCCAGCTCGGCACGGAACCAGATCCGCACTTTCCCACCATGGAGATCGTGGGCGTCGTGGGCGACGTGAAGCAGTCCTTCGAAGCCGCGTCGAAGGCCGAGATGTTCGTGCCCTACGCGCAGTACCCCGATCCGATCCTGGCGGGGATGTACCTGAATACGGTCCTCGTCCTCAGGACGAAGGCCGCGGGGACTTCCACGGCGGCATCGTTGCGTTCAGCCATGCACGAGCTCGACCCCGAGCAGCCGCTCGTGAACCTCCGGACCATGCAGGCCCAGATCGACGGCACCACCGCCCAGCCGCGGCTCCAGACCACCCTCCTCATGGTCTTTGCCATGCTCGCGGCCGCGCTCGCCGTGGTCGGCGTCTACGGGGTCGTGTCCTATGCTGTCCTGCAAAGGGTGCCGGAGATCGGGGTCCGCCTGGCCCTCGGCGCCTCTCCGAGCCAGGTGGTGGAGCTCGTGGTTCGCGAAGGAACGACCCTCCTCGCGGGAGGGCTCGCTCTCGGCCTGCTCACCGCCGCCCTCGCCTCTCGCGCGCTCCAAGGCTTCCTTTTCGAGGTACAGGGGCTCGACCCGTGGACGCTGGTCGCGGCACCCGCCCTCCTCGGGCTGGCGGCTTTCGTCGCGACCTACATCCCGGCCCGACGAGCCGCGCGGGTGTCGCCGGTCACGGCCCTGCGGAGGTAAGCCAGCAAGCCGGTCCGCCCCAACCGGCCGTGCACGGTGGGCGGGTGACGGCAGATCGCTCTAGGGCAACTCGGCATCGGGCAAGAGAATGGGTTCATCACCACGAGGCCGTCGAGGTTCTGCCCATCCTGAAGAAGTACCTCACCGACATCAGGCGAGTTCAGACGGCGAGGGCCGCGATGCTCAGGACGGCGGTCAAAATCCCGCAAGCTACGACGAGGGCGCGCGCGCGCCCGTAGTCGGAGGCCGACTCTACCGGCGGACAGGACGAATCACCCAGCCAGACCTCGGTAACCAGCGATCCGCCCGACCAGATCGGTCCCACCAGCCTTCGTTGAATGGCGCCGGCCGTGGCCGCCTCGGCCCAGCCCGAGTTGGGACTGGGCAGGACGCCATGTTGCTTCCAGCCGATTCGCAGCGCTCCGCGCGCCGAGCAGCCCGGTACAAAGAGAGCCGTGAACGCGAGCAGGAGCCAGGTCGCCCGAGCCGGCAGCCAGTTCATCACGTCGTCCACGCGCGCACCGCACCATCCGAAGCGCAGGTAGCGCGGAGTTTTGTACCCCACCATGGAATCCATCGTGCTCACGACCTTGAACACCACGATCCCGGGCAGCCCCGCCAGGAGGTACCAGAAGATCGGGCTCACGAAGCCGTCGGTCAGGTTCTCGCTGAGGCTCTCGGTCACGGCGCGGCGGCAGGCACCCTCGTCCATCGCGGCCGTGTCCCGCCCCACGAGTTGGGACATCGCCTGACGAGCCGCGGGCAGATCACCACGCCGGAGCGCCGCCTCCACTTGCCCGCCGTGGTGAAGAAGGTCGCCGAGGGCGAGGAGGCTGTAGAGCAGAAAGAGATGGGCCGCCTTCGCGGCCCCGAGAGACAGGGCACTGGCGCCCAACACGCAGGCGGACGTCAGGGCGAGCCAGAGGGTGGCCAAGGCGACGAAGAGCGCGATGCCGCCGCCATAGCCATCGACGCCGGCGCGGCGAAGGAGGGTCTCGAACCACGACAGGCTCCGGCCCATCAGGCGGACCGGATGGGCGGGATAACTGGGATCGCCGAAGGCAAGGTCGGCGAGGACCGCGATCCCCAATAGCCAGGGATCGGGCCCGAGCGGCGGGGTCACACCGAACGCCACTTCTCCCGCCATCCGAGTGCGATCGCCGCGAGCACCAGCGGTCGGGCCTCGCCGGTCGCGTCGTGTTGGAGCGCGTCCCGAAACGCCGGCCACCGGTCCGGCCGCGCCGCCACCCCGCAGGCGAGCGTCGCGGCTTGCTGAACGATGGCGTCACGCGCCAGGTTTTCGGGCAGCATGCCATGGCGCACGCGGTCGAGCACCGCGGCCATGGCGTGCGCCGCCGCCCCCACGAGAGGATCGAACAGCACCGACTTGGCGTTCGTGCGCAGCAGCTCGAGGTCGGCGCCTTCCAGGTGGTTTGCCATCTCCTCGAAGAACGCCGCCTCGCGCAAGCCGTAGCGGCCGAGGGCGTGAAAGACGCCGCGCGTGTAGCTGGCTTCGAGGCCGTTCTGCCAGCGAATCGCTTCCTGCGTGGCCTTGCGCACGGCGAGGCCGATCAGCTCGCCGAGCTTCGCGTGGGGGCTGGCGGAGGTGAGGGTCGGCGATCCCGTCAGGGGCGCAGCGAGACAGAACTGGTCGGTGCCGGTCCCCGTGGCCAGGTCGGGAGACTGGCCGCTCGGGACGGCGAGTCGTTGGAGGGCTGCGGTCTTGCCCTCGGTCATGGTCACGACCGATCGGGCCAGAGCACCGAGGGTGAGGGGCACGCTCACGTGAAGGAGGGTGTTGATGGTGCCCGGGATCGCGCGGACCTTCTCCATGCCGACGACACCCTCACGCCACGTCGCCGGATCACCGGCGCAGGTGGCGTTGGTCTGGACTCCCGCGGTGACCACGGCCGTGACCTCGACCGGGCCATCCTGCTCGCAGGCAACCACGGCGTAGCTCATGTTGGCAGCCGTGCCCATCACCGCGGTCGCGTCAGCCGGAAGCGCCAGCTCGGCACACACGCTCTCGTCGTACCTCTCGTGGCCGCTCTCGCTGATGGCGCGGTAGCGCTCGACGTGGCCCGCTCCTTCGCAGCTCTGGTGGTTGACCAGATGGCGCAGATGGTCCACCTGGCCTCCGTTCCGCGAGGACGTGCTGATGACGCGATGCGCTTCCAGGAGGTCCATGACCACGAAGCGGCCACGGCGACGCACGAGAGCCTGCGGCCGATCGAGGAGGGTCTCCCAGCCACTCACTCGAGCCCGCTCTCGATCTGCGGCCGGGCGCCTCGAGAGCCGCGACCCGCGTGCCGTTTGGACAACCCCGCGATCGTCAAGGGAACCGGGCGTGCAAGCCCACGCTCAAAGTCCGCGGTGAGCCGAAGTGGGTCCCGCTGAAGGGATTGCCGAAGTTGAAGGCGAAGCGCTCGTTGAAGAGGTTCTGACCGCCGAGCGAAGCCTGGAGCTCGACGGAGCGGCGGCGCACGAGACGAACGCTCACGAGCGCGTCGACGACGACATGTGACTTGACCCGGCCGGCCGCGACATCGACCAGATCGAAGCCGGGGCGCCCCGCCAGCTCGTCGAGGCCCTCGTCCGACACCTCGAGGGGCACGCCGCTCTGGTAACGGCCCGAGACGGTTGCGGCCAGGAGTCCCGTCGGAGCGTCGTAGCGAAGCGCACCGGTGACGGTGTTGGGGATGTCGTGGTCCGGCTTGAACTCGGTGCCCGGACCGATCTCGAGAATGTCGTCTTCGAGGAAGAGGCCTCCGTTGATGGGACCGATCTCCGTGACCGTGGCGTACGAGTAGGCCAGGAATCCCGAGAACCCGCGGCGCGGCGGCAGCTCGAGGCGGATGTCGACACCGGTCGCTCGACCGCTGGCCACGCTGTTGGGAAACAGCACCGTGGTACCAAAGAAGACGTTCGGGTCGAGGAAGTTCGTGACTTGCCGGTGCCAGAGCGCCGTGTCGAGGCGAAGGGTTCGGAAGAGCCACGTGTCGAGGCCGCCTTCGTAAGACCATTGCCGCTCGGCTTGCGGGGGTGCTCCCCCGCCGCTGGCCGCGAACGGAGAGAGGACACGGGCCGCGGAGGAGGCAGCGAGAAGCAGCCACTCCGATTGGGGGGGCTGAAAGAAGCGGTTCGCCGAGAGCCGGAGTCGGGTGGAGCTCGAGAGCCGATACGCGAGGCCTAGCCGTGGGGAGAGGGCCGTCTGGTGCGAGAGAAGCTCGGTTGCGTCGAAGCGAAGGCCGCCATCCACGGTCAGCCGGTCGGTGGCCCGCCACGAGTCCTGCGCGAAGAGCGAGACCTGGGTGCGCCGCACCGCGTCCTGGAAATGGAAGGGATCGTCGGGAGTGAATTGCCGGGCGGCCGGGCTGAGGTTGGCCTCCTCGCCCGCTTCCTGATCGGTCACGGCGAAAGCCAATCGTTCGTCGAGGCGAAGCGATGCGGCTTCGAGTCCGGCCGCGAGACGGTGGCGGCCACGCTCGTGAGTCACGTGGGCGAGAAGCCCGATTCGGGACAACCGACGGCCCGCGTCCGTTTGCAGGGGCGTGTCGAACGGGCTGCTGTTCACGTCGGCCCGCATCCACCTCCCATAGAGCGCAACCTCGGAGCTCGTGGTGGGCGCGAGGGTGCGCAGCCAGGAGACCGACGCGAGCGCGTCGTCATTGCCCTGTCGCTGATCCTGCCCGGCCGCATCCTGCTCCGGATCGTTGGGGACATCGAAACGCGACTGGCCGTAGCCTCCTCGCGCCACGAACGTGTCGCGGACCGTCGGGCGCCAATTCGCGGCAAGGTGGGTCGTCCACGTGTTCCCGTGGTTGTGGCGATTGTCGGGGTCGACCGGATCGAGAAAGCGGCTGGACCTTTCCCCGGAGCCGCTCACGAGAGCCTCGGCGGAAGAGCCGAGGCGGGCCCGGAGAAGGCCCGCGCCCGACTGCGTTCCTTCACTGCCGCCCGCGGCATCGGCTTCGGCGCCCCACCGTTGGTCGGTCACCGCGGCCGTCGACGATCGAAGCTCCACCACTCCCCCCGAACGCAGGCCGTATTGCGGGGGAACGTAGCCCGAGAGCACTTGAAGCGAGTCGATGCTCGCGGCATCCGGGGAAAGGCCGAAGAGAGGATCGAGCCGCTCGTACACCGGCACGCCGTCGAGGACGAAAAGAAACCCGTCGTCGGCGCCTCGGTGGTGAACGAGGCCGTTGTCTTCGCGTGCTGCTGCCGGTCGCCGGGCTGCTGCTGTTGGAGCAAAACGGCTTCCGCCTCAACCGCCTCGATCAATGGATCGAGCAAGCGCGCCGCGCGATCCGGCAGGGATGGTCGCTGCTGCTGATCCCGCTGGCTTACGCCGCCTTCCTGCTCTACCGTCAAAGCCTCAGTCTGCCGCCGCTGAACGTGATTTACAACGATTATTCCTACGTCTACTTAACCAACCCTATCGAGGGCTTGATCGTCAACTTCCGCTGGATAATCGCTTACCCACGCGAAACCTTCACCAACCTCGATCCGCTGGCGCTGCTGGTGGTCACCGTGCTGGCACTGGTGCGCTCGGATTTCGCCAGCATCGCCGCCTACCGTTGATTGTCTACACGGTCGGCTCGATCCTTGTGTTCGTCAGCAAAGTCAACTACGTCTACGGCACGAACGAGGTCTACTTCACGCAGAGCTTCGGGCGCTATACGCTGGTGCTGTTTCCGCTGACGGTGCTGGTCGCCGATGGCATCCGCAGCACGACGCCGCTCGTCCGCGTGATCGCGGTGGCGCTGCTCCTGCTGGGCTGGTTCAGCTTCAGCGCGTTCTATCTGCTGGCGCTGACGGGTCCGTGAGAACCTCACCCTCGCCCACCGCTTTGCCCTCAACCCCTGCCCGACTTCAGGGCTGAGGAGGCGACACCTCGTTTGAAGGCTATCGTGATGAACGAGAGAATTCGGTGTAGGGGCGGGTCTGAGACCCGCCCTTCTAGGAAAAAACCGGTCGATGTATTTTTTACTATCGCCCCTTCAGCCGACTTTAGGGAGGGGAGAGTGCGGCGCCAATTCGGTCTGAACAGATGGTCGTAGGCGCAGTTTGTAGGATGAGGCGCAGGGTTTCTAACCCACTCACTTAACACTCCGGTGATTTTCGCCCTGCTCGCTCCGAAGCCGGGGGCGGTCAGGGACACGCGCTAGCGGTCATGAGTGGTCATTGACCCCGGCTCGCCCGCGCCCTGATAATTGGTCTGATATAAATTATGTTCATTAATCTGCGGAGAAAAGACCGTGACTCAGCCCAAATATGCCTTTTTCGGCGGCAAAATCGTGCCCATAGAGGAAGCGAAAGTGAGCGTCATGACTCACGCTTTCAACTATGGGACGGGCGTCTTCGGCGGGCTGCGCGCCTACTGGAACGCCGACGAACAGCAGTTGTTCATCTTCCGCCCCACCGACCACTTCGAGCGCTTCCGCCAATCCGCCGGGCTGATCCGCATCGCCGTACCCTACAGCGAAACCGAACTGACTGACATTCTGATCGAACTGCTCCGGGTCGAGGACCTGCACGAGAACTGTCTACATTCGCCCGCTGGCGTACAAATCGACCGAGATCATCGGCGTGCGCCTGCACGATCTGGACGATGCCATGACCATGTTCGCGCAGCCGTTCGGCAGCTACGTCAAGAACGAGGAAGGGCTGCACGTCGGCTTTTCGGCGTGGCGGCGGGTGGACGACAACGCCATTCCCGCGCGCGGCAAAATCGTCGGCGCGTATGCCAACTCGGCGCTGATCAAGTCGGACGCGGTGCTGGCGGGCTACGACGAAGCGCTGGTGCTCAACCAGGACGGGCACGTCTCGGAGGCGAGCGCCGCCAACATCTTCGTGATCCGCAAAGGCGTGGCGATCACGCCGCCGGTCAGCGCCAACGTGCTCGAAGGAATCGTCCGCCGCTCGCTAATCGACCTGCTGCGGGACGAACTGGGCGTCGAGGTGGTCGAGCGCAACCTCGACCGCACCGAGTGCTACATCGCCGACGAGCTGTTCCTCTGCGGGACGGGCGTGCAGATCGCCGCCGTGACGCAGATCGAACACCGCCCCATCGGCACGGGCAGCATGGGGCCAATCACCAAGCAGCTGCGCGATCTGTTCTTCGACGTGGTGAGCGGGCGCGTGCCCAAATACCGCGATTGGCTGACGCCGGTCTACGTGCCGGAACACGCTGGATAGTATGTAAAATCGGGCTAGTTATTGATACGCGAGGTTCGCAAGTCGGTTTTTCCAGTGTAAGGGCAGGTTTGAAACCTGCCCTGCGGCGAGAATTCCCGTTTGGATTTCTTGCCCATACTTCACGTCAAAAGCGGGCGATCTGGCGATCACCCGGTTGCTTTCAACCATGGAGTACCGAGCAATTGACTACTCGGCTGATGCCGCCATCCAGCGCCGAATCTCGGCGGCGCGGTCAGTCAGCCCGCGCGCTTCGGTCACAGCGAGCACCAGATCGAGCGGCGGCACACGCAGCACCCTCCCCCGCCACTTGACTGTCTCCAGTCGAGCAGCGGCAGCCGGTCCAAAATCGCAGACGCCGTAGGATCGACGCCGGGAACGACCTCGCCGACGAATTCGAGCCGCGCGTGCAGAAAAGTCCGCCCGAACCACTGCCCGATCCAGTTTTCCGAGCGGGCAAACGGCTCGACCGTAACATCGAGCATAAGCTCGCGGACAAGTTGAACATCGGATTCGCCGACCAGAATAATGTCCAGATCGCGCGGAGCCACACTCAATGCCCCGCACCGCCAGCGCAGCGCTGCCAACCAGATACCAATCAAGCGACAGTCCTTCAATCCGGTCGAGAAAATCGATCAGCGCAGCCTGCCAGCGCACCGGCGCGACACCTGCTGTCTGGAGCAGCATTTCTTCGATGTGGCGCTCAAAATTGGCGAAGATCGCCTGAAGGTGGGGCGTATCCGCCGGGAAATTCTTGGCAAAGACGCCATCCCGATCAGCGAGGGGCTGAAAATACAGATCGCGGGCCGCCTGAGATATTCGGGAGCGGCATAATCCGCAATCGTGGATCAACGCCTCATTTTCATGAACTGCGAACGACAAGGTCCGCAAATCGTCTTCCTCCTTCCCTATTCCGGGCGAGGCACAGACTTTCGCGCTCCTGACACCTGAAGCTATCCCTAAACGCTGACCCCGGCGTAGATGCGCCCCAAGTGATAGACCTCGCGGGCGGTGGCGCAGAGTTCGTCACGGAAATCGGGATGGGCGATGTCAATCAGCGCTTTGGCGCGCTCGGCGATGCTCCTGCCGAACAAATCCGCCGTGCCGTACTCGGTGGCGATCACGCGCACGTCGTTGCGCGAGGTGGTCACGCCCGCGCCTTGCTTGAGTGTCGGGACGATCCGGCTGAAGCCGCCGTTCTTCGCCGTGCTCGGCAGCGCGATAATCGACGTGCCGCCCTTGCTGCGCGCCGCGCCGCGCACGAAATCGACCTGACCGCCGACGCCGGAATAGAAGTGCGTGCCGATGCTGTCGGCGCACACTTGCCCGGTGAGATCCACCTCGATTGCCGAGTTGATCGAGATCATGCGGTCGTTTTGAGCGATCACGAAGGGATCGTTGACGTACTCGGTCGGGTGGAGTTCGAAGACCGGGTTATCGTTGATGTAGTCGAACAATGCCTGCGAGCCGATGGCGAACCCGGCGACGACTTTGCCGGTGTGGAGCGTCTTGGCGGCGTTGGTGATGACGCCCGCTTCGATCATTTCCATCACGCCATCCGAGAATAATTCAGTGTGGATGCCGAGATCGCGGTGGTCGGTCAGGCGGCGCAGTACGGCGTCGGGGATCCCGCCGATGCCGGTTTGCAGCGTCGCGCCGTCGGGGATCAGCGCGGCGATGTGCGCGGCGATCTGGCTCTGGATCGGCGTAGCCGGTTGCGGCTTGACCTCCGGCAGCAGGTAATCGACCTCGATGCAGTAGTCGATCTGGCTGACGTGGATGAAGCTGTCGCCCAGCGTGCGCGGCATGTGCGGGTTGATCTGCGCGATGACGGTCTTGGCGGTCTCGGCGGCGCTCTTGGTCACGCCGACTTCCGTCCCATACGAGCAGTAACCATGCTCATCCGGCGGGCTGCAATGGATCACGGCGACGTCCGGCTTCATGTGCGAGCGGAACAGCGCCGCAATCTCGTGCAGAAAGATCGGCGTGAAGTCCGCCGAGCCGTTATTGACGGCGGTACGCATGTTTTCGCTGATAAACAGGTTAGTGACGTGGATGTGACCGGACATTTCCGGCGTGATGAATTCGGGCATACCGATGCTCAAGACCTGCACCAGTTCCACGTCTTGGAGTTCTTCGTAACGCGCAACCAGCGCTTCGATGAACGGGATCGGCGTTGAACAGTTTCCAGTGATGAAAATCCGCTGTCCCGATTCGATCTTGCGTGCAGCTTCTTCAGGCGACACGTTGCAGATGGCGCGATTCATGGCATCCCCGTTTGTGAATAATTTCTCATGAGTAGCATAATGGAGTTGTGCAAAATGTAGTAGTGTCAAAGATCGGCTCGAACTGGCGATCTTTGACACTAGGTCACCCGTTCGTATCGGGTAGACGATAGAAGTAAATAGATTTACTTGATCTAATTTCTTTAATTAGGGAGGATGGGCAATGATAGCTCATGTACTAGTACCACTCGATGGATCCATGCTAGCGCGAAGTGCCCTCGATTACGCCGTGAAGCTGATCGATAACTCCGGCAAAATCACCCTGCTCACGATACTGCAACCCCCGGAAGTGCCGATCTACGATTTCTATCCGGTCACGATGTCGCCGCAGAAGGATTACGAGGCGGGCTTTACCGAAGCGCTGACCCACGCGCACGATTATCTCTACCAGATCACCAACGAAATTCGGGAGAAGTACGGCATCAACATCGAGGCGACGGTCGAAACCGGCGACCCGGCGACGGCGATCATCGAAAGCGCCGCCAAGCTGCACACCGACGCCATCGTCATGTCCACGCACGGGCGTTCCGGCATCAGCCGTTGGCTGTTCGGCAGCGTGACGCAAAAAGTTCTGGCATCAAGCTGCTGTCCAGTCTTCGTCATCCCGCCGCAGGTGGTCGAGGAGCACAAGACTTCGGAGCAGAAAGCAGTTCAGCCCGAGTCGGTGTGACAAACGAGGCAGCGTCCTCGCCCACTTGATGGTGATACGGGGATCGTTGGGTTAAATTGCAGGGCGCAGTAATCTGCGCCCTCGATACTATTCCGCCCTAGAAGCCATTTGAAGATCACTATTTCACAGCAAGCTAGTACCTCATCAAGAAAATAGGCTGAGGTACCGATTGACCTCACCCGCTTCGCTCCGCTCAGCCGCCCTCTCCACTTTGTGGAGAGGGCACGACCGTTAGGTCGGGGTGAGGTGTCTTTAAACTACAAGAAACCTTCTTGATAGACTACTAGGGGCGTTCAATGAGGGTGCTTAAAAACCCCTCGTTGGGTCGAAAAATTGCTAAACCTCATCATCAAATCCCGAAACGAACGAGGCACTCTCCCCTCCCTGAAGTCGGGGAGGGGTCGGGGGTGGGGTTAAAAGCAACTTTTAGACGCGCTCAATTGAGCGCCCCTGCGGAAATACTTCGAATATTCAAATGGCTGCTTTAACGCGAGTTGTGGTCGCCACTTCGATCCAGCGACGACGGCGGCACGACCTCGTTAATGTTGTGCTTGACAGCGTAAGCGGCGGCTTCGGCACGGTTCGAGACGCCGATCTTGCCGAGGATGCTGCTGACGTAGTTGCGCACCGTTCCCTCGCCCAAATACAACTTGACCGCGATCTGGCGGTTGGTCAGCCCGTCGGCGACCAGCGCCAACACTGCCAGTTCCTGCCCGGTGAGGTCGGAGAAGGCTGCCGCCTGCTGCGCTTGATTGGCTTTGCGCATTTCGGCAAAAACCGCCGCAGTCATCGCCGGATCGAGCATGCCTTCGCCCCGGCTCACCCGCTCGACCGCCTGCACCAGTTCGTTATCGCCGATGCGCTTGAGGATGTAACCGGATGCACCCGCCTGTACTGCCGCAAACAGGAGTTCGTCCTCGGCATACGACGTCAGCATGATCACCCGGCAGCCTTCGACGCTCTCGACAATACGCCGGCAAGCTTCAATGCCCGAAAGCCCCGGCATCCGAATGTCGAGGACTGCCACGTCAGGCTGATGCTCTTGCGCCTTGGCGATTGCCTCTTCACCGGTGCCAGCTTCGGCTACAACGCGAAAATTACCCTGTCGTTCCAGCAAGGCGCGTAAACCCGCCCGCACAACAGAATGATCATCGGCAACGAGAATCCGCACTATCTTCGACATAGGGTTCGCCTGATTTGATTTCAATCGCTACAATCGTGTAGACGACAAGCATAACACATATGAGCCAATGCAGATAAGTGACGAATCTTCCCAGAATGATATGCCATTGCTCCTAGCCCGGTTGAAGGCGATTGCCCAGACCTCGATTTACGCTGCCGGAGCCGATACGCTCGGCGAGGTACTGGAGCGGCTCGCCGACGCCGCACGCGATCTGGTCGGGGCGCGTTATGCCGCGCTCGGCATCCCTGATGGACGCGGCGGGCTGGAGTTCTTCGAGTTCGCCGGGATGGATGCCGAAGTCGCCAACATGATCGGGCATCTGCCGCGCGGACGCGGTCTGCTCGGCGCGATCATGGAGGGGCGCGAGCCGATCCGCCTCGAACATATGCGGGACGACTCGCGCTCGTCGGGCTTCCCACCGCATCACCCGAGTATGGAGAGCTTCCTCGGCGTGCCGATCATCGTCGGCAACCACTTGTTCGGGATGCTCTACCTGACCGACCGCATCGACGGAAAGCCGTTCACTGAGCAGGATCAATGGCTGATCGAGACGACAGCGGGCTACGCGGCGCTCGCCATCGCCGGGGTGGAACTGCGCGAGCAGCAGCGCCGGGTCACGCGCTTGGCGGAGCGCGAGCGCATCAGCATGGAACTGCACGACGGCGTGATCCAGTCGCTCTATGCGATTGGCATGTACCTTGAGCTGCTGCGCACCTCCGATTCGGTCAACGCGAACGATCTAGGGCAAGCGGTCGCCAACCTTGACGCCGTGATCACCGACATTCGCAGCTATATCCAGAACCTCAAGGCGCACGAACGCCTGTCGCAGACCTTCGAACAGAGCCTGCGCGACATCGTCAAGCGGCTGCACGTCCCGCCGACGCTCAACGTGATCATCGAGCCGATGGACAACATCGCGCTGATGCCGACGATTTTCGAATCGGTCTGCCAGATGGCGAACGAAGCGCTCAGCAACGTGATCCGGCACGCGAACGCGCAGCACGTCTACGTCAGCGCCGAGCAGACGCCACAGGCGTTCATGCTGCGCGTCATCGACGACGGCAAAGGCTTCGACCCGATCCAGATCGATCACGGCGAGGAAGGTCTCGGTCTGCGCAACATGCGCCAGCGGGCGCGGCTCAACAAAGGCACCGTCAGCATTGAAAGCTCACCCACCGGGGGCACCACGGTGATTGTCACCATCCCGGTCTAGCAACCGCATCTCCAGACCCCACCCCCAACCCCCTAATAGGGGTAGGTTTTTCATTCTTGTAGGGGCGCACCTGCGTGTGCGCCCGGTTTACGGGTGTCTGCCGCCCATATGCAACCAACCGAACGCGCACCCATCGCCGTAGGGGCGGGTCTAGGCTTGCGAAGCAAGCACATCCGCCCGTTTTGTGAACGCAGCGCGCTTTGCTGACACCCTTAAAAACCTATCCCTGTCAGCACCCCCGATCCCCTCGTAAGGGGGGATCGATTGGCATTTCCCACAACGGGCACAGGACGCTGTGCCCCTAGAGCAACCCACTGATTGATTCCGCTACGCCCCCGCCCCGCGCATGATTGGCGCGGGTTTGCGCGTGGCAACTCCGCCACCTCATACCATAAAGATTGACGATCTCAATTATTTCTCCGATTCCTAATCGCTGACATCTGTCACCGAATCGGCAGTACCATCGTTTGCCAACTTAGCCCTATCGTTAGGCTATCAAGACTGGCATTGTTTTTGGGAAAGGCAGTGAAATGCTCGATAACGTGATGGTACGGGAGTGGATGACCAGCCCGGTAATCAGCGTGCTGCCCGAAACACCGATCAGCGAAGCCCATCGTCTCATGAAAGATCACGGAATTCGCCGTTTGCCCGTCGTCGCGCACAATCAACTTGCTCGGCATTGTCACCCTCGGTGACGTGCGCGAAGCTAGTCCCTCGGATGCCAGCACGCTGAGCATCTGGGAACTCAATTACCTGTGGGCGCAGTTGAAGATCGATCAAGTGATGACGCGACAGGTGCTGACCATCGCGCCGGAAGCACTGGTCCTCGACGCCGCCCAAATTATGCTCGACCAGAAAGTTAGTGGTCTACCCGTCGTCGATGCGCAAGGGCATCTCGTCGGTATTATCACCGAATCCGACATTTTCAGGATGCTGATTCAGTCGCGCACCAAAGCGCTGCTCCCGCAAGGGTAGCTCGATTTTTACAATGTCTCCGAAGTCGGGGGCATTAGGCGAGAGGCTTATATGAACGTTTCCGATATCATGACTGCAAAACCCGTGTCGATTCACCAGGATGGCACGCTGCGCGACGCGCTCGAATTGTTAGAAAAGCACCACTGCCGTCACCTACCTGTCCTCAATTCTGAAGGGCAATTGGTCGGCATTGTCAGCGACCGCGACTGCCGGACGGCGCTCAATTCGCCCCACATCTTGCGTGAACACTGGCAGGAGGAGCAGTTGGTCAATAATCTGCGCGTCCGCATGATTATGACGCCCGCGCCGATTGTGGTCGAACCGGATGCCGAAGCGGTTGAAGCCGCTCGCCTGATGCTGAACAACCATATCAACTGCCTGCCGGTGATCCTCGGCGAAACCGTCGTCGGCATCGTCACGACCTCGGACATCTTGATCGCCTTCATGGAAATTCACCGCCGCGAGCGTCGCTTCAACGAAGCCTCTACCTAAGTCACGCAGTACGGCACGAACCATCGTGCGGGTTCGTGCCCATCATCGGGTGCTGCTGCGGCAGCGCCCGTTAACACCGAGCGACCCAATTATCCGGTTCTCCTGCCCGTTCGCTGTTCATGGGCTGCAACCTTCGCTATGATTTTGCGTAAAATCCACAGCGAACGTACAGGAGTCGTTGATGGTAAATCAGTCGCAAGAACACGTTGTCATCCGCACGCGCAGCCTGATCAAAGACCTGCCGCTGGGCAAGACGGTCGTCCACGCGCTGCGCGGTGTTGATATGGATATTTTCGCGGGCGAGATCGTCAGCATCGTCGGACCATCCGGCAGCGGTAAAAGCACGCTGCTCGGCTTGATCGGCGGGCTGGACACGCCGACCAAAGGCGAAATCGAGATCGACGGCGTGGATATCACCCGCATGAACGAAGATCAGCTTACCGAAATCCGCAACGAGAAGATCGGCTTCATTTTCCAGTTCTTCAACCTCATCCCCACGCTGACGGCGCTGGAAAACGTGCTGCTGCCGATGCAGTTCGCGCGCAAAGCGCCCAAAAACCCGGAAAAGCGCGCCAAAGAACTGCTCGACCTGCTCGGCTTGAAGGATCGGCGTAATCACCGCCCGTCCGAGCTTTCCGGCGGGCAGCAGCAGCGCGTGGCGATTGCGCGAGCGCTGGCGAACAATCCGCCGCTGCTGCTGGCGGACGAGCCGACTGGCAACCTCGACACCGAGTCGGGCAGCGTGGTGCTTCAGACGCTCGCCGACATCCGCGAGCATGAGGGCACGACCGTCGTCATCGTGACCCACGACCCCAAGCTCGCCCAGCACGCCGACCGCACCCTCAGCTGGTCGATGGGCAGATCGTCAACGGCGCGGCGTGAGCCAAGCGAACAGCAGTGAGCGGTTAGCCAAAAACCAAGAGTAAGCTGTACCTGATTGGCGGCGTTCAATTGAGGGTGTTTAAAAGCCCCTCGCGGTGTCGAACCAGCGCCAGACCTCATCATCAGATCCCAAAACAGACGAAGTACTCTCCCCTCCCTGAATTCGGGGAGGGGAAGCGCGCAGCGCGGGGGTGGGGTCGAAATGCGACTTCTTAGACACGCTCAGCTAACCACTAAAAGCTAACCGCTGACCGCCATTTCGGTGTTACAATACGAGCGCGATTTTGCCGAACACTTCACGCTGGAGATAAATTCAAGATGGGGGAGTACGAAACCTACCCGATAGAAGTTGCGGGGATTAAGCGCGATTTACGCCTGTTTGCGATCAAGCCGGGCGTGCGGATAGCGATCCTGAACATCCTCGGCGACACCGAACTCGTACAGGCGGTCAGTCAAGGCGCTGGCGGAGAAACTGCTCGCCTATGCCCTTGACGTGCTGGTCACGCCCGAAGCCAAGAGCATCCCGCTGGCGCACGGGTTGGCGGTCGAGATGAAGCTGCCCTACGTCGTCCTGCGCAAGAGCTACAAGCCCTACATGGGCGACGCGCTGCGCTCCGAGACGCTGAGCATCACCACCGGCGAGCCGCAGACGCTGTACCTCGACGAGAAAGACCGCGACCTGATCAAGGGCAAGCGGGTCGCGCTGATCGACGACGTGATCTCGACCGGGAGCACGCTGCAAGGCATGCGCCTGATCATGGACAAGGCGGGCGCGACCATCGCCGCCGAAGCCGCCATCTTCACCGAAGGCGACCGCGCCAAGTGGTCGAACATCGTCGCGCTGGGGCATCTGCCGGTCTTCATCGACAGCGTTTAGCCCTAGCCCATCCAGAGCCGCGCCAATCACGCCGCACGAAAAATCGCGCGGCGTTTTAATTCCCCAACGTGACAAGTATCACCTGAAAGGTGGGACAAATGTCAGGTCTTCCGCTACGCCCGCGCCGATTCTACGAATTAGGCTGTGGATGGGCGTCACCGAACGAGATCACGCCCGCGTAGCCAAGGATAACCTGATGAAATCGATGATTCGCCCTACTCAACTCGCGCTTAGCGCCGCCCTGCTGCTGATCGCGGCGGCATGCAGCAGTCTGTTCCCCGCCCACAACCCGGAAACCATCCGGGGATCAGGCACGGTCACGACCGATACCCGCAGCATCGGCACCTTCAACGCCGTCGATCTGAGCGGGCAAGGCAACGTGATCCTGACGGCGGGCGCGGAGCCTGCCCTCGTGATCGAGGCGGAAGACAACTTCATGCCTTACCTCAAGAGCGAGGTCAGCGGCGGCAAGCTGATCCTAAGCAGCGACGACAGCGTCGTCCTCAGCCCGACGACGCCGATCAGCTACCACGTCACTTACACCGGGTCGCTCACCGAACTGGCGATCTCCGGCTCCGGCACCATGCGCGCCGACGACCTGACCACCGACGCGCTTAACATCGTCGTCAAGGGCAGCGGGCAGTTCGTGCTCGCCGGAAGCGCAGCGCAGTTGACCTTCGACGTAAGCGGCAGCGGCGGCTTGGATGGGCGCAATTTCGCCAACCAGAACGCGACCATCCGCATCAGCGGCACCGGGTCGGCGCTGGTCAACGCCGCGCAGACACTTGACGTGACCGTCGGCGGCACCGGCACGATCAGCTACCTCGGCAGCCCCACCGTGACCAAAGACATCTCCGGCGTCGGCAGCGTCGTCGCCCTGCCGGAATAAGCGGCGTGTTCAGTAAAGCATAAGCGGTAGGGGCAGAACTGAGTTCTGCCCTTACCTTCGCCATTCTCGCGTCGAAAAGACGACGAGGCTTAGGGTTCCAAGCGAGTACCCAACCGCAGCCCCACCAGCAGCGGATCGTGATCGGCGGCGCGGTAGGGATCGGGACTATAGAGCAGGTCGATCAGCCGCTCGTCCTTATAGTCGGTGTTGTAGTCGAGCGCGCTCGGCTCGTCCGCGTTGATGTGCAGTTCCCCCACCCCGGTGATCTGCGGGATCAGCGACGCGCTCGCCAACGCGCTGTCGAGATAACCCCACTGAGCGTCGAAGGCGTAGCTGTAGGCGTCATCCCCGATGAACTGAGCAACCGTATCAGCGTAACCGGCGGCGGCGAAAGCGCGGATCGGGTCTTCCATCGCGTAGGCGTTGAAGTCGCCGATCAGCAGCACGTCAGGATCGGCGGCGAAATAGGGACTCGGTCGTAATCCACTCGGCGATCTCATTGGCTGCCAACAGCCGATCCGCGTTCCAGCAGTCCTGCCCATCGCCCTGATCGGCGTTGACATCGTGCAGCCCCGCCGGGCAGCTCCCCTTCGACTTCAGGTGATTGACGACGACGTAAAACTGCTCGCCGCTGGCATTCTCGCGCCACAACTGCGCCAGCGGCGGGCGGGTATTGGTGTCAAACGGATACACATACTCCAGCGTGGCGAAGCCGCCGACCGGCGCGACCTTCGCTGGCTTGTAAATGAAGCCGACCCGGATGGCGTCGCCGCCGATGCGCCCGGTGTCGAGATATTGATAGGTATCCGCGCCCAGCAAATCGTTGACGCCCGCGACTAAATCGGCAAGCGCCTGATCGTTGCCCAAATCATTCTCGATCTCAACCAGCCCGACAATATCGGCGTTGAGCAGCGCCAGCGCGTGGGTGGTCTTGGCGCGCTGGCGGTCGAACTCGACCTGATTGTTCGCGCCCCGGCAGTAGGACGCCGAGAGATGACCATCGAGGAAGCAGCCCGACGGCGTGATCGAGAAGGAGTTGAAGTAGTTGAGCAGGTTGGCGCTGGCGACGGTCAAGTTAGCGTCACGGACGCTCGGCGCGCTGGTCGGGCGCGGATTAGGTGTGCTGTCGAAGGTCGGCGGCTCAGTCACGCGCACGCGGTAGGCGATGGTTGTGCCGCCGTTGTTGGTCGCCCGCCCGCGCGACTGGGTGAAGATGCCGGTCACGCCCTTGACCGTATAGCCGCCGCGCACGGTGTTGTCCGCCGTGAGTTCGGGCGGCGGGAAGATGATCGGGTCGGGGTCTTCGGTCAGGTTGCCGTCGTCGATCACGATCTGGTTGAGCAGGTTGGCGGCGGCGACCGCGTTGGCGGCATCACCCGGCAGCGCGACGTTGCTCGGCTGCGCCAGCCGTCCGCCGCTCGACAGCGTGAGCTGGCTGTGCCGCCCCAGTTGGTACAGCTCCGTGACGGTCAGCGCTTGCGGAAACGTCACCCGCATACCCTCGTAACGTTCGCGTCCATCCAAGCTCGCGAACGGCAGCGTCACGTCCACTGGCGCGGGCAGCGGATTATCACTGCTGCACACGACAATTCCGGCTGCATCGGCACTAATCTGCGTCTCCGAGTCACCGCGCGTGGGCTGCTCCGCCACCGTCCCGGTGACCTGCACCCGGTCGCCAACAGCGACGTAGCGCTCGTGCGCGCCGGTCTGGACGAATATGCCGTCCGAAGTCGCCGGATCGCCGTCACCTCCGTCTTGGACGTAAAAGCCGCGTAGATCGGTGGTCGCGGGGTCGCCATCGTCCTCGTAATCCGCCGTGACGATGCCGACGATGGTCTGGGTGCCGCCGAGCGCGAAGGTCGCGCCGCTGCCCTGAATCGCGCCAATCGACGTGCCGACGGTCGGATCCGGACAGGCGCCGACGTCCTGCGCGAGTCACGCCGCCGAGACTGGCGAACAACGCGATCAGCAGGACGCGGGAACGAACAAGCGAAAGTAACGCATAAGGCAAACTCCTCTTCAAGATGATGCCCCTCAGCCCCCAACCCCCTCTCCCACGCAAGCGGAGAGAGGGGGAGCAAAGAATTCAGCATACGAGAGGCAAAGCACAAATACAGGGTGTTTCGATAACAGCCTACGACGATGCGCCAAGTTCAGCGCAGCTTGAGGTGCATGATGTCGCCCGCCGAGAAGCCGAGCGACGCATAAAAAGCGCGGGCGCGGTCGTCGGCGCGCTGGGCGTTGACCATGATCTGCCTGCAGATCAAGCCGCTCGGCGCGCTTGAGCGCCGCTTCCAGCAGCGCCGTCCCTACGCCGCGCCGCTGATAAGTCGGCAGCACGGCGAGGTCGTTGATCAAGCCGCGCCCTTCGGTCAGCCCGCGCACAACCGACAGGCGACGAAGCCGACGATGATCGGCGGATCAAGCCGGTCGACGGCGACAATCACTTCAATGTCGCTGCTCTCGCGGAAACGCTGGACAACCGCGCGCCAATCGTCGCGGGTCAGCGCGCGGTTGGCGGGGATCAGGTTGAGCAGCGCGACGATCTCGTTGGCGTCGGCGGCTTCGGCAGGGCGAATCGTGAACTCCCCGGTCGCCACCGGCGGCGATCCGGCTTGGCGGGCGCTGTGCTGCGCCAACCACTGCGCCATCATCTCGCGGTGGGTGCGGAAGGGCAGCAGCGGCATTTCTTCCGGCTGAAACACGCGCGCGTCAGCGGCATCGTCGCCACCTTTGAGCGACCCGCCAACCGGATGGGCGCGAAAGAAGATCATGATCCCGCTCTGGGGCGGTCCCTCCGGGAACGAGTTGACGCCCGCCAGTTCGTCGATCTCGACCTTCAGCCCGGTTTCTTCCTCCGCCTCGCGGATAGCGGCTTCTTCGGCGCTCTCGTCGGCTTCGATGAATCCGCTCGGCAGCGTCCAGACGCCCTTGTGCGGCGGGTGCATCCGCTGGATCAGCACGACGCCGCCGTCCATTTCGATCACGATGCCGACGGCGGGCACCGGATTGACGTAATGGATATAGCCGCAGTTCTCGCAGACTTGGCGGATACGCCCCGCTTCCTCACGGGCGACCAATTTGTGCCCGCAGACCGGGCAGTAGGTCAGTTCTTGAGCCATGTAGTTCTCGGTTGATTTATCTCGCGTTCATTTTAGCGCAAAGCGGCGCAAGCTGTGGAATAATGCGGTAGCTGACCAACCGACGGTTGACGATGAGGAGCAAACAATGAACGAGACGATTCGTTGGGGCATTATCGGCGTGGGCGACGTGACCGAGGTCAAGAGCGGACCCGGCTTTCAGCAGGCGGAGCATTCCGAACTGGTCGCGGTGATGCGGCGCGACGGCGACAAAGCCAAAGACTACGCCGAGCGTCACGGCGTCGCCGCGCTGGTACGACGACGGCGCGGCGCTGATCGCCGACCCGGACGTGGACGCCGTTTACGTCGCCACCCCGCCGGATTCGCATCTGCATTACACGAAGCTGGCGGCAGCGGCAGGCAAACCCGTCTTGGTCGAGAAGCCGATGGCGCGCAGCTATGCCGAGTGCCAGCAGATGATCGACGTCTGCCAGCGGGCGAGTGTGCCGCTGTGGGTCGCCTACTATCGCCGCCGCCTACCCCGCTTCGTAGAAATCAAGCGGCTGGTCGATGCGGGAACCATTGGCGAAATCCGTACAGTTTCGGTCACGTTGCGCCAGCGCCCGCTGCAAATCACAGGCGATCTGCCTTGGCGGGTGCAGCCCGCGATCTCCGGCGGTGGGCTGTTCGCCGACGTCGCCGTTCACATGCTGGACTATCTGGATTATCTGCTCGGACCAATTCAGGAGACGCGCGGGTTCGCCGTCAATCAGGCGGGACTCTATCCCGCCGAGGATAACGTGGTCGGCAGCTTTGTGTTCGAGAGCGGCGTGACGGCGGTCGGGATCGTGGTGCTTCACCAGCTCCGACGTGCTCGACCAGACGGTGATCGTCGGCAGCGCGGGCAGCATCAGCTATGCGACTTTCGACGCCACACCGATCACGGTGACGACGGCGGAAGGTTCGCGCGAGATCGCCATCGACAACCCGGCGCACGTGCATCAGCCGTTGATTCAGTCGATTGTGGACGAATTACGGGGCGAGGGTCGCTGTCCCAGCACTGGGATCAGCGCGGCGCGGACGGCGAAGGTGATGGACGATTTACTCCGTCCGAAGGATCAATAGCCATCCGGGGCTTGCCACAGCTCAATGCCGTTGCCTTCAGGGTCTTTAATCGCCGCAAAGCGTCCGTAAGGCGTGTCCTGCACCTCGCGCAAAATCTCGACGCCCGCCTGCTTGAGCGCCACCATCATCGCGTCTAAATCCTCGACCCGGTAATTGATCATGAACTGCGCGTCGTCCGACCCGAAGTAGTCGCTGTCCTGCGGAAACAGGCTCCACACCGTCGCGCCGCCGCGCGCAGGATCGTCCTTGCGCAGCCAGTGAAACGTCGTCATCGGCATACCTTCTTCCAGTTCGAGATCAAAATGCTCGGCATACCACTCACCTAGCTTGGTCGGGTCTTTCGCCTTGAAGAACACGCCGCCGATGCCGTTCACTCGCTTGCTCATGCGCTTGTCCTCATCCCAATATTGATTACGCGGCAAAAATGTCTTTCAGCGCCAGCTTGAAACCGGGCAGCAGATCGCCAGCGTCTACCGTGTCCTCGATCCCGTAGGTACGAACTGGCTGATCGGGCACGTAGACATCCACCGTGCGATCCTCCGGGTAAATCTCCCAGAGCAAGATGCGGGCGGTGCGATAAATTGCCCGTTTCTTGCGAATATCGACGACCTTATCAGTTGGCGAAATCACCTCGACCGCCCACTCCGGCGCGACCGGATCAGGATAATCGTCGCTCATCGGCGTATGTTTGTAGGCGAAATCAGGAACGATTACACGGTCCCCGATTCGAAATGCACCTGCTTCACCAGATGTATGGCAAGCCATTTTGTGCTCAAGGCAAAAGTGACGAACAAGGTAAGCGATCAAGTCCCGCAACTCAGAGTTCAGTGTTCGTCCCGGCATTTTCTCGATGATCTCCCCGTCGATGAGTTCGAACAGCCGATCCGAATTCTCCGGTTCGTTGACGAACTGTTTGAAGTCTTCGATTGTGATGATCTGTTTTTCAACTGCCATCGCTGATCCTGTCCACTGCTGTGATCTCAATTGTAAAACAAAAACGGGGCGATCTTGCGACCGCCCCGGCTGATGAAGCTAGA
Organism: uncultured Chloroflexia bacterium; assembly: GCA_963848465.1. Taxonomy (GTDB): domain Bacteria; phylum Chloroflexota; class Anaerolineae; order Aggregatilineales; family Phototrophicaceae; genus Flexifilum. The sequence continues at coordinate 24,191 of CAWKDY010000011.1, read as the reverse complement.
TTTCCAGATAATCGCGGAGCTGGCGGCTGCGCGTCGGATGGCGCAGCTTGCGCAGCGCCTTCGCCTCGATCTGGCGGATGCGCTCGCGAGTGACGCCGAAGTGCTTGCCGACCTCCTCCAACGTGTGATCCTGCCCGTCGAGCAAGCCGAAGCGCATTTCCAGCACTTCGCGCTCGCGCTCGCTCAGCACGCCCAGCGCCGAGCGAATCTGCTCCTTGAGCAGTTGGCGGCTGGCGGCATCGACCGGACCGGGCACTTTGTCGTCCTCGATGAAGTCGCCGAGCAGGCTGTTATCTTCCTGACCAATCGGCATTTCGAGGCTCATCGGCTCTTGCGACAGCCGCATGATCTTGCGGACTTTCTGGGCGGCGCGGCGCAGTTTGCGCGCCAAACCGGCATCCATCCGCGCGCCGTCCTTGCGGATCAGCTTGATCGCCTTGGTCTCGTCCGGCGTCAGGAATTCCATCTCCAGCGCAATCTGCTCGGCGCTCGGCTCGGCGCCGAGTTCCTGTGTCAGTTGACGCTGAACACGCATCAGCCGGTTGATAGTCTCGACCATGTGCACCGGAATGCGGATGGTGCGGGCTTGGTCAGCAATGGCGCGGCTGATCGCTTGGCGGATCCACCACGTGGCATAGGTGCTGAACTTGTAGCCCTTGGTGTGGTCGAACTTGGCGACCGCGCGCAGCAAGCCGATGTTGCCTTCCTGAATCAAGTCGAGGAAGTTGATCCCGCGACCCATATAGCGCTTGGCGACGCTGACGACGAGGCGCAGGTTGGCGCGCGTCAGCGCTTCGGCAGCGTACTCGGCTTTGCGCTCGACTTCGTCGAAGCGCTCTTGCAGCGTTTCGAGCGCGTCGGTGTCTTCGGTCAGCCATTGGTCGAACAGTTCTTGCGGCGGCAGCACACCTTCCTTATCGATGAAGCGGCGGATCATGATCTGCTCGCGGAACGGGATCAGGTAGATGCCGTGAATCACGTCGAACAGCCGCCGCGCCAGTTCCGTCCATGCTTCGTCGCGTCCCCATTCCCGCTGGCGCAGGTATTCGCGGATCGAGGAACTGCCGCTGACGTCCCAGTCGTCGGTCAGTGACTGGATTTCGTCAATGACGGCTTTGAGGTTGGGCGGTTCGGTCTTGAAGCGCTTCGCCGTCTGCACCACATCCGCCCAGTTGCGCTGGACGACGCCGTAGAGCGCCTGAACCAGTTCCTGCGGTTCGGGCAAGCTGCTGCCCTCAGGCTGGCACAGCCGGTCGATTTCCTCTTGAAGCAGGCGTTCCGCCGCAATCTGGATACTCAACCACGTCTCGCGGTTGGTGTCCAGCAGCGGCACCTGCCCGATTTCTTTCAGATACATCCGCACCGGGTCGTCGGCGAGCGCGAAACTGTCGAAGCGCGCGTTCTCGCCCAGTGCCAAGTCGTCGTCTTCGAGGTCTTCGAGATCGTCCTCTGCCAGCATCGGATCGACCATATCATCGTCTTTAACCGTCAAATCATCGTCAAAGTCGAAATCGTCGTCTGCGCCTTCATCCAATTCGTCGTCCAATTCGAAGTCGTCGTTCAATTCTTCGGCGTCGTCGGCTTTGGAGAACTCTCCGGTGGTGCGACCATTCTCTTTACGTGTCGTTCGTTTTTTCGCCATTCCCTTATCCAAAAACTTGCACTACTGCCGAAGCAATTGCGCGTGACGGTTCAATTCGGCGTCGATCAAGCGTTTCGCCAGTATAGATAACATAATGTGCCTTTGGTAGGGGACATCGCCATCCATTTCCAAATACACCATCTCCTGCCGCTCGCGCTGCAGCCGCTGGACGCGCAGACGCAGCGCCTTCTCGATCAATTCGGCGCTCATGTCCACCGCGCCGCTGAAACGCTCCGCCTGTTTGATCACAATGATTAAGTCGGCGGATAAGCCGTGACGTAGTCGCGGGCGCAAATCTTCCCACTCATCCGCCACCAAAATTGCCAGTTCGTCGATCAAATCGGGCGTGAGCGCGGACTGGAAAAAGTCGCTCAGGTCTTGCTCGTCCTGCCCCACCGCCTGTAGGAAGATGTCCATCAGGACGCGATAGCTCGTCCGGGTGAAGTCTTCCGGGCTAAGGTCGCCGAGCGCGCCGTCGGCGAGTCCCAGCCGATCCCCCGCCAGTTCACGAAACTTGCGGTTCACGTCGTAGATCAACTTGGGGTTGAGAAAGAGCACGCGCAGGCAGTAAGCTTCGAGCGCTGCCTCGCGCAAGTTCGCCGCCGATGCCAGCCCCCGCCGATCCTCACGCGGCGAGTCAAAATCGGGCAGTTCGTCTTCCGGCGGCGGCTCGAAAGACGGATCAAACGGTGGGTCGAACGGCTCCGGCGCCACGCGCGGCGCCCGCGCGGCGTTGATCTTCTGCTGTTCTGCCGCCCACATCAGCAAGTCGCGCTCGGCGATGTGCAGCCGCAGCGCGAGCTTCTGCAAGTTGTCATTCTTGTATAGATCGTTCTCAGATGCCAGCAGGATCGGCAGCAAGCGCCGCGCGACCGCTTCGCGCTCCTGCACCGACGCCTTGTCCGGCAGCGCCTCCATCTCCGAGTTGATCACGTAGTCGGCGACCGGCTGCGCGTCCTTGACCAACTGCGCCCACTGCTCCGGCGCTTCGCGGATCAGGTCGTCCGGGTCTTTCGCGCCGGGGACGACGAGCACGCGAATATCCACCGACAGCCGTCCGGCGTAATCGGCTTCGAGCGTTTGCCGGCGCGACTTCGAGCGAACGGCGGGTCGCCGATTGCCCCGCCGCGTCCGAGTCGAGCGACAGGATAATGTGATCGGCAAGGCGCGGCGCGATCAGCTTCAACTGGGCTTCGGTCAGCGCCGTACCCATCTGGGCGACGACGTTGGCATAGCCCGCTTGATGCGCCTGAATCGCATCGAGGTAGCCCTCGACGATCACGGCGGTGCTGGCGTCGCGAATCGGCTGTTTCGCCATATCCAGCCCGTAAAGCAGATGGCTTTTGTCGAATAGCGCCGACTGGGGCGAGTTCAGGTACTTGGGGTTGTCGTCGGGTGCGAGCGCCCGCGCGCCAAAGCCGACCACGCGCCCGCGCTCGTCGCGGATCGGGATCATCAGGCGATTGCGGAAACGGTCGTAAACTCGCCCGCTCTCCTCGTTGCGCGAGGCGATCCCGGTCGCCAGCAGATCGTCTTCGCTGTAGCCGAGTCCGGTCAGCAGATCGACGGCATTCTGCCAGCCGGGGGGCGCAAAGCCGATCTGGAAGCGCCGCAGGGTATCATCGCTCAAGCCGCGTTTGTTACGCGCATAGTTGAGCGTTGCCACAGCAGCGGGATTATTCGAGTCAAAGAGCTGATCGTGGAAGTAGTCGGCGGTGGATTTGAGCAGCCCGCGCAAACGGTCGAGTTCTTCGTAGTGCTGGCGTTGTTCGGGGGACTGCTGGCGCACTTCGATGCCCGCCAGCTTGCCGAGTTCCTCCAGCGCTTCGGTGAACGACCAACTGTTGTACTTCATGGCGAAGTTGAAGATATCGCCGCCCTCGGCGCACGCGCCGAAGCAACGCCAAGATTGATTGTTCTCGTTGACGACAAAAGAAGGCGTTTTTTCCGAGTGGAACGGGCAGCAGGCTTTCCACGAACGCCCCTGCTTCTTGAGCGGGACGTAGCGCTGGATGTACTGCACAATGTCCAGCTTACTTTTGATCTCGTCAGCGACTGACACTGGGTTCCCCCAACTCACTAGGCTCGATTATATACATGACCCAACACACATACAACCGACGCCGTGATGTAATCGATCTCTGATTTGGATGACGCCTTGACCCGTGCTCACCGCATGAGGTCTGCTGAACACCGATGCTGTTAGCCCAAGCGCCGCAGAACGACCACGACGGCAGCCAGTGAGACAGCCATCAGCAGGAGAACGAAGGGGACGCCCCACGCCGCGCCAAAGGCGGGCCAACTGTGCTCGAAGTTCATGCCGTAAAAGCCGCTGATCACCGTTAAGACGCCGATCCCGATGGTGACGACTGTCAAGCGCTGGACGACGACGTTCAAGCGGTTAGAGACCGCCGACATGTAGAGGTCGATCACGCCCGCCATGTTATCACGGAAGGTGCTGACGGTATCGCTAATGCGCAGCAGGTGATCGTAGACGTCGCGCATGTAGTAACGCATGATGTCTTCGCTGATGTACTTCGTCTCCTGACGGGTAATCGCGTTGAACATGTCGCGCTGCCCTCCCGCGACGCGCCACATCTCCGCCAGCGCTCGCTTGAGCCGGAAGACGCGGTTCAAGTCGTTGCGCTGCGGATTTTCGATAATCTGCTCGCTGATCGTCTCGATCTGGTCGCCGATGTCGTCGAGCAGCGGGAAATATTGATCAACAACCGAATCTGCCAGCGCGTAGACCAAGAAACCCACCGAGACCGGCTGCGTCGTTTGGACGCGCGCCTCGCAGCGCTGCATCACTTCAGCGATAATCGGTTCATCGGTAATGTGCACGGTGACGACGTAGTTGTGCCCGACAAACACGTTGAGTTCGCGGAAATCGAGGTCTTCCTGAAATTCCGCCACCGGGTTCAAAATCAGGAACAGGTGATCGCGGTATTCCTCGATTTTGGGGCGTTGGCGCTGATTCAGCGTGTCTTCGATGGCGAGCGGGTGAAAGTGAAAGACGTCGCGCATTAATTTCACATCGGCTTCGTCAGGACCCATAAGATCAACCCAGATCACGGCATCTTGCTGTGCCAAAAGCGCCGTCCAGTTGGGATCTTCAATCGTCTCGATGCCCTCGGTCGCATAGCGGATGACGCGCATGGGGTTACCCTTCATTGGCGGGGTGCGAAAACGTTCAACGTTTCCTTCGAACGAAGCAACTGTTGAATACGATCTTCAGTCAAATCCTCGAAGGCTTCGTAGGCAATTTCGCTGCCGTGAGCCAATTTCTCGTGGATCACGTTCAAGCCGCGCAAACCACGAAAGCGAACGGTCACGGTTTCGCCGTCGGTATTCTTGTAGCTGACGTTACCCTGCTGACCGACTTCGAGCGACCGCTCATACGCTTCTTCCGGTAAATCAGCGCGAATGAGGACGAGATTGACGTGAACCAGACTGGTAAATTCACCATCGACGTGAGATCTCCTCCACGATGTCAGCGAGATACCACTTCGCGTCTTCGGGAATATAAGCCATCGTCAGCCCTCGTTTCTGAGGGGCAGACACATAGATCTGCCCCTACTGTAACAACAACGTGCTCTAGAACCCGCTGAGCGTGCTGAGGTCGGCGCGACCGTTCTGCATGGCGCTGATCGCCTGAAGCAAGCCGATCCGGTTGCGGCGCACGGCTTGATCCTCGGTGTTAACGAGCACGCCGTCGCCCTTGCCGGTGCCGAAATAGAGCGTGATTGCCGGGAGCAGCGGCAGGAAAGCGTTCAAGAAAGCGTCGATGTCGCCGTCGGTTTCCTCGTGGACTTCGGCTTGCGCGTATGCCATGTAGAGCGCGTTTTCTTCCGGCTGCTCGAACAGTTCGGGATCGACGAGGTAACGCTCAGTCTCGTTACGGGTGATGCGGACGCAGCGGGCGAAGCCGTCGAGGATGTCCGCCCAGTCGTCGCGCTTGACCCACGCGCTCAAGCTGGCGCACGCCGGTCAGCGCGCGCGCCGGGTTAGCCGACTGCGCCGCCAGCACCGCCGCGACCACGTCGTGGGCGAAGCCTTGATCCTCGATCCAGACGCGCAGGCGTCCGGCGATGAAGTCGAGCACCGAGGCGATCACGTCCGACGCGACCGGGATCGGTTCGGCGGCGGCGACGATCTCGACCGCCTGCCGCAAATCCACGTCGATCTGCCCCTGCGCCAAAATCTGGATCACGCCGAGGGCGGCGCGGCGCAAGCCATAAGGGTCGGCGGTGGCTTTCGGCTCCAACCCCGCCGCGAACAGACCGACCAAACTGTCGAGCCGGTCGGCGACCGCCAGCAGCGTTCCGGCGGCGCTGGCGGGCAAATCGTCGTCCGCGCCACGCGGCAGCCAATGTTCGGCGATAGCGGCGGCGACTTCCGGCGGTTGGTCGCTGAGCAGGGCGTATTCGCGCCCCATCGTGCCTTGCAGCGAAGTCATCTCGACCACCATCTGGGTGGCGAGGTCAGCTTTCGCCAAGTGCGCCGCCCGCTGAGCAATCGCGATCTCGGTGGCGGTCAAACCGAGCTGCTTGCCCAGCGGCTCAACCAATGCGACGATGCGCTCGTTCTTGTCGAGCATCGAGCCGAGCTTCTCCTGAAAGGTCAGCGTCGCCAAACGGGGCAAGAAATCCGCCAAGCGCTTCTTGGTGTCCTGCGTGTAGAAGAAGTCGGCGTCGGCGAAGCGGGCGCGCAGGACTTCCTCATTGCCGTGCTGCACCATGTCGAGGTGCTCGGCGTCACCGTTGCGCACGGCGATGAAGTAGGGCAGCAAGCTCCCTTGCGCATCCTCGACGGCGAAATAGCGCTGCTTGTCGCGCATGACGGTGATCAGGACTTCGCGGGGGAGCTTCAGATACTTGTCCTCGAAGCGACCGAGCAGCGCGGTCGGCGCTTCGACCAGATTGGTCACTTCGTCGAGCAGACTAGCGTCGTCGAGTAGGTGACCGCCGACGCTTTGCGCCAGCGTCGCCACTTGATCAGCGACGGCGGCGCGGCGGGCGGCGTAATCGAGGATGATCTGCTCGGCTTCGAGCGCGGCAAAGTAATCCGCCGGGCTATTCACCTCGTGCAGCGGCGAGTCATAGGGGCGTAAGCCACGCGTGACATTTCCAGCGACGGTATCGGCATAGCTGAAGCTGATCACGTACGCGCCGTGCAGGGCGACGAACCAGCGAATCGGGCGGGAGAAGGCGACGTTGCTGGCGTTCCAACGCATCGACTTGCCAAACTTGATCCCGGCGACGAGCGACGGCAGCGCGGCGCTCAAAACCGAGGCGGCAGGCTGCCCCACTTCGCGCACGGTGGCGACGACGTAGCCATCCTCAGTACGCAAGTCGGCGACATTGACGCCCTTGCCGCGGGCGAAACCTTCGGCGGCTTTGGTCGGCTTGCCGTCGGCGTCGTAGGCGCGGTCGGCGGAGGGTCCCTTCATGACCTGTTCCAGATCCGTCTGGCGCGGAGCAAGGTCTTTGACGCTGATCACGAGGCGGCGCGGCGTCGCGTAGACCGCGATCTCGCCGTGCGCCAGCCGCAGATCGTCGAGCAGCTTAGGGGCTGCCGCCTCGCAGTTGATCGAGCGCCGGATCCACATCACCGGCGGGCAGTTCCTCCACGCCGATCTCGAACACGAAGTCGGCGGCGGTTTCAGGTAACGAGGCGGGCGCAGCATTGCGCGCCCCGACGGCGGGCGCGCCGCTCGTCCACAAGCCGTTGAGCTTGTCGAGCGGGTATTCCATCTCCTGCCGCTGATCGGTATAGACGCGGGCGACGTTGCGGGTCATGTCGCGCATCCGGCGGAAGTAAACCGCCCGCTCGGTCACGCCAATCGCGCCGCGCGTGTCGAGCACGTTGAACAGGTGGCTGCACTTAAGCACGTAGTCGTATGCCGGGACGACTAGACCGGCTTCGAGCGCCCGCTTATGCTCGGTCTCGTAGACGTTGAAGGTCTGGCGCAAGCCGTCCACGTCGGCGACTTCAAAATAGTATTTGCAGTGTTCGATCTCGCTGCGGAGCAGCACGTCGCCGTAGCGCAGTGTAGCGTCGCCCTCACCCAACCAGTCGATATTCCAGACGGCATCCTTGCCTTGCAGCGGCAGCGCGATTCGTTCCAGTCCGTAGGTGATCTCGACCGAGACCGGATGGCACTCGATACCGCCCGCCTGCTGGAAGTAGGTGAACTGGCTGATCTCCTGCCCGTCGAGCCAGACTTCCCAACCGAGACCCCACGCGCCGAGCGCCGGGCTTTCCCAGTTGTCTTCGACGAAGCGAATGTCGTGCTCGCGCGGGCTGATGCCAATTGCTTCGAGCGACTTCAGGTAGAGTTCCTGCGGGTTGCCCGGATCCGGCTTGAGGATGACCTGATACTGGAAGTAATACTGCATCCGGTTGGGGTTCTCGCCGTAGCGACCGTCGTCCGGGCGGACGCTCGGCTCGACGTAGGCGACGCGCCAAGGCTCAGGACCGAGCACGCGGAGCAAGGTCGCCGGGTTGTTGGTTCCCGCGCCGACCTGAATGTTGTACGGCTGCCACAGCACGCAGTTTTGAGCCGTCCAGAACTCGTGCAGCTTCATGATGATCTGCTGGAAATTGAGCGGTTTTGCCATGAGTCTCCCTATAATCGCGGTGAGGGGAATGGCGCGTATTATAGAAGCGAAAGCCAAGACGGTAAACCCTGCGCTCTATCGCAACCGCGACAAACCTCACCCCCAACCCCCTCTCCGTGAGACGAGGGGGAGAAGTACGCCGTCCACAGGCGGCGAACGCTCCAATTTGCACGTCAACCGGTTTATCGGCTCAGATTTTTGACAACTTGCCAGACCAACGCTCCTAAAGTCCCCAGTTTGACGACCAATATAGGACGTTTAATGATCACAAACTCACGGGCATTAGGGGGATTTAGCAAAGATGCGCAGTTATCGAGCGAGCAATCGCATTCCATTGGGCGGTTTTCTACTTTTGATCCTGATCGGCGGCGGGGTCGCCGTCGGTTTGGGCTTGGCGCTGTGGGAAATCAGCAGTTTGCTGAACTTCCTCGCCATCATGGTCGTGCTGTTTACGGGGTTGATCTTGGGCGGCATCTTCTCGCTGGTGGTGCGGATCAGCAAAATCCGTAATCCACTGATCGCCGGGTTGATCGGCTTGCTGGCGGGGGTCTTGCTCTATGGCGTTTATCAGTACGCGGGTTATTACGTCACATTCCGCGACGAAATGCGCGCTGCCGCCACTCAAAGCACGGGTAAAGCGCCCAGTGATATCTTACTCAACAGCCAGATCGACAAGATCCTAGTGGGCGAGGTCGGCAGAGGCGGCTTCGTCGGCTATCTCATGATTACGGCGAAGTACGGCATCACCTTCAGCAGTTCGCCGGGTTCAAGCAGCAGCAGCGACGTCGAACTCACGGACGCGGGCGTGTGGATCTATTGGGGTCTCGAAATGCTGATGATCGCGGGCTTCGCGGCGTTTGGGGCAGCGCGCGCGGCGCGCCAGCCCTTCGACGAAGAGTCGAACGAGTGGTACGGCAAGCCGACTTACTTCGCCTCGGCGAGCACGAAGTCGCGCAAGGCGCTGATGAGAGCGCTCAAGGATGGTGATTTCCAGACGGCGGGAAGCCTGCTTACGACCGACAACATCAAGTATCCGCGCATCGACGTGACCCTGCGACGTGGCGCTAGCGCCCCGACCAGTTACTCGCAGCAGGATGTGTTCCTGATCGTCAATCACGTGCAGCGCAAGGGACGGAATAGCGCGATTCGCAGCGGCGTGATCTCGCCATCCGAGTTCAGCCTGCTCCAGTTGTCGATGTCGCAGCAGCCGGTGCGGGCAGCGGGGAATGTGATCGCGGAAGGCGGACGCTGACCCCACCCCCGCGCTGCGCGCTTCCCCTCCCCGAATTCAGGGAGGGGAGCGTACTTTCGCCCGTAGCAGGTGTAAGCCATCAAATTTGACGACTTCTCTACGCAGCAGCGGTATTCTTGAGCGTTGTCATAGAACGCCCCGACAAACCTCACCCCCCAACTCCCTCTCCGTGATAAGAGGGGGAGAAAAACGTACCGAGCAAGAATTGCGCCATGCTATAATTCGCGTTCAGTTAAGCGAAACTACAAGTGATCTGAGCGGCGTTCCGACATCGTTGTAAATTCGGGCGCATGCAGACGCAACTCTCCGAACGGAAGCGGGTTACTACAGCTATGATGAACTTGCGCAAACGCCTATCGCGGCGGCAAAAAAATCTCAAGAGTCAGTCGGACAGCGAACTGGTGGAACTGGCGAAAACCGGCGACAAAGACGCTTTCGGCGAACTCTACGAGCGGTATCTCGACAAGATTTACAGCTACATCTACTACCGCACCGGCAATCACCATGACGCCGAAGACCTGACCGCGCGCGTTTTCTTCCGGGCGATGGCACACGTCGAAAGCTACACCGAGCGCGGCGTGCCGTTTCAGGCGTGGCTGTATCGAATCGCGCACAATTTGGTTGCCAACTGGCACCGAGATCGCGGGCGGCGCAAAGTCATCCCGCTGGACGAGTTCATCGCCGCCAGCTTGAAGTCAGACTCACCTGACCAGCACGCGGAGGATCAAGAGGAACGCGACGCCCTGCGCGCCGCCATCCGCCGCCTGCCGGAAGAACGCCAGCAGCTTTTGCTGCTCAAGTTCGTGGAAGGGTTATCGAACGCCGAAATCGGCGAAACAATGAACCGAACCGAAGGCGCCATCAAGTCCCTCTATCATCGGACGTTGATCGCGCTTCGGGACGAACTCCAGCCTAAGTCCGTGACCGATACGAAAGAAGGCTAGCTAGTTATAATGACACAGGACTCATCCGCTCTACAGAATTTGCTCAACGCAGTGACCGAGGCGATCCTCAACGACGAGCAAGATTTGGACGCCATTGTCAACCGCTATGACGTGCCCCGCGCCGACGTCGAAGGGCTGATCAAGCTGATCGGTCGCCTGCACGTCGTCCTTGTCGGGGTGCGCCCCTCGCGCCGCTTCGCACAACGCCTGCGCCAAGACCTAATGGGGCAGCAGTTGAACGTGATCGCCCGCTTGCGCTATCTGCCGCCGCGCGTACAAATCGCCGCCGGTATCGCGCTGATCGCCGGTTTCATGCTGATCTCACGCCGTCGCTACGCGGGTGAAGACCTTCAGGAATCCCCCGTCGTCCGCATGCAGTAGGGCGCAGTGAACTGCGCCCTTTCCCATCTCGAAGGCACACCCAGCCAGCAGACTGCACTCGACCGAATGCTTGTTGCATTCTGAGGCAGTCTTAGTTATAATTCAGCAACCTTATCATCCTCAAGAACATCAATTTGTCACAGGGAGCATTATGCCTGTTGACAGCTTGCTTATTTCCCCTGTATAATTGTCATTCACATTGATCTATGGCTTGCCTCGTGGTGGGATGCGCTCAATTCCACATAACAACACCCACAATCTGACGAAACAGTAATATGTGCTGTTTCGATTTTTTGCTTTATTGTCGTAAAAACGGAGGAGCGGTGCTTTGCAACGTTTAACTCATGTAAAGAACTACGCCCGTACACCCGACGTGCAGGCATTGCCGTCCCTGATCGAAGTCCAACTGCAATCATTTCAGTGGTTCCTCGAGCAAGGGCTTGCCGAGCTTTTCGATGAGATCAGCCCGATTGAAAGCTACAACGGCAATCTGAAGCTGTATTTCCCCGGCAACAGCCAAGAAGCGCAGGAACTTGGGCTGCGCTATTGGTTCGAGGAGCCGAAATACAGCGAAGAAGTCTGCTTAGAGCGGGACATGTCCTTTGCCGCCCCGCTGTACATCCGCGTCGCGCTGGTCAACCGTGAAGCCGGCGACGAAGTCGTACTTTCGGACATCTTCTTGGGTGACTTCCCGATGATGACCGAAAAAGGCACCTTCATCATCAACGGCACCGAGCGCGTGGTCGTCAGCCAGTTGATCCGCTCGCCCGGCGTCTACTTCGCCGCCGAGGAAGACCGCACGACCGGTCGCTTGCTCTCCAACTCCAAGCTGATCCCGGATCGCGGCGCGTGGATGGAATTCGAAACGCGCAAGAGCGATTACCTGACCATCAAGTTCAACCGCAAGCGCACTATCCCGGTGACGATCCTGCTGCGCGCGCTGGCAGCCGTCACCGACAACATGCCGGATAATATGTCGCCGATCCAGACGGGCAGCGACGAAGAACTGCTCGCGCTCTACGCCGACGCCGACAACAACCCGGACCACACCTACATCCAGAGCACGCTCAAGATGGAGCCGATCTGGGAGCCGAAGAAAGATCAGACCGTCGCGCAAGCAGCGCTGATCGAGTTCTACCGGCGGATGCGCCCCGGCGACCCGCCCACGCTCGACAACGCGCGTGAATATCTGGAAAGCCAACTGTTCGACCAGCGCCGCTACGACCTTGAGCGCGTCGGTCGCTACAAGCTCAACCAGCGCCTGCACCTCGACGGCATCATCCCGCGCACGACCCGCATCGTCACCAAGGCGGACATCGTCAAGCTGGTCGAGCGCATGATCCTGATCAACAACGGCAAAGCCGGTCCCGACGACATCGACCACCTCGGCAACCGCCGTGTCAAGACCGTCGGCGAACTGATCCAGAACAAGCTGCGCATCGGCTTGCGCCGCACGGAGCGCGTCGTCAAGGAACGCATGTCGATCCGCGAATCGGACAACATGACGCCGGTCACGCTGGTCAACATTCGCCCGGTGGTCGCCGCCATCCGCGAGTTCTTCGGCTCCTCGCAGCTCTCGCAGTTCATGGAGCAGACCAATCCGCTGGCGGAACTGACGCACAAGCGAACGCTGTCGGCACTCGGACCCGGCGGTCTGCGGCGCGAACGCGCGGGCTTCGACGTCCGCGACGTACATCACAGCCACTACGGTCGCATCTGCCCGATTGAAACGCCGGAAGGTCCGAACATCGGTCTGATCGGTCGTCTCGCCAGCTATGCGCGGGTCAACGAGTATGGTTTCGTCGAGACGCCCTACCGCGAAGTCATCAAGTTCCTGCCGCCGAACGATCCCGACCTGCTCGGACGCCAGCTACGCGAAGATGTGATCGACAGCAAGGGCAACGTGATCGCCGAAGACGAAGCGATCATCGACGAAGCGATGCTGAAGAAGTTCGCCGCGTTGGAGCGTGTGCCGGTGATGCCGTTCGTGGGCACCAAGATCATCTATATGTCGGCGGACGACGAAGACAACTACGTCATCGCGCAGGCGAACGCCAAACTGGGCGACCGCCGCGAATTCGTCAGCGACCGCGTTTCATCGCGGCACAACCAGAAATTCCTGGTCTCGCCCGCGCGCCGGATCGACTACATCGACATTGCGCCGCGCCAGATCGTGGGCATCAGCGCCGCGTTGATCCCCTTCCTTGAGCACGACGACGCCAACCGCGCGCTGATGGGTTCGAACATGCAGCGCCAAGCCGTCCCCCTGCTCCGCCCGGACGTGCCGATTGTCTCAACCGGCATGGAAAGCCAAGCCGCTTATGACAGCGGTCAGGTGTTGGTCTCGGACGTGGAAGGCGAAGTCACCAGCGTGCAGGGCGACCGGATCGTCGTGCACACGACCAACGGCGACGAGCGCGTGTATCGCCTGCGCAAGTACAACCGCTCGAACCAATCGACCTGTATCGACCAGCGCCCGATTGTCTTCAAGGGGCAGCACATCAATAAGGGCGAAGTGATCGCCGACAGTTCCTCGACCTATCTGGGCAGTCTGGCGCTCGGTCACGACGTGCTGGGCGCGTTCCTGTCATGGGACGGCGGTAACTACGAAGACGCGCTGCTGATCAGCGAAGACATGCTGCGCGAAGACAAGTTCACTTCGATCCACATCGAGAAGCACGAAGTCGAAGCGCGCGACACCAAGTTGGGTCCGGAAGAAATCACCTACGACATCCCCAACGTCGGCGAAGACGCGCTGAAAGACCTCGACGAATTCGGCATCATCCGCATCGGCGCGGAAGTCGGTCCCAACGACATTCTGGTCGGCAAGATCACGCCGAAGGGCGAAAAAGAACTCAGCCCGGAAGAAAAACTGCTGCGCGCGATCTTCGGTGAGAAGGCGCGCGAGGTGAAAGACTCGTCGCTGCGGCTGCCGCACGGTGAGAAGGGTAAAGTCGTGGACGTGAAGACCTTCACCCGCGACGAGCACCCTGATCTCCCGGCGGGGGTCGAGAAGATGGTGCGCGTCAGCGTCGCCCAGAAGCGTAAGCTGACGGTCGGCGACAAGATGGCAGGGCGTCACGGCAATAAGGGCGTCATCTCCAAGATCGTCCCGATTGAGGACATGCCCTACCTGTCCGACGGTCGCACCTGCGAGATCATCCTGAACCCGCTGGGCGTCCCCGGTCGTATGAATATCGGGCAGGTGCTCGAAATTCACCTCGGCTGGGCGGCGGATCGGCTCGGCTTCCGCGCCATCACGCCGGTGTTCGACGGCGCGAAGGAATGGGAAATCCAGTCCGAACTCGGTCGCGCATGGATGATCGAGATGGCGTGGAAAGACATCACCGAGCGCGCGTGGGAGTGGATTAAGCAGTTCGAGTACAACCCGGAAGAACTGGAAGACGACGACGAAGTGCGCCGCCTCTACGTTCACGAGTGGCTGCGCGAGAACAGCGAATACGACCCGGATCAACTGCTGCTCGACCCGAGTTACGCCCGGCGTGCGGTGCTCAACGAATGGCTGCGCGAAAAGGGCTACGAGCCAACCGACATCGTGCTGTTCGATACGACCGGTCTGTCGGTGGACGAACGCACGCGCCGTGACTTGAACGCCTACAACGTGGCACTCAAGCTGTGGATCCAGTGGGCAGCGCCGGAGACAGTCGTACCGGATGGTCTCACCCAGAAGGAACTGCTGCTGATCGCCGACCGGGTGATGTTCGAGACCGGGCGCGCGGTGCCGGTCTACGGCAAGCACGTGCTCTACGACGGTCGCACCGGCGAGCCGTTCGATCAGCCGGTGACGGTGGGCATGATCCACATGCTCAAGCTGGCGCACTTGGTCGAGGACAAGGTTCACGCTCGTTCGACCGGTCCGTACAGCCTCGTCACGCAGCAGCCGCTCGGCGGTAAGGCGCAGTTCGGTGGTCAGCGCTTCGGCGAAATGGAAGTGTGGGCGCTGGAAGCCTACGGCGCAGCTTACACGCTTCAGGAAATGCTGACGGTCAAGTCGGACGACGTGCAAGGGCGTGTCAAGACCTACGAGGCGATCATCAAGGGCGAGCCGATTGAAGAACCGGGGATCCCGACTTCGTTCCGCGTGCTGGTCAAGGAACTGCAAAGCCTCGGCTTGGCAGTCGAAGCGATTGGCGAAGGTGGCGAGGTGATCCGCTTCGGCAAGGATGATGAGCGGAAAACTCAGCCGAAGATGCCGACGACTTCCAGCTTCCTCTCGCTCAACAGTGGCGATAACGACTACTAGACGCGCTTCGCTCAGCAGTCAATAACGTAGGTTTTCAACAGGGTGTCCGCAATGGACACCCTGTTTTTTATTTGTGAGTGGGGAAGATCACGGACACGCTCCAAACCCCTCACCCCCGACCCCTCTCCCACGTAAACGGTTTAGAGGACGACAGTTTTTATGGATTGAGGGGTAAGGTGACCCTGAGCATTTTATTTTCTTCAACACGCGGACGATGAACTACGCAAAATCGATTAGTCGAAAAATGGCATGGAAATTCGTCACGGAGATCTGCGAAGCGGTAGGTCTGCGGGGCAATTTTGGTACGCATACCCTCAGAAAAACGTGGGGCTATCATGCCCGCCAAAGCGGCGTGGAGCTAGCACTGCACAAGCTTAATCACAATAGTTTGGCATACACCAAACGGTATCTGGGTATCACCGATGACGAACTTGAGGCGGTAGTCAGGCGACTAAACCTATAGATGTTGTATTACTTCATAGGACCAGTCGCGGCGTGCAGATCACAAACGCCTCGCACTTAGCTGCAATAGTCAAGGTAGGTGCAATGTGTTTAAATCACCAGCGGGACGTCTTGTCACTGGATCAGACGTCCCGCGCTAACGTTCCTAGAATCGATGAAGACTTCAGCTAATCGGCGCGCTCCTCCCTTGGGTCGAGCAGCGCTACTAACCCAATCAGCCCCCAGTTGGCGAAGACCAGTGGAGCAAGGAACGGCGAGCCACGCACAAACCGTTCGAGCAAAATGCTGCCATTGGCGATCAGGTTTGTGTTCACGTGCAGCATAAAACCCACGATACCGACCAATGACATCAGAACCATCGTGACAGTATAAATGATCAGGTCGTTGCGGCTGGGGCGGGCAATAAAGCCGAGCGCCGCGCAGACCACTACAGCAAACACACCCGCTACGGTTGGAATCCACACCCACGGGTTCTCTAGGTTAATTCGGGCATGGTCAAGGACGCTGCTAATGGTGGTTGCCAGCAGACCAATGCTGACAATGAAGAAGTATGCTCGAGTCTTGCTATAAGGCATTTGTACATGAGCGCGACCCAGAAGCCGCAGACGACCACTGTTCACCGGATCCTCGATCCAGGCAGCGCTGATTCCCAGCACCCCGTTCAAGGCGAAGAACAGCGGTCCGAGCAGCGGAGGTGCCCAGATCAGCGCCGAGACAGCTTCGGTAACCGGCACACCGCCACCGATTAGGTTGGCGCGGACGAGGTGGAAATAAGCACCGAGCAGACCGACGATGATGCTGCCCAGAAAGACGATGTTTGCCAGCACTGTCGCCAGCGGACGGTTGCGCAAAGCAATCAACCCTGCCAACAGCAGAACGATCCCGGCAAGAATGCCGAAGACAATCGGGATCCATTCGTTGGTCTTGATCGTCCCGCTGATGCTGTGGGCAAAGTAAATATCGATGCCCAAGAATAGTTCGGTGATGGCTGCCAGCAGCAGCATCACCTGATCGCGGGTGACCGGCAGTCGGTTCTCGACGCTGCGAGCGGGTGGAAAGACCTCAGTCAGATAAGACATGATCTTATCCCCCCGACGGTTCAGCAGTTGCTTCCGGGCTAACCGCTTCGCTGAGACGCTGAGCCACGATTTCGCGCAGTTCGGCTAGATCGGACAGCATCTCGTACGCCCCGTGCCACTGGGTGTAATCGGCGCCTTGCATCCATGCGCCGAATTTGGCGGTGCGTCCCCAATGATGCCAGAGCTCAAAGTAGGTGAAATCAACCGGTTCGTCGAAGGGCGCTGACGTCAATAACCCCTGATCTTTCAAGGGCTGCATGATCTGGTCACTCTCGACGACGCGGTCGTTGATCGCCGCCACTAAGGCATCGCCATCGGTATAGAAATTGTCGATGAATTCGGTGTTATGGCATTCACGGCAGACGTTCTGCATCCGCACTTCATTATCCTGATAGGCGGGTCGGCGCTCGCTGATCGGCGCGAACAGATACCAAGTCAGCCGTTCACCGACGTCGTGAGTTGTGCCGCTGGCGCCAAAGCCGCTGATATGGCAAGTCGCACAGGTCGGCGCGGGGAAGTCGTTGACGGTTAGCGTCCCCGGTTCGGCATCCCAGTTCCAGTTATCGCCGCCAGTGGCATAGGCGATGCCGTGCGCCGATTTGGTGTAAATTTCCCACTGAGGATGATCCGGACCGATGTGACAGTTATTGCAGGTTTCGGGACGCCGCACTTGTTCTAGGCTGAACTCATGGCGCAGGTGACATTTCTGGCACTGACCCGACTGACTCGTCAGGCGCAGGCAGTCCGATATTGTGGCAGTTCTCGCAAGCGAAGCGCGTGATCGCGGGTCCTTCGAGCGCGGCAATGGCATTCCGCGATTTATCCGGGGCGAATAGTCCTTCAGGAATGGCTGCATATGAATCAAGCAGATTTTGCGACAATCCTTCGGTGCCGAAGACGGCGACATAGGCGGGCAGTCCGTGACGACTGGCGTCAAACTGCGCAACCTCAGTGCCGTGACATTTGCCGCACATGGCAGCGGATGGCGAAGCGAGTATGAACGTACCCTCATGCGCCTCTGCGCCGGGATAAGCATCGCTCACGACGTGGCAATCTTCGCACTTGACGCTGGCAGCCGCCATCGTACTATGCCCGAACTGCTCGACGATCCCGGGTGTTGAGTTGCGATGGCAGCCAACGCAGGCGTTATCGCTGTTTGCCAATGCATCGACTGTCCCGGTGGCAGGACTCACCGCGCGGGTGATGGCGAACATCACCAATGCCAGCCCGACAACTAGGACGGCGGAAATGATCCCGATGACAAACACTCTCATCGAACCGCTTGCAGCAGGATCTGACTGGGACATGCTTCCCTCCTTATTTAGTTAAAAAACAATATTCTTGCGCTGCTCCGTTCAAATATATTCAGCGATAACAACCTGAATGTACCCTGTTGATTCGAATGAGCACCCTTTGGCTGAGTAAAACCGGGCGGTGAGGTGATAGAGATCATGAGGATTATGTGATGGAAGGCACAATAGGTGCAGTTGGTCCGGCAATCATCGGTATGGGAACCCTTTACTCTGAACGAAACGCCGGGCGGATGTGAGCAGCAATTCAGCCGGAAAAATGCCATCGTGCCAGACGATGCTAGCTGCTCATCACGTGCTCACTGCTCAGTTGTCCTTCGGCGATGCCAAATTCGTCCAAAATCTGGGCTACCCAAGTCTCGATACGCCCGTCGGTCAGTTCCGGTTGGTGATCCTCGTCGAGTGCAAGTCCCAGAAAGTAGTCCCCATCAAGCGCCAGCGAATCCGAATGCTGATAGCCCTTCGCCGACCAGAGACCGACCAAATCTCCTCCGCGTTCCATGACTTTGTCCGCCAAGATGCCGACCGCGTCTAAAAAGGTTGAGCTGTACTCGAATTGGTCGCCCAGCCCAAAGATGGCGATCTGCTTCCCGGTCAGGTCGAGATTGTCCAGCTCCGGAAAGAAGATGTCCCAGTCGTCCTGAAGCTGCCCGATATTCCACGTTGGGACGCCGAAGATCAGGTTGTCCCAGCACGCAATGTCCTCAATGGAGGCATGAGCGATGTTGGCGATCGAAACGAGATCCGGCTCATAAACATCGAACGCTGCTTTGATGCGCTCCGCCACGTCTTCGGTGTGGCCGTCGTTGCTGCCGTAGAACAATCCGATTTTCGCCATCTGCTTCCTCCGCCCAAAATGCTTACGTCGATCAGTAACACTGATTATCTGCCTACCAATTCACCTTGTAATTGATCTAGATCAAGGCAATGAGCCGTTTTTTGACCTAGCCTACAAGCACGCTGTACCGGCGGGCTGACCTGGGATAAGCGCTGGTCGGAAATTGGCAAGGAGAAAGCGGTGAGTGTTTCTGAAGCTGAGATTCTTGATGCATTGGCTACGGTGATTGATCCCGAACTGGGGATGAACATTGTCGATTTGGGGCTGGTGTACGAGATTCGGGTAGGAGGTGACACGGTATCGATCTCGCTGACCATGACGACACCAGCCTGTCCGATTGCTTCGCATTTAGTGAGCCAAGTCAAGACGACCCTGTGTAACCAGTTTTCAGGGCTGCGGACGATTGAGGTGCAGCTCGTCTGGGAGCCAGCGTGGAATCCGCTGATGATGTCGTGGAAAGCGAGATCTCAGCTCGGATGGACGTAATGAACGTAAGCACAGTTTCAGTTTGTCAATGAGAGGAGACCACCCGTGAGTTCTACTATCAAAACGACCGTCGACGTGCGCCAGACACCGCCTGCCCAACGCCACCCCTTGATCTTCGGCACCTTTGAGGAACTCCAACCCGGCGAGCAGTTTCAACTCGTCAACGACCACGATCCCAAGCCGCTGTTCTACCAGTTCAGTGCCGAGCGAGAGGGGCAGTTTTTGTGGGAATACGTCGAGCAAGGTCCACACGTCTGGCGTGTGAATATTGGGCGTGTAGGCTAATGGTCAGGATCGCCTAGGATGCCCATGATCCGATTACATCGACTGCTGCTGATCCCGGCGTTGCTGGCGTTGCTGCTGGCAGCATGGGCTGGGCTGCTGCGGATGGGCTGGACGCTGCCCCCGTTCCCGGCTGCCGACCATGGACCGCTGATGGTTTCCGGCTTTCTGGGAACACTGATCGCGCTCGAACGCGCCGTCGCGCTGGCGGCAGCCTTCAAACGCGGCTCATGGGCGTATGCCGTGCCGCTGCTCTCGGCATTGGGAGCAGCGGCACTGGTGATCGGCGCGCCGCATGTCGTCAGTATCGGGTTAATTGCGCTCGGCAGTCTTGGTTTGGTGGTGATTTTCTTCATGCTTGTTCGCCGTCAACCAGCTCTGTTCGCGCTGACGATGGCGCTGGGCGCGGCGTGCTGGCTGATCGGCAACGTCCTTTGGTTGACGGGTCAGCCGATCTATCACCTCGTCGAATGGTGGGTTGCCTTTCTGGTGCTGACTATCGCCGGTGAACGGCTGGAATTGAGCCGGATTTTGCGCCATTCTAGAGCAAGTCAGAATCTCTTTATTGGGATTCTCGCCGTCTATATTGGCGGGTTGCTGCTCACTACTTTCCAAGTGACCTTCAGCATCCAGCTAGTGGGGGTCAGCCTCTTTGCGCTGGGTCTCTGGCTATTTCGTTATGACATTGCTCGCAGGACGGTCAAGCAAACGGGTTTGACGCGCTACATCGCCATTTGTCTGCTGGCAGGCTACGGATGGCTGATCATCGGTGGACTGCTACGAATCGGCTTCGGCGCGCAAATCGCAGGAGCAGCTTACGACGCCGAATTGCACAGCATCCTACTTGGCTTTGCCTTTTCGATGATTCTGGGACACGCCCCGATCATCCTCCCGGCAGTGCTTCAAGTCGTACTACCGTATCACCGCTGGTTTTACCTGCCGCTGATGCTACTCCACGGATCGTTAGTTCTCCGAATCAGCGGTGATTTGAGCGCCGCGTTTGCGCTGCGTCAGTGGGGAGGAATGCTCAACGTGATCGCCATTCTGCTGTTTTTGACGATCACGATGGCTGTCGTTTACCGTTCAAATAGTCAGAGGTGACACAAGCAGTATAAGGTGATATCGACATTACAAGCAGTTTCACCGGCGTCTGTTCCACGCTAAAATCTGCATGCTAACATACGACGTGAAACGAGTTTAATGTCAACCATCGCTGATCATCTGCGCGCGCAGCCTTATTTCGAGGAATGCTCCCAAGCCACGCTTGATCTACTGGTCAATCAAGCAATGAAACACCATTTTGAGTTTGGCGAGGCGATCTTCCACGAAGGCGATCCTGCGCTTGGCTTGTGGCTGATCGAGCAAGGCAGCGTCAAGATTTTTAAGATCAATCTAGATGGTGCAGAACATATCCTGCACCTGCTCGGCGAGGGGAATACTTTCAATGACATCGCCGCCTTCGATGCGGGCGTGAACCCAGCCAATGCTGCCGCGCTCAGCAAGACAAGTGCCTGTCTGATCTCGCTGGCGAGTCTGGATGCGGCACTGGCTGCCGATCCGGTACTGGCGCGGCGCGTAATTCGACTTCTTGCCCAGCGCGTGCGTGGACTCGTCCATCGTTTTGAAGACCTCACGCTCTACGGTGTGGTGGTGAGACTAGCGCGCTTCCTGCTCCAGCAGGCAGATGATCCCGCGCTGAGTGCCCCCGGCGTCACCCGCGCTGCCATCGCCGCCTACCTCGCCACCACACCCGAAACCATCAGCCGCGCCCTGCACACACTGGAAGAAAGTGGCGCAATCCGCTTCGACCGCCACCGCATTCTGATCGTGCGCGAAGACTTGCTCCGCGACCTTGCGGCAATGTGATCCATTCCTCAACTTGATCTAGATCAAGGACAACTCGGTCGTTCGCTTGTACCCTCAATTCAAATGTGAGGAGTTTGGCGATGACTGAGTGGTTTCCCCGGCTTGATCGGAATCTCTGCACAGGTTGTGGTGACTGCATTGCAATATGCCCGACCGGCGCTTTAGCGTTGGTTGACGGCAAAGCTGCGCTCGTCTTCCCCGACTTATGTAGCTATTGCACCGCCTGCGAGACCATCTGCCCGGTCGGTGCAATTGAACTCCCCTATCTCATCTGCAAACTTGAGGACAGTCATGAACAAACAAATTAGTCCCAACCTTGCCGCCTTCGTCTTGATTGCCGTCGTGGTCGCATTTCTAGCGCTGGTGCCCGTTTCCATTCAAATCACGCCGAACACCAGCGTTGCACAGGCGGCGACCGCCACAACCGGCATGGCAGAAATGGACATGTCGATGTCCACCGCCAATTCGGCGTCGAAGACGGTCGAATACACTCTCAAAACAGTCATCGGGCTAACACCGCCAATGGCGTTTATCGGCGTCGGCGGCGATATTGATGGCGTGATCAATCCCACACTCACTGCCAGTGTTGGCGACACAGTGCGTATCACCCTCATCAATGGTGACCCGGTCATGCACGACCTGAAGATCGACGAATTCAACGTCTTCACCGGCGAATTGACCGAAAAGGATCAAGAGACGACTGTCGAGTTTGTGCCTGACCGACCGGGGGATTTCATCTATTACTGCAACCAGCCGGGGCATCGCCAAATCGGCATGTTTGGCACACTAACGGTTACAGGCGAGGCATCCGCCGATTATGTCAGCGCGGCTCCTGTCGCTGATGTTGCAGCAGTGCCAACGGTCGCGCCCGCTGCCGCTGACGCCGTCTCCATCGTTCGCAATCCCGCTGACCTACCTACCCCAGTCGGGGATCGGGAACCAACCGATGTCCGCGTCGACCTGAACGCTATCGAAGTCAACGGCATCCTCGCTGACGGCACGACCTACCGCTACTTCACCTTCGACGGCAAAATCCCCGCTCCGATGATCCGCGTGCGCGTCGGTGATACGGTTGACCTTCATATCCACAACGACACGACGAGCCAGATGATGCACTCGATTGACCTGCACGCGGTAACCGGTCCCGGCGGCGGCGCGGTCTACACCCAGACGATGCCCGGCGAGGAAACGTCCTTCACCTTCAAGACGCTGGCTCCCGGTGTCCTCGTCTACCACTGTGCCACGCCGAGCGTCGCTGAGCACATCGCCAGCGGCATGTTCGGTCTGATTGTGGTCGAGCCTGCGGGTGGTCTGCCAAAGGTGGATCGCGAGTTCTACGTGATGCAGAGTGAGGTCTACACCGCTCAGCCGTTCGGCACGAAAGGCAACCTGACCTTCGACTATCAGGCAATGCTGGACGAACAGCCGCAGTACTATGTCTTCAACGGTGCCTCGATGGCGCTCACGAGCGACGAGAACGCCCTGCACGCAAGCGTCGGCCAGACGGTGCGCATCTTCTTCGGCGTCGCTGGACCGAACAAAATCTCGTCCTTCCATGTCATTGGCGAAATGTTTGACCGAGTTTATAACCTGGGTTCGCTGACCACGCCGCCGATGACCGACGTACAGACCACGCTGGTGCCGCCGGGCGGCGCGACGATGGTGGAGTTTCAAGTGCAAGTGCCGGGGCGCTATATTCTGGTCGATCATGCCTTGAGCCGGATGGAACGCGGACTGGCGGGGTATCTCTATGTCGATGGCGCGGACCAGCCGGACATCTTTCACGGCGACGAATTAACACCGGGTTCGGGTCACTGACGCCCAAACTTACCCGTACACCAGAGTAGAGGCGGGTTGTTCCCGCCTCTACTGTTCTTTAGATAACGAGTCAATGGAAGTGATGAACACAACGTCAACGATGAGCTATCGACAGATCAGGGCAGTCGCACTTCCGCCGGAACACGGAAGCTGGGGTTTCCTGTTCGAGCCGATTTTGCTCGGGTTGTTTGTTGCAGGCTCCCCCAGAGGCTTACTCCTCTCCGTCGCGCTGCTGTGCGCCTTTCTGCTCCATCAACCGCTCAAGCTCGCGCTCAAAGATCGACTGAAGGGGCGACATACGCCCCGTACCGTACCGGCAGAGCGTTTCGCCATCGGTTATGGCGTATCCGCGCTGCTCCTGCTCGGTATAGTGGCAATCACGTCCGACCTATACTTTCTGGTCCCGCTGCTGTTCGCGCTGCCATTGCTGCTCGTTCAGATCTGGTACGATGCCCATAACCAAAGCCGGACGCTGATCGCGGAGCTGTGTGGCACGCTGGCTTTGGGCAGCGCGGCTGCAGCCGTCGCCATCCTCGGTGGATGGTCGTTCAGAACAGCGCTGCCGCTCTGGTTGATCATCGCCAGCCGCAGCCTCCCCTCGATCCTGTACGTTCGAACGCGCATCAGGCTGGAACACGGGAAACCTATTCGCCCCTATCCGGTATGGATTGCACACAGCGCTGCCCTGCTCATCATCCTGCTGGCGGCAGCGACTAATGTTGTTCCGGCGGCGGTCATCGGCGCTTTTGTCCTGCTGCTGGCGCGTGCGTTGATCGGGCTATCGAGGTGGCGCAAGTCGCGCCCCGCTAAAGAGATCGGTCTCATGGAAATCGCCTATGGCTTGAGCGTTGTAGCGATCGCTGTCGCTGGCTACGTCATCAACGGATGATGCGCCCTGTCCTAACAAAGGAATGAATGATGAACGAAACACCCTATGCTTACTT
>CAWKDY010000010.1:0-44311 GCA_963848465.1 uncultured Chloroflexia bacterium | reverse complement strand
ACTTCGGTCTGTGGCTACGCCGCGGCCGGCGGCCCGAACCAGGTGGTCAGCGCGTCGGCGAGCCCGCGCTCGGTGCCGTCTCCGACCCAGGCGACGTAGCCGTCGGGCCGGATCAGGACGGCGGTGGGGGCGGTGACCGCGCCGAGCACCGGGAGCTCCCACTCCCCCTCGTAGGTCGCGTCGATCAGCTGGACCCGGTCGGCCCATGGAGCGATGTCGAAGCCGCCGGGCTCGCCGAGGTTGAGCAGCACCGGCCGGGCGTCGTGCAGCAGCTCGAAGACCCGCAGCGGGCCGTCGGCGGTCACGAGGTCCAGATCGGGCATGCGGCGTCCGAGCAGCGGATGCCCCTCGCCGAGGTCGTAGTGGATGTCCAGCCCGGAGATCGATCCCGGCGAGCCGCTTGCGCGGCTCGTCCATGCTCGCCAGCTCCGACACGACATCGACCAGGGCCTGCATGCGCTCGTCGCGGCGTTGGAGCGCGGCCTGGGCCATCGTGTGCTGGAGCGCGCGGGCAGCGACCGGGTGGCGCTCGTCCTGGTAGGTGTCCAGGAGGCTCTCCGGGGAGGTCCCGTTGACCACCTGCGCCAGCTTCCATCCCAGGTTCACCGCATCCTGCACGCCGAGGCTGAGGCCCTGTCCGCCCGCCGGGTAATGCACGTGCGCCGAGTCGCCGGCCAGTAGGACTCGTCCCGCGCGGTAGGCCGCCGCCTGCCGGGTCATGTCGGTGAACCTGGAGATCCACGTGGGATTGTGGACCCCGAAGTCGGTGCCGTAGACCGCGATCAGCGCCTCGCTCAGATCGCGCAGGGTGGGCTCGCTGCGCGGCCCGAGCTGCTGCTCGGTCACGACGACCCGCACCGTCCTCCCGTCCTCCATCGTGTTCGAGGGCGTGGACGCCGGTGGCGTCGTGGCGGATGCCCTGCGGCGGCTCCTCGGTCAGCTCGACCTCGGCGATCAGGTTGCTCCTGGTCGGATCCCACCCGGGGAACTCGATGCCGGCCGCCTTGCGGATGACGCTGCGCCCTCCGTCGCACCCGACGAGATACTGCGCCCGCAGCGACTCGCCGCCGGACAGCTCGACGTCGACGCCGGCGTCGTCCTGCGCGAAGCCCGTCACCTCGCATCCGTAATGGATCCGCACCGGCAGCTCGGCGACCCAGGCGGCCATGATCCGCTCGATCTGGTTCTGCCAGATCCCGAGCGAATACGGATGACGCGTCGGGAAGTCGCTCATGTCCAACACGGTCGTGCCGAACATCGCGGCCTGAGCCACCTGACCCTCCGCGAGGAACCGATCGGCGACCCCGCGCTGATCCAGCACCTCGATCGTGCGCGAGTGAAAACCGCCGGCCCGTGAGCCGACGAGCACGTGATCGGGACGCCGCTCGACGACCGCGACGTCGACCTTCGCCAACGCCAGCTCAGCCGCCAGCATCATCCCCGCCGGACCGCCGCCGGCGATCACCACCGCATGCTCGGTCATACTGCATTTCGCTCCTCCATTTCCGTCGGTTCTGGCCTGCGGCGGGCGATTATGCGGCACGACCCAGGGCCTCATGAAGCCCCCGTGTGCGGTATAAATTGGAGGTGGAGAGGAGCGGTTAACCGCCTTTCCGGGTAGTCCGACTCAGCCGGGCGGCCCCGGCGCGACGACCGGTTTCCTGACTTCACTTTGTAAAGTCAGTGGCAGTGAAGGTCTTCCGGCGGCTACTCGTCTTTCTGCGCCCGTATCGCACGGGCGTGAGCTGGTCGTTCCTGCTGGCGGGTCTCGCGATGGGCACGACGGTGGCCATCCCGTTCCTCGTCGGCCGCACGATCGATCAGATCCGCCGGGGGCAGACGAACCTCTGGCCACTCGCGGGCGCGATCCTCGCCGCGGCCCTGCTGCGGCTGGCGTTCAGCGCCTCGCGCCGGCTTGTCGCCGGGCGCGTTTCGCTGGCCGTCGAGTTCGACCTGCGCAACCTGATGTACGGCCACCTCCAGTCGCTCGAGCTCGGCTTCTTCGACGCACAGCAGACGGGGCAGCTCATGTCACGCTCGACCGTCGACCTTCAGGCCGTGCGCTTCTTCCTCGGCTACGGCCTGATCTTCATCATGCAGTCGTCGATCACGATCGTGATCGCCGCGGCCGTGATGATCGCGGTCAACCCGGGGCTTGCCGCGATCACCCTCGCCCCCACGCCGTTCGTCGTCTGGATTGCGTTCGTCTACGGCCGCAAGAACCGGCCGGCCACCCAGGAGGTGCAGCAGCGCATCGCCGAGCTCACGGCCGAGGCCGAGGAGAACGTGTCCGGCATCCGCGTCGTCAAGGCGTTCGCCCAGGAGGCTCGGCAGCTAGCGCGCTTCCGGGTCGCGGTGAAGCGGGTGTTCGACCCAGTCGATGATCTCCACCCGGCTGAGCGCCTTCTACAGCCCCCTCATCGGGTTCCTGCCGAACCTCGGGCTCGCCGCGCTCCTGTTCGTCGGCGGGCGGCAGGCGATCCACCACCAGATCACCGTCGGCGAGTTCGTTGCCTTCTACGGCTACGTGTCACGCAGCGGCGCGGCGACTTCCGGCACTAGTTCCGGCGTGCTGCCGCTTGACCGCCGGCAGCGTCGGGTAGTTGATGCGCGGATGGAAGACCGCTTGCAGCATCTCGACGAAGATGTCGCGGGTGATGCTGATGTCCTTGAGCGTCAGGTTCGACTCGTCAAGCTGACCGTCGCGCATCCGGTTGTCGATGATGCTGTCCACGATCTCGACGATCTCCGCCTTGTTGGCCGGCTTGCGCGCGCGCACCGTGCTCTCGCAGCTATCCGCCAGCATCATGATCGCCGTCTCGCGGGTCTGCGGCTTGGGACCCGGATAGGTGAACTGCTCAATATCGACCGCTTCTTCGTCACCCGCCTGCTCGACCGCTCTGCGTATAGAAATAGCCGACCAGCGTCGTCCCGTGATGCTCCATGATGAAATCGCGGATGCGCACCGGCAGCCGGATACTGCCGCGCCAGCCGCTCGCCGTCGGTGACGTGGCTGATGATGATGTCGGCGCTGCGATACGGATCGTTGAGGGCTTCGTGCGGGTTGACGTTATCCGCCTGATTTTCGACGAAGAACGCCGGGTTGAGCATCTTGCCGATGTCGTGATAGAGCGCCGCGACCCGCATCAATTCGGCGTTCGCGCCGACAGCGTTCGCCGCCTGCTCGCTCAGGTTGGCGACTTGCAGCGAATGCTGATAAGTGCCCGGCGCTTCGCGCAGCAAGCGCTGGAGCAGCGGTTGATTCGGCTGGCTCAGTTCGACCAGCTTGAGACTGGTCGGCAGGTTGAACAGCAGCGTGATGACGTACATCGTCGCCAGCGCCGCCATCGCCGCGATCACGCCGTTGATCACCGCGAACAGGATCAGCGTGCCGAGCGCCGCGCCTTCATCGGACGTGATCATTTCCAGGTTGAACAGGGTCACGATCACGACGTTGGCCAGCGCGATCACCAGCCCGGCGAAGAAATAGCTGTTCAGCCGCTCGGAGCGGCGCAGCAGCAGCGCGCCGACGATCCCGCCGACGATCACCATCATGGCGATCTCCAGCGAGTTGTTCGCCATGATGCCGACCAGCAGCCCCAAGCCAATCGTGCCGATGATGGCGATCTCGGTGCGCGTGATGATCACCAGCGTCAGCGCCATCGCCGCCGCCGGATAGATGTATACTGCCCGCCGAACAGGCGCGCGCCCGCCAGCGTCAGCAGGAAAATCGCCGCCAGCACCGCCAGAAACCGCGCCTGCGTGTAGTATTTGTCCGGGAAGCGCGAGAGATACAGCCCGACCGCGACCATCACCATCAGGCTGGCGAGAAACGCCCGCGCCACGTCCTGAAGCCGGCGATCCGGCGATTCCAGCAGCCCGAAGCTTGCTCAGCGCTTCGTAATCCACCGTGTCGAGCCGCGCCCCGGCGCGCACGACCACCTGCCCGCGCTCGAAGCTGCGGCTTTCCGGCGCGACGTTGTTCGCCGCTGTCTGCCGCGCCAGTTCGGTCGCGTCGGGGTTGGGGAAGCGGTTCGGGCGCAGCAAATCCTGCACCAGCGCGACGATCACCGCCACCGTGTCGCGTGTCGAAGCGCAGCGCCACCTGCGACGGCAGTTGATCGGTCATCAGCGACAGGTCGGACTCGCGGATCGACTCGCGCATGACCCGCTCCAGCACGTTGACCGCCTCGCCCGCGACCGCCCGCCAAGTATCGTCGTCCATTTGCAGAATCGACGCGATGATCGACGGATCGAGCTGCAGCGCCGTGATGTCGTTGATGTCGGCGATTTTCTGCTGCGGCGTGCCATACGGATCGCGGCGCACGTTGTCGATGAAGTCGAGGATTTGCTGAAGCAGCGTGATCTGCTGGCGCGCGACGTTCGGATCGGGCGGATCGTAGATCGGGCTGACGCTGTCCATCGCCGCCTGCGCGCTGGCGCTGGGTCAGCACGTCGCTGACGTAGGTGATGCTGACCGGCGCGCGAATATCCTGCGCCGACGACGCTGCCCACTTGCAGCGACGCGACGCTCGTCTGCGTCTGAAACATGCTGTCGAAGGCGACAATCAGCGTCGAGAGCAGCACCGACACGCACCGCCACCAGCGATCACCCCGAGCGTGTGCAGCGGGTGATCCCGGCGCACGTTGGTTGACGGCGCCAGACTGTCGATAAACTCCGGAAACCAGTTAAGCATTGCTCAGTTGTTCGCGGACGACCTCGTTCACGAGCTTACCGTCCGCCTGCCCTTTCACCTTCGGCATCAGCACGCTCATGACTTTGCCCATCTCTTTGGGCGACGCCGCGCCCGTTTCGCTGGATGGCGTCTCGCACCAGCGCCGCGATCTCGTCGCGCGAAAGCTGGCGCGGCATAAACACCTTCCAGCATCGCCAGCTCGGTCTCTTCCTGATCGGCGACATCCTCGCGCCCGGCTTTACGCGCTTCGTCGATGCTGTCGTGCCGCTTCTTGATCTCGCGCTGCAAGATCATGATGGCATCTTCGGCGCTCAACTCGCGCCGCTCGTCGATTTCGACCTGCTTGAACAGCGCTCAACGTCATGCGCAGCACGTCGCGACGGCGGTCGTCTTTGTTGATCATCGCCTGTTTCAAGGCGGCCTGCATCTCGGTCTTGGATCTTCCATCGTACCTCTCGTATCTGGCAGTTCTTAGTTGTTAGTTTTCGGTTCTTCGCGAAAAACGAATGACCACATCACTCAAAACTCAGCTCTAGCTCTCCGCGCACTTGCCCACGTTCTTGATCATACCACGTCAGCCGCGTCGGGATGATTTGCCCGGTCAGCGCGACGCGGATGGACACAGCTCACGCGGATATAATTGTCAGTATAACCGACATTGATGAAACCGTCCTCAGTTGCCCCGGCGACGTGCTCCCACAGCACCGGGCGCGCCGTTCCGGCGAAGCGTTCGGCATAGCGCTGCTGCATCGCCTCCGCCATGCGCGATCATCCGGGCGCTGCGCGCTTTCTTCGACCGTCCTCGCTGACATGCCCGCGCAGCCGCGCCGCCGCCGTACCCGGGCGCTTGCTGTAGCGAAATACGTGCATCCCGGCGAAATCCAGCGACTTCGACGAACGCGGCGCTGACCGCGAACTCGTCGTCGGTCTCGCCGGGGAAGCCGACGATCAAGTCGGTCGTGATGCACGGATCGGCGATTTGCGCCCGCGCCGCGCTCGACCAAGCTCGCGGAACCGGCGCCTGCGTCGTCCGCCGCGCCATCCGCCGCAGCGTCGCGTCGCAGCCGCTTTGCAGCGGCAGATGCAGATGCGGGCACAAACGCGGGTTCTCCCACAGGCGGAAGAACTCCGGCGACAAGTCCCACGGCTCCAGCGACGACAGGCGCAGACGGGCAATCCCGGTCTCGCTCCAGAATGGCGCGCACCAGACGCGCCAGCCCATCGCTCAAGCCGAAGTCGTGCCCGTAGCTGCCCAGATGCACCCCGGTCAGCACGACTTCCCGATAGCCCGCCGCGTGCAGCGCCTGAACTTCGCGCACCACGTCGGCGAGTGCGCGGCTGCGCCCGCCTCCGCGCGCAATCGTCGTCACGCAGAAGGTGCAGGCGTTATCGCAGCCATCCTGCACCTTGACGAAAGCGCGCGTTCGGGCGAGATGCTGCGGCGTGTCACGGGCAATCGGTTCGAGATCGTATGATGTAGCGTCGAGTGTCGTCAGTGGCTGCCCGGTTATCGTTGGCACCAGCGCGTCCTTGCCGAGGTTGTCGATCACCCGTGTCACCCCCGGCAGCACGGCGATCTCGCTGGGCGCGATTTGCGCGTAACAGCCCGTCACCGTGATCGCCGCCTGACTGCCCGCGCGATGCAGTTGGCGCACCAGCTTGCGGCTGTCGCGCACGGCATCGTTGGTGACGGCACAGGTATTGACGACGATCTGATCCGCCAGCGCGGGATCGTCGACGATTTCGTGCCCCTGCTGCTGAAACTGCCGCGCCATCGTCTCGATCTCGCTCTGGTTCAGGCGGCAGCCCAACATGCGTAAGTGGATTTTCATCGGGAAAAGTTGTTAGTTCTTAGTGATTAGTTTTTAGTTTCGAAGCGACGGCAGCCGCTCAGCGAACCAAGCAGCTCCCGCAAGGACTAAAAACTAAATACCAATAACTAATCACTCCTTCTCAACTCGCTTCCGGCGCGTAGACCAGCAGATTGTCGAACGCGGCGACGACACCGCCGCCACCACTGGCGGTCGCCTTCGCCGTCACGCCGATCTGCCCGTTGGGGATAGCACTGTCGGTCAGCACGTCAGCCACTTCACCGCCGATGCACTCGCCCGTCGCCGCGTTATAGATCGCCTGACCAAGCGGTGTATCGCCAGTGGAAAGGCACAACGCGACGTTGTCCTCGTTAATGTAGAAGTGAAATTGATCGCCACGCGCGATCACGCGCAGATTATTGACGGCGTTCAACCCCTGATTGATCAGCCGGAGACTTGATCCAATCGCTGAGCACTTGCGGCTGACCATCGACGACGCGGCTGACCTGATACCAGCCGTCGCTGCTGATCAGGAACAGGTAGTAATTGTCGTCGTCGAATGAGGCATTATCTTTGTTTTGCAGGCGGAAGACGACGCCATAGCCGTTATCGACCGGACCTTCGACTGCCTGCGCCGCGACGCGCAGGTCGAAATCGCCGAAATAGGGCGCGGCGACCGAATAAGCGCCGCCGCCCGCCTCGCCAATGCTGACCCGCAGCTGCCCGCCATCGATCTGCGTCGAGAGCCGCCCGGCGTACTGATTCCACTCGCCGTTGAAGCCATCGCCTGAGCTACCCTCAGTCCGCCGTCGAAGGTCGCGGCGTAGAGCAGCGCGCCCGCATCGCCGGAGACGATGTAATGCTGCCAGCTTGCCCGCGAACGACTCAACGCCAGCAGCACCGCAAAAACCAAGACCAGCACGATCAACACGAGCAGTCGGCGCACCGAATTTCCTCTCACCATGACAACGAGAATTGTAACATGAGGGGCGTGGAGCGTAAACGTTCAGTTGCGGCGAGCGAGCGTCAGCGCCGCGCGCCGCAGCGCCCACGTCTCGACGATGTGATGGAAGCCCCACACCGCCGCATAGACGAAGCCGATCAGGATAGGCGCGAAAAAGGCGAACCAGATCGACTCCGAGAAGGCGAAGATGCCGAAGCCAAACAGCCATGACAGCGTGAGCGCGACGACGGTGAAGACGAACGCCTCGACGATCCACAACGCGAACACCGTGCCCGCCGCCGAGAGGATGGTCGTGCTGCTGCTCTGCATCCGTGACGAGACCGCCAGCCCCACCGCCGTCAGCGCCCGCAGCCGCCATAAGGGTTCGACGATGAAGATCAGGCTGCAGCGTGCCGATCACGCCCGTAGCCGAAGGCGACCTCCAGCGGATCGACGGCAATCGGCACCATCAGGAAGATCGGCGCGGTGTACATGAAGACCAGCAGCGTCACCGCCCCGACGCGCACGCCGACGACCAACGCCATCAGCCGCCACGCCCGGATCTGCGCCGTGCCGTGCTTCGCCGCGATCAGCCGCTCGACGCGGAGCAGCGTCAACCGCAGCAAATCCCAGCGCCCGGTGATCAGTTCGCCGCTGATGCCGCCGACGGCGACCGCGATCCCGGCGCAGTCCACCAGCCAGCCCGAGCAGCAGTCCAATCGCCAGCGTCCAGACGACGTAATTCATCCCGGAGTTGGTGATCACGCTGAGCGTCCCGGAGTGCCGCAAGTCGAGCGCCATCCACGCCAGAAACGGGATCACCACGACCGCCGCACCCATGCCGATCCATCTACCGGATCGCCGCGTCAGCGCGTCGCCGCTGTCGCCCCAGCGCACGTGACGCGCCTCCAGCTCGAACAGTGGGTTATGGCTCAATCGTGCGTGCGGGGTCAGTCGATAAATCGGCTTCATTTACCAGTCCGAGATTATCCAGCAAGGTCATTTCGCCCGCGTAGAAAGCATCAAGCTGCGGCTGCAGCCGGTCGTCGAGCGAGACGGCGTACTTCAGCCAGTGCTCGGCGGTGGTCAAGTCGCCCGTGAGTTGGTACGCCGCGCCTAATTCGGCATAGAGCGCCGCGTTCTCCGGATCGAGCGCAGTCGCCTGAATGATCGCGTCGAGGCTTCCCGGCGTAATCGTAGTTCAAGCGCAGATGCAGCCCTTGCAACAGCCGGACCTGGGCGCTGTCCGGCGCCAGCGCGACCGCCGCGTCGATCCAGCGCGTCCCGGATTTGCCCTGCATGTCGCGCGCCCAGCCGCCGTATGCCAGCGCCAGCGGATCGCTGGCAGCCTGCGAGAAGGCGAGTTCAGCGTATGCCCACAAGTTCAAGTTCGCCAGCGCGATCCCCGCGCGCGTCGGGTCGGTCGGGCTGGCCAGTGCGGGCAGCAGCACCGCCACCTCAGCCGGATAAGTCGGCTGCGCCGCCGCCAGCAGAGTCGCTGCCCGCGCCGGATCAGTCGCCATGCGAATCAGCGCCAAGCTGGAATTCCGCCCACGCCCGATCCGCCGAGTCGTCCGGCAGCAGCGCCAGCAAGCGGTCGAGCGCGTCGGCGGCGTCCGCCCAGCGCGCCAGTTCGAGATATGCCTGCGCGCGATCGCGCAGCACGGTCGCGTCGGCAGGCGCTGCTTCCCAGTAGGCGACCGCGCGGGTCAGATCGCCCGCCTCGCGCCACAGATCGCCCGCCAAGCGCGCCTGCTCCGGCGTCCAGCCGTCAGCCGCCGCTTGCGCCTCGACTTGGTAGAGCGCCTGCAAGGGACGTCCGCTGCGGCGCTGCGGCAGTTCGACCGGGGAGCGTCCGATTAAGTTTTCAGAAGAAGGGGAAACTGCCAGCAGCAGCGTGGCAATCACCAGCGCAGCGACCACCACCAGAGAAGCCGCCAGCACAGCCGTCCGCGAGGACGCGCGGATCATCCCGCCGCGCTGCTCAGTGCGCTCCTGATGACCCGCTCGACCTCGCTGGGGGTGAACGGCTTGATCAGGTAGCT
Organism: uncultured Chloroflexia bacterium; assembly: GCA_963848465.1. Taxonomy (GTDB): domain Bacteria; phylum Chloroflexota; class Anaerolineae; order Aggregatilineales; family Phototrophicaceae; genus Flexifilum. Next base: position 34,815 of record CAWKDY010000010.1, on the reverse strand, counting down.
GTAGACGTCGTGGAGCTTGCCGACCAGCCGGTTCGCCGGGTCGCCATAGGCAGTGATCACGATCACAATCGGCATTTTGCCGCCGGTCGAGCGCTGCTGTTCCTTGATGTTTTCGAGCACTCTCCAACCGGGACCATCGGGCAAGCCGATGTCCAGCAGCACAATGTCCGGTTTCATCAGGTTAAAACGAGCGAAGGCGCGCCCGCCGTTGCTTTCGTGAACGGTGACCAGCCGCATTCGCTGGAGCGTCACCTGTAGGATTTCCGCCAGTTCGATAGTGTCTTCGACGATCAAGGCGGTGGGGGGTGACTTCCGCTGCAAATCGGGACTTGGTTGGGGTATGGCTTGAGTTTCCGCCGTCGTGCGCGTAGCATCCTGTCCTTCACTGTCGTCCGCGCCTTCACCCGGCAGTACCACCGCCGCGACGACGCCGGTTTCGGCAGCGGGCGGGCGATGCAGCCCATCCGACCGCAACGAGGCGTTGGTCAGCGCTTGGAGCAGGCTCAACGGCTCGCGCTGCTCGTGGGACTTTGGCGATCCTTCCGCCTGTGGATCGGTTATAATGACGCTGTCGACAAAAACGCTCGCCATCGGGGTATGCCTTATGGTTTCGATCTATGACTGATGACCGCCACAGTATAGCATGCGAAAATGAAGGTGCGATCAAGAATTGTACAGATCATCTAACGTTCTCTATTTTCTTCACAATTTTAACAAGGATTACGTCTGTTGGACGTTTAGGTTATGAAATTTCCGTTAATTTCTGAACCGATCCGCCTCCCGCTCCAGCACAACGGCGACTGTATGCTGCTGGGTGTCCTGCCGGGCGACCCACCCGACGCGAGTGACTGTGCCATCTACGTCGAAGAAATCTACGACGAGGACGGAAAACTCGCCCAACACGCGCTAGCGCTCGACGGCAGCCTGTTGGCGACGGTGGACGAAGACAGCAGCGACGACGTCGAACTCCGCCCGCTCGAACTGCCGCCGGGGCTGATCAAGTCCCAGACCGGCTGGCACACCATGGCGCTCAACTTCGCCGGTCCCCGACATCGCGGGCTGCGCGCCCCGGAACGCACGCTCGACCTCGTGCGCCCGCTGAGCATCGCGGAGAAAATGGCGCTGATCGAGCACTTCAAGCTCGACGTGCCGCCGCCGCTGCTGCTCGGCATCGCTGATAGCTACGTCCTCGCCGAAACGCCGATCCACGCGCCGACGCTCTATTTCGTCTGCCGCCGGGTGCGTCTCGCGGTCGCGCTGACCGAGGAACGCACCGACGCCGACGGTCAGCCTTACGATTACGATACGCGGGTGGTTTATCTGGCGCATTTCTACGAGCGCGACCACGAGCCGGAATGGTCCGACATCCTCGCCGCCTCGACCGCCATGCCGCTGCACCGCCCGATGGACTGCCTACTGGTCAAGGATCGCTTGTTCATCGCCGACGGCGGCGCGGGCGATCACTTGAGCGCGATTCACGTCTGGCAGCTTGACCTGCTACAGGACGCCTACAGCGAAGAAGCCAAGCTGAATAAGAAGCTCTACGGTTAACATGACAGCGATCAAACATCCGGTCTTTGTCCTGATCTTCATGATCGGGCTGCTGCTGGCTTCCGGTCAGCCCGGCTCTGCCGACGATGGCGTGACTCAGGTTTGCCCGACGGTCGGGATTCAGGAGCGCGGCGCTGATTTCCAGCCCGGCGGCATCATCTTGACGACCTTCGACAAAAGCGCCATCTGGGTCTACAACGTCGATAACGGGCGGCGCTACCCGCTCCCGGATACGTCTCCCTGCGGGCACAACTGCAACCTCTCGCCCGATGCGGCGTGGCTAACCTACTTCAACGACCCGACCAACACCTTCAACCGAATGCGGCTCGACGGCACCGAGCGCGCGCTGGTCGCCGAAAACGCCGCCGAAGTTTCGTGGTGGAACGCCGACACGCTACTGGTCTGGACGCCGGGTAAACGCGCCTATCTCCAGCCGGAAGGCAGCGACGCCCGCGACTATCTGAACGTTGCTGGCGTCAACTCGGTGCAGCCCGGCGGGCGCTACGGCGTTCTGGTCGAGCCGAAAGACGACGGCTTCGAGCGCTATCTGGTCAATCTCGACCTGCGCGGCTTGGAGGACATCAGCGACCAGCGCGTCGATCTGGGCGTCGATCAAGCCTACTTCGATGCGCAATCGTGGTCGCCGGATGGTCGCTGGCTGGCGTTCGTCGCGCCGGTCACGGCGGGCAATGGGCGCAGCGGGCAGCGAAATCTTCGCCATCCAGCCGGGCGACCGCGCCCCGACGCAATGGACGCATCTGACCGACAGCTACGGCGCGGTGCGGATCAACGGCGTCTCGGTCGGCGAACTCAGTTGGTCGCCGGACGGCACGCGGATCGCCTTCTGGGTCACCGCCATCACTGGCGGCGACGCGACCGTCAACCTCGGCACCAGCGTGATCCACCTCCTCGACAGTGCGACCGGCGCGGTCACTTCGTACTGCGGCTATGCCACCAACGAGCAAACACCTAATCCCTCGCGGCTGGTCTGGTCGCCGGACGGCACGACGCTCGCCTTCGCCGGGGCGGTTCCCGGCGACGACAGCGGTTATCACCTGCTGGCGCTGGACACCGCGACCGGCGCGCTCACCTCGCTGAGCGTCGGCGTCTACCCGGCGTTCGGCAGCCCGGACGTGATCGCGTGGGGCACTCGCCCGTGATTCTGAGCATCAAGCTGTGGCGGGCGCTGAGTCATCCCCCGGTGCGCTCGCCACTGTTTCGGCGCGCCTACGCCAAGCAGTATTCACCGCCCGGCGAGTTCCCGGAAATTCACATCCCGTTCGTCGGCGTTTTCCGCAACTTAGGCTTGATCGTGCTGCCGATTGTGCTGATCCTGCTCGGCGCGCCGATCCTCGCGCTGTCCTACTACCTCGCGCTCAGTCTCGCCGTGATCCTGCTGCCGGTCGCCAATACGATCTACGGCTTCGCGCACGCCATCAGCGCCAGCGCCGGGATCGTCCGCGAGCGCGAGCAGCAAACCTACGACGTGATCTGTACGGCGCTTCCCGGCAGCATTGGCGTGCATTGGGCGTACTGCACCGGCTGGCTGCACTTCCACAATGGCTATCGCTACGGGCTGATCGCCCTCGTCGTGACGGGGATCGTCGCCAGCATTTTCGGGCTGTCGCCGCAGTTGATCTTCGGAAGCGCGCCGGTGCCGACCACCGTGACGATCATCCGCGCACTGGCGCTCGGCGGGCTGTTCTTACTCGACTTCTCGCAGGTGATCGTCGTCAGCAGCCTGACGACACTGATCGTGCCCAGCTACGCCGAAAACGAGAGCAACGCCCGCCTGCTCGCCGCCGGAATCTTTCTATCGCTGCAAGCGGCGGTCTACCTCTCGACGCTGATGATCGCGGGCTACGGACTGCCGGGCATCTTCGCGCTGGTCGGCTTCTCCGCCGAGCTAGCGGCGGGGTTAACCCCGCCGCTGATGCTGGCGTTCTTCGTCGCGCTGCGCGAACTGCTGATCACCGGACTGTGGCGCATCGTCGAACAGCAGTTGAGTACCAATCCGCTGGAACTCGACGTCGTCATCCGGCACGAGCTATAATGATTTATCATCATCGCCATGATAAAAATGGCGAACGCTGAGTTATTGGAGCATTCAGTGACCCAACCTATCAATCCCGACGCCATCCCGGTCGATCCCGCTGGATGGCAGCCCGACCCTGAACATCCGCGCCGCCGCCCGCCGTGGATCAAAGTGCGCGCACCCGGCGGCGAAAACTACGAGCGTCTTTACGGCTTAATGCGCACCCAGCGGCTCAACACCGTCTGCGAGGAAGCCCAATGCCCCAACCTCGGCGAATGCTGGGGACGCGGCACGGCGACCTTCCTGATGATGGGCGACACCTGCACCCGCTCGTGCGGCTTCTGCGACATTAAGACCGGACGCCCCAGCCCGCTCGACTGGGCGGAGCCGAACCGGATCGCCGAGACCGTCCACAAGATGGACTTACGCCACGTCGTCATCACCAGCGTCAACCGCGACGAACGCGCCGACGGTGGCGCGCCGATCTTCGCGATGGTCATCAAGCGGATTCGCCAGCTTCAGCCCAACTGCTCGATTGAGGTGCTGATCCCCGACTTCAAGGGCAACCGCGCCGCGCTCGAAATCGTCATGAAGGCGCAGCCGGAAATCCTCAACCACAACGTCGAAACCGTGCCGCGCCTGTTCAAGCAGGTGCAGCCGCAGGATCATTACGAGTGGGCGATGACGACCCTCGCCAACGCCAAGCAGATGGATCCGCTGGTGCTAACCAAGAGCGGGATCATGGTCGGCTTGGGCGAGACCTTCGACGAGGTCGTCGAGGTCATGCACGACCTCGTGGATCGCGGCGTCGATATTCTGACCATCGGGCAGTATCTCCAGCCGAGCAAGAAGCACCTGCCGGTCGAGCGCTTCTATCTGCCGGAAGAATTCGACCGCTTCATCGAGATCGGCAAGCAGATCGGCTTCAAGTGGGTCGAGAGCGGTCCGCTGGTACGCAGCAGCTACCGCGCCGACCGCCAAGTCCGCGAACTGTCGAAGCTGAACTTCATTCGGCAAGCAGAGGCGTAGTTCCAACCTCCCCCTCAGCCACCGCGTAACGAGGGGAGCCAACCACAATCTAAGCAGCACAGAAAACAAAAACCGCCTCACATGTAGGCGGTTTTTTATTTACTGCGTAGGTCGCTAACTTCAGCATACAACCGGTTTTTGACTTGGCAAGGTGTACAAATGTGACGCTTTTTACGTCTCGATGATCTTTTCGTCGATCAACTGCTGCTGCACCTTCTGACCGCGCGGGTCGAAGGCGAAGTGCTGTCCGTGAAGCTGAAACTCCATGTCCTGCATGGCGCGCCCGGCGCGATTCTTCTCGATGGTGAAGACCACCCAGTCGCGGAACTGCTTCGCCGTGTACGGGTTGAAGGCGACGTGATCCTTCGACATGATCTGGTACTTGTTGTTCATGATGATGGCGATGTCGGACTCGTAATCGAGGGCGCTGCTGCCGCGCAGGTGGAACAGGTGAATGCGCTTGCTCTTGAGTCCTTCCCGATCCGCCGCGACAATCGACCAGACCGGCACGTCGAGCGACATGGCGATGTCCTTCAGCCCCTCGACGATGATCGTCACCTTGTCGTTCTCGTCACGCGGGCGTTCGGGATGCACCGCGACCTTTTGCAGATAATCGACGAACAGGACGACGTTGCCGCCGGTCGCGTCACACAGGCGCGCCGTCATCTCCTTGATCGCCCGCAGTGTGGTCACCGCTGGGCTGGCTTTGACGAGGATCATCCGGTCGGCGTAGCGCAGCAGCCGCGCCAGTCCCGGCGCGGTCTTGGGATTATCGCGCAGAATCGCTTGCAGCGACCCGGCGCCACCATCGCGCCCCATGAACTCTTTCGCCCGCTGCGCGACGATGATCTGGTACAGGTCACGCAGCTTAATGCCCCGGCTGAGATCAACTTCCGGCGGGTTGATGCTTTCCATGCACAGCAGACGGTGCATCAGATGGGTTTCAGTATGCTCATAGGACAGATAGAACACGTATTGGTCGGGGCGTAAAGCAATATTCCGCGCGATTTGCAGCGTAGCAATCGTCTTGCCGATCCCCTGCGCGCCACCGAGCAGTATGAGTTCCGTTTTCCGCAGCCCACCGCCGATAAAACCGTCAAGCGGGTCGAAGCCGGTCGGCAAAGGGACATAATCCACCAAATCACCCCGCACGACGCGCTCGTTGGCTTCGTTGAGCACTTGCGTGAGCGTGCGCGGCAGGTGCGCGTTCCCCCGCATATTGTTGGATGCGGCGGGCGCGCTGGGGGTGCGCCGCACTGCCGTCGCCTGATAATTCACATCGCTTTGATCGGGCTGGTCGAACTCTGGTGAATCGTCCGGTTCTTCTAAATTGTCCGTAAATCGGCGCGTGGTCATACTATGCTACCAGTCCCTAGCTTCACATAGCCTTATCATACTATATCGCTGAGATCTGACAAATACCTCAGTTGAGATAAGTTTCATTTTGGTTTGGAAATCAGGAGATTCATGAATTTTCAGGGCGGCGAGCAGTCGTTTGCGCCCAATTGCACAAAATCTGGTATGCCCGGTAATTCACAAAGATAGAAGAACCATGCTAAAATAATGAGGTTTGGTCTATTTAGTGTCTTTTCGTCGGGTTTGTACAGCGTGTACGAACGTGGCAGAGTTTTTGCCAATCCACATTTATGGAGGAGGCAGAGAGCCGTCGTGATACAGGAACTCTTAAACCGGGCTGACCAGCGCGGCTACGTAACCTTTGAAGACGTTCTGGAAGTGCTGGACGAAGATGGCGACGACGTCAACGCCATCGAGAACATTCTTTACGAGCTGGACGAGTTAGGCGTCGAACTGCGGCAGGATAACGACCAGTCCGACCCGCTCATGCTCGCTGAAGAAGGCGATACCGAATTCGAGCCGGAGGAAATTCTCCAAGACCCGACCGTCGGCGACATCAGCGCTGTCTCGGCTGACGACCCGGTGGGGCTGTACTTCCGGCAGATGGCGCAGGAACCGCTGCTGACCGCTCTTGAAGAAATCGACCTCGCCAAACGGATCGAAATGGGCAAGCAGGCGCGCGAAACGCTGCTCCGCATGAGTTCGCGCGACCTCTACAGTGAAGCGTGGATCGCCCATCTAGAGCGGCTGGTCTATGACGGACAAGCCGCCCGCGAGCACCTCGGACGCGCGAACACCCGCCTCGTCGTCAGTATCGCCAAACGCTACATGGGTCAAGGACTGCCCTTCCCGGATCTCATCCAAGAGGGCAACGTCGGTCTGATGCGCGCCGTAGACAAGTACGATTACAAACGCGGCAACCGCTTCAGTACCTACGCGACGTGGTGGATCCGCCAAGCGATCACCCGCGCACTCGCCCAGAAGACCCGCACGATCCGCATCCCCCTCCACATGACCGAACGTATCCGCCAGATGTACCGCACCGCGCAATCGCTGGAGCAGAGCTTGGGACGCCGCCCCTCGCCGGAAGAAATCGCCGCCGAGATGGAACTGCCCGCTGACACCATCCGCAGCATGATGGACGCCAGCCAGCACGCGATTGCTTTGGAACGTCCGGTCGGCGACGACGGCGACAGCGAATTTGGCGATTTCATCGAGGATCAGGACTCGCCCAGTCCGGTCGAATCCGCGACCCAGCATTTGCTGCAAGAAACGATTGAGGAAGTGCTGAGCGAACTGACGCCGCGCCAGAGCCACATTTTGCGCTTGCGCTTTGGTCTCGGCGGCGGCGAGCCGCACACGCTGGAAGAAATCGCCAACAAGTTCGGGCTAAGCCGCGAACGCATCCGCCAGCTTGAAAAAGAAGCGCTGCGGCGGCTGCGCCATCCGCGTCTCGCTCATAACTTGCGCGATTACCTCGGCTAGTTCAACCGCATACGAAACTGGATAAAGCCGGGCATAAATGCCCGGCTTTATATTTCAGACAGAGTGTTTGAGAGACGGATTTCGGCGGCTTCGCGCATACGTGACGGATGGCGCGTTAACGTCGCGTCCGGTTGGGGCAAAAGTCGGGAATGGGCTGTGCAGGATGAGCGACCGGATAGTGCCGGAAGATGATGGAAACGGGTTTATATTCGCATTTGAGAAAGCTGTCCCACCTGATCCAAAACCCAAGTTAAGCTAAGCCTGGCAGCGAATTGCCTCTCTCGACTAGATCATGGTGGCACGGTCGGGCGACCAGCCACGGCATCTGAGAAGACTCCCCCGCACGTAAAAGGAAACGAACTTAATCGTCAAGGCTTTTAGCATTTTGCATTGCTTCCAGCATAAGCCTGGGCACATCGAGGCTGATCGGCAGCTGAGCACCGTGAACCTGAATCACTTCACCGGCAACGACATTTCCAACGGCGAGCGCCTGACGTACAGAGAGTCCCTGCCTTCTGGCAATGAGGAACGCCGCGAGGAAATTATCGCCTGCACCAGTGGAATCTAGCGCTTCAATCTTCCGGGTAGGCATTAAAAATTCTTCAGCACCGAATCGAGCAAAGGCACCCTCTGCATCCAGGGTAACAACCGCATCAATGGGCGTCTTAGCGAGCTTGATTTTCACTTCTTCGAGCGATGCCTCTGGCTCAAGTCCTAGCAGAACCGCTGTTTGCTCAAGGTTGCCTGCCACCATCTGCGCTTTGGGCGCAAAGGTATCGAAGAAATCTCGGTAGCCATCAACGATTTCTATGCCTGCAAGGGCAAGTACAAACGGCACATCAGCCGCCTCTGCTGCTTGGACACAGCGCAACATTGCTGTTTCGGATTCTGAGCCAAAAGAGAGGGCAATACCATCAAGCAAGACAAGCTCTGCGCGCTGAATTGCTTCGAGATCAATCCGAGCGGGACTCAACAGGGCGTTTGCACCATGAGTTAAGATGATAGTGCGCATGTCATCATCATCGTAAAGATAAAAGTCGTAACCTGTAACAGCGCCATCTTCGAGTTTGGAGAGGAACTTAAGCGAGGACCGCTCACAATTTGCAACAAAAATTCTACCGAAGATGTCGTTTCCACCAACCCCCATAAATCCGCAGCTTATGCCAGCACGCGCTAATAGGTGGGCGGTGTTTCCAACCGAGCCACCGCTCGTGGGATGGGGAAGTGTTCCGTGATTTTTTTCAAGCGCAAGGCGAATCTCCTCCATGCGTTCCACGGTGATAATTGAAGCACTACCGGGCGCAAGACCAAGTTCGCGGATCTCCGCGCTGGCTAGAGGGAAGGTCGATACCAACAGTAACAGCACCAAGTGCTACTATAGAAGTCATTCAGAACCTTTATCCAAGTTAAGCTAGCACCCCATTATTATATGGAAAATTTCCGCATATCCGGATAAGAGGATTTTTCTAACCGTTAGGTTCATATTTCTAGCAGAAATCATCGATCTCACAGAACAATTCGAGTAAACTCGTTATACGGATCTCGCTTTACAGTTGGATTGGTGACCTTGAAGCTTGGCGAATCTTGTGAAGCTGTCTCACGTTATCCAAAACTCACGTTAATAAAGGAAACTCAAAATGCGTTTTCGCAACTTATCATTTTGCGCGCTGGCTGTCTTGCTGCTGAGCGCCGTGCCGCTGGCGGCGCAAGAGACCACGCCAGAGCCGTCGAATTATCGTGTCGTCGGTTACTTCACCTCGTGGGGGATTTACGGGCGCAGCTACTTCGTAACCGACATCCCGGCGGATCAGGTGACGCACATCAACTACGCTTTTGCCCGCATCTCGGAAGACGGCGAGGTCATGCTCTCGGATGATTGGGCGGACGTAGACTTCCCGTATCCGACTGACACCGACAGCGATCCGCTCAAGGGCAATTTCCATCAACTGCAACTGCTCAAAGCCGCGCATCCCAACCTGCAAACGCTGATCTCGATTGGCGGTTGGACCTATTCAGGCAGGTTCTCGAACGTCGCGCTCACGGCAAACTCGCGCGCCAAGTTCGCTAAGTCGGTGGTCGATTTCGTCGTGCAGTACGGCTTCGACGGCGCGGACATCGACTGGGAGTACCCGACCGGCAACGGTGCGCCGCTCAACACCGAGCGACCGGAAGATAAAGAGAATTATGTGCTGCTGCTGCAAGAACTCCGCGCTCAGTTGGACGCGCAGGGCGCGCAGGATGGGCATCACTACCTGCTGACCATCGCCGCCAGCGCGGGCAGCAATTACTACAACGCGCTCGACTGGTCACGGATCGCGCCAGCGCTCGACTGGATCAACGTGATGGCTTACGACATGAGCGGCGGCTGGAGCGACGTGACCGGGCACAACGCGCCGCTCTACGACTCGACGGCGCACCCGCCCGAAGGCACCAGCGTCAACACGACCATTCAGGACTATCTCGCGCTCGGCATTCCAGCCAATAAACTCGTGCTCGGCGTGCCCTTCTATGGACGCGGCTGGAGCGGCGTCGCCGACGTGAATAACGGTCTGCATCAGCGCTACGATGGACTCCCGCCGGGGACGTGGGAAGAAGGCGCATTCGACTACGGTGATCTGGTGGACAACTACGTCGGCTCGTATGCGCGCTTCTGGGACGACGCGGCGCAGGTGCCGTGGCTCTACGACGCCGACAAAGGCGTGATGATCACCTACGACGACCCCGAGTCGATGGCGCTCAAGACGCAGTACGTCGTCGATCAAGGCTTGGGCGGGGTCATGTTCTGGGAGTTCACGCAGGACACGCGACAGCTATGATCTGCTTGGGACGATTAATCGCGTGCTCGGCGGGGAGTAAACCTGCGCGCTTCAGGCTCGCCGCACACCACTGACCAAATATCCCTTCGGTTGGACGCTGAGCGCCATAGGCTCAGCGTCCTTTTTGATTGCGCCCAAGGTCTTCGTGCATCGCCACTGGAAGAACTCCCTATTGCCGCCAAAATCGATTCTCACTATGCTGATATGTGCCGTTGATCTAGAGAAAGCGCTGCACATAAGCAGAATTAGGCATGCCAGCCACGACAGCGAATCCACATGTGTTGATGATCGCGGGAATGCATCGTTCGGGAACATCACTTTTAGCCAGTTGGCTACAGCAGTGTGATTTGTACATCGGAGACGAACTCGCCCCAGCGGGAATCGGCAACCCTCTTGGTCACTTTGAGGACCTCAAGTTTTTGGATCTCCACGACGCCATTTTGCATGAGAATCACTTCCCGACACTGGTGACGAACCAAGTCATTCGCATCAGTGACGAGCACCGTCAGTTGGCGCAAGCCATCACCGCCAGTCGGAGCAGCTTGCCGCAGTGGGGGTGGAAAGATCCACGAACCTGCCTGTTCCTGTCGTTCTGGAAAGACCTGATCCCCAATGCTCACGCCATCTTCATCTTCCGTCATCCGGTGGACGTGGTGGACTCATTTCGAAGGCGGGCGCTGCAAAGACAGGCAATCAGCGGCGAGCCGTTGTTCGATGCACAGGATCATGGTGGACAATGGCAAATCCTGAGACACCAATTTCATTTGGTGCTCTACTATTTCCACAGTTGGCTGCGACACAATCAGGAGATTCTACGCTTTGCGACCCGCTATCCAACCGACTCGCTGATCGTGCGGGTGGGCGACCTGCACACCTATTCTGACCAAGTCGTGAATTATCTGGTCAACGGGTGGGGGTTCCACCTCACGCCCGTGAAGTTCGTCGAGGTCTACGATCCCGATTTGATGACCACCCCAACCAACTTCTTGCTGCGCAGCGTCACGCTGGCGCTGATGCCATCCACTTTGGCGACCTACCGCCAATTGCTCAACTACCGCTCGGCGACGCTCCGGCAGATCGATCACTTTCCGAACGTCCCGGTCGCGCATATCCATTAGGTTTGCTGCGTGACAGAACGCGATCAACGACGTGCTGAGCGGGGAATAAGCAAAAGATTCAACGCAAAGGCGCAAAGAAAAAGCCCGATGCTCTAGAGCATCGGGCTAGGAATTCAAGCCTACTTTAGGAGGCGAGTTATTTGTTTTCGCCAAACTCATATTGCTAGCATATAACTCTCTCCACTGAAATCAGGCTTAATAAACGTGTACTTGGAGAGTTACATCTAGCAGCTCATGATTTTCAGCATTCGGCTGGAAAAATCTGACACATCTATACGCATTCAGAGCTACTAATCTTCTGACGGTATTAGTTGAATCTCCTTGAAATAAGTCTGATCAGTGATCTAACAGAGTGCTAAATGACGTCTCGAATGACATTCTGGTTCACCGATTTCGTGCCGAATCAGAATGGTCTGTGTCGCAGAATTTCTGAAGGGCGTGATAGTCGATATCCAATGTCCGATGAGCGATACTTATTGCTTGACCAACTTCGTAAGCGCTCTTTATAAATGTCCTGCTCGAAAATCGGCGATATGCTCTTCATATCCATGCAATATTTCGACCACTGCACAAGTCAACCAGAAACTTATCGGGAAGAGACAAGTTTCTCATTTACAGTTGGGCTATTGTCAAGTCCGATCGTATTCGAATTCCGAGAAATCATTAAGTGGTTCTATCCTCTATATTCGTATTCCTTCAGAGGCTTTGTAGAGCATATGTTTTGACAGACCATAAAGATCACAAGATCAATCTCAGCTAAACTCTGTTGTTCTGATTGTCTCGTAAGTGGTTCAAATCGATAACGCGACCTGATTACAGTCTACATTTACATCTTCAAGTAACTTCAAAATACTTTTCATAATAGCACATCAAGTTTTTTGATTTGTAGTGTTTACAAGAAAAGTCTGAGTCTTCCAATTCTGTGAAACAATTTCACAACTTCGTCTCCAGAGTGTCGATTGCATATGAAAACGTCGCGCCTGAATTTCTACCAGATATGGCGGCGACATTTCTAGCATAGGATCGTTTACAGAAAGCAGGATCTCCATCCGTTTTGCCAATACGGCAACAAGTTCATTCGCTTTGACCTGTGTCATCCGGCAAGCTCGATCTTGCAGATAACTCTATAGTTCGTCTTCAGCTGCAGTACATCTTCAGAATTTCCATTCTTACCGTCAAAGGGGCCGACACATGTGTCGCCCCTACAGTCGTACACTGAGTTGCTTGCTTACGCCAGTGCGCGTTCTTCCGGCGTGAGCGTGCTTTCGAGTTCCTTGCGGAACTGCTGCGTGTACAGGCGATAGTAATGCCCGCGCGCGCGGATCAATTCGGCGTGCGATCCCTGCTCGCTGATGCCGCCGTTCTCGATCACGAGAATGCGGTCGGCGCGGCGGATGGTCGAGAGCCGGTGGGCGATGATGAAGCTGGTGCGCCCCTCCATCAGCGTCTCCATCCCCTTCTGGATCAGCGCCTCGGTCAGCGTATCGACCGAACTGGTCGCCTCGTCCATGATGAAGATTTCCGGCTCAGCCAGCACCGCCCGCGCCAGGCTGATCAACTGCTTCTGCCCCACCGAGAGCAGGTTACCGCCCTCGCCGACTTCCTCATCGTAGCCCTTTTCCAGCGTGATGATGAACTCGTGCGCGCCCGCCAACTGCGCCGCCGCCTCGATCTCCGCGTCGGTCGCGTCGAGCTTGCCGTAGCGGATGTTCTCGCGGATCGTGCCGCTGAACAGGTGCGGCGTTTGCAGCACCATGCCGATCCGCGACTGGATGGCGTGCTGCGTCATGTCGGTGTAGTCGATGCCCGCCGATGGTGATCCGCCCGCCGCGCGGCTCGAAGAAGCGGCAGATCAGGTTGACGACCGTCGATTTGCCCGCGCCCGTCGGACCGACCAGCGCAATCGTTTCGCCGCGCTTGACGTGCAGGTTGAAGTCCGTCAGCACCGGCTTGTCCACCTCGTCGTCGTAGTAGAAATCGACGTGCTCGAAGACGATGTCGCCGCTGATCGTGCCGGGGTCGATACGCGTCCGGCTTGTCCACGACTTCCGGCTTTCGAGTCGATCAGCGAGAAGGTGCGCTCGGCGGAGGCAATCGCGTACTGCATCGAGGCGAAGACGCGCGCCAGGTCCTGCACGGGCCACAGCATGAAGGTCACGTAGGTGATGAACGCCTGAATCGCGCCGATGGTCATCGTCGCCGCCTCGAACTTGCAGCCCGCCGAAGTAGACGACGCTGCCCAGCGCGACCGCGCTGATGATCTGCACCGCCGGCAGGAACAGCGCCGAGAGCCACGCCGCCCGATACGACGAGCGATACATATTCTCGGTCAGCACGCCGAACTCGTCCAGGTTGCGTTCCTCGCGCCCCAGCGCCTTGATCACGCGCACGCCGGTGATGTTCTCGTTGTACGCCCCGGTGATCTTCGAGTTCGCCTTGCGCGCGATGCGGTACTGCACCATGATCTCGCTCTGAAACCAGCTCGCGACCACGACCAGCACCGGCACGACCGCGAAGACCAGCAGCGCCAACTGCCAATTGATCGTCAGCATGAAGATCAGCGCCGTGAAGATGTCGATGATCGCCCACGTCATGTCGAGCATCCCCCACGTCACCAAGTCGGCGATGCGCTCGGTGTCCGACGTCAGCCGCGACATGATCCAGCCGACCGGCGTGCGGTTGTAGTAGCTCAGCGACAGTTCCTGCAAGTGCTGGAACATCGTCTTGCGCATGTCGTACTGAACTTTATGCCCCAGCGCCCCGGTCAAATAGATGAAGGCGAACACGAACACCGACTGCACGATCAGCAGCACCGCCGTAAGCGATCGCGATGTTGATCAGCGCGTCGCGGTTGCCCGGCGCTGATGCCCTCGTCCACGATCCGCTTGCCCAGATAGGTGAAGTACGAGTTGAGCAACGAGACGACGGCGACCGAGAACAGAAAGCCGCCACCATCTGCCAGTGGGGCTTGACCTGCCCCATGATGCGCAGCAGCACGCGCCCGTTGAACTTGGCGCTGAATTCTTCTTCTTCGAAGCTGTAATCTAGACACTGGCGATTTCCTTTTCCAGTTCGGTTTCGATCCGTGCTTGCAGATCGTAGATCTGCTGGTAAATGCCGGGTTGGTTGACCAGCGTCGTCGTGCGTGCCGCGCTGGACGATCTCGCCCTTTGTCCAGCACCAGGATCAGGTCGGCGTTCATCACGCTCTGGATACGATGCGCGATGATGAAGGTCGTGCGGTTCGCCATCAGGTGATCGAGCGCCTCGCGGATGTTCGCCTCGGTTTCCGTATCCACCGACGAGGTTGAGTTGTCGAGGATCAGGATCGGCGGGTTCTTGAGCAGCGTGCGCGCAATCGCCACGCGCTGCTTCTGACCGCCGGAGAGCGTCACGCCGCGCTCGCCGACCATCGTCTTGTAGCCTTCCGGGAACGACAGCATCACCTCGTGAACGTCCGCCGCCCGCGCCGCCGCCTCGACTTCGGCGTCGCTGACTTCGCGCCCGACGCCGTAGGTGATGTTCTCGCGGATGGTGCGCGAGAACAGGAACGGCTCCTGCTCGACGATGCCGATCTGCCCGCGCAGATACTCGCGCGAGATGTCCTTGATGTCGACGCCGTCGAGCGTGATCCTGCCGCTCGTGTATTCGTAGAAGCGCGGCAGCAGGTTCACCAGCGACGTCTTGCCCGACCCGGTCGATCCCAGCAGCGCAATCGACTGCCCCGGCTGAACGCGGAAGCTGATGTCGTGCAGCACTGTCGCGCGTCGCCCTCGTAGGCGAAGCTCACATCGTCGAACACGATTTCGCCGCGCAGCGGCTGCGGCAGTTCGCGCAGCCCTTCGGTCAGCGGCTCGCGCTCCTCACGGATGATGTCGGTCACGCGCTCGTAGGAGACCAAGCCCGGTCGATGCCTGCACGATGATGCGTCCCAAGCCGCGCATCGGCTCGATGATCCAGATGATCATGCCGACATAGGCCAGGTACGTCCCGAGCGTGATCGTGCCGTCGATGACCATCATCGCGCCGATGACGTAGCCCGCCAGCATTTGCAAGCCGGTCATCATGTCGGTGATGGGCCAGAAGATACGCGTGCATCGGCAGCAGGCTGATGCCCAGGCGGTAGCGCTCGCAGTTTTCGCGTCTCGAACTTGTCGCTGCTCGTAGCCCTGCCGCGCGAACGCCTTGACCACGCGCACGCCGCTCAGGTTCTCCTGCAGCGTGGTCGAAAGCCGCGCGTCCTGCTCCTGAAAAATCTCGTAGCGGCGCGAGACGGCTGCGGAAGAAGAAGAACGACGTCAGCGCCACGAACGGCACGACGATGATCGACACCAGCGCCAAGCTGAACGTTCAGCGTCAGCAAGCGCGATCAGGTTGATCGAGAACAGCAGGACGATCCGCCCCAAGCCGATCGCCTGTTCCGCGTAGAAGCGGCGCACCGCGTCCACGTCGGAGGTCACGCGCTGGATCAACTCGCCGGTCGCGTTCTGGTCGTGATAGGTGAAAGTCAGCCGCTGCAAGTGATCGAACAGGTAGTTGCGCAGCCGCAGCGCGATGCCTTCGGCGGTCTGCGCCGCCAGCCGGCCGCTCATGAACGTGAACGTGCCTTCGACCAGCGCCAGGCCGATGAACGACAGCGCGATCAAGCCAATCGCCTCGCGCCACCTTGTCCTTGAGCAGCACGTTATCGACCAGATATGCCAGCAGCAGAAAGGTCGTCGTCTTCGCCGCCGCGCCCAGCGCCTGCGAACCAGCGCGCCCGCGTAGGTCAGGCGATAGCCCTTCAGCATCCGCCACAAACCGACCAAGCGGTTGGTTGAAAGCAGTTTTTTCAGGTCAAGCGATTGATCAGATACAGTCGATGAAGCCAATGGACAATCTCCAAACAAAGTGAATGCGCGAATTAGCGCAGTACCCATTATACACCCGGTTACGTCGAAAATAACAAGGGTTTTTCCATATTTAGCGCTCAGATTGGATTTTTGTGACTTTCTAGGGTTCATAAAGGTTCACACAAATCTATCCGGCAAATTGAAGAAAACGCCCATTATTCCTCTGGGCACAGGGTCCACAGTTGAATAGTAATCATCGCCTAGAATGTTCGTATTTTGCTAGAGCCGCAGACCAGTAGCGCTATATGTCGGCAGAGCAACAACCTATGAACAACAAAAGACGCAAAGGGACTCTTTGCGTCTTTTCTGCCTGAACTGCACTTCAGTTCTGGGCGATTTGCGCCCCGCGCTGCGCTGGGCGATCGGGCAAAATCAAGTGGCTGTCGCCGAACTCGTGCCAGAGATAGCCCTCCTTGACCGCTTCCGCATACGCCGAGCGGATCAAGTCCTGCCCGGCAATCGTGTAGAGCATCGCCAGATGGCTCGTCACCGGGTCGTGCAGCCCGGTGATCAGCCCGTCGATCACGTTGACGCCGCGCGCCGGATAGACGTAGAGCCGGGTGAAAGCGTGCCGAGGCTCGACTTCGTGCCCGTTCCACGCCGATTCGAGCGCGCGGACGACGGTCGTCCCGGTGGCGACCACCCGCCGCCCCTCGCGCTTCGCGGCGTTGACCGCCCGCGCCGCCGACTCGGAGACGGTGAACGGCTCCGGGTAGAGCGGGTGTTCCTCGACGACTTCGGTCTCGACTTCGAGGCTCGACACGCCCGTGTGCAGCGTGATCGCCGCGATCTGGATGCCGCGCGCCCGCAAGTCGCTGACCACGCTGCTCGGTGAAGGGATAGGCGGCTGACGGCATCTCGGCGCTGCCCCGCAAACCGGCGGTTTGTCGGGCGAACACGGTCTGATAAGTCGCCAGCGGGTAATCCTGCTCGACGTAGCCGTAGCGGATCGGCTGACCGACCCGATCCATCGCCGCGCGAACATCGCCATTCACCTGCGCGAACCACAGGCGCGGCAGACCGGGATAGGTGGCGATCAGCCGGACGTTCAGCCCGGCGACCTCGATCTGCTCGCCGGGGCGCAGCGGCAGCGGACCGGGCTGGCTGGTGCTCCAGCGCGGCTCAACCAACCACGTCCCGTTGCCGAAATCGGTGGCAAAGTTGACGATGAAGCACTCAGTTTCGCTGCGCGCGGGCAAGCTCGCCGCCAGCGTCGCGCTGTCGTTGACCACCAGCAGATCGCCGGGATTGAGGAAGCGCGCGAAGTCGTAAAAGTGGGCGTGTTCATGCCGCGCTCCTGCCGGAGCGTTGGGCGTTGAGACCATCAGCCGCGCGTGATCGCGCGGGATGCCGCGCGCCTCGGCGGGAGCGGTCGCCTGCAGTTCACGCGGGACGTGAGAAAATCAGTTCTTCGCGTTTCATGACTGCACCGCCTGCCATTGCTCACCCTGCGCCTGATAGCGTCCACCGCTGATAGCGGCGCCGTCCTGTCCGAACAACCATGCCCAGAAGGGCAGCGTCACGTCCGGCAGCGGGCAGCCCGGACATGTCCGCGTCGGGGTCAGATGCCTGATAAATCGCCGTCCGCATCTCGCCCGGGTCGACACTGACTACGTGCACGCCGTCGTCCTTAAGCTCGTTCGCCAGCGTCAGCGAAATCAGGTCGAGCGCGGCTTTACTGCTGCCGTAGCCGCCCCACGTCTCGTAGCCGCCGAGCAGCCGCATCGCTGCTGAGGTTGACGACCAAGCCGCGACTCGCCTTGAGCAGCGGCAGCGCTTCCTGCACCAGCGCCAGCGGCGCGATCACGTTGACGCGGTAGACGGCTTCGAGCGCGTCCAGCGGGTGATCCGCGAGCGGCACCAGCGGCGACGCGCCGAGGATCGAGGCGTTGTTGACCAGCACGTTCAGCCCGCCGAGCTGGCGCGCCAGCTCGACAATTGCGCGCCGGGTCGATGGCTCGGCAATGTCACCCGCAATCGCCTTGACCTGCACGCCGTAGCTCGCCAGCGAGCGGACGGCGCTATCGAGCGCCGCGCCGCCGCGTGCATTGAGGATCAAGTTGTAGCCCTGCCCCGCCAGAAATCGGGCGAGGACTTCGCCTAAACCGCGACTCGCGCCAGTAATGACGGCAACGCGGGATGTGTTTTCGCTCATGAAGACTGCTCCTGTGTTTCTCTATGCTTTCATTTAAGCACAGGGGAGCCGTTTAATCGTCCGGCGTGGGGTCAGTTCGGGACTGTACGTCGGTACAGGCTCATTTGATTACCGAATTCCCAAAAGTGTTCTATGGAATGAGGCGTTCCGCAGTTGAGGGAAGAAGCTGCTGAGGATTGGGTTCAGCCGAATGGCGCTGCGCTTGGCGTCAAAATCGGCAGAATTATGACTTTCCGTGAAAATTCAGTGCTAAGATGCAGAACTAAAGACCAATATTCGACCCTGAAAGATGGTGCTAGATGACAGATCCAACGGCGTCCGAACGATGGCAGGCATTGAACGAGCGTCAGCGCCACTATCTGCGCGTCATCTACGACGTCGATGAGTGGCATAAGTTTTTCGAATTTAACGCCAAAGGGCGCGGGGAATGGGAGTATACGCCCGCAGAAGTGTGGGCAGCAGCCGAATGGGTTCGCTACACGCCGTCAAAAACCAATCAAACTTTATATCGGGGTATTGGCAAAGAGTATATCGATCAAGGGACGGGCAGAACTTTTACCGGGCTGGAAAAGCGCGGGCTGATCGAATGTCGCCATGAAACCGACCATCCTGATGGCGATTACCCGGTTTTATTGGTGAAACTCACGCCGCAGGGACGGGAAGCTGTTCTCAGCTCGCTCTCGCCCGAAGAACTGGCGAAGCACCGACGTACAGCTTTATCCCCGCGAGATCATTGATTCGGCTTACTGCTCGATCAAGCCCTGCTGGAGCGCCATCGTCACGGCTTCGGTGCGGTTGCCCGCGCCGAGCTTGCCCAAAATCGAACTGACGTGAAACTTGACCGTCCGCTCGCTGATGAAGAGTTCGGCGGCGATCTCCTTATTCTGCAAGCCGCGCGCCATCAAGCCGAGCACCTCGTGCTCACGTGGCGAGAGCATCTCGGCGGGTCTGGGCTTGATCGCGCTGGCTGATGTGGTGCAGCAGCTTGGACATCACAATCGGCTGCAACAGCGATCCGCCGCCGTTGACGATCCGGATCGCCTCGAATAGTTCCTCACGCGGCGCGCCTTTGAGCAGATAACCCTGCGCGCCCGCCTGCACCGCGCCGAGGATCCGCTCGTCGGTGTCGAACGCCGTGAAGACGATCACGCGCACGTCGATGCCCTGCCCGTGCAGCGCCTTGAGCGCCTCGACGCCGTCCATCTCCGGCATTTCGAGATCGAGCAGCAGCACGTCCGGGTTAAGCTGATCGAACTGCGCGACGACTTCGCGCCCGTTCGCCGCCGTGCCGACAACCTCGAAATCGGGCTGGGTGCTCAGTATGGCGACCAAACCATCGCGGACGACCGGGTGATCGTCGGCGACGAGGATGCGAATGCTCATAATGCGGACTCCAATGGGACGACAACCGTCAAGACCGTACCTTCGCCGGGCGCGCTGCACACGTCAAGTTCGCCGCCGAGCAGCCGGGCGCGCTCGTTCAAGCCGACCAGCCCGAAACGTCCTTTCGCCAGCGCCTCGGTGTCGAAACCTTGCCCGTCGTCCTCGATCAGCAGCACGACCTGATCAGGCATGGTCGTGAACTCGACGCGGACGTGCCGGGCGTGAGCGTGGCGGACGACGTTGGTCAGCGCCTCCTGCGTCATGCGGTACAAGCCCGCCTCGATGCGCACCGGCAGCGGATGATTCCCGCCGATCACGTCGAACTGGGTTTCGAGCTTGCCCTCGACGCCGTACTGGGCGACCATCTCGGTCAGCGCTTCGCAGAACGTCCGCCGCTCCAGCGGCGCGGCGCGCAAATCGAGCACCGAACGCCGCGCTTCTTCGAGGTTGGCGCGCGTCAGCGCCAGCGCTTTCTGCACCGCGCTGCGGGCGGACTCCGGGTTGGCGTCGAGCAGCGCGTCGGCGGTCTCTAGGTGAAGCGTGATCGCGGTCAAGCCCTGCGCCAGCGTATCGTGAATCTCGCGGGCGAGCCGGTTACGCTCCTCCGCCGCGCCGTATTCGATGCTGTGGGCGAACAACTGCGCCCGCTCGATGGCGATGCTGAGCATGTCGCCGACCGTGTTGAGCAGCCGCAGATCGTCGTCGGAGAGTTCGCGCCAATCCGCGCTGACGACGTTGAGCACGCCGACGCGCTTATTATGATGATAGAGCGGCACGCTGGCATGATAGCGCAGCCCCTCCGTGCCCTCTTCCAAGCCTTGCAGCCGCGTGCAGGTGATGATGCTGACGTTGCGCGCGTTCTCCATCTCGCCGAGCGCGTATTTATCCAGACAGTAGCAGTAGCCGCCCTCCATGCGGGCGGGATCGTTCGCCAGACCGGGCGGCAGGTTGATCGCCGCTGCGAGGTAGGTCGCGCCGGTATCCTCGCGCTGAAGCCAGACCCAGCCAGTTTGCACGTCGAACAGTTCGCCGATCTTTTGCAGCGCGGCGTCGAGCGCGCGAGCGAGATCGACCTCGCGGTTGAGCGCGTCGGCAATCGTGTTCAGGATCGAAAGCTCGCGGTTGCGCTTGGTCAGCGTCCCGTTGATCGCTGCTTGATCAGGCTGAGAATTCATGATCTTTGCCTATCATTCCAATCCGTTGTGCGATTGCTCGTAAAGTCATTATAGCCGGGATCGCAGGCGGACTGAAATCACGCTCGATAGCGACCAACTCTATTTCATGTTACATTTCTTAGGGTATTTAGCGGTACGATAATAGCCAAGAGACCGTCAGCCGATAGTGACGCAATTCGCTCAAGGTTTATTTTTACTAACTTAGGCGTAGGGTGATAGTCAGGAACGCTGGCGGCAGGAAAATTGTCTAATTGAATATCACAGCATTAACCCCTAGATGTGGAGGTGTCATGGATGTCTAAACGCAGTGTTATCCTACTCATTTTTGCAGCAATCATCGCCCTTTCGGCGAGTGTCGCGGCGGCGTTGGTGCCGTCGGTCAATATCACCAGCCCGGCGAACAACACCGTCATCAACAATATCGACGCACCGCTGGACGTCTCGGTCGCTTACAACGACTTCCCCGATACCGGCAGCATTCTCCTGCGCGCGTGGGATGATGCCGAAACTGATATGTTCGCGCAGGATCAAAACGCCTTCGCCACTGGCGCGAGCGGCACGTGGCAAGCGCTGCTCGACTTCGCCGGTCGGGTTACACCGGGGACGCACGGGCACATTACCGCCTCGATCCTCGACATGAACGGTACCACCGTCGGCACATCGACCATTCAGGTCACTTACGGCGTGGCTGCACCCCCGCCGGCGACGGCTACTCCGACGCCGACCAACCCGCCGCCGCCGACCGCAACCCCGACCGACATCCCGCCGAGCGGCGCCGCCATCACCATCACCAGCCCGGCGAATGGCGCGACCTTCGCCATCAATGGCGCGATTCCGGTCAGCGGCACGACGACCAGCCTGCCGTTCGGCGCGACCGTCCTCGTGCGGATGCGTAACGCGGGCGGCAGTACCTTAGGTGAAGCGGGCGTCGTCCCCAACGGCGATGGCACGTGGTCGCTGAACGTCAGCAAGACCGTCCCCGATGCCGACGAAACCTCGACGGGCAGCCTCGTCGCCTTCATCATCAACAGCGGCGCGACGGTAGCCACGTCGAACGTGGTCGGTCTCAACTTCACCGGCATCACGCCGCCGCCGCAGCAGCCCGCCCTCTTGATCAGCTCGCCGGTCAATGGCTCGACGGTCGATACATCGGTTCCGGTCGTCGTCTCCGGCGCATCCAGCAATTTGCCGGGCGGTACGACGATCACGGTTTACGCCTACGCGAACGGCA
Source organism: uncultured Chloroflexia bacterium (assembly GCA_963848465.1). Taxonomy (GTDB): domain Bacteria; phylum Chloroflexota; class Anaerolineae; order Aggregatilineales; family Phototrophicaceae; genus Flexifilum. Next base: position 12,590 of record CAWKDY010000010.1, on the reverse strand, counting down.
ACGCGAACCCGGTCGGGCAGCAGGTCGCTACCCTACAGGTGAACGGCAACTTCACCGCCAGCGTCGTTTTCAACCAGTACGTCGCCAGCGGCACGCCCGGTTACTTGATCGCCTATGCGACGAATGGCGGCGTTATCGCCACCTCGAATCAGGTTACGGTGACATGGGGCAACGCCTCATCGCCGGGGGTCAACATCACCTCCCCCGCCAGCGGCGCGACGGTCAATATTTCGCTGCCGGTTCACATCACCGGAACGAGCCATAACCTACCGGTCAAGCAGGTCACGATCATCGCGGCGTTCTCCAACGGCAACGCCATCAACCAAGCGACCATCCCGGTCAACAACGCCGGGAACTGGAGCGTCGATCTTCCGGTCGGCGTGCAGCCGGGGACGGCAGGGCTGATCTATGCTATCGCCCGCGACGCCGGGAGCAACATCGTCGCGCAAAAGAGCATCCCGGTCACGTGGGGCGCGAGCAACACGTCACCGGTCGTGATCATCACCAGCCCGCCGCAGAAGTCAGTCGTGGGCATCAACACACAGGTGCATGTCGAGGGCTTCGGCGCGAACTCGTTCGAGAGCAACATCGTCGTCCGCGCGCTCGACACCTTCGGCAACACGCTGACGCAGCAGGCGACGACCTACGATCCGAACGGTTTCTGGTCGGTCAACTTGCTGGTGAACGTCCCGCCGGGAACCCCCGGCGCGCTCTACGCTTTCATCACCAGCCCGCAGAACGGCTCGATCATCGCCTCGTCGCGCGTGGACGTTTACTTCAACGGGCAGTGCTATATCCGCACCGACTGGCCGATCTACGTCGTGCAGGCGGGCGATACCCTGCTGCGGATTTCGCAGCGCGTCGGCACAACCGTGACCGACCTCGCCTACTCGAACTGCATCACCAACGCCAACCTCGTCTACACCGGGCAAGCGCTGCGCGTCCCGCGCCTGCCAGCGACGCCACAGCCGCAGTCGGTGACGATCAACATCCAGACGCCGGGCGATAACACGCAGGTGGATGCGGCGAACCGCGTTTTGGTCGGCGGGACGGGCATCAATCTCGCCGGGAACGACGTGGTCGTCCGCGCGCTCGACGCGAACGGCAAGCTGTTAGCGCAGCAGACAACCCGCGCGACCAGCAATCAATGGCAGGTGAGTTTGAGCCTGCTGGTGCCGGACGGCACGCGCGGCACGATCTACGCGGTCGCGCAGTCGCCCAGCAACGGCGCGATCATCGCCGACGCGCTGGTCAACGTGACGTTTAGCTCCAACGTGGTGGTGATCGAGCAGTCGCCCTCCGAGCAGAAGCTGTTCATCACTCAACCCTCGGCGGATGGCTCGGTCGCGCCGTCCGGTCAGGTTCAAGTCAACGGTCGCGTGATCGGTCCCTTCGACGGCGACGTGTTCGTCCGCGTGATCGACGGTCAGGGCAATGTCCTCGCCGAAACACAGGCGGTACTCACGCCGGTCAACGACCAAGGCGACTTCACGTGGCAGGCGCTGTTGAACGTCGAGACCACCGCCGGGTCGCGCGGGATGATTTACGCCTACGTGCCGACTCCGTTCGACGCCAGCGCGCCGATTGCCGATGCCGTCAATGTGATTTTCGGGCAAGATAACGGCGGTCCGTTCGTGACCATCACCGATCCGCTGCCTTACCAGACCGTCAGCCTTGACAACCCGATCACCATCAGCGGGCGCGGCGGGCGGCTGTTCGAGGGCAACGTGGTCGTCCGCGCGCTCGACGACGCGGGCAACGTGCTCACCGAAGACTCGACCACCGTCAACACGGCGGACGTGGGTGGCGAAGGCGATTGGCAGATCACACTGCAAGTCAACACCGCTGAAGGTACGCGCGGCTCAATCGTCGCCTTCTCGACCTCGGCGGAAAACGGCGGGATCGTCGCCTATGCCAGCATCCACGTGATCTACGGCGACCCGACCAACACCGCCAACTTCGTCAAGATCACCGCGCCGCTGCCGGGGACGATTGCCGACCCCGGTCAAACGCTGATGATCGCCGGGACGGCGGATCGCCGCAACGGGAATCAGGTTCACGTCCAGATTGTCGATCAACAGGGGAACGTGCTGGTCGACGAGCCGCGCAACCTCAACCCCTCGGTTGACGGTGATTACGGCGTCTGGCAGATGCTGATCGAACTGCGCGGCATCAGCCCCGGCACGCATCTGCGCATCAACGCGCTGACGTCGTCGCGCTTCGACGGGACGACGCTCGCCAGCGACAGCGTGGAGATCGTCGTCGGACAAGGCTAAGGAAACCTCACCCCCAACCCCCTCTCCACAGTGTGGAGAGGGGGCGCACCAAACTTCGCTGCGAAGGACGAAACGCAGTTTCGCTCCGCGGCGGAAAAGCTAAATAAATTAGGGGCGGGTGTGCGCTTGCACACTCGCCCCTACAAGTATTCTGGTTCTGTTTGCGGCTCTAGAAACTATGCCGCGCGCTGATTTTCATCCTGACCCCGCTGACCTAAAACCCGCTCGCGGCGGTACTGATCCCACAAGTCTTCAAGCTGATTAGGAATCTCGCTCAGCCGCTGCTGCTGCGCAGCGCTCAAATGCTGCTTTCCGGCGAGCCGGTACAAGCTCAGACGCTCATCCGAAAGCTGATTGATTTGATTGAACGTTTCGTTCATTTTGCACCTGTAGTTCTACCCTCATCGCTCCATGAGATCAGACACAGCGTATCCTGCCTTACTTACCACCCTCAGCCCGGCACTTCCGCCACCATGTCGATAATCCCATGAGCGACGTCGCGCAGCTTGGCGCGCAGTTCGGGCGGGCGGATCACGGTGAAGTTCAGGCGGGTGTTGATCAGGAAGTGCGCCATCCACTCCAAGCCATCGGCGTAGCAGCGCAGCACGATTCCGTCCGCCGTCGGCTCAAGGATGCCAACGTCCGGCGGGACGCGATACTGAGCTTGTTCGAGCGTCGCCCGCAGCAGCACCTCCACTTCGTAGCCGCTGGGAATGGTCGCAATCGATTTAATCAAGTAGTCGAGCGCGTCGAAGTCCGAAGGTGGCGTGAAGGTCTCGTCCAAAACTTGAATCTGCTGCACCCGATCCAGCCGGAAGACGCGCAGCCCTTCCCGCAAATGACAGTAGCCGACCGCATACCAATAGCCGGTGCGATAGACCAGCCCGTAGACGTCGATTGCTCGCTCGGTCTGGCTACCGCGTTCTCCGCCTCGATAGGTGATCCAGAGCCGCGTGCGCGTATACGCGCCGATGCTGAAGCGCGCCAGCACGTCCTCGGCAACCGAGGCATAGGCGGGCATGTCGAGACTGAGGACGCCTTGCAGCGAATGAACGTGTTGGCGCAGTTCGTCCGGCAGCACGCGCTCGATCTTGGCAGCGGCGCTCTCGCTGCCACCGCTGGTCGCCATACCCAAGCGCCGCACCGCCATCAAGCCGAGGATCACGGCGAGGATTTCGGTGTTGGTGAACATCAACGGCGGCAGGCGAAACCCCGGTCGAAGACTGTAAGCGCCATAACGCCCCTTCTCGCTCTCGACCGGAATACCCATATCGCGCAGCATGGTCACGTAACGGCGGACGCTGCGCACGTCCACTTCGAGGCGCTGCGCCAGCTCCGAACCGGACATTTCGGCGCGCGATTGTAGCAGTTCAAGCAGGGTCAGTAAGCGTGTCGTCGGGCTGTACATGGTCTCAGCAACTACTCATAAAACTCGTTTTCAATGAGGACCGATTATAACCTCTTTACGCTCTATGCTAGAAGTATGGTCAAGCAGAAAGAGGTGAGCATGTTTCCGACCGAACTCGAAATCGCCGTGCAGCGCCGCCAATACGAACGCGAAGCCGAAAATTACCGACTGGGTAAGCTGCTTCGGGAAAACGCGAACACGACCTCAGTCGCCCACCGTCTCAGCTTGTGGATCAGTGCGCACCGCTCCCGGCGTCAACCCGACTGCGCCACCGAACCCGCGACCATCGCGGCGCTTCAATCCTAACGACCCCAACGACCTTTCCCCCTAATCTTTCCTAGGAATATAAAAGTCCGGCAAGCCGGACTTTTATATTCCCGTAAAATTTTATAACATGTATTGACAGTAGTGAAATCTTCACTATGATAAGGTAGATGGGAGCGCTCCCACGCTCTCATTGGTAAGGAAACCACGTGAGAAACGGAAAACGACCGAGTTTAGAGGACATTGCTCGAAAAGCGGGCGTTTCACGCTCCACCGTTTCGCGGGTGATCAATGACGATCCCAACGTCAAAACCGAGACCCGTGAGCACGTCCTGAAGATCATCGAGGAAGAGCGCTATAACCCGAACACCATCGCCCGCATGATGGTGACCGGGCGCACGCAGGTGATCGGGGTCGTCGTCCCACACGAGTATCACGTCTTTTTCAACGATCCGTATTACTTCCCCGCCTTGCTGGAAGGGGTCTCCGCCGCTACCGTCGAGCGCGACTACGCGATGCTGCTCTGGGTGCGGCAGTCCGGCGAGGATGAGGGCATTTTCTACCGGCGCATCCTGCAAAACGGCTTAATGGACGGCGTGATTCTCGCCTCTGCTGCCATCAATCACTCGCTGATTGGCTATCTGATCGAGATGAACATTCCTTTGGCGATGGTCGAGCGTCCCGGCACCTACGACAACCTCGTCAACTACGTCACCATCGACAACGCCGCCGCCGCTCGCACCGTGGTCGAGCATCTGATCAGCAATGGTCGCCGCCGGATCGGGATCATGGCGGGCGCGATGGACAACATGGACGCGGTGGAACGTTTAGAGGGGTTTAGGGAAGCAATGCGCGATGCCGGTCTGCGCGACGACTTGATCGCCTATGGCGATTTTCAGCGCAGCATCGCCCACGATAATACGAAACAACTGCTCGATCAGGGGGTCGATGCGATCTTCTCGTCCAGCGATATCATGGCGCTCGGCATCTACGAAGCGCTCCAGCAAACCGGCTGCCGCATTCCCGACGACGTTGCCGTCGTCGGCTTCGACGACCTGCCGACCGCAACCCGGCTCGACCCGCCCCTGACGACGATTCGCCAGCCGTTGCGCGACAAAGGTGCGGTCGCCACCGGCTTGCTGCTGGATGCCGTCGAGCGCAAATCACACGTTGCCCAGCACGTCGTCCTGCCCGCGACCCTGATCATCCGCCAATCGTCCGGCAGCTAAACGCGGCGCGAAATCAGCGCCGATTATTCAGCGTTGTGCAGCGCGTGCAGCGCAAGGACGAGATATTCGGTTCGCTCAGCGCCGTTTTTCTCCAGATAACTCGCGCTCTCGTTCAAGATCGTCATCACAACCTCATTCGGATCTGGAGGCAGCACTCTGATCGCGGCGCTCAGAGCCTTCGCGCCTTCGTCCATATTCCCGCGCGCAAACATGTCGGCGCAGGCATCGAGCGTCGTCCGCTCAGCGGGCGTTGACGTCCGGTTGTGCTTATTCCGCCAAGCGGTGATCTCTTGCGCCGCAGCAGTCCCTTGATCGAGCCGCAGCCGACGCACGACGTTGATGAAGTGGTGCTCGCCTTCCCCCAACACCCGCGCGATGGCAAGCGCCAGTTCCATCCGTGCGCCTTCATTCTCGGTCGTCTTCAAGACCTCGAACAGCACCGGCAGCGCGGCGCGCCAGCGGAGACTCCCAAGCGCTGACGAGAAAGAAATCCGCAGCCCCTTATCGCTTTCTGCTTTGAGCCGATCCAGCAGCAGCGGCGCGACGCTCGTATCGCAGAGCGTGCCCAGCGACCGGGCGCAGTGTCCCTGAATTGAGCGGTAAGGCGAATTCAAGCCGTTACGCAGCGTCGGCAGCGCTGCCTCATCACCGATCCGCCCCAGCGCCCACGCCGCAATCACGCTCAGCGAAATCTCGGTGCCATCGACCATGCTGCACAGCGCCTCGACCAAGCGTGGATCGCTGCCCATGCGGGCGATAGAGATGGTCGCCTCAAAGCGGACGTTGAAACGCGGATCTTTGAGCGTTTCCAGCAGTTCGTCGACGGTCAAGCGGCTTTTGGTCTGCCCCATCCGCTCGGTGACGACCACGACGTCGTGCTCGTCGCGGGCGCGATGATATTGGATCAGCGATCCGAACGCCCCCAGCGGGTTCCCATGCGTGAACAGGCTGGCGAACTCGCTCACGCTGACTTCGCTGCCCGTCTGAACACCCCGGAACAGAAAGACGGCAGACCCGGTTAGGATCATGCCGACGATGAACAGCGGCGTGAACTGGTCAACCGGAAAGATCAGAAATTGACCGGAGATGTTCGCGGTCGCGTCGAGCACGTGCCCGCTGATAATCTGGCTGATACCGCCGATGATGCCAATCGCGGAATAGAAGACCGCCATGTACGACGATTTTTTCTCCGAAGGCACGACGGTGACGAACAATAGCCGCGCTGAGCCGATCAGCCAAGCGATCTCCGAAATGCCCCACAGGAAAGCGATGACCAGCGCCACTAGCAAGCTGGAGTCGGAGTTGCGCGGCATCAGCAGCCAGCCGAGCGGCAGCAGCGCGCGCGTGACCAGCCCGGTCAGCATGACCGGTTTGCTGCCGTAGCGGTCAGACGCCCAGCCGACCAGATAAGTCGCCGAAAAGCCCCCGGCGATGGTTCCCATTTGCAGCCAAACAATCGCGCTGTCGCTCAAGCCGATCTGGTTCTGCATGAACAGCGGCAAAAACGCCAGCGGCGCGCTTGCCAGCGTCACCACGCCAATGCCGATCAGATACAGGTTGAAGTTGCGATCACGGAAAACGCGCAGCATATCGCGGTACGAGGTGCCACTGGCGGAAATCGGTTTGCCGCCGGGTAAATGAGTCGCCGCCCAGACCGCCAGCAGCCCAAAGAAAATGGCGATGGCGAACAACAGCATGAAGCGATCCAGCCCCGTCCCTAAGCCGAGGATGAAACCACCGAGCGCAATCGTCAAGATGCTGACGATCCGCGAAACCATGTCGTTGACGGCGCTGTGTTTGCCCCGAATCGAGTTGGGGATGTATTCCTGTGACCACGGGTAGCTGCCGACTTCCGCGAGCGCGCGACAGAGGGCAAAGCCCATCACCACCAGCGTCACCAGCGTGATCGCCGCTTCTTTGCCAAACTGCGCCATCACCCACGGCGTGAGCAGCAAACAGGCGGTGACGAGTTTGCGAATGCCGAAGAAGGTCACAAACGTGCGCTTGTAACCGAACCGCGCCGCCGCCGGGGCGATAAAAATGGCGACAATGCCAAAGAACGGCATCATCGACAGTAAGAAGCCGATCTGCGAGTTATTGGAGCCAAGTTGGTCGAGGAAGAGGACAAATACCGACCCGAAGAACGTCAACAGGGCGAAAACGCTGTTGAAGCCGTTTAGCGCGATATTCCACGGCAAAAGCCGGATTTTCTCAGCATTCGTAATTTTAGCGGTCATGCTGCAAGTCACATCTACAGTTTTGGAGGCGCAGCGCCTGTAGATGGTACATTGCTCTGCTCAATTGCTCAAGTGCGGGTGGACTCAAGATTGGCTAACAGCGTCAGATTCCGCGTCACATGAGGGGTAGAAACGCGTTAATGGTCGTCCGGGAAGGCTGCTTGGCTCGCTGCTGTTAAGTTCCAAATTCGTAAAACGAGATTCCCTCGGTCGTAATGTGAATTTGGTTTTCCGATGGCTTGCCCACCCATACCGCCAGTGGCGGCTGATGCTTGATCAGACGGGTCACGGTCGCAGGCAAGCCGACATAGCGGGTTGGACTCGACGAGCGCTCCTTGTTCCGGTACAGGATCACCAGCGCTTGCCATTCCAAATAGTCTAGTTGAGTGCTTTCAGACATAAGCAGGCTCCTCTTGCTGAGCCGCCACACTGCCGTACCGATGGTCGTTGCTCACGGCGAAACGTCCTGATACCACTCTGTCAGCGCCTTTTCAGTCGGCACATACGCGGAAGCGCGGCTGACGTTCCGACGCCACACGATCGGCTCGGCGGGTTCGAGCCAGCCCTCGCCCCGGAGTTGTTCGCAAATCCCATCACTTTGATGATTGGTGAAAATCCCGTCAGCAATCGCGCCGCGCATCACTTGCCGTCTTCGCATTTCAACCGTGCCGATTTGATTATTCATGCCGATTCCTTCCCTAATTGGGTAAATTCAACCAAGCGCGTGCTAGTAGCCAATGTATTCGGGATTCGCGGCATCGAAGCGAGTGCGGCGTATCTGCCCCAATTCCAGTTCAAACTCGTGCAGTGACTTCGCCAGCGGTTCGTTGTGCAAGCTCGCCTTACGCATCACCAACTGAAGTTCCCGCACTAATCCTTCAAGTTCATTCAGATGTTTCGAGGACACGGTATCAAGATTCATGTTTGCCTTCTTTCTAAAACTTAGCGCGGATGATAGCCGTTCGTTAGTTGCGTCTGCGGATAGCTGCGGGTGGTAGAAAACAAAACCCCCGACCAGATCGCGGAGGTTCCATCGAGCGATTTGAGTGGGAAGTGCTATCAGGACTCCAAGTCAACAATCTAATCGCATGATCGGTGAGCAGTAGTCTCACTAAATGATACCACACTTTTGAGCATCTTTGCCTTGACACACGGTGAAAACGGTGATCGCCGCTGGCGATCACCGTCCCCCGCCTGCTATCGAAATCAGGGCAGACCGTAAACGTGAACCGTCTGATCCTTGCTCGCCACCGCGATCAAGGTCTGGTCGGGGCTGAACCCGACGCTGTTAGACCAATCGCTGGTCGTGAACGAAGCGAGTAGTTCGCCGGTTTGCACATTGAACAGGCACATGCCCTCGCTGGCTGCCAGCGCCAACAGCGAACTATCGGGGCTGAAAACGAAGCTCGCGGTAGTTCCGACACAGTCGCTCAGTTTGCGCACCTCGGCATGAGTTGCGACGTCGAACAGCGTCACGTCAAAGCCATCGGTTGCCGCGACCAGCGTGCCATCCGGCGAGAATGCCGCGTTGGTCACGTTGTCCGCGCTGGTCGATGGAATGCCGTTGATCGGGGTGGTGAAATTTAGCTCCTGCATGGCGGCGGTATCCCACAGCCAGATATTCTTCGACCAATCGGTGGCTGCCAGTGTCGCGCTGTCCGGGCTGAAACTCACCGTGCTCATGTAGGCGGTATGCCCCACCGCCGCCGCGATCTGCGCGCCAGTGGCAGCATCCCAAAGCTGTACGGCGGGTAGAGCGCCAGCGGTTGCAAACTGCGACCCATCAGGGCTAAAAGCAATATCGAGCACGTCACCAGTCTGCGAATCGATGACCGTCTTAACGGTTTTGCTCGCAACATCCCACACTGCCACACCGCCATCGGCGTGCCCGCTCACGAGCACGCTGCCATCCGGGCTGAAAGCGACGGCATAGGCTTCGGCGACCGGCTGCTCGTCGGTTCCGACGAGGACGGCAATTTCGCTGCCAGTGGCGACGTCCCACAGATGTACCGTCTCGTCATAGCTGGCGCTTGCCAACAGCGTCCCGTCCGGGCTGAAAGCGAAGTCGTAGACGTAGCGCGTATGCCCTGCGAGCGCGGTATCGCTGGCGTCCGCGACTTTCCAGAGATGCACCGCGTAATCCGATGTGCTCCCGGCGATGAGCTGTCCATCCGGGCTGAACACCAACGCGGCATCGCGCTGAGGTTCCCCGGCAGCGTCGCTTGCTCGGCATCGGCTTGCACATCCCACAACGAGACACCGTTGTAACCGAGATTGATCGCCAGCAGCGATCCATCCGGGCTAAAAGCAATAGCGTTGCTATCAGACTTGATCTTGGTCGTGCGCGTTAGCTGCTGCGAAGCCAGATCCCAGAAGAGATCTGCGGATCACTGGCGATAGCGAGCGTAGAGCCGTCGGGCGAAAATGCCAGCGCCTCCGCCGCAGCGGGTGTCGGAATCAGCGGCGGCTCGGTCCCGGTATCCAGCGCCGAAGCTTGATAGAGCCACACCCCGACTGAACTGGCGACGGCGAGCATCTGTCCATCGGGCGAATAGGCTACGTGTTCCGCCGACCCGCGCCCCAGACGAATTTTCTCGACGACTTGCTGACCGTTGCTCGACGTGATGACCGGACGACTGTTCTCCTGAGCAAAACCCGGAGAAACACCAAACAACAGAACCAAGAGCGAACAAAGTGCAATTACGGTCTTCATGCTTCAAAATCCCTTTGCGATGGGAACAATAGACGTGATCATGAAAATCGCTTTGCGGGGATGAACCTTGGTGGAAAATCCGCAGGATACCGAGTTGTGGTTTAGTGGAGAGATGGCTCGCGTAGTCGTCAGCGACGGCGCTAGGCTCGCCGTAACTTTTCCGCTGGTCTGGCAAGACAAGCGAATCGGGTGGCAAAGAAATAAGGGGTGCCGAAGCTGGCGGTCTAGCTCCACTCGAATTGCTCATCGTTTCTTTTCCCCGCACACGTCCGTGGGTGCAGGGACACCAACGTTAAAATCGGCGCGTGGTCGCCGAGCCTCGCACTCACGACGCAGCTGAGGGATCACAACACCCTAACTCGACAATACATGACTTTTCTTGTTGCGGTTAGTATCAAATGTCACTTCGATTTCCGGTCTGGGGAAGACCGGAAATCAACAGCGAGGCAGCGCGCGACCTAATGCGGCGCGCTGCCGACCTAGCGCTTACCGCGTGAGCTACGCAGTCCGCGCCGCTTGCGCGCGAGGTCTTCTTTGCTGCGGCGGCGGGCTTCTTCTTTCGGGTCGAGCGGCACTTCGCTGGGCTGCTTCGCTCAGCCGCCGCTTGATCTTCGGACGCGTCGCTTCGCCTTCCGGCGGGTTCGTTGGCTCGGCTTCGGGTGTTGTCATGCTCAATTCGCTCCTGTTTGCAACATCATCGCCTTCTAGCTTACCACTAAGCTGCAATTGGCGATCTTGTACAGACTTCATCCTGTTATTACAAACGATACTGGATCGAGCCGGCGGTTCGACGCTAAAATAAGGGTATAGGGTGATTTAGAGTATGCTGAAAGGTGCCAAAAATGATTAAGGAACACGTGACCGGCTTCCAACATTTGGGGCTGCCGGTAACCAAGATTGAGCAGTCGGTAAGCTTTTACGAGCGGTTGGGTTTCTCGGTGATCATGTCAACCACGCTGCCGACCGACACCGAACCGATTTAGGTCAGGATGATGAAGCTGGGCGACTTCGTGCTGGAGTTGTACCAGTTGGTCGGCGCTGAGCGCGCGGAGCTGACGACGCGCGCGGATGGGCACGTCGATCATTTCGCGCTGGACGTCGACCAGATCGAGCCGATCTTCGAGGCTAGTCCACGCCGCCGGGCTGGAGACAATCGAGGATGCGCCGGTCTTTCTGCCCTTCTGGGAGAAGGGGATCCGTTACTTTGTCGTGCGTGGTCCCGACGGCGAAAAAGTCGAATTCTGCGAGCGCATCAAGTAACTGGCGACCTCACCCGGTCAGGAAGTGGATCAGCCCCGGCGCTTGCCGAGGCTGATTTTATTGGAGCAGTGTGTCCAAGCTGACCGGGCTGCGGTGATTAAAAACGTGGTGGTAAGTGCTGAAGTCGGGTTTTGAACTTCCTATTCAGGTTACGATGCGCCTTCGATCTCCTAAAGTGCCGAGAGCTTTTGAGGAGTTTCCATGAGGGGCAATAAAATCCGAAACGTGCTTCCCTTTGACACTTCACTTTCCACTTCTATGCTCCCCTGATGGAGTTCGATAATATTTTGGGCAATCGGCAGTCCCAGCCCGAAACCGCGAGTCGTACCGGCTTTGTCAGCCCGATAGAAGCGCTCGAAAATGTGGAGAAGCGCTTCAGCACTGATGCCATCGCCGCCGTCGATGATTTCCGCAACAGCCTTTCCCGCTCGATGATCTGAGCAAATCGTGATTGCCTCGCCTGCGGATGAGTGACGGACGGCGTTTTCGACAATTCGCCGCAATGCTTGTCTCAAATACTCACCATCGCCCTGCAAGAACAGTGGTTCCTCGCTTAACTCAAGCGCAAAGTTAAGATTCCCCCCCGGAAACGCCAATTGCAGCGCATAGCAAACTCCGCGAAGGATTTCATTCAGATCGACTTGGGCAAACCGAAAATCCTGACCGCCGCCATCGAGTTGAGCCATCAGTGTCAGCGAATCAAGCAGCGTGATGATGCTATTGATCTGAGTCTCGATGTGATGAACCTTCCGAGTTTTTTGCTCTTAGATCGGAAGTTTTTCCCAATACATAGGTACTGGTTTGAATGATAGTCAGGGGCGTCCGGAATTCATGGGATGCTTGGGAGATAAAATCGGTGAGTATCTCTATCCGTTCTTTTTCCAAGATCAGTTCCCTGCGTTGGTCCTCTGCCTGTCGGAGTTCGGGGATTATCCCGCGCGAAATTCTGCAAGACTTCTCGTTGATCATTGCCCAGCGAGACGACTGCTGACCTCCACCGGTACGACAGAGCCATCCTTGCGCCGGAGTTCACACTCATAGACGCGCGTGCCACTAAAAGTCGACTCCCACGCAAGATTATTCTTGAAATCCGAGTCGCAGATTACTTCAACATCAAGAAGCGTAAGTTGCAGCAATTCCTCGCGGCTGTAGCCCAGACGCCGCGACGCATTGGTGTTGGCATCAATAATTCGTAGGGTTTCG
>CAWKDY010000009.1:0-258233 GCA_963848465.1 uncultured Chloroflexia bacterium | reverse complement strand
TCAAGCTGGTAGACCGAGGGCAGCACCGCCTTGGTCGGCACCGGGACGGCTGCCTGTCGCTGTGGGCGACAGCCGAAGGTGGCGAACACGACGATCAGGAATAAGAAGCGGAAACGGGACATCAATAATCTTTGGATAAATCACGCAGTATCCCGCCTATTATAGCCCCGGTTTGGGATAACGCGCGCGTTGATGCTGGGTGATTAGGGTGAAGGTAGGAAAATTGTAGTGGGAACGGATCAAGTGCATGGAAGCACCGACGCCGGGGTGCAAATCCGTCCAATCACGGTCACCTGCATCACAATCAGAACAAGTGTATCATTTAGGATGTGAAGCGAACCAGCATCCGACCACATGAGAGAGGCGATTCCCAATGTTCAACCGGGTCACAGCAGTCGTATTGTTCGTACAGGATTTTGAGAAGTGTTTGGCGTTCTACCGGGATCAGCTTGGGCTGGAAGTTGCCCTGCTGGAGTCCGATTTCGCGGCGTTCAAGTTCGCCGACCAGAACTTCGCGCTCCAAGCGATGCCCAAAGCCGTCGAATTGTTCGGCGCATTCGAGGCTCCCTCCGGCAAGACCGACCGTGTCATGCTCTGCACTGAAGTCGCCGACGTCGATGCGGCTTACGAGCAGTTCAAGACGAACGGGGTCGAGTTCACCAAAGCGCCGGAAGATCGCTATTGGGGCATTCGCACCGCCTATTTCCGTGATCCAGAAGGGAATCTGTGGGAGATCTACAGCCCGGTTGCCACTAAAGCAGAAGGCTAGATCTACGCCGATACAAGATCGTAGGGGCAGACCTGCGTGTCTGCCCGGTCGAGGGCGCACACATAGAGGCTTGTCCTATAATAATTCGCCACCGAGGGATTAATCCCTCGGCTACCGAAATTCATCGCCCACTAAAGGGGCAACTCGTGCTCGGTTCGAACGGCGACCCCTTCAGTGGGTCGCTAAGTTTTTCCCTAGCTGGCGGTTTAAACCGCCAGCGGCGCAAGGCAGATTCTAATTTCGGACAAGCCTTTTACCCCCTCTCCCCGCTTGCGTGGGAGAGGGGGCAGGGGGTGAGGGGTTTGATGTTACACCGTCGGCACCATGTAGATGAGGGTCACGCCGTCGCCGCCTTCTTTGGGCGGCGCAGACACCGCCTTCGAGATCAGCGGGTGCTGGCTGACGCGATCCTGCACCGCTTTGCGCAGCGCGCCCGTCCCCTTGCCGTGAATGATCCGCCCGAAGGGGATGCCGGAGAGATAGGCGGCGTCGATGTAGTTGTCCAGCTTTTCGAGCGCTTCCTCGACCCGCTCGCCGCGCAAATCGAGTTCCAGCCCCGGCGACTGCCCCTTGGGGATCGTCAGGTCGTTGGTGGGCGCATAAGCGGTCACGCGGCGGCGCTGGTTGACCTTGCGCTCGGCGCGGGTCGGCTTCTTCAAGTCGCGCAGGTTGGCGCGAATTTTCAGCGAGCCGATCTGCACCATCGCCTCGTCTTTGTCGAGTTCGATGATCGTGCCTTCCGCCTTGAGCGCTTCCAGCCAGACGGCATCGCCGAGGCGCGGCGTCCAGTCGTCCAGCGGAGCGGGGGCTTTGTCGCCATTTTCGAGCGGCTGGCGCAAGAACTTATCGACGTTATCGGCGGTCTGCTGGACGGCGCGCAGGCTCTCCAGCGGCAGCGAGGCGTCGCGCATTTCGTTGCGCAGACGGCGCAGTTCGCGCCGGAATTCTTCCATCTCGCCCTGCATGTTGCGCCGCGCCGCCGCGATGATGTCGCGGCGCTCGTCCTCGACGCTGCTCAGGTTGGCGCGCAGTTCGGCGCGCTCGGCTTCGACTTCCTCGCGCATCAGCGTGATCGCTTCCTGCTTGCGGCGGATGTCCTCGCGCGTGCGGTGGATTTCGTCGAGCAGGTCGTCGGCGACCAAATCGTCGGTGGCAACCATCCCGCGCGCGTCCTCGATGATCGTCTCGTTCAAGCCGAGCCGCTGGGCGATTGCCAGCGCGTTCGAGCGACCGGGCAAGCCGACGATCAAGCGGTACGTCGGCGCGAGCGTTTCGAGGTTGAACTCGACGCTGGCATTGCGGACGCCGGGCGTCTCGACGCTGTAGACTTTCAGTTCGGGATGATGCGTCGTGACCATCGTCGTCACGTGACGGTTGCGCAGATAGTTGAGGATCGCCCGCGCCAGCGCCGAGCCTTCCGCCGGGTCGGTGCCCGCACCTAGCTCGTCCAGCAGCACCAGTGAGTGCTCGTCGCCTTCGCGCAAAATATGGATCGTGTTGGTCATGTGGGAGGAGAAGGTGCTGAGGGACTGCTCGATGCTTTGCTCGTCGCCGATGTCGGCGTAGACCCCTTCGAATACCGAGAGCTTGGCTTGCTCGGCGGGCAGGTGCAGCCCGATCTGCGCCATCAGCACCAGCAAGCCGACCGTCTTGAGCGAGACCGTCTTGCCGCCGGTGTTCGGTCCGGTCACGACCAGCACCCACGTATTCTCGTCGAACTCGACGTCAATCGGCACGACGTTGCCGCTCAGCAGCGGGTGGCGCGCGCCTTGCAGGTAAATCGTGCTGCCGGGATGATCCGGGTTTTCGCGGCGCGGCTGAATCGGCAGCAGTTCCGGCTCGACCGCTTTGAGGTCTTCGGCATAACGCGCTTTGGCGAACACGAGGTCGAGATAGCCCAGCACCTCGACCGTCCGCACGATGTGCTCCGCGTCGTGCGCCACCATGTCGGTCAGCGCCAGCAGAATCCGCCGGACTTCCTTTTCCTCGTCCAGTTGGAGTTCGCGCCAGCGGTTGTTGAGTTCGACCGTCTCCAGCGGCTCGATCCAGAGCGTCGCCCCGCTCGACGATGAGTCGTGGACGATGCCGGGGATTTTGCCTTTGTAATCGGCTTTCAGCGGGATGACGTAGCGCCCGTTGCGCATCGTGAACAGCGGTTCTTGCAGCAGCGTTTGGTTGCTGCTCGAACTGACCATCCGGCGCAGCTTGGTTTGCAGCCGATCAAACGCGATCTTGAGGTCGCGCCGGATGACGGCGAGCTGCGGGCTGGCGCTGTCCTTGACCTGCGCGTTTTCGTCGAGCACGCGCTCGATTTCGGTTTGCAGCGCGGTGCATTCCTCTAGCTCGTTGGCGATCTCCGCCAGCAGCGGATAGACGCCCGCCATCCGTCCCACCGTGCGCTTGAGCGTAGTCGCGCGGCGCAGCGTCAGCCGGATGTCGAGCAGCACCGTCGCCTCGATCATGATGCCGCGATCCGCCAGCAGCGCCGGTTCGCGCACGTCGCGCGCGCCGCCCAGCGAGGCGTGGAACTGGTTGGCGAACATCAGCCGCGCTTCGGTGGTTTCCTGCTGCCAGTTGCGCGCCTCGTCGAGATCGACCGTCGGGATCAGGTCGCGGGCGAGGTCGGCTCCGGCGGAAAAGGTCGTGTACTGTGCCAGACGGTCAAGGATTTTGTGCAGTTCGAGCGTCTGGATAACTTTTTCGTTCATTCAGGGGAAATCTTCGCTTGTCGAAATGATCGGCGTCATTATAGCAGACGAGCGAACTCACGGCAACGGTGAGGTTCTTTAAAGTTATTTAACGGGTCAGGAGAGATAAGCATCATCCAAGTAATTGGGGGGGCGAGGCGTCGGCGGCGGGCTTACAATGAATTAGTACTCGCGGATCGTAGAGATCGCCTCGATGTTCGCCAAACCGAAACGGAAACAGGGGTTTTGGTGGGATAGTCTGTTCTTCCCGCAAGATTTCAAAATGATGGTCGATACAACACCTCAGGAATGTGTCAATCACCTACTGAGCTTAAAGCAACCTTACAGCGGTTTTTGGTATCCTTACAGCCAAGATGTTTGGACTGAAGCGATAGACGGCACCACCTATGATTTCGAGATTTGCTTCAACCGTTATGGTCGTGGCATGACTTATGCCAGCGTAAAATGCAAAGGCAGCATTTTCAGAGATAGTTGGTCGGAAAAAACCGTGATCACCGGTCGATTTATCAATGGTGTGCTGCTGATTTTGCTCTGGGCTTCGCTGATCATGATTTTGCTTGCTTCTCTTTCTGGACCAAGTCTCGGCTGGATCGCGATCATTATCGCTGTCGGCTTGATTTATGGGCTCCAATCTTGGGCGGATCGGCGCAGGCTCCGTTCTCTGGTTTTCGAGGCGCTTCAGGCGAGCTAACCGACGCACCAATCCCCGTGCTGGATTCGACCATCGCCGAAATCGCGGAAATACGCTATGACTGCTCAACGACAACAAAATCTGCTTATCTCTATTTTCGATTCAACTGCGGTTCACGCGCTATTTTGAAGTGTCGCTTGACGCCTCATTGCCAAATTGTATCGAGCGCCTAAGTTCCCTATCTCAGCCTAAACAGAAGCGCTTGGCTTCCTCAAGCCGCGCAATAAGATCGCAAAAAATCAGCGATGACAGCTATGAATTTCAGATCGACCAGTTCCGGTACGGAGGCGTGAGCCGTCGAAGCATCAAAATTACTGGAACTATCTATCAAGATAACCATCTAGGTAAAACGATCATCAAGAGTAAATTTACGAGTGGTTTCTTGATGTCTTGGCTTTCGAATTTTTTGATTCTGATGTGTATTGCCTTGTTGTTTCAAATGGATGTTGGGTTAATCCTAATTTTCTTCTCTGTTATGTTCGTCCCAACCGCATGGCTCGATTGGCGAGTTGTTCGCTCCGACTATCGCAAGCTCCAAGCGCTCATATATCAAGCCCTTCAGCAAAGCGAAGCGTTGTGAAACATTTGATGTGCTGACACATCAGCACATCAAAGTCACCGTCGCTCCCTGCGCTCGCGCATCAGGTGATCGAGCGAGACCATCTCGCCGTCGCCGTCATCGACCGACAGCCGCTCGCGCAGGTGATCGAGTTCGTCCTCGTTGAGCGAATTCAGCAGCCGCTCGACATTGCCACGCTTCTGCTTGCTCGCTTGCGCCATCTGCGCCGCGCTAATCCCCTCCATCGGCGCGAGCATCACCGCGACCGTCGATCCTGCTGCCGCCGCCCCGTAGATCAAGCCCAAGAACAGCGTGATGACGTCAGGGCTATTCCCAAAGAAAGTGACGGTCGTCGCCACCGCAAATGCCGCCCAAATGAAGAAGATCGCTTTAAGACGGTCGCCAGAATTCATGATTCACCTCTTTCCTTTGTAAATTTATACGCAAAGCACGATCGTCGCGTTGCATAAGTTGGCGTGGTTCACTATGATATTAAAGAGTAGGAACGGAAAACCACAAGGAGTGGGTTATGGTCCGAGCGGCAGGCAGGCTACTTTTCATCGCTGTAATCATGTTGACCGTATTTGGCGCTGCCGCCGCGCCTGATCGCCAGACTGGTTCGCTGACTCCGGCGATTGTGGAATTCACCGCCGACACCCCCGCGCTCGACTACGCCGCTGTCGAAGCAGGCACGGCTCAAGTCACGCTGACGTGGCGCACCCTCAACGGCAACGCCCAGTACCGGATCGACATCGACACTTACCATCAGAATCGGTGGATTTCCGTGCTCGATTCGCACGAAGCGCTGCAAATGAACGGCACCAAGCTGATCGACGTGGTAGCGCCCAATGATTACGGCGCGCCCACCTTCCGGATGACGCTCAAAACCAGCCGGGGACAGATCGTCGGGCGGCAGTACTTGACCATCCCCTACGCTTCGGACGAATCGGCGGGTGATCCGAGTATCGTCTCGTTCACGACGCCGGTAGAAGGCGTTGATACGCACCTGCTGGTCTTCAGCAACGCGAAAATCAACATCTCGTGGGAGATCGCCAACCGCCACCCGGATACACAGCTCATCTTCGAGCAGCTATTCGATCCCAACCAGGATGGCTTTCGGATCGACGTTACCGGCTACGGTTCGTGGCTGCCCTCGACCGGCGACGGCGCGATCATCCCGCATTCGACCCTCTCGAAAGCCGCGCTCCACTATCGTTTGAACCTCGTCAGCGCGACCGACGGCACGCGCTACGATTGGGCGGACATCACCATCCCGGTGATCGGCGAGCTGCTGATCGTCTCGCGTCCGGTGCTTCAGGGACCCGGCACGGTCGAGCCGCTGAGCGTCGCTCCGGCGGCTGAAGTCGTGCCCGCTCAAGCCAGCAGTGAAGCGACCGGCATGGGCTTCAGCGCCGACACGCAGTCGGCTGAGCCGGGGAACATCGTGCTCAACTGGCAGGCGGAAGACGCCGCCAATGTCCAGTTGCTCGCCAACGTCGAGGACGGACCCAAGACGCTGTTCACTCAACTGCCATCGACCGGCTCGCTGAGCATCCCGCTGCCGCCGGATGCCCCCAGCATCTCCTATACGCTGCGCGCCCAAACCGCCGACGGAACCGTGACCACCGAACAACTCAACGTGGTGCCGGTGCCCGCCAGCCGGTGGGAATTAGCACCATTCGCTGGCTGCCATAAGCCCTCGAGGCGGGACTCGGACTGAGTTCCGCCTCTTTTAATTCAACCTGCCAGTTTGGTCACTTCAACAACCGATCACCGCCGGATCATTCAATTTGAACAAACGCCTATTTTTGCGGCTTGTGGATGTAAACCCAATAATGAGCAAACCTTGTTTAAACTGTCTCAAAATTGTATAACTAAGTTAGCTATCAATTTTGGCAAACCTTGCTAAATTAAACAAATAGAGCTTTGGTTTTCATAATATTTGGGAGCTGTCGCGCGCAGCTTAAGATTTGGAGTCCCTGATGAACCTGATCAACGACGAATTGAGCGATGCGGATCTTATCGAGCATCTGCGGGCGAACGATTTAGACGCCCTCGGTGCTCTGTTTGACCGTTACTATCCTCAAGTTTACCGTACTGCCGCTGCCATCACGCGCGACAGCGCTGTCGCCGAAGATATCGCGCAGGACTGCTTCTTGAAGCTGCACCAATATGCTCACCGCATCGACGTTTCGCTCCCGCTCGCCCCTTGGCTGTACCGCGTCACCGTGAACTTAAGCTATACTTGGATTTCGCGGCGTCAGAAACGCCGAATTTCCCTTGAAGCGCTCGTCGATCACCTCATGTCTCCCTCGGTGCACGCGCCGGATCAATTGGCGGAGAACAGCGAGGTGCAGCATCAGGTGCGTCAGGCGATCAGCGAACTGCCGTTTAACCAGCGGGTCGTGATCGTGCTACATTACCTGAGTAGCCTGAATTTAGACGAGATCGCCGAAATTCTAGACTGCCCGGTCGGGACGGTCAAAAGCCGACTCTACTATGCGCGCGAAAATCTGCGCCGCCGCCTAGATGAAAGTCACCACATCAGCGAGGTAGCACACGGTTATGCAGGAATTACGTGACAAGCAGCTCGACGCTGACATCGCCCGCAGCTTGCGCTTTGACACGCTTGCCCCGCCCGTGCGCCAGCAGCTCGCTAGAGAGCAGTTACTCAGGCGCGCCGCCGAACAGACCATGCTCGTGCCGCTGCCAACGCCCGCTGCCCGCGCCGGGCTGCGCGATCACGCCCTGACGCTCAGGCAAGGGACGCTCCGTCTGCTCAACTTGCTGATCGTCGACTCCCGCATCTACGAGCGCGCTCGCCGCTCGCCCTGCTTGTACCAGCATTACAACGCGCACGGGCGCTATGCCTTCGCCGTCATCCACATGTTAGCCTAGCCACCAAGCCAGAAAATTAAGGCGCTCGATGAGACGGGCAGCCGGTTTGCCGTTATAATTGGGGGATAGTTCTTCCGCTTTACCAGTTTATGGGTTAGGGAAATGGCTTCTTTAGCGCGTGTCGTCACGGTTGATCCGACTGGCGTAATTGCGCAGATTGTGCGCTCGGCAGTTGATCTCACTGGACAGCCGGTGATTTAAATCGACGTTCCCAGCAGCGCGGATGCGCTCGCCGAAATTGAAGGCAGATCCTGCCGCCTACTGATCACCACGTTGAGCTTGCGTGACGGTATGGATGGCATCAGTCTCGCGCTGGCGGTCAAGCAAGCATCGCCTGTGACAGCGATCATTGTCCTTGCCGCGCCGGACGACCCCGCCGAACTCGACGACGATTTCCGCCGCGAAGCGCCCTTCGTCTACCTGCACCGCCCGCTTGATCCCGCCCAATTCATGCGCTTTTTCAAAGCCGGACTCGACGGCAGCGACCTTGCCGCCGCTTACGTCCCGGTCGCGCAGCCCGCTGCCGAGATCATCCTCACCGACTTGGGACCGATTCCCACGCTGGATGTCAAAGCCGCCGCCCGCGTCATCGACACGCTGCTGACCGATATCGGCGCGATGGCGATTATGCTGGCGAACCGCGCCGGGGATATCGTGCTCGAACGGGGCGCGGTCGGCTATCTCGACCGCGAGGCGCTGACGCTAGCGCTCCTGCCCACGACCAAGACCACCTTCGACATGGGGCAGTTGATCGGCGGACAACCCTCGGCGCTCCATTTCTACGACGGCGAGACCTTCGACGTGTTCGTGCTTTCGGTCGGCTTTCACCACTTCATGTGTCTGATCTTCGACGGGCAAATCGGCAACCGCCAATTCGGAGCAGTCAACCGCTTCGGGCGGCGCGGCGCTGAGGATTTGGTCGCCATCCTCGGCATGAGCGCCTTCGCCTTCACCATGCCGACGGTAGACGAGGAAGAACCGCTCGACCTCGAAAGCGAGCAGATCGTTGAAGCGCCGGAACCGTTAATCGAGCGCGCCGAGGAATGGGTTAGCCTTGAACCCGAACTGCTGCCGGAGCCGGAGCCGATCCACTTCGAGCCGATTCAGAATCTCGACCTGAGCCTATTCGATCACTTGTCGCTCGACAATCTCGACGAGTCCGCCGCTGACGACCTGTTCGATCCGGACAAGCTGGCGGAGATCGCCAACGAAACGCGCCGCGAACGCGGTCCGCTCTCTTACGACGAAGCCCGCGAACTCGGCATCATCCCCTGAGTCATGGCTGGCTAAGCGCGATCACCCCACTGATTTTCCCGTCAAGGGGCACACTATAGCGTGCCCCTACGCCTAGAATCGACATCCGGAATTGTTATCTCACGATTGGGAATCTGAACCTATGATGCAGTTGATCAGCGTTAACCTCGGCAAAGTCAGAGCCATGCCAACCATCATTAAGAAGCACGGCACGACCGGCATTTTCAAGCAGCCCGTGAGCGACCCGGTGCAAATCGGCGCGCTCGGTCTGGCGGACGATGCCATCTGCGACGTCGAGAATCACGGCGGCATCGATCAAGCAGTCTACGTCTACGGCACGCTGGATTACGATTGGTGGGCGGCGGAACTCGGTCGCGCGCTCGAACCGGGCACCTTCGGCGAGAACCTGACCATCAGCGACCTTGCCAGCGGCGACCTGCGCATCGGGGATCGACTGCGGGTGGGCGCTGTCCTGCTCGAAATCACCTCGCCGCGCATCCCCTGCGCGACCTTCGCCTACCGCATGGACGATCCGCAGTGGCTCAAGCGCTTCCGCCAAGCCGAGCGCCCCGGCGTCTACTGCCGCGTGATCGAGGCGGGCGCGGTACAGGTGGGCGATCCGGTGACGTTGGAGCCGTATCAGGGCGAGACGATCCTCGCGCTGGAGATGTACCGCGCTTTCTACGACCGCGATCTGCGCGACGCCGATTACCTGCGCCGCGCCATCGCCGCGCCAACGCACTACAAAGATCGCGCCCAGCTCATGAGAAGAATTGGACGCGCTAACGGACTGATTTCCGTCACGCCGAAAGCGTCGCAATCGGCATAGACGACCTATTCTATCTGCGTTAACCTAGAACCCTTCGCCAATCCATACCCGCCTTTCTCTCCTTCTCCCCGTTTACGTGGGAGAAGGGGTCGGGGGATGAGGGGTTTATTTGTGCCACCGTTATCCCGCGCGTTCATCAAAGCCGGGCTGATCGACTTCATCCTCGCGCTGATCGCCGGGGCGCTGACGGTCGCGCGCCCGGTGATCACTTCGCTGCCGCCGACGATTTCGCTGCTCTATCCGGTCTACCTGCATTTGCTGATGGTCGGCTGGGTGACGCAGTTGATCATGGGCGTCGGCTTCTGGATGTTCCCCAAGCTCACCAAAGAGAAGCCGCGCGGCAATCAACGGCTCGGTTGGGCGGTGTTCGTGCTGCTCAACGCCGGGTTAGTCCTGCGCGCCATCAGCGAGCCGCTGGTGATCATCCAGCCGACTTGGAATCTCGGCTGGGTGCTGGCGCTCTCGGCAGTGTTGCAATTGATCGCCGGGTGGGGCTTCGTCATCAACACGTGGGGACGGATCAAGGAGCGGTGAGATGCCTCGCTTGACCGTCACGATGGTGCGCACCGCCCTGCTCGAACTGGGAATTGGCTTCACCTTCGGCGCGCTGATCCTGTTCAACAAGGGCATCCCCTTCGACCCGCTGATCTGGCGGCTGCGTCCGGCGCACGTCGATATTGTCCTGTTCGGCTGGACGATGCAGTTGGCGATGGGCATCGCCTTCTGGATTCTGCCGCGCTTCACCAAAGCGCCGCGCTACGGGCGCGAGGGCTTCGGCTGGGTCGCCTATCTGCTGCTGAACACCGGCTTGGCGATTGTCGTGCTCAATTCGTGGCTGAGCATCGACTGGCTGCCCTTCGTCGGGCGCGCGCTCGAACTGAGCGCGGTCGTCAGCTTCGCCTTGATGATGTGGCGGCGAGTCAAGCCCTACGCCGCACCCTAACCGCTTTTTTTCTCCCCTCTCCACTGCGTAGAGAGGGGGTCGGGGGGTGAGGTTAGGTCTTCCTACACCACCGCCGTCAGCACAACCCCGTGAGTCTTGGCGAGGTCAAACGTGATCGGCTGGGCGGCTTTCAGTTTGAGCGCTTGCGGATGCTGATTGCCGCTCAGCGACACTAAGTCCACGCCGACCAGTTCGGCGATGCCGCTGACGCCGTTAGCGTGATTGACGGCGCTGGCATCGTCGGGCACGCGCAGCGAACGCAGCGTGATGTCCTCGATCAAGAATGGCAGCATCTCCGATCCAATGCTGGCGATGTACCAGTGCAGGTCGATCCCGTCTTGGCGCTGGCGCTGCCCTTCGCGGATTGTGCCGACGGCGATGCCGCGTTCGCGCAGTTCAGCGGCGTCTGCCTGTAGATCGTGCGAGCGCACGGCGTAGCCGACCAAGCCCTCGCCCTGCGCCAGCAGCGGACTGAAGTCGGTTAAACCGGGCTGCGCCGGTTCGCCGGTCGCAGCGAGCAGTTCGAGATAAGCGCCATCTTGAAGACTAATCAGCGCGTTGTGGGTCGATCCGCTGGCGTGGCGTCCGCCATAGATCACGCTGAAGCCGAGCGCGGCATAGTCGTCGCTGGCGGCGACGAGGTCGCGCACCGCGATGATCACGTGGTCGATTTGCAGCATGGGGATCCCTTCATGGTAGGGGCGGGACTGAGTTCCCGCCCCTACGGTTACAGTAGACAGTCTACCAAGCCGTCAGCCAAGCGACCGTCACGCGCGCGGCGTTGTCGGCAGCCAAGCCGAAGAAGGTGCCGATTTCGTTCTCGCCTGAACCGCCACCCGCAAGGTCGGAGAGGCTGCGGAAGGCGAGGAAAGGCACGCCATTCGCGTAAGCGACTTGCATGGCAGCAGCGGTTTCCATGTCGAGCGCGTCGGCATTGAAGGTTGCCGCGACGTAATCGCGGTACTCGGCGTTATCGACGAAGGTCTGCCCGGAGACGCCGCTTCCCCCGACGCGAATAACCGGTCGAACGTCAAGGCAAACGTTATCGGTGGTGCAGCTCAGCAGCGTGGTGTCGGCAGCGACGGTCTGCGCGGTCGCCAGCATCGCCGGATCGACCGCGAACCAGAACATATCCGTGCCTGCGGTATCGTTGGCGCGCCTAACGTTAACCATCTGCGGGAACGAGAAGTTGAAGTTCGGGAACGGTGTCGTTACCCAAGCGGGCGGCGCATACGATCCGTCCGGCAGTTGGCGGGCGGCAACCGACTCTTGATACTGCGCCCACTGCTGCGGGATCACCACATCGCCGATCTGGTAGGCAGGATTGACGCCCCCCGCGATACCGCTGAAGATGATCCGCTGGATGTTGAAGCGGTCAAGTACCAACTGGGTGTTCATCGCCGCGTTCACCATGCTCACGCCGCTCGTGAATAACACGACCGCGTGCCCGGCGATCCAGCCAGTCTTGAACTCGACCCCGTTAAAGGTGTAAGTGTTCGTGACCTGCATGTAAGGCAGCAGCGCGGCGATCTCCGGCGCGTAGGCGGTGATGATGGCGATCCGCAGGGTTGGATCTGCCTTGAAGGGCGGCGGCGGCACGTAAACTACTGTCGCCGTCGGGGTGACTTCGCCGGTGACTTCCACCGTTGGCTCTTCGGTCGTGACCGGTGGCAGGGTTGGTTCTTCGGTGGTGTTTGGTGGAGTAGTCGGGACATCCGTCGGAACGTCAGTTGGAACATCCGTCGGGACGTCGGTGGGCACAGCGGTATCTACAGGCGTAGGTTCCGGTGTGATCTCTTGCGCCAGCACCAGCGGGATGACGGCAAGAGCTAAGAGTAAAACGATCAGCAAGGTCGCACGTTTCATGGACGAACTCCTATTGGCAAACAGCAGCTATAATCGAGCACGCTTTCAATTCTATTCGTTATAAAGCAAAGAGCAAAGTTTAAGAATACCGAGATTTCGACTAGAATTTAGACAAACGACTGCTCGCCACTCACTCTACGAGGCATGACCTAATGTCAACGGATCCGCTCTACCACCTTTCGCCGGTCTGGACTCACCTGACGACCGTTCAGCCGGTGCGCGGCGAAGGGATTTACCTCTACGACGCCGACGGCAAGCGCTACATCGACTTCACCAGCGGCATCGGCGTGACCAATACCGGTCACAGCCACCCGCGCGTGGTCACGGCGATCCAGCAGCAAGCCGCCAACCTAATTCACGGGCAGATCAACATCGTCGTCTCGCCCGCCGCCATTGAACTCGCCAACTTGCTCAACGAGATCACGCCGCCGTCGCTGGACAGCTTCTTCCTCTCCAACAGCGGCGCGGAAGCGGTCGAGGGCGCGGTCAAGCTGGCGCGGCAGGCGACCAAGCGCCAGAACGTGATCGTGTTTCAGGGCAGTTTTCACGGGCGCACCGCCCAAACGATGGCGATGACCACTTCCAAGACCGGCTACCGCGCAGGCTATCAACCACTGCCCGGTGGCATCTTCGTCGCACCCTACCCTTACGGCTATCGCTTGGGCATGGATGACGACGCGGTCAGCGCCTACTGCCTCAACCAGTTGAACACGCTGCTCAAGTCGCAGACCGCGCCGGAGGAGACCGCCGCCATCGTGATCGAGCCGGTCTTGGGCGAGGGCGGCTACGTCCCCGCCCCGACGCGCTTCCTGCACGACCTGCGCGACCTGTGCGACCACTACGGCATCCTGCTGATCGCCGACGAGGTGCAGTCAGGCTTCGGGCGCACCGGCAAAATGTTCGGCTTCGAGCACAACGGAGTCACGCCGGACGTGCTGATCATGGCGAAAGGGCTGGGCAGCGGCATGCCGATCTCGGCGATTGGCGCGTCGCGCGCCTTGATGGAAAAGTGGACACCCGGTTCGCACGGCGGAACCTATGGCGGGAACGCGCTGGCGGCGGCGGCGGGCGCGGCGACGATCAAGGTGCTGCGCGACGAAGATTTGCCCGGTAACGCCGCCCGCACCGGCGCGCGGCTGATCAACGGGCTGCGCGAACTGCAAGCCGAGTTTCCGGGCATCGGTGACGTGCGCGGGCGCGGCTTGATGGTCGGCGTCGAGTTCGGCGCGCCCGATCAGCCCGACAAAGAGCACGCGAAGGCGGTGCAAAAAGCCTGCCTCGACCAAAATCTGCTGCTGCTGACCTGCGGCACCTTCGACAATGTGATCCGCTGGATTCCGCCGCTGGTCGTCACCAACGCGCAGATCGACGAGGCGCTGATGCTGTTTGGGCAAGCGCTGGCGTCGGCGCAGTAGCACGCGAGCAGGTCAAATTGACATAGAGCACCAGACCTCACTGCACTGCGCTTAGCTCCCCCTCTCCACGACGTGAAGAGCGGGTAAAAACGGATTGCAAAGGGTTTTTAAAGTCCCCTCTCTATGTAATGGAGAGGGGATTTAGGGGTGAGGTTCTGATCCGTCACCAGAAAGAATAGAGCAGCATGGTCAAAGCATTAGCCGAACAGGTCAAGCAAAGCGGCGATCCGGCGCTGGCGCTGGAACTCCTGAGCGCGACGACGGCGCGTTCGTTGGTCGAGGACGCGCTGGCAGTGCTGCGCCGCTCCGTGCTCGACGACAGTGCCCGCTCGACGCTGCGCGAGCGTTACACCTTCTACGCCGAGCACACCGATAAAGATCGCGGCGCGACCCTGCGCGAGAATTTCGTCCGGTTGCTGGTCGGCATCGGGCATCCCGACGACCTCGACCTCTACCTGCGCGCGGTTGCGCTCTACGAAGGCGTCCCGCCCACGCCACAGATCGACGCGGCGCAGAAGGTGCGGACGGCGGCGCTGGCGGGGATCGCCATGATCGACGGGGAACTTGCCGCGTTGCACGCCGTCAAACTGCTCGGTGAAGTGAGCGACGCGTCCGACTTTTCCGGCGAACCCGCCCTAACTGCGCTCAATCTTCTCGTCCGCTCTGAGCGCTGGCTGCCGATCTACCAGTACGCCCTGCTGATCGACGGCTACAAGGCGGAATACGCCGATGTGGTCAGCCGCGCGCTGGAGTCGTTCCCGGCGGACTTCGCCGCGCCACTGTACATGGCATTGGCGCAGCGCTTCATCAAGCGCGATCAGGCAGTCGAGCAGACCGGGATCATCGGCTACGTGGTCGATCACCGCCGTGCCGATCTCTATCCGCTGCTGGAGCAGATCATCACCACCACGCGTAGCAGCGATCTGCACCGCTACTGCGTGATCCAACTGGCGGCGGCGCGCGATCCGGCGCTCAACCAGTTGCTATTCGCGCTGGCGAAACGCTGCCCGCTGGATCGCGTCCCGCATTTCGTCGAGGCGTTGGAACTCACGCCGGGCAGCGACGAGGTGCTCAAGCTACTGCGGAAGCGAGAACGTTGATGATGGATGGGGTGAAATTTCGCCAAGCAGCGGCAGTCGATTTGCCGACGATCCTCGCCATCACCGACGCGGCTTACGCCCACTACGTCCCACTGCTCAAGCGCAAGCCGCAGCCGATGGAGACCGATTACCTGCCGCTGATCGCGGCGGGCGAAGTCTGGCTGCTCGATGTAGATGATCAGGCGGTCGGCGTGATCGTGCTGACCGACGAAGCAGATCACATCTTGATCTACAGCGTCGCGGTGCATCCGGAATTTCAGCAGCGCGGGCTGGGACGTCGCTTACTGGCGTGGGCGGAGCAGCGCACGATCGCGCATGGTTACGCGCTGGTGCGGCTGTACACCAACGCGCTGATGGTCGAGAACATCGCGCTCTACGGGCGAGTCGGCTACGTCGAAACCGGGCGCGAATCCTACACTGGCGGGGCAATCGTCTACATGGAGAAACGTCTCGCCAACTAAGGCGGCAGGAAACAAAAAAGCCCCACGCTGGCGCGTGAGGCTTTGCTAAGTCTAACCTGATCCGCTTAGGTGAGGCGGGTGTAGAACTCGACGATCAACTGCTCGTCCACCGGCACGGGGATTTCTTCCCGGTCGGGCAGGGCGTTGAAGCTCGCCGTGAAACTGTCCCGATCGACCTGAAGGTAAGCCAGATTGTAGGCAACGCCTTCCATCGCATCGAGGACGTGAACGTTCTTACGCATCGTCTCCTTGACGGAGATCTTCTGACCGGGCGCGACCGAGTACGACGGCAGGTCAACGCGCTGACCGTCAACCAGGATGTGCCCGTGCTTGACGAACTGGCGAGCCGCCCAGATCGTCGGGGCGAACCCGGCACGGTAGACCAGATTGTCGAGGCGACGCTCCAGCAAGCGGAGCAGGTTCGCGCCGGTGTTACCGGGCAAATGCCGCGCCTTCTGGAAATAACGGCGCATCTGGGTTTCACGGACGTTGAAGATGAACGACAGCTTCTGCTTTTCGTTCAACTGCAAGCCATAGTCGCTGCGTCGACCGCTGCGGTACTGCTTTTCCTTGCCGTGATCTCCCGGCGGGTAGGCACGCTTTTCCAGAATTTGCTGGTATTTCGTGCGCGGGATCAGCACCTCACCGAAGCGGCGCTGGACTTTCGCCTTAGGTCCGTGATATGAAGCCATAAACAAACATCCTCGTGAACAAACGCGCCGAAGACGACGCCGTCTTTTGTGCTGTCGAAATTAGTTTTTATTGTAGCGAAGTCTAAACAGATTTCTAGGGTGGATTTTAGCGCTGCTTTTCCTCGACGCCGAGCGCGTAGACGCTGCGGCGATCCCAACCGGCTTGGGCGGCGATCTCCTTGGCGACCTGCTTGAGCGCATCACCGGTGGCGAGGCGGTGGCGCAGTTCAGCGCGGACGCGGGCTTCATCCCAGACGACGGCAACTTCCGGGGGCGATCCGGCGATGACGATCAGCACATCTCCGCTTAATCCGGCGACGCGGGCGTCGGCGCGGGCAGTGCTGAGGCTGCCGCGAAAGACGATCTCGTCGGGATGAGTGAGGTGATAGGCGACGGCGATCTGGCGGTCGCCGAAGGCAGCGTGCAGGCGTTCGAGGGCGGCAACAGGTCGACTTGAGCGAAAGATCAACGTGTCGGGGTCGCGGGCGAGACGGGTTAAGTCGTCGGGGAGCGCGTCGAAATAGGCGAAGGCGTCGGTCGGCAAGCCGGAGCGTACCAGCGCCGTGATCGGGGCGTTGGCTCCCGGCAGCGGCTCGACGCGGATGCCGCGCCGGATCGCCTCGACGACCAGATCATGAGCCGAATCGCCGATGCCGGGGGTGCCGGAAGCTGCCACTACTGCCACATCCGCCGTCATCAACGTGTTGATCACTTCCCCGTAACTCAAGAACATCATGTCCCCGTAACGCGAGTCGAGCACGTCCCCGTAGCCTATGATCGGTTTTTCGATCCGGTGATGATCTAGCAAGGCTTGCGCAGCAGCAGGATCGGCGGCAGCGACGGCGCTGACGGTTTGCAGAATCCGCAGGGCGCGCAGGGTGATGTCGTCGGGATCGGACAGCGGGATCGGGACAAGGTAGAGGGTGGGCATGATTTAAGCTTTCAGCTTTTAGCGGTCAGCTTTCAGCAAATGCTCCGGTGCGGAACGGCTGAAGTCATGCCGGGAGTTTGAACCGTTTTGTTCGGAAACGCAAAGGGCGACCTGACAGGTCGCCCCTACCGAAAAAGCGAATTGCGAATGCCTTAGCCGAGGGCTTCGTAGCCGGGTCCCTTGGCATAGAAATCATAGTTGGGCTGGATGTCGGTGGTGAGGTCGACCACTTCGCCGCCTTCAGCCGCGACTTCTTCCTTGGTATCGAAGGGAATGCGCGCCTGCCCGGCTGCCAGCTCGTAGGAAGCGGGGACTTCTTCTTCGATGAAGATCGCTTCGTAGGGGCATTCGGGAATGCAAGCGCCGCAGTCGATGCAGGTGTCGGGATCAATAAAGTACCAGGGCCACTCGTTTTCCGGCTGACCGGGGACAATGCACTCGACCGGGCAAACTTCGACACAAGCGCCGTCGCGCAAGCAAAGGCTCGTGATAATGTGCGTCATGAATCGCTCCTCAATTAAGCATCAATCAACGTATGTGGGGAATTTACCTCAGTTTCAGCGACGCGTCTGGAACTTTTGTTGGATTTTTAACACGAGGTGTATAGGAATTTTCGCACAAGTTGGATTGATTTAACCGAGGTTAAAATTAATCATGAGTAGAGAAAGGACTGAGAAAAGCAGCAATTAGCTTTTAGCTATAAACCAAAAACTAAGAACTAAAAACTAAAAACTGTAATCATCACTTCCTCACGCGCTCGCCGGGCATGGTGTTGGTCGCGGCGAGGTGTTCCAGCCCGTCGCGGTCGATGACGTAGACGTAGCGCCCCTTTTTGCGCAGCAGCCCGGCGTTGAGCAGACCGCGCAGCGCCCGCCCGACCACCTCGCGGGTCGTGCCGAGGATCGACGCCATTTCCTCCTGCGTCAACTGCGAAGGCGTCTCCGAAATCTGGTCAGCGTAGGTGGTTTCGTGCAAAAAGAGTTTCGCCAACCGAGAGGGGATCGTTCGGAAGGTCATGTCTTCCAGCCGCTCGATGTACTCGCGGTTGAGATGCGCCAGTGCTTGAACGGTATTGCTCAAAAGCGTGCGCTCCGACGCCATCAAGTTCAGCAAGTTTAGATGGCTGATGACCAGCACCTCGGCATTGGTGACGGCGACGGCGTTAAACGGATTATGGCGACCATCGACCGCGGCGACTTCGTTGAAGGTCGAGGGCGGACGCAGCAGGCTGAGCGTATGCAGACGCCCCTCGGCATTGACGCGGTAAATGCGCACCAAGCCATCGACGACGATGTGAAAACCCGCGCATTCTTCATCCTCGTTGAAGATCACCGCGCCCGCTTGGTAACCGTGACGGTGGGCTTTGCATTGAACTCGTTCGAGGCTGCGGGCATCCATCCCGGCAAAAAAAGGAATACTCTGCCAATCAAGGATGAGGCTGTCAGTGGTGCAAGTGAACTGTGCCATTGGCGTTTGCGGATTCGGTTATCGTTGCTCAATTTGAACACACGACGGGCGGGGAATCAACCTCTAGATAGTACAAAAAAAGTACCGCGTACTGAGAGGAAGAAGTGACAGGGCGGTTTTACCCCACCCCCCGACCCCTCCCCGACTTCAGGGAGGGGAGCCTACTTCGTCTATTTCAAGTGGGGATGTTGACATTGGCTGAGATTTTGGATTGCCGAGCCGTTTTCAATGCCCGCTTAAACAAACCCGTCGCGGTGAAGACGCTCTCGGTTATTTGGGCAGGAACTCAGCCAAAGCGAATAGGGCGACGATCAGCGCGACCGAGAGCAGCCCCATGCTGCGCAGATCGGCGATCACAAAGCCGTACTCATGGCGCAATTCGTCTTCCGAGACCTCAATCGTCGGGTTTTCCAGCATCTCGGAGATGACATCCTGACTCAATTCGCCGCTGCTGCGGCGGGCGCTGGTGCTGCTGCGGGTGGCGCGGCGCTCGCGTGCCGACCGCGCGCCGACGGATTTACGATCACCACTGCGGCGGGCGCTGTTCGAGGGGCGCGTGCGCGGTGCGGGGGCGGACGTTTCCTCGAGCCGGATCTGCTCCTCCGGGCGCGCGGGTTCAGAGGCGGTCACGGGCTGCGGGCTGGATTTTTTTCTTGCCATAACAGGCACTCCTCATTTTTAAGCATAGGTACAAAATTAGCGATTAGCTAAAAGCCAAGCAAGTCGATGTAAAGCGTTTCAATTATGCATCTGCCTACTTCGCCGAGGGTTTAAACCCTCGGCTAGAGAATTCTGTCGCCGTGCGAAACGAAGTTTCGCCTGAAGGGGCGACTCAAGACGATCTGCGCAGTTGCGACCCCTTCAGTGGGTCGCGGTTTTGGTAACGACGGGTTTAAACCCGTCGCGGCACAAGCACAAGACACGATTTACTTCGTTACGCTTACTCTCTAACAACCTCAGCAAAGGTCACACATTCTTAATTGATGCGGTCGGCAAAAATGATGATCCGCTGGTTATCCACCTGATAAGGATAGCACGAGATCAGCGTGGCGGTCGCACCTTGACGCGGCTCAAGCACATCGACCGCGTTCGGCGCGACGATCCGCTGCTCGGTGACGCTGTAGGTGTAGACGTTGGTGCGCGTCTGAATCTGGAAGGTATCGCCGGGTTGAAGCTCATCAAGATGGCGGAAAAGCTGTCCGTAGATGTCATTGTGCGCTGCCATCGAGATATTGCCGTAGTCGTCGCCGGGATTGACGCCGTTGGGAACCTGCCCGACACCCTGCTTGAGCGCTTCCCAGTCCACTCCCTGCACAATCGTCCCGTTCAGGTTCAGCTTGGGGACGATCAGCGCGAGCGCGGTTTCGCTGGTCTGCGGCGGGCGGTTGATCACCGGCTGAATCCACTCGCTTTGGACGCGGGCGTAGAGATGCGCCGGGACTTCGTTATAGTTGAACTGCGGCGCACCGTTATCGCCGAAGGTGTGACCACCGGGCAAGACGACGTTCTCAAGGCGGATGGTGGGCGTCGGCGCGACCGTCGGGATGGAGAGGCGGCGGTTCTCGTCGGCAAGCTGCTGCGCCGAGGCGGTCTCTTTTTCGAGCGTGCCAATCGCCTGCACCAGATTGACCGCGATCACCCCGATCAGCAAAACAGCGGCGACCTCGATCACCAACAGCGCGCGATCGAGCAGGCGGCGGCGTTTCACTTTGACTTGAGGCGGCGGGCTGACGGTGCGGTCGACAACTTCTTCGAAATGCGGCGTCGCGGGGACGGCGGGCGCAGGTTCAGCGGCAGGCATGGGCGGCAGCGGTTGGGTGAGCGCGGCGAGCGCCGCCGCGACCGGATCCGGCGCAGGGGTGGTGCGTTCGACCGGCGGCGCGGGCGCTTCGGCGGGCAGCTCGTCGGGTTCAGGATTCTCCGGAGGCGACACGGTCTCGATCACGCGACCGGTGCGCTGCATCCGCTGCAAATGCTGCTGGCGCTCCTCGCGGCGCTTGATCGCAAGGATGCGCTCCAGTTCCTCGACGCTCAGTTCGTCAACCGGACGCTTGTCACGCACGGCTAATCCGCCTTGGCTTTCGCCACAACCGCGAACACTTCGCGCTCGAAGAACCAGCGGAAGGGCGGCAGCCGGAACAAGAGCGTGCGCAAGTTGTCGATGACGAAGTTCTCGCCGCCGTGCTGCGGCGGGCTTTCGAGCCAGACTTTGCCCCGGAAGCCAGCGGCGCGCAGCACCTTGTTCAGGCTCCACATCGACTGCTCGTTGACGTGGACGTGCTCGTTGACCGAGACCAGAAACTCGCGCGGGTTCTTGGGATAGATCGTCTCGCTGCGACCCGTCAGCGTGCGGATGCGCCGGACGATGGGATAGGCGTAACGGTCGTACCAGATGTTGGGCGCGGTGTGGACGATGAAGCGTCCCTCCGGCTTGAGCACGCGCCGGACTTCGGCGAGCGCTTGATCCAGTTCCCACGGATGCAGGTGCTCGACCACGTCGAACATCAGCACGCGGTCGAAGCTGGCATCGGGAAAGGGCAGCGTCTTCGCGTCGGCGAGGTAGACGGCAGTCCGCCCCATCGCAGTTCCTTCGAGCGGGTCGATCACTTGGCGGGACATGTTGACGGCGACCGGCGCGTAGTCGATGCCGTAGGCATCCGCGCCAAGCTGGGCGGCGTGGCGCAAAATCTCGCCGCGCCCGCAGCCGACGTCGAGCACGACCATGCCGGGTTTGACCTCCGCCAGCGAAAACGCCGACGCCAAACGCCGCGAAAGCTGCTCGCCTTCGCTGGTGTTGAAGACGTCGAAGCCTTCGCAAGCGGTGCGGAAGTATTCCTCGGTATAGAGGGATGAAGAGACGGGTTCTTTTTGCTGATTCAAGTGCCGTGCCGCGTTCGTTTACTGAAGGAATTTACTAACGCGATTATACTCCACGACCGGGCGTGTGCAAGACGGGATCTCGGTACGGGAAAGCGGGCGGTCGCTTGACTTCACCGGGCGAATCAGCATATCTTCTTCATAGGAAATAGTAATTTATGGGGGATTCCAAATGGTTACACCACCCTTAGACCCCGAACCAACATCCGACTCGCCTCCGGTGGTCATACCGACGGTCACGCCGCCCGCCGACGATCCCGAATACCGCACGGTCAACGATCCAGCGCTGCAATATGCTTGGCAGTACTACATCACCTATGATGACGTCTCGGTTGCGCAGAAGAATCGTCACACCCGGCAGCGGCTGCGGATCATTTGGTTGGCGATAGCCGCAACCATCATCGCCGTATTGTTCGCGCCGAAGCCGATCACCAATTTTCTCGCCAGTCAGCCGGATCTAGAAAAGGCTGTCGAGACGCTACGGTGGCTGTTTTTGGTCGCTGCGCCGATAGCACTGGCGGGAATGATGTCCTACGCGCTGCAATTTGCACCTAGCATGGCGTGGGTCGTGCATCGCGTGGCTGCCGAGAAGATTCGGCGGGAAATCTACCTGTATCGCATGAACGCGGGCGATTACGCCGATCCGAACCTGACCAAGCTGCAAAAGCAGAATATGCTCCGGCAAGCCGTGAACGATACACGGAGCGAAATCGATAAAAT
The DNA here is from genome assembly GCA_963848465.1 of uncultured Chloroflexia bacterium. Classification (GTDB taxonomy): domain Bacteria; phylum Chloroflexota; class Anaerolineae; order Aggregatilineales; family Phototrophicaceae; genus Flexifilum. The sequence goes on along the minus strand of CAWKDY010000009.1, from coordinate 236,053 downwards.
CGACGTTCCCATTCCGGCGCATCGGGTGACAAAAACGCTCACCGAAGAAGATATCGCCGGGAAAACGGATAATAAAGCCGACAAAGGATTTAAGCCCATCAGCGGCAGCGACTACATCGCTTACCGCGTGATCCCGCAGCGTACGTGGTACGTCAACAAGATCGGCAAGGATTACAATAACCTTCGAAACTTCCGAACTTTGATATTGATCGTGGGCGGCGCAGGATCGCTGGTCGCTGTTTTCGGGAATGGCTGGGAGCAGTACGTCGCCATCACGACGGCGCTGGTGGCAGCCCTAACGACTTACACTCAGTTGAATATGTATGGTCAGGTCTATCCGATGTATCACACGACGGTCGGGAAACTCGACGCGGTGGTGGCGAACTGGCTAGGGCTGCCGAGCACCCAGCGCAACGATCCGGAGCATTATGCCGAATATGTTACGCAGATCGAGGACATTTTCAACGACGAGCGGCTGAAGTGGATGAATCAGGCGACGCAAGCGATGATCAACGGCGATCAGTCGCTGATGCGCAACGTGAGCGACTGGACGCGCGGCTTCAGCGAGAAGGAAACGCCAGACTCCAGCGAAGGCGCAGGTGCCAGCGAGGTGGCAGACGCCGCCAGCCAGACCATCCCACAGAATGACGTGAACAACCCGGTCAACGGGAATGGGCTGCACAGCACCAACGGCAACAGTCAACCGATACCCATGCTGGACACCGAAAAGCAGCCTGACGCTGAAGATCAGCCGGTCAGCGATTCGGGCGGTTAGCAACCAGCAGCGTTGCTCAAAGCTCAAACGCAAAAAACGGCGGCTAGGGATAACCCTGCCGCCGCTTTGGTTCCCGTTATACGGGTGTCTGAACCGCAATCCGCTTAGACTGTCGGGGCGCGCCGCCCGAAGATCAGCGACACGACGAACAGTACGAGGAAAATCACGAACAGGATTTGGGCGATGCCCGCTGCCGTACCCGCAACGCCGGAGAAGCCGAGGAACGCCGCGATCAAGGCGATGACCAGAAAACCGATTGCCCAACTCAACATGATGTTTCTCCTTGATTGTCTTGATAACCTATCACCTGCCAAATCGTTATGTGATTTGAAAGGTTTGCTGAATGTCATTATACGGTAATTTAGTTTGAAATGTGAGCTTTCTCACAGTTTTTTAATTACATTTGTAATTTCATTGAACGGATTAAGCGGGAAAAGTAGGCACGATAGCAGGCTACGAGCAGCGAGCCGGGACGGTCGCACGCGAGTGGCGATAATCTTGATAACGTAAATTCTACTTCCCCTCAAATGGTTGGCTTAAACGACAGTAAGCAGACAATGCCCAACTCTTGCTATACTAGACATAGTTATGTTGATTAAATCTGGTTGTACTCATGTCTGATTCGCCCAATTATCCTGACATTCTCGGTCTGATTACCGGCGGAACCCGCTGTAACGTCGGCATGGCGCAGGTGGCGGTCGCCGTTCGACCGCGCCTCGTGCGGGCGGGACGCCCCTTCGAGGTGATTTTGCTGGTGCAGAACGCCGCCGACACGGTGATCGACGTTTCGATGGCGCTGCACCTGCCCGGCATCGACGCGCAGCGCAAGCCGGAGCGCTTCATCGGCAAGACGCAGCGGCTGGTGATCGAGGTCAAAGCGGCGGAGGTCGGCTACGTGATGCTGCCGGTGACGACGCTGCCCGACACGGCGATCAGCGACGACTACAAGATCGGCGTCGAGGTCGAGGTGCGCGCGGCGGGCAAAGCCAACCGCATCCGCAGCAGCGAGGGCGGCGGCGAAGTTGACCTGAACTTCTTGAGCGACGAGACGAAAGCCGCCGTCGAGGCGCTGCGGATCGTGTCACTTCTCGACCGACAAGCGGCGCGGTCGCAGCATCATCGACGTGGGGCTGACGGTGATGTCGGGGACAGTCGGCAAAATCCCCGACCTGACGCCGGGGTGGGTCAGCCTGTGCAAGGTTTCAGATTATCAAGACGACCGCCTGCTGTTGGAGCGTTACGGCGCGCTGGTACGGGTCAGCACCCTGCCGCTGCTGAAACGGCAACTGCTGCTGAAACCGCTGATCGAGACGACGGAAAGCCGGTTCAAGGCGGCAGGCTTTCCGCTCAAGCTAGCCGAGGCGACGACCATCGCCAATTTAATGACGCTGGTGCTCGAATACGCGACACCGCGTGCCACGGCGCACGGTGCCATCGTCGCGCGGGGCTACGACGTGGAAGGTCTGCTCGGTCGGGATCTGTTCGAGCAGGACAAGCCACCGGTGCTGCCGCATTGGTTTCGGGGCATGTTGGGCACCATCGAGATCGACGCGCGGGCGGCGACGCATCCAGCGCAGGTGATCACGCGCTACCTGTATGACGATCTGCTGCGCGACGCCATCGACTTCGGCTTCGACCTGATCAGCGAGGCGACGGGCGAAGATTTCGGCAGCGGCGAAGAACAGGTCGCTTACCGCGAGCAGTTGATCGAGCTGCTGAAAGCGAAAGACGGGCTGGATTTCAGCCGGGTCTATCTGCCGCTGGTCATGGGTGGCATCCTGATCAGCGAGCAGGTCGCCCTAGCGAAAGAAAATCCGGTAGAGCTGCTCAACGCAATCGGACTGGCGCTCGAAGAACGTTTCGAGCGGCTCAGCGCAGACGAACAGCCGATCTATACGATGACCAACCAGATTATCGCGCGTGCGGGGCAGCGCTATGGCTTCTACGGTACCTAGACTATGAGCCTAAAAAATCAGTTCAATCCACTTTATCCGGACGTGCTCGGCGCGATTGCGGGCGGGCTGCGGGTGACGTTCGACGACGTGCTGCAAGCGGCGGTCGGCATTTTCCCACGCCGCGCCTATTTCAACCAGCCGGTCGAGGTGATCGTCATCCTGCAAAGTATGGTCGACCAAAACATCGACATCACGGTCGCGCTGCAAATTCCGACCAAGGCAGCGGACGGCAGCAAGCTCACGATCACGACGCCGAAGAAGTCGGTCTCGCTGACGCTGAGTCCCGGTGAAGTCGGGGCGTTGCGGCTGCCGCTGGTGGTCGTGCAGCCGGTGCAGCCGCTCCCCGACTTGCCGATTGGCGTCGCTATCCGCTATCGCTGCGGCAGCGCGCGCGCGGTACGAACGCCAGCGCGCGGGGCGCCGCCGTCGGTGCTGGCGGTCTCCCCCTTCAAGCTGCACGCGCTGCGCGACGTGGAGTGGGTCGAGTATCCGGCTACGAATGCACCGGCAACGTTACAGGTGACGTTCGACCTGACGCCCAAACGAATCCCCCCGCTCCAAGAGCTGCCGAAACCGGGCTACGAAATCCTCTGGACGCAGGACCAGATGAGCGAGGAAAAACGCAACCTCGCCAACCAGATCAGCGAAGCGCGGCTGCTGGCGGTCTCGTTCACGCGGGTGGCGGTCTACGCCTCGCTGGTCTACGCGGTCGATGACGCTTATGCCGCGCGCGGGCTGCCGCTGCATCCCGGCGAGGCGAAAGCCATCGCCAAGATGCTGACCTATACGCTGGACGACCGCTCGCAGATCGACCCGACCTACGACCTTGAGGATCAGCGCTGGTTTCAGATGCTGTGTCAGGTGCTGGCACACAACGCCAGTGTCGCGCAGCATGAACCGGGCGAGATCGTGGCGGGCTACTTGTTCGATCCGCTGATCTACGACGCGATCATGCTCGGCTTCACGCTGATTCGCTCGCGGGTGCGCGCTAACCTCGGCGACCGCGCCGAGCGAGTCAACTACGCCGAAAAGGTGATCGCGTGGTTGGCGGGGCAAGCCGAATCTGATCTAGCCTACATCTATCTGCCGCTGGCGCTGGGCGGGGTGATCGTCAACCTACAGGTGACCGGTCCCAACGACGACCCGTGGGAGGTAGTCGAAGGGATGCGCGAAGCGTATCGCGGGCGGGTGCGGCTCGCCGACAGCGCGACGATGGAAATCTTCGACATGCTCGACAAGCTGCTGAACAAGGCGGAAGACGATTTGAAAAGGGCAAGGATTCCGAGGTAAGCCCCTCACCCCCAACCCCTCTCCCACGCAAGCGGGGCGAGGGGAGACAAGCGGGCGTAAGACGCTGACGAGCTGAAGTCGTAACTGAGAAAAACGCTGAGCGCTGGTGAACTAAAGGCAAGCAGCGATTGAGTGAAGAACGCTGGAAGATACCGCCAGAGCTAAAAGCAAAAATGCACGAGTTGGCAGCAGACTTACGAAAAGAACGCACGCCGAGTGAAGCTATTCTCTTTGGCGGGCTTGCGAAATCGACAGCTTTAGGGTCGAAAATTCCGACGGCAGAATCCAATCGGCGCATTTGTGGTCGATTTTTATTGCCCCGAAGAACGGCTAGTGGTCGAAATTGATGGTGGAATTCACGAATTTGAGCCCGAAGCCGACCCCTCCGCCAAGATAATCATCGAATCACTCGGCATCCGTTTCGTTCGTACCGCCTCCGATCAGGTCGAAAGCAATTTACCTGCCGTTCTACCGCATATTTGCTCCGCGTTCATAGCTCCCTCAACGTGAAGCTGTTTCTTCTACTATTCCGTTAGCCGTCAAATACTACTTGATTGCGTGTTCTCCCCCCTGCTCCCCGCTTGCGTGGGAGAGGGGGCAGGGGGTGAGGGGCTGACTCCGCTATTTCTTGCACATCACTCACCCAGCGCAAACATAATTTTTACGCGGAGACTGTATACTTTCCACTAGAGTTCACAGACTCGCCTCCGATTTTCATCAAGCGTCATTGTTCTGTACTACAATGGGATAAAGACGCCTTAGCAAGAGGTGCTAACCACTATGATGCGTTTTGAGCAATTTACCGAACGCGCGCAGGACGCCGCCGCACGAGCCTACGAAATTTTGCAGCGCTATGGTCACAATCAGGTCGATACCGAGCACATCCTGCTCGCCTTACTGGAACAGACCGATGGCGTGATCCCGCAGATTTTGGAACGGCTGACGGTGGACGTAGGCGCGATGCGTTCGCGTTTGGACGAAATCCTCCGTGCCAGCCCGAAAGCAGCGATTTACGGGCATGGCACCAATCAAGTTTTCATCACCCCGCGCGTCAAGCGGATCATCGACCTCGCCAACGAGGAAGCCAACCGCCTACGCGACGAATACATCTCCACTGAACACATCTTTCTCGCCATCCTCAGCGAACGCAACACCGCCGCATCTAAGATTCTGGCGGACAACGGCGTCACCCGCGAGCGCGTCAACGACGCGATCAAGGACGTGCGCGGCGGTCAGCGCGTGACCGATCCGCAGGCGGAAAGCCGCTATCGTACTCTCGAAAAGTACAGCCGCGACTACACCCGCATGGCGCTGGAAGGCAAGCTCGATCCGGTGATCGGGCGCGACGGCGAGATCATGCGCGTGATCCAAATCCTATGCCGCCGCACCAAGAACAACCCGGTGCTGATCGGCGAAGCGGGCGTCGGCAAGACCGCCATCGCCGAAGGACTGGCACAGAAGATCGCCGACGCCGACGTGCCGGAGATTTTGCAGGGCAAGAAGGTCATCAGCCTTGATCTGGCGGCGATGCTGGCGGGCAGCCGCTTCCGGGGCGAGTTCGAGGAGCGCTTGAAGGCGACCATTGACGAAGTGCAGCGCTCCGAGGGCGAGATCATCCTGTTCATCGACGAGCTGCATCAGGTCGTCGGCGCGGGAGCGGCGCAAGGCGCGCTCGACGCGGGCAACATGATGAAACCGGCGCTGGCGCGCGGCGAGCTGCAATGCATCGGCGCGACGACGCTGGACGAATATCGCCAGCACATCGAGAAGGACAGCGCGCTCGACCGCCGGTTCGCTCCCGTGTACGTCGAGGAGCCGAGCGTCGAGGAAACGATTGACATGCTGTTCGGCTTGCGCGACCGCTACGAGGCGCACCACAAGGTCACGATCTCGGACGAGGCGGTGGTCGCCGCCGCGCGGCTAGCCGACCGCTATGTATCGGATCGCAAGCTGCCGGACAAGGCGATTGATCTGCTGGACGAAGCCGCCGCCAAACTGCGGGTGGCGCTCTACTCGCTGCCGCCACGCCTGAAGGAAATGAAGGTCGTGCTCCAGCGCCTGATGGCGGACGAAGAAGCCGCCGGGATGGCGCGCGAATACGAGCGCGCCGCCGAGTACAAGATGCGGCGCATCCAGCTTGAGGGCGAATTCGAGCAGGAAAAACTGCGCTGGCAGCAGGAAAACACGATTGACGAGGTGGTCAGCGCCGAAGACATCGCCGGGGTGGTCGCCCAGTGGACGGGTATCCCGACCAGCCGCGTGCTGGAAACCGAGAGCGAAAAACTGCTCGGCATGGAGGACAAACTCCACGAGCGAATCATCGGGCAGGAGGGCGCAGTCACGGCGATCTCGCACGCCATCCGGCGGGCGCGCAGTGGTCTGAAAGATCCGCGTCGCCCGATTGGATCGTTCATCTTCTTGGGGTCGAGCGGGGTCGGTAAGACCGAACTCGCCCGTGCTTTAGCCGAGTTTATGTTCGACGACGAGGACGCGCTGGTGCGCATCGACATGAGCGAGTACCGCGAGCAGCATACGGTCAGCCGCTTGTTCGGCGCGCCGCCCGGTTACGTCGGCTACGAAGAAGGCGGTCAGTTGACCGAAGCGGTGCGCCGCCGCCCCTACCGCGTGATCCTGTTCGACGAGATCGAGAAGGCGCACCCGGACATCTGGAACGCGCTGCTGCAAATCCTCGAAGACGGTCGCTTGACCGACGGACAGGGGCGCACGGTCGATTTCAGCAACACCGTGATCATCATGACCAGCAACCTCGGCACCGAGTTCGCCAAGAAGGGCGGGGCGCTCGGCTTCGTCCAAGCGACCGACGAGCAGGCGATTGCCGACCATCAGAAGATCGAAAAGGCGATGCGCGAGACCTTCCGACCGGAATTCCTGAACCGCATCGACGAGATCATCATCTTCGAGCCGCTGACGCTGGCGCAGGTCGAGAACATCGTTGACCTGCAACTGCGCGACATGGCGGAACGGCTGGCGGAGCGCGGACTCGCGCTGCACCTGACCGAACCGGCGCGGCAGTGGTTGGCGCGCAAGGGCTGGGATCCGGCTTTCGGAGCGCGACCGCTGCGCCGGGCAATCCAGCGCTACGTCGAGAACGAGCTGAGCGCGCAACTGCTGCGCGGCGGCGTCCGCAACGGCGACCTGATCGTGATCGACGAGGTCAACGATCAACTGGTGTTCGAGCGGCACGAGAACGCCAGCAGCGACTACCTGAATCTGCGACAGGATCAGGACAGCTTCATCCATATAGGACTGAGGGTTCAGGACTGAGGACTGAGTAAAAACAACAGCGGCGATCTCCGAGATGGGGATCGCCGCTGTTTATCATTAGTCCAGCGTCTATTATTACTTAGGCGTAAGTGCATACTCATGAGAATATAAGTATGCCGTCTAAAAGAAACTAAGTCAGGCGGTTGTTTCATTTTGTATTGCTAATTTCTGCATTTATGTGTCCTCCACTATCCTTACAATCGCAGAGCGACTATTTTCAGAGTTAGGTGAGCTTAAACCTATAACCATCGACAATCTTGGAGATCCTCTCTCCGCTGACCTCTTTTAATATCGAATTTCCTAAGCCTTTGGCTTCTGCCTTTGGTTCTAGCTACGAATATTTTGGCGTATGGAAATTCGGATGGAACTGTTACCCTCTGGACACCTGTATCGGGGTTAACTTCATTTATAGGACATACGAAAGCGGTTTCCGGTGTTGTCTTCATGAACTCGGATAGAAGTTTGATTTCTAGCAGTTTTGATCGCACGCTTCGTTTGTGGGATTATCGAGCTAGGGCAAACGCAGGATATTTTTAAATCAACCGCCCCTATTTGGAGTATCGTCTTCTGCCCCTCGTAAAGAACTGATCGCTTTTGGCGATAGTCATGGAATAGTACACCTACGATCATCTGATCTTCGACGTGACGAGGGGACGCTACAAACAGCTTTTGGTTGGACGGTGATAGTCTCTCGTTCAATGATAGCGAGCAAATACTTGCTGCGTCCTATGCAAATGGACTATGGCTATGGGATATAGAGCTTCCAAAACGTTCATAGATAATATTTTGACTTGATGATTAAGTGTTAAGTTTCTCGCTCATGATATTTATTATTTTATTCGGCTCTGTGCGTTCTATCAAGTGGACTATGGCGGGATAAAGGTCTATTTATATTAATTTTTAATTATTATGTTTATATCGATTATTTTGAATTAACGCTGCGCACCAACTATGCTCACTTTAGCCCTCGTGGAACCACTCATAATTTCTGAGAATGGTAACCTGCATTTCGGGACTCGCGGGTATTTATGGAAACCCCTGTTCAACCGCAACAAAGCTTCCAACACCCCCGTTTACGTAACAATATCGCTATCAGTCCAGATGGAAACCTGCTCGCTTCCGGCAGTTATGATAATGCTGTTCGCATTTGGAATATCTGCCACAGTTTGTTGAAATATTAACTACATTGCAGGGTTCATAGTTGCAGATATAGTGATCAAGCTGTCAGCTTTTACATTAAATTGACGGCACCTTGCCGCTTCGGGAGATTTCGATCTGGACAAATTATTTATCTGGACGTTGATGGTCTCAATGATGTAGCGTTTGTGCAGTAGCAATTTGTCGATCAAGGGCAGCAGACGGTTCTTCAAGTTGGATTTCAGCGGCGGCGATGGGCGCTCATTCTGCTGCCAGAGTTGCTCAAACAAGGCTTGTGAAAGGTAGCCTTTGTCACCAACCAGCTTGCCGAACAGGCGCTTGCGTGAGTTGAGGGACGGGCCTGCGGTCATCGACGTTGCCGGGAGTGAGGGTGAAAGCCAAGACCTCGCCATATTCGTTGACGATTAGGTGGAGCTTGAAGCCATAGAACCAACCGAGCGAACACTGACCCCGCGCCGCCAGTTTACGGAAGACTTTGTGCCGACTAATCCGTACGTATTCTGGCAGACCCGCATGGGATCAGCACGAATCCTGCCGTATTATCGACAAATTCACGCCAAGACATGCGTTTAATGCCTCAACCTCTAAATCATGGCGCATTGACGCGCTGATGTGCTCTAGCAAACGCGCTTTCTCCGCCAGCGAGAGCTGATCGGCTTTGCTGATAGCTTCTTCGTAAACGTTCATGCTGCCTGCTCCTCGATCCACTCACCTGCAATTATAAGACCGTTCTACTCTGCTTCGCTCGCAGTTTCGCGCCGCAGCGCACCAACGAGCAGCGGGATCGTCAGCGCGAGGATCGCGGCGGTAGAGGCGAGCGCCGCGCGGACGGAAAACGTCTGCCCGATCCAGCCGACCGGCGGTCCGCCGACGATCTCGCCCAACGCGCCGGTCTGCGACGCCAACGAGAACATGGTCGCGCGGCTGGACGGCTCAAGATTCCCGTTGAGCCACGCCTTGCCGACCGGATCGCCCGCGCCGCGCAGCGCCATAATTCCCCAGAAGGCGATCAGCGCGACGGCGAAATTCCCGGTCAGGCTGAAAATGATGATACCGAGCGGCTGAAGCGCCGTGATCAGCAGCAGCGCCCGCGCCGCCGACCGCCCGTTTCGCAGATCGACGCGGCGGCGGACGATCTCGCTCAAGGCGAGGCTGAGGAGGTTCGCGCCGAGGCTGAAGACGCCGAACCAGACCACCGGATCGAGCGATCCGATCGCGGGCAGGGTGAAGTCGTCGAGGACGTGCTTCTGCCAGAGGTGATCGAAGCCCTCGCCGTGAAAAGCGAAAATGAACGTATAGCCGAGGATCAGCAGCAGCAGCGGACGCAGCCGGATCAGCCGCGCGCCGTCGCGGAGCGTCGCCGTCAGCGACCGCCACGTCGCCCGCTCGGATCGCGGGGTGGGCGTGAAGCCGTCTTCGGGCATATAGGCGATCAGGAACGCGGCGAGCAGCAGGAAGATCGCGCCCGCCGCGATGAAGGGCACGGTCAGGGCGACGCTGGCGAGCAGCACGCTGAGGATGATCCCGGCGATGGCGGCGATCTGCTTGACCTGCGCGCCGCGCACGTAGACCGCCCCGACGCGATCCGCGCCCACCTCGTCGGCGATCCACGCTTCGGTCGCGCCGCTCAGGAAGGTCGCGCCGATGCCGGTGATGACCTCCGCCGCCAAGACGACGGCGAAGGTCGGCACGAGTCCCTCGACGACGTAAGCCGCGCCGGTCAGCAGGATGCCGAGAATCACCGAGAGGCGGCGGCTGTACAGGTCGGCGACGATGCCGGTGGGAATTTCGAACAGGAAAATGGTGGTCTCAAAGACCGTGCCGAAAAGGACGATCTGGAGCGTGTCCAGCCCGACGGTTCGGGCGTAAAAGACGACGTAGATCGTCACTACGATGCCGAACAGCAGCGCGGAGACGCCTTCCAGCAGCAGGTAGATCAGCACCGGGTCGAAACGGCGGTTCGATTGGTTATCCATGCAGTTTCCTTGCACACATGCAGCGGCGCGGATCGGGCGATCCGCAAGAGCGCGAGACTGAAAGCGAAGTCAGCACAGGGCTGACCGATCAATCAGAGCAGGTGTATGTGTGTCAAGATATCAGCGGAAACCGTCCTTTCGAGGTTACTTTCGCCTATTATGCAAGACGAAAAGATCGGTTGTCAAGCAGGGATCATTACCGGTTTGGTTTCGGTCGCAGATGTGTCATAATATCGTCATAATCCCGCGATAAGGCACAAGGGAGTAACACCATGTCTGTTGACCGTTCGACGCGAACGCTGCTGGCAATCCTATTTTTGATGGCGGCACTGTTCGTTGCGATAAGTCGTGTCGTCGAAAGCGCGCCCGCCGGAGATTGGTGGCTGCCGCTGTTATTGTTGGTGATCGGCGCGGGATTTGGGCTGTCGCTGCGCTACCAGTTGGGCAGCGGGCAGCCGGGCGCGGAGTCGGTCGAAGCCGAAGCAATGGATGAAATCGCCCCCGGCGGCGACGTTCACAGCTACCGCGTCACCGCGACAACCACCCCCTTAGCGCAGACGATGACCATCCGCCCCGACCCCGACGAAGCGGAAATGCAGCGGGTCGTCTCGGTGGTGGAAGAAGGCGTCATCCCCTTCGTGGACGAAGCCGCGAGCGCGCCAGCGCCGGAAACGGATGAACTCAGCGAACCGGCAGCGACGGCGGCAGAGGAGTACACCGAAATGGAAGCCGCGATAGTAGCCGAAGGTGTCGCGGTTGCCGACGTAGAAGGTGAGGCAGCTCCGGAGACTCCCGCACCCGCCGCCGCCCAGCCGGATACCGCGACGGCGCAGAAAGAAACCCCGGCGACGCCGCCAGCCAAAAGCAGCGAAACCGAAACGGAACACGTCGAACCGGAAAAGGAAGTCGTCGCAGCGACGATGTCGGCACCGCAGCAGTCTTACGAGTCTGAACGGGTCGGCGACCTCACGCCGGAGCGCAGCGCGCAGGTCATGAGCGACAGCGCGCCCGCCGAGACTGCGCCGGTCGTCAACGAGATCGCCAGCCCGCGCATGACTGCTCAGACACGCGGTAAAGGCACAGCAGGTAAGCCGGATGACCTGACGAAAGTACGCGGGATTGGCGGCAAATCGGCACAGGCGCTCAAGACCGCCGGGATCGACACGTTCCAGAAGCTCGCCGAGAGCACGCAAGACGCCATCCACGCCGCGCTCGACGCGGGCAACGTGCGCTTGGTCGGCGATGCGGATACGTGGATGCAGCAGGCGGCTTACGCCGCGCGCGGCGATTGGGAAGGCTTGGATCAGTTCAACGCGGAACAACGCTCCGCCAGCAGTGACTAGGAGAGACCATGCCGATCTTCACCCCTGAAAAAACGCTGCTCGATCTGCCGAGAACGCCGATCATTTTGCAGACGATCCTGCACGGCGTCGATCAGCAGCGGGCGAGCAGCGCCACTGACGGTCCCGACGGCTGGAACGTGATCGAGATCGTCGGTCACTTGAACGACTACGACCAAATCTTTTTGGAACGCACGCAGACGATGATCGAGGGCGACGCGCCCGCGCTTGGCTCCCACGATCAGGACGAACTGGTGCGTCAGCACGGCTACAAGACGCAGCCGCTCACGGACGTGCTCGCCAGCTTCCTGAGCCGCCGACGCGCCTTCATCGACTACCTGAGTGGGCTGTCGGCGGAGCAGTGGCAGCGGACGGGTGTGCATCCATCGTGGGGCGCGATCACGGTGCTGGATCAGGCGATCAACGTGACGCATCACGACGTGAATCACATCGCGCAGGTGATCAAGGCGCTGGCTTAGCCGCGTTGATTCTGTGCTAAAATCGCACGACATGATAGGAACTGGAGTGTGACGGTGCGCCAAGTGCTACTCTATCCCGGTGAAGACGGCTATTGGGTCGCCGAAGTCCCAAGTTTACCCGGCTGTCTCAGCCAAGGCGCGACGCGCGACGAAGCGCTGGAAAACGTCAAAGAGGCGATTGAGCTATACCTCGAAGTCCTGCAAGCTGACGGTCAGCCAATTCCCGAAGACCATCCGCAGATGCAGCTTGTGACCGTCAATGCCTAAACTCCCGGTCGTGTCGGGGCGCGAGTGCATGAATGCGCTTCAGCGGGCTGGATTCGAAGTTAAGCGGCAAAAGGGCGATCACGTTTTCATGCAGCGAAGCAATCCATCCGCCATCACGGTTGTGCCCCTGCACCGCGAGCTTGACCGAGGAACGCTGAAAGCTATTCTCAATCAAGCACGGATGACTGTAGAGGAATTTGTGGAACTGCTCTAGGACACGCTTTTCAGCGCGTTTCCAATTCAACCCAGCAAACAAGCGAGGTGCGCCTATGGTCATGGTCAGAAATTGGGGACTTGACTTAGAGTGCACTCTAACTTGTAGACTAGAACCATGAACATAAAAACCGACGTGTACACCATCCAACAGGTTGCCGAGGCAACCGGACTGAGCGTTCATACGCTGCGATACTATGAGCGCATCGGGCTGATCCATTCAATTGGACGAGCGGAGAATACGCATCGTCGCTACTCTGACGATGACATTGGGTGGATCCAGTTCCTCAACAAGCTGCGCGCGACCGGCATGTCGATTCAAGAGATGCAGCGTTACGCCGAACTTCAGCGCATCGGCGACGAGACGTTGGCGGAGCGCGTCGAGATGCTCAAAGAACTGCGCCACCGCGTCGAAGCGCACATGGACGAACTGCGCGATCACCTGAAGGTCATCAAACACAAGATTGACTACTACGAGGGGATCGTCGTGGAGCAGGCTGCCCAACCGCGAGAAGCCGCTCGCTAACCCACCGATCAGCCAGACCACAGTATTGACAAACCAACTTCCGATTCTGATCGCGCAAGGCGACCAGAGCCTCGTTCGATTTTGCTCAAGCACAGCCGTTTCAACCGCTAGAAAGTGAGGAAACCTCATGGATCCGTTTACCTCTAATCAGTCAAGTTTCAAAGCCCAGCAGGAGATCGCCGACCGGATCGCGGCATGGGATGACGAGCCATCGCCACCATCGCTGACCTCGCAGATGATCTGGCAGATCGCGCTGATGCTCGGTGAGCTGTTGATCGTCGCCGGTGTGAAGCTGCGCAACCTGTACGCCGAGAACCTGTCTGCCCCGGTCGGCGAGCAGCCCTGCGAAAGCCCGTGCTAAACCGCAGCCGCGTGCCCGCTCTCAGGGGCTATAGTAGAAATATTCCGGCAACACCTTTTCCCTAAAGGGCGGGTCTGAGACCCGCCCCTACACAGAATTTTCAGCGGAAAGAGGGGCGAGGCATAAAGCTAAAGTTGCGCTGTTCAACTCTATTCCGCGAGCAGCGAACCCATTGGCGAACCATAGAACCGGGGCGACCTGACAGATCGTCCCGGCTGTGTCAAAATTCAATCGAAAAGTCGGGGCGCGCGGCGCTCCGGCAGCAATTTATGAGGAGAAAATGCTTATGACTACTTCAACGACGTTTACCCGCCAGCTCGGACGCAGCGGGATCGAAATCAGCGCGATGGGCATGGGATTATGGGCAGTCGGCGGGAGCGGCTGGGGCGGTGGAGCCGACGACGAGCAGTCGGTTCTCGGAATCCACAAGGCGCTTGAGTTGGGCGTCACCTTCTTCGACACCGCCGATGCTTACGGCGCGGGGCACAGTGAGGGCGTGCTGGCAAAGGCGCTCAAGGGCAAGCGTGATCAGGTGGTGATCGCCACCAAGTTCGGCTACCTGCCGACCGACGCCTCGAAAGCGCGTCCGCTCGGCAGCGCTGATCCGCAGTCGATCCGCGAATTCTGCGAGGCGTCCCTGCGGCGGCTGAACACCGACACTATCGACCTGTACCAGTTTCACATGAACGACTTCCCGGCGGATCAAGCCGAGCCGGTGCGCGCGACGCTGGAAGAACTGGTCACGGCGGGCAAGATTCGCGCTTATGGCTGGAGCACCGACTATCCGGATCGGGCGCGCATGTTCGCGCAGGGAGCACACTGCTCCACGATTCAGGTCGAGTTGAACGTGCTCGACGACGCGCCGGACATTCTCGCCGTCTGCGACGAATTCGATCTGGCGGCGATCAATCGTGGACCGCTGGCGATGGGGCTGCTGACCGGAAAGTATAAACCCGACACCACCCTGCCCAGCGACGACGTGCGCGGACCGAACGCGCCGGAATGGATGAAATATTTCAAGGACGGCAAGCCGAACCCCGAATGGCTGGCGAAGATGGAAGCGATCCGCGACATTCTGACCAGCGGCGGGCGCACGCTGGCGCAAGGGGCGCTCGGCTGGCTGTGGGCGCGCAGCGACAAGAACATCCCGATCCCCGGCTTCCGCACAGTCGCGCAAGCCGAGGAGAACTGCGGCGCGCTGCGCTTCGGCGCGCTCAACGCCGAGCAGATGCGGCAGATCGACGTCGTGCTGGAACGGTAAAAGATTACCCCCACTCCCCGTACCCCTTCCCCGAATCGCGGGGAGAGGGCGCAATACGCAGCCGTTTTGCTTGAGGGTGACATGACGACGTGGCAATAACCGAACTGGATGATTGCTCGTGTCTGCTGTCGCCCTGGTGGATGATGAACCAAACGAGTCCAGTAGGGACAAAGTGGTTCGTCCGAGCGCGTTAAAATCCCGGCAACTAACTGTTTTTTATTTTGAAGGGAACTCCATTTTATGAAGACACAAGAACTCGGAAAGACTGGCGTCGAGGTCAGTTCGCTGTGCTTGGGCGCGATGTACTTCGGCACGCGCAACGATCAGGCGACGTCGTTCCGCATCCTCGACCAATACGTGGCAGGCGGCGGCAGCTTCATCGATACGGCGAACATCTACGCGCATTGGGCGGGCGGTCAAGGCGGCGACAGCGAAGCGCTGCTCGGTGAATGGCTGCGCCAGCGCGGCAATCGCGCCGACGTGTTCCTCGCCTCGAAAGTCGGCTTCCCCTACGGCGACGTCCCGCAAGCGGCTGCGCGCCAGCGATATCGAGCAGGAGTGCAATAAATCGCTGAAGGGCTTGGGCGTCGAGACGCTTGATCTGTACTACGCGCACGTTGACGACCGCGTGACGCCGCTCGAAGAAACGCTGGAAGCCTTCAATCGCTTGGTGCAAGCGGGGAAAGTCCGCTACATCGGCGCGAGCAATTATCTGGCGTGGCGGCTGGAGCAAGCCCACTGGATCAGCCAGACGCAGCGGCTGGGCGGAGTTCTGCTGCGTGCAGCAGCATTACACCTATCTGCGGCTGCGACCGGGCACAACCGTCGCCCCGCAGGAATTCGTCAACGACGACCTGATCGACTACCTCGCCCACCGCCCGCTGACGCTGCTCGCCTACAGTGTGCTGCAAGCGGGCGCTTATACGCGAGCGGATCGCACGCTGCGGAGCGAGTTCCAGACGCCCGACAACGATCAGCGGCTGGCAATGCTGCGCACCGTCGCCGACGAGAGCGGCGCGACGGTCAACCAAGTGATCCTCGCGTGGATGCTCCAGCGCGACGTGATCCCGCTCATCGCCGCCAGCACCGAGGCGCAGCTTGCCGAGAACCTCGGCGCGCTCGACGTGAAGTTGAGCGCCGAGCAGATGGATCGGCTGAACAGCGCGGGGACGGCACTTTAGCCGCTCACCCCCTGACCCCACCCCCGCGCTGCGCGCTTCCCCTCCCCGAATTCAGGGAGGGGAGAGTGCCGTAGTCTATTTGGAGTGCAAGTGGTCAAGGTTGATGACTTCTCTACACAGCAAAGGCGTTTTTAAACGTGCCCCTACGGGCAATATCCGATAAATTCACAGGAGAACAATCTTATGGAATACCGCAATTTAGGCAAAACGGGCATGCAGGTCAGCGAGTTGTGCCTCGGCGCGATGACCTTCGGGCGCGAAGCCGACGAGCCGACCAGCTTTCAGATGCTCGACCGCTTCGTCGAGGTCGGCGGCAATTTCATCGACACCGCGAACGTCTACAGCACGGGCGGCTCGGAGGAACTGCTCGGTCGCTGGTTCAAAGGCAAACAGCGCGACGATATCGTGCTCGCCACCAAAGTCCGCTTCAACATGGGCGAGCGCCCCAACGATCACGGGCTGAGCCGCAAGCACATCCTGAGCGCGGTCGAAGCGTCGCTGCGCCGGTTAGGGACGGACTACATCGACCTGTATCAAGTCCACATGTGGGACCCGAAAACGCCGCTCGAAGAAACGCTGCAAACGCTCGACGGACTGGTCAAGGCGGGCAAAGTCCGCTACATCGGCGCGAGCAACTTCGCGGCGTGGCATCTGCAAAAGGCGGTTGACCTGAGCAATCAGCACGGCTGGGAGCAGTTCTCGTGCTTGCAGCCGCTCTACAACCTGCTCGACCGCGAGACCGAATGGGAACTGATCCCGATTTGCCAGAACGAAGGCTTGGGCATCATCCCGTGGAGTCCGCTGCGCGGCGGCTGGCTGGCGGGCAGGTATCACCGGGGGATGAGCGCCCCGCTGGACGGGACGCGGGTCAAGCAGGCGACCGAGCAAAATTGGAGCGAGTCGCTGGGATAAGTACGACAACGAGCACACGTGGGGCACGCTCGACGCGCTGTTCGCCATCGCCGAGGAGACCGGCAAGTCACCGGCGCAGGTGGCGCTGAACTGGGTCAAAGATCGCCCCGGCGTCACCGCGCCGATCATCGGCGCGCGGTCGATGGCGCAGTTCGAGGACAATCTGGGCGCGGTCGGCTGGTCGCTGAGCGCCGAGCAGCTCGAACGGCTGAACCACGCCAGCGAAAAACCGCTGCCCTATCCGTACAGCTTCCTCAGAGGCTAGACCCCTCACCCCCTGCCTCATCCTCCGCGTTGTGGAGAGGGTTTTCAAAGTCCCCTCTCTATGCAATGGAGAGGGGATTTAGGGGTGAGGTCAGCACAGAGTTAAATGCCTACCCGTGTCAGGGGGTTGGGGGTGGGGTCAGGCGGTGAGGGGTGAATCAAAACGGGCGAGTCGTGGACTCGCCCGTTTTTAATTGAGATGATGACGGAACTAGACGCCGGGGGCGGCGAGTTCTTCGTCGGTTTCGGTTTCCTCGACGTTTTCGAGCACCAGTTCGCCGTCGTGAACCACCGCGCGGACGATCCCGGCGAGGCTGAAGCGACCCGACAGGATGCCGTCGGAAAGCTCGTCTTCGATGGCGTTCTGGAGCAGGCGGCGCAGCGGACGCGCGCCGTAATCGGGGTCGTAGCCCTTTTCCGCCAGCCAATCGCGCGCTTCTTCGGAGAGTTCGAGCGTGATGGCGTGCTCGATCAGGCGCTCGCGCACCTTGTTGAGTTCGAGTTCGACGATCTGCTTGATCTCGTCCTTCGTCAGCGCGCGGAAGACGATCGTCGCGTCGACGCGGTTGAGGAATTCCGGACGGAACATCCGCCGCAGTTGATCGGTGACGTTCTTACGCATGTCGGCGTATTCCGCCTTCTGATCAGCGTCGGGGTTCTTGGGCTGGTTGAAGCCAAGCGTCGTCCCGTGCTTGATGGTGTCGGCGCCGACGTTGCTGGTCATGACGATGATGGCGTTGCGGAAATCGACGCGGCGACCGCGCGCGTCGGTCAGCGTGCCCTCTTCCATGATCTGGAGCAGCATGTTGAAGGCTTCAGGATGCGCCTTCTCGATTTCGTCAAAGACGACGATGCTGTAGGGACGGCGGCGGATCGCTTCGGTCAACTGACCGGCGTCCTCGTAACCGACGTAGCCGGGAGGCGCGCCGACGAGCCGGGCGACCGAGTGCCGCTCCATGAACTCGCTCATGTCGAGCTGGATCAGGGCTTCTTCGCTGCCGAACATGAATTCCGCCAGCGCCTTGGTCAGTTCGCTCTTGCCGACGCCGGTGGGTCCCAAGAACATGAACGACCCAATCGGGCGGCGCGGGTCTTTCAGACCGGCGCGGGCGCGACGTACCGCCTTGCTGATCGAGTCGATCGATTCGTTCTGCCCGACGATCCGGCGGTGGAGCGCTTCCTCCATGTGCATCAGGCGTTCGCTTTCCTCGCCCGCGATGCGCATGGTGGGGATACCCGTCCACATCGCCACGACTTCGGCGATGTCCTCCGCGCTGAGGCGCGGCTGATTGGTCTTTTCGTTCCAGTTGGACTTGAGCGACGCCAGCGTCTCTTGCAGGCTGTCGCGCTGGCTGCGCAGGCGATCCACTTCGTCGCCCAGTTCGCCGTCCTCTTCGAGCAGCTTGAGGTCGTCTTCGACCTGCACCAGTTCCTGCTCGGCGCGGCGAACCTGCGCCGCTTCGGGACTCTTGTACATGCGCAGACGAGCCGAGGCCTCGTCGATCAGGTCGATGGCTTTGTCCGGCAGGAACCGATCCGGAACGTAGCGCGCCGACAAGTTCGAGGCGGCTTCAATCGCTTCGTCGGTGATTTCGACGTTGTGGTGATCCTGATAGGGACCCTTGATCCCTTGCAGGATTTCGATGGTTTCTTCGATCGTCGGCTCGGAGACGAGGATCGGCTGGAAACGCCGCTCCAACGCGGCGTCGCTTTCGATGTGCTTGCGATACTCGTCCAGCGTGGTCGCGCCGATGCATTGCAGTTCGCCGCGTGCCAGCGCTGGCTTGAGGATGTTGGCGGCGTCGACACTGCTGCCCGCCGACCCCGCGCCGACGAGCATGTGCACCTCGTCGATGAACAGGATGCTGTCGGAGATCTTGAGTTCCTCGATGACGCGCTTGAGGCGTTCTTCGAACTGACCGCGATACATGGTCCCCGCGACCAGCGACCCGACGTCAAGCTGAAGCACGCGCTTGTTGAGCAGCGGCTTGGGCGTTTCGCCGTTGACGATGCGCTGTGCCAGCCCTTCGACAATCGCCGTCTTACCCACACCCGGCTCACCAATGAGCGCGGGGTTGTTCTTACGGCGGCGGCTCAAGACCTGAATCACGCGCTCGATTTCGGTTTCCCGTCCGACAACGGGGTCAAGCTTCCCCTCCTGCGCCAGCGCAGTGAGATCGGTTGCCAGTTGATCGACCAGCGGCGTCTTGCCCTCACGGGGGCGAGGGCGTCGTTGACGGTCGTCTTCCTGATTGGGCTGAGGATTTTGCACAGGACTCTCCTGTAACACCCGGCGCGTCTGCCGACGCACCTCTTCCGGGCTAATGCCCAGACGCTTCAGAATGTCAATCGCCACACCTTCGGTCAGCCGCACGAGACCGAGGAGAAGATGTTCGGTACCAATGTAATGATGTCCCATGCGCCGGGCTTCGTCAACGGCAAGCTCCAACACCCGCTTGGTTCCGGGCGAAAGCTCCGGCTGAATGGTGGTCGTGCGAGTCGAGGCGCGGGTCATGCGTTCAACCAACTCTTCCACGCGACGCTGCTCCAACCCCAGCTCGCGCAGGACGCGCCCGGCGACGCCACCCTCTTCGCGGATCAACCCCAACAAGAGATGCTCCGTTCCGATGTAGTTATGTTGAAGTCGTTCGGCTTCCTCTTGGGCTAGGCTAAGTACGCGCCGCGCTCGTTGAGTGAAGCGCTCCATCTTATTCGGCACGGTTCATTTACCTCCGTTGCCTGTGTTCTGGCAGAAAACACTGGCTGCTTACTAGTTTACTTGAAGGACGTTATCCGCAGAGCGATAAACTGAACCCATTATAGCACACACGTTACGCCTGATAATGTACCGTTGTGGATGAATAATTCGTTAATGATAGAAGCTGTAATAATATGCGCGCGTACCAACGGGGGCGGGGCTGGCGGGCTTCGTAAAGAAGCCAACCCTGAACCCGCCCGTTGGTTTAGGCTTCTTCGGTGGTGTCGTCGGTGACGTTGGTGGTCTCGGAGGCGTCGTCGGTGACGTTGGTGGTGTCTGACGGCATCCATGGTATCGTCGATGACGTCAGGCGTGTCAGCGGTGACGGTCGTGGTCTCGGTGACCTTCGGCTTCGGTGGTCGTCGTCGGTCGGGGATGTAGACCAGTCGAGGTCGAGATACTCTGCCGAGTTGACCTTTTTCAAGCTCAACCCAAGGCGGCGATTCTTGATGTCGATTTTGACCACGCGCAGGGTGAGCTTATCGCCCTCGTTGACCACTTCGCGGGGGTGATTCACGCGCTTATCGGACAATTCGGAGATGTGGATTAGCCCTTCGATCTCCGGCACGTCGACCAGTTGAGCGAACGCCCCGAACTTGGTCAGTTTGGTGACCGATGCCCTGAACGAGCTGCCCGACCGCGTAATTGATGGCAATCGTGTCCCAAGGATCCGGCTCTTGGCGCTTCATGCTCAAGCCGATGCGCTTGTTATCTTCGTCGATGCTGATGACTTCGACGCGGACGGTCTGCCCGGGCTTCAGCAGTTCTTTCGGGTGGGTGACGTGCTGCCACGAGAGTTCGGTCAGATGCACCAAGCCCTCAGCGCCGCCGATGTCGACGAACGCGCCGAAATCTTCAAGGCTGACGACGCGCCCTTCGCGGACTTCGCCAACCGTCAAATCTTTAATCAGGTTCTCTTTGCGCTTCTCGCGGGATTGGCGCGAGGCGAAGCGCTCGGAGAGGATCAAGCGGTTGCGCGCGCGATCGACTTCCATCACCTTGACGACCACCGGCTCGTTGACCATGCTGCCCCAACGGTCTTCGGGGGTGTCGCCGGTGAGGGAACGGCGGCGCTCGACGCTCATCTGGCTCTGCGGGACGAAGCCGCGCAGCCGACCAAAGCGAACGATCAGCCCACCCTTGTTATAACCGGCGATGCGGCTCTCGTAAGCCTCTTGGCTCTGGCGATATTCTTCGGCGTGCTGCCAGTCGATCTCCTCAAGCGCGCGGTTGATCGAGAGGACGATGTTGCCGTTGTGATCGTGCGGGTTGACGACGTAAGCCTGAATTGTCTCGCCGACGACCAGCGATTCGAGCATCGGGCGGGTCATGCGTTCGAGTTCGTGACCGGGAATGATGCCTTCGCGTCCGTCGCCAACGTCGACCGTGACCAGCGTCGGCGAGGTCGAGATGATGGTCGCTTCGATCAGATCGCCGCGCTTGAGCGCCGACGGATCGGCTGGCGCTTCGGCGGGTGCTTCATCGGACGCTTCGGCGGGCGCTTCAGCTCGGTTTCATCCGACGCTTCGGCAGACAGCTTCAGCCTCGGCTTCGACTGGCGCTTCAGCGACTGGCTCAGCTTCGGCGGCGGTTTCCGATTCGACTTGCTCATCAGCGGTAGAATCAGAGACTTCCACTGCCTGCGCCTCAGCGTCCGCCACCGAACTCGGCAGCATTCACTTCCGCAACATCGACAGCTTGCGTCTCATCGGCGTTATTTGTAGCCTCAGTTCCGTGTGGCTGAAGCGACTCGCCAACTGAAGCATCGGATTCTAAGGCTTCAGTCTCGTCCAGCCCTGGCTTTTTCGGGTACATAACCGTTAATTCTCCCGCAGATAGGTGGGTATGCCGGACTATTATACAACGCTCGCTAGAAGAATCAAACAACAAAATTAAGCTCGTCGTCACGCAACGCTAGATTTAAGATTGAGGCGATTGGCTTGAACCCCTCACCCCCACCCCGCTGCAACACGGGCGGAAGCCGGGAAAATGCCGATCAATTTTGGCGGAATGGTCGCCTCCTGCATGGGAATCCGCGTTAGAATGGGCGCGGAGGAATTTCTATGCGCAAAATGATGCTGTTGATCGTACTCATACTGGTGGCGGGCTGCTTCGCAGGCTGCCGCCAGACGGCGACGCCGACCCCTGACGCCTCGACTCAAAGCGCCAGCATCACCGTAGCGACCAACCCTGATCCGCCGATGATGGGCGACTCGACCATGACGATCACCGTGACCCAAGACGGCGCGCCGCTGGCGAACGCGCCGGTCAGCGTGCGCGGCGACATGAATCACGCCGGGATGAAGCCGGTACTCGCCGACGGGACGACCGGCGACGACGGCACGGTCGACGTCCCGTTCGCGTGGTCGATGGGCGGCGACTGGATCGTGACGGTGACGGTCACCCTGCCGGATGGATCGGAAGTGTCGCAGGACTTCAACTACACTATCAGCGGGATGTAAACAAACCTCACCCCCTGCCCCTCTCCACGCCGCTCCGCTTAGGTAGAGGGGAGAAACAAGTTCGCGGATAGTCTGGGGATAAGGTTAAGGAACAGCGCCATCGGCAGGACAGAGCTATATAGAGGGAGCAGCGATCATGCAAACGCAAACGCAGGTTGGCATGCCGCTCGGTGGGGGACGTGGGGCTGGATCGAGACGGTGCTGAAGCTGGTCGGCATCGCGGCGGGCGTGATCGCGTTCTTCCAGACGACCGGCAACGAGCGACCTCGTGATCGGCGGGCATCCGCATCTGGCAGCGGTGATCGTGCTGGCGCTGCTGACGCTGGCAGCGATCGGGCAGTTGGCGATCCGCTTCGGGCAGCAGGAAGTGATCTCGCTGATCTTCGCGGTGCTCAACCTGCTGGGGACGCTGGGGCTGCTGATCGCGCTGCTGAAAGCGCCGGAGTCGCTGACGCTGCCGCTGATCTACGGCGGGTGCTACCTGCTCGGTCAGTTGACGAAGCTGCAATTTCTGCGCGTCACCGGCTACACCGAGGGCGGCGCTGATACGCGCGGGATGCTGATGGTCACGGGCGGGTTGACGCTGGTGTACGTCGTGTTCATGGTGCTGCTGGTGGTGTAAGGAAACCTCACCCCCGACCCGATCTCGCATAGGGCACGTATATCGTGAGTGAAGGAGTGGTGTAAAACGCCTTATTACGGATGCTGCTACTTCGCCGAGGGTTAAAACCCTCGGCTAGGGAATTGTCGCCCAACTGCGGGCGACTCGAAACGAGCTCGAAGGCACTCCCTTCAGTGGGTCACGGTTTTCGGTAGCGACGGGTTTAAACCCGTCGCGGCTTTATCGATGTTAGTTGTTATTGATGGATTCTGGAATGACGACCCAATCTCACGAACTGTATCGCCCGAAGACCGCGTTCGACGTGCTGCGCCTGCCGCTGATCGGCAGGCTGCTCAAGTGGCGCTGGGGACGGCTGATCCTGCAAATTCCGCTGCTGCTGGCGGCGGCGCTGCTGGTTTACGACGGCTTCACCGGCACGCAGCGCGCGCCGGAGAACCTCGCCACGATTGCGCCGTGGGTGCATTATCGCGGCTTGGTGATGGTGGCGCTGCTGCTGGTCGGCAACCTGTTCTGCATGGGCTGCCCCTTCACGATCACGCGGACGCTCGCCAAGCGGTCGAGCATTCGCGGGCATCGCTTCCCGCGCGCGCTGCGCAACAAGTGGCTGGCGATTGCCACGCTGTTCGTCTTCTTCTTCCTGTATGAATGGCTCGACCTGTGGTCAAGCCCGCTGCTGACGGCGTGGGTGATCGTGTTTTACTTCGCGCTGTCGTTCGTGCTGGAAGCCGCCTTCACCGAGTTCGGCGTTCTGCAAGTACGTCTGCCCGATGGGGATTTTCAACTTCGTCTACTCGACCGTCTCGCCGCTGCAAATCGGCGCGCACGACATGGAAATCTGCCGTCACTGCGCCGCCAAAGAGTGCGTGACCGGCAGCTACCGCGAGACGCCGCTGATCGTCGTCGACCAGATCGGCATCAACGGCGAGCCGCTCGCCGACCCACACCAACGGACCGCAAGGGGACGCTCGGCTGCGGCACCGAATTGTTCGCCCCGTTCGTCAAGAGCAACATGGACTGCATGATGTGTCTCGACTGCGCGCGCGCCTGCCCGCACGACAACGTCGGCTTGATGGCGCGGACGTCCCGGCGCGGAACTGGTGCGCCCCGACGCCTTCCCGCGCGCGCTGGGATTTGGCGTTCCTGATCATCAGCCTCGCCTTCATGGGGCTGCTCAACGCCTTCGGGATGGTGCCGCCGGTTTACACGCTGATGCAGTCGCATGGCCGACTGCGTTGGGGTTGGCGGCGCTCGGCTGGAGCGATCTGGCGATTGAGGGGATCGTCTTATTCATCATCTTCGCGGTCGGGATGCTGATCATCCCGGCGCTGCTGACGCTGGCGGCGGCGTGGCTCGCCCGCACGCTGACCCGCACCGCCAAGCGCGACTCGCTGCGGGTGGCGGTGACCTCGTTCGCGCCCGCCTTCGTGCCGATTGGCTTGGGCTTCTGGGCGGCGCACTACGGCTTCCACTTCTTGATCGGCGCGCTGACGATCATCCCGGCGTTTCAGAACTTCCTGCTCGAGCACGGCATTACCCTGCTGGGCGACCCGAACTGGTCGCTCGGCGGCGTCGAGAACATGGAAGCTGATCGGCTTGATCCAGACGATTGCGCTGCTGGGCGGGTTCGTCGGCAGCTTGGTCGTCGCTCAGCGGATCGCCATGCGGCTGTACAAGCGCGACAGCATGGTCGGTCTGCTGCCGTGGGCGCTGCTGTTCCTGCTGATGATCGCGGCGGGGATGTGGCTGTTCAACCTGCCGATGGAGATGCGCGGCACGCTGCAATTCGGCTAGGGAAAGCAAAGGAAAAGCAAGAAAAGATTCAACGCAAAGACGCAAAGGGAAAAACAAGGCGCAAAGAAAAGCGCCTAATCCTCGACGTGGATTGTGCCGAGCATGAAGGCGGAATCAGCGCACGCGCCATCGCTCAGGACGCAGAAGTTGGTGATCTCGGGGTAGTGGTACCAGCCGACGCTGACGGTGTAGTCGCCGGGCGGCAGATCGTCCGGGAGCGGGATGGTGACCGCCTCGGCGCGCTCGTCGCCCGCCGGGATCACGCCGAGCGGGTGATCCTCCTGCGCGACCAGCGCGCCCGACCCCCGGCAACCCCGCTAATGTGGACGAAGCGCATGTCGTCGTCGCTGCGCGGCTGATCGAAGCGCCAGTCGAGCCAGATCGAGAGCGTGTCGCCCGCCGTCGCGGTCGGCGGCAGGTGAGCGTCGAGTCAGGGTGATGCCCGTCGTCAAAGCGCACCGGATCGCGCGGGACGGCGAGGGTGTAGTCGAGCGCCAGATCGGTGACGGCGACCGAATCGCAGATCAGCGCCGGGTCGAAGTGCTCCGGGCAAGCCGGATCGAGCGCAAGGGTGATGGTCTGAGAAGGCTCCAGCGCTCACGGGCAGCGGCAGGTTGATCGCGCGTCGTGCCGGTCACCGTCCAGCGCTGAACCGGATGTCGCCGTCGAGCAGGGCGACCACCTGCTGACCATTGCCCGTCAGCGTCGCCGTTAGATCGACCCAACCGGAGGTCGGCGCGTAGACGTAGGAGTCGATCTGCGTCGTGATTGCGGGATCGGTGCTGGGCACGGCGGTGAACTGCGCTAGATACTCGACCGGCGGCACGAAGAAGGCGGCGTAATCGTCGTCCTCGTAAAACGGATCGCCCAACTGCCGCCGGGCGTGAGCTTCGAGCGTGCCATCGTCGTAAGCCTTGTGGACGATCACCACGTCAACTTGGGCGTCGTAGAGCAGCTTCGGGTCGAGCGTCGCCTGCAAGACCGCAACCTTCGCCGGATTGACGGGCGAACTGCCGCGCCACCTGCCCGGTGATCAGCGGGTGCTGGTGCCCGGTTTGCAAGAACATGCGCGTCCTTATTCGCCAGCGAATTGACGGGCAGGTCGAGCACGGCGCGCAGGTCGGTACGATCAGCCAGCGCCGCAATCGGCGCGGGGACGACGCCGGAGACGGTCGGCAGCCCCCACCAGACTTGATATTCGAACGGGATCGCCACCATGAGGATGCAGCGCGGCGAGCCAGCGGCTAGCGCCGCTCACGAATCCGCTGACCACATCACCGCCGATCCATAGCCGACCAGCACGGCGACGGCGAAACCGACGGCGAAGTTGAAGCGCGCGGGCGTGCGGGCGATGCTGATCAGCGGCAGGTTTTGGAACAGCGCCCACGGCAGACGTGATATAGCTGGCGTAGCCGTCGATGCGGAACGCCAGCGGCGTATCGACCAGTTTGAGCAGCGGACCGAGCGAGAACACCCACGCGACCAGCGCCAGCAGCAGCCACGCGCGGGCGGCGCGCACCTTCCAGACGGCGATCAGCGCCAGCGCCGCCGCGATCACGCCGACGTAGCTCGTCCACTCGAACGGATCGAGTTCCGAGCACCTGCCGGTTGTAGCCGAGATTCGCGAACAGCGGATGGTAGAACGATGGCGAGACGACGCCGAGCAGCGCCGCGCTGTAGCGGACTGCGCCCTCCTCCGGCTGGCGTTTTGAGCGTGTCGAGCGCCAGCGGAACGACGAAGGGCAGCGACAAGATCGCGCCGAGGACGACCGTCAGCAGGGCGCGGCGCAGCGTCCGCCAATCGCGGGCGCGGAGCAGCAGAAGCGAAGTAGAGCGCCGTGATCGGGGCGATCAGGTAGATCAGCAGCAGGACGCTGCCCCACAGACTGATCACGAACAGCAGCGCGCCGGCCAGGATCAGCCAGCGGCGGGGATGGGCAGCATCACGCAGCCGCAGGAGCGCGTACAGAAACAGCGGCGCGGGATAGAGCGTCAATAAGCCCAACGTGAGCCGCGCCGAGTTGTCCCTGAAACGCCGGGTAGATCATGAAGACCAGCCCGGCGATCAAGGCGGGAATCAAAGAAACCTCACCCCCTAGCCCCCTCTCCGGGAGAGGGGGAACAGTTATCGCGGTTGGAATGGTCTGCGGTGGTGTAAGGACAGCGAAAGAATTACGCGGTAAGGTCAGGAGATAGCGCACGAGCAAAAACATCGACCAGCCGTTGAGCGCGAGCGTCAGCAGCGCGGCGAGGTTGAAGGCGGCGGGCAGCGGCAGAGCGAAAGCCAACAGCCACGCCGGGAACGACTGGAGCGGGATGCTCCAGAGCAGGATCGCGCTCGCGCCGTCGGGGTAAACGATGTTGGGCATGAAGAACGGATTCTGCCCGGTTTGCAGCGCCGTCTTGATCCACCAGACGTGATGGACGTACTCGTAGGCGTCGCCGGTCGGGTGCCCGATCAGGCGCGTGCTGAAGGTCGTGATCAGCGGGAAGGTGATCACAAGGGCGATGGCGAAGTAAAATAGGAAGGTCAGGACGTGCTGGCGGAAGATTTTGGTCATTGGTCTTTAGTTGTTAAGTGCTCGTTGTGCGCATACCGCGCCGAACACGCGGATCATACATCTAAAAACCAAAAACTAAGAACTAATAGCCAGTCGCCTAATAAAATAGACCTTGTTGATAAAAATTAAAATTTCCAGTAAAATAAAACAAATGAGCTATGAAGGAAAATCCATAGTGGATATTGAGCAGAAGCGCCGCGCTGTTGATCGCTTCGGGCGCATGATCAACTATCTTCGCATCTCGCTGACGGACAAGTGCAACCTGCGCTGCGTCTACTGTATGCCCGAAGATATGGTCTTTCGCCCCAAGCACGAATTGATGCAGGACGACGAACTGCGGACGTTCGTCCGCGTGTTTGCCGACCTCGGCTTCCATAAGTTCCGGCTGACGGGCGGCGAGCCGACCGTGCGCCACAATATCGTCGAAATCTGCGACTTCATCGCCCACACGCCGGGCGTGCAAAGCCTCTCGATGACCACCAACGGCATCCTGCTCGACAAACTCGCGCAGCCGTTAGCGGACGCGGGCTTGCAGCGCGTCAACGTCAGCATCGACACGCTCGACCCGGAGCGCTTCAAGCGGATCACCCGCTGGGGGACGCTGGACGAGGTCTGGGACGGCATCGAAGCCGCCGAGCGCGCAGGTTTGACGCCGATCAAGCTGAACGCGGTGGTCGTGCGCGGCTTCAACGATCAGGACGTGACCGAACTCGCCAAGCTGACGCTCGATCACGATTGGCAGGTGCGCTTCATTGAAATGATGCCCTTCGGCGACGTGGCGACCTTCGCGCAGGAACAAATCATCACCGACGCGCAGATTCGCGAGCGCATCGCCGAGGAGTACATGCCGCTCGAATTGAGCGACTCGGGCAAGCTCGACGGCGAGGCGCGGATCTATCGCTTCCCCGGCGCCAAGGGCGAGGTCGGGTTCATCAGCACGGTGAGCGCGCCGTTCTGCGCCACCTGTAACCGCGCTCGGCTGACGGCGGACGGCGTGCTGCGGCTGTGCCTGCTGCGCGATAAAGAAGTCAATCTGCTCGGACCGCTGCGGGCGGGCGCGAGCGAGGAAGACCTGAAGGACATCATCCTTGAGGGTATCTGGTGGAAACCGTGGGGGCACGGGCTGGCGGAAGACGAGATCCCGGTCAAGCGGGTGATGAGCCAGATCGGGGGGTAGAAACCTCACCCCGCTGCGCTACGCTTAGCTCCCCCTCTCCATGCAATGGAGAGGGGGTTGGGGGGTGAGGTTAGAGGCACAGCGCAGGGTGATCTCGTCACCTCAAACAGGACAGCATTTAGCTCAGATGTGGCTCGATGATCCGGGCGATGTTGAGTCCCCATTCCGCCGGATTATCCGCGCCATCACTCAGCGACCAACTCGCACCCAAACAAGCATAAGCATAGGTGTACGCCAGCAGACGCGGCAGGTCGATGCCGAGTTCGTCGGACGAGAATCCCCGCGTTGGTCAGCAGCCGCGCCTCGTCGTGAACCAGCGGATCGAAGCGCTCCTGCCCGGTAAAGGGATTGCAGAGGGTGTTGGCGCAGTCGTAAGTCCGCTCGCCGACCACGCCCTTGGGGTCGAACGCCAGCCAGCCGCGCGCGTCGCTGTAGCGGATGTTGGCGTGATGGATGTCGCCGTGCAGGACGCGCACGTCGCGCGGATCGCTCAGCAGGTCGGCGGCAACCCGCGCGCCGCGCACGAAAATCGACTCGACCCCGGCGCGCTGATCGGCTTCCGCCTTGTCGAACAATTCCCGAAACCAGCGTTGGAGTAGGAATAAGCCGTCGTCAGACTCCGGCAGCGGCGCGCTGTGAAGCTGCTTGATCACGCCGGCGATGATGCGGGTCGCCTCGGCGTCGCCGCCGTTGGTCGCCAACGCCACCAGGTCGTCGCCAGCGACGTATTCGAGCAACTGCGCCCCGGCATCCGAACGGTACAGGCGAATCGCGCCGTGACCGTCGAAACAGCGCAGCGCCGTCGCGCCGTTTTGTTCTTCCGAGCCGTAGTCGGTCAGCAGCTTGAGGACGGCGGTCGCGCCCTCGTATTCGACGGTGTAGAGGTGGCTGGTCGGCGTCTCGGCGAGGGGCTGCGGCTGGGATAAATCCCAGAGGGCAAGGTAGTAGTCTAGACGATTGGTTTCCATGGGGAATAGTATAGTCGCCTAGCTATTCAGTCGCACGTTGAACACGGTCGCCATCGCATTGATTCCATCTAGTCCCATATTTTCGTGAAGGTTGTCTGTGGGATGGGTACTTATGACCAATTGCCGTATATAGCTTTCAGACGATTACGATTTTCGCCCCGCTAGAGAAATGGAGTAATATTCACGTGTCGTCCAATCCCTCAAAGGATCAAGCAATGTCTAGTCAAGATCTTCAGCTACTCCTTATAGGTGGACAACCTCGATCCGGCACGACAATACTCACCAAGACAATCAATACGCATCCGAGGATCTGGATAACGAGAGAATTTCGGAACTTTTCTTTCTTAAACGAAAACTGGTTCCAGCATTTCAACGGCACTCGAAAGAACGTCTTTCAGTCCAGCATACTTACCCCGACAGGTAGGGCGTTTTTTTCTCGGGGCAAGGTTCGGAGCGCGCTTTTCGAACTGCAATATTTCCTTAGCCTGCTGCCCCATATGCGTTGCATTGGTGTCGAAGCCGTTCGTGGAGCACTACATAAGGCGCTTCCAAACGTCGATGTCGCCGGGGATAAACGCCCCTTGTACGGACAGCGGCTTGATCAATTAACCCGGCTGAGAAACCTCCAACTTATCGTTATTTATCGAGATTGTCGGACCGTCGTCCGCTCCTCAATAATCATGAGCAAAACTAGGGAGTGGCGCAAATTCTCCTTCGCCCAAGCCGATTCCGCAGTCAACTTGGCTGAGAAGTTTGCCAAGGAGTGGTTGGCTTACATGGAGCAAATGGAACAAAATGCGGACAAGATCCAGATCATACGCTATGAGGACTTCATCTATGATCCGCCGTCAGTGATTCGACCTGTTGCTGAGCTGCTTAACCTTGATCCCAGCGCTTTCAACTACGATAGCATTCATACGAAGAGCGCTAAGCTCACCAAAGATGATATGTCTACCGAAGACCTCAATACCATCCAACGGGTTGCTGGTGACATGATGGCACGTTACCACTACATTTAGGCTGCTGGCGCTTCCTGATGGGGAAATCGTAATTTCATCTAGCCTAGTCGTTTGATGAACGATTTAATGCCGGTGTCTCGACCCGGCAGACCTCCTCAATTGTGATACACAGCATGACGCGTGGTATATGCGATGTTGCGCCGCACAGTGTGAGACTTTCATCGTCTTTTCAAGCGGAAGAGTGCTTTTCTATGACTAACACAGACACGTCCATGATCGAATTCGCAGCGAACGGGGGCACTGCCCCCGGCTACTTGGCGCGACCGGACGCCCCCGCGCCCGCCGTCGTCGTCCTACAGGAGTGGTGGGGACTGAACGACCACATCAAGGACGTGACCCGGCGTTTTGCCGAGGCGGGCTACGCCGCGCTCGCGCCGGATTTCTATCGCGGCGAGGTCGCCGCCGAGCCGGACGAAGCGCGCAAGCTGGCGATGGAACTCCAGTACCCGCAGGTGCAGGCGGACGTGCAGGGCGCGATTGATTACTTGCTGGCGCAGCCGTTCGTCCAGCCCAAGCGCATCGGCGCGATTGGCTTCTGCATGGGCGGGCGGCTGGTCGGCAGGCTGGCGATGACCGCCCGCGACCTGAGCGCCGCCGTCGCCTTCTACGGCGTCCCGGCGCTGTCCGACGAGGAGGCAGCCGCCGTTAGCGCGCCGCTGCTGGCGATCTACGGCGAGAATGACGGCGGCTTCCCGCCCGACTTGATCCGCGCCAATCGGGACAAGCTGGCAGCGGCGGGCGTGCCCCACGAGATCGTGGTCTATCCGGGCGCGCCGCACGCCTTCTTCAACGACGCGCGCCCGCACATCTATCAGGCGGAGGCGGCGCAGGATGCGTGGCAGCGCACGCTCGACTGGTTTGGAGTGTATCTCAAAGGGTGACCCCTGTAAGACACAATTTGTAAGGGCGTTACATGAGGGTGTTTAAAAACACTGCTGCTGTGTCGAGCGGTCATCAAATTTGACCACTCGCACTCCAAACAGGCGAAGGCACTCTCCCCTCCCTGAATTCGGGGAGGGGTCGGGGGTGGGGTCAGCACGCTAAGCTAAGCAGTTCGTGAGCGTGCGCCGGGCGACGGCGGATGTGGTCAGATTGCGTATCGACTCCCGTTCGGGAGCGCGGTAGACTACTGAAGCGTCTCTAAACGACACGATTAACGACAAAACAACCGAGCGGATCATGGAACGAATCACTGCCGCGAGCAACATCATCATCGAAATGCAGCCGGAAAGCTGGCGGTTGCTGGTCAACGGGGGCGCATCGGAGCGCGTGCTGGTCGAAGCTCTCCCCGGCGAGCCGCTGCGCTACGTCGCCAGTTTTGGCAGCAAGCGGCGCTTACCGGAAAACGGCACCCTTGATCCCGCCGACATCCAGCGCATCGTACTCGGTTGGTCGGAAAAAGACGCGGCTTGGCATTTGGGGCTGGTCTTAAGCGGCGATCTGTCCGACACGCCGCGGCAGCCGCTGGTGCGGACTCGCCTACTGGGACGATCCGCTGGCGAATCAGCTTCAAGACCGCGCCGCGCAAGCCGGACAAACGCTCGCCAAGCAGATCAACCGCCCGTTCACGCTGATCCCGCCGAGCGTCGGCGCCGATTTGCGCTCGACCGCCGAAACGGCGATCCCATCGTCCGACGCGCGCTGGCAAACCCCGGTCGGGATGCCGTCGCCGAGCGTCGCCGAGCCAGAAATTGAAACGCTCCCGCCGGAACCGATCCCGCAGCCTGATCTACCGCTGCGCTTCGACCTGTGGACGCTGCGCCGGGAAGCCCCGGAGCGGCTGGAACTGAAACTCTCCCCGGCATGGGGACGCGGCAAGCTGATCCGGGTCGCGTGGAACATCGTCTGGCTCGCCGTGTTCATCGTCTTGACGGCGACGACGCTGACCAGCGGCATCGCGCTGCCGCGCCCGGAACTGCTGGTCTACCTCGGCTTCGCGTCCATCGCTGTGCTGGTCGTCATCATCTTCTACAACCTCTACCAAACGCTGACCTACACCAACCGGATCACGTTCGACCCGGCAGGTGTGCGCTGGCTGAAGGGCAAGCACGTCCAGCGGACCCTCTCGATCGGCGAGCTGCAAGCGGTTTACGCCAGCCAAATCGTCGGCAAAATCGACAAGAAGAAAGATCAACGCAGCGTCAGCTACGGCGAGATCAACCTGCTCCTGCGCGACGGCGAGTTCAAATCGATCCTCATTCAACCCCAGTCGGACGAAAAAATCCCCGCCATGGAAGATCCGCTGGACGAGGAAATGATCATGCCGCTGACCGAGTACAACGCGCGGACACCGTTGCAATCCGCCGCGCTGGAGATCGGGCACGTGCTCAACCTGCCCGCCGAATACGACAAGCGGCTGAAGTAGGGGCAAGCGCGTCGCCCGACGCCGTTAGCGTAGCGGCAGCATCGGGCTAAGAGTTCAAGCCCGCTGAAGTTGCTCTGTTGCAAACATATTGTGCTCTACTCATAAAAT
This sequence comes from uncultured Chloroflexia bacterium, assembly GCA_963848465.1. GTDB lineage: Bacteria > Chloroflexota > Anaerolineae > Aggregatilineales > Phototrophicaceae > Flexifilum. The sequence goes on along the minus strand of CAWKDY010000009.1, from coordinate 202,979 downwards.
AAGCAACCGATCTGCTTTTGCACTCTCCCCTCCCTGAATTCGGGGAGGGGAAGCGAGCGCAGCGAGTGGGGGTGGGGTCAAAGTGCCGATCTTTGCAACAAAGCAGCTGAAGCGGGCTGCAAACAGCGGTCTTTAGACCGCTTCTTTTTTCTAGTCGGACGGCTTCAGCCTCCGGCGGATGAAATCGCTCTTGTCCCTTCCTCAGCCTCGTTACTCAGTCCTCAGTCCTTCCCTTGCGCCATTAAATCCTGTCGAAATAGATTAAGTTTCCTAGAGACCTGCTTGAATTCGCGTTTGAGCGGGATTATCATAAACTGTAATTCTTAAACTAATGGTAGAAACCAATGAACAACGAAACACCAGAACGACCGCTAATCCTCTTCACCAACGACGATGGCATCGCCTCGCCCGGCTTATGGGCGGTGGTCGAGGCATTCGCTGATCTCGGCGACCTGCTGGTCGTCGCGCCGCACGAGCAGCAAAGCGGCACGGGACGCAGTATGCCGATCACCAGCGAAGGACGAATCCTCGAAGAAACCCGCCTGATCAAAGGCGTTATAACGACCGTCTACTCGGTCGATGGCACCCCGGCACAGGCGGTGCAGCACGGCGTGATCGAACTCGCCGACCGGCTGCCGTCGCTGGTGGTGTCGGGCATCAATTACGGCGAGAACTGCGGCAACGGCGTGACGATCTCCGGGACAGTGGGCGCGACGCTGGAAGCTGCCAGCCTCGGCATCCCGGCGATTGCCATCTCGCAGCAGACCCCGCGCGACCTGCACCTGACCTACTCCAACGACGTGGACTTTGGTGTCTCGGCAGCCTTCGCGCGCCGCTTCGGGGCATGGCTGATCGACAACGACACGCCCGACGACGTGGACGTGCTCAAGCTGGACGTGCCGCTCAACGCGACCATGGAAACGCCGTGGAAGATCACGCGGCTGTCACGGCGGCGGGTCTACTGGCCCACCCGCCCGGAGCGCGTGGCGCTGTCGGACGTGGGTCGGATGGGGTATCGCTTCCACTACGATCCCGCCAACGCCGAGCCGGACTCGGACGTCTACTGCGTGCTGCACGAAGGGCACATCTCGCTGACGCCGATCAGCCTCGACCTGACCTCGCGCACCGATCCGTATCGCCTGCGCCAGCTTGTCACCGGCGAGCGCGAATACGCCGAGAAATCCAAGCAACGCAAGGCGGCTCCGCAGCTTGAAGCCCTGCAAGCGGCGATTGACGGCAAGTTGTAAGCAGCCGTTAGAGAGTAAGCTACTCCGCCGGGGGATTAATCCCCCGGCTAGGGAATTCGTCGCCCACTAAAGGGGCGACTCAAAGCGACGTTGGTTGTGGCGACCCCTTCAGTGGGTCGCGGTTTTTGGTAGCGACGGGTTTAAACCCGTCGCGGCGCAGGTTGAAGGCGTAAGTCGTGTCGCTACATCCATTCGCTTCGCATCTGCGGCGGGCGATCTCGTGATGAGGTCGCCCGCTTTCGTTTATCGAGGCAGCGGCGCTATACTCGTCATCGACTAATCGATCCAAATGTGTAGGGGCGGAACTGAGTTCCGCCCCTACGGAGCAACTTTTCGTCGTGAAGCAAGCTGCCGTCCTATTGACCATCCTGATAGCCTTGTTGACACCGCGCCCGACGCCCGCCCTCGCGCAGGAGCAAACGCCGGAGTCGACGGAAACGTCCTTCAGCTACGGCGCGCCGATCAGCGGGACGCTGAACGACGCCACCCCGCTGACGGCGTACACCTTCGACGGGCTGCGCGGCGACGTGATCGCCATCGACCTGACGGTCAACGCGGGCACGCTCGACCCGGTGCTGACCCTGCTCGACAGCAGCGGCAGCGTGATCGCGCAGCGCGACGACGCCGCCATCAGCGGGCGCGGCAGCCGCGACCTGCACCTCGAATCGCTCCACATCCCGCGCAGCGACCACTATTCGCTGGTGGTGGCGCGCTTCGGCTCCGCGCTCGGCTCGACCGCCGGACAGTACACGCTGGCGGTGGATCGAATCGGCGTCAGTTCGGCGTCGGGCAGCGCCCTGCGCTACGGCGACTCGGTCTACAACACCATCACCGACGCCGCGCCACAGGTCTATTACAGCTTCCGCGCGGCGCGCGGCGACGTGATCAGCGTGCGGATGCAGCGAGCCTCCGGCGACCTCGACCCCGCCTTGCAGATCGTCAACAGCGACGCCGAGGTGATCGCCGAGAACGACGACAGCCCCGGCACGCTCGACGCCGCGATCAACGGCTTCATCATCCGCGAGGATGGCGTCTACGTGATCATCGCCTCGCGCTTCGGGCAAGCCGCCGGACGCAGCAAAGGCTCGTTCGCGCTGACGTTCAACGCCGGGGCGGAGAGCGGCTTAGGGCGCAGCATCGAATTCGCGCTGCCGATCCTGCCGGGTATCCCGGTGCAGGGATCGATCAGCGACGACAACAGCGTCCAGTTCTACAGCTTTCAGGGCAAGCGCGACGACGTGATCACCATCCGCATGAACCGATCCGGCGGCGCGCTCGACGCTTACGTGGCGCTGCTCGACCCATCGCAGCGCGAGATCAGCAGCGACGACGACGGCGGCGGCGGACAGAATGCCCGCATCGACCGCTACGCGCTGCCCGCCGACGGTACTTACACGATTGTCGCCAGCCGCTTCGACCGCGCGCAGGGGACGACGGTCGGGGCGTACCAGCTTCAGCTTGACGTGGTCGGCAGCGCTTCGCAGGGCGCGCCAACGGACGTGCCGCGCATCGAGATCGACAGCACGGTCAGCGGCGAGATCAGCGACGACGCGCCGCAGCAGGTCTATGCCTTCGTCGGGCAGGCGGGTGACGTACTCAGCATCGCTATGGATCGGGTGGACGGCAATCTCGACCCGCGCTTGGCGATCCTCAACGCCCAGCAGAACCCGCTGACCAGCGACGACGACAGCGGCGGCGAGCAAAACGCCCGCATCAGCTTCACCGTGCCCGCGACCGGACTCTATTACATCGTCGCCACGCGCTACGGCGGCACCAACGGCAACCCCAACACCGCCGGGACCTACCTGCTCACGCTGGCGCAGCCGAGCAATTGACCTCACTCCCTGAATCAATTTTGCTCTCGTAGGGGCGGGTTTGAAACCCGCCCCTCCACCCCATGCCGCGCGTTATTCTCTCGACAAAAACCAAGTGGTCTGCAACGGTCGCTTGTCGATCCCGATGCTGCGAGTGAGAATGAAGAGACGTTCGCCTCGCCCTCCCTACCATGAAAGCCACCTCATTTGATCGACGTCTCCCAGCGTGACAAAACGGCGCTGCTGCTGTTTGTCTACGTGATCTTCTTCATGCTGGCGTTCCCGACCGGCATCTTCACCGCCGCGTGGATCTACATACAGGCGACTTACGGCGTCTCGCTCGACGCGCTGGGGATGCTCTCGATTGCCGGGTTGTTCGGCAGCTTACTGGGCACGGTCGCCAGCGGGCGCTTGATCGGGCGGTTCGGCACCGGGCGCTATCTGGTCGCCGGGGCGGGGATTTTGGCGCTGGCAATGGCGACCTATGCGCTCGCGCCAACGTGGATCACGCTGCTTATCGCCATGTTCATGCAGATGCTCGGCTTCAACATTCTCAATACGGGCTTGAACACTTTCGTTTCGGCGCACTACAGCACCGGACAATTGAACTGGATGCACGCCGCCTATCCGCTCGGCGGGACGGTGGCGTCGCTGATGGTGACGCTGATCGTCGAGCACGGCGGCGGATCGTGGCATCTCGCCTACGCCATCGTCGGCGCTCATCATGCTCGGCATCGGCGTGGCGCTGCTGATCCTGCGTGAGCGCTGGACGGCACAGGATGAAGAAGAAGCCCGCACGATCAACCCTGACGGCGCGAAGCGGATCGTCAGCCTGCGCCAGTCGTTCCTGCTGCCCGCCGTGATGGTCGGTATGGCGCTGTTCTTCTTGACCACCGGAGCGACCAGTACGACCATCAATTTGAGCAAGTCGCTGCTGACCGCCCGCGCGATCGCGGGTGCGAGTTACTGGATCAGCTTCTACTGGGGCTTCAGCTTCGTCGGGCGCGTGATCATCGGGTTCGTCGCTTACCGGCTGAACAACGTCACCTTGCTGCGCGCCTGCATGATCGGCATGGCGTTAGGGGCGGCGCTGCTGTGGCAGCCCGCCAGCGCCGCGACTCAACTTCGTCGGGCTGGTGCTGTTCGGTTTGGCGGCAGCGCCGGTCTACCCGACGCTGATCGCCGAGTCGCGCCGCCGGGTCGATCCGCCGCACCGTGCCAACGCCATCGGCTTCCAGATCGGCGCGTCGGCGCTAGGGCTGGCGCTGGTGCCCGCCGGAGTCGCGTGGCTGGCGGAACGCACCAGCTTGGACACCATCGGCGCGATCCCGGTATTCGTGATGGTGATCGCGGTGGCGCTGTATGAATTGTCGCTGCGGCGGGAGCGAACACCATATGTTAAACTTGTTGAGTAAAAACGATGGACATCGAATCGAAACACGGCATTCCCATTCGTCTCTCCGATGAACGGTGGGAACACATCTCAACTGAACACGCGGAGTTGATCGATCAACGCGAACAGGTACTCGAAGCGGTCGCAAATCCCGAACGCATTCTCGCCGGAAATGCGGGAGAGCAGTTAGCTGTTCGGGAAGTTGAGACCGGAAAATGGATCGTCGTTGTCTATCGAGAATTAGAGGATGACGGTTTTATAATTACCGCATTTCTCACCCGTAGAAACCGCTCTCTCGACAAGCGGGAGGTGATATGGCACTCGTAAATTTTGAGGAATATCTAAAATTCCTGCCCACCATCGACCAATCGCCGCACAAAAATGTCTGGTTTTCCTACGACGAGGAAGCGGACGTGCTGTACGTGAATTTCAAGCGTCCCAGCGAGGCGACCGACAGCGAATTGACCGACGACGACGTGATCATGCGCTACGACGACGACGAATTAATCGGCGTGACTATCCTTCATGCACGGCAGCGGTTGTAAACCTATGAACGACATCGCCATTGGCATCGACATCGGCGGGACGAAGATCGCTTTCGCCGCCGCCGACCGGGACGGAAATATTCTCGCCACCCACACCGAGCCGACACTCGCTAATGAGGGCGTCCCGGCGGTGATCGGGCGGATCGCGCAGGGGGTCGCGCGGGTGCGGGCGCAGCTACCCGCCGATCAGCCGCTCGCCGGGATCGGCATGGGCGTCCCCGGCGCGGTGGTCGACGGGGTGGCGCAAAACGCGGTCAACCTCGGCTGGCGCGACGTGCCGCTGGTCGCCAGCGTGCGCGCTGCCATCGACCTCGACGTGCCGGTCTGGGCGCAAAACGACGTCAAGATCATGGCGATTGCCGAGGGCATTTTCGGCGCGGCGCGCGGCGTGCGCGATTTCATCTTTCTCGCGCTGGGGACGGGCTTGGGCGGCGGCGCGATCAGCAATGGTCGGCTGGTCAACGGCGCGAGCGGCTTTGCGATGGAGATGGGGCACATCTCGCTCGATCCGCACGGGCGCGCCTGCAACTGCGGCGGGATCGGCTGCGCCGAGATGTACATCTCCGGCAAAGGCATGTTGGCGGGCGCGAACGCCCATCTAGCAGCCTATCCGCAAAGTTCGCTGGCGACCGGCGCGATCACGACCCACGCGATCATCGACGCCGCGCGCGCGGGCGATCCGCTGGCGTGCCTCGTGATCGACGAAGCGGTCGAGGCGCTGGGCGAGGTGATGGCGTTTTGCGTCGCCGTGCTCGACCCCACGCTGATCGTGCTCGGCGGCGGGTTGGGTCAGGCGGAGAGCGATCTGGTCTACGCGCGGGCTACCGACGCGATGCGCTCCCGGCTGTTCCCTGACCTGCGCGGGCGGATCGACGTGCAGCCGTCGCAGGTCGAATCAAGCGCGCTCGGCGCGGCGGCGCTGGTCTGGCACGAGCTAGCGGTCAGCGCTTAGCGATTAGCTTTCAGCTAAAGATTCAGTGAGCTTCTACGATAAGGGCGACAGCTATGTCGCCCGTTTCTTTTTTAACGATAAATTATGGTTAAGGAATCTAAGGAGAGATTTTCACCGTAGGGGCAGGACTAAGTCCTGCCCCTACACGAGAAAATCGACTTGCAGCGCCCGTTTTTTTAGCTGAAAGCTGACCGCTGACAAGCCGAAAGCTACTCGCTAATTTCCACCGGCGCGCCGTCGTTATCCATCGACTGCTGGGCGGCTTCGAGCATCTGGACGACGACGTAGCCATCGACGCCATCGCTGATCGGCGTCTGCCCGCTGCGGATGCACTCGACGAAGTGGGCGCACTCGGCGCGCAGCGGCTCGGTCGGCTCCAGCTTGGGAACCGTCATGTCACCGCTGCGGGTCAGCAGCTTGAACTCGCCGAAATCGTTGGGGAGCTTGTCCGGCACCACGCCGCGATCATAAATCCGCAAGCGCTCGTCGCTCACGTCGTCGTAGATCGCCATCTTCTGCTCGCCCACGACCGTCATCCGCCGAACTTTACCCGGATCAAGCCAACTGACGTGAACGTGGGCGACCTCGCCGCCGGGATACTCCAGCGTGACGAAGGCGACGTCTTCCAGCTTGCGACCGAGCAGCCGAAAACCGCGCGCCGTCACCCGCTCCGGCGTCTTGCCGATCACGAAATTGATGATGCTGAAGTCGTGCGGGGCGAGGTTCCACATCGCGTTGAGGTCGTCGCGGACGATGCCCAGATTGAGCCGCGCCGAATAGAGATAGAGCACGCGCCCCAGTTCGCCGGTATCGACCAGCGCCTTGAGCGCCTTGACCGCCGGGTTGTACTCGAAGACGTGCCCGACCATCAGCCGCAGGTTCTTCGCCGCCGCCAGATCGACCAGCGCTTTGGCGTCGGCGGCGGTCAGCGCCAGCGGCTTCTCGACCATCAAGTGCTTACCGGCTTCGAGCGCTTGCCGCCCCATCTCGGCATGGACGTGAGCGGGCGTCGCCAGCACAACGCCGTCGATCTCAGGGTCGCTGAGCACGGCGGCGTAATTCGGCGTCGTCTTGACGCCGGGGTAGCGCTGCTCGTTGATGTCCAGCGCCTGCGGGTTGAGATCGCAGACGGTGTGAAGGGTCGCGTCGGGCAGCCCGGCGATATTGCGGATCAGGTTCGGTCCCCAGTAGCCGCTGCCGACGACGGCGATATTAGTTTTGTCACTCATGCTACCTCCTTAATCCAAACAGGACTAAAATCAAGTAATGATAGCCTGAGATCGGGCAGTCGGGCGAAGATTGCGAGGAAAATGATCGCGTTGCGAAAGAAAATCGTACTCGGATTAATGATCGGTATCTTGCTGTTGACTGGCTCAGCCGTCACTGCGCAGGACGATCCCATAGCAACGCCTGAAGCGACTCCGCCCCCCAACGCCGCAGATAACGAGACGGCATCCGGTTACGTCGCGTGGGGCGATTTACTCCGGGGATTGAACCACCCTGAGCAGGCGCTCAATTTCTATACCTACGCCCTCGACCTCGACCCGGAAGCTGCTTCCGCCTACGCTGGTCGCGGGCGTAGCTACACCAGTCTCGAAGACTACCATCAGGCGCTCGCCGATTTCCGCCACGCTCTCAAGCTGAATCCTGACGATCCCCGCATTTATCATGCCCGCGGCGACACCTACCTTGCGCTGAAGGCGTATGCACTCGCCGTTGACGATTACGACCGCGCCATCGAACGCGATCCTGACGATCCGGACACCTACATTGCCCGCGGCATCGCCTACGGGTGGTTAGAGGACTACGAGCAGGCAGTTACGGACTACAACCGCGCCATCGAACTCGACCCACTAAACGCTCGTGCCTTTTATGCTCGTGGCGTTGCCTATATGCGGATGGAAAACTTTGAGCGGGCAGTTGACGATTACGATCATGCAATCGCATTAGCACCAGAAGTTAGCCGTTACTATCTCGCGCGCGGGAATACCTATGTGTTCCAGACGGAGTACGAGCGGGCGATTGCCGATTACGATCTTGTCCTCGAACACGAACCGCAGAATGCGGATGCCTATCATTTCCGCGGCATCGCCTATGCGTGGTTAGGGGACTACGAGCGGGCAGTTACAGACTACAGCCGCGCGCTGAAACTCGACCCACAGGCTGCCGCTGTCTACTATAGTCGCGGCAACGCCTACGACTGGCTGGACGAGGATGACAGCGCCATCGCCGATTTAACCCATGCTATTCAGCTTACGCCGGGGGTCAGCGACTACTATCTCGCGCGCGCGAATTTGTATTTTGCTCACCGGGAATACGACCTTGCTGCTGCCGACTACGAGCGAATGATACGGATCAATCCGCAGAATGACTCTGCTTTCTATAACCGGGGCAATACGCGAGCGTGGATGGGACGCTACGACCTTGCCATCCCGGATTACAATCGCGCCATCGAGCTTGCGCCGGAGGTCGGCGACTACTATCTCGAACGCGGCAAAGCCTACATGCACTTGAATGATCTTGATCTTGCCGTCGCCGACTTTACCCGCGCGATTGAGCTAAATCCGCATAACGGCGACCCTTACCTAGAACGCGGCTACGCCTACGAACTGCTCACGGACTATGATCAGGCGATTGCCGATTACTCCCGCGCGCTCCGCTACGACCCAACCAACACGACCGCCTACTATCGACGCGGAAATCTGCGCCTCATTCGCGGCGAGCTTGAACTCGCCTTGGTCAATTTCTCGAACGGGATGCGGCTTGATCCAGAGGACTCGATTCTTCTATCTGGGGCGCGGGTCAGTCTATTACAATCAAGCGCGCTACGAAGAAGCGCTGACCGATTTCAACGAGGCGATCCGGCTTGCCCCCGATCAGGGGGCGGCTTATGGTTGGCGCGGCTTCACGGTGGAGACGCTTGGCGGACCCGAACCCCTGATCCACGCCGATTTCTGTCACCACCTTCAGTTTTCGGGTGAAGCCGCCTTCGATACTGTTCTAGCCGATCTCGCGCAGCGCGGCTGGACCTGTCCCTCTACTCCGTAATCGCGCGGATGTAGCGCTCGGCTGAGGCGTGAACCTTCGCCTTCGCATTGCCGTCCATGATGCCGCCGAAGCCGCCGTAAATCCGGTCGTAGGCGAACGGCTCGACCGCCGCGACGATCCGCCGGATTTTCGAAGCGGACATCGGGATCGCGTTGGGCGGGCTGTACATGAAGGTCGCCCAACGTGGATCGGCGACGACGTGAATGGTGTCGGCGCTGAGCAGCACGCCGCGCCCGTCCGCGCCGTCGCGCCAATGGAGCACCGCTGATCCTTCAAAGTGCCCGCCGCAGTGAACCAGCGTGATCCCGTCCCAGAGCGGCAGCGCGTTGCCGTCCCAATACTGGATAGCATCGTCCGGCTGCACCACGTCGCGGCGATTCCCGGCGTTGACGTAGATCGGCGCGTCGTCGAAGGCGCGGCTCCACTCGACTCATGAGGGTGTGAAAATGCGGGTGCGAGATGGCGATGGCGCGGATTCCGCCGAGATCGTTGATCGCCTTGATGGTCGCGTCGTCGAGGTAGGGCACGCAGTCCCAGAGGACGTTGCCCTCCGGCGTCTGCACCAGATGCGCGTACTGCCCGATGCCGATCTTCGGCTCCGGCTTGAGGTGATAGAGGTTGGGTTCGACCGGCTCGATCAGCATGTGGCGGTCTTGCTGCAAGGCGTCGAGCGTCGTCCATTGCTGCCCGTTGGGACCGATATATTGGCGCTCATCCTCGCAGATCGGGCAGTGGGCGGGCGGCTGATCGCTCGCCGGATACTGGGTCCCGCAGGTCACACAGATATACTTGGGCATGGCAAAGTCTCCTTGATCATAATGGTGACAGTGTAGATCAGGAGCAGCGCGATCCAATCCGCCAAGCGACTGAACGCCACCTGTACGTTCGTCTAGCTGTTCAGCCATCACTACAGTAGACACTATCACCGCCCTGCCATTGCGCCGCGATTAGGTGACCCCGTGCCACCTCCACGACTTTGTCTCCATCCCAAAGCGAGAGCGCGTAATGCTGCTGCTTACCGGAGACGTAATAGTAGCTGCAAAACATCAGGGTTCCGCCGCGACTCCAGACCGCTCTATAGGCTCCTTCAGCCGACATAAGCGTTTGGTTCTGCGCATCACGCACGACGATTGTGCCCCCTATAAGTCCCTCACCCGTATCACTAAACGCCCACTGTCCGTCAGCGTTCCAGCCCCCAATCCAACTGTGTCCATTCGGGTTTTGGCTAATATTGGTGACCGTTTGCCCATCCCACACGAAAACTTGCACCGGGAAATATTCCGGATCGCTCCCGTAAAAGCAAGCCGTCCATCATTTGTCCATGTCGGTTCGGAATAGTAACCCGTAAGCTCCGGCGCAACGTTGATGAACGTATCGCGATCTGGAAGTCCGTTTTTCATCGACACCCCATCCCACACGAAGATGTCGTATTCGCCATTCCGCGCGGAAAGAAATGCCAACCGCCCGTCAGGGCTCCATGCGGGCGAGCTGTCTTCACCAGTAGGATTTTGACTCACGCTGATGGCTTGCTCGCCGTTCCACAGGTAGACCTCGCCAGAGTACGCGCCTGCGCTCCCAGCGAACCACGCCGTGAATGCAAGCTGATCATGCGCGCCCCATGCGACATCCACACCGCTGATCGTCGCCGTGCTGTCGGGGGTGATGTCGATCACGGTCGCGCCATCCCAGAGATAAAGCGTCATGCCCATTCTCTCTTGGGTCGAAGCGAACGCTAGATACCGCCCATCGGGACTCCATTCCAACGGAATGTCGGTTGCGTCGGGGTGACGGCTGACCTTGATGGGCGCAGCCTCTGGCACTGTCACATCCCACACCAATACTTCAATGTCATCGTTGTCAAATGCTGCAAAGGCTAATCGCCCGTCGCTGCCGAAACTGAACGTCGTACCGATATTGACCTCGGTGATGGGTGTCTGCGTCCCAGTGTCGGCATCGTACAAAAAGGTCGTGTTGTCGCTTTCGCCGTAGTTATCCACCACGTAAATCAGTCGATTGGGGTCGCCGGCAGCATCCGGCGCGGCTGGAGGATTGGCGTCCTGAGCCATGACGAGCGACGGAAGCAGGATCAATCCGCAGACGGAAATTACCCAAGTGCTTATAGACACGTGCCTCGGTTTTTGCACGGTGATGCACCTCATCATTTGCCAACATCACCTCTATCTTATGCCCAACTCACCCGTACCTTCGTCGAAGATGCGGTCAGTCATCGGTTGAGCGTAGGCTTCGGCGCGCAGCGCGTGCATCAACCGCCCCGTGACCGTCGGGTTCGCAACATGGACGCGCCTTGAGACTCTGCTACAATCAAATAAATTCATGCAGCACCGATGTTTAGCGGAGCGCACCATGCCCGAAGAAAAACCCTTCCGCTCGCCGGAAGATCTACCGGACGAAGGAAGTGAAGCGGCAGACGGAAGTGAAGCGGCAGACGGAAGCGATCTGGCGGCGGGCACACCGCCATCGGACGAGCAGTCGTTTAGCGGCGTGCCGTCCGATGATGCCAACGCCACCCAAACCGACGCCGATTTCGACACCCTAGCGCCGATGCCCGCCATCGACGACGCCGAGATCAGCCCGGATTACATCCCCATTCCCTACGACCAGATCGAGCCAGCCACGCCGGACGCTCACGACCTGCCGACGCTCGAGATCGACGACGACGACGAAACCGACGACCTGTTCACCGTGCGCGATCCCAAGTCGCTGCACAGCGACGTCGCCCGCAAGACGCTGCCGGGCAGCGGCGGCTTCGACCCGAACCCGGATTTCGATTTCGCCGACGAGAGTTTCGACGGCGGGCAGACCGTCCCCCACATCGTGCCCTTCCAGCACACGCTGGTTCACGTCCCCGGCGAGGAACATCCGCCGCGCAAGGCGGTGCCCAAACCCCAACCGCCAGCGGTGACGACGACCATCCCCTCGCCGCCGGTCGCGCAGCGGACCCAGCAAGCAGCGCAGGCGTCACAGCCTGCCTATCCGCTGCCGCAGCTAGCGAGCAGGTGCGCCCGCGCAGAGCGGGCTGCCACCGCGCCACAAACCACGCCCGCGCCGGATTCTCGGCTGCTCGCCCGGCTGCGCCGCGATCTTTCTCGGCGTGGTGGCGACTTTCTGCGGCGGCTTGACGCTGATCACGCTGCTGCTGACGGCGACGCTGGGCACGCGGCTGGAAGAACAGTATCAGGCGGAAGTCGCGCGGGTGGACGACTACAACGGCTTCCAGAGCACCTTCTTCTACGACCGGACCGGCGAACTGCTCTACGAGTCGTTCAACGAGGGCAAGCGCACCAAAGTCAGCTACGACCAGTTCCCGCGCGACCTGATCAACGCGACCGTCGCCATCGAGGACGACACCTTCTGGACCAATCCCGGCTTCGAGATCCAGGCAACCGCCCGCGCCTTCTTGCAGTACGTCGGCTTAGCAGAGGGCAGCAGCGGCGGCGGCACGATCACCCAGCAGGTTGTCCGCAACATCCTGTTCGACTACGAATACCGCAACGAGCGCAGCATCCAGCGCAAAGCCGAGGAAATCATGCTGGCGTTTTTGCTGCGCCAGCGCAAGACGCCCGAAGAAGTGCTCTCGCTCTACCTCAACGAGATTTACTACGGCAACCTCGCTTACGGCGCGGAAGCCGCCGCCCAAACGCTGTTCGGCAAACACGTCAGCGATTTGACGCTGGGCGAAGCCGCCCTGCTCGCCGGGCTGCCGCAAGCCCCTTCGGTCATCGATCCGCTCAACCCCGACCCGGCAGTGCAGGCGATGGTCGAGGCGCGCTGGCGGCAGGTGCTCGACCGGATGGTGGCGGGGCGCTTCATCACGACCCAGCAGCGCGATCAAGCCCTGCGCGACGGGCTGACCTACAACCCGCCCGAAGCGCCGCTGCGCGCGCCCCATTTCACGGTTTACGCCCAGCAGGAATTCGCCGCGCTGATGCGCGACCTGCAAATCCCGGATGCCAAGATCGCGGCGGGCGGCTACCAAGTTTACACGACGGTTGACCTCGACATCAGCGACATGGCGCAGGCGGCAGCCCGCAACCAGATCGCGGCGCTAACCGCCAACAATGCCAGCAACGCGGCGGTGGTCGTGCTCAAGCCGGTCACCGGCGAGATTCTGGCGATGGTCGGCAGCGTCGATTACAACAACGACGCCATCGACGGGCGCGTCAACGTGGCGATCTCGCTGCGCCAGCCGGGCAGCACCATGAAACCGCTGACCTACTCCGCCGCTATCGAGCAGGGGATGACGCCCGGCGACATCATCTGGGACACGCCGACCGACATCGGCGGCTACCAGCCGCTCAACTACGACCGGACGTTTCACGGACCGGTGCGGATGCGGACGGCGCTCGCCAACAGCTACAACGTCCCGGCGGTGCAAACCCTGCGGCGGATCGGCGTGCCGTCGTTCTTGGAGATCGCGCAGCGCTTCGGCATCGAGAGCTTGGGCAGTGATCCGAGCCAGTACGGGGTTTCGCTGACGCTCGGCGGCGGCGACATCACGCTGCTGGAACTGACACGGGCTTACGCGACCTTCGCCAACGGCGGATCGTTCGTGCCGTCCACCGCGATCCTGTGCGTGCTCGACAGCGACAGCAACATCATCTACCAGTACGAGAACGGCTGCCCGCGCGGCAACCAGACCGGCAGCACGGTCAACCGCGAGGGTTACGGCACGCAGGTGGTCGATCCGCGCATCGCCTTCCTGATGGGCGACATCCTCAGCGACAACGCCGCCCGCACCCCGGCGATGGGCGCCAACAGCCCGCTCAACACCGGCAGCCTGCACACCTCGGTCAAGACCGGCACGACCGACAATTTCAAGGATAACTGGACGGTCGGCTACACCCACAACGTCGCCGTCGGCGTCTGGGTCGGCAACAGCGACGCCACGCCGATGACCGGCAGCACCTCCGGCTTGACCGGCGCTGCGCCGATCTGGAGCGCGGTGATCAACAACATCTACAACAACAACGGGATGCTCGGTCTGTTCGCCGTCGGCGGCAGCTTGCAAGCCGATCAGTTGAACGCGCCGACGGGCATGTCGCTGCGGACGATCTGCGCGATCCCGTCGCTGCGCGAACCGGCGACCGGTTGCGACAGCACGGTCAGCGAGTGGTTCCTCGACAGCCCCGCCGCTCTGCCCGATGGGCAGGGTCAGCTTCAGTACCCGCCCCAGCCCCAGCCGACCAACGACCAGCCGCCCGCAGCCGGTCCGTGGCTCAAGGAGATTCAGCCGGACATCTATCAGGTGCTGGTCAACCCGCTTGACCCCGCCGTCGCCAACTCGATTGTCTTCTCGGTCGCGGTCGGGCAGCAGCCCCCGCCCGCGCCGCTCTACTGCCAAGTCCCGATTGAAGCCTCCGGCAGCGCGCCCGCCGCCCGCGAGCAGTTGTTCATCGCCCCGCCGACCGACCCGAAAGATGCGGTACAGGCGGAGACTTGGGCGCGCGCCAATGGTTACGCCTTCCTGCCGACCATCGCCTGCACGCCGGAACTGCTCTCCGCCAGCGGCTCGTCGATTGTGCTGACGGCGCTGATCACGCAGCCGAGTCAGGGGCAGATCGTCAGCCCGGGCTTCCCGGTGGTGGGCACGGTGCAGTTCGCGCCGCAGCAGGCGCAGTACTGGAAGCTGGAAATTCACGGCGGTCAGTTCGGCGACCAGTGGGTGACCATGAACGACGTGCAGTACAACAGCGTCGTCAACGGGCAGCTCACCAGCATCCCGAACTTGCAGCCCGGCAACTACGACATTCAACTGGTGGTCGTCGGCAACGACGGCAACTACGTCCAGACGCCGTATAAGGTCAGCTTCACGGTGCAGTAAAGATTTACCCCACCCCCCAACCCCCTCTCCATGCAGTGGAGAGGGGGAGACTTTTGCTACCTTCAGACGTAAGCCCACACAAACAGACATACAATAGAGGAGGATCGATTAGCGAGCATTTATGCCGCAAATTCTCAGGATGGTGATTTGCGTAAATCCTACCGGATAATCCTCTATGGCATAATCACCATCTTTCTTGCACTCCTCATGAGTGCGGCTTATCCGTCCTTAGTGCTCTTATTGCCAGATGGTGGCTTTCAGACTTCACTCGATCCTGCGCTCGTGCCGACCGCAGAATTTCTCATCCAACACCCTGTGCCCACGCCTGAATTTATCAGCTACGTCAATCCAGCACCCGGCAGCACGCTTGACGAGACGACCAAGTTTTGCGTGGGCGTTATCCCGCAATAACATCCCCGGCGTTGAGACGGCGCGGAAACTAAACAGTGAGGATTTCCCCAGTCATAATGCGGCTTTTGGAGCGAGGATCATCGTCAACAATCTGATACTGCCGCGCAACAGCGTCGAGAGCTTCATGCATGGCATGATGATATCCTTCCGTGGAGGATTGTGGGTACAAATCGAAACCTGCACCACCCCGCCTCTCGAAAAGGGACTACACCTGATCGAAATTTCGATGGAAGGCTCGCCGCGAACCTTCACCTATACTTGGGCGTACAAAACCGAAGCGAATTTCGCTACACCACCGGCGGACTAGCAGGGGCGCAACCGATCACCGTGAGCAAACCGGACATCAACCCGTGACCGTCACGCCGAAACCACGCTAGCCCGCCTCACGAAGCATCAGCGGGCGATCGCGGTAGGCGCGGTAGCGGTCGATCCAGTCTTGATCGTAGTCGCGGATGAAGCCCTCGGCTTGCTCGACCAGCGAGCGATTGCCGACGAACAGCGGCGTGCGCTGGTGCAGTTTGTGCGGCTGTACGTCGAGCACATCGCCGATGCCGTCGGAGGCGTAGCCGCCCGCCTGCTCGGCGATGAACGCCAGCGCCTGCGCTTCGAGCAGCAGGCGAATTTTTCCCTCCGGCTTACGCAGGTTGCCGGGGTGGGGTCGAGCGGGCTTGCTACCCGTAGACCACGCGCCAGATATTGCCGTAGACGTAATCCGCCACCACCAGCGAGCCATCCGGCGCGACGGTCACGTCAATCGGGCGGATCAAGCCGGTGACGAAGGCTTCCGGCGTGTAACCCGGATCGCTGGCGTGCTGCGGGTCGATGCGGATCACGCGCTGCCCGCCCTCGACGCCGTTCCAGAGCGTCACGAACAGGCTGTCGAACATGTTGGCGGGGAACTGCGTCCCCTCGTAGGCGACGATCCCGCGCGGGCGCGTGAACGGCGGGAAGTCGATCATATCCGGCGAGACGTTGATGTTCCCCGGCACGATCAAGCAGCTATCGCAGCCGAGCGACCGCCAGTAGGGCCAGCCGTAATGCGACTGCGGATTCACCGCCAGCACGCGATCCCCCTGCCCGGTCAGCAAGCCGTTGTCGGTCGCGTAAAGCTGACCGCTGCTCGTACTGGCGACGTCATACGGGTTGCGGATGCCGTTGGCAACGGTCGTGATCTCGCCGGTGTGCGGCTGAATCCGCAGGATCGACGCCTCGTACTTGACGATCTCCTTGTAGGCGCGCGACGAGTGCGGCGGATTCTCGGTCGTGTCGCTCAGCGATCCGACGCCCATGTACAGGTAGCCATCCTGCCCGAAGATCATCCCGTTGGGCTGGTTGTCGATCAGCTCGAAGCAGCACGGCAGGTCGGTGATCACCGGGATCGGCTCACCGCCGCCCGCCGGAACGCGCCAGATGCCGCCGCCGTGATCGAGCGCCACCCGCGCGCTGACGTAGAGTTCGTCCGTCCCCGGCTGGAAGGCTAAACCCAGCGGCGAGATGAAAGTGCCGCTGTAGCGGGTGGCTGCGCCGTTGGCGTCCATGACGTAGACCGCGCCGTTGCGCGTCCCGTTTTCGAGCACCGTCGCGTACAGCCGACCGTCACGCCCGTAGGTGATCTGCATCGGCTGACCGGGGAAGCGCCCAACCGGTTCGACGTGGAAACCGTCCGGCACTTGAATCCGGCGCAAGAACCCGGCGACATCATCCTCGCAGGGGAAATCGTCGCACGACCAACCGCTGGCAGCGCTCAACGGCGCGTCACCGGGATCGACGGCGGGCGGCGCACCTGCGTTCGACGCGGGCGTCAGCGTGAACAAGGGCTGCGTGCCCTCCGGCGAAGGCGTCGCGCTGCTGGGCAGCGTTTGTGTTGGGATCGGTGTATCGGTTGGGATCAGCGTAGCCGTCGAGAATGGGGTGTCCGTCGGCAGCGGCGTCACGCTGCTGACCGGTGTCGCAGTGTACAGTGGCGTCTCGGTGTAGATCGGCGCGGTGATCGTCAGCGCCGGGAGCGTCGCGCTGAAGACGGCGGGCGTCCCCTGTGGCGCGCAAGCGGCGAATGTGGCGAAGATGATGAGATACAAGAGCAGTCTAGCGGAAGTCGATTTCACGAACGGCAGCTCGTCATTCAAACAGGTCAGAGACCTGAATGATAACACCCGCCAGCACACCCAGCGCGAACAAATCGTCAATACCGAAGACGCCAAAACGCACCAGCGCGTCATTCACGCGCCGGAAGACTTCGACAAATTCGGCTTCCGGGTCGATCAGCCAGTATTCGCGCGTGCCATACTGCTCGTAAAGCGCAAACTTGACGCCGTGATCGCGCCGGGCGGTCGAAGGCGACAACACCTCAACGGCGAGATCGGGCGCGCCGTGCCACCAGCCATCGTCGCCCAACTGACAGCGGCTATCCGCGCCGCTCACCCAGAACACGTCCGGCTGAAGCACGGTCTCCTCGTCGAGATAAACGTCCATCGGCGAAACGACGGCTTTGCCCGGCGGGAGTTTCCGCAATTCCGTATACGTATTGCCGACAATATCTTGGTGCTTCTGTTTGGGTGTAGGACTCACGATCAATTCTCCGGCGATCAATTCGATGTGATCGAGGCTTTCCGGCAGCGCCTTGAACTCGTCCTGCGACAGTCGGGTTCGCGTGAAATCCGCCATAGCGATCCTCCAAAACAAAAACGCTCGTGTATCCAATTATACACGAGCGTTCGTTCGTAGGGGCGGAGCGTGCTGCGCCCCGCTGCCATCTTGCTACTGTGTCACGTCGTGGCTCAGCCGCTTGAGCGACTCGAAGGCGGCGTCCTGCACGGTCTTGCTCTCGTCGTTGAGCGCCTCGCTCAGCGGCTCGACCGCGCGCCGGTCGCCCAGATTGCCCAGCGCGACCACAACGGCGCGCCGCACCCACTCGCTTTCGTCGCCGATCATGGCGACCAGCGGATCGAAGGCGCGGGCGTCGCCGATCCGACCGAGCGCTTCAACGCCGGTCTCGCGCAGTTCGTCGCTCTGGTCGCTGAGCAGCAGCAGCAGCGGCGCGACTCCGCGCGCATCGCCGACGTAGCCCAGCGCCTCAGCCGCCGCGCCTTGAAGCGCCGCCGTGCCCTGAATCAGCAGGTCGATCAGCAGTTCCACCCGCTCCGCGTCGCCGACGCGACCGAGCAAGCGCACGAACAGCGCCCGCTGCTGCTCGTCGAGGTCGTGCGTGTCGAGCACGTGCATGATTTTCTCGGCGGTTGCGCCGTCGCTCGGCTGCATCAAGTCGAGCAAGCCCGACCGCAGCCGCATGCCGATATTCAGCTTGAGCAGTTCCCAGACCCGGCTGTCGAGGTCGCTCGCCAGCATGGTCAGGATCGGCTCGGCGGCTTCGTAAGCGTTGAGCTTGATCAAGCTGCTGAAAGCGGCGTACTGCACCTTCGAATTCTCGTCCGGCAGCGCGTCGATCAGCGGCTGAATGGCGCGGGCGTCGCTGGACGCGCCTAACTTGCGGGCTGCCTCATAGCGCACCGCCGCATCGTCGTGAGTCAAGTTCGCAACGTGTTGTTCAAACATTCGCTATCACCTATGGTCTTGGGGAACAGTCATTATTATACGATCACCCCATAAGAAATCGTCATGGATCAGTGTAAGCGGAGTGTCAAAAGCGGGGATAGTTAAGAGCGCAATCCACCTATCGCGCCGAGGGTTAAAACCCTCGGCTAAGGAATTCGTCGCCCACTAAAGGGGCGACTCAAACGAGACTCGTCGTTGCGACCCCTTCAGTGGGTCGCGTTTTGGTTAGCGACGGGTTTAAACCCGTCGCGGGATCTTCGCTACTTCAGTTCTTCGCTGTCGAGGATAATCGTCACCGGACCGTCGTTCTGCGATCTTGACCAGCATCATCGCGCCGAAGACGCCGTGCTCGACCCGCGTGATCCCTTCCGCCCGCAGCCGATCGGCATAGTGATCGACCAGCGGCGCGGCGATCTCCGGCGGCGCGGCTTTGACGAAGCTCGGTCGGCGTCCCTTGCGCGCGTCGGCGTAGAGCGTGAACTGCGAGACGACCAGCACCCCGCCGCCTGTCTCCAGCGCTGACAGATTCATCTTTCCGTCGTCGTCCTCGAAGACGCGCAGAGTTGCCGTCTTGCGGGCGAGCAGTTCCGCCTCCGCCTCCGTATCTCCCTGCGTGACGCCGACCAGCGCCACGAAGCCGTTGTCCACCGTACCGGTGACGCGCCCCTCGACGGTCACGCTGCCCCGCCGCACTCGCTGTAAAATCACGCGCATGAGAGAAGTACCTAGTACCGGGCAATGAGTCAGAAGCGTAGCGAAGATCAGCGCGTTTTGCGACCGTGGATTTACCGCGCCCTAGTGCAAACGCATCAAGTTTCTTTGCAACCGCCGGAGGTTCAAAACCTCCGGCTACGAAACTCAAGCCTGCTAAAGCTGCTCTGTTGCAAACATAGTTTGCTCTACCCGTGGATTAAGCTACCCAACTGCTTTTGTCCTCTCCCCTCCCTGAAGTCGGGGAGGGGAAGCGCGCGTAGCGCGCGGGGGTGGGGTCAAGTCCCTTCTTGCAACAGAGCAGCTAAAGCTGCTTTGTTGCGAACATAATTTGCTCTACTCGCAAACTGAGCAACCGCTCAGCTTTTGTTCTCGCCCCTCCTTGAATTCGGGGAGGGAGGCGCAGCGAGCGGGGGTGGGGTCAAAGTACCGTTCTTTGCAACAGAGCAGCTAAAGCTGCTTTGTTGCGAACATAATTTGCTCTACTCGCAAACTGAGCAACCGCTCAGCTTTTGTTCTCGCCCCTCCTTGAATTCGGGGAGGGGAGGCTCAGCGAAGCTGAGCGGGGGTGGGGTCAAAGTATCAATCTTGGCAACAGAGCAGCTAAAGCAGGCTGTCATTGAGCCGTCTTCAGACGGCTCAACTGACTAGCCCGATGCCGTTAGCGTAGCGGCAGCGTCGGGCGGACATCGTGATTCTGATGGTTTGGCAGTTTAAACCGTTTTGATGCGTTTGCCCTGCGCCGCGCCCGATGTCACACCAAGCGCGTGACATCTGCTAGTGGACTCGCGCCCGCTTTTCTTGCATAATAGACGTATTCCTGATCGACGAGTTTCAAGTTCAAGCTAACCTGATAAGTCGTTTTGCCTGCTTCTGTATGTGTTGTTGTGCTTTCTCACCACCTACCATCGTGGTTTGAGCCACTGCCCGCATCCTGAAGTATGACCGACATCACCTGCGCGCCGCTCCCACGAGTGGCGCGCAGTTTTTATTTACCGAGCCAGCACCTTCACTTGAGGAGAAGCTATGAAAATCGCCAATAACGTGACCGAACTGATCGGCAACACCCCGCTGGTACGCCTCAACCGCATCAGCGCGGGATCCGCCGCGACGATTGCCGCCAAGCTCGAATACTTCAACCCCGCCCACAGCGTCAAGGATCGCATCGGCGTCGCCATGATCGAAGCCGCCGAGCGCGACGGGCTGATCGACGCCGGCACGCTGATCGTCGAGCCGACCAGCGGCAACACCGGCATCGCGCTGGCGATGGTCTGCGCCCAGCGCGGCTATAAACTGACCTTGGTCATGCCCGACACGATGAGCAAGGAGCGGCGCAAGCTGCTGCGCGCTTATGGCGCGTCGCTGGTGCTAACGCCGGGATCGGGCGGCATGAATGCCGCGATTGCCAAAGCCGAGGAGATCGCCGCCGCCAACCCCAAAGCATGGATTCCGCAGCAGTTCGAGAACCCGGCGAACCCGGCAATCCACCGCCGCACCACCGCCGAGGAAATCTGGCGCGACACCGACGGCACGGTCGATTTCGTCGTCGCCGGGATCGGCACGGGCGGCACCATCACCGGCATCGGCGAGGTGCTCAAGGCGCGCAAGCCGTCGCTGCAAATGATCGCCGTCGAGCCAGCGGCGTCGGCGGTGCTGTCCGGCGGCGAGAAGGGTCCCCACAGCATTCAGGGGATCGGCGCGGGCTTCGTCCCCAAAGTCTTGAACACCAAGATTTACGACGAGATCATCACCGTCGAGAACGACGACGCCTTCGCCACCGCCCGCCAGATGGCGACCGACGAAGGCTTGCTGGTCGGCATTTCGTCGGGCGCGGCGACGTGGGCAGCGCTGCAAGTCGCCCGCCGACCGGAGAACGCGGGCAAGCTGATCGTCGTGATCATCCCGTCGTTCGGCGAGCGCTACCTCTCGACCGCACTCTACGCGCATTTGGAGGACTAACCTGTGTGGCGGACGATCCGTGACGACGTGATCAGCGTGCTCCAGCGCGATCCAGCAGCCCACAATTGGCTGCAAGTCGTCCTACTCTATCCCGGCTTACACGCCATCTGGCTGCACCGCCTCGCCCACCGGCTCTGGCACGCGCGGCTTGATCCTGCTGGCGACGCTGGTCGCCAACCTCGCCCGCTGGCTGACCGGCATCGAGATTCACCCGGCGGCGACGCTCGGCGCGCGTCTGTTCATCGATCACGGCATGGGCGTCGTCATCGGCGAGACCGCCGAGATCGGCGCGGATGTGACCCTCTACCACGGCGTCACCCTCGGCGGCACCAGCCTCTCGCACGGCAAGCGCCACCCGACCATCGAGGACAACGTGATCATCGGCGCGGGCGCGAAGATTTTGGGCAATATCGTCATCGGCAAGAACAGCCGCATCGGGGCGAACGCGGTGGTCGTCAAGGACGTCGCGCCGGAGAAAGTCGTCGTGGGGATACCGGGGCGCGTGCTCGCGCGACCGGAGACGCCGCCCCTGCTCGACCTTCAGCGCGGCGACCTGCCGGAGATGATCGCCGAACGTTTCGACCTGCTGATGCAGCGCTTGGAGAAGGTCGAAACCCGCCTCAACGAAGATGACCGCGCCCTCGAAGCGCCGCTCGACTACATGATCTAAGGCGCTGTATTTTGCCGGGGCGCTAGATGACCATTGAGTTTGCTTGCGCTTAATGCCCCTCTCCCCGCTTGCGTGGGCTGAGGGGGCGACACCTCGTTTGCAGGCTATCGTGATGAGCGCGAGGATTCGGTGTAGGGGCGGGTCTGAGACCCGCCCTTCTAGGGAAAAACCCATCGCTGTACTTTTTACTGTCGCCCCGTCAGCGCTTGCGTGGGAGAGGGGGTGAACCGAAGGTTCGTGGGGTGAGGGGTAATTCGCTTACCCCTGACGCACGGTCAATTCGTAGCCGCCGCCGGTGCCGAAAGCGCTGATGCGGATCGTGTACGCGCCGCTGTAAGGCAGCGTGATCGCGATCCGCGCGTTGTTGTTGCCGGAGCCAATGTCGTCGTTGGCGGCGATCTCGCGGTTGTCCGGGTCGTAGAGGTAAAGCTGCGGATCGAGCGTGTCGTCGGTCGCATTCAGTTCGATGATCACGCGCTGGTTGGCTTCGCCATTCAACGTCCACGCATCATCGGTGAAGGTATTGACGCTGGCGCGCAAGGTCTGCCCGACGTTAGCGTTCCCGCGCTGGTTGAGGTCGGTCGGCAGCGGATCGTTGAGCGCGCTGCTCGCGCCGGGGGCGGGCGTAGCAAACGACACCAATGTAGCGAACCCCGGCTCGTAGGTGACGGTCTGGATCACCTCGCCGACGATCCGCTGAATCGCCGGGAAGCTGAGCGCCGAAGCGACGATGCACAAGCCGCAGCTCAGCACCGTGATCAAGCCGATGGCTGCCAGCAGCAGCGTAACCGGGCTGGTGCGCCGCGAGCGACGGACGCGCACGCGCCCCCGCCCCCGCGCAACCGGCTCCAGCGGCACGTCGTCAAACGGCTCGAAAGCGTCAAACGGCGGCACTTCGTCGAATGGCTCGTAAGCGTCAACGGGTGGAAATTCGTGCTCGGCGACGCGGATCGACGAAGCGAGCGGCGCACCGGCATCAATGCCCGTCAGGCTCTCGTCCGGCGGGAATTCGTCCTCGTCATCGACTGGCTCAGGGCTGATCGGAGCACCTGCCAGCGCCACTTCCGGCGGGAATTCGTCCTCGTCATCGACTGGCTCAGCGCTGATCGGAGCACCTGCTAGCGCCGCTTCCGGCGGGAACTCGTCATCGTCATCGACTGGCTCAGCGCTGACCGGAGCCTCCGCTAGCGCCGCTTTCGGCGGGAACTCGTCCTCATCATCCACTAGCTCAACCGCTGATCGGAGCACCTGCCAGCGCCGCTTTCGGCGGAAATTCGTCGTCCTCGTCGGCTGGCTCAGCACTGACCGGAGCACCTGCCAGCGCCGCTTTCGGCGGAAATTCGTCCTCGTCATCGGCTGGCTCAACGCTGACCGGAGCGCTGGCGTCAAAGCTGTCGAAATCAACCTCGGCAAACGGATCATCCAGCGGCGGCTGCAAGTGGTCGAGCAGCTTTCGAGCGCGAGTGTCGTCGGGGCGCAGCAGGAGCACCCGCTCGACCGCGCGCCGCTGTTTGTCCGGGTCTTCGAGGGCGTTCGCCAGCAGCCACCACGCATTGGCATTGCGCGGCTCGCTGCGCGCGATCGGCACCAGCAGCCGGACCGCCTCTGACTTCTTGCCTTCACGGATCAGGCGATAGGCTTGCTGCAATGGTTCGGCGGACATGGCTCCCTCTCCGGTGAATATCGCTCACGCTAAGTATACGCAGATTTTGGAACGCGCGTTGCTAAAATCTGCCGCTTACGGCAAAATGCCCAACGTCGAGACAGCGTGTTATCTCGACGCCGCTTGCTAAAGTGAGGATCTGATGGCACAGCCGAACCTCCAACGCGCCTTGTTCTTCTTGCTGCTGATCGCCTACCTGATCGTCGGGACGCTCTACGCCGTCCGCACCCCCGATTGGCAGGTCCCCGACGAACCGGCGCACTACAATTACGTCGCGCAGGTGGCGACCAACGGCTGCTGCCCCGTGCTCGAACCCGGCGATTGGGACAGCGCCTACCTCGAAACCATCAAGGGCGCGCGCTTCGCGCCCGAGGCGCTGGGCGATTTCGCCGCCATCCAGTACGAGGATCACCAGCCGCCGCTCTACTATCTGCTGGCGTCGGTCGTCTTCAAGCTGAGCGCGGGCAGCCTCACGGCGCTGCGGCTGTTCTCGGTGCTGATCGGCGCGGGGGTGGTGGCGGCGGCTTACGCGACCGGGCGGGCGCTGCTGCCCGATCAGCCGCAGATCGCGCTCGGCGCGGCGGGGCTGGTCGCCTTCATCCCCCAGCACGCGACGATGCTGGCGGCGGTCAACAACGACGGCTTGGCGGAACTGATCGTCGCGCTAACGCTCTGGGGCGTCGTGGTTTATCTGAAAACGGATCGCGTCCGCGTCTGGTGGCTGGGCGTGCTGGTCGGGGTCGGCTTGCTGACGAAAGTCAGCACCCTATTTCTGGTCGGCATCGTCCCGCTGGCGATTCATGGCGAAGTGGTGGATTAATGCCCACCCCCTACCCGCGAACACGTCTGCGGATCGTGAGGCGGTTCAGAAATCGCCTAGCAATCCACAAGTTGAGCCATCATTTGCATCGAGAAAAGAAACGGACGAGCTTGCTCCCCTCCCTGAAGTCGGGGAGGGGTCGGGGGTGGGGTGGTTGATTCGTCTCCTGATCAGCTTTGCCCTCCCTGCCTCTGATCCTCGGCGGAGCGTGGTGGCTGCGCGACGTGAGCGTCTACGGCTTCCCCGATATCTTCGGCTTGGCGCGCCACAACGCCGTCGTGGTTGGTCAGCCGCGCACCGCCGATTTGATCGCGCGCGAGGGCTGGGGTGCTTATCTGAGTGAGGGCATCCAGACGACCTTCGAGAGCTTCTGGGGCAAGTTCGGCTGGATGAACTTTGGGCTGCCCGCGTGGGCATACCCCGCCATCTTGATCGGGCTGGCAGCGGCGGGCGTCGGCTTGGTGATCAGAGTCGGGGCGCAGCGGGCTGCGTCCCTACAAGGCGAAAATTTGTCAAGGCAGCGGGCGGCGTGGGCGATCCTGCTGATCACGGCGCTGCTGGCAGTGCTGCAATATCTGTACTACAACACCGAATTCGTCCAGTTTCAGGGGCGCTACATGTATCCCGGCTTGATCCCGCTGGGGCTGTTCGTCGCGCTGGGGCTAGATGGCTGGCGACGGGTGATCGGCGGGCGGGGCGTGCTGCGCTGGCTCGCTCCCGCGCTGATCGCGCTGCTGATCCCGCTCAATTTGTACGTGATCTGGCGCGTGATCCCCGGTCTCGCGCCGTAAAGAGAAAATCACAACAACCTCACCCCCTGCCCCCTCTCTACGAAGTAGAGAGGGGGTAAAGACAGCTTGTAGAAGGCTTTTAAAGTCCCCTCTCTATGCAATGGAGAGGGGATTTAGGGGTGAGGTTAAAACTGAGGCAAAAGCAAGGCTCAACGACCGCTGTCCCAAGAGAGGATTAGCAACTGTTATGGATATTCTGCTCGGAACCTCGAATCCCGGCAAACTGCGTGAAGTCTCGGAGATTTTGGCGGAGCTACCCGTTCGCCTCGTCAGCCTGCGCGACGTGGGGCTGGAATCGCTGGAGATCGACGAACCCTACGAGACCTTCGCCGAGAACGCCGCCCACAAAGCGCAAGCTTACGCCGACGCCAGCGGCTTGATCGCCGTCGCCGACGACAGCGGCTTGCAGGTCGATGCGCTCGGCGGACGTCCCGGCGTCTACTCGGCGCGCTACGCCGAGGGCAGCGACCGCGACCGCTACATGAAATTGTTGGGCGAACTCGAAGGCGTCGCCACCGCCCAGCGGACGGCACGCTTCGTCTGCGTCGCGGCAGCGTTCGATCCACGCGGACAAGTCGCCGTCAGCGCGACCGGGACGGTCGAGGGCAGCATCGCCCCAGCGCCGGGTGAGGTGATCAACGGCTTCGGCTACGACGCGGTCTTCATCCCCGACGGCTACGAGGTCGTCTTCAGCGCGCTTGAACCGGGCGTCAAGAACGGGATCAGCCACCGGGGGCGGGCGCTGCAAGCGCTCATTCCGGCGCTGCGCCGCCTGTTGGATAGCTGATCGGCGTCTGATTGTAGAGCCGCTCCCACTCCGGGCGCAGGATGCTCATCGGCTGGACGTCGTAGAAAACGCCGTCGCGGTAGACCATCGCCCGCAGCCGACCTTCCGGCACGAACCCGGCTTTGGCGTAAGCGCGCAGTCCGGCGTCGTTGTACATCATCACTTCCAAGCCGACGCGGAACAGGTTCATCTCCAGGAAGGCGTACTTGAGCGCGACCCGCAGCGCGTCGGTGCCGTAGCCGCGCCCGCGCTGCGTCGGGTCGATGCCAATGATCGCCGAGCAGCGCCGCGCTTGCCAGAAGATGTCGGTCAGCACTAAGAAGCCGACCAGCGTGCTGTCGTCGCTCCGGTGGATGGCGAAGGGATAGCCGGTCTCGTGCTTGGCGAGGTCGCTCCACCACTCGTCGTAATCCGCGCCGGTGTTGGGGTAGACCAAGCCGCGCCGCAGCGACCGCGAGTATTCCATATCGTTCGACCAACCGGCGATGACGCTCAGTTCGTCTGGCTGCGGGCGCGCGAGATACACGAGGTCGCCGCGCAGCAGGTCATTACCTAGAAATGGGGGCATGGTGTTCGCTCCTACAAGTCAATAAGGTGCTTCAAGCTTTTTGTGTTACCGCTAATTTAACGGATCGCTGACCTTGAAATGATACTGTTGCCCGCTACTTCTCCCCCTCTCCATGTACATGGAGAGGGGGTCGGGGGGTGAGGTTTCGCCAGCGACCCCTTCACAGCCTGCTTCAGCTGCTCTGTTGCAAACATATTGTGCTCTACTCATAAAATAAGCAACCGATCTGCTTTTGCACTCTCCCCTCCCTGAATTCGGGGAGGGGAAGCGAGAAGCTCAGCGAAGCTGAGCCAGCGAGTGGGGGTGGGGTCAAAGTGCCGATCTTTGCAACAAAGCAGCTTCAGCAGGCTTGATTTGTTAGCCAGATGCTTCGAGCATCTGGCGACACCTCCCGCTATCCGTTTTCTCTCAATTCAAGCAAATGCTGCATCTGCCAGTCACGTTCTTGAGCGACAGCGGCGTCGGCGTCTTCCGGGCTGCTCAGCCGGTGGATCGCTTGCAGCGTGTAACTCGCCGCGCCGATGGAATGCGTCGGGACGTGCGCCGTCGCCACCGCTTGACCAGCCGCCCGCGCCGCCGAGCGCGCCGGGTTGTCTTCACCGACCTCGCGCGCGGCGGCATGAGCATCCAGCGATGCCTTGCGGATCACCGCCATCTTGAACACCCCGCTGTCGATCCACGTCTGAAGCGTTTCCAGCGCTTGGCGTGGGCGCGGATCGTCCGGGCGGGCTGCCTCGAAATACGGCAGCGAGCGCTCGGCGCAGTCGCGCGCCCAGATCGCCAGCGTCTTCTGGTCGGTCTGGCTGACCAGCGGCAGAAACTCGTCTTTAGCCCACTTCAGCGAAAACGCCGTTGGCTTCATGTTGCCGACTACTCCGTTAAAAGCAAAACGGCAGGTTTCTCAACCCACCGCCTTTAGATGATCTTGTTAGCGTAAAGTGTGAAACACCTCACCCCGCTGCTGTGCGAAACTTCGTTTCGCCCTCACCCCTCCTTGAAGTTGGGCGCGCCCCCTCTCTATGCAATGGAGAGGGGGTTGGGGGGTAGTTGTTCATTCGTCAGCCTTCATCAGCCGCTCGCGGATGTCCTTGACGATGGTGCGCACCTGCGGGTCGCGCGCCATGTCCTCGGTGATTTTGTTGCAGCTATGCAGCACGGTGCTGTGCTTGCGTCCGCCGAAAGCATCGCCGATTTGCGGCAGCGACGACGCCGTGACCTCGCGGGCGAGGAACATGGCGATCTGCCGCGCCTGATTGATCGCGCCGGTGCGCCGCTTGCCCTTCAGGTCAGCCACGCTCAGCCCATGATGGCGGGCGGTCAGGTCGAGCACCTGCCCCAGCGTGACGTGGTTGCGCGGGCGGCGGTAGCCGTCGAGGATCTCCTCGGCGGTTTCGGTGTCGAGCGGCTGGCGCGAGATCTGCGTCGTGACGATCACCTGATTGAAGATGCCTTCGAGTTCGCGCACGTTCAGCTTGGCGCGTCCGGCGATCAGGTCGCAGACGTGGTGCGGCAGGATGATCTCGCGTTCCTTCGCCCAGTTGTTGAGGATGGCGACGCGCGTTTCGTAGCTCGGCGGCTGGATATCCATCACCAGCCCGCCCTCGAACCGTGAGCGCAGCCGGGCTTCGAGCGTTTGTAGCTCGCGCGGGTGCCGATCCGACGCCAGCACGATCTGCTTGTTGAAGGTGTAGAGCGCGTTGAAGGTATGGAAGAATTCTTCCTGCGTGCTCTCTTTGCCGGAGATGAACTGGATGTCGTCGACCAGCAGCACGTCCACCGAGCGATATTTCTCGCGGAACATGGCGGTGGTGCGCTGGCGAATCGCATCGACCAGATCGTTGGTGAAGACTTCCGACGGGATATAGATCACGCGCAGGTTACGAGCTTGGCAAGCGTGAGCAATCGCTTGCAGCAGATGCGTTTTGCCTAAGCCGACACCCCCGTAAATGAAAAAAGGATTGTAGACACTGGCAGGGCACTCGGCGACCGCTTGCGCGGCGGCGTAGATGGTCGCGTTCTCGGTGCCGGAGAGGAAGCGATCAAAGGTGAAGCGCGGGTTCAGCTCGCTCTCCGGCAGGTCGGGGCGCTGCGGGCGCGCGACCTGTTCGTGAAGCGGGACGACCGGCGTCACCGGGTCTTGCTGGGCGAGCAGACGGAACAACGGCATTTCCTGATCGTCGTCCGTCGGGTGGGATGCAGTAGCCTTGTTGATCTCGAAACGAAGTTCGGCGCTGGTGCCGTAGACGTCGCTGAGCACGCGACGGACGTTACGGTACAGGCGATGCTGAAGCATATCACGGGCGAAGCTGTTGCGAACGCCCACCACGAACACCCCGTCTTCGACGCCGAGCAGCACCGCACCGCGCAGCCAGGTATCAAAGCTGGCGCGGTCGAGCTGCATCTCGAGTTGATGAAAAGCGGCATTCCATGCGTCTTGCGGGTTCACGTAATAATCCTATTCGATTTATTAGGCGCTGCTGTCTTTTAGGGTGGTGTCGAGACGACAATTCCTTTCAGACGTGACTGCCTAATCCGACGTAAGAAGAGAAAACAAAGCTAACTCGGGCACGACAGCCGGGTTTTTGGGTGATATACGGTTGAAATAGGCTGGTTTTTGCCCGTCGAGTAGGTTGGAACGACGGGTCAAAGACGTGAAGCTCATGTTAGCTTACCGTGCTCTCAGTATAGCGGATTGTGGGGGTGCGGACAACGACTCAACCTTAAAAACCGGAATATTTTAAGGTTGGGATATAAGCCTGCAATTCGCCATCGGCTTTGGGACATCACTGTAATTCTGGCGGGCACGAGTCATCGAAACGCTAAGCCACAATCTGCGATATATTGCCCCAGTTGCAGAGAGACAATCGATATATCCCCAATAACGCAAGTTTGAAATATTAAGCGCTGATGAAAATGTGAATCTTTTAACATTGGGATAATTTCTACCACGCTGGGTAATTCGTCCCGGCAAAATGAGTAAAATGTGAATCTTTAGAGAGGAAACTCGCCGAATATGACGGTGCGCGTTAAAGAGCATAGACACTAATCAGTTTTCTGTGTAAAATTCATCTTAGTTAAACTTCACCTTTCGATGATGCCAGAGGTAGAGCGATGTCTGATTTCAATGATGACCGCACAACGTACTACCAGAGCGAGCCAGAGGATTTTAAGCACGAAGTCAGCACCGAATCTTCCGGGAAAGCCGACATAATCAAGGTATCTGCGAAATCACGTTCAACCGCAGTGGCTGGGGCAATTGCGGCGGTCATGCGGGAACATCGCTACGCCGAAGTTCAG
This sequence comes from uncultured Chloroflexia bacterium, assembly GCA_963848465.1. Classification (GTDB taxonomy): domain Bacteria; phylum Chloroflexota; class Anaerolineae; order Aggregatilineales; family Phototrophicaceae; genus Flexifilum. Next base: position 172,909 of record CAWKDY010000009.1, on the reverse strand, counting down.
GCGATCGGCGCGGGCGCAGTCAATCAGGCGGTCAAGGCACTGGCGATCGCGCACGGCTATCTTGAAGGCGATAAGATCGACATCGTCTGCACGCCCTATTTCACCGAAGTGGACATTGAAGGGCAGGAGCGTACCGCCGTTCGTTTCACGGTCGAACCTCGCCCCTAACTCATGATGCGTGTTGATCTTCATCTGCATACCAATGCCTCCGATGGACAATATAGTCCGGCTGAGCTGGTCGCCTTGGCGCGCGGTTTCGACGTTATCGCCGTCACCGACCACGACACCACCGGCGGCGTCGCCGAGGCGCAGCAAGCGGCTTTGCGACAAGGGTCGCCCGTCGTCATCCCCGGCATTGAACTGAGTGCCGAGGACAGCGCGGGCGACGTTCACGTTTTGGGCTATTACGTCAGCATCGACGACCCCGCCTTTCAAGCGACGCTGGAATATTTCCGCGCCAACCGCTTCACCCGCGCCCGGAAGATGCTCGACAAACTGGCGGCGCTGGGTATGCCGCTGGAATGGGATCGCGTCGAGGCGATTGCTGGCGGCGGCTCGATTGGTCGCCCGCATGTCGCGCGGGCGCTGCTCGAAGCGGGCTACGTCGAGTTGGTCAAAGACGCCTTCAACCGCTTCATCGCCAATGACGGACCGGCTTACGTATCGCGGACGCGGATTTCGCCGGAAGAATTGGTCGAGCTGATTCACAGCGCGGGCGGCGCGGCGGTGCTGGCACATCCCGGCTTGCTCAAGGACTACCGCGCCATGATCACGCGGCTGATCCCGGTCGGCTTGGATGGCGTCGAAGTCAATCACCCGTCGAACAGCGAAGCCGTGCGCCTCGACCTGCGCGGGATCGCGACCGCCAACCACCTGATCATGACCGGCGGATCGGACTTTCACGGTCCGAAGGTCAAGCCGGACGTGCAAATGGGCATGGTGACGCCGCCGGAAGGCGCGGTCGCCGCGCTCAAGCAGGCGGCGGAACGCCACGCCTGATTTTCTAAATGGGTGTTTGTAGGGGCAGACACAGGCAACCGAAGGTTGCACGTCTGCCCTTTGCGTTTTAGGGCGCACACATTGGTGCGCCCCTACGCCCAAATTTACCTCACCCCTAAGCAACCTATGGTTGCCATCCCCTCTCCATTGCATAGCGAGGGGACTTAAAGAAGCGTAGATTGCTTGATTCCCCCTCGCTACGCAGTGGAGAGGGGGCTAGGGGGTGAGGTCTTGTTATGCCAGCGGATAATCCAAAAACATGACTTCCAGCGTCAGGCGGGCGTTGGCGTTGGTGCCGAGCGTTTGCAGTGTGCCGACGGTCGCGTTGAGCGCCGCCAGCAGCACCTCGGCGGCGTAGCGGTCGGCGAGGCGTTCGAGCGACAGCGCGTGATCGAGGTTAGTCGGCTCCAAGCCGCTGTGAGTCGCCACCAAGAGGGTGTCGCGCCAATAGGTTTGCCACAATTGCAACAGCGCGATCAGCGCGGCTTTGTCTTTGCTCAGGTCGGCGGCAAGGCTGAAGCGCTTAGCCCGGTTCATCGTCAGCACTTCCTCTAATAACGATAATGCTTCGTCGCGCTGCGCCAGCAGATCAGGATCGTGGATCGCCCGCAGCGCCCAGCCGATCCGCCCGCCGCTGACGTGAGCTAAAAGCAGCGCGGCTTCGTCATCGACCCCGTAGCGCTCGCGCAAAACTTGATCGACCAGCGCCCGCGCCGTCGGGCGCAGGTGGATCACTTGGCTGCGGCTGATGATCGTCGGCAGCACCGGATCGAGCGACTTCGCCAGCAGGATCAGGATCGCGTGCGGGGCGGGTTCTTCCAGCGTCTTGAGCAGCGCGTCCTGCGCGCGCGGCTGCGCGCTGTCGAAGTCGCGGAAGATAGCGATCCGGTAGCGCGCCTCGAACGGCTTGAGCGACAAGCGCTGCATCACCGTGCGGATTTCCTCGATCTTGATCGGGCTGGTCTCCGAGTTGCGCTCGGAGTAGAGCATGTCGGGGTGATTGCCGCTGACGATCCGCTTGCACGACGAGCACTCGCCGCAGGGTCGCTGCTCCGGATCAGGGTGGGTGCAGTTGAGCATCATGGCGAAAGCCCGCGCCAGCGTCTCTTTGCCCACCGACTCCGCCCCGACGATCAAGTAGGCTTGGCGGATGCGCCCGTGCGCCATGCTCTTACGCAGGTGATCCACCGCCCAGTCGTGCCCGTATACGTTCCAGCCGTGTGTGTTCATGCGGCATATTTTACCGCACCCATCCCCCGAAAACAGCGCCCGTAGGGGCGGGTTTGAAAGCATGTTAAAAAACCCCTCTATCCCCGACCCTTTCTCCCACGCAAGCGGGGAGAAAGGGAGAAAAACAGCGCACGGGATTGCTCGCGCGGGCAGTGTTCAGTCCGGCTTCTGCGAGAAATTTGCAGTGAGAAAGCGACTTTCTCAACACGCTCTGAAACCTGTCCCTACAATTGCTCACGTCGGCAGACCTGTAGGGGCACGGCGCGCCGTGCCTCTACAATATCGATACCTGTTTGGTTTTGCCCAATCTGAGATTTGCGCCCCGTCAGCGAAGGCACTCTCCCCTCCCTGAATTCGGGGAGGGGTCGGGGGTGGGGTCAGTTCTACAGAATCTGCGAGAGGAACAGTTGCGTGCGCGGGTGCTGCGGATTCTCGAAGAAGTGTTCCGGCGTGCCCTGCTCGACGATCCGCCCCTGATCGAAGAACAGCACCCGGTCGGCGACCTCGCGGGCGAAACCCATCTCGTGCGTGACGACGATCATGGTCATACCGCTGCGGGCGAGTTCCTGCATCACGTCCAGCACTTCCTTGATCATCTCCGGGTCGAGCGCCGAGGTCGGTTCGTCAAACAGCATGATCTTCGGCTCCATCGCCAGCGCGCGCGCGATTGCCACCCGCTGCTGCTGCCCGCCGGAGAGCTGCCCCGGATACTTGTCCGCCTGCTCCGGGATGCCCACGCGGTCGAGCAGTTCGCGGGCTTTGGTCTCGGCTTGTTCTTTGGACAGGTGGCGCACGTTGGTCGGCGCCAGCATGATGTTCTGGAGCACGGTCAAATGCGGGAACAGGTTGAACTGCTGAAACACCATGCCGATCTCGCGGCGAATGGCGGCGATATTGCGAATGTCATGCGAGAGCACCATGTCATCGACGATGATCTCGCCTTCCTGATGCTCCTCAAGGCGGTTGATGCAGCGGATGAAGGTCGATTTCCCCGAACCGGAAGGACCGATGATCACGACCACTTCCTGCGGCATGATCTCGACGCTCACGTCGCGCAGAACGTGAAATTCACCAAACCACTTGTTGACGTTGTGGCAGACGATGATCGGCTCTTGGATAACCGCGCCTAGTTCTTCGCTGCTGCGTGCTGCTGTCGCCATAATCTGACCTCGAACAACCTTGTATCTCTGCCGATTGTCGCCAGACGCTCAAAGCATCCGGCTGAAAATTCAACCTCGCTGATGCAGATCAACGAAATGAGACGGAGTAGGTTTCCTCTCAAACCGCCGTTTGTCTCCCCTCTCCCCGCTTGCGTGGGAGAGGGGACGGGGGTGAGGGGATTTCAGACCCTTCTCGCCGCGCCCGAACCACTCGCCTCGATGCGGCGGCTGACCCATGCCATCAGGTAGCTGAAGATGAAATAGATGATGCCGATGAACATGTACGCTTCGCTGCGCAAGCCGATGTACTCCGGCTGCGCGATCACGCTGTTGGACTGACCGAGCAGGTCGACCAAGCCGACCAGCGAGACCAGCGACGTATCCTTGAACAACGCAATCGCCTGACCGACCAGCGCCGGGATCACCGCGCGCAGCGCCTGCGGCAGCGTGATCAACAGCGTCACCTGCCAGCCGCTCAAGCCGAGCGCTTTGGCGGCTTCTTCCTGCCCGCCGGGGATCGACTGCAAGCCGCCGCGCACGTTCTCGGCGAGGTACGCCGCGCTGAACAGGGTCATGCCGACCATCGCGCGGAAGACGTTATCGACGTTCACCAGCGCCGGATTAACCAGCGGCACCAGCAGTTGCGCCATGAACAGCACCGTGATCAGCGGGACGCCGCGCACCAGTTCGATGAAGACGGTGCAGGTGCCGCGCACGACCGGCAAGCCGCTCCGCCGTCCCAGCGCCAACAGCACGCCTAACGGGAACGACGCCAGCAGCGCGACAATCGTCAGCACGGCGGTGAGCAGGAAACCGCCCCAACGCCGCGTCTCGGTCAGCGGCAGGACGTTGTTCGGAGTGGTGCTGCTGGCTTGGATCAGCAGCGGCGGCACGACGAACAGGATCAGCCAGAGCAGCGCCGCGCCGATCAGCGCGCGCAGGCGCAAGCCATCGCTCCAGCCAGAGCGCGCGCCGCGTCCCATCCGGGCGGCGTACAAACCAACGATCAGCCAGATGACGATGCCCACCAGCGCGCCGATCACGCTGCCCACGTCTTGACCGAGTTTGTCGAACAGCCCCCCGGCGATCACCGACTGAACAATGCCGAGCACCGTCACCAGCGCCAGCAGCGGACGCCCCCACACGCGGTCGAGGTTCATGCCGGAGAAGTACATCCAGCCCACCCAGACGAAACGCGAGAGCAGCAAGCCCGCCCCCAGCGCGCTCAAGTCCTGGACGCCATACGTCAGCACAAATAGCGCGATCAGGAACAGCAGCCACAGCCACGTCACCGCGCCGCGCACGCGCAGCCCCAGATTACGCGGGGCATTGGCGACCGGCGGCAGCATCCGGGCGATCCCGAACGCCACGTAGTAGCCGAGCACGCTCGCCAGCACCAACTGGAGCAGCGGGAAGCTCAAATCGTTGAAGAAGGGCGCGACGAACAGCCGCATGAAATCCCCGACCGGGCGCACCCCTTGATATTGGTTATCGGTGATCTGGATCATCGGCGGCTGATCGCCGTCAACGACCGGGCGGGCGTTTTCGGTCGTGAAGCCGTCGACCATGCGCTCGTACTGCTCGATTTGCGTGCTGTCGCGCGTCGATTTGCGCACGGTGAGGGGATAAATCCCGGTCGTCGCCAGCAGCGCCGTTTGATCGCCCTCGGTGACGCGCTTTTGCAGGACGTACCAGCCGTCCTCCGGAAGCTGAATGCTCAATTCCGGCGAGTCGCTGGTCAGGGTCGCGCTGGCGAGCGTTTCGCCGCTCGCCCCGTCGATCAGCGCCACCAGCACCGGAGCCGTGTTGATGCCGTAAGTCTCGGTCAGCGCGGGCGGTACGTCCGTCTTGGCGATCTGGCTGGTCAGGTCGGCGCGCTGCGCGTCGGTCAGCAGCGCGTGATCGAGCCGATCTTGCGCGGCGACCTGCTCCTGCTGGACTTCGAACCGGTTCACCGCCGCATTGATCAGCGCGGCGCTGGCGCGGTCGGTAAACCCGGCGGTTTGCGTGAGCGCGGCATCGCTGCCCGCCACGTCGGCAACTTTTACCGTGACCGTCTCGCCCGCTTTAGCGACAAAGGCGAGGTTTTCCTGCGGCAGTTCCGTGATCGTACCGGAGACAATCGGCGTACTGCCCGCTGCCAAGTACGACGTGACCGGCGCGGCGGTCGCCCCGACGATCACCGGGACGACGAACAGCAGCAGCAGCACCACGCCAATCAGCGCGACCAGCACCCGGCTCACGCGCAGATATGCCAGCACGGTGAAGCCGACCACGAAAGCGCCGATTCGCAGCGACCATTCGAGCCGCCACAACGCCTCAACCGGGAACGTCCCCACTAGGAACAAGCGCAGGTTGGTGGTGACGACGAACCAGTTCGCCCCCCGATCACCCACCCCAGCACGCCGGTCACGGCGGAGACCAGCACGATCACGCTGATGATCGTGACGATGGTGTCAAATGTGGACTTGAATAGATTCTCGCGCATCCACGCCAGCGGACCGACCGCGAGGATCGGCGGCGGCTTGATCGGCGGCTCGTCGTAATTGACGATGGCTCTATCGTTAGGGTCGAGTGTGGTTGCCATGCGCGTTTACCTTGTAACCAATTGGAAACGCCCGTTGACCCAGTTCATCACGCCCGCAATCGCCAAGCTGATGACGAGATACGAGAACATGATAATCAGGATGCCCGTCACCGCCTGCCCGGACTGGTTGATCACGGTGTACATCACCGCGTAAATGTCGGAGTAGGCGATAGCGAGGGCGAGGCTGGAGTTCTTTGCCAGGTTGAGATACTGGTTGCCTAACGGCGGGATGATCACGCGGAGTGCCTGCGGCAGAATGACCATGTACAGCGTCTGCCCGCTTTTCAAGCCCAGCGCGCGCGCCGCCTCAAGCTGACCATTCGGCACGGCTTGAATCCCCGCGCGGACGATCTCGGCGATGAACGCCGCTGTGTAAGTCACCAGCGCCAGCAGCAGGGCGATATAGCGCTGGTCGAGCAGCGTGCCGGTGCTGAAGCGCAGCCCGGCGCGCTCCGGCAGCGCGATGATCACCGGATCGGCGCTGTATTGCAGCAGATCCGACGCCGAAAGCAGTCCTTGAGCACGGGCGTCGTCGAGCGTCATAGTCGTCACCGTGCCGCCCTGATCGATCAGAATCGTGGTTGGCAGCGGTTCGGCGGCGACCACTAGCCAGCCGATCACCGCGAACAGGATGATGCTCGCCAACCCGTAGCGGACGCGCGGATGCGGGTCGCCGGTCTGCTCGGTCAGCCGACCGAGATAGAAATACAGCGCGACGGCAACGGTGATGCCGATCACGACGAACAAGAACCATTCCGCGAAGTGCGCGGTCGTGTGGATTTCCGGGTAGACCAGCCCGCGATTGCTCAAATTGAGGATCGGATGCAGTTCAGTGGTCACAGCGGCGTCCGGCGACACGGCGAAAAAGAACGCCAGCGCGCCCAGCAACTGCCCGATCACCAAACCGCCGAGGCTGGCACGCAGGTGACCCGGCGCGGCGAAGTACACGATGGCGAAAATCACCACGCTGGCGACGACGTACAACACCTGTGACGAACCACCGCTCAAGCCGACCCCGAACAGATTATAGTCGGACGTGGTACTGAAGAAGGCGAAGCCGACCTCGATGGCAGCCGCCAAGCCGACCAACAGCGGCACCAGATAAGCGCGTCCTTCGCGCTGTTCGGCGCGCAGATTGCGCTGCGACCGCCAGACCACCACGCCGACGATCAAATAGATCAGCCAGCGCAGCGGCAGCGCCACCAAACCGGGATTAGGCAAGTTGAAAGCGTCGTTGAGCGAGGGCAGCGCCAGCACCGCGACGAAGTACCACGCGAAGATTTGCAGCAGCAGCGGGGTGTTGCGCAAGATTTCGACGAAAAAGCGAGTGATCGTGCGGATCAGCCAGTTGGTGCTCAGCAGAAACACGCCGCCGATGATGCCGAGGACGGTCGCGCCGACCAGCCCGCCCGCCACCACGACCAGCGTGTTGCGCAAGCCGACGGTGTAAGCCACCCAGAAACTGTCATCCGGCGTGTAGCCTTCCGCCCCGGAGATGGCGAAGCCCGCTCGATTTTGCAGAAAGGTGAAAGTCGGCGTCAGATTTTTGCTCGCCAGCGCGCCGACAATCGAGTTGGCTAAGGACGTCACCGCCACGACGACGAGGATTATAAAGACGATTTGACCAAAGATTTGTAAGAAGCGCAGGTCGCTGGCGACCGCGAAGATATTTTGAAAGAAGCCTTTTTGTTGTCGCGTGCCGGTCGTCATCCCCACCTCTGATGAAACAGTTGGGGGCGTAAGCTCACGCGGTAGCCGCGCGAGCCGCCGCCCCCAAATTCTGACGTAGAGACTAATTAACGGAACGGCGGCGCATAGAGCAGACCACCATTCGTCCACAGGTCATTGACACCGCGCCCCAGCCCGAAGATCGTCTCGGGACCGAGATTACGGTCGAAGATTTCGCCGTAGTTGCCGACCTGCTTGATCACCGTGACCATGAAGTCGTTGGCGATGCCGAGGTGCGACCCTGAAGCGTTGTCGCCGATGCCGAGGAAACGCTGAATGTCCGGGCTATCGCTGGTCAGGAAGGTGTCGACGTTCTCGCTGGTGATGCCGAATTCTTCCGCCTGAATCAGCCCGTAGACCGTCCAGCGAACGATGTCGGCGAACTGCGGGTCACTCTGCGGAGAGAGCGGACCGAGCGGTTCTTTACTCAGCGTGATGTCGAGAATCTGCATCGAACCGGGATCCGCTGCCGATGCCTTCTGCGAAACCAGACCGCTCTTGTCAGTCGTCACGGCGTCGCAGCCACCCTGTGCGAAGGTCGCCATCACCGCGTTGAAGTCTTGGAAGGTCTGAAGCTGGAACTCGAGACCTCGGCTCTGCATGGCGTCGGTGATATTCAGTTCGGTGGTCGTGCCAGCATTGGTGCAGATGATGCCCCCGGCAAGGTCAGAAAGCTGCGTGAAGCCGCTGTCCGCCATCACCATGACGCCTTGACCATCGTAGAACGTCGTCGGACCGAAGGTGACCCCCCAGTCGGTATCGCGGCTCAGCGTCCACGTCGTATTACGCGAAAGCATATCGACTTCGCCCGATTGCAGCACGGTTGGGCGGTCAGCAGCAACCGTCGGGCGGAAGTTGACTTTGGTCGAATCGCCGAGGATCGCCGCGGCAACTGCGCGGCAGACGTCAGCATCGAACCCTTGAATGACGCCCGCGTCATCGGGATAGCCGAAACCGGGCAGGGCATTGTTCACACCGCAGATCAACTCGCCGCGATCCATGATCGCCTGAGTGATCGGTCCAACCGTGACCGTGTCCTGCGCCATGACCGCAGCAGCTCCCGACAGAGCGAGCAGCAGGATCACCAACAACAGACTACGCTTTAACATAGTGATGCTCCTTCGATACGATGCTTTAAGTGTGAGGAATCATGGTCTGCATTGGTACTAGGTATCAACGCAAACTTGATAAAGTGATAGGGCAGTTTAACGTAACGCATAGCACCTTGTCAAACACTTGTATTCACAAAATGCTATGGTCCTTCTTGGTGCTTATTGCTGAGGCGGGCGCAGTGCTTCGACCTTGGCAAGCAGAATGGCGCGGATCTCGCCGGGTTCGGCATGGCGACCGAGCGCCTTTTTCGAGAAGACCAGTTCGCCGTTGATTTCGACTTCGAACACGCCGTGCGAAGCGGGGATCAACGTCCACGAGCCGACGTAATGCTCAAGCTCACGCTCGCCGATGATTTCGCGGGTTAAATCGAGCACGCGCGGTTGATAGCCACAAGGCGCGCAGTAGCTCACCTTGATATTTAATAAGGACTGCTGCATTTCTCCACTCCTTTACGTTTAGATCGTGTGTAAAATATAACTAAAGACCCGCTCACAACCAATTCATGGGGTAAGCAAAATCGGTATGTCGTTAATCGACGAAACGTTTGAAGTCTACGTCCAGATGCGAAATCACGGCAAAGACGCGAAAAGCTCGCTCGAAGCGCTGCGCCGGCGGATTGAGGTGCTCAGCCCTACCGAGCGCAATGACATGGTGCGGCGGGTGAAGATTTGGGAGGGGCAGCACTCGGTCTCGGTCACGGGCGAATCGACCAAACCCGTCGACCGGGCGATCACGTCGATCCACCGGAGCGACCAACCGGCAACGCGAACGATTTGCCCGCGCTGTGGGCAGTCGAACCCGACCGGCGAATTGTTTTGCACCAACTGCGGCAGCTTTTTAAGCAGTGACGCCAGCCCCCATGAGACGACGCGCCTCGTCGATTCCGAGGGGGGCGTGCATCCTAGCGATTTTTTCGGACCCAAAACGCAGCTGGTGCTGATGGTCTTACCGGAAGGCGAAACCTACGCGCTTCAGCCGCAGAACTTCAAGCACGAGACCGTGATCGGGCGCAGCGAAGGCAGCACCATGCGCCCGGACATCGACCTGAGCGTGCACAACGCCGGGGAAATGGGCGTTTCGCGCCTGCACGTCGCGCTGCAATACAACGCCAAGAGTAATCTGCTGAGCGTTTCGGATATGAAAAGTGCCAACGGGACGTTCATCAACGGGCAGAAGATCTATCCACAGGAAGTGCGCGTCCTGCGTGACGGCGACGAACTGCGGCTGGGGCGGCTGGTCATGCGCGTCTATTTCCAGCACCCCGCCGAGACCCAGACTTAAACCTCCGCGTAGCTGACCCCCCAAAATACGTTGGCGTCTTGTAGGGACACAGCGTGCTGTGCCCACCTACCAAAATCTAGCGGGTTATCTTCTAACGTAGGTTACCGGATGTTTTAGTAGGGGCGTTATATATAACGCCCCTACGGAGTACCGCGAGCGCGGGCTTTTGTAGGGGCACAGCGTGCTGTGCCCTCTTGAGAAATTTACCGGGCGAAGCACTTAGGCTGCGTCAGCTTCAGCGGAGCGCCTCGACGCGCAGTGCCGCTTCCTCGACGATTTGCATGAACAGCGTTTGCATCATGCTGTCATCGATCTGATACGGACCGCCGTAGCTGCCGTCGCCGAGCACCTCGCGGACGTTATGCGCTTCCTCGAACAATTCTAAATTGACTGGCTGCTTCGTGCCGGTCGGCATGTCGCTGACACGGGTGAAGCTGAAGTTTTCGCCCCAATTCGCGTGATCCAGCCGGAGGTTGTAGCGCTGCTCGAACTGGCGGACGGCGGCATCGCGCCACCAGTTGTACCAGTCCAGCCGAACAATGCCGTCCATGTGCAGGTCTCTGAGGCGGGCAGGCAGCGTATTGCCACCATTCCCATTGAAGATGAAGAAACGTTCGAAGCCCTGATGCATCAAGCCCTCGACGATCTCGCTGAGGATATTATCGAAGCATTGGCGGCTGAGGGTGATCGTGCCGGGATATTCGATATACAACTCGCTGACGCCAAAGTTGAGCGGCGGCGCGACCAGCACCCCGGTACGCTCGGCGACTGCCAGCGCCATCCGCGACGGGATCAGGATATCGGTCAGCAGGCTGAGGTAAGCGTGCTGTTCGGTCGCCCCGGTGATCAGGATGATCCGGTTGTCTTGTTGGAGGTAGCGTTCGACGTCCATCCAATTAAGGTCTTGAAGACGCATTAAAACCATGCTCCTCGAGGGAAAGTATAACCTGTCTAGAGTATAGTGGCGATGACTGACCCCGAACACAAAGATAATTCAAACCCTTAGCCCCTAACCGAACCGGGACATTTTTGTTTTGTAGGGGCGCACCTGTGTGCGCCCGCCTTTACTGGTGTCTGCTGCCCACGCGCAACCACCAAACTCGCATCCCTCGCTGTAGGGGCGCACCTGTGTGTGCGCCCGCCTTTACTGGTATCTGCTGCCCATGCGCAACCACCAAACTCGCACCCGTCGTTGTAGGGGCGAGGCGTGCCTCGCCCGTTTTGCCTACAGTTTTTCGCGCAAGAACTTGAGCATCCACTCCCACGCGAGCCGCGCGCTTTCGGCGTGATAAGCGTCCCGGTCGGCTTCGAAGAACCAGTGTCCCGTGCCCTCGTAAACGAAGAAATTCGCTTCCAAGCCCAGCCCCGTCAGCATCTGCTCGAGCTTCTCGACTTCCTCGCGCGGCTCGAACGGGTCGGTTTCGGCGTAATGCCCCTGAAACGCCGCCCGCATCTGGCTCAGGTCGTCCCCGCCAAACGTGCCGTAGAAAACGACCACCGCCGCGATCACGTCCGGTTGGTGATTCGCCAGCCACAAGCTGAGATACGCGCCCAGCGAGAAGCCGACCACGCCCAGCGAGCTACCCTGTACCGCCGGATGCGCCGCCAGAGAAAAAATCGACCGCCTGATCCATCAGTTCCGCCGCGTGCTCGAAGTTGAGCGCGTTACTGGCGGCTTCCGCGTCCTCGATGGTCGAGACCACCGTGCCGTCGTACAAGTCCGGCGCGAGCACGACGAACCCCTCAGCCGCCAGCCGGTCGGCGGTCGCTTTGATGAAATCGTTCAAGCCCCACCACGCATGGAGCAAAATGATGCCCGCGCCCTGCCCGGATTCGGGGAGCGCGAGATAGGCTTGCCCTGACTTCAAGCATTTCCATCGGCTGCTTCTCCTTGATCGGAAGATGAGCCGCAGATTATAACGTTTGTTCTATTGAGATCAATTTTTGCATTGTCGGGAGTGGGGAACATGAAGGAGATTGTTTTTGAACGGATCGTCTTCGTGACTCACAAATCTGCTTTTCTCTCCTCTCCCCGTTTACGTGGGAGAGGGGGCGGGGGTGAGGGGTTTGGAGCCTGTCCGTAATCTTCCCCACTTCCCAAATTCGCGTTGGGACTGGGGAATATCGGAGACACGTTGCTCTCAACTCGATTGCGTCGAGAAAAACAGCGCCGTTCTTCTCCCCCTCTCCGTACGGAGAGGGGGTCGGGGGGCGAGGTTGGTTTTTGCCCTGTCAGCCCTGCAAGAAGGCTTCGACCACCGCGCGCGTCGGCAGCGCCGGGATCGCGCCGCGCGCGGTCGTCGTGATCGCGCCGACGGCACAGGCGAACCGCGCGATCTCCGGCAGAGCGTCCTCGGACATCCCGTGTTCGAGCAAGCCGACCAGCAGTCCGGCGACGAAGCCGTCGCCCGCGCCGGTCGTATCGACGGCATTGACTGAAAAACCCGGTGCGGCGATCCGCTGGCTGTGGGTGTAGAGGGTCGCGCCCTGCGCCCCCCCCGTCACCACGATCAGGCGCATGCCCTCGCGCCAGAGCGCCGCCGGATCGTCGCCGCCGGTCATAAATTCCAGTTCCTCGTCGCTGACCTTGACGATCTGCGCGTACTCCAGCCCCGCCAGCATCCCGGCGCGGGCCTCGTCCGCGTCTTTCCACAGCGAGAGCCGCAGATTCGGGTCGTAGGAGATCGTCATCCCGCGATCCCGCGCATACTTGACCGCCGCCAGCGTCGCCGAGCGGCTCGGCTCGTTGATCAGCGTGATCGAGCCGTAGTGGAAAATGTCGTGCCCGTCGATCACGTCGAGCGCCACGTCTTCGGGCGTCATCAGCATGTCGGCGCTCGGCTGGCGGTAGAACACGAACGAGCGCTCGCCGTCCGCCCGCAGCGAGACGAACGCCAGCGCCGTCCGCGCCTGATCGCTGAAGCGCAGCCCGCGCGTATCGACGCCCTCGGCGCGCAGCACGCCGTCGAGGTAATGCCCGAACGGATCGTCGCCGACTTGCCCCAGAAACGCGCTCGGCTGACCGAGCTTCGCCACCGCCACCGCGACGTTGGCGGGCGCGCCACCGGGTTTTTTCTCGAAGCCCGACGCCTCGCCGACGCTGACGCCGGTCTCCAACGCCACAAAATCAATCAGCAGTTCGCCAAAACTGACAATACCCATAATGAAATGTCTTTCCTGAATTCAATCCAAAAACGTCATAGATTGTAACGAATTTTAGCGCCGCCAGATCGCCAGCATCGGGTACATCCGCGCGAGTTCAACGCCCTGCGTGACGTAACCGTCAAACCCCCGCTGGATCTTGTAGATGCCGAAGCAGTCGATCCCGCGCCCGCCAATGATCGCGTCGTCCCACCCGCGCTGATCGAGGCAGCGCAGACCGCAGCAGCCGCCTTGATCGAAGACCGCCGCCGTATCCAGTTCGACCGCTCCGCGCCACTGATCGAGCGTCGTCCGCAAAACCGCCCGCAGCCGATCAGCGCGATCCGGTTCGCTCTCCGGCAGCCGCCCCGCATCGACAATCAGCGTCAAATCAACGTCCGAGTCCGGGTCGGCAGTTGCCCGCCAACCCGCGCGATCCGGCGAGGTTGACGCCGATCACCGCGTCGTGGACGACCAGATTCGCGCTCACGAGGATCGCCTGCGTTTCGGGCAGCAGATCGGCTAAATCAGGCAGAAATTCGGTGATGGTCAGCATGGTTCGCCCAACTTTCGGTACACTGTAGAAATCCACATGCACCGATTGTAGCTCATTTTCTTGGCGATCTTGGCGTCTTGGCGGTTCAATCTGATCTTTCACGCATTAGGAACAGCCATGAAACCGATGACCTTTGACTTTCAAACCCGCCGCTCGATGGTCACTGCCCGGCGCGGGATGGTCGCCACCAGCAACCCGCTGGCGACGCAAGCCGGACTCGCCATTCTGCGGCAGGGCGGTAATGCCGCTGACGCTGCCGTCGCCGCCGCCGCCGTCCTCAACGTGACCGAGTCGGCATCGACCGGCATCGGCGGCGACATGTTCGCGCTCTTCTTCGACGCCAAGACCAAGCAAGTCACGGCGCTCAACGGCAGCGGACGCGCCCCCGCCGCGCTGACGGTCGAGTTCCTGCGCGAGCAGGGCTACGACGAAATCCCGACGCTCAGCCCCCACGCGATCACCGTGCCGGGGGCGGTCGCTGGCTGGGAAGACCTGCTTAAGCGGCACGGATCGCTGACCTTAGCCGACGTGCTCGCCGACGCCATCCACTACGCCCGCGATGGCTTCCCGGTGCATCCGGTCTACGGCGAGGCGTGGCTGCGCCTGGAGAAATTCCTGCAAAACGCGCCTCATGCTCAAGATTACATCCCCGGCGGACATTCGCCGCAGGTCGGGCAGATCGTCACGCTGCCGGGGTTAGCGCGCACGCTGCAAGCCATCGCCGACGGCGGATCGGCTGCCTTCTACACCGGGGCAGTCGCCGAGGCGATTGTCAACACGATCCAGTCGCTCGGCGGCGTGATGACGCTCGACGACCTCAAGCACCATCGCTCGACGTGGGAAGACCCGATCTCGACCGACCTATCGCGGCGTGAGAGTCTACGAATGCCCGCCCAATGGGCAGGGGATCGCGGCGCTGCAAGCGCTGAATGTCGCCGAGGGCTTCGACCTCGCCGCGCTCGACTGGGACTCGCCGGAGCGCCTGCACCTGATGGTCGAGGCGATGCGCCTAGCCTTCGCCGACGCGCGCCAGTACGTCGCCGACCTCGCGACCAATCCCGCGCCGGTCGACTGGCTGCTCAGCGACGGCTACGCCGCCGAGCGTCGCGCGCTGATCCAGCCCGACGCTGCCATGCAGCCGCCGAGCTTCGGCACGCCGTCCGCTGGATCGGATACGGTCTACCTGAGCGTCGTCGATGGCGACGGCAATGCCTGCTCGTTCATCAACAGCAATTACACCGGCTTCGGATCGGGCATCGTCGCGGGCGAGGCGGGTTTCTGGCTGCAAAGTCGCGGCGCGCTCTTCACGCTCGAAGCCGGACATCCCAACGTCCTCGCGCCCAACAAGCGCCCCTATCACACCATCATCCCGGCAATGGCGACCCGCGACGGCGATCTGTGGGCGTCGTTCGGCGTGATGGGCGGCTTCATGCAGCCGCAGGGACATTTTCAGGTCTTGGTCGGCATGATCGACGACGACCTCAACCCGCAGGAAGTGCTCAACCGCCCGCGCTGGTGTCTGGAAGCGGGCACTGGCGACAGCACCCTCGCGCTCGAAGAAGGCATTCCGGTCAAGACGATGGCGGCGCTCGCGGCAATGGGGCATCGCGTCCGCCCCGTGAGTGGGACGGGGCGCGGCTTGTTCGGCGACGGGCAGATCATCCGCCGCGACGCCCAAACCGGCGTCCTGCTCGGCGGCAGCGATCCGCGCAAAGACGGTCAAACAGCGGGATATTAGGCTCAGGTGATGCTGTGGGATCGACGGCATGAGCGTGTTTTAAGACAGCTTTGCAGTCTTGGAAAACCGCCAAACCTGATCACCCACCTCCGAAACAGGCGCAGGCACGCTCCCCTCCCTGAAGTCGGGGAGGGGTCGGGGCTGGGGTCAAAAGCGGGCAAGCCATGAGGGCGTTTAAAACCTCGCGATTGCTCGAAAACCGCCCAACCTGATCACCCACCCCCGAAACAGGCGCAGGCACGCTCCCCTCCCTGAAGTCGGGGAGGGGTCGGGGGTGGGGTCAAAAGCGGGCAAGCCATGAGGGCGTTTAAAACCTCGCGATTGCTCGAAAACCGCCCAACCTGATCACCCACCTCCGAAACAGGCGCAGGCACGCTCCCCTCCCTGAAGTCGGGGAGGGGTCGGGGGTGGGGTCAAAAGCGGGCAAGCCATGAGGGTGTTTAAAACCTCGCGATTGCTCGAAAACCGCCCAACCTGATCACCCACCCCCGAAACAGGCGCAGGCACGCTCCCCTCCCTGAAGTCGGGGAGGGGTCGGGGGTGGGGTCAAAACACGACTTATTCAACCCGCTCATATCGTGCCCCTACGGATGCCACGCTGCGGATTGTCACACCGGCGCTGTCAGGCAGCATAAGACCGTAACTCAAGCTGTCTAGGAGAGGGATCATGAAACTTCTGCTCACTTCTGCTGGCATCAAAAACCCGAGTATCCACACCGCGCTGCTTGACCTGCTCGGCAAGCCGATTGCCGAGTCCAGCGCGCTCTGCATTCCCACCGCCGGGTACGGCTATCCCGGCGGTTTCGCCCGTGCCTGGGATTTCATCAGCGGCAACGAACCCCAGTGTCCCATGTGCGAATTGGGCTGGAAGTCGCTCGGCGTGCTGGAACTGACCGCGCTGCCCAGCCTCGACAGGAAGCTTTGGGTTCCTGTGGTTCAGGCAACCGATGTCCTGCTGGTCAACGGCGGCAATCCCCTCTATCTGAACTACTGGATGAAGCAGTCCGGGCTAGCAGACCTGCTGCCGTCGCTAAGCGGAGTCTGGGTCGGCTTAAGCGCTGGCAGCATGATCATGACTCCCCGCGTCGGCAAGGAATTTGCCGACTGGATTCCACCGGTGCTGGATGAAGCAGACCCTGATCTCGACAAGACGCTGGGCGTGGTTGATTTTTCGATCTTCCCGCATCTGGATAACCCGGAACTGCCGGACAATATCCTCGCCAATGCCGAAAAATGGGCTGCCAAACTGCCGAATCCGGCGTACGCGATGGACGACCAGACCGCCATCAAAGTGGTCGATGGCGTCGTCGAAGTTGTCTCCGAAGGTCATTGGAAACTGTTTACCCCTTAATCGGGGACGCCCTAATGAGGGTGTGGGAACCGGGTCGTTCTTGCCCGTCAAACCAGCGAGCAGCAGCCTAATCTTTGCCCCTTAAATCAGGGTTTCAGGGGTTTGAATTTGCTTTGTTGCAAACATAGTTTGCCCACCCAAAGATTGGGCAACCCAACCGCCTTTGCTCTCGCCCCTCCTTGAATTCGGGGAGGGGAGGCTCAGCGAAGCTGAGCGGGGGTGGGGTCAGGGTAATCGCTTCAAACTTGAGTGAGCAAGTGAAATAAGAAATCGTTGTCCATCGCAGCGCGAAAACGTTTTTGGCGCAGACTGCTTTTGGAGGGTCGCGTTTGAGCAGGTTCAGGGCAATTGAGCGTAGCACCGCCATGTTTTCAGCGCTGTCCTCGGTGCGGATGCGGGAATGGTCTTCGCCAAAGGTGACATCCATCACCCAATGGAAGCTGTTTTCAATTGCCCAGTGATGCTGCGTGGCATGTAACAAGCGGGCAGCGTCAGCGGGGAGACTGGAAATGTAGTAGGCGATTTCGCGGGTGACCTGCTCACCGACCCGTCGCTCACGCTGGACGCGGATGATGCTGTTGAGGTCTGCCCAACCATCGTAATGGCGGATGTGCTCAAATGCCAGCCGGTCACTCGCCGCCCAGCAGCGCCGGATTTCAATCCGTCCGCTGGTTTTGTGGATCGTCTGATGGAAATCCATCTGCATTCCCATAAACGCTTGGCTATCTCCGTAGGCAAACCAGTCTTCGATGTCCTGTTTGAGCTTGCTCTGGTTGTCTTTCACCCGCAGGATGTAGTCGGCTTTCTCATCGCGGATGGTCTGGGCAATATCCTTCTGACAGCCCATCGCGTCGATCGTCACAATGCACCCCGACACGTTCAACAAGCGCAGCAGTTCGGGATGGCGCTGATTCGTTGGTTTTGCCGTCCACTTTCCGCTGTCCCAAGACAATGCCAGCTCACCGCCCAGCATTCACCAGTGGATGCGTCTTTCCCGCCTCACGCTTGTGACTACCGCGCAGCGTCTTGCCATCTACGCCACCACCTGTCCCTTGTACCGAAGCACACTTTCCACCCAGCGCATGAAGCAGGTCTGAAAGCTTCGCGTCGATTTGGCGAAGACTCCAAACGTATCGGCGAGGATGCCATTTCAGCTGAGAAACTCGAAACCAGTTCTTTGCCGTGCCACGTTCCACCCCGACCAGCTATCGCCCCGCACAGGCGGCCACACGCGATAGAGATTCCATCGTATGGTCACACCCTGGACGTGGGTCGGCAATCGCTAAACAGGCCCAAACTGTGGGATCGCGACATGGCTCTCCTCGTCGCCCGAATCCCCCTTCATTGAAGCGAGGGTGGGGTCAAAGCGTCGATCTTTGCAACAAAGCCGTTTAAACTTTCCGCTCCTAATCCTGACTCAGTCTTCATCCCCCACCCATACCCAACAGATCATAAAATCTACTTAAAATAACTTTTGAACCATTCGTAAGAACCCGCGCCGACCTGCGTCTGTATCAATGTAATGACGAGGATTGAGGTTGTTTATGCCTGAACCAATGAACCTAAACCAAGCAAATTTGGACAGCGTTCTAAACGGCGATCAGCCAGCTTTGATCCTGTTTACCACCGGCGACGGACTGCGCGGCGATTTCAAGATCGCCTTTGACAAGGCAGCGCAAGAAGGCAAAGACCAAATCGTCTACGCCAAAGCCGACCCGCGCCAACTCCCGGAACTCGCAGCACGTTTCGACGTGGGCGAGAAGCCGGTGCTAATCGCGTGGTACTGTGGCGAAACGCTCGCCCGCCGCCCCAAGCCATGGGGGACCGATCTCCCGCTGGCGATTGAACTGCTGCAAAAAGCCTCGGCGGAAGCTGCGCCAATCGACGCACCTGCCGACGGCGGATCGACCGAACAAGCTGAACAAACTAAAGAGGACAAACAACCCGTGACTCAACCTATTGTATTGAACGCCCCTGTGCAAGTGACCGACGAAACCTTCGAAGCCGAAGTGCTCAACAGCGACATCCCGGTGATGGTCGATTTCTGGGCAGCGTGGTGCGGTCCCTGCCGGATGGTCGCCCCCGTTTTGGAGAAGCTGGCAGGCGAATTCGCCGGTCAGATCAAGATCGCTAAGGTCGATGTGGACGCCAACCCCGGCTTATCGCAAGCCTTCCGCATCCAGAGCATCCCCAACCTGATGATCGTCAAGCAGCGCACGATGATCTTCAACCAGCCCGGCGCGCTGCCGGAAGACGCCCTGCGTAACCTGATCGAACAGGCGATTGCGCTGGAAATCCCGCCGCAGGAAGCTCAAGAAGAAGTAGCCGAAGAAGCGACCCCGGAACAACAGTAACTCGACGCTGATAAATTTAAAGGCGCATCGATCACGTTGATCGGTGCGCCTTTTTGATTCGTCAAACGAGCAGCGGCTCAGGCTTGATTGTCGCTCGTATCCTGATCTTCCTG
The DNA here is from genome assembly GCA_963848465.1 of uncultured Chloroflexia bacterium. Lineage (GTDB taxonomy): Bacteria > Chloroflexota > Anaerolineae > Aggregatilineales > Phototrophicaceae > Flexifilum. The sequence continues at coordinate 153,558 of CAWKDY010000009.1, read as the reverse complement.
ACTCGCGCCGATGGCGACGCCCAGCGCTATCCCCACTGCGATCCCCGTGCCGGTGTTGTCCGGGAAAATCAGCATTCCGAGGACCATCCCAATCGCCATCCAGCCGCCCATGCCCAGTTTTTTGACCATTGTCACACCCTTTCACGCGGTCGCGTTACATCAACTACTACGCAAAATCCGCGCGCAGGGTTGCGGCAGCCGATTGCGTTTTTAGCGTTTTCGTAGAGAATAAGACAACCGAACAGATGTTTTTGTGGAGCGCATGATGGCTGACCAACCGGGCACCAAAGCCAACCCTTGGCTGCTGAAGACGCCGCCGGGCACGTCCGAGTACAGCATGTACAAGGATGAGAGCCACGACCCGCCGATTCTGGTTTGTAAAGTCGGCTCGACCACCCTGCACTACGATTTGCGCGCCATCGACGACCTCTACCAGATGCTCAAGGAGCAGGGCGACTGGGTTGACCTCGGCGCGGCGGACGAGCAGAAAGACGCCAAAGACGGCACGGTCGAGGCGTGGGGGCGCTCCGCCGACAACCCGGTCGGCGGCTGGTACGGCTTGAAGAAGGGTTATCGCGGGCGCTTCGGGATGTATCTGCCGCCGCTGCTGGAAGCGCTCGGCTTGGTCGAACTGGAGCACAACGCGCGCAACAATCGCGTGCGGGCAAAATAGGGAAGCAAGAAGATTCAACGCAAAGGCGCAAAGGGAAAAGAAAGGCGCAAAGTTGCTATAATTACAAAGGTGATTTAAGCTTTTTATCTCGATCGTCACTTTTACGGGTCGCCGACCTTGAAATGACGCTGTTGCCCTGTTCTTCTCCCCCTCTCCATGCAATGGCTGAGGGGGCGACACCTCGTTTGCAGGCTATCGTGATGAGCGCGAGGATTCGGTGTAGGGGCGGGTCTGAGACCCGCCCTTCTAGGGAAAAACCCATCGCTGTACTTTTTACTGTCGCCCCATCAGCCATGCAATGGAGAGGGGGTCGGGGGGTGAGGTTTTGTCAGCAACGCCCAAGCTTGAATCAGTTCACATATAGACTTTGCACACGAAAGCGCAACTTTATGTCCACATCTCCCCCGAAACCCGGCAGCGACTCCCTCAGCAACCACCCGCTCAATCTGGCGCTCGCCTTCGCGCTCGAACTGGCGATGCTCGGCGCATTGATCTACTGGGGCTGGTCGCAGCACGACGGCATCCTGCGCGTCCTGCTGGCGGTCGGCTTGCCACTGATCGCGGCGACCTTATGGGGCGTCTTCCGCGTCGATAACGACCCCAACAAGGCGCTTGTCATCATCCCCGGCGTGCTGCGGCTGCTGCTCGAATGGGGCTTGTTCGCGCTGGCGGTCGCCCTGCTGGCGGCGACCGGCGATTGGCTCACCGCGCTGATCTTCGCCCTGCTGGTCGTGATCCATTACGCGCTCTCGCTCGATTATCTGCGTTGGAAAATTGCTCAGAGGTAGCCATCATGCACATCGATCAAAACGCCCCGCTGGTCGGGCACGGCGACATCCTGATCAATGCTTCGCTCGAACGGATTTGGCGGCTGCAAACCAACATCAATTACTGGTCGGAGTGGCAGCCCGACGTGGTTTCGGCAAAGCTCGAAGGCAAATTGGAGGTCGGGGCGGTCTTCCGCTGGCGTGCCGCCGGAGTCAACATCACCTCGCGCATCGACGAACTGGAAAAGCAGCGGCGCATCGGCTGGACGGGCGACTCGCTGGGGATGCACGCCATCCACAACTGGGAATTCGAGCAGCGCGACGACGGCGTCTTCGTGCGCAGCGAGGAGTTGATTTCCGGCTGGCTGGCGCAGATCATCGGCTTCTTCCAGCCGCACTACATGGATAAGTCGCTCGAGAAGTCGCTGCAAACGCTCAAAGACGCGGCGGAGCTGCGCGGACGATGACGACCGCCCCCTACACCATCCGCCCGGCGACCGCCGCCGACGCCGAGACGATCAAGCAGATCGTCCGCGCCAACCCGCTTGATCCCAACGCGGTCGATTGGCATTACTTCCTCCTGCTGGAGTTGATCGAGGCGGGCAAGCCGATCATCGCCAGCATCGGCATGGTGCGCCCCGCTGGCGAACCCGAAACCGAAGGCGGCAGCACGCAGGAACTCGACAGCGTGGCGACGCTGCCGCAGTATCGACGGCGCGGCTATGCCGAAGCCGTCGTCCGCGCCTTGATCGCCCGCACGCCCGCGCCGATCTATCTGCTGGCGGAGACCGGCTTGATCGGCTATTACCAGCGGCTCGGCTTCCGCCTCATGGAAGCCGACGCGCCCCCGGTCATGCGCGATCAGGCGGAGTGGGTCAACCGCATGTTCGGCGACTACGCGACTTATCACGTCATGGGCAATGCTAGAGCCGTGCGCGACTAGTCAGGGCAAAGGCATCAAAACGGGTTAAGCTGCCAAACTGTCAGAATCGCGGTATCTGCCTGACACTGCCACTGCGCTAACGGTATCAGGCTAGTCAGTCAAGCCGTCTGAAGACGACATAAGGGCAGCCTGCTTCAGCTGCTCTGTTGCAAACATATTGTGCTCTACTCATAAAATAAGCAACCGATCTGCTTTTGCACTCTCCCCTCCCTGAATTCGGGGAGGGGAAGCGAGAAGCTCAGCGAAGCTGAGCCAGCGAGTGGGGGTGGGGTCAAAGTGCCGATCTTTGCAACAAAGCAGCTTCAGCTGCTCTGTTGCAAACATAGTTTGCTCTACCCGTGGATTAAACTACCCAACTGCTTTTGTCCTCTCCCCTCCCTGAAGTCGGGGAGGGGAAGCGCGCGTAGCGCGCGGGGGTGGGGTCAAAGTGCCGATCTTTGCAACAAAGCAGCTTCAGCAGGCTTGAATTTCATAGCCGGAGGTTTTGAACCTCCGGCGGCAGTGAAAGATTTTGATGCGGTTGCCCTACGCGATTAGTCCAATCACAAGCATTTTTCCTCAATTCATGGCTATAATAAAACCTAAGAATGTAAAGTGGCGCACCTGCGCGGTCAACTCCGTTTGTGTATCAAACAACCGACATCTTTCGCGTGAGCAGGGGCTGTAAACACAGCTCGCCGCGTTATAATAGTCACGTGTGCTAGTAAAACCGTTTTGCCGGGATTTACCACAAAGAATGGGGGAGGTCATCGTGACCCCCGACCTATGGAGCGATTACCAACATAGCCGCTACACCATTGAAGCGCTCATCGGCTCTGGCGGCATGGGCAACGTCTTCCGCGTCCTCGACCGCCTGACCGGGCGAACCGTCGCGCTGAAGCGCATCGGGAATCTGAACTCGCCGGCGTCGGCATCGCGCGAGGATTTGCGCATCACGCTCGCGCGCGAGTTCAAGACGCTGGCGTCGCTGCGCCACCCCAACATCATCACCGTGCTTGATTACGGCTTTGACGATGCCGGTTATCCCTTCTTCATCATGGAGTACATCGACCAGCCGCAAACGATTTTCGAGGCGGGGCTGGCGCTGCCGCTGGAGATCAAGATCGAGATGATCCTTCAGGTGATGCAGGCGCTTTCCTACCTGCACCGCCGCCACATCCTCCACCACGACCTCAAGCCGAGCAACATCCTCGTCCACGAGGGCGTAGTCAAACTGCTCGACTTCGGGCTGTCGATCCGGCAGGAGCAGTTGATAGCCGAGGAAAAGGTGTCGGGCACGCTCGCCTACGTGCCGCCCGAAGCGCTCAGCGGGATCTACACCGTCGCTTCCGACCTCTACTCGCTCGGCATGGTCATGTACGAGTTGATCCACGAGGCGCACCCCTTCCGCACCGACGATTTCGGCGCGCTCTTGCAGCAAATCCTCAAAGAAATCCCCGACATCACCGCCCTCAACGTCAGCATTGAACTGGCGCTCGTGATCCAGCGGTTGCTGCAAAAATCGCAAGAAAACCGCTACGGCAATGTTCAGGAAGTCATCGTTGACTTGTGCGCCGCCGTCGGCAAACCGATCCCGGTCGAAACCACCGAGATCCGCGACAGCTATCTCCACGCCGCCGAGTTTGTCGGGCGCGTGCGCGAATTCAACCTGTTGGCGCAGGCGCTCGACCAAGCGGTCGCCGGAGTTGGCGGCGCGTGGTTGATCGCCGGGGAGAGCGGGGTCGGCAAATCGCGCTTGATCGAGGAACTGCGGATTTACGCGCTGGTGCAGGGCGCGCAGGTCATTCGCGGGCAGGCGGTCAGCGAAGGCGGCATGACTTATCAGATTTGGCGACGGATCCTCAGCCGCCTCGCGCCGCTGACGCCGCTCGATCCGCAGGAAATCCGCGTCTTGCGCCAACTCGTCCCGGAGATCGCGGCGCTGCTCGGCGACGCCGCGCCCGACGACCCCGAACCGGAAGGCGTCGCGCTGAAAGACGCGCTCTCGACCGTGCTGCTGCGCCTCCTGCACAAGCAGCGCCGCCCGGTCGTGATCATCCTCGAAGACCTGCATTGGGTCGGCGAGGAGAGTCTCGTCGTGCTCAACAACCTGCTCGCCAGCGTGCGCGACCTGCCGATCCTGATCTTGGGCAGCTATCGCAACGACGAAACGCCCGATCTGCCCCGTCGCTTGCCCGGGATGCAGCTTTTGAAACTGGAGCGGCTCGAAAAGGCGAGTATCGCCGAACTGAGCGCGTCGATTTTGGGCGAAAGTGGGCAGCGGCAGGAATTCGTCGATTTTCTGGCGAACGAGACCGAAGGCAACGTCTTCTTCATCATCGAAGTCGTCCGCGAACTCGCCGAGCGCAGCGGCAGCCTCAGCGACATCAGCGGGATGCGGCTGCCCCGCCACGTCTCCGCCGGGGGCATCTGGCGCGTCGTCCAGAACCGGCTCAATCACGTCCCCGAAGCGGCGCGCTATCCGCTGAAAGTCGCCGCCGTGATCGGGCGGCAGTTGAGCATCTCGCTGCTGACCAAGATCGTCCCCGACCTCGATCTGGAATGGTGGCTCAGCGCCTGCGCCAATGCCGCCGTGCTTGAGGTGCAGGATAGCCGCTGGCAGTTCGCCCACGACAAGCTGCGCGAAGGCATGCTCCAAGCGCTGGCGCTGGACGAGCGGGTCGAACTGCACCGCTTGGTCGCCGAGAGCATCGAAGCGACCCACGCCGACTCAACCGAACAAGCGGCGCGGCTCGCCTATCACTGGGCGATGGCGGGCGACGCCGAAAAAGAACGCCACTACGCCTTTATCGCCGGGCAGCAAGCCTACGACGTGCATTCTTTCCGCGAAGCCATCGCCTTCTTCACCCGCGTGATCGACACGCTGCCCGCCGAACTCGCCGATCCCGACCAGATGCGCTTGTGGTGCAGCCTGAAAATTCGGATCGGCAGCGCGCTGATCGAACTCGGCGACGTCGATCAGGGGCGCGAGCATCTGCGGCAGGCGCTCGATGTCGGCGAAACCAGCGACGACCGCCTGACCGTGATGCAAGCGCGGCGCAACTTGGGTATGGCAGCCTTCCGCGCTGGCGATTACGACGAAGCCAACGCCCAGTTGAACCAGAGCTTGAGCATCGCCAAAGCCATCGGCGACGCCGACAGCACCGCCGCCTCGCTCTACTATATCGGCGCGGTCGATGCCCATCAGCAGCGCTTCGACGAAGGGCGCGCCAAGATTCAGGAGTGCCTCGACATCCGCCGCGCCATCAGCGACCGCTACGGCATGGCGCGCGCCTACAACGGCTTGGGCGAAGTCGCGCTGCTGCGCGGCGATATCGCCGACGCGCAGGAGAATTACAGCCAAGCCCTGCCGATTTTCGAGGAAGTCGGCAACCAGTGGTGGATCAGCGGAACCTACAACAACCTCGGCTACAGCGCGATGGGCTTGGGCGATCCAGTCAAGGCGCTCGGCTATTTTCAAAATGCGCTGCGCGGCGCGCTCGAACTCCACGCCCAGCCGGTGATGATGGAAGTCCTCGTCGGCTTCGGGCTGCTGCTCTGGCGCTACGCCGACGAGGACCTCGCCTGGCAGATCGCCCGCGTGGTGCAGCGCTCGCCCAGCGCCAACACCGACGCCCGGCGCAAACTCCAGCCCGCTTACGACGATCTGCGCCAGAAACACGAGCGCTCCCTGAAGACCGAAATCCTCCCCATGCCGCTGCCGGAACTGCTCGACCGGCTGCTGAACTATCACCTCGACGCGCCGGGGTCAGCTTAGCCTCGCTTGGTTGCACATCTAGCTTTTGTAGGGGCGCAGCGTGCTGCCCTCTGTTGAGAAATTTACCGGATGGGCACTTAGCTTTTGTTGCGCTGTTGCAAACATTGATCGCTCCACCTGTGGACTAAGCAACTCAACCGCTTTTGCCCTCGCCCCTCCTTGAATTCGGGGAGGGGAGGCGCGCGTAGCGCGCGGGGGTGGGGTCAGCTTAAAAACCCACCCTGATCGGAGGGAATTGGGGCGTGAGGTTTCTTTACGTATCAACGCCGGAATTTACAGGCTTCGTGAAGCTCACCCTAGCATGGCATAAAATGTGGAAGTAAGATAGATATTAACTAATTCATTAATCTGTGTCTTTTCATTGTGTGTCGTATTTTGAGCAAATTTGCTGCCGATTGCAGTGTAATAACGAATGCTCAGATCTAGTTGACAATGAAGAGGCAATCCCCATGTTCCACCTAAAAACAAAGCGACCCACCTACGTCGCGCTAAACCTTCAGCGCGGTGCGCTATGATCGTTAACTTCTTCGCTGCACTTTGCATCCTTAGCGCTGGTATGTATGCTGATTTCAGGCAATAACATTTCTTCCAATTGGCTGTTCATGGTTTCAATGCGCTTGCGATAATGCGCCAAATCGTAATCGTCTGCCCAAGAGTTGGGGGACATGTTCCGGCGTTTCATCGAGACCAGACGAACACCGTTGGCAGCGAAGAATGCTGGCAGCATCCGGGTCAGAAATGTAGCCTTTGTCACCAAAGACTGCTGCGCCTTCCGGCAGGCTGGCAGTCAGTTCATGCACCGGGGTCAAATCGTGATAGGCGGCAGGCAGCACCTCAAAACTGACGGGAATGCCGTCGGTGGTACAGACCAGATGCAACCGCCAGCCAAAGAATTTCTCGTCTTTAGCGGCACAGTACCCGCAAAATTCTCGCCCCCGCACCTTCTTGCAGCGCCGAGCGCGGATGCGTTTGCAGACCGGCAAGGGCAAACTATCGATGATGAAGGTGTCTCCTTGGCTGAACACTTCGCCGACCATTGTGACTATCCCAAAGAGCCAATCGTGCAAGCGGTGCAACTGGCGGTTGAAGCGCGAGACGCTCACCCGGCTGACATAGCCCAAGCGAATCAGCAGGCACAAGGCACGCTCATGATGGTTCTGAAAGTATTTAGCTGCCAATACCGCCACCGTCAAGGTCTCCGCTGCATGTCCCTGTGCTCGGCAATCATCTTCAAACTGCCAAGCCTTCAAAATATCATCGATCACTACATAGGTCGTTACAATATAGGTGTCGTTCATGTTGACTGCTCGCTGATTGGTTGTTCGGCAACTTCCATTTTAGCGAGGTCAGCATGAACGACTTCAACTAGCAATCACGGTACATTTGCCTCACCCAAGACATCGGCGGCGCACGGATCGTTTACGCGCACAACTACACGCCGGGCGGCGAACTCATTCAGGCGCTTGAGATGGGCGACTACGCTGATGTCTTTGAAGACAACGTCAGTCTCGGCGTATACGAAGTCGTCGAGCGTTACACCGCGACCGGTCGGCAGCCCGAGGTTATGATTGCCGATGACGTACTCAGCAATCCGCAAGATATCGTCTGGGTGACGACTGATCCTAAACGCGAGACACTAGATCCCACCGCGCGCATCATCTTGGTCGGCGTGCTTCGCCAGCCGGTCCAAAGCTGACGCATATCGGCGGCGGGTTGCTGGAGCTTGGGTTTCAAGCTGCATCTGGTCGTTAATGATTGCGGCGAACTGCTCGGCTGCTGCGCGACTCCCACCCATCTAGCCCGCTTACCTTCTGTGCTAATCTGGTTTGCGGGCTGATGGTTTACTGTCACAACCTAAGAAACAGTCGCCCTGGCTCGATTTTCGCCAGCTTGAAATGGTTGCTTATCCCTAGCGCACATTAAACAAGCAACCTTTATTTTCTTACCTTGCTGCCTATGGGGCGCAGCGTGCTTCAGCTGCTCTGTTGCAAACATATTGTGCTCTACTCATAAAATAAGCAACCGATCTGCTTTTGCACTCTCCCCTCCCTGAAGTCGGGGTTGAGGGGGCGCCCCCTCGCTTGCAATCGCTGCCATACGTTTCGCCGCCACCGAGAAAATTCCGTGTAGGGGCGGGTCTCAGACCCGCCCTTTAGGGAAACCGCGATGCTGAAAATTTCTACTGTCGCCCCCTCCTTGAATTCGGGGAGGGGAAGCGCGCGTAGCGCGCGGGGGTGGGGTCAAAGTGCCGATCTACAAAGCAGCTTCAGCTGCTCTGTTGCAAACATATTGTGCTCTACTCATAAAATAAGCAACCGATCTGCTTTTGCACTCTCCCCTCCCTGAATTCGGGGAGGGGAAGCGCGCGTAGCGCGCGGGGGTGGGGTCAAAGTGCCGATCTACAAAGCAGCTTCAGCTGCTCTGTTGCAAACATATTGTGCTCTACTCATAAAATAAGCAACCGATCTGCTTTTGCACTCTCCCCTCCCTGAATTCGGGGAGGGGAAGCGCGCGTAGCGCGCGGGGGTGGGGTCAAAGTGCCGATCTACAAAGCAGCTTCAGCTGCTCTGTTGCAAACATAGTGTGCTCTACCCATAAATTAAGCAACCGATCTGCTTTTGCACTCTCCCCTCCCTGAAGTCGGGGCTGAGGGGGCGCCCCCTCGCTTGCAATCGCTGCTATACGGTTCGCCTCCACCGAGAAAATTCCGTGTAGGGGCGGGTCTCAGACCCGCCCTTTAGGGAAACCGCGATGCTGAAAATTTCTACTGTCGCCCCCTCCTTGAATTCGGGGAGGGGAAGCGAGAAGCTCAGCGAAGCTGAGCCAGCGCGCGGGGGTGGGGTCAAACTGCCGATCTTTGCAACAAAGCAGCTTCAGCGGGCTTGATTTCGTAGCCGGGGGATTTGATCCCCCGGCTACACCAGCAGAAACATCGTTCAATCGCTTAAGTTGGTACGTATGGCGCACGATATATCGTGCCCCTACGGCGAAAATTTCCCCTCAGATTCCTTATCCATAATTGACGTTGAAGTGATTCACTTTTTTGTCTTTCCATCACTTTGCTGCACCGCCGACCTTAAAATCACGCCGTTGCCCTGTTCTTCTCCCCCTCTCCATGCAATGGAGAGGGGGCTGGGGGGTGAGGTCGGTTTCTCTCAGCAGGCTTATCCCCTAGCGCCCTCGTGACGTTCTTTCGACAAAGCACCTTAACCGAAATTCAATACTTTTTTCGGGCGACCCGCGATACGATAAAACAGTGTGTCTTTGGATAATTATGTGAGGTGAACTCATGGCAGACGAAAACAGTTCGAATATCCTGATTCGCGGGGCGGATGGACGCTTGTATGCGATCTCCGCCGAACAACTGGAACAGTACGCCGTTCCCGACGAGCAGGCAAAAGAAATGGAAGAACGCCTCCATCTCAGCCAGCAGTCGGTCAGCGTCTTCGAGCCGGGCGACGAGGACGGCGATCAGGAAGTCGGGCTGAATGCCGGGTTCACGACGGCGGGCTTCACCAGCGCCGGTTTCACCAAGGGCGGCTTCACCTCGGCGGGCTTCACCAAGGGCAAGCTGCTGACCTTCGTCAACATGGGCTTCTTCGGCTTCAGCAGCCGCAAGAAATAAACAGCAACCTCACCCCCTGCGCCTCTCCACGACGTGGAGAGGGAAAACAGCACACAACGGATTTTTAAGTCCCCTCTCTATGCAATGGAGAGGGGATTTAGGGGTGAGGTCACATGTTGTAGGGGGCGTTCAATGAGGGTGTTTAGAAACCCCTCGTTGGGTCAAAAAATTGCTAAACCTCATCATCAAATCCCGAAACGGACAAGGCACTCTCCCCTCCCTGAAGTCGGGGAGGGGTCGGGGGTGGGGTTAAGCCGCTTTCATGCTAAGGGGACGTGCTCGGTTTCACGACCCCAACGATAAGGGAACATGATCGACCTAGACACGCCCATCCTAAAAGGCTTCAGCACCGGCACGCAGCGCACCCGCAGCCCAGCCGAGACCTTCGCCGCCGTCAGCCGCTTCCTGCCCGTCATGGGCATCACCCGCGTCGCCAACGTCACCGGGCTGGACGACGTCGGCATCCCGGTGGTCATGGTCTGCCGCCCCAATTCGCGCTCGGTCGCCGTCTCACAGGGCAAGGGCTTGACGCTCGACGCCGCCAAGACCTCCGGCTTGATGGAGTTGGTCGAGGGCTACCACGCCGAGACCATCACCCTGCCGCTCAAGCTGGCGAGCTACGAGGAACTGCGCTATACCCACCACGTCGTCGATGTCACCCGCCTGCCGCTGATCCGCGAAACGCACTTTCACTTCAACAAGCGGATTTTGTGGATCGAGGGGCAGGATTTGATCGGCGGCGCGAGCATGTGGGTGCCCTACGAAATGGTGCATACCGACTACACCCTTCCGCCCATCACCGGGGAAAGCTGCTTCCCGCTGACCTCGAACGGGCTGGCGTCGGGCAATCACCTGCTCGAAGCCATCGCGCACGGGATCAACGAGGTGGTCGAGCGCGACGCCACCACGCTCTGGGGCTTGCTGCCGCCGGAGGCGCAGCGCGCCACGCGCATCGACCCGGCGACGGTCGATGATCCGTCCTGCCGCCTCGTGCTCGATCAACTGGCGCATGCCGAGATCGACGCGCTGATCTGGGACATCACCAGCGATGTCGGGCTGCCCAGTTTCCAATGCCTGATCTTCGACGCCAGCGATCAGCGCTTGCGTGCATCGTATGGAATGCTAGGCATGGGCACGCATCCGAACCGTGAAATTGCTCTCTTGCGTGCGCTAACGGAAGCGGCACAGTCTCGTCTAACCTTGATCGCCGGGTCGCGCGACGACATCGGACGCGAGCATTACCAACGCGGTCACCAGATCGAGCTAATTCGGCGTATTCGCAGTGAGGCGCGCGCCTTCCCTCCCGAACGCAGCTTTCAGTCCGTGCCGACGTTTCCCCATCCGACCTTCAACGAGGATATCCGCTGCCAGCTCGATCACCTCCAAGCCGTCGGCATCGACTCGGTGATCGCGGTCGATTTGACCAAGCCGGAGCTGCGCATCCCCGTCGTCCGCGTGATCATCCCCGGCTTGGAGTCAATTGGCGAACTGGACGACTATTTTCCGGGTCCGCGCGCCCAATCCTTACTCCGCGAGCGAGAGCGCCACCCATGATCGTCGTCTTCACCGGTCCCACCCTGCCCGCCGCTCAAGCGCGCGCGCTTCTCCCGGATGCGGTCTATCTGCCGCCGGTCGCGCAGGGCGACGTTTACCGCGCGGCGCAGCATCAGCCCGCAAGCCATCGCCATCATCGACGGCTTCTTCGAGCACGTCCCGGCGGTCTGGCACAAAGAAATCCTCTGGGCGATGGCGCAGGGCATCCACGTCTTCGGAAGTTCGAGCATGGGTGCGCTCCGAGCGGCGGAATTGGCGCTGTTCGGCATGGAGGGCGTCGGCGCGATCTTCGAGCAGGTCGCCAGCGGGCAGATCGCGGACGACGACGAAGTTGCCGTCGCCCACGCGAGCGCCTCGGAAGGCTTCACGCCGCTTTCGGTCGCGCTGGTGGATATGCGCGCGACTTTCGCCGCCGCTGAGCAGCAGGGAATCATCGACGCGACGACGCACGCGGCACTGATCAGCATCGCCAAAGCGCTCTACTATCCGCGCCGGGTCTATCCGGCGGTGATCAAGGCGGGCGAGGCGCAGGGCTTAGCGCTCGACGCGCTCAAGGCGTGGCTGCCCGCCCACGCGATCAGCCAGAAGCGCGCCGACGCGATCCTGCTGCTGGAGACGATCAAGCGGCGCTTCGCCGAGCCGGTCGAGCCGAAGCGGGTGCGCTACAGCTTCCAGCAAACGCAAATGTGGCAGATGGTCACCGAGAGCGCCGGATCGCTGGTGTTGGACGGCGATCAGCCGCAGCATGTGCGGCAGGGCGACGTACTGGACGAACTGCGGCTGTCCGCGCCGATGGCGCAAGCGCTCGACGACGCGCAAGCGCGCGCCCGCGCCAAGCAGGCGGCGCTGGCGCAGCACGATCTGCACAACCCCCGCCTTGAGGATAGCGGGCTGAGCGAAGCGGCGTTGTACGCTTGGTACTTCGATCAAGTGGGGCTGACTGACGCGCCACCCGATGCGGCGGCGTTCGCGGCGCAGGCGGGTTTCGCCGACTATGGACGACTTCAGGCGCGCGCTGCTCCGCGAGTATCTGTATCAACGGCTCACATAGGAGGCATCTGCTGTAGGGGCAAGTTTGAAACCTGCCCCTACGGACGGCATTTCTGCCAGTGTCACTCCGGCTTGATAACCTTACGGTAGAGGTCGAACGCCATCGTCCGCTGCATTCCGATTTTTTCGTAGAGTTGAACCGCGCCGGTCGTATTCGCCGCATCCACGCCGAGGCTGACCTGTTGCTGTCCGCGCTGGCGATACGCCTGAAACACCCGGTGCAGCAGCGCTTTGGCGACCCCGCGCCCGCGCCAATCGGCGCGCGTGCCCATCAAGTGAACATAGCCGACTTCGGGCGCGTAGCCCATCTCCGGCACGGTGATCTGCCCCGGCGCGCCGATCACGAAGCCGATCTTCTCGGCACCCGCCTCGGCGACGAACCAGAGCGCCGGATCGTAATCGGGCGGGTAGGCGGCAAACAAACGCCGCCACGTCTCGTAAGGATAGGCGCAAAAACTCCAGTGATCGCGGAACGACTGCATGTGCAGCTCGTAGATGTCGTGCTGCTCCGCCGGGACGGCAGCGCGGAGGGTGACGCCTTCAGGCAGTGGGGGCGCTGACGGCGCTAAAGGCAGCGAGTCGAGACTGTACTGCATCTGCCAGAAGGTGCGGATCACGTTGTAGCCGCCGCAGCGGAGGGTCTGCACCATCGCCGCATCCTCGACATTGGCGCGGAAGTCGATCTCGACCTGATCGTCTTGCTCGGCTGCCTGTGTCTCGACGGCGGACAGCAGCCGCTCGCCAGCGCCGCTGTCGCGGTAAGCGGGGTGAACGCAGCCCCAGATGCGATAGGTCTTGCCGGACTCATCCGCACGCTGCCAGCCACTTTCCCGGAGCCACAGATAACCGACGGCGTGCCGGTCGTGCTCGACCAGCCACGCGCAGTTGTCCGGTTCGGCGGCTTCCCACTCATGCTGCAAAATCGACGGCGTGGTCGCCGGTCGCCCGATCAACGCTTGAGCATGGGCATTCATGAGCCTCACGACTTCGGTAACGTCATCGTGACGTGGGCGGCGGAGGATCAAGCCATTCACAAAACAATCCCTCGTGTGACGATTAGAGCGAATGAACGCTTAAGCGAACATCGGGCGAGACATGCTTCACCCCTACACATTGCCCGTGCGGGGGTTCGAATTGCTTGCTCCGATAAACGCGATTTTCGAACTCCGGTTTAGTATAGTCAGCGCAGTATAGCAGAACCGCTTACCAATAGATCTCGCAAAAGCCAGATCGATTCTAGGCGCGTTTTTGAAACTGCACGAGTCCAAGTTTCGATTTGGGCGGCGGCTCGTTATACTTCCGGCATTCCAGAACGAGAATCGAGGGTGGGTCAATGCGGTTGTTTCTATTTGACATCGACTGCACGCTGCTGTTGACGCGCGGCGCGGGACGCGAATCGAACCGCCGGGCGATGGTCGAGGTGTTCGGGACTTGCGGAGCACTGGCGGGGCACAAATTTGGCGGCAAGACCGACTGGCAAACGCTGGTCGAGTTATTGATCGCGGAAGGCTTCAGCCATGCCGAAATCGAGCGTAAGCTGCCCGCTTACAGCGAGGCGATGGCGCGCCACCTCGCCGCGATCATCCCCGATTACGACGTGTTCGCCATGCCCGGCGCGCTCGAACTGGTCGAGTCGCTGCGCCAGCGCGCTGACGTCGCCTTGGGGATCGTCACCGGCAACGTACCGGGGGCGGCGGAGGTCAAGCTGCGGGCGGCGGGCTATGATCCGGCGTGGTTTCCGGTCGGCGCGTTCGGCAGCGAGTTGATGGATCGCAACCAGCTCACACCGCTGGCAGTGGCGCGGGCAGCCGAGCATTACCAGTATCCCTTTCGCGGGGCGGACGTGATCGTGATCGGCGACACGCCCGCCGACGTTGACTGCGCGCGAGCCATCGGCGCGACCGCCGTCGCCGTCGAGACCGGCTTCTGCGAGCCGGGCGAACTCGCCGCCGCGCACGCCGATTACCTGCTGCACGACCTGACCGAGTTCGGGTTGGTGCAGTTGGTCTAGAGGTGTCGTAAACCCCTCACCCCCTGACCCCCTCTCCCACGCAAGCGGAGCGAGGGGGAAGTGCAGTTTTGTCCCTCGCCCCATTTATTTGGGCGAGGGACGGCTTGCGGCGCAAGCAGGGTGAGGGGAACTATTTGCGCCAGACCAACGAATAGCGCCAGAGCAGGTGGCGCGTCACCCGCGCACCGGGTAGCAGATCGGCGCAGGCGCGCTGGACTTCCGCCAGCAAGGGATAGACGTCGCCTTGCCCATGTTCGCGCCATGCGGCATCCGCTTCCGGGGAGCCATGATGACCGCCATGGCGCCGCGTCAGCAGCCAGTTGATCGGGACGGCTGCCGCGCTGACGCCGTAATCGCTGAGGGTCCGGGCTTGAAACAAATCGAGCACGAGCAGCACGCCGCCGGGTTTGAGCGCCGCTTTCAAAATCGGCAATACGTCCGCCAAATCGAGATGATGCAGCGTCGCAATCGAGGCGATGCCGTCGAAATAGTCGGCGGGCAGCGGATAAGTCAGCACGTCCGCTTGCACGTACTCGATATTCGGGAACGCCGCCGAACGCTCACGGGCGAGGCTCAGCATCTCCGCCGATAGGTCGAGCGCCAGCACGCGATCCGCCCGCGTCGCCAATTGACGCGCGAATTCGCCGGTGCCGCAGCCAACTTCGAGTGCGCTGGCGCAGCGCGCCGGAAGGTGGCGCAGCAAGAATTCGTGATAGTGATTGTTGTGATTCCACGCGTCCGGGCGGTCTACCCGCGCGATCTTGTCGAAATCTGCCTGAATTTGAGCGGTCGTTTTCATGCAAGTTCCATTTACTTTTTGCCCCTCGTTGGCAAAGAGATTACAATCATCGGTCTCTGAGGGCAAAGTTCGTAATTGAACCGAAACTGGAAAGAACGACTATACCTAGTAACGGTGGTGCGGCTTTGCTGCAAGGACTGGTCACTTAAATATCGATAGGGAGATGTTTATGCGTACGAAACTTCGTGTGTTACCGCTCTTGCTGCTCGTGATGTTGGTCTTCAGCCTGCCTGCATTCGCGCAGGATGAGATGCCGGCGAACGAAACGATGTCCGCTGATGGGTGGATCACCTATGCGGCAGATAGCTGCGATTACGGTGGCGAGATTCAATCGATCACCGCCGTTGACGCGCAGACCGTAACTTTCCAACTGTGCCCAAACTTCCCAGACCCCGCCTTTCCGTCGAAAGTAGCATTCTCCGGTTTCGCTATTCATTCCTCCGATCAACTCCTTGCGACCGGTGGTGGCGGAGCCGAACTGCTCCAGAACCCGATTGGTACGGGTCCGTGGAAGTTTGATCACTGGGATCTGGGCAACGAGATCGTCTTCACCCGCAACGAGAACTACTGGGGTCCGAAGGCAATCGAAGACACGCTGATCTTCCGTTGGAACTCGGAAGCTGCTGCGCGTTTGGTCGAACTGCAGGCGGGCAACGTCGATGGTATCGACAATCCGTCGCCGCTGGACTTCGACGTCATCGCCGCAGACCCGAACCTGCAACTGCTGCCGCGTGAAGGTTTGAACGTGCTCTATCTGGGTGTGAACAACACCATCGCGCCGTTCGACAATGTCAAGGTTCGTCAGGCGGTCAGCGAAGCCATCGACAAGCAACGCATCGTCGATAACTTCTATCCGGCGGGTTCGTCGGTTGCTGACCAGTTCATGCCGACTTCGATCTTCGGCTACACCAAAGAAGTCGCGCCGCTGCCGTATGACACCAGCGCCGCGATGGCGCTGCTCGATGAAGCGGCTGCCGAAGGCGTGAGCCTGCCGATTGACGTTCCGCTGAGCTACCGCGACGTCGTCCGCAGCTACCTACCGCAGCCCGGTGTGGTCGCCGCTGACATTCAGCAGCAGTTGAACTCGCTCGGCGATGGCGCTTACTTCAACGTCACCATCGACGTTCAGGAATTGACCACCTTCCTCGACAACGCTTCGGCGGGTGTCCTGCCGCTGTTCCTGCTCGGCTGGGGCGCGGACTATCCGGATGCGACCAACTTCCTTGACTACCACTTCGGTGCAGGTTCGAGCGACTCGTTCGGCGACAAGTTTGCCGCCATCACCGAGCCGCTGCAGCAGGGCGCGCGTCTCGCCGACCCGGCAGCGCGCTACCCCTACTACATCGAAGCCAACACCGCGATCCGCGATCTGGTCCCAATGGTCCCGATTGCTCACGGTGGTTCGGGCGTCGCCTACCGCGCCGAAATCGAGAATGCGCAAGTTAGCCCGTTGGGCAATGAGCAGTACTCGCAGATGACTGACCCGAGTGACGACAACTTCATTTGGATGCAGAACGGCGAGCCGGGCAGCCTCTACTGCAACGACGAAACCGACGGCGAATCGCTCCGCGCTTGCGAGCAGATCAATGAATCCCTGCTGGCTTACGAACCCGGCGGCACGGCAGTTGTCCCCGGTCTGGCGGACACCTACGAAGCCAGCGATGACCTGCTGACGTGGACGTTCCACCTGCGCGAAGGCGTCACCTTCCACGACGGCTCCGCGCTGGACGCCAACGACGTGGTGATGACCTACGCAGTCGTATGGGACGCAGCCAATCCGATGCACGTCGGTCGTACCGGCAACTTTGACTACTTCTCAGCATTGTTCGCGGCATTCCTCAATACCCCGGCAAGCTGAGGCTGATCGGGTGAACCTCACCTGACCGGTAACAACGTAAGGGCATGGCGGATTCGCCATGCCCTTACCGTTAGAATTTTCGTCTCAACGTAAGTTCGAATGAAGAGCAGTACATGGTTGCATTTCTAACTCGCCGGCTCGTAATTTCAATTCCCGTTGTAATCGGCATCCTCGCCGTGACATTTTTGCTGGGACATCTAATCCCCGGCGATCCGTGTCGGGCGGCGCTCGGCGAGCGCGCGACCGACGAAATCTGTGACGCCTTCATCGCCCGGAATGGCTTGGATCAACCGCTGCCAACGCAGTTTGTGATCTACATCGGCAACGTCCTGCATGGCGATTTCGGCACCTCGCTGCGCTACAGCCGTTCGGTTACCGACCTGTTGGCGGAACGCCTGCCGGTGACGATTGAACTCGGCATGATGGCGATGATCTTCGCCATCGCCGTCGGCGTACCGCTGGGCATCATCTCCGCCTACCGCCATAACACGGCGGTGGACGTAGGCACGATGATCGGCGCGAACATCGGCGTCTCGATGCCAGTGTTCTGGCTGGGCTTGATGCTGGCATACATCTTCGCCGTGATTTTGAAGGACACGCCGTTCGCGCTGCCGCCGTCCGGTCGATTGCCCGCCGGTTATGCTCCAGTTCCGTTCTACGTCCAGTGGGGCTTAGCCGAGAGTCAAAACGCCGCCAGCAGTTTCTTCGTCTTCATCTCGCGGTTGAACGTGTTGAACGCCGTGCTGACGCTCAACGGCGACTTGTTCGTCACGGCGCTGCGCTACTTGATCCTGCCCGCCGTCGCCGTCGGCACCATTCCCATGTCAATTATCGCGCGCATGACGCGCTCCAGCGTGCTCGAAACGCTCGGTCAGGATTACGTCCGCACCGCCCGTGCTAAAGGGCTGCGCGAATTGAGCGTGGTGCTGCATCATGCAGTGCGTAACGCGCTGCTGCCGGTGGTCACGATCATCGGCTTGAACTTCGGTTTGGTGGTCAGCGGCGCCGTGCTGACCGAAACGATCTTCGGACTGACCGGCGTCGGGCGCACGCTGGTCGATGGCATCACCGCCCGCGATTACACGCTGGTGCAGGGCTTCACCGTCGTGATTGCCGTCTCGTTTGTCTTGATTAATCTGGCGGTCGATTTGCTTTACGGCTATCTCGACCCCCGTATCCGGCTGAGTTGAGCGGGGCATAATGGCAACATCAACCAACACCAAACCCGTCAAACTCGAA
This sequence comes from uncultured Chloroflexia bacterium, assembly GCA_963848465.1. Classification (GTDB taxonomy): domain Bacteria; phylum Chloroflexota; class Anaerolineae; order Aggregatilineales; family Phototrophicaceae; genus Flexifilum. The sequence continues at coordinate 135,282 of CAWKDY010000009.1, read as the reverse complement.
AAGAGCGCGCAAGAGGAGCTGACTTCCAGCAGCCTCTGGCGCGATACCATCAAGCATCTGTTTCGCAACCGCAACGCCGTGATCGGCTTGTCGCTGATCGGCTTCCTGATCTTCGTCGCCATCTTCGCATCGCCCATCGCCAACTGGGATCCGCTGCTGCCGATGATCGGTCAGCCCGGTCACAGCGGACGCCTGCCCGCATCTCCGCCCTGCATTCACCTGCTCGGCTGCCCCGCTGAGCAACCGCAGCATTTCATGGGGCTGGATCTCAACGCCCGCGACATTTTCAGCCGGTTGGTTTACGGGTCGCGCGTGTCGTTGGTGGTCGGCTTCAGCAGCGTGATTTTCGCCATCAGCCTCGGCACGGTCTTAGGCTTGATCGCCGGATATGCCAGTGGTTGGGTCGATAACGTGATCATGCGCCTGATGGACGTGCTGCTGGCGTTCCCCTCGCTGCTGCTGGCGATTGCGATTGTCACAGTGCTGGGACCCGGCTTGCAAAACGCACTGCTGGCGATTGCGATTGTCTCGATCCCTGCCTACGCCCGGCTCGCGCGAGCCAGCGTGCTGGCGGTCAAAGAGAATGAATACGTCACTGCCGTCCGCGCGCTCGGCGCGACGCCGATGCGGATTCTGTTCGTCCACATCTTCCCCAACTCGCTGACGCCGCTGATCGTGCAGGGGACGCTTGGCATCGGCACGGCCGTGCTCGACGCGGCGGCGCTCTCGTTCCTCGGCTTGGGCGCGCAGCCGCCGACGCCGGAGTGGGGCGCGATGCTCAGCGAGGCGCGCAACTACGTGTTCACCGCGCCGCACATGGTTTTCTTCCCCGGCTTCGCCATCATGCTGACCGTGCTGGGCTTCAACCTGCTCGGCGACGGGATGCGCGACGCGCTCGACCCGCGACTCAACCGCAATTAAGGAGCGACCTTCGGTCGCCAGTATCGACAGTACCGAGTGCTGAGTACCAAGTAAAAACACGCTTAGGCAGTGAAAAACTTGATACAATGGAGTCAAGTTTGGTTTTGACTCGGCACTCGGTACTTTGCACTCGGTACTTGGAGGTAAAGCCATGCGCGACTTCAAACGGGAAATCGACCACTGCGACGACGCGCAAGCACTGCGCGAAATCCTCGCCGACCTTGCCAGCGTGATCGACAACCTCGAAGACCTACCCTACGAAGACGACTCCCATCTCGACCGCATCCACGATCTCGAACTGGTGCTGCGTTACGGCGAGCACAAGCTCGAAAAGCTGCTGGCTTAGACGAAGCAGCCTACAACTCTGCCCCGCGCTGATTTGTATAGAATGGTAAGGAAGATGTGGCTGCGGGGATCGGCATGGAAAAGCCCAAGAAATACGAAGACCTGCTGATGTCGGCGTTCCACTTCGAGGAGCAGGATCTCGAAGCCAATCAAGCAGGCAAATTCACCGACTGGCAGCGCAATCGTCTGCGCGGCGACTCGCGGCGATCATCGGCCCTGCTGGCGCTATTCGCCTTCGGCGGGCTGTTCTTAGCCGGCTTGATGACCCTGATCTGGTCATCCGCGCCGAACGAAGCGATGAGCCGGTTAGTCGTGCCGCTCATTATGATCGCCGTGACCAGCCTGATCCTCGTCTTCTATTGGGCGCGCAGCCGCCGCACCGCTGCCGATCTCAACGCGCCGGTCGTGAGTGTCGTGGAGGGGCGCGTACTGTTGAAAGCCAGCGACGGGCAGTTCGGTGACTATGCTGCCCGTATCGGCGATGTGGAGTTCGCGCTCAAACCTCAGGAGTTTTTCGCCTTCAAGAACGGCGATCCTTACCGCGTCTACTACACCAGCCGCTCCAAGCGTATCCTCTCGCTGGAGTGGCTGCGCGACGCTGACGACAATCTGCTGCCCGGTGCGGCGTTCGACGACTGGATCGCCGATCAGCCGGACGACGAAAGCCTGTCACCGGCGACGCGCGCTCACCGCCAGCGCCAAACACCGAGGTAATCATGGACAAACCCAAGAAATACGAAGATCGGCTGATGGATGTGCTCGGCTTCGACGAGGACGATCTCGCGGTGAATCAGGCGGGGAACATCACTGCATCTCAACTTGAGGCACTGCGTAACGGGTATCACAAATGGGCGGCGAGGTTGCTGCTGGTCCTTGTGATTGCGCTTGCCTACCTGTTCATCTTTGTGCTGCCTGCCGTTGCGTCACCAGATGCGAGTATCGTCGGCACTTGCTTCTCTTCGCTGTTTGCCGGTGTTTTCGGAATCGTCTTGACCATTGGCTGTTGGCGGAAGGCGGGCGGATATGGGCGTGATTTGTACGAACGGCGGCTGGAGATTGCCGAGGGGCGCGTGCAGTTGAGCATGAAGTCGGCAGGACGCAGCGCGCAGTATGTACTTGAGGTGGGCGACCAGCGTTTTCAGGTAAGCCAAAAGGCGCTGCTGACGTTCAAGAACGGTGATCCGTATCGCATCTATTACGCGCCGTGCTCGAAGCGCATCCTCTCCGCTGAATGGCTGCGCGGCGATGATAATCTGCTGTCAGCTTAGCTTACGTCCAGCGCGCCGTCGTCGCCGATGATCTCGCTCGCCGCTGCCATGCAACTGCGCCCGCCGCAGCCTCGCCGATCTCCCGGCTGAGCAGGTAGCGTTCGAGCAGTTCGGTGTCGGTTAAGCCTTCGGGACTCGCGCCCAAGCGCGCCCGCGCGGTCTGCTCGACCTCGCGGCGGATCCCGGCGATGTAAGCCGCGCCGCCGCGCAGCAGCGCGTCGCGGACGATCCCCTCGTTGAGCTTGGCTTCGGTCTCCGGCGTCAGGTCGAGGATCACGCGGACGACCGCCCCTTGCAGATCGTAGGCTTCCACTTCGTCGACCGCCTCACGGGTCGGATCGAGGCTCTGGCGCAGGTCGGCGCGGATGGTCACGAATGGACGCGCCTTGAGGCGGTGGAACTTCCACGTAGTCTGCTGGCGTTCGAGTTCGACCCAGCAAAAGCCCTTCGGATCGTTCTCCTCGCCAAAATCGATCCGCTCCAGCGAGCCGCTGTAGACGACGGGTGGCACACCTTCGCGCCCGGCGCTGAGGTTCTGGTGCTTGTGGATGTGACCGAGCGCGACGTAATCCCAACGCCGATCCGCCACCGACGAGGGCAGCACCTGCACGTCCCGCCCGAGCATGATCCCGCGCTCGCTGCCCCACGACGCCCCGTTGACGGTGAAGTGTCCGGTGAGCAGACGCGGCATGTCACCGTGCTGATCGGCAGATTCAGCCAGTTGATCGAGCAGCGCGGTTAGTTCGCGTTGGAGCAGTTGATCGGTCTCGGCGATGGTCAGCCCGGCGGTTTTCACGCCGTCAAGGATGTGCGAGCGCAGCGGATAAGGCGCTGCGCCGACGGCGACGTCCCCGCGCTTGGTGTGGATCACGCGCAGTTCGTACTCGTTGGCGACCCAGACGTTAGGCACCGCCAGCGTGTCGTAGATTTCGACGCTCGACGCCTTCAACAGTGTCGGCGGCACGTCGTGGTTGCCGATCAGCATGACCAGCGGCGCCAGTTCCGACAGGTCGCGGACGCGGTGGGCGAACTCGCGCTGATAAGTGGGGTTGGGGCTGCGCGTCTTGAAGGCATCGCCAGCGAAAATGGTCAGGTCAACGTCATGCTCGCGGGCAAAGTCGATCATCTCGTCCATACGGCGCAAAAAGTCGCGGACGCGGCTGCTCAAGCCGGTGTCGGGATCGGTCTTGCCGTAATTTTCCATGCCGATGTGGACGTCGGCGAAATGCAGCACGCGGATCGGTTCGGTCATTTTGTACCTACGCTGAAGCCGAAAGTTTGTTCGTGCTTACTTTACCATAATCGGCGCAAGGCGCATAAAATCAGGGCATGTAGGGGCGCGGGCGAACACATAGGTTCGCCCCTACGTAGGTTTGTGAGGAATCATCGTGGCGGTGACGATTGAGCGTTTCAACGCGGACGATATCCGCGCGCATCTGGGCGAGTTCGTCGATCTGCTCGGCGACGTGGTCGATCACGGGGCGTCGGTCAACTTCCTCGCGCCGCTGGATCGGGCGGCGGCGGCAGCCTTTTGGGCGAAGGTCGCCGACGCGGTTGAGGCGGGCGAACGGATCGTGATCGCCGCGCTCGACGCCGATCAGCGGGTCGTCGGCAGCGCTCAACTGGTGCTGGCGATGCAGCCGAACGGTCGGCATCGCGCCGAGGTACAGAAAGTTCTCGTCCACAGCCGCGCGCGGCGGCAGGGGATCGGCATGGCGTTGATGTACGCGCTCGAAGATGAGGCGCGGGCGGCGAGATCGCTCGCTGCTGGTGCTGGACACGGAAGGCGGCAGCGCTGGCGAGCGGCTCTACGAGCGCGTCGGCTATACCCGCGTCGGCGTGATACCGGGCTTCGCGCTCAATCACAACGGAAGTACGCTGATCGATGCGGTGTTCTTTTACAAACTGCTGGAATAGAAGAGAAATTGAACCGCCAAGACGCCAAGAAAATGATTTGTCTTACTTGGCGTCTTAGCGGTTAACAATCTTTACGTTTGCGGCATGGCTGCCTGCACAACTTCGAGCACATGGTCGTGGTTCTGTCCGTTGGTGACGACCATGCCCATGTTGTTGGTCAGCAGCGCCCCGGTGGTGAAGTCGAGCAGCGAGCCGTCGATGTCGGTGACGACGCCGCCCGCCGCCAGCACCAGCGCCATCCCCGCCGCGTGATCCCACGCGCGGTGCTTGGGCTTGGCTTCGCGCGGCAGCCGCAGATAGAGGTCGGCATCACCGCAGGCAAGCATGGCGTACTTGTCTTGGCTGTCGATGCCTTCGACCTGTTTCGCGGCATTGATGCCGAGATCGCCGTAAATTTTCGCCATCAGTTCCAGCGCGGCGTGGTCGCGCTCGACGCTCTGGACGACCTTGAGCTCGCTCGGCTTGCTGCGGGTCGAGACGGCGACACGGTTCGGTTTCCCGCCCGCCATCGGCTCGACATAAGCCGCGCTGCGCTGGGCGTAGAACAGCAAGCCTTTCCCGTCCGGCGTTGGATAACCCGGCGACCCCAGCACCCCGGCGATCACCATGCCGCGATCCAGCAGCCCGACGGCAATCGAGTAGCGGCGCATCGCGATAAAACCCTTCGTCCCGTCGATCGGGTCGATCACCCACGTCCGCTCGGCTTCGCGTCCCCGACCGTGATCGAGCCAGCGGATTACGTCGGCTTCGGTGACGTCCTCGTCCAGAATTTCGCCGACCAGCTTGACGATCTCGGCGCGCTGATCGGCGTTGACCAGCTCGCTGAACTGCCGCCCGTTTTCTTCGGCGAGCACGGCGTCTTCCGGGTAAGCAAGGCTGATGGCGCGGCAGATCAATGCCTGAGAGCCGTAGTCGGCAATCGTGACCGGTTCCTTGCCGTCTTTCTGGCTGTGGACGAGGTGAATCTCCTGCACGCGGCGGGTTAGCCCGGCGGCTTGGCGGACAGCGGTGAAAATCGGCTGAAGGTCGATCAACGAGTATACTCCTGACGAAACGAGCGCTGTAAATGGCGCTAACTCTACATCAGCGTGCCGCGTTGTACAACGGCGTTGGCACAGCGTCATCCCGCCGGGCTGGACGGTCGCGGGCTGTAGATTGGGGTAAAGATCGACCGAAAATAATTGAACCGCCAAGACGCCAAGCGTGCCAAGAAGGGCGAGGCACGCCTCGCCCCTACAAAGTCGTCCCTAAATCGGTGCGGCGTTTTTCAAACGATAGACTTGAATCTACTTTGGCGGTTCAAAGTCTTTGACGATCACAGGCTAATGACGAATTCGCGCAATATCTTGTTTATCACAACTTACGTTGGACTTGGCGGCGGCGAGACCTCGCTGCTGACGCTGGTCGAGGCGTTAACCAAGCGCGATCCGGCAATTCAGCCGCACCTGCTCGTCCCGCACGAGGGGCAGCTAGCGGATCGCTGGCGGGCGAACGGCTGGATCGTCCACGTCGATCACTGGCGCGGGGCGACCACTTACTTCGTCCCGGCGATCTGGGCACGTTTCCCGATCACGGGGCGAATCGCGCGGCTGATCCGCGATCAAGGGATTCACGCCGTCCACAGCGATTATCACAGCCTGCCCTTCGCGCTCCCGGCGGCGCAAACGGCGGGCGTGCCGCTGGTCTGGACGTGCTGGGGTTGGTGGTTTCATCCGAAAGCGTGGCAGCGCGGCTTTTTCCGCCAGCCGGACGCGACCTTCGCCGCATCGTGGGCGATCAAGGACGGCTTTCTGGGCGATCCCCCGTTTATGCCGCCGGATCGGATCGAAGTGCTGCCACCGGGGGTCGATACCGAGCACTTCAAGCCGGGGATCGATGGGTCAGCGGTGCGCGCCGATGCCGGAGTCGCGCCCGATGCGCCGCTGGTCGCGCTGATCGCGCGGTTTCAGGACGTGAAGGGGCACGACGTCTTTCAGGCGATGGCGCGGCAGGTGGCGGCGGCGATCCCTGCCGCGCGCTTCATCGTCGCTGGCGAAAATGTTCACGGGCAGTCGGCGGACGACGCCTACAAGCAGCGGATTCTCGCCGCCCACCAAGCTGATCCGGTACTGCGCGAGCGGCTGGTCTACCTCGGCTTTCGCGCCGACGCCGAGCGGGTCATGGCAGCGGCGGACGTGATCGTGTGCAGTTCGCAGTTCGAAAGCTACGGCATGGTCAACGTCGAGGCGATGGCGTCGGGGGTGCCGGTCGTCAGCACGCGGCGCGGCGGTCCCAGCGAGACGGTCGTCGATGGCGAAACCGGCTGGCTGGTCGATGCGGGCGACGCCGACGCGCTGGCGGATCGCGTCGTCACCCTGCTGCGCGATCCTGATCTGCGGGCAGCGAATGGGCGCAGCAGGTCGGGCGCGGGTCGAGGCGCGCTTCTCGGCGACAGCGATGGCGGCGCAGTTCGCCACCCGGTTGAATGCTATAATAAGTTCATCGGAGTAAAAGGATTTGCCGCATGGCTGTGCAAACCGAGATCGGAATGCCTCTAGACGAGTTCATCCGCCAATACGACGAAGCGCCCTTCGAGCTGGTGAACGGCGAAAGGATTCCGCTGATGCCGCCCGTTGCTGAACACGGAGAAATCATCCGTATTCTATTGAGATTGCTGTTTGGATACGAAGCGATCAATCCGAATATCGTCGTTTACACCGAAATGCCCGTGATTCAGGAAGACAAACCCAACTGGGTCAAAGGGGCGCGCGTGCCGGACTTGATGATTTACGACAAAGCGCGGTTGGACGACTACAAACAGCGTGTGCTGGACTGGAAAAAGAAACCTTTCGTTTTGATCCCTGATGTATGCGTCGAGGTCATCTCCGCGAATGACGGTTATGTCGATGTAGAAGACAAGGTGGATGGCTACCTACGCGACGGCGTGCGGCTGGTCTGGGTGTTCAACCCGCGTAACGAGACGATCACCGTCCGAACAACCGACTCAATTGCGCTGCTCAAAGTAGATGACACGCTTGACGGCGGCGACGTGCTGCCCGGTTTCAGCGCTCCGGTTCAAGCGCTCTTTCCCGAATAACCGCCCGTGAACATTCTGCTGATCTCGCGCTGCCCACCATATCCACTCTATCTTGGCGACCGGCTGATCGTCTACAACCTCGTGCGCCAACTGGCGCGACGCGGACATCAGATCGACCTACTCGCCTTCAGCGACCGTTTCGAGGACATCGCCGAGCGCGACCAGTACAGCGATCTGTTCCGGCAGATCACCATCGTCGCCGATCCTTCGCGCACGTGGTTCGATTACACGCTGCGGCTGCTGCGACCGGGTGCGCGTTTCCCGCGTCGCGCCGAGCGCACATGGTCGCCGACGATGTGGGAGGCGATACGCCACCACGTCACAACCTACGACTACGACGTCGTCCACCTGTTCGGCGGGGTGCAGGTCTACGAGTATGCCCACGCCGTCGAGCCGCTGCCCGCGATCATCACGCCCTACGAGAGTTACAGCCTGTATCTGCGGCGGGTGGTGGAAAACAACCAAGACGATGACGTAGGGGCACGGCGCGCCGTGCCCCTACAACGATGGATCACGCAGACTAGGGAGAAGCTGGAACTGCGCGTGGCGCGCAGCTTCGAGTTGTGGATGTTCGCGCCCTACCGGCGCGTGGTGGTCGTCTCGGAGCGCGACCGCGACGAACTGCGCGAGCTAAATCCGCTGCTGCCGGTCGAGGTGATCCCCAACGGCGTCGATCTTGAATATTTTCAAGCCAGCGAGCAGGCGCGCGAGCCGTACGCGCTGCTGTTCACGGGCAATTACGAATACGCGCCCAACGTCGACGCCGCGCTGCACCTCGCCCGCGACCTGTTCCCGCGCATCCGCGAGCGCATCCCCGATGCCAAGTTGTGGATCGTCGGCAACGCGCCGACGCCGGAGATGGAAGCGCTAGGGCGCGATCCGCGCTTTGCCGACGCCATCACCGTGACCGGGCGCGTCCCCGACATGCGCACCTATCTGGAACGCGCGGCGGTCTTTGTCTGCCCGCTGCGCTTGGGCGCGGGCATCAAGAACAAAGTTTTGGAAGCGCTGGCGCTGCGCCTGCCGGTGATCGCCACGCCGCTGAGCGTTGACGGCATCAGCGTGCGCGACGGTCAGGAAGCTTTGATCGCGACGACGGACGACGACTTGGTGGCGGCGACGCTGCGAGTCTTGGCTGATCCGGCGCTGCAAACCCGGCTGGGCAGCAACGGGCGCGCGCTGATCGAGGCGCGCTACAGTTGGATGCAGGTCGCGGAACGCTATGAGCATATCTACGCCGAGGTCACAACATGAGCGAATACGTCGTCAAAACCTTTACCGAGCGTTCTGATCAACTGGACGAGAATTGGCGCATCGTCGGCGAGGGTTGGGCAGAATTCATGCTCAACGACAGCATCGCCAACGTCTATTTTGAGCAGCTTTACGAAGCTTTTCCCGATTACCAGTTCATGCTCTACGACGGCGATACGGTCGTCGCCACCTGCAACAGCATCCCGGTGATCTGGGACTTAAACCCTGATCACTTGTTAGACGCCGGGTGGGATTGGGCGCTCGAAAGCGGTTTCCATGATCAGCAGGCGGGGCGCACGCCGACCACGCTCTCGGCGCTGTCGATCACGGTTGCGAAGGAGTATCAGGGCAAGGGTGTCAGCCAGCAGGCGGTGCGCGCCATGAAAGCACTTGCCGTCGAGCACGGTTTCAACGCGCTGATCGCCCCGGTGCGCCCCTCGCTCAAAGACCGCTACCCGCTGATCCCGATGGCGCGTTACATCAACTGGAAGCAGGCGGACGGCTTGCCGTTTGATCCGTGGCTGCGCACGCACGTGCGACTAGGCGCGCAGATCGTCAAGGTCGCGCCGCACTCGATGGTCATCCCCGGCACGGTGACGCAGTGGGAAGACTGGACCGGGATGAAGTTCCCCGAAAGCGGCGATTACATCATCCCCGGCGCGCTCAACCCGGCTTACGCCGTGATCGAAGCTGATTTGATCAGCTACGTCGAGCCGAACGTGTGGACGCACCACCCGATCCAGCGATGAGACTGCTCTATCTCGCCAACATCCGCTTGCCAACCGAAAAGGCGCACGGACTGCAAATCGTCCAGAACTGCGAAGCGTTCGCCGAAGCGGGCGCGGAGGTGACGCTGTGGGCGGCGCGGCGCGTCAACACGCCGGAGCTGCGCGACGTCGGCGACGTGTGGGCGCATTACGGCAGCCGGCGCAATTTCAAGCTGCGCCGCCTGCCCAGCCTCGACTTGATCTGGCTGGTGCCGAACCGCACCGACCGGGTCGCGCAGGTGGTTTTCTGGGTTCAATGGGTGACGTTCACGCTGGCGGCGCTGATCAGCGCGCTGTTCGTGCGGGCGGACGTTTACTACAGCCGCGATCAACTGGTGCTGTACGCGCTCAGCCTGATCAAGCCGCGCGGATCACTGGCATACGAGGCACACACGCTGGCGGTCGGGCGTTTCGGTCGCGGCTTGCAGCGCCGGGTGGTGCGGCGAACCGGGCAGGTCTTCGCCGTGACGCAAAAACTCGCCGACGACCTGATCGCGCTCGGTGCTGATGCCGATCACACGCACGTCGCGCGCGACGGCGTCCGCCGGGATCGCTTCGCTGACGTGCCCGATCAAGCAGCGGCGCGGCGCGAGATCGGCTGGGCGGACGATGCTTTTATCGTCGGCTACGCCGGACGACTGCACACGATGGCAATGGACAAGGGCGTCGGCGTGCTGGTCGAGGCGCTGGCGCAGGTCGGGGACTGCGCGCTTGGCTTGATCGGCGGACCGGACGATATGGCGGAAGCGCTGCGTGAGCGCTGGCGCGAACTGGGACAGCCGGACGAGCGCTTCCTGTACGCGGGGCAGGTCGCGCCGGAGCGCGTACCAGTCTACTTGAGCGCCTTCGACGTCTGCGCACTGCCGTCGCCATGGACGCCGTTTTTCGCTTACTACACCTCGCCGATGAAGCTGTTCGAGTACATGGCGTCCGGTCGGGCGATTGTCGCTTCGGACTTGCCGACCAATGCCGAAGTCCTCATCGACGGCGAGTTGGCGCTGCTGACGCCGCCGAGCGATGCCGGAGCGCTCGCCGCCGCGATCCGCCAGCTTCGGGACGATCCCGCGCTGCGCCAGCGGCTCGCCGCGAAGGCTTACGCGACGGTGATGGCGCAGTATACGTGGGACGCGCGCGCCAAGGCGATTTTGGCGCAGTGGGATCAGGTATAATTCGGCGCGACTATCGCCGCATAAAGGGATCAACTTGGGGCTTAAAGGACGACTCACGCGCAAGATCACGCGCGACCGGCTGGCGACCTTTCTCGCCACCCAGCAAACCGAGACCCTGACGCTGGAAGTCGGCGCGAAACGGCAGGGGTATCGCGCGCTGTTTCCCAACACGATCTCCGGCGACATCGTGGCGTTTCCCGGTCTCAATGTACAGCTTGACGCTCACCGCTTGCCGTTCGCCGAGGCGAGTTTTGCCGTGCTGCTGTGCACCGAAGTGCTGGAACACTGCCACGATCCGCAGGACGTGATCGACGAGTTCTACCGGGTGCTGAAACCGGGCGGCAAATTGATCCTGACCACGCGCTTCATCTTCCCGCTGCACGACGCGCCTTACGATTACTTCCGCTTCACCAAATACGGGCTGCGGCATCTCTGCCGCGCCTTCGCCGAGGTCAGCGTCGAGGAGGAAACGCGCACGATGGAGACGGCGGCGGTGCTGGCGCAGCGGTTGGCGTATCAAGTGCGCTGGAAAGTTCCGCTAATGCGCATCGGGCTTCAGGCGATGGCACGCATCCTGCTGTGGATGCAGGCGGGTATCGCCGAAGAATACGGCGACATCACGCGGGCGTCAGTCGAAACGAACATCATGGCTTCGGGGTATTATGTCGTCGCCATCAAGGGGTGATCTGCACGTCGGCTTGCTGACGTCCGACCTCACGCATCGTCACGGTTGGGGACATTACAGCCTCAACTTGATTCAGGCGCTCCAGCGCGCGGGCGTGACGCTAACGGTGATCGCCGCGCGCAACAGCCCCCCGCTTGAGGGCGCGCTGAGCGGCATCGACGTGCTGCCGATCCTGCCGCATGATCGACCCGATGCCGCGCCGGATGCTGCTGCATCAACTGCGCGCGCTGCCGCAAGTGCGCGCCGCTCTGCGCGGCTGCGACCTGATCCACAGCACGATTGAGCCTTACGCGCCGCTGGCAGCGCTGGCAGCCGGGCGCCAACCGCTGATCATCACCGGGCACGGGAGTTACGTCCAAACGGCGGCGCGGCGACGCTTTCCGGCGGGCACGATCTATGGCTGGGCGTACCGGCGCGGGCTGATGGTCTGCGTCAGCCACTACACCGCCCGCGCCGCCGAAGGCTCGCTAACGGGGATCAAGACGGCGGTGGTCAACAATGGGGTCGATTACGAGCGCTTCGGCGCGGTCGAGCACATTGGCGGGGGCGGCGTGCTGGCGGTCGGCGCGGTCAAGGCGCGCAAGGGCGTGATCGAGCTGGTGCGGGCAATGGAGCAAGTTCCCGGCGTGCGCTGCGTGATCGTCGGCAGCTTGACGATGGAGCCGGATTACGCCGCCCGCGTCCGCGACGAGATCGCGCGGCTCGACTTAGGCGACCGTGTGACCTTGACCGGGCGCGTCGCCGACGCCGAGTTGATGCGCTATTACGCTGAGGCGGACGTGTTGGTAATGGCGTCGCTCAACGTCGGCTGGAAGTTCGAAGGCTTCGGCTTAACTCTGCTCGAAGCCAGCGCGGCGGGCTTGCCAGTGATCGGCACGCGCGACTGCGGCGCGGAAGACGCCGTGATCGAGGGCGAAACCGGGCTGCTGGTCGCGCAGGCGACGCTCGAAGACGACCTCGCCGCCGCGATCAAACGCCTGCTGGCGGATCCGGCGCTGGCGGCAAACATGGGCGCTGCCGGTCGCGCTTATGCGCGCGGGCAAACGTGGGATCGCGTTGGCGCGCAGATGATCAGCCTGTACAAATCAGCAATTAGCGATTAGCTTTTAGCGGGTAGCGTAAGTGTAAAGCGTTTTATGATGCGATCTGCTTACTTCGCCGGGGGTTTAAACCCTCGACTACGGAATTCTATCACCGTGCGATACTTCGTTTCGCCTAAAGGGGCGGCTCGAAACGCTACTCGTTGTTGCGACCCCTTCAGTGGGTCGCGGTTTTGGGTAGCGACGGGTTTAAACCCGTTGCGGCGCTTGCTAATCGCCAATCGCTAAGAGCTATTGTTCAACTATGATCCCACGCGCGCGCCAATTCCTTCAGCGAAAGTTCGTCCAAGACACGCTCATCTTGCAGGTGGGCAAGGTCGGGTCGGTGCTGCTGAGCTTCGTCTCGTCGGTGACGGTCTGGCGCTTGATGGGACCCGCCATCTTCGGAATTTACGGTTGGGCGCAGTCACTGCTGGTGATCTGGCAGTCGCTCGACTTCACTGGCGTCGGCACGAGCACGAGGACCCGGCTCGCCATCGCCATCGGCGCGCACGACGAAGGCGCGATCCTCGACTTGATGGCGTTCTACGTCAAGGTCAGCACCGCCGTCAACGTAGCGCTGGCGATCTCGCTGGCGCTGTTGGGTCCCGCCATCGCGCGGCAGTTGTACAACGGCAACGGGCAGGTCGGCGTGCTGGCGGCGTGGCTCTCGGTGGGGGCGATTGCCGATGCTTTCTACGGCTTGGTGATCATCGCGCTACAAAGCCGCCGCTCGATGCGGACGATCATGATCATGCAGAACGTCAACCAGTTCGTGCTGACCGCCTCGCTGATCACCGCCGTGCTGATCAGCCCGACGCCCGGAATCACTGGTAATCGCGCGGCTGTTCTACTCCTACTCGACCCTGTTGATCGCGCTGATCGTCTATCACCGGCTGCGCGAACGGGGACAAGTCAGCTACCCGCCATTCAGCGCGGTGCTGCGCGCGCGCGATCACGGTGTCGCCGCGTCCCTACTGGCGCTTCGGCGTCGCCAACGCCATCGACAAGAATCTCGCCCAGTTGTTCACGCAAATTCCGTTGCAATTGGTCGGCATCTTCGCCGGGGCGCGGGCGGTCGGCTACCTGTCGCTGGCGATGAACGGGATCGGGCAAGCGGGGGTGTTCACCTCCGCCGTTTTTGATAATATGCAGGCAGTCGTGCCGCAGGCGGTCGGGCGGGGCGACTTCGCCCGGCTGAAGCGCAATTTCGTGCGCGTGCTGGTGGTGATGCTGCTGGGCGGAATCGCGTTTTACACCGTGCTGGCGCTGCTCGCGCCGCCGTTCATCCCGCCGCTGCTGGGGTCGCGCTGGATTCCGGCGATCCCGCCGCTGATGGCGCTGGCAATCTACGGCGCGCTGACGACCGCCGGGGGCTTATTCGGACCCCTCTACCGCGCCTTCGACCAGATGCGCCAGATCATCATCGTCAAGCTGATCGCGCTGGGCGTGGGGCTGCCGCTCGGTCTGCTGATCCTGCTGCGCATGGTGGCGGCGACACCGGGGATCGAGCGGTTCACCGGCGCAGCGGTGCTGATCCCTTACCAGTTGATCGGCGGCAGCACTGGCGCGCTGGCGGGCGCGCTGCTGATCGACACAATCTTCTTCATCTCGATCACACTAACGGCGGTGGTTACGCTGCCGGAGTTATGGAAGCGAGCACGATGACGTTCAAACAAAGGCTGCGCCAGTCGCCCGTGCGCCCGGTTTACCTGTGGACGGCAGATCGTTATCGCGGGCTGCGCCGGATGTTCGGCTACCCGGCGACGGCGCGCGTCGGCGTGGTCGATTACGACGACTACTGGGACAGTAAAGCGCAGAGGGGGCTAGGCAAGCTGTCGCATTGGCGGCGGCGGGCGCAGTCTTCGCCAGCGAGGCAAGCGCGGCGATGGCGCTCGACCTCGGCGTCGGCGACGGCGCGCTGCTCCATACATATCGAGCGCGGCATCGAGGTTACGGGCTGGACATCTCGCCCAGGCGTCGATTCTGCCGCGTCAGGCTTCAACGTCCGCTGTCCGACATCACCCGCCCGATGCGCAACTAGCCGAGCACTTCCCCGAAATCGACCAGTTCGACTACGTGATCCTGTCCGAGATTATCGAGCACGTGCCCGACCCGGAGAGCCTGCTCGACAGCCTGCGCCCGTTCGCGCGCCAAGCAATCATCGTCTCGATCCCGAACACCGGCTTTCACCAGCACCGCCTGCGCCTGCTGTTGGGGCGCTTCCCGCTCCAGTGGGTGGTCACCCCCGGCGAGCACCTGCGCTACTGGACACTGGCGGATTTCCGCTGGTGGGCGCGGCAGATCGGTTTTGAGATCAGCGCGGAAATCCCCTACGAAGGCACGCCGATTCTCAAGTCGATCTATCCGAGCCTGTTCGCGGCGGCGTTCGTCTACGTCTTGCGCAGCCGATGATTTCCGCGCGGCGAACCCACGCGCGCTTGTGCAAATCGTCCCATAATCGGCAAAACCGACGACTAAAAGGAAGGCGCGCAGGCGAGCGTTTGTGAAAGATCACTAAGGAGGGCGGTGAACATCTGATGAAAATACGCGCCAATTTTGGCGTATAGTACACATAATAGACGAATAGTTTTTGAGAAATACTCTTTGTTTGTAATCACACAGGGCTACTTTGGTGGTTTCGTTCTGGAAAGGAGCATGGCGTGCGTCCCGCACGCTTCCCGCTTATGAGAATTTTGGTGATCGGCGGCACGCGCAACATCGGGCACAAACTGGTGCATCGCCTCGTCGGTTTAGCGCATCAGGTGACAGTCCTTAATCGCGGCAAAACCCGTGATGAACTCCCGCCAGCCGTCGAGCGGCTGCGCGCTGATCGCACCGACGCGGCACAGTTCGAACATGCCCTGCGCGGTCAGGATTTCGACATCGTGGTCGACAGCACGCTCTACAAGGGCAGCGAAGTCGATTCAGTCGTCCGACGGTTTAGAGATCACATCGGACAGTACATTTTCCTCAGCACCGGGCAGATTTACCTCGTCCGCGAAGGGATCGAACGTCCATTCCACGAAAGCGATTACGAAGGGCGCTTGATGCCCTCGCCCAAGCCGAACACGTTCGGCTACGAAGAATGGTCTTATGGCATCGAGAAGCGCCGCGCCGAGGACGCGCTCAAGCAGGCGTGGGAAGAACACGGTTTCCCCTATACCTCGCTGCGGCTGCCGATGGTCAACAGCGAGCGCGATCATTTTCACCGGCTGTACAATTACGTGCTGCGCCTCAAAGACGGCGGACCGATCCTCGCGCCCTCGACGCCCAGCTTCCCGCTGCGTCACGTCTACGCCGACGATGTGGTGAGCGCGATCCTGCGGCTGATCGAGACGGGCATGGGCAAAGGCGACGCCTACAACATCTCGCAGGATGAGACGCTGCCGCTTGACGATTTCCTCGCCATCCTCGGCGACATTCTCGGCGTGAGCGCGGAAGTCGTGCGCGTCCGCCGCGATCTGCTGGAAGCGAATGGCTTTTTGCCGGAATGCTCGCCGTTCAGCGAGCGCTGGATGTCCGAACTCGACAACACGCGCAGCAAAACCGAACTGGGCATCCGTTACACGCCGGTGACCGATTATCTGGCGAAGATCGTCGCGTCTTACGAGGCGAACCCGCCCGCGACCCCGGCGAGCTATCGCCGCCGCCGCGCCGAACTGCTGCTGCTCGAACACAGCGACGTGCCCTTGACCTAACCCGCCGTAAATTTATGCCGTTCCCAGCCGTTAGCGCCGACGAGGTGCTGGCGGCTGATTTGTGGGTGGCTGATTTTTTGGCTTCTCCTTGAGCTTGCCCAACAGGACCAGCGCGAACTGCCCAGCCAGCATGGCGTTGACGGGCACGAGCAGCGCCGCGCCTGCTGCCCAGCCGATCACCGGGATCACGCCGAGGATGACAAAGACCACGTCAGCGACGAGCGCCGCCAGCCAAAACTGGATCACCTGATCGAGGTGCTTACGCAGGGTTTCAAACAGGTAGGCGACCTCGAAAAAGACGTCGATGCGCGGGTCTTCGATGTAGCGCCCGATCCCGAGAGCCAGCATCGGCACGGTAATGATGCTGTAGATCAGCAGCAGCGGAAACAGGCAGCAGCTCAACGCCAAGACGAGCGTACTGCCGATGAAACCGCCGCCCATGTTCTGGGCGAGGAAACCGCCGACGCAGCCGAGCACCAGATTGGGCAGGCTGTAGACGATCCCGGCGATCAGCACGTTAGCGCCGGTGGAGATGTAACGATTGAAGTCATCCCACGCCGGGAGCGGAGTCGAGCTGCCACGCCGCACGTTGCGGACTAATTCGACCGTGTAACCCATCAGCGCCGCCCAACCGAGCAGCCCGACGAAGACCGGCGTCAGCAGCACCGAGAGCGCCGTGATGATCAGCGTGATGCCAAGTTTGGTCACCCAGTCGCGATCGTCGAAAGCATAGGTGAGCGCGCGCATAATGTCCATGTAGGGCATCCTCATTGCAATCAGAGTTACTCAATTGCTGAGAATTGTACGCGATTACGCGGCGCCCGGCGATCTTTTCCGGCGCGTTATCCGGCGTCGAGCGCGGTCAGATAGCTCTGCAAATCGGCGACGGTCATCGCGCCGAACTTGGGGTAACGGACGACGCCGTTCTGGTCGATGACGAAGGTCACGGGTAAGTTGTAGATGCCGTAGCTGTTGGCGACGGTGCTGTCGGTGTCGAGCAGCACGGTCAAGCCGCTGATGTCGTGGTCGGCGAGGAAGCCGGTGACTTGGTCAGCGCTCTCCTGCACGTTGACGGCGAGGATCGCCGCGCCGTCAGGCGGCTGCTGCGCCTGAAACTGCTGGAATTCGGGCAGTTCTTTCTCGCAGGGGACGCACCACGTCGCCCAGAAGTTGAGGAAGACGACCCGCCCCTGATAATCGCTCAGGCTGACGGGCTGCCCATCCAGCGACGTGAGCGTGAAGTCGATCATCGGCGCGTCGGCGACGACTTGGTTGGACGGCAGCGAGACCGGCTCCGGCGTCGGCGGCGCACCGCCGTTCGCCCCGCCGCCGCTGGTCGCCAGCACGATCCCGGCGGCGATCAGACCGAGCAGCGGAAACACGAGAAACAGGATCAGCGCGGGCGAGGGGCGGCTTCGCGTTGTCGGCGGCTGGTCGGTTGATGGCGTGGTCATGGTCATTCCTTTGCTTACCTCACCCCCTGACCCCCTCTCCACTTTGTGGAGAGGGGGGATTACAACCCCATCGAGCGGGAAACAAAGCGGGAATGGGGTTAAGTTCTTACGGTATCCAGCGCGGCAGGTAAGCGTTGGTGATCACCGGATTGAGCGTGCCGCTGTTGAGATCATACGTCCAGATTTCGGGCAGCGCTTCCGAATTGGGCTGGAGGTTGGCGTCAAGTTCGGGCACGCGCTGGATAACCAGTTGATCGCCGGTGGGACTCCACCAGAACGACAGGTTAGCATAGCGCGAATCGCTGGTGAGCATGGTCGTCTGATCGGTGCGCAGGTCGTAGAGCGCGATCTGAATGCCGCGCACCGGCGAGGCTTGATCCTCCCGCGCCAGCGCGATTTTGGTTCCGTCGGGACTCCAGCGCGCCTGACGGTCACTGATGGGCGCATCGTTATCGGTCAGCGAGAGGAAATTGCCCAAATCGAGCACGGCGAGGCGCTGCTTCGTGAACGCACCTTCCGGCTGAAAGACGATGTCCGGATAGATCAGCCGCGTGCCATCCGGCGACAGCGCGCCCGACTCCCCGGCTTGGCTGGCAATCGAGATGATCTTGCCGGTCGAGAAGTCATAGACGAGGATCGAGACCGAGGCGCTGTCCACCAGCGCGATCCGGTTGCCATCGCCCGACCACTGGGCATCGTAGCCGAGAATCTGCGTCTGCTGAAACAGCGGACGGGTGGTGGCGGGCGTAGTCGTCAGGTCGATCAGCCAGATGCGCGGCGGACCGCTGCCGAACTGCGCGTCGTACTCGGTGCGCTCGTAGGCGATCACCTTGCCGTCCGGTCGCCAAACCGGGGCGTTGCAGATGGCGTTGGCACAGTTGGTCACCTGCTGGAGCGCGCCGCTGGCGAGGTCGATCAGCTTAATGTCGCTGGTCGCGGCACCAGTGCCCTTGTCGGGATTCACCTCGACGAAGGCGAGCTTAGTCCCGTCCGGGCTGACGCTGTAATCGTCGACGCCCGACGGGCTGTCCGTCACCTGCCGCGCTTGATCCGGCTGAAGCGGATCGGTGATCCAGATATTATGGGGCGCGTCGTCCGCCGGATAAAGATAGGCGATGCGGGGCGACATAACGCTGAAGCTGTGGCGATACGCGTCAAGCACTTGACGCCCGCTCGCGCTGAGCGCGCCCGGCTCGACCGAGACGGTGTAGGTACTGCCCGGTTGGAGCGCCGCCGCCGGACGGAAACTGAGCGTCGATCCGTTCCACGACAGCGCGCCCTCAATCGCCGGATCGGTCTGGAAATGAGCGGCGACACTGTCGCGATCCATGACCTCGCTGAAACGCAGCGTAATCGGGCTGGTGCTGTGGGCTTCCGCTTGCGGCGCGACGGTCACGACCTGCACGCCGACGCGGTCGCCGAGCACAATCGTCGCGCCGATCAAGATCAGGAGCACGACGATCACGGCAGCGACGATCCGGTCGAAGTGGGACAAGTGCTGAGTGACGAGTGCTGAGTGCTGAGTCAAAGACTCGTGTTGGTCAGTTACAGCCATAACAGGTGATTATCACCATTCAATGTCGTTACGGATAGAGATACGGGTGTTCCGGCTGATCGACCTGCTCGACGCTGGTCGCTTGCAGCACCGGCATTTGACTGCCCTGAAAAACGGCGACGCTGAAAGTCCCTTTGACTTTCAGCCACTCGCCCTGCCGGAGCGTCGGCATTTGATCCCAGACGACCGGGACGCCGATGGCGGTGGCGTCGGCGACGCAGCAGCTAATCGCAAAGCGCGCAACCATGAACTGGTTGGTGCCGAAACTCGGCTCGACGTACATGAAGCCGATCACGTCGGCGGGCTGCCCCTCGAAAGTGCTGGCGTCGTCCTGATTGAAGGCGCGCACCCAGTCGAGCACGTTACGCTGATCCGGCGCGACGTTGAAGGTCTGGGTATCGCTCAGCGCCACCGACGAGGTGCTGATGCTGCCGCTGACCGCCTGCGCGCCCAAGGGCTGCGATGGGATCAGCGTGCCGAGCAGCAGCGGCACGGCGATGATCGCCAGCGAGCGCCACGAAATCTGCTCGTGATCGTGATCCTCATGGGTGTGGTCATGATCAGGATCATGCCGTGATCGCGCAGCAGGTGGATCGCGCTGAACAAGCCGATCAGCAGAAAGAGCGCCGAGGCGACGTAAGACAGCCACGCGAAGCGCGCGTTGATGTAGTTGCTCAGGTTGCCGCTGGCGATGTTGTAGGCGAAATAGATGCCTAAGCCGAACAGCAGCGCCGTCTTGATCCACAACTGGATCGTCTCGGTGCGGTGGTCGTGGTCGTGATCATGGTGTTCATCGTGAATCGAAATCGTCGTCATTTCATCTCCGTTCGTCCGCCGGAGGCTCAAAGCCATCCGGCTAGGCAAACCAAGCCATCTAAAGATGGCTCAGAGCAGCCCGCTTCAGCGGCTTTGTTGCAAAGATCGGCACTTTGACCCCACCCCCACTCAGCTTCGCTCGCCTCCCCTCCCCGAATTCAGGGAGGGGCGAGTGCAAAAGCAGATCGGTTGCTCATTTTATGAGTAGAGCACAATATGTTTGCAACAGAGCAGCTTCAGCGGGCTTGATATTTTAGCCAGATGCTTCGAGCGTCTGGCTAAACCCTCTAAAACGCCACGTTCAAATTCATCCACACGCCGATCAGCATGGTCATCAGCAGCGGCAGCAGGATCAGGTACAGGACGGTGCGGCGCTTGAAGACGCCGAGGAACATCAGCGTGCTCTTGATGTCCACCATCGGTCCGAAAGTCAGGAAGGCGAGGATCGAGCCGGTGGTGAAGGTTCCGGCGAAGGCGAGCGCCAAGAACGCATCGACCGTCGAGCAGACGCTGAGCACGAAGGCGAGCAGCTGCATCACGATCACCGAGACGACGGGTCCGCGACCGAGCGCCAGCAGCACGTCTTGGCTGATCAACGTTTGCATGGCGGCGGCTAAGAGCGATCCGAGGATCAGGTAGCGCCCCATCTCGAAGAACTCGTCGCCCGCGTCGATGATCGAGTCGCGCAGCCCCAGCAGAATCGGCTTACGCGGCGCGCGGGCGTAGAGCGGGATCACGCCGCCGCGTCCGAACGGGTCGTCGAGACCATCGCCGCCCATCACCGGCGCGAGCGAGGTCGGGCGCAGCACGTCCTGCGGGCGAGCGGCGAAGGCGAAGACCAGCCCGACCGCCGTCGCCACCACCGCCGTGATCACGAAGCGCCCGATCAGCACGGGACCGAAGCCGAAAGCGACGTAGGTGCTGACCAGCACAATCGGGTTGATGGCGGGCGCCGCCAGCAGGAAGGTCACGCCGACCGACATCGGCAGCCCCTTGGTGTACAGCCGCCGCACCACCGGGACGACGCCGCACTCGCAGACCGGGAACAGGAAGCCCATGAACGTGCCCGCGAGCGTCGCCAGAATCGGGTTGCGCGGCATCCAGCGGGCGATGTCGTCCGGGCTGACGAAGTTGTCGATCAAGCCGGACGCGACCGTGCCGAGCAGCAGAAACGGGATCGCCTCGATGAAGATGCCGAGAAAGCGCGTGCTGAAGATGCTCAGAATGGTGCTAAAGCTGTCGCCCGTGCCGATCAGCGCCAGCGCAAGGACGATCACGACCGCCAGCGCCACGACGATCAGCAGCGCACGGACGGGCGTAAATTTGGCTTGAGCCGTCAACTTGAACCCTCATGCCCACTCATTTACGAATGGGGCTATTGTAGTCAAAAACATGAATGTAGGGTGAGAATGGCGGGTAATCAGCGGTTGTTCTGCCACACGGTGAGCGCACTCCGTAGAGTGTGCTCACCAAGATCGATAGAGGGTGGATTACGTCCCCGACGCCAGCGGCGCGTCAAGGAACGGGATCACCGCTGCGGGCAGCGCGGGTGACGAGAAAATGTTGTAGTGCGTCGTCCCCGGCAAAATCGCCAGACGCGACTTCGGCATCCCCGATCCATCCCATCCGGCATCGTGCTGACCGCCGCCGAGCAGGGCGAAGAATTCAGCGGCATGGACCGGAGGAATGCCGTCGGCGTCGCCGATGACGATCATGACCGGCATGGTGAGCACCTGCACCCCCGCCGACCAATCGTAATCCGTCCGCAGCAGATCGCCGAGTTTGGTCAGCAGCACCGGGAAGTCTTCCGGGCGCGGCGCGATTTGGGAGTAGAGCTGGTACATCGGCGACTGCTTCATCGGCTCGGCGGCAGCGGCGCTCATCTGCGCCATGCCCGCCAGCACTTCGGGATACCAGCCGGTGTGCTTGAACGGAGCCGACACCAGCACAAGCTTGCGGACAACCTCAGGATGCCGGATCGCCGTCTGAATGGCAACTCCACCGCCGAGTGAGTAACCCATCACGTCCGCCCATTCGAGTCCCAAATGCGCGATCAGCGCGGCGACGTCGTCAGCCATCGCTTCAAAGGTCATCGGGCGGTCGATGTCGGCGGTGCGTCCGTGCCCCTGCAGATCGACGCCGATCACTTGACGACCTTGCGCGAAGGTGGTCGGAACATCGCCGAACATCTCGACCGCGCCCAACCCACCATGCAGCAGGATCAGCGGATCGCCAGAGCCAAAGGTCTTATAGAACAGGTTGATGCCGTTTACCGCAGCGTAGTTGCCTTCAGAAATCGAGTTCATATCGGTTCCTTTCGCAGTTTACCATCGTTCGAACCTAGTCCTTCGGCACGGTGATCGCCATGGCTTCGCCGACGTGCCGGACTTCCACCAGCTTGATCCCTTGCGGCACGTCTTCGAGCTTGCGGCGCAGCTTGGGGATCAGCGCGCGCTTGAAGCCGAGCTTCGCCGCCTCGTTGAGCCGCGCCGGAAGCTGAGACGACGGCGCGCAGTTCGCCACTCAGACCGATCTCGCCAATGAAGACCATATCAGGCGGCGCGGGCTTGTCGTAGTAGCTCGACGCCATCGCCAGCGCCATCGCTAAGTCGGACGCGGGTTCGTCGATCTTCATGCCGCCGACCACGTTGATGAAGATATCGTGCTCGTGCAGCTTGAGACCCAGCCGCTTGATCAGCACGGCGGTGATCAGCAGCAGGCGGTTGTAATCGACGCCGTTGGGCGTGCGCCGGGCGTTGCCGAACGAGGTCGGGCTGGTCAGCGCTTGCAGTTCGACCAGCAGCGGGCGCGTCCCCTCCATCGTCACGGCGATGGTCGTGCCGGGGGCGTTGGCGACTCGCTCCGCCAGGAACGCTTCCGACGGGTTGGCGACTTCGATCATGCCCAAGCCGGACATCTCGAAGACGCCGACTTCGCTGGTCGCGCCGAAGCGGTTCTTGACGCTGCGCAGCAGCCGGAACGCCTGAAACGGATCGCCCTCAAGGTAGAGCACGGTATCGACGATGTGCTCCAGCACGCGCGGTCCGGCGATGCTGCCCTCTTTGGTGACGTGCCCGATCAGGAAGACGCTGACGCCGGTGGTCTTGGCGAGCATCTGCAAGCGCGAGGCGCACTCGCGCACCTGCGAGACGCTCCCCGGCGACGATTCGCTTTCTTCGGTGTAGACCGTCTGGATCGAGTCGATCACCAGCACGGTCGGGTCAACCCGGTTGACCTGCTCGAAGATGTCGGCGAGGTTGGTCTCGGTCAGCAGAAACAGATCGTCGGAACTCAAGCCCATCCGGTCGGCGCGCAGCTTGATCTGCTGGACGCTTTCCTCGCCGCTGACGTAGAGCACCCGCCCGACGTTCTCGGCGATAGCGGCGCAGGCTTGCAGCACGAGCGTGCTTTTACCGATCCCCGGCTCGCCACCGATCAGCGTGATGCTGCCCGGCACGATGCCGCCGCCGAGCACGCGGTTGAACTCGCCAATCGGCACGATCAGGCGGACGCCCGCCTCGGTGCTGACCTCGCTCAAGCGCTGGGGCTGGCTGTGCGGCAGCACGACGCGCGGCTTCTCTTTGCCGCCCTTGGTGACCTCGACGACTTCCTCGACCATCGTGTTGAATTCGCCGCAAGCGGGGCAGCGCCCGAAGTAGCGCGGCGTTTGTCGCCCGCAGTTCTGGCAGACGTATTTACTGTGCGTTTTTGCCATGAGAAGCCTTCAGCTTTTCAGCAGTTATTTAGCTTCTTAGCTTATTTAGTCTATTGCTAACGGACTAAAAGCTAACAGCTTATTTTCTATAAGAACGTAACGCCGTACTTTGCGGCGACTTGATCGCGGGCTTCTTTTGTCGCTGCCGCGTGGAACTCGCCGAGAAAAACGTCGAGCATCGCCGGGACAGTCATCATCAGCAGCGTCGCCTCGTCGCCGACCACATCCCACTCGTGCGGGATGCCGCGCGGCAGAAACACGAACGAACGCGCGCCCGCTTCGAAAGTCTCGTCGCCTAAGCGCACGCTGATCGTCCCGTCGAGCACGTAGAAATACTCGTCTTCGCGGGTGTGGACGTGCAGCGGCGCGCCACCATCCGTCCGCGACTCGATCACGGTCATCCCGCCGTTCGTCGATGCAACAGTCGCCTTCAGGCTGCTGTCGCCGCCGACGCCTTCGCCTGCGACGCAAATGATAACCAGACTTTCGCGCTGTTCATGGCATTGATCCTCTTGTCTCAACGACAAATCGCACGCCACAAGAATAGCACATTTGTTTTACTGCGCCAAGTCTGCGCTTAATGGGATGAACCGTGCTCCGCGAACGCCAGCACCCGCCGCGCGATCACGCTGTCCGGGTCTTCGCCGCGCTCGACCAGAAAGTGAAGCAGCGGGGCGTAACGCAAATCGCCGAGCGCGGCTAGCAGCGCCGCACCGGTCGAGATGCGGAGTTCAGCGTTGGCTTTCTGGTTGGCGAGGTCGAGGAATTCGGCGGTCAATTCCCAGCCGGGGATGTCATTCATCTGGGCGTCGAGCGACTGCGCGAAGGTCAAATGCCACTGGGCGAGGACGGCTTCGCTTTCGGCGACCAGTGCGACCAGCGCCGCGCGGATCGCCTGGATCTCCCCAGCGGAATCAGCATGAGCAGTGATGGCTTGGGCGAGCGTCTCGGCTTGGGAATCGGTCAGCGTCACGCCGTGATCCGCCAGCGGGCGCTTAAGCTGACGCAGCAGGATCGCCAGCAGTTCGGCGAAGGGCGCATCTTCGAATGCCGACCGACGATCAGGCAGCATGGCGCTAACCCTCGTCGGGATTCACAGCCGGAGACTCGCCGGTCGTGATCTGCCGGTCGAGGTACTGAGTCACCGCCTCGTTGACGAGATCGGTCACGCTCTGCCCGGTGCGCTGGGCGATTTTCTCAAGCTGGTAGAGCAAGTTGAAGTCGACTTCGACATACATGGGCTTATCCCGTGCCAGAAAAGTGTCGCGGCGATTATGCCATTTTTGTCTCGATTACGATAGCTGGCACTCAGGTACTACGAGTTCACTTGGTGCGCCGCTCGATGATCCACGCCATCAAACTCCATGTATTGGCGATGGCACTCAGCAGCAGCATTACCGTAGCCAGCCATGCCCCTATGAAGGCGAGGTCAGCGTGATCGCTGGCGAAAGCGGCGGCGACAATCAGCAGCAGACCATAGCTGCTCAGCGGCACGATGACTTGCGCCAGCCAGTCGCTCAGAATGAAATCCTGATTGCGTTTGGCAATGCCAACTAGCCGGTAAGCGTACTGCGACGTCAACACAAATCCCGGCAGCCCGCCGATGAACAAGACCAGCGCCAGCCCAAGCGGGCTGTAAGCGGGAACCAGCATCACGCACGCTATGAGCAGCACCGAAACGAAATACAGCACGCTCGGCGTCACGAATACCCGGGCATCCTCATAGGTCGTTTCAGCGACGAGGTTCGCGCCCAACGACAAGGCGACGAACATCAAGCCGATCAAGGCGGCAGATGCTCCGCCCATCGTGAAGTAGAAGGTCTGCCAACTGTGCAGGATTTCGTTGAAGGTGCTCATCCGAACGGCTTCCTCATTGGTAGGCGGCTATTCGTCCGGCGCGAAGATAAGGCTCCAGTCGCTCGGCGATCTGGTAGACGTCGTACTGCCCCTGCGCGATGTCGAGGATGCAGATCGTAGGCTTCGGCGTCGCTCCACGTCAGGCGATAACCGTTGACCTGCAAGAACAGCGTGACCGCCAGCCGCGCAGTGCGCTTGTTGCCGTCGGCGAACAGGTGATGATAGGCGACCGAGTGCAGCAAGCTCGCTGCTTTGTCGAGCAGCGTCGGGAACTGGACTTCGCCGAACAGCACCAGCGCCGGGCGCTTCGCCGCCGACTCGAGCAGGTGCCGGTCGCGGACGTAGGTATGCCCGTCGGTCACGGTGTCGTTGAGGTTGTAGAGGTCGGAGACGCTCAAGTAGCGGATCGGATCAGCGTCGGTCGAGTTCATCCAGCAGCCCTTTCTGCTCGGCGATGATCCGGGTGATCAAGCGCATGTCGGCGTCCGAGTCGGGCGGCGCGTCGTAAGGCGCATCCGCCAGCGGCAGCCACGCCGCCAACGCGCTCATGCCCGCGCGCCCCTCGGCGACGTCGAGGATCATGGTCAGGGCGTCATCCTGCTGCCACGTCACGACCTGCCCGTTGACGCGCAGAAAGAAGACCGCGCCGACCGTCGCCGTGCGCTTATTGCCGTCGGTGAAGGGGTGATTGCGCGCGACCGAATGGAGCAGCGCCGCCGCCTTCTCGCGCAGGGTCGGGTAGGCATCCGCGCCGAAGGCGCTGGCAGCCGGACGCGCCGCCGCCGCGTCGAGCAGCTCGATCTCGCGGATCTGCTGCGTCCCGGCGAGGATCTTCGGCTGGTTGATGACCGTCCCGTTGATGTAGATCAGTTCGGAAAGCGTCGGGTAGCGGATGTCCAATGATTTTCCCTCTAAGAAACGCCACGTTGTAGGGCGGAACTGAGTTCCGCCCCTACGCCTGACTCATTATAGACGCGGCTGATCTAAGACTCTTCCACCGATCCACGCCAGCAGCGCGAGCACGCCGCGCAGGTTGCGCGCGAACTCGCTGTCGCCGTGCGTCGTCAGTTCCACGTCGGCGGAAGGGATGCCGAGACCGTCCACCCAGTCCGACGCCGTGCCGGTCACGGGATAGGCGGAGAAGCCCGATCCGTAGCTGTAGCCCGCCGCTCTGCCGAGCAGCGCCGCCAGCGCCGCCGAGCCGTGCCGCCCGTCGCAGTCGCCCGCGTAGATCGCGCCCGCCGCGCTGTGATAGAACAGCACCGCTGCTGGACGCTCCGCCTGAATCAGCGTCGCCAACGCCTGCGTCTCCGGCTCGGACATCGCCTGAGCGCCGGGATCAACGCGCTGATTGCGCCAGAAGGCAGCCGGCGACCAATTGCAGCCCCAATTGCGGTTGAGATCGACGCCCTCCCCGTTGAGCCGCCCGCCCAGAGTCTCGCCTACTGCCAACCCATCGGGGTTGGCGACCGGGATGATCAGCAGGGCGGTATCGGGCGGAAGATCGCCGGGCTGGGCGACGAAGTGATCGATCAACTGCTGCATCAGCGCCACCGTGTTCGCCTCGTAGCCGCCGTAAATCCCGCCGACCAGCAGCAAGCGACGGCTGCCTGTGCCGATCCGCTGAACGGTGAGGGCGCGCCCTAAGACCGACCTGCCGATCTCAGTCGCAGCGCTGAAAGGCAGGGTCGGCGCGGCGGTCGGTGAGGCGGCGGGCGGCGCACTGGCGATTACGGGCGCAGGGGTGAGCGTCCACGCCGGGATCTCACCGATCCGGCGCGGAGTCTGCGTCGGCTGGATCAGCAGCGCGGGCGGCGTGGGCGTGGCGCCAGGAGAATCGTCCGCCTTAGTGGTCGGCGTCTGGCACGAGACGCCAGTCCACAGTATAGTTAAGATTAGAATGAAATTAAGACGGCTCATTCCAGCAGCTCCGCAGAGGGTGGGATGATGAAAATCAATGCGTCCAAGCTGATTGTTCTCGTTCTGCTGTTCACCATAACCGCCTTCTCGGCTGCCTGCACGCAAACGCCGACGCCGGATGTGAACTTGATCCCGACGCTGGCAGTGCTGCCTAGCCCGGTGCCGACCAATACGCCGTCACCGACGTTCACGCCGACTTTGACGCCGATCCCATCGGCAACGCCGACGACCATGGATACGTTCACGCCATCGCCGACTTTGGCGCCGTCAGAGACGCCCTCGCCGATCCCGTCGGAGACGTTCACGCCGTCGCTGACCTACACGGTCTCGCCGACCTATACGCCGACCTTCACCGACACGCCGACGCCGACGTTCACGTTTACGCCGACCGACACGCCGATCCCATCGACGACGCCGACGTTCACGATCACGCCCAGCCGGACGTGGACACCCACGCCCTTGCCCGTCAAATACAGCGCTGCCAACGCTTACGCCGACGAGCGCCGGACCGGTGATCGTCTCCTTCGGCACGGACATGAGCAGCGTTTTGCCCAACACGACCATCCGCCTCGCGTGGATCGCCACCGCCGACAGCGCCCGCATCGAGCAGGTGAGCGAGCAAGGCGCGCTGCTACAGGTCTTTCCGGTCGCGCCGACGGGACAGTTTACGCTGGTCGTCCCCAGCAGCTTCGGTCGCGTGATCTACTACCGGCTGGTGGCGCTGCGTAACGGCATCGAAAGCCAGCAGACGATCCCGATCACGATCACGTGCGCTTTCACGTGGTTCTTCGGCGACCACTACGTGCCCTCGAACACAGGCTGCCCGGTCGGTGCCACGACTGCCGAAGGACGCTACCAACCGTTCGAGCGCGGCGTCATGTTCTACGTGACCGCCAACGGGCTGAACCGCATCTATGGCGTGCAGTACGACAGCTCGCTGTACGTCGCCGTCCCGAACCGTTGGGACGGCACGACGATCAACAGCAGCGCCGCGCCGAGCGGTCGATTTATCCCGCAGGAGATGCTCAACTGGGCGTACTATAACACACTCGCGCCGATTGGCTCGTGGAGCAGCGCGCTCGGTTGGGCAACCAGCAATATCGTCAACGCGCCGCGCACGATCCAGTTCGAAACGGCGGTCGGCGGGAACAATCCGTTCGTGATCGACGCGCCCGACGGCGGCATCTACCGCTTCTCCGGCGGTGACAGCGGCACGTGGTCGCGGCTGCGGTAAAGAAAATACACCCCATATGCGTTTCGCGTAGGGCGGGTTTGAGACCCGCCCCTACGGCGAATATCTGCCCCTAGATTCCTTAACCATAATTCACGTTAATTTATAGTAAGATAATTATAACGTATTTTATTACAAACTCCAGCGTGGGGGGCAGTAATAAAGTAGCGTTTCTCTTCCGCACCGCACCTCCTCGCTCAAGCAAACTACGCTGTTGGAGTACAAGATATGCGAAAGTCTTATTTGGTTCATATAGTGCTTGTCCTGCTGCTGGTCGGGGTCATGCTGATCACGGCGAGCGCGATCGTGGCAGGCTCTGGTCAGTATTCTAGTACAAATGTTGGCGCTCCCGAATGGACGCGTCCGCTTTCGGGTGGAACCTGCTGCAGCGGACTGGGACCCGTACGGTATCACGCAATGGAGTTTTACGTAGATACGGCTGGCGACTATGATGTCAACAGCGTACAAAATGGGTGGGATGGCTACCTGTTCGTCTATGCCAGCCCCTTCGATCCAGCGAATCAATTAGCCAATTTTCTGGCGGGGAATGACGACGGCGGTGGCGGCATCGGAACTTCCGACATTGCCGCGCTCGCGCTCAATGCCAATACGACCTATGTCGTCGTGACAACCGGGTTTTCGAATGGCAACGAAGGCACCTTCACCAATACCATTACGGGACCGGGCGGGGTATTCCTTGGACCCTACGGGGCTGCCGCGAACACGGGTGGCACGTGCCTGCTCGACGTACCGGCGGGCAGTGTAGTTGGCGACACGCCGTTCCAAACGCAGGTCTACTACGAACCCGGCAACGTTTCGCCCGGTGTCATCCTCAACCCCGGCACCTACATTGTCATCGGGCAGGACGAGAGCGAGACCTACTACAAGATCATGCTCGCCTGCCAGTTCGTCTGGGTGCGCAAGGAAAACATGCAGCCGAGCTATGAGCTGCCGCAGAATGGCGCGCCCCTGCCCACGCGGGTCGTCAGCTAAGTTACGTCAGTTTTGGATAAGCTCGTTGAGGGAAAACAACCTCACCCCCCCAGCCCCCTCTCCACTGCGTCGAGAGGGGGAGTCGTCCAACTTCGTTGGAAGGCAAAGCGCAGCGAGGTGAGGTCAGAGTGAGATACCTATAGACCTTCTGAAGGACAAGCGGCAGTTGCTTGACTTTCAAGACGGTATCTCACGTTACATTACCTATCCAATCCTTCGCTCTGCGCCATCCCTCAGTAACCTGTCTCATAAGCGAGTTCCCCCCGTTTCGGGCGCAACCGCGCGCCCGCTACCACGTATAATCCAATAAGCTATACTTATGCAGCGTCCGCCCCATTGAAAGGACTCGCTCGTGCTGCGTCTGTTGTCGATACTTCTGGTCGTGCTGTTGGTCGGCTGCGCCGGTTCACCCAGCTCTACCCCAACCCCTACGGTGACGCCCGACCCGCTCGATCTGGTGCAAGCCGCTGCTGCCAATATTCGCTCAGCCGATACGTTCCGCATCTCCGTCGACGAAGTTGGACCGAAATACCAAATCTACACCGAATACGCGACCGTCATCTTTCGCAGCGCCAAGGCGCAATACGTCGCGCCGAACATCATGCAAGCCGACGTCAGCGTGATCGCTGCCGGGTTGACGATTGAGATTCAGGTTTTCTCGCGCGGGGCAGAGCAGTGGTACCGCGCCATCTGGACGGGCAACCAGTGGGTCAACCAGGCGTTCGCGCCCGACTTCAACCCCGAAACGCTGATCTCCGAGGACACGGGCATCGAAGCCGCGCTCAAGTCGCTGATCGACCTGAGCTACGCCGGGGAGACTCAGCTTGAAAACGGCGCGGACGTGTATCACCTCGCCGCCACCGCCGACGGTCCCGACGTCGCCGCGCTGTTGGGCGGCTTGATCGAGCCAGTCGGGACCGTCGGCGTGGACGTCTACATCGACCGGAGCACACGTTACCCGTCACGCTTCGTGATCACCGAGCACGACAGCCCCTACGCCGTCACCGCCGAGCCGGGGCAGGAAAACGAGCCGGTCGTGTGGACGATTGACGTCTACGACCTCAACGCGCCCGCCGACCTCTCGACGCCGGAAGCCAGCAGCGCCGGGGCGGGAGTCGCGCCAATTGGCATTGGCGTGCCGGATGGTGCGTCCGCCGAGACCACCCCCGAACCGACTGCGGAAACTGCTCCATGACCAACCGGCGACCGTGGCTGATTCTGGCGCTGATCTGTATCCCGGTTTTCATCGGCTCGCTTGACCTGACCATCGTCTCGGCGTTCCTGCCGGAGATCATCGTCAAGCTGCAACTGCCCGTCCAAAGCGTGATCGACGACGCGGCGTGGATCGTGACCGGCTACCTGCTGGCATACACGATCAGCATGACCTTTATGGGGCGGGTCAGCGACTTGATCGGGCGCAAGCGCACCTATATCGCCTGCCTGATCATCTTCATGATCGGCTCGATTCTGGTCGCGGAAGTCGATCCCAACGGGCGGAGCGGCGCGGCGGGCTGGCTCTATAACGCGCTGTTCCGGATTCAGGGCGTCCGCCCGGACGCGGGCAACGTCGCGCTGCTGACGATCATCATCGGGCGCGTGATTCAGGCGTTGGGCGCGGGCGCGCTCGTCCCGGTGACGCTGGCGTTGGTCGGCGACCTATTCCCGGCGGCGAAGCGCGCGCAGCCGCTCGGCGTGATCGGCGCGATTGACACGCTCGGCTGGGTGCTGGGGCATCTCTACGGTGGGATCATGGTGCGGCTGTTCAGCGAGTACAGCACGCAGTTTAGCGATTTCTTCGCTTCGCTGGGTTTGAATTGGGGTGCGCCCGATTGGCGGGCGCTGTTCTGGATCAACGTCCCGGTGACGCTGGTGGCGCTGGTGGCGACGTGGTGGGCACTGCGCGACGTGCCGCAGGAGCGCGTCAAAGGGCGCTTCGACATCCTCGGCACGCTGTTGATCGTCGGGGCGCTGACGGCATTGGTGCTCGGCTTGGGCGCGAACATCGAAATCTCGTCCTCGGCGACCCAATTCAGCGACGTGGGCGGGCTGCCGCCTTACGCCGTGCCGGTGATCGGGGCAGCGGGGGTCATGTTCGCGCTGTTTCTGTTGGTCGAAAGCCGCGTGCGCGACCCGCTGTTCGATTTGAAGATTTTCCGGCGGCGCAGCCTCTCCGCCGGGTTGGTGACCAACCTATTCGTCGGCTTCTGCCTGATGATCGGTTTGGTCAGCGTGCCGATCCTCGTCAACGTCCGCATCGAGGACGCCAGCCACCTCGCCGAAGCGGCGCTGCAAGTCGGCATTTTGCTCTCGGCGCTGACCGTGCCAATGGCGCTGGCTGCCGTCCCCGGCGGCTGGCTGAGCGACCGGATCGGCTATCGCTGGACGACGATGATCGGCTTGGGGCTGGCGCTGGTCGGCTTCGCGGCGATCTGGCAGACGTGGACGCTCGACATCGCCGACGGGACGATTGCCATCGAGATGGCATTGGTCGGCATCGGCTTGGGCTTGACCTTCTCGCCGATCAGCACATCGGTGATCAACGCGGCGGATCAGGATAAGCTGGGCGCTGCCTCGGCGCTGGTGATCATCATGCGACTGCTGGGCATGACCATTAGCGTCTCGGCGCTGACGGCGTTCGCGTCGCAGCGGTTGGCGCTGCTCGCCACCGCCGCACTCGGCAGCAGCGTAGTCGATCCGTATGCCGCAATTGACGTCTACGCACAGTTGACGGTCAAGGTGCTGGCGGAAATCGGCTTGCTCGGCGCGATCATCTGCGGCGTCGGGCTGATCCCAGCATTTTTGCTGCGACGTCAAGCGGCTGAAGTGGTGGTTGGGGATTAGGCGCTGTGACAAGTCGCCGAGGGTTGAAACCCTCGGCTAACAAAAACGCCGCCCACTAAAGGGGCGGCATTCAAATGCGTTCTCAGGCGACCCCTTTAGTGGGTCGCTTTTTGGTTGTAGCTGGCGGTTGAGATTAGCTGCACACCGCCGTGTAACCGAGCGCGCGGAGCACGTCGTAAACCACCGGCAGGCGATCCCACAGGCACGCCTGATCGATGAAGACCAAGCCGAGCACGGTCGAGCAGCAGCAGAACAGGGTCAAGCCCGCACAGCCGATCAGCACCCAGCGGGTGGTGTTACGCGGTTCTTCCTCACGCACGGCGTAGGGATCATATTCCTCGTAGCCGCCGGGGGCAGGCTGCGCCGGAGTCGCCGGGCTGTAGGCGGCTTGCGGTTGCCCGTAAGGCGACGGCTGCGCGGCGGGCTGCTGCTGAGGTGGCTGATAAGGCGATGCTTGCGGCTGCGGCTGTTGCTGCGGCGCGTTGTACTGGGGTGGCTGATACATCTGCGCGCCACGCTGTGACGGACTGGCAATCGTGCCGCCAACGCCGCCATCACCCGCCGCAGCGGAGGCGAGGACTTCGTAGGACAGGGTGACGGTTTCGCCCAGCCCAACCATATCGCCGGGGCGGAGCGGACGCGCGCCGGTCAAGCGCTGCCCGTTGACGAATGTCCCGTTGGTCGAACCGAGGTCTTCAAGCGTAAACCCGCCCGCGCCGCGAGTCATCCGCAGGTGGTGGCGACTCACTTCCGGGTCGTTGATCACAATATCGTTGGTGATGTCTCGTCCCAACGTCACTATGTCTTTGTTCAGTTCATAGCTTTGATTGGGTTGGGGACCCCGCCGAACGATCAACTGGAAGCTGTCGCTGCCCTGCATCATACAAAAATCCTCCTGCGGTGGGGCAAGTTCCCGTGATTACGGAATTACGCTGGAAGTATACGAGCATTGTAATCCCGTGTCAAATGACCCCAAACCGCCGTAGTTGAGCCGTAGATCACCCGTCAGTCTCCTCGTTTAGTCGTCGAAATTCGGGCGAAAAAGTCGCTCGAATTGGCGCTGAAAAGCGAGCAGTTTTAGACGCAGCGCCGGTTTCGTCGTAAAATCGAATGATCGCCTTAAGGCGATACCCTTCGGTCGATTGAAGTTGTGCTAAGGTGAGGAAGATCTATGGTCGCTTCGAACTTGCGGCAGATGCCGATCTTTTCCTCATTTTCGGATGAGCAGCTCGCTTATTTGGAGCAGCAAGGAACGCAGGTCGCGCTGGACGCGGGCGCGACGCTGTTCGAGGAAGGCGACCCCGCACAGGGCTTGTACGTGATCGTCACGGGCGAAATCGAAATCAGCAAGCAGGTCGGCGGTCAGACGATGGTGATCGCCAACGTGCCGAGCGGATCGTTCGTCGGCGAAATCTCGCTGCTGACCGGACTGCCGCACAGCGCGACCGCGCGCACGACCATGCCGAGCCGCTTCCTTAAGTACGAAGCCAGCCTATTTGCGAGCATCCAAGCCTCGCCGATCACGCAGTTGATCCTGATGACGATGGTTCAGCGGCTGCGCGATACCGAGTTGCAGGTGCAGCAGCACGAGAAACTCTCGGCATTGGGCAAGATGGCGGCGGGCTTGGCGCACGAATTGAACAATCCAGCGGCGGCAAACCTAAGTGCGGCGACTGACTTACCGCAAACGCTGGCGACGCTCCAGCAGCAGACGCTCAACCTCTACGCCGCCCAACTCAACGGCGACCAGTTAGCGACGCTGGCGGAAATCCAGAGCCAGTGGATCGCCCGCGCTGCCGACGCTGCCCTCCTCAACTCGCTGGCGCAGAGCGACCGCGAAGACGACCTGATAATGTGGCTCGACGACGCCGGGATCGAGGAAAGCTGGCGGCTCGCGCCGGAACTGGCGTCCGCCGACATCAGCGCCGCCGCGCTCGAACGCATCCGCGACCGGCTCGGCGACGATGCCTTCACACCAGCGCTCGATTGGCTGGCAAGCACGCTGAGCATCGCGACCCTCGCGCGGACACTCCAGCGCAGCGCAACGCGCATCTCGGATTTGATCAAGGCGGTCAAAGCCTATACCTATATGGATCAAGCGCCGGTGCAGGAGGTGGACGTTCACGACGGCTTGGAAAGTACGCTGATCGTGCTGCACCACAAGCTCAAAGCGATCACGATCAACCGGATTTACAACCGGAAGCTGCCGCGCATCACCGCCTTTGGCACTGAATTGAATCAGGTCTGGACGATCCTGCTCGACAATGCCGCCGACGCGCTGGCAGAGGGCGGCGTGATCTGCGTCCGCACCGAACGGGAAAACGACTATCTGATCGTCGAAATCGCCGACGATGGACCGGGTATCCCTACCGAGCTTCAGCAGCGGTTGTTCGAACCCTTCTTCACGACCAAACCGGTCGGACAAGGGTCGGGGCTGGGCTTGAGCATCGCCCGGCGGATCGTGGTCGAGCGGCATCGCGGGATGATCCACGCGCAGTCGAGACCCGGCGACACCCGCTTTCAGGTCTACCTACCCCTGCATTAATCAGCGCGGGCGAGCCGTTCGGCAGCACAAAAAACGAGCCTGTCGAAATTAGTAGAATTTGCTCCCTAAATATACAAACTGGGCAGTCCGAACTGCTTGACAAAGCCTCGCGATTAGCATATTCTGCGATTGGATATAAACGGAATTTAATTAGTGTTTTGGTTTCTTTGTGCTGAAAGTTAAATGTTGACCTGAGTAAAGAGAAACCTCATGATGAGTGTCGTAGATGCCCCAGAACGTATCTGGATTGAAATGCAAGACGATGTTGAATCCGGTGCCTGTGATGTAATCGTCAAGATCGAAAACGGCGAGTATTACACGGCGATCTTCGTGACGCTGCCCTATCTCTCGCGGCAGATGGATTTGAGCTACGAAGTCAGCAAGCAACTGCCTTATACGCCGCCCGTGCGCTATATGGCGCTCGAGACGCCGCACATTATCGTCGCCGACCTCAGCCGTGAGACCATCGAAGACACGATTGACAACCTGCTGGCGCTCGACATGTTCGAGAGCCTGTTCACGCAAGTGACGGACAACGAAGGCAACGAATACGAGCTTCCCGCCAAGCCGAAGGGCAAGCGCGCGACCGCCGAAGTCGCCGCCGTCGTCTTGAATGAGATCCTCGTGGTTGAGGGCGACACCGTCGCCTGACGGCGACGATTGAACTTTCCCCCCACTGTAACAACTGATCGCTGCTCGATGGCGCTGCGCCACCGAGCGGCAATGCCCGCCAGCGCGGGTTTTCGTGCGTCCCCTCTCAGGGTAACACCTAGGGGCAGGTTTCAAACCTGCTCCTACGGACAACGCCTCGATATGGCGTATCCGAGAGGGCGGCACGCTTCGGCTAATCCTTGCTATAATTAACGACGTTTTATCCCACATGGAGCAGTTGACTCATGCCCGCAAACGACGATTACCTGAACAGCCGGTTGTATCGCATCCGGCACTCCGTCTCACATATTATGGCGGAGGCAGTCTTAGAGCGCTTCCCGGAGGCGAAAATCGCCATCGGTCCGCCGATTGAAGATGGCTTCTACTACGATTTCGACCTGCCGCACTCGCCGACGGACGAGGATTTGCAGTGGATCGAGAACCGGATGAAAGAAATCATTCGCGGCAATCACGGCTTTGCCGTCCGCGAAGTGACGCCGGACGAAGCGCTGGCATACTTCCAAAACCAGCCGTATAAGCAGGAATTGATCCGCGATCTGGTATCGGGGCGGGTGGACGAAAACGGCGAGGAGATCGCCAAGCCCGCCGACAAGATCACGTTCTACACGCAGGATACGTTCACGGATTTGTGCCGGGGTCCGCACGTCGATAACACGCGCGAGATCAACCCCGACGCGCTCAGCATCACGTACAAGAAACCGGCGGGTGCCTACTGGCGCGGCGACGAGAAGCGCGAGCAGTTGACGCGCATCTACGGCACGGCTTGGGAGACGCCGGAGCAGCTCAAGGACTATATCGACCTGCTCGAAGAAGCCCGCAAGCGCGATCACCGCGTCGTCGGCGAGCGGCTGAATCTGTTCACGTTCAGCCCGCTGGTGGGCAAGGGCTTGCCGCTCTGGAAGCCGAATGGCGCGATCCTGCGCGACACGCTGGAACGCTGGCTGCGGCAGACGCAGTTCGACAACGGCTATCAGCCGGTGGTCACGCCGCACATCGGCAACTTGAACCTGTACCGCACGTCCGGGCATTATCCGTATTACAAGGACAGCCAGTACGCGCCGATTCAAGGTGGACGAAGAAGAATTCCTGCTCAAGCCGATGAACTGCCCGCACCACATCATGATCTACAAGAGCGAGATGCGCTCGTATCGCGATCTGCCGGTGCGCTACGCCGAGTTCGGCACGGTCTACCGCTACGAACAGTCGGGCGAACTGCACGGGCTGACGCGCGTGCGCGGCTTCACGGTCGACGACGCGCACCTGTTCGTCACGCCGGAGCAGTTGATCGGCGAGTTCAAGAACGTCGTCCGGCTGATCCAGTACGTGTTCGGGACGGTCGGTTTCGCCGACGTGCGGGCGCGGGTGGGCGTGCGCGACCCTAAGAGCGAGAAGTATGTCGGCAGCGACGACCTGTGGGAGAACGCGACGAAGGCGATCCTAGAGGCGTGCGACGAACTCGGCTTGTCCTACAAAATCGAGGAGGGCGAAGCCGCCTTCTACGGTCCGAAGCTCGACTTCATCGTCCGCGACGTGCTCAAGCGCGAGTGGCAGTTGGGCACGGTGCAGGTCGATTACAACCTGCCGGAGCGTTTCGAACTGGAATACGTCGCCGAGGATGGCACGCGCCAGCGCCCGATCATGATCCACCGCGCGCCGTTCGGCAGTATGGAGCGCTTCATCGGCATCCTGATCGAGCACTTCAACGGCGCGTTCCCGGCGTGGCTGGCTCCGGTGCAAGCGGTGATGATCCCGATCACGGATCGCAACGTCGAGTACGCCAACGAGGTCGCGGGCAAGCTGCGTGCCGCCGGAATTCGCGTGGACGTGGACGGCGGTAAGCAGCGGATGGGCGCGAAGATCGCCGCCAACCGCGAGAAAACGATCCCCTACCTGCTGATCGTGGGCGACCGCGACGCGGCGGCGGGCAACGTCAGCGTGCGGCTGCGGACGGATGAAGACCTCGGCGCGATGCCGGTGGACGAGTTCATCGCGCTGGCGACGCGCATCATCGACGAGAAATCCGGCGAGTTGAAGTAACCTCACCCCCGCTTCCGTGCGAACCATCGGTTCGCCTGAAGCCGCCCCCTCTCCACGATGTGGAGAGGGGGAACCGATTCGCTTAAAGCAGGTTCTCGAAAGAAATCAAAGGAAATCGTAGTGCTCTGTAGGGGCGACTTGGCAAGTCGCCCCTACAGACACCAAGTTAAGGAAGTTTTCGCCTTTTGAGAGAGCACCCGCTGAGCACCACAAGAGGCTCAAAGCCTCTTGCTATAAATTCAAGCCGTCTGAAGACGGCTAAAAACATTTCGACCTATTTTTCAGCCCGCTGAAGCTGCTCTGTTGCAAACATATTGTGCTCTACTCATAAAATAAGCAACCGATCTGCTTTTGCACTCTCCCCTCCCTGAATTCGGGGAGGGGAAGCGAGCGCAGCGAGTGGGGGTGGGGTCAAAGTGCCGATCTTTGCAACAAAGCAGCTGAAGCGGGCTTGATTTCGTAGCCGGGGGATTTGATCCCCCGGCGGCACCAGCAGAAACATCGTTCAAATCGCTTAAGTACGTATGGGGCGACTTGGCAAGTCGCCCCTACAAGAAACATTCGGTAACTTACTTTAGCCACCTTGTACGGCTTACCCATGACTCCACAGCGCATAGTTTTCGCTTTTCTGTTCTTGCTCTGGATCGGCATCATCGTCGTGGTGACACTTGGGCTGCACGCCCCCCCGGTGATCCTGATCATCGTGGGCGTGCTGGGTGGGGTGCTGATCAGCCGCCTGTCTCGCCCGCCGACTCCCAGAGCACGCGGGGGCAAATTTATGTCGAAGACTCCACCGAGCTACGAACTGGTCGCCAGCAAAATCGACGTCATCGAAGCCGAGCTGCGCCGCATCGGTTACTGGCAGGCGGCAGCGCTACAACCGGAGCAGTACGACTTCCGCGCGGCATTCGGCGCCGACACGATGGCTTTTCATCAGTGGCTTCAGTTCATCTTCATCCCCAACGTCCGGGCGATCATCGCGCAACGGGGGGCGTTCCCCGCCGTCAGCCAAGTGGGGGGCT
The DNA here is from genome assembly GCA_963848465.1 of uncultured Chloroflexia bacterium. Lineage (GTDB taxonomy): Bacteria > Chloroflexota > Anaerolineae > Aggregatilineales > Phototrophicaceae > Flexifilum. Next base: position 96,445 of record CAWKDY010000009.1, on the reverse strand, counting down.
ACGCGGTGCGTGAATTCGACACCGCTGGCGATGAGGTCGCCCAACTCACGACGCTGCTGACGGAATTCGACCGACTTTTCTGATCGGTGTAACCTTCCAGCTTCGTTTCACGTATAGTGAGATGTACTGACGATAGATGAATAGGGGTTCACTGATGGAAACCAAACGACTGTATCGCTCGCGCACCGACCGTAAATTGGCGGGGGTCTGCGGCGGGCTGGCTGAGTACTTCGGCATCGATCCGACGATTGTTCGCATCCTGTTCGTCGTGCTGGCGCTGGCAGGTGGACCGGGGCTGATCTTCTACATCATCCTCGCGCTGATCGTGCCGGAAGAGCCGTAATCACAAAGTGCTGAGTACTGAGTAGAGGCGAGGAGACCGTGTAGGGGCGACGCTTAGGTGTCGCCCTTATGATTCTGGCTCCGTCTTCGCGTCGATTGGCGGCTCCCACTATACTGAAAACGAACAACCCATCACATGACAGGAGCAGATTATGACCGATCCTCAACCAAGCGATGTATGGGCGTTGGGAGCGGCATACGAACCTTACGTCGGTCGCTGGAGCCGCCGAGTCGCGCCGGAGTTCATTACGTGGCTGCGGGTTCCGGCGCAGCGACGTTGGCTTGACGTCGGTTCAGGCACCGGGGTGCTCAGTCAGACGATCTTCGCTACCGCTGATCCCCGCCGCGTCAAAGGCATCGACCGCTCCGAAGCCTATCTGCAACTGGCACGCGCAACCAACCCGGATCCGCGCCTGAGTTTTGTCGTGGGCGACGCGCAGGCGCTCGCCGATCCGTCGGATGCCTATGACGCGGCGGTCTCGGCGCTGGTGCTGAATTTCGTCCCGGAGCCGGAGCGGATGGTCGCCGAGATGACGCGCGTCACCAAGCCGGGCGGGACGGTCGCGCTTTACGTGTGGGACTATGCCGATCAAATGCAGCTCATGCGCTATTTCTGGGACGCCGCTAGCGCGCTCGACCCGGCAGCCGCGCGCTTCGACGAGGGCGGGCTGTTCCCCATCTGCCAGCCCGCGCCATTGACGGCGCTGCTGCGCGCGGCTGACCTGATCGATGTCGAAGTGCGTGCCATCGACATACCGACCGACTTTGACGACTTCAACGATTTCTGGTCGCCGTTTTTGGGCGGACAGGGACCCGCGCCCAGTTACGCGATGTCGCTCAGCGAAGACCAACGCAGCCGCTTGCGCGAGCAGATCCGCAGCCAGCTACCGATTCAGCCGGACGGATCGATCCACTTGATCGCGCGGGCATGGGCGGTGCGGGGGATCGTGGATTCAACTGTGTAGGGGCACCCCTACGCTTTCGCCTCGATTTGGCGGATCAAGTCGAGCGAGAATTCGGTCAGCGACGCGACACGGGCATCCGCCATCGCCAACACATCGTCCGGCGGCGGGAAGTTGTGGCTCGGCACAGCGATGGCATACATCCCCGCCGCTTTGAGCGCGCGCAGCCCGTTGACCGAGTCTTCGATGCCGAGACACAGCGCCGGATCAACGCCCAGTTGAGCCGCCGCCAGCAAGTAGATTTCCGGGTCGGGCTTGCCACGAGTCACACTGTCGCCGCCGACGACCACCTGAAAGACCTGATCCAAGCCGGTCACGCGCAGCACCTCGTTGATGATCGGTGTGGCGGAACCCGACGCCAACGCGACCGGATAAGCACTCGCCGCAATCCGCGCCGCTTCGACCGCTCCCGGCAAAACCGGCAGATGCGCGGAGACGCGGGCGTTGACCCGCGAAACCATCAAATCGCCAATCTCCTCCGGTGACATATCCAATCCCATCCGTTGTTTCATGTAGAGCGACCACTCGTGGGTGTTGGTGCCCATCGTGTGGCGCTGATCGTCCGGCAGCCATTCAGCACCATACTGCTGGGCGAGCGCCGACCGCTCCTCCCACCAATATTCCTCGCTGTCCATGATCACGCCATCCATGTCGAAAATCACTGCTGCTATTGGCATCCCTGCCCCTTTCTGCTGCATCGTAGATTATCTACCCTCTTGCCAAGCCGCGCCAAAGCGAGATAATGAAGTTCATAAACTTCTGAATCACATCCCGCCCGAAAACATGAACGAAGGATCGACGATGCGTCGCCTCATTCTGCTCAGTGCTTTTGCGGTTCTCACGCTCTACGTGACCGTTGCTGCCGCCGCACAGGGAACGTGCTCGACGGTGGTCGATCAAGCGCTCGCCGACTTGAGCAACAACTGCGGCGACCTGCCGCGCAATACGGCGTGCTACGGCTACAACCACGTGATCGCTGCCTTCTTCGACAACGCCTTCACGCCTTCAACCTTCAGCCACCCCAACGACCGGGTTGACCTCGCCGCGCTGCAAAGCATCACGACCTCGCCGCTGGATGTGACCACGTCCCAGTGGGGGATCGCCGTGCTGAAGCTGCAAGCAGATTTGCCCGACGCCTTACCGGGTCAGGCGGTGACGTTCCTGCTGCTGGGCGACGTGCATCTGGAAACGGGAGTCGCGCAGGACAGCGACCAGAACCCGATGCAGGCGGTCTATTTCACCACCGGCATCGCCGATACCAAATGCAGTGAAGCGCCGGACTCGTCGCTGATCATTCAGGGACCGGAAAATATCACGGTCAATCTACAGGTCAACGGCGCAAATGTCCAGTTCGGATCAACCCTGATTTTCCGTTCGACCGAGAACAGCTCGATGGAGTGCGGCGTGCTCGACGGATCGGCGCGGGTCGGGGGAGCGGACGGTCAGGTGATCCCGGCGGGCTTCGCGGCGCGCGTTCCGCTCAACAGCGACTTGCACATCGACGGCGATTGGAGCAGCAACCAGACGCTCGCCGACGCCGACGCCCAAGCGCTGCAAGTGCTGCGTCAAGTGAAGGAAGGCGTGCTCAACTACACCCCGAACGTCCCAACGCCGGAGGAAGTTGACCTGATGGGCGCGCTCGACCCGCGACTGGTCAGCGCGCTTGATCCGCATGTGCTGCGGCAGATGGTGCATCTGCTGGTGCTCGAAGGCGCCGACTCGACGGTCGTCGCCGCGCTCGACGTGCGCGGGCTGCGCCAGTTCATCGTCGCGCATCACCTGCAACTGAGCGCCGCCGACCGGGCGACGTTCCCGGATAATTTCTACAGTGACCTGCTTAACGCTATCGATGCTTACTTGACTCCGCCGAGCAGCTACTAAAGTAGGTTCTCGAATGTTTTCAAACAGGGCACAGCACGCTGTGCCCCTACAAAAAATCCCACGAAGATTCCCATGCCCCGTAGGGGCGACTTGGCAAGTCGCCCCTACGGGGCATCCGATAACCTACTTTAGCCAATCTGCGGCGCACGCTGCCGGATACCGCTTACGACCTCAGGCGCGGATCGCTGCGCTGGCGCGGTAGTGGTCGGCTGCCATGATCGCCTCGTAAGCGCTCCAAAATACGCGATCCTCGCCTAAGTGATCGATCACCCCGGCGCGTTGGAGGTAGGAGCGCACGGCTCGGTCAGTCCGCTCAGGTAAATGCGCCTGCCCTCGCTCTCGAGTTGGTGGATCAGGGTTTCGATAGCGCTGATGCCGGTGGTATCCAGCAGCGGCACGGTTCGCAAGCTGAGGATAATGTCCTGATTCCCGTTGAGCTTCTCCAGCGCGGTGCTGAACGTGCCGACCGTGCCAAAAAACAGCGGTCCGGTGATGTAGACCACGAGAATGCGATCCGCGTCACACAGCATCTCGTAGCCGTCGGCGCGCATCTTATCGACCGAAACCGGCGCGAAGACGACCTTCGCGCGGCTGCTCTGAAACACGAAGATCAGCGCCGACAGCCCGATGCCCAGAATGATCGCTTGGGTGAGGTCGAGCGCGACGGTGGCAATCAGGGTGCTGATAAAGGCAAACAGCGCGCTCTTGAAGCGCCGCCGGAAAATATCGCTGATTTCGCCCCACTCGTTCATGCGCCAGGCCGTCACCGCCAGCACACCTGCCAGCGCCGCCAGCGGGATCTGCGAGATGATCGGCGCGAGCACCAGCACGACCAACAGCAAAGCCAGCGAATGGACGATGCTCACGACGCGCGTTCGCCCGCCACTCTTGATCCCCACGCTGGTGCGGGCAATCGCCGCCGTCGCCGGAACGCCGCCGAAAAAGGGGATGATGATGTTACCAACTCCCTGCGCGATCAATTCCTGCGAGGGTTCCATCTTGACGCCGGTCATGCGCCCGGCGACTGTGCCGCAGAGCAGGCTTTCGATAGCACCGAGCGCCGCAATCGAGAAGGCGGGCATGATCAACTCGCCCAGATGCTCCCATGGGATGTGGGTCGGGAGCAGCCGCTGATCGAGCAGGATGGTCTGAGGGATAGCGCCGATGACCGGCACCTCTAGCTTGAGGATGACCGCGATCACCGTCGCCACGATCAACGCCAGCAGCGAGCCGGGAAAACGCGCGCTGATCCGCTTGGGCAAAAACACCATGATCAGGATCACCAGCAGGCTGATGCCGACCGCCGCCAGATTCGGCGCGATGTCGCCGCGAAAGTACCCGACCAACTTGAGCAGCGCGTTTTCCGCCCCGGCGGTATGCACACCAAGCAGGTTGTCGATTTGACCGATGAAGATGATCACGGCGATGCCGCTGGTGAACCCGGCGATCACGGCGGAGGGGATGAAGTTGACGATTTGCCCCAACTTGAACACGCCGAGCAGCAGGATCAAGATGCCCGCCAGCACGCCCGCCGTCCAGATGCCTTCCAGTCCAAAGCGGCTGGCGAGCACGATCAGCACCGCCGACATCGCCCCGGTCGGTCCGGAAATCTGGTAGCCCGCCCCGCCCAAGGTGCCGATCAGGAACCCGGCGAGAATCGCCGTGACCAGCCCGGCGGCGGCACTCGCCCCGGACGCGACCCCGAATGCCAGCGCGAGCGGCAGCGCGACGGCGGCGACGGTCACGCCCGCCAGCAGATCATGCTGGAAGCGCTGGCGGTTGTAGCCATGAAACTCGTCGCGCCAGATCGGAAACGGATTCGGAAGGTACTGAGCAAGTCTCATCGAGAAAATATGCCTCCAATGCGGATAAGAGAAGAACTGATTCAAGCTTTTGGTTTGCTCGCATGACCTCACCCCCCGACCCCCTCTCCATTGCATGGAGAGGGGGAGAAGAAGCGAGCAACAATGCCATTTTTAGGTCTGCGATGCGACAAAGTGATGGAAAGAAGGTTGAATCACTTCGAACTCAAAGTTAGACCGACAGATACGACAAAGGCTCGTTTCTCTTGGCGTGAGAAACGAGCCTTTCGGGCAGCCTACGAGGTTAGCTGACGGGTTCGGGTCGAAAGGATACCCGGACGGTAGATGCCGTCTTCACCCCACAGATGGTTCCCCCGCGCTCCGCAAGCGGAGCTTCGGCTTGATTCGATTGAATTGATGCGAGCTTGCAGTGGTCAGCGGGCGACAAAACACAATTACGCTGACCCGCCAACAGGGAAAGGTCGGCAACTATTACGTCGAGCACAAGTTGAGCGTAATGCCTTCAATCAGTATAAGAGGCAACCGCCAACCGTCAAGCCCCCGTTTAGGCAGCTAGCCGCTGACCGGAGAGCGCGGCAGGTAGAGGGTTTGCCCAGTGAAGAGTGTATCGGGATCGGCAAGGCAGTTCGCCTGAATGAGCGTCTGCAAAGTCGTGCCGGTGGCGTCCGCCAGCCCACTGAGCGAGTCGCCCGCTTCCACCTGATACTGCACCCAACCGCTCGGCGGCGGGCAGTTGGCAGGCGGGGCGCTGGTCACGACCACGCCACCCGATGATCCGCCGCCGTTGATCAGCGGCGTGATCGAGGCAAAGAGCGTCGGCGCACCCACGCGGGTCGCGGTCGGCGTTTCCGGGCGGACGGTCGGCGTCGGGGGGGTCGTCGTCAGGTTGCAGGCGACGGCGAACAGCATCGCGATCAAGGTGAGGATGAGCAAGCTAGGGCGCTGCGAGCGTGAACGCATGAACCGTGCCTTCCAAATTCGTTTCTTTCGATTTGGATTATAGCGCACTTTGGAAGGAAAGTTGTCAAGCGAGGGGATGGCGTAGGAGCACGGCAAGGCAATCGAAGCTTGCACCGTGCCCCTACGTGTATCTGCGGAGATTAAATTCCGGTGGCGGTGACGCCGTAAGTCCCGGAGCTGTAGACGTAAACCTGATTGGTAATTTCGGTCACGCCATCGGGCAGACCGGCGTGAAACCAGTCGAACAGCCATTTAGCGTCGCTGATCGACAAGTTGACGCAGCCGTGACTCTGGCGATAGCCGAATAGGTCGTGCCAGTAAGTCCCGTGCAGGCTGAACGCCGCCATCGAAGTACATCACCCACGGGACGCTTTGCAGGGCGTAGGCGCTGGGCGCGCCGGTCGCGCCCGCCATCGCGTCGCGCGGGAGGTTCGCCCAGACGTTGAACAAGCCTTCGGGCGTCTCGTGCGTCGGCAAGCCGGACGAGATCAGCGTGGCGAAGACCGGGGTATCGTCCTCGTAGGCGACCAGCGTCTGCTCGTAGAGATCGACCGCGACCCAGCGCCCGCTCACCCCTTCGGGGCGCGCGATCTTCTGGACTTTGGCGACGAAGCGCTGCTCGACCCACTGATTGGGTCCGATCATGTACCAGTGCCAGCCATCGGGGTCGGTGGCGGTGGCGAAGATCGGCACCAGCTCGTAGCGCTTGATCCAGCGCCCGTTGTCCTGCGAACGCGGTCCGCCGGGATAGGCGGAGACGAAAATGCGGCTGAGGTCGATGATGAAGGCGAAGGGATAGTCGAGGTTGTCGCTGATGGTCACGCCGGTGAAGTAGGACGCCTGCGAGTATTTGGCATCGTCGCGGCGAATCCACTTGCCGCCCTCGATTTGCAGCCAACCGTCAACGCTCAGGTCGATGGCGTTGACGAAGTTAAAGCCCAGCCGGAATTTCGCCGGTCGGCGCGCTGTCGGGGGCGTCGAAGGTCGGGATCGGGTCAGGACCCACGCGCCAAAAGCTGTAGGTGTCGAGCGTGTAGCGATCTTGCTCGACGTGCTCAACGTCGGGCGGCACCGGGTAGGCGTCGATCATGGCGGCACAATCCGCGCTCAGATCGCTGCCGTCCTGATGATCGGCGCAGACGGACGGGTCGAAGGCGGGCGCGCCGTCCGTCGCGGCGACTTGGGTCGCATCCTGCGCGGTGGTCGGCATAACGCCGACAAGCACCGTCAAAGTCACGAGCAGTAAAGCAATACGTCTCATTCGGAATCCTCAATTGCTTGGGAATGATGCGTGCATTTTAGCAGAGGTAGTGCTGAAGCGTGAGGCGGAGGTGTGGAAGCGCGGGGAAAGCGTCAGGTTGAAACCTCACCCCCTAACCCCCTCTCCACTGCGTAGAGAGGGGAACGACTGCGCGGTTTGAGGTCAAATGGGGCAGGTTTAAAACCTGCCCCTACGACCGTCAGTTTACGTTTGCGGCACTAGCGCGGGCGTCAGCTTCGCCCACGTTTTCCCGGCGTCGATGGTGGTCAGCAGCCCGCCGGAGCTATCGACCGCCCAACCGGAATTCGGCGTCGATGAAGCTGAAGTGCGGCACGCCAGAAGCATCAACCAGCGGGGCGAGTTCGGCGGGCAGCGGCGCGAGCGTCGTCCACGTCGCGCCGCCGTCGAGCGTTTGCGCCAGACTGCGCGCCGCCGGATCGTCACAGGCGGACACGTCGGTCGGCGGTTCGCACTGGACTATCCAACCCGTGCTCGCGTCAAGCAGCAATAGCTGGGGCACGGTCGCTAGATCGCCTAAGACCAGCATCAGGTTCGGCAGCGCGTCGCTTTGCCAAGTTTCGCCCGCGTCGGTGGTTCGGTAGAGCCAGCTTTGATAAGCGCCAGCCTCGTAATTCCAGCAGAGCGCTAGAAACGCAACCGATCCGGGCGCGAACGTCTGCACGTTGGTCAGCAGGCAGCCATTATATTGACCGGGCAGGTGCGGATCGTCGGGAAGGTCAACGTTGTGCCACGTGATTCCGCCATCCACCGTATGGCGCAGGACGCCGTAAGACGGGTCAAAGGGCGACCACGTGAGCCAGCCGCTTTCCGGCGAGTCGAATGCCATGCCGGTATGCTTGGCGTCAATGATGCCGGTTTCGGGACTGCTGATGGGGTCACGTTTGGGGTAGTAGTGCTGGTTCATGCCATCGTCGGCGATCATCTGCCAATGCAGCCCGCCATCGACGGTTTGATACAAAGAGGAGGGCAGTTCCAGATAATAGGTCGTCATCGGCTGGCTGCCCAGCATCAGCCAACCATGCTGAGGATCGATGAAGCGCATTTCAAGCACCGCGATGGCGTCCAGCGGTTCGGAGAGCTGCCATGTCGCACCGCCATCGCTGGTCGCCCAGACGCTGATCAAGTTGTAAATCTGGTTGCTGGGGATGCCGAACTGATCGTTGGCGATCCAAGCGTGCTGATCGTCCAGAAAGGCGAATTTCAGCAGCCCGTTGTCGAAGCAGTCGCAGGGCAGATAGTGCATGACGAAGGAGTCGCCAAAGGGCGTCGGCGGCGACACGTCGATCCACGTTTGCCCGCCGTCATGTGTGTGGAGCACGTGAGCAAAGGTGCCCGCGTAAACCGGATCGGGTGGGAGATCAGGACTTTGATAGGGATCGGGGATGCCGACCACCGCCCAGCCGTCCGTAGCGCTAACCATGTGAATTTGCTGGAATTTCGCTGCTTGATCGCCCGTCAACGTCAGCGGAACGGGCGTGCTCTGCGCCGCAGCAGGAGCAGCGCGCCCGCCCAATATCAGCAGAAGAAGAAGCGCGATTACGCCGATGAATCGAACCAAAGCCGGAGTTCGCATGATGATCGCCACCTTATTATTCGCTTATAGTGAGATTCGAAAACTCAATCTTGAGGCATTCTAGCACGGCTTTGCGAGGCGAGGGGCAAGCGACCAACAAGCGGCGAACGGGCGTCAGGTTGAGCCGAGCCGCAGCGCGGCGACGGTCGAGGCGCTGTAAAGCGCGATCTGCTGGTGGAGGCAGTCGCACGCGGCATCAGCATCATTGGCAGCGATGGCGCGGGCGAGCGTCTCGTGCGCCTTGATCTGGGCATCGAGTTCGCGGGCGGTGCGCGGCGCGCGGGCATGGCGTAGCGCTTCGAGCAGGCGGACCTGATTGTAGAGCGTCGCCAGCAGGTGCAGCGTGATCGGGCGATCCGCTGCCGCGCCGATGCGCTCGTGGAAGGCGATCAGGTGGGCGAAAGCCGCCAGCAGATCGCCTTTATCGGCGGACTTGCGCGCCGCCGCCAGCAACGTGGTGAGGTCGGCGCGGGCGATTTTGTCGATCCGCTCCAGCGCCCAAGCCAGCGCCAGCGGCTCAACCGCTTCGATCAGCGCGCAGACTTCGGCGGCATCGGCGGGGCTGAAGCTGCGGACGTGGACGCCGCGCCGCGCCTGTTTGACGACCCAACCCTCGGCTTCGAGGATGCGCAGCGCCTCGCGGACGGTGTTCTGGCTGACGCCGAGCGACTGGGCGAAGCTGAGTTCGACCAAGCGCTCGCCGCTGAGGATTTGCCCGCTCAGAATGCTCAGGCGGATGGCGTCGGCGGTCGCTTCGGCGCGGGTGACGGCGGTCATGGCAGCCAATCGGCGAACATGCCGCCCAAATCGGTGACCGGGCGGACGTTAGTCGCGTCGGCATTCATCAAGTAAATTTCGTCGCGCCCGCTGACGTCGCTGTTGAAGGTGATCAGGCTGCCGGAAGGACTGTAGCGGACACCCCATTCGTAGCCGACGCCATCGTAGAAGCCGCGCTGACCGCTGCCGTCGGCGTTCATGCGGGCAATCGCGGCGTGACCATCGCCGTCGCTCAGGTAGGTCAGCCCGCCGTCGGGCGCGTAGATCGGCTGCCAGTCCTTGACGTTGTTGCTGGTGAGCGAGGTCACACCACCGGAGGCGAGGTCGAGCCGCTTGATCTCCCACGTCGCGGCGTCATGGATCGCGCCGCCGGAGAAGACCAAACTCGCGCCGTCGGGACTCCACGATGGGTCGCTGTTGCGATTGCCGTCGCTGTAGAGGCGGGTCGCGCCGGAGCCGTCAGGACGGATGCGGTAGAGGTCGTGCGCGCCGTCGCCGAGCGTATCCGACGAGTAGGCGATCCACTCGCCGTCAGGACTCCACGCCGGGGCGCGGTCAGTGACGGCGTTGTCGGTCAGGCGGCGAGCGCCCCCGCCGTCCACGTCCATCAGGTAGAGGTCGTAGTCGCCGTCGAGGTCGGACACGTAGGCGATCTGCGTGCCGTCGGGCGAGACCACCGGATCGAGTTCGTTGGACGGCGTATCCGTCAGTTGGGTTTCGCGACGGGTCTGCAAGTCGAGCTTGTAGAGGTCGAAGTTGTCGCCGCGCTCGGCGAAGTAGACGATGGAGCCGTCAGTCAGCGGCGGCAGCGTCGGGCGCTGCCCAACCGGGTTGACTTCGGTCGCGGTTGCAGTCGGGGCGGCGCGCGCTGGTCGCACGCCGCGAATCGGCGTGTTGGTCGGCGCAGGTGACGCCAGCACCCCACCGGGAAGGGTCGGCGTGGGCGTGATGTCCGCATGCAGAATGCCGTTGATGACGACGAAAGCGATCACGCCGAGCAGCGCCAGCAAGCCGCAGCCAATCGCGCCGCCGAGCAAGACGCTGACCAGCAGATTACCCCCGGTGCGGCGCGGCAACCGGCGGCGAACGCCGCTGCCTACAGGCGGGATGGTGTAAGACGAAGTCGCGGGCGGAGGCGGCGTGTAAGCGTTGTTGATCGGCGGCGGGGTGGAAGCGACCGCCTCGGCGGTTTCATCGACGCTAGGCGGCAGTTCCGGGCGCGGATAGCCGCGCTGGGTGTCAAAGCCGTTGGACTTGTGCTCGGCGGCGTCTTTGAGCACGTCCGCCAACTGCACCGCCGTGTCGTGGCGGCGTTCGCGGTCTTTGCTCAGCGCCTTGAGGATCACGTCCTCGACCGGGGCGGACAAGTCCGGGTTGAGCGAACGCGGCTGGGGCGGCGGCGCGGTCACTTGCAGCACGGCGATGCCGTAAGGCGTGTCGCTCTCGAACGGGCGCTTGCCGGTCGCCATCTCGAACAGGGTGACGCCGAGCGAGTAAATGTCGCTGCGGTTGTTGAGCGGCTGTCCCTGCGCCTGTTCGGGACTCATGTAGCTCGGAGTGCCGACGACACCGTGTTTGGTGATGGTAGCGTTATTGTTGACTTCACCCATGAGGCGAGCGATGCCGAAATCGGTCAGGTACGCGCCGCCGTCGTCGTCCATCAAGATATTGCTGGGTTTGAGGTCGCGGTGGAGCACGTTCTTGCCGTGCGCGTAATCGAGCGCCGGGGCGATCTGCCCGATGATGCTGACGATGCGGTCGAGGTCGAGCGCGCCGTCGTGCAGCAGATCGTCCACCGACCCGCCGGACATATAGCGCATGACGATGTAAGGCTGACCATCGGCTTCGCCGTAGTCGTGGACGGGCACGATGTTGCGGTGCTCCAACTGGGCGACGATCCGCACCTCGCGGTTGAAGCGCTGCATGTAGGTTTCGTCGTTGAGGAATTGGCGCGGCAGAATTTTGACGGCGACCACCCGGTTCATCGAGACCTGCTGAGCGCGGTAAACGCTCGCCATGCCGCCATGCCCGATCAGCTCAAGGATTTCATAGCCGCCAATTTTCTTACCGATCAGGTCGTCCGTCATACCCGTTCCAGCGCTGCGTCAGGCAATCACCGAGATTATACGTAAGCGAGAGGGTTCTCACAAACGGGGGCGCACCAGAATCGTCGGTAGGGGCAGAACTGAGTTCTGCCCCTACTCTTTCCGCCGACGAGTATAATATGATCTGCCGATAACCTTTGCACCGACAGGATCATCCCATGCGCTTGACTATTCTCACGCTGGCGCACGACGCCTATACCAGCGAACCGGGCAATCTGCTCAACCTGACCGGCATCTACACCGGCATCACGTCCGCGAGCTTTCCGTTCACGTTGGCGAAGCTGCTGCTGGTCGCGCGCTTCACCGGCAGCCCGGTCGAATACGGGCGCGAGTTCGAGATTATAGTCACATTCGTGGACGAGGACGGCTTGCCGGGACCGATCCCCAGTGACCGCCAGATCGCGCGGATGACTACAGGGCAGAGCGGCGAGGACGTCCACTGCGTCTACACCTACGAGTTGTTCGACGTGACTTTCGCCCAACCGGGTTGGTATCAGTTTGCGATCATGGTCGACGGCACGCTGATCGAGGAACTACCGGTCAACGTGACGAAGTCGGTGCGGAGATAATCTATAGACATTGTGTAGGGGCACGGCGTGCCGTGCCCCTACGAAACAACCAGAAATTAGCGCACCGGCACGTTGACCGGATCGCCCTCGACGACTTTGACGTAGCTCGACGCGACCCAACCAATCGTCCCCCTAAAGACGACCTGATACCAGCCGCCATCGCCGGTCTTGCCGATCAGCGGCATGATCTCGCCCCACGGGATGCGCCCGGTCTGAGTCGCCAGCACGGTCGGCTCGGCGCGCAGCCGCAGCCCCGCCTGTGACTGGACGACGACCCCGGTCATCGCCGCCGGATCGCCCGCCGTCGTGAAGGGACTCGCCACCTGCGCGTTGTACTCGTTGCCGTTGACGTGGAAATAGTAATCCCAGACCCAACCCTGCTTGCCGTACATCTGGATCAAGAACCAGTGCGCCGTGTCGTCGCGTCCGATGACCGCATAGGTCTGCCCGCGCAGCACCCGGTCAATCGACGGTGCGCCGATGAAGGGCGCGTTGTGGACGCGCAGCACTGCCGCGCGGATCACTGTGCCGGTGAGCGCGCCCGCCGGGATCGGCGGCAGCGGCGTCGGTGGGATGCGCGAGGCGGTCGGGTTGATCAGCGGACCGCCGCCGACGCCGGGCGTCAAGCCGGGGGTCAAGGCGCCGGTGACCTGAAACCACTGGAACTGGACGGCGGCTTGGTCGATGAACTCGACGTACTCCACCGTCAGCGAGTGCGTCCCCGCCGTCAGCGTCTGCTGGAAGCGGTCGGTCGTCAGCACCCGCCCGACAAAGCGATCCAGCACCAGCACGCCGTCGATGAAGACGCGAATGCCGTCATCCGACGAAGCGACAAACTCGTAGGTCCCGGCGTTGAACAACTGCACCGACGTGAAGCGGGCGGAGAAGTTGTCCACGTTGACTGCCGGGTTCGGGGAGCCGGTGCCCCAGTTGATGTTGATGCCGTTGGGGAGCTGTTCGGTGTAGACGACCGAACCGGATAGGTCGGTGCTGTTGTAGTAGCTCACCGTCCAGTTCGTGCCAAAATCCTGCGCGCGGTCGGCGCTGATCATCGTACTCAGGAGGAGCGCCGCCAGCAGCCCAACCAGCACAAAAGCTAAACTCCGCTTGCTCATAAAATCGTCCTTCCCTGCATTTTCCAAAAGTATACATTGGTTAGGCTTACACCGCATTGAGACAATACTCACAGATGACAAGTTGATCGGTTCCCAAATTGCACACCTTGACCCCACCCCCACTCGCTGCGCTCGCATCCCCTCCCCGAATTCAAGGAGGGGAGAGGGCAAAAGCAGATGGGATGCTCAGCTTGCGGGTGAGGCAAAATCGGTTGGCAACCAAGCACAACAAATCAGCGCGGCAGGAGCGGCAGCATTTGCGCGGCGATCTCCTGATTGCCGCGCACGCCGGGATGCCCATCCGCCGGACTGACGCGATCCGTCCCCGCTCGATCAAGGCGACGTCGGGAAACTTCGCGGCGGTCATCCGTCCGAAGGCGTCGTCGAAGGCGACCAGCCGCACGCGACCGTCGGCGCGAGATCGCCCGCAGATCGTCGAAAAAGCGCTCGATGTCGCCGCGCGCGATCAACTCGTCGGCGCCGACCGGATGCAGATACTCCGGCAGGTTGACGAGATAGAGCGCCAGCCAACTGCCCCCTTCCGGCGGCGGCGACGGCGCGAAATCCGGATGATTTTCCGGCTCGGCGTCGTTGTTGACGATCAGGTAGACGAGGGCGGCGGCGGCGGGATACTGCTCGACGGTGCGGCGGACGTTGGTCGAGTTGTAGCCGCTCACGCCCGCGTTGACGATGTGGAAGTCGGGGCGCTGGCGCGCGACGAGATTGACCCACGTTTGCGCGTCATCCACGCCATAGCCAAAGGTCACGCTGTCGCCCACGAAGACCAACGGAAGCGACGACGCCGGGTTGGTGGAAGGGACGGCACGCGTCCCATCCGCCAGCAGGGTGAATGTGAACGAAGAAAGCACGTGCGTTCCGCTACGGAAGTTATAACCACGCGGGTCCGGAAGCAGCAGCGACGCTAGCGTTTGTTGATCACGGAAGTACGCAAACCCTAACGGGTCGAACCATGCCAACAGCGCCTCACCCAGCACGAGCGCCAGCAGCACCCCCAGCAACAGCGCGATCAACCTTCGGCGTGCATATTTTCGCAAATCCGCTTATCCTGAAAGACATCGCTTGAAAAATAACATTGAACTTATGCGGAGCAAAATCATGCTCGATTTTAACCCGGAAGGCAAAAAAGCCATTCTCTCGGTCGATGGCGGCGGGATGCGGGGCATGATCCCGATTGCCATGCTCGCCGAGTTGGAGCAAATGACGGGTAAGCCCTGCCAGCAGTTGTTCGACATGGTGGGCGGCACCAGCACCGGCGCGATCATCGCCGCCGGGTTGGGCATCGGCATGACGGCGAACGACTTGCTGGAACAAGTCTACCGCGACCGGCTGCCGAACGCCTTCCCGCCCGCCAACCTATTGACGTGGCTGCGCTATCTGCTCGGCGGCATGCGCTATTTGTATCCGCTGGAGACCTTCATCGAGGCGCTGCAACCGCTGGCGAGCGGCGTCACGATCGGCGACCTGACCCGCCCGATTGTCTTCATGACGACCAAAGACGTCCGGGTTGGCGATACCTACTACATCGTCAGCAAAGGACCGGGCTTAGCCGCCGTCGCCGACTGGCCGCTCGCCGGGTGCGGTCGCTGCCAGCGGCGCCGCGCCGATCTACTTTCCGCCAGTCATGGGCAACTTGATCGACGGCGGCGTCGGCGTCAATGCCAACCCGTGCCTCGCCGTCGCCATCGAAGCGATGGAGTACATCGGCGCGGACGAGGGCTTCGTCGCCGACAACGTGATGATGGTCTCGCTGGGGACGGGCTACGTCCCGTTTCTGTTCGGCGAGGGCGATGCCTCGCGCTTTTGGCTGAAAGACTGGGTGGAATACCTGATCCTCAAGGGGATGGACGACGCCGCGCTTCAGCAAGCGTACAGCACCCGCGCGATCTACGGCAGCCGGATGGATTTCCGGCGCTACAACCCACAGCTCACGCGCGATAACCTCGACGCCGCGCTGGGCATCACGACGACGCTCGACCCGACCAAACTGGCGCTCGATTCGCACGCCCCGGCGGAGGTCGCGCTGATGGAGGCGATTGGACGCGCCTACGCCCACAAGATCGACTGGACGCAGCCGAACGTCATGCCGTGGGATACGCTGGGCGGGCACAGCAAGCCGAACATCAAGCGCGCGCCGGTCGATTGGTCGAAGACCCCGTTTCGGTGAGCCGAGGGATTAATTCCTCGGCGGCGACTCATTAGCGGACAAGCCTCTGGGTGTCTGCCCCAGTGGGCGAACACGTAGATTTGCCCCGACAAGAAGGTTGTGAGCCGTGATCATCCTTGAATAGAGGTAGACCTGGGTAGGCTTGTCCATAATTAGAATCTGAACTGATTCAAGCTTTTGCGTTGCTGACAAAACCTCACCCCCCGACCCCCTCTCCATTGCATGGAGAGGGGGAGAAGTACCGGGCACCAGCGTCATTTTCAAAGTCAGCGATCCGTAAAATTGGCGATCATACAAAAAGCTTGAATCACCTTTCTGCCTTGCGCCGCTGGCGGTTTAAACCGCCAGCTAGCGAAAAACTTAGCGACCCACTAAAGGTGTCGCCTTTCGATTTGCGCACAGGTCGCCCCTTCAGTGGGCAACTCATTAGCGGACAAGCCTCTGGGTGTCCGCCCCAGTGGGCGAACACTTAGATTCGCCCCGACAAGAAGATCGTGAGCCGTCATCATCCTTGAATAGAGGTAGACCTGTAGGCTTGTCCAAAATTAGAATTTGAACTTATTTAAGCTTTTGCGTTGCTGACAAAACCTCACCCCCCGACCCCCTCTCCATTGCATGGAGAGGGGGAGAAGTACCGGGCACCAGCGTCATTTTCAAAGTCAGCGATCCGTAAAATTGGCGATCATACAAAAAGCTTGAATCACCTTTCTGCCTTGCGCCGCTGGCGGTTTAAACCGCCAGCTAGCGAAAAACTTAGCGACCCACTAAAGGGGTCGCCTTTCGATCCGCGCACAGGTCGCCCCTTCAGTGGGCGATGATTAGCGGAAAGCCTCTGGGTGTCTGCCCCAGTGGGCGAACACGTAGATTCGCCCCGACAAGAAGGTTGTGAGCCGCCATCATCCTTGAATAGAGGTAGACCTGGGTAGGCTTGTCCAAAATTAAAATCTGAACTGATTTAAGCTTTTGCGTTGCTGACAAAACCTCACCCCCCGACCCCCTCTCCATTGCATGGAGAGGGGGAGAAGTACCGGGCACCAGCGTCATTTTCAAAGTCAGCGATCCGTAAAATTGGCGATCATACAAAAAGCTTAAATCACCTTTCTGCCTTGCGCCGCTGGCGGTTTAAACCGCCAGCTAGCGAAAAACTTAGCGACCCACTAAAGGGGTCGCCTTTCGATCTGCGCACAGGTCGCCCCTTCAGTGGGCAACATACTCATTAGCGGACAAGCCTCTGGGTGTCTGCCCCAGTGGGCGAATACGTAGATTCGCCCCGACAAGAAGGTTGTGAGCCGTCATCATCTTGAGTTCGAACTTGATGCGATAGCACTGCTGGAAGGGGCGGCTCCGGGGTGAGGAAAAAGTCTACGGTCGCCGTAAAAACTACTCTCGAATTAGGGGCAAATCCACGACAAACGTCGTTCCTTCTCCGGCGAAGCTGACGACGCTGATGCGCCCCTCATGGCGTTCTACACATTCCTTGACGATACTCAGCCCCAGCCCAGTACCCTTCATAGAGGTGGCGTTTTCGGCACGATAAAATGGATCAAATATGTGCTGTAAGCTTTCTTCAGCGATAGCGACGCCCCAATTATGGACGCGCAGATTAATTCGGTTGTCGTCGTGAGACAGGGTTAGGCTGACTTCAGAATGGATGGGGGAATACTTGAGCGCATTCGAGATCAAGTTCGAGAGGATCTGACGCAAGAGTTTGGGGTCGGCTTCTACCAGTCCTTTCAAAGTGGAGTCAACCGTCAGCATATGGTCATTCTGATCAATCAAGCGGAATTCTTCCATAATGACTTCAACGAAATAACTGAAGTCAATCAGGTGAGGCGTGTATTTGAGCTGACTGTCTTCGAGTTCTGCGACCGTCATCATGTCGTTGAGCATTTCAATCAGCAAATGGACGGATCCATCAATGCGATCAAGGTGCAGCAGCTTGCGCTCGGGCGAAAGGTGGTCGTTATAGTTCCGGATGATATTCGAAGACGCCAGAACCGCAGCCAGAGGATTGCGAAAATCATGCGAGAACAGAGCGATCATACGCGATTTTAGCAGGCGTTTCTCGCGTTCTTCGGCAAAAGCGGTATTGAGCACGTTGATAAGATTTTGCGCCTGCTGGTCCTGCGTCGCCTGTTTGTAGAGCCGCGACCGAATGGCATTGACAACTTCCAGTTGGGTGACGGGCTTGCCGAGGTAGTCGTCCGCCCCCAAGTTCATCCCTTTACGCACCTCATCGCGATCATCCGCAGCGGTCAGGAACACAAAAGGAATGTGATTGAGGTTGCGGGTTGAGCGCACTTCGATGAGCACTTCGTGCCCATCCATCTCCGGCATTGCGATGTCGCAGACAATCAGGTCGGGGATTTCCTGATAGATGGCTTCTAGCCCGAGGCGTCCATTGATCGCGCTCGTGACTTCATAGCCTTCGGCTTCGAGCCAAGCACCCACTCGATTGCAAACTTCCGCTTCGTCGTCAATCACCACGATCTTAACCACAAGCGTGATCCTTATCACCTATTCTTACAACCATACGCCGATTCCAGCATCAGATTGAATATGGATATCGAACTGACGGTGATTGGAGCCACTGAGAAGTCGTTTGAGAAGCTCGCGCGGGGTCAAGGAAACGCTGCCCCCCCCAACCCCTCCCCGAATTCAGGGAGGGGAGCAAGCAAGTACACAGCAACTGTGAGCAGCAGCACTTTTCAAACGGTCGCTTAGAACGGGCAAAGGGCTTCGGAATAACTGCTACGGATCAGCGGCTTCAAGCGAGCGCGAGATACTGGCGCAGCAAGCGCGCCCGGTGGTGAACCTTCTTTCCCTGAACTCGGTTTTGGAGAGGCGGCGATGCTGTCGCCTGCCTCTCCGACGTGATTGTTCGGTTTAGCTGAGCGTGTAGGAGCCGCCCGGATCGAGGATGATGGGCTGAGCGGTGGTTTCGCTGCCGACGCGGTTCGCCCACGCGCTGGCGTCCTGCACGAGCATCGGGAAGGTGTTGTAGTGCATGGGGACGACGAAGCGCGGCTTGACGTAGGTGATCGCCTTGATGGCGTCGTCGGGTCCCATCGTGTAGAAGTCGCCAATCGGCAGGAAGGCGAGGTCGATGCCCACGTCGCCGACCAACTGCATATCCGAGAACAGGGCGGTATCGCCCGCGAAGTAGAGCTTGAGTCCGCTGTCCCGCGTGGTGATCAAGTAGCCACAGGACAGACCGCCGTACGTGCCATCGGGCAGCGATGAACTGTAAATCGCCGGGATCGATTTGACGGTCATGAAGCCGAAGTCATAACTCCCGCCCGTGTTGAGTCCGTAGGTCGGCTTGACACCTTTTGCGCCGAGCCAGTTGGCGATCTCAAAATTGGTCACGACGCTCGCCCCGGTGCGCTGGGCGATGCTGACGGTATCGCCGAGGTGATCGCCATGCCCATGCGACAGGAGGATGACCTCCGCCGCGAGTTGGTCGGGCGTGGTTGACGCCAGCGGATTACCTGTGAGGAATGGATCGACGACGACGGGATGGCTATCAACGTCCAGCGCAAAGGCGGAGTGTCCCATCCAAGTTAGCTTCACACTCATAATGGCTTCCCCTCAGAATGAATTACGAAATCAGTTTCGCTTCTTGAGCTAAGTATAGCCTATTCTGCTGGCTGGAGGCGGATCGACTTCCGTCAGGGAGTGGGGAAGATCACGGGAACGCTCCAAGCCCCTCACCCCCGCCTCCTCTTTTTCCTTTTTTTTCTTTTTTTTCTGGGCGTGGGCGGCTCCCGCCGCCCGTCCCCTGCGGCGCTGACGTGCTGCGCGTGCGGTGTGTGCCTTGCACGCCTATGCGACGATAGCTGCTCTATAAGCGCTGCCTGAGCGTTCACCCCCCATCCACCTACCCCCATGCACCCATAAACTGATGCCCTTGATGCCCTGCTCATCCCACTTCTTCACGCGCACCCGCTGTACATCCCACGCGCAGCGCGAACTGCGCGCTGTGCCCACCACACTTGAAAACCTACCCAACAAAAAAATCACCTAAACTCACCCCATTGCACTGTATTCATCATCTACACACACTTTACCTACTCACCAACAATCTCTGAATGAACACCAATCCTTATCACATCATCCCATCCTACTTAAAACCCATCACACCTACTCACCATCATTCCCACATCACACCAACCAATTTCCAATTACTATCTTAACTAACACCTACATCACTTCACCATATACATCAAATATGACATTAATAAACTTAAACCCCCATCAACACCAATCAACGCAATATCCATTACACTACTAACATTACCCTATAAACACAACAATTTACAAACATCTCTCTATCTACCTACTATCATTACCAAACACATAATCCAATACTCAAAACCTTTACCCAACAACTAACAACACAAATCTTTACCCACAAAACCATATCATCACCATATACACAAATTACTCCATCTAACATATAAATGATACATCAAAATCTACCATTTACCCAACTATACACAACCCACGCAAGCGGGGAGCTGACGGGGCGTACAGCGATGGGGTTTTCCCTAGAAGGGCGGGTCTGAGACCCGCCCCTACACCGAATCCTCGCGCTCATCACGATAGCCTGCAAACGAGGTGTCACCCCCTCTCCCACGCAAGCGGGGAGAGGGGAGAAAAGCAGATTTGTGAGTCACGAAGACGATTCGTTCAAAAACGATCTCCTCAAGGTTGCCCACGCCCTTCCGTCAGGGCGCGAGCGGGATGACAATCGTGAAGGTCGATCCGCGATTGGTGCCGGGGCTGGTGGCGAAAATTCGACCGCCGTGGGCTTCGACCATCGCCTGCGCGATGCTCAAGCCGATGCCCATGCCGCCCTGCGTGCGGGTCATGTGGTCTTCAACCTGATAGAAGCGCTCGAAAATCCGCTCAAGCTGGTCGGCGGGCAGCCCGATGCCGCTGTCGGTCACGCGAATCCAGACTTCGCGCCCGCCGTGTAGTTCGGTTTGGATGGCGATCCGTCCGTTTTCGGGCGTGAAGCGCAGCGCATTGTTGAGCACGTTGGTGATTGCCATGCCCATTCGGCTGCGATCCAGCGCGACGAGCAAGTCGGGCGAGGGCGGCACGTAGTCGAATTGGTGCCCTTTGGCATCGACCAACGAGCGGAAATCGTTGACGATCTCGGTCAGGAAGTCCGCCAGCGCCAGCGTTTCGCGATGCAGGTCGCTGGCGTTCTGCTCCATATAGCCCAAATTGGTCAAATCCTCGATGATGCGGCGGAGCTGCAGCGCGCTGCCGACGACTTTCGAGGCGAGTTCGTGGACTTCGCCGTCTTCCATATCCTGCAAAAAGCTGGCATAGCCGAGGATCACGCCCAAGGGGGTGCGGAGTTCGTGCGAGGCGATGGCGATAAAGCTGCTCTTGAGCTTGTCAAGCTGGCTGAGTTCGTCGTTCGCTTTTTGCAGCGCCGAGATCAACTGCGCGCTTTCGATGGCGACCGCCGCTTGCGCCGCGAGGATCGAGAGGTAGTTGGCATCGTCGTCCGTCCACGGGAGCTGGCGCTTGTTGACCGCTTCGAGTACGCCGATCACCCGGTTGCGCGAACGCAGGGGCACGCCGATCACCGAACGGGTGTGAAAGTCGTTCGCCTGATCGATGCCGCTGTAGTGGCGCACATCTTGGTCGGCATTGGCGACGGTCACGATCCGGTTCTCGCGCAGGATGGTCCCGGCGATGCTGCCTTCGAGCGGAACGGGCGTCCCGATCAGCGACTGCCCGCTGGTGCTGGTGGTCGTCGCGGCAAAGCGCAGATCATTGGTGTGGTGATCCCAGAGCAGCACGGACGCCGCCTCGGAGCCGACGATCTCGACTGCCGCTTCCATGATCAAAGCGAGCAGAGGTTTCACTTTCAGAGTCGAATTGAGGACGGCGCTGATTTCGGAGAGCCGCGTCAAGATGACGACTTTGTGTTCTAGTTGGGCTGCGTATTCATCCGATTGCATCGCTGGTTTTCCGTGAGTTAGCTTTCCGGTCTAAGGATGGCGGCGCGCGCGTAGTTGTTTTATCAAAGGTTCTTCCCTGTTTTAGTTATCTTTATTTTAGTTGTTGTAGTAGGGCTGTAGAAACTGTCGATAACTTATCCCACTGTATCCCCAATGGCGGGGTTATCGCAAAATATATCCCTTTTATCCACGATAATTTAACGGGTTTGGGTAAAACTTGGGTTATACAGAGCACTTGTTCTAAAAGTTATGAACACCACCCTGTTCACAACTTGGCGGAGTTGTGAACAGTTTCAACAGGTAGCAGCCGAGTCACTGTTAATGGGGTGCTTCGGAGTCGAAAGTTATGAATCGTGACTCGACGAGTTGTGAACAGGACGGCGCGACTTATGAACAGACTTGTGAACAGGTTTTGAACAGTCGTACACAGAATTTAATATAACGGTGGTGTCGCTTGGGTTATGTTGGGTTAAAGCGAGGGGCGCAGCTTGGGATAAAAGGGTGAAGATAGGACTGAGGGTCGAGGACTGAGGACTGAGGTGAAGTTGGATTTAGTGAAGTGAAATTGCCATATGGCGGTGCGCGAGGTTTCTAAACCCGTCGCTAACTAAAACGCGCCCCACTAAAGGGGCGAAGAGACGAGTGCTTCGTCGCCCCTTCAGGCTCGCTGGTAAGGTTTGGCGGGCGACAAACCCTCCAGCCGAGGGGCTAAACACCCGTCATTGAAGCTCCTTGCGTAAACGCAAAATGTCGGGGCAGTCGTAAAATGCCCCGACAGATAACTCTTGGGGTGCGATGTTCGCTAGCGGTTGATGCTCATGGGCATGACGATGTAGATATAGTCGCTGCGGTTTTCGGGGCGGATGACGCCCGCGTGCGCCGAGCCGTTGCTTTCGATGACGACGCGCTCGTCGTCGATCACGTTGAGCACGTCGATCAGGTAGCGGATGTTGAAGGCGACTTCGAGCGACTCGCCCTCGACCGCCGCGTCGATCATGCCTTCGTTATCGCCGCGCTCGGCGCTCTTGCCGATGACGGTGACTTCGCCCGGTTCGCCGGGTCCCTTCGCCGGAGCGACGAAGATGCGGGCGCTGTAGTTGCTATCGCGGGCGAAAATCTCGGCACGCTTGCAGGCGCGCAGCAGGTCGGTGGTGTAGACCGTCACCGCCGTGCTGTAGCTCTTGGGGATGATCGCGCCGAAGTCCGGGAATTTGCCTTCGAGCAGTTGGGTCGAAATGGTGGTGCTCTCGTAGTAGAACAGGGCGAGATCGCGCTCACCGGGGAGGGTGATGCCGACTTCTTTGTCCTCGTCGCCGATGATGCGGGCGAGTTCGCCCATCGTCTTGGCGGGGATGACCAGCGTGCGCTGCTCGCTGAAGTTCGTCTCAAGCTGGGCGGTGCGGATGGCAAGCCGGTAGCCGTCAGCCGATGCTAAGGTCATGACGCCATTTTCGAAATGGGTGTACAAGCCGGTCAGGATCGGGCGGTTGTCTTCTTTCGCCGCCGCGAAAGCGGTCTGGTTGATCATGTCGCGGATCAGCTTAGCGGGCAGCACGACGTCGGGGTCGCTCGGTTCGGGGATGGGGGGAAACTCCCCCGCGCTGATGCCCTTGATGTTCGAGTTGGTCATGCCGCAGCGGACGTTGACGGTCTGGGTCGAGGGGTCGAGGGTCAAATCGACGCGCTCCGGCGACAGGTTGCTGACCAGTTCGGCGAAGGTCTTGGCGGGCAGCGTGATCGAACCCGGCTGATCAATCTTGGCGCCAATGTAGGTGGTGATGCTCATTTCCAGATTGGTGGCGGAAAGCTTCAGCCGCCCGTCTTCGGTCGCCAGCAGAATATTCGCCAGCACCGGGAGCGTTGGGCGGCTATCGATAGCCCGACCGACGATGTTCAAACCTCTGGCGAGTTGATCCTGTAATATCGAAACGCGCATATCCCGGCTGCTCCTGCGTGAAGAATTTGCATTTTGTAATTGAGTTCAAAGTATACATCATGAGGGTGGGGTTTTGCACGCTTTGTGCTGGCACAATTAATTCGGCGCTATGATAAGAGACAAAGCGGGAATCTTGCGAATGGATCAGTGGGGGACCCTGCGGTGAAATTACCCAAATCAAAGCGAGTCCGGCTGTTGACCGCCGTCGCTGCGCTGGTGTTGATCGTCGGCGCGAGCGGCTTTGCTCTGACGCGCGGCTACCTGATGCGCTTCATCGTCAACGATACCGAAATCTCGCGCGACGCCTACTACCAGATGGCATATGATCCGGATTCGCCGTCGCGTGCCTGCACGGCGGAATGGACGGTCGGCTTGGTCTACTTCTACGAAATCCACTGTTTCGACAAGTCGGAAGACGTCAGCGCGTACATTGGCGCATTGAAGCGCGTTCATCTGACAGGAGAATTACTCAGGTGAAGCGGGTAGGACTGCTGTTGATCCTGCTGTTAGCGGGCTGTCAGTTCAACTCGCGCCCGTCCCTCGAAACGCCGATCAGTGGCACGCAGGGAGGAGCGTTCGAGTCGCCCAGCGGACGCTACACGGCGCAGTTGTCGTTCTGCTGCGATGAGGCGATCTCCGGCTTCGAGATCACCGACCACGAGACCGAGCAGCGCATCCGCCAAGACCTGCTCGCTAACGGGTCGCCGGGTACTTTACTCTTTTGGACGCCCAACGAACACTATCTCATGATCATCAGCGGCAAGGCGAGCACTGCGCACGGTTGCGACGAACTGCTGGTGTACAGCGCCGACGGCGCGCGGCTGGTGTTCGATACCACCCAAACCCTGAGCATCTGTCGCCAGAAGATAGAGATAGTCAATCAGCCGCTCCGCGTGATGGCGCTCTGCCCCAATGATGCGATCTACGTAGAGACGAACGTCACTTATCGCATCGACCTTACGACAGGCGCATATCGACCGCTAGAGGATGGCGAATCAATCACGTGTGATTAACGGCGCTTCTTCGCCAGCAGCCCGCGATACAAGCTGTCGAGGTCGCGGGCGAGGCGATCAATGCTGTAGCGGTCGAGCATCAGCGCGCGGGCGGGTTCCGGATCGGGCGGGTTGTCGAGTGCGTCGATCAGCGCGGCGGCGAGCGTCTCGACGTCGCCGGAAGGCACGAGCGCGCCCAGTTCGCCCCCATCGAGCAGATCGGGCAAGCCGCCGACCGCCGTCGCCACCACCGGGCAGCCCGCCGAGAGCGACTCGATCACGCTGACCGGCGTCCCCTCGTTGACGCTGCTGATCACGTTGACGTCGAGGTCGGCGTAGACCGGCGCAACGTCGCGCAGCCAGCCGGTGAAGACGACCGCGTCACGCAAGCCAAGCGCGTCAACCTGCGCCTCGATGTCGGCGCGCAGATCACCGTCGCCGACGATCACGAAGCGGGCGGTAGGGCGCTGGGCATGGACGCGGGCGGCGGCATCGAGAAAGAGGGCGTGATTCTTGACCGGGACGAGCCGCCCGACGATGCCGATCAGCGGGGCGTTCGGCCGGAATGTCGTATTCGCGGCGGAAGGCGCCATTTTTACGGATGGTGGCGGCGAAGGGCTGCAAATCCAACCCCAGCGGCAGCACGGTGATTTTTGACTTGCGGGCGATGCCGTACTCGTCGGCGAGTTCGCGGCGCAAGCCCTCGGTCAGCGTGATCACGGTGTCGGACATGCGGGCGGTGATCCGCTCAAGCAGGATGAAGATGCGGGTGGTGGTCGGGCTGAAGTAGCCGTGAAAGACGTGCCCGTGAAAAGTGTGGACGATCACCGGGACGCCCGCCAGCCAGGCGGCGACGCGCCCGACAAAACCGGCTTTAGCGGTGTGAGTATGCACCACGTCCGGCTGGTACAGGCGGATGAGGCGGTAGACCTTCCAGATGGTGACCACGTCGCGCAGGGGGTGGAGCGAGCGCCCCAACTCCGGGATGATGACGGGATGGACGCCGCGCGCCTCGGCATAATACTGCATATCGCCTTCGCCCTCGCCGACCGTGCCGCAGACCAGCGTGCTGGCGTAAGTCGGCGCGCCGAGCTTCTCGGTCAGCAGCGCGACGTGGATGGCGGGACCGCCGACGTTCAGGCGGGCGATGATGCGTAAGACGCGGATCGGTTCAGGTTGGGTCATGGGGATGGAGTCACCGGGGATGTAGTTGGCAGTCAATCCGTTCATTCTAACGCAAGTTGCAGACCTCACCCCCCAACCCCCTCTCCATTGCATGGAGAGGGGGAGCTAGCAGCAGCAGGGTGAGGTCAAATCAGGCGAATTTGCTGTAGACCGCCAGCGTGTCGGCGACCATTTGATCGACCGAGAAGACGGTTTCGACGCGATCTTGACCGAGCAAACCCATGTGACGGCGCAGCGGCGCGTCCGTCAGCAGGGTCGCCAGCGCGTTCGCCAGCCCCGCCACGTCACGCGGGGGGACGAGCAGCCCGGTTTCGCCGTCGATCACCACTTCGGGGATGGCGCTGACGGCGCTGCCGATGATCGGCACGGTCTGCGCCATCGCTTCGAGCATGACCAAGCCAAAGCCCTCCCATAAGCTGGGCATCAACAAGACATCGAGCGCCGCCAAGACCGCCGCCGAGTCATCGCGCCAGCCGAGGAAATGGACGCGGTCGGTGATGCCGAGGGTTTTCGCCTCCGCTTCTAGCGCTTTCCGGCGCGATCCGTCCCCGGCGATCACTAGATGGGCGTTGGGGAACTGGGGCGCGATGCGGGCGAAGGCGCGCAGCCCGTAGGCGACGCCCTTTTGGTCGATCAGGCGGCAGACCAGCCCGATCAGCGGGGCGTCGGCGGGAAGATCGAGGTCTTGGCGCAGCGCCGACCCCGCTGCGGTGCGATCCAGCGGTTGGAAGGTCAGCCCGTAGTAGACGGTGGTGATCTTGGCGGGCGGCGCGCCTTCGACGCTGACGCAGAAGCGGGCAATCGACCGCGAAATGGCGATCCCAGCGCTGGTCAGTCGCCAGAGCAGGCGATGGAGCGTCCGCACTGGCAGCAGAGCGGCGAAAGTTGTTGTCGTTGTGGCGGCTGGAAATGACGGTGCGGACGCGCGCCAGCTTCGCCGCCACCATGCCGTACAGGTCGGCGTGGATGAGGTGGGTATGGACGATATCGGGGCGCTGAGCGCGCAGGGCGCGGCGCAGCCGACCGATCAGGCGCAGGTCAAGGTGATGGTCGATGCGAATGCGGGTGACCGGGATGCCGCTCGCCTCGAGCAGCGCCACGAAATCGTCAACCGGCTTGGCAGGGTCTTCGATCAGCAGCAGCGAGACATCGACGCCGCGCGCCTTGAGCGCGGGCAGGAGAATGGTCAGGTGACGTTCGGCTCCGGCGATGCGGGTCGCCTTGATGACGTGGGTGACTTTCATAAAGAAGTACCGAGTACTGAGTGCTGAGTGCTGAGGAAAGTGCAGCCCCTCACCCCCGACCCCTCTCCCACGCAAGCGGGTGCCCGAACAAGTTCGGGGAGAGGGGAGACAACAAATGGCGGCGATTTATGGGTGAGCGCCGCCGGATGCTCGAACCATCCGGCTAATGGTTCAAGCCACCTGAAGGTGGCTGCATCACAGCCCGCTTCAGCGGGCTTGGTTGAGTAGCCCGACGCTTTGAGCGTCGGGCGGCACCTGAGCATCACGCTTGACCTCGCTGCTTGAACCATTCGACGGTGCGGGCGAGACCGTCGTCGAAGGTGACGACCGGCGCGAAGTCGAGCAGGTCGGTCGCCTTGGTCACGTCGGCGCGCGAGAACTTGATGTCGCCCGCGCGCGGATCGGTGTGGATGGGCTGGATGTCGGTGCCCAAGATGCGGTTGAGCTTGGCGATCAATTGGAGCAGCGAGACGCTGCCGCCAATCGCCAGATTCATGACCTCGCCCGCCACGTCGGGCGCTTTGAGCGCCAGCAGATTGCCGTGCACCACGTTATCGACGTAGGTGAAGTCGCGCGACTGCGCGCCGTCGCCGTAGATCGTCGGCGCAGTCCCGGCGATCAGCGCGCTGATGAACTTGGGGATCACGGCGGCGTACTGCGAAGTCTCGTCCTGACGCGGACCGAAGACGTTGAAATAGCGCAGCGCGACCGTTTCCAGCCCGTAGACCTGCGTGAAGGCTTGGCAGTAGAATTCGCCCGCCAGTTTGGAGACGCCGTAAGGCGAGAGCGGATGCGGCGGCATGGTCTCGACCTGCTTATCCGCCGTGACCTCGCCGTAAGCCGACGAGGACGCCGCGTAGACCACGCGCTTGACCCCGGCGTCGCGGGCGGCGAGCAGGACGTTGAGCGTCCCGGTGGCGTTGGCGTGGTGAGTCGAGAGCGGGTCGGCGACGCTGCGCGGCACGGATGCCAATGCCGCCTCGTGAAAGACGTAATCCGCCCCGGCGAAGATCGGGTCGAGCGCGGCGCGGTCGGTGATGCTGACCTCGTGAACTTCGAGGTCGCCGCTGAGCAGGGCGACGTTGGCGCGCTTGCCGGTCGAGAAATCATCGACGATGCGAACGCGATGTCCCAGTTTGAGCAGGTGGTCGGCGAGGTGCGAACCAATGAAGCCCGCGCCCCCGGTGACGACGTAAGTTTCAGTCATAAGCAGCCAGTAGCCTTTAGCGATGAACCGTACAAAATGAACTGCGTCTTGGGCATGTGCCGCGACGGGTTTAAACCCGTCGCTACCCAAAACCGCGACCCACTGAAGGGGTCGCAACCGCGAATGCCGTTTTGAGACGCCCCTTCAGGCGAAACGAAGTTTCGCACGGTGACGAACTCCTCTAGCCGAGAGTTTTAACCCTCGGCGAAGCTTATCCGGCTGAGCAGTACTGATCGACAAAGCCGGGCGGGACGAGCACGTCATCGATCAGGTAGACGTTGCCATTGGTGGTCGGGTAGCCCAACGAACCGGAGACAAAGGTATTGTCGATCAAAAAGCCGCCGCTGGCAGCGCGGAAGGTGTGGTTCGTGCCGGACATCGTCGGGATTTGCCCGGCGTTGATCAACTGCGACGGCGAGTAGGATCCGGCGACGATGTGGCTGAGCACCAACGTCCGCAGCGCCGCCGGGTTCGCCAGCGCACACTGGTAGAGATCGGCGGCGGCGACGACGGCTTCATCAGTGGGCGCGAAGACCGTCAGCGGCAGGTTGGGGTTCGCCAGCAGTTGGTCAAACCCGACCGATCGAGCACGGCGACGATGTTCTCCGCCGCGATCAAGGTGCTGCCGCCGGTCAAGTTGAGGTCGGCGGTGAGACCGCGCAAGAAGGTCATGGTATCGACCGGCACGCGCTGCAAGGTGCCGACGCCGAAATTCGAGAGCGTCCCGGCGGAATAGGTGCCGTTGAGGGTGTAGATCGAGATCACGTTGGGCGCGAAAAAGCCGCGCTGAAGCTGAAACAGGGTCGTGTCGGGGTTACTGGCGCTGATGGCGCTGATCCCCAGATAGCTGCGGGCGGGGACGCCGTTGACGACGGCGTGGCGATAGGCAGCGCCCTCGATCATGCGGGTGCTGCCCGCCGAGAGGGTCACGGGTGGCATCCCGGCGACGTTGTTGATCAGGATGATGCAGGAACCTGCTGCCAGCTTGTCGGCGCAGAGGGCATCTTCGCTGATGAAGACCAACTGAAGCGTGATGTCGGTGCTTCTGCCGACGACCGCCGCCGTGTAGTGACCGGGCGCGAGCAGCGGCACCGCCCATTCGCGGTTGAAGCTGTTGCCACCACGCGGCGCGAGGGTCAGCGTGATGAAGGTGGATTGGTTCGCGGTCAGGGCGACGTAATCGCTGGCGGAGCCGGAAGCGAGATTAGTGGCGATCCCGCGCCCGTCTTCCAGCCGCGCCGCGAGGACGGTGCTGCTGGTATCCAGATTGAGCAGGCGCAGCGACGCGGTGGCGCTGTCCTGCCCAAAGGCAGGCGTTACCGCCAGAGCAACAACGACTAAAATGACGCTCAAGGCTATTTTTCTGAACATTTTTCCTCGCCTTCGATTATTTAGACACAGGACGAGTCGAACTACGCGCACCACTCAGCGGCGCGCGATCATTACCCCTTCGGGTTGGCTCCCAATTGATACTTGCGGCGCACCCACATCATCAGCACGAACAAAATGCCCAGCAATGCCAAGCCGCTCAAGCCGATCAGCAGGGCGCGGTCGGGCGTCTCGATGCTGACCAGAAAGCCGAGCGTGCCGAAGAACAGACACGCGCCGTAGAGCACAAAGAGCGTCCAGCGCTGGCTCAAGCCGAGGCTCATCAGCCGGTGCGAGGTGTGATCCTTGCCCGCTTGTCCCGGCGAGCGCCCTTCCATGATCCGCGTAAAGACGACCAAGCAGATGTCGAAGATCGGCAGCGCCAGCACCAGCAGCGGCACCGTCCAGGTGACGCTGGGCGGCAGCGCCCCGAATTGGAGCTTGATCCCCAGCGTGGCGAGCACGAAGCCGAGCACGAGCGCGCCCATGTCGCCCATGAAGGTGCTGGCGGGGTTGAAGTTGTAGATCAGGAAGCCGACGGCGCTGCCCATCAGCGCGGCGGCGAGCGAACTGACCAGTGACAGCCCTTCGGTGAAGGCGATGAGGGTGAAGAATCCGGCGGCGATGGCGCTCAACCCGGCGGCGAGTCCGTCCATGTTGTCGAGGAAGTTGACCGCGTTGGTCAGCGCGACGACCCAGAGCAGGGTCAGCGGGTAGTCGAGCAGCGGGGTTTTGAACAGTTGAATGTGAATGCCAGCGGCGATCAAGGCGAAGGTGGCGATGATCTCGGCGAGCATTTTCGGTCTTGATGCCGAGCGTGTAGCGGTCGTCGACCAAGCCGACCAGCGCGAGGAAGGTCACGCCGGAGAGCAGCGCGCCCAGCTCGACGAGGTACTGCGGCGGGCTGAACAGGATCAGCGTCAGGACGAAGCCGACGTAGATCGCCAAGCCGCCCATCATCGGCTTATTGTCGAGGTGAATTTTGCGCTGGTTGGGTTTATCGACCACGCCCAAGCGGAGCGCAATCGCCCGCGAGAGCGGGGTCATGCCCAGCGCGGTCGCAAAACCGACGACCATGATCGGGACAAACTGGAGTGAGTCCATCAATTCCTCGTCACGACATCGAGGGCAGTATACCGCAGATTGAAGGCGGGGATAAGGCTTGCCTGATGGGCGTAGGGTGATGGTAGGGGCGTTCAAAGCGTGTTAAAAGTATCAGTGACCGCTCTTCGACCCCACCCCCGACCCCTCCCCGACTTCAGGGAGGGGAGAGTGCCCGTTAGTTTGGGGATATGATGACGCTGTTTGGCAATAGTTCACCCAACTTGGGGCCCTTAAACACCCATTGAACGCTCCACGGGGATCGACCGGTTGAGATTAGAGGCGAGGTCTATGCCTCGCCCCTACGGACGATAATTCCGGTATAGGTTCGGTGGCGGTTAGTCGGTGACGATTGCCCGCAGGTGGTCGAGGGCGGGGCGGTTGGCTGGGTCGGCGGTGAGGGTGCGGAGATCGCGCTCGATGCCGTAGAGCTTGAGCCGTTGGTCGAGACCCGGCTCGCTGAACAGCAGGGGATCATCCTCTTGCAGCCAGCCGCGCAGCGGTGGTGGTGGGTTACGCAAGAGGGCTTCGAGTTCGAGTTCGCGCGGGGCGTAGACGGCGTTCTCGAAGTCGAGCAGCGCGGTGATCCGGTCTTGATGCCAGAGCACGTGATCGAAGGTGAGGTCGCGGTGGACGAACCCCCAGCGCAGCGGGGGCGTGATGTCCGCGATCAGGCGGCGGGTGAAATTGGCGGCGGCTTTGATCAGTTCGCTGTCAATTCCGGGCTGATCGTGCAGCCGGGCAGCCAGCGCGAAAATGTCGGCGGGGAGGATCGAGGTGAACCACCCCGGCGAGAGCGAGGGCATCCCGCTGACGCGGCTCTGGTGGAGGTTGATCAAGATCGCCGCCAACTGCTGCGCCGCCGCGCGCTGCTTGGCTTCGCCCAGCGAGTCCCAGACCGCGCTGAGCAGGTCGCCTTCGACGCGGCGCTCGACGATCCAGTCGTCGCCAGCGGCGATCACCGCCGCGTGGGGGATGCCACGCGGCAGATAGCGCAGCAGCGTCGCCGCCCGCGCCAGATCGCTGCCTTCCGGGTGGACGCGCAGCACGTAAGGTCCATAGAACCAGACCTCGTTCGCCCGACCGCTGTGTCCGTTCGCCCGGTGCGGGTGCGGGACCGGTTCGAGGATGTAGACGTCGGTGAGATGCGCCGCCTGAATGACTGCTTCAGCGCGTTCCGTGGGCGTACTCTTGGACGGTGGCTGCGTCATAAAACTTATGCTCCGCTAAAAATCAGCACGGTCGAGCCGAATTTTCGCAAACAAGATTGTCAAAACCAACTGCTCCCCCCTATGATAAGACGAAATGCAAGCGAATGGGCGGTTGGGCTTGATTTCCTACCCCCATTGACTGCATGGATAGGCAAGTCATTAGGAATACAGGTTGATGCAAACACCCACAGACGCGCGTCAAAACGTGCGCCGCGTGCTCCTTATAACGTTAGTGCTCAACTTTGCCGTCGCCTTCGGCAAAATCGCCGTTGGTTTATCGACGGGCGCGATCTCGATCACGGCGGACGGTTTCCATTCGCTGATGGACGGCACCGCGAACGTGATCGGGCTGGTTGCCAACCGGATCGCCGGGAAACCGCCAGACGAAGATCATCCTTATGGGCATCGGCGGTTCGAGACGATTGCGGCGTTGGCTATAGGTATTCTACTCTTAATCACGGCGGGCGAGATCATTAGCAGCGCGATTGAGCGGCTGACGAACGCCGAAAAACCGGAAATCTCGCCGGTGGTCTTCGTCGTGCTGATCGCCACGTTGTTCATCAATCTGTTCGTCAGCCGCTACCAACGGCGCGAGGGTCAGCGGCTGAAGTCGGAACTGCTGATCGCGGACGCGGCGAACACGGGCACCGACGTGTTCGTGACGATCTCGGTGCTGATCAGCATGGTGCTGGTCTCGCTGGGGCTGACGTGGGCAGACCCGCTGGCGGCGCTGTTGATCGTCGTGTTGATCGCGCGGGCGGCGTGGCAGATCATGCGCTCGACCGGCGGCGTGCTGGTCGATACCGCACCGTTCCCGCGCGGATCAATTGGCGATGCTAGCGCAGTCGGTGCCGTCGGTGCTGCGGGTGGTGCGCGCGCGCAGTCGCGGTCCGGCTGACGCGGTACAGATCGACATTGACATCGAAGTCGCGCCGGAGACGACCGCCGATCACGCTGCCGCGATCAGCGACGCCATTCGCGCCAAGCTGCAAACGGCGCTGGAAGGCGTGGTCGAAGTCGAGGTCTACGTCGCTCCGGCACCGCGAGCCGCACCGGATTACGCGCTGCGGGCGCGGGCGGAAGCCGACGCGCTGGGGCTGGCGACGCACGAAGTTCGCATCGCCGACGCGCCGGAGGGCAAAATCCTCGAAATGCACGTCGAAGTGCCGCCGGGACAGACGCTGGGCAGGGCGCACGAGCAGGTCAGCCAGCTTGAGGCGCATATCCGCGCCAACCTGCCGGACGTGGCGGACGTGATCACGCACATTGAACCGGCGCTGAACGCGGCGGACGGCGTGCCCAACCGGGCATTGCAGCAGATCGAGCGGGACGCGCTGCAACTGCTGCACCACCGCTACCCCTCGATGGGCTGGCATCACGTCAAGGCGCTGACCTATCACGACGGCTACGCGCTGGCGATGCACGTCACGCTGTCCGCCGACCTGACGCTCGAACGCGCCCACCAGATCGCCGAAGATGCCGAACTGCTAGTGCGGACGGAATTCCCCGACGTCGAGCGCGTGACGATCCACACCGAACCACCGGAACAGGACAGCATCAGTGCTTAAGCGACCGCAGTGACGTAAAAAATTCAACGCAAAGGCGCAAAGGTCAAGGGCAAGACGCAAAGAGGCGATTTCTGTTTTTTAGTCTGATCAGGCACCGCCGGATGTTTTGACCCCACCCCCGCTCGCTGCGCTCGCCTCCCCTCCCCGAATTCAAGGAGGGGCGAGTGCAAAAGCAGATCGGTTGCGCATTTTACGGGTGGAGCACACTATGTTTGCACAAAGCAGTTGAAGCAGGCTCAAGGCAAATCGTGTTTAGGTTGCAGCCGTCTTATGCGGATTAACTACTAGATACGGAGAAGGGGCGCACACACGGGTGCGCCCCTACGCTGTGGCAGATTTAGAGCAGTAACTGCATCGGGGCTTCGACGAGCTGCTTGAAGCGCTGCATGAACTGCGCGCCTTCCGCGCCGTCGCTGACGCGGTGATCGACGCTGATGGTCACCTTCATGCGGCTGCCGACGCCGAGCGTTCCATCGGCGAGGACGACCGGCACCTTGGTCGCCGAGGCGACCGCCAGAATGCCCGCTTCGGGCGGGTTGATGATGGCGAGGAAGTGCTCGACGTTATAGGCGCCCAAGTTGCTGACCGTGAAGGTGCTGCCGGACATATCGTCGGGCTTGAGCTTGCCGTCACGGGCGCGGGCGATCATCGCTTTGTTCTGGAGCGCAATCGTGCCGAGCGAAGTCTTGTCGGCATCTTTGGCGACGACGTTAATCAAGCCGCCATTGGGTAAAGCTACCGCTATACCGATGTTGATGCGCTTGTAGCGGGCGATCTTGTCGCCGTAGAAGTGCGAATTCAGGTTGGGGAATTCGCGCAGGGTCAGCGCCGCCGCCTTGACGATCAGGTCGTTGACGGTGATCTTGTGCTCGTCGTCCAAGTCGGCGTTCAACTGCTTGCGGAGCGTGAGCAGGGCGTCAACGTCAATTTCGGTGGTGACGTAGAAATGCGGTATCTGCTGTTTCGCCTCGATCATGCGGGTGGCGATGCGCGAGCGCATCTTCGCCACGTCGATGATCTCGACGTCGGGACCGCTGGGCAGCTTGCCGTAAGTCGGCAGCGAGAGCGGCGCGCCAGCGGCAGAGATGGTCGGCGCAGACGGAGCGGGTGTGTAGCTCTCGACGTCCGACTTGGTGATGCGTCCGCCGGGACCCGTCCCGGTCAGCTTGCGCAGGTCGATGCCCTTGTCGGTCGCAATTTTGCGGGCGACGGGCGACGCCTTGATGCCGGTGAAATCGGCGGTCGCTTCAGCGTCGGGTCACTTGCCGCGGGCTGCTTCGGCTGCCGGAGCCGGTTGGGGCGCTGCTTCGGCGGCGGGAGCCGCTGCCGGGACGTTTTGCGGCGCGCGTCCTCCAGCGGATCCGCCGTCAGCGGGGACGGCTTCGCCCGCCGAGCCAACGTGACCGATCACCGCGCCGACCTTGAGCGTGTCGCCGGGTGCGCCGAGCAGTTCGATAATCGTGCCGGAAACGGGGGCGGGGACTTCAACCGTCGCCTTGTCAGTCTCGATTTCGGCGAGCACGTCACCTTCTTTAATTTGATCGCCAATACCCTTGATCCAATTGAGCAGGACGCCCTCCTCAATGTCGGAACCGAGGTCGGGCATCTTGATTTCTTGCGCCATTAGTACACCACCTCTTTCACGGCGTCGACGACCTTTTGGGCGTTCGGCAGCGCCATCAATTCTATGTCATGAGCATAGGGCAGCGGCACGTCCATCGCACTGACGCGCTTGATCGGCGCGTCCATGTAGTCGAACGCCGCTTCCTGAAGCTGCGCCGCGATCTCGCTGCCGAAGCTGAAGTGCGGCAGCGATTCTTCGACGACGACGCAGCGGTTGGTCTTCTTGAAACTCTCGAATACCGGCTCCATATCGAGCGGGCGCAGCCAGCGCAGGTCAACCACTTCGGCTTCGATGCCCTCTTTCGCCAGCAAGTCCGCCGCTTCGAGCGCCCACTCGACGCCGCGCGCGTAAGCGACCAGCGTCACGTCTTTGCCGACGCGCTTGACGTCGCTCTTGCCAATCGGGATCAGGTATTCTTCATCCGGGATGGGCGAGGGCTTGGGGTAGAGCGCAATCGATTCGGTGAACAAGACCGGGTTATCGTCGCGGATCGCCGCCTTGAGCATCCCCTTGGCGTCGTAGGCGTTGGAGGGGCAGCCGACGTACAAGCCGGGGAAGTGGGCGAAGATCGGTTCGGGCGTGTGCGAGTGGGTGGCGGTCGCTTGATTGCCCCAACCGCTCGCCGCGCGGATGACCAGCGGCACTTTGAACTGTCCGTTGAACATGTAATGGATTTTCGCCGCGTGGTTGATGATGGCGTCGAAGGCGATAAAGGCGAAGTTGATCGTCATGATCTCGGCGACGGGACGCAGCCCAGCCATCGCCGCGCCGGTCGCCGCGCCAGCGATCACCATCTCGCTGATGGGGGTATCGCGGACGCGCCGAGGTCCGAACTCCTCCAGAAAGCCGCGCGTGACCCGGTGCGTCCCCTGCCATGCGGCGACTTCCTCGCCCATGATGAAGACGGTCTCGTCGCGCCTCATTTCTTCCTGCAATGCTGCCCGCAGCGCCTCGCGCATCGGGACATTTCTGTCTGCCATTTCAACTCCTCAGTTTTTAGTTATTAGTGGTTAGTTATTAGTTCTGACGCCGGTGGAAACAGCGAAAAACCAACAACCAAAAACTAAGAACTCGCTAGACATAGATATTGTTGATCAGGTCTTCGTAAGTGGGCACGGGGCTGTTCTCCCCGAATTCGACCGCCTCGGCGACGATCTGGTCGGCTTCAATTTCGATCCGCTCTAGTTCCGGTCGGATCTCCGGGTCTAGGTTGATCAGGATGCGGCGGAGCACCGTGATCGGGTCGCGCTCGTGCCACTCGTCGAGTTCGCTTTTCAGGTCTTCGCGGGTGTTGTACCACTTGTCGGAGACGCCATGTCCCAGATAGCGATAGGTGCGGGCTTCCATCAAAACGGG
This sequence comes from uncultured Chloroflexia bacterium, assembly GCA_963848465.1. Classification (GTDB taxonomy): domain Bacteria; phylum Chloroflexota; class Anaerolineae; order Aggregatilineales; family Phototrophicaceae; genus Flexifilum. The sequence continues at coordinate 60,095 of CAWKDY010000009.1, read as the reverse complement.
TCCGTGCTTGCGGGCGTACTCGACCGCCTCGCTGACGCCCTCGTAGACTTCGACCACGTTCTGCCCATCGACGCTGGGACCTTCCTTCATGCCGTAGGCAATCGCACGCTTGATCAGATCAGGCTGACCGGAAGCGTCCTGAGTGCGCGTGCCCATGCCGATGCCGTTGTTCTCGATCAGCCAGACGACCGGCAGATCCCAGACGCCGCTGAGGTTGAGCGATTCGTGGAAGTAGCCGTTGTTGGTCGAGCCGTCGCCGGTGAAGCAGAGGACGACGTTTTCCGTCCCCATGTACTGCTCCTTGAGCGCGATCCCGGCTGCCAGCGGCAGATGCCCCGCGACAATGGCATAACCGCCCCAGAAATTGTGCTCGCGCGAGGCGATGTGCATCGACCCGCCCTTGCCGCCGCTGGTGCCGGTGCGCTTGCCCATCATCTCCGCCATCACCAGTTTAGGATCGACGCCGCGCGCGATGGCGATGCCGTGATCGCGGTAAGCGGTGATGACGTGATCGTTTTCGGTGAGCGCCGCGACTGCGCCGACGCCGGTCGCTTCAACCCCATTGTAGAGGTGCAGATAGACGCCCGTGATCACCTTTTCTTTGTAAAGATCGTCGCTTTTCGTCTCGAATTTGCGGATCAGCACGATCTGGTGATACCAGTCGAGCAGCTTTTCCTTTTCAAGCGAAATGGTGTTGGTCGCCATGACCACTCCTCTCTATGCTGAGGTGACTCTCTCAGCCTTTAGTTTGTTGCGTGAAATATGAATTAGTTTACCGCAATCGGAGCACGCGGGTCAAAAACATGGCGCGTCAATCTGATGCCACTTGGTGAGAACTCGATGAGCGCTGACGGCAGGCGGCGAACTCCGGCAGATGCCGAGTGCGTCGGGATGGTCAGCCGGGTTACAGCGCGATCAAAATGGCGATGATGGCGAGCAACGCGGGCAAGCCCTGAATGAGCAGGATCGAGCGCTTGACCGTCAGCCCACCGTAGACCGCCGCGACGATCACGCAGGCGAGGAAGAACAGCGCCAGATCGTGACCCACTGCCGGATCAGGATAGACGAGGCTCCAGAACAAGCCCCGCCGCCAGAAAGCCGTTGTACAGTCCCTGATTGGCTGCCAGCGTTTTCGAGGCTTGAGCGAAATCGGGCGTGGTGCCGAACGTGCGCATGGTGCGCGGCGTCGTCCAGAGGAACATCTCCAGCACGAGGATGTAGACGTGTTCCAACGCGACCAACGCCACCAAGATTTTGCCGACGGTTTCCATAGTGATCCCCTTTGGATTGCTGCTCTGCTGGAACTATAGCATGGACTAACGCTGGGGTATGCCTGTTATTTGAGTTCTCTGATACATTGCCGAAAAAACACGCCCGAAATAGATGCCCTGATCGCCGCTGCGATGCTTTACTCAAAACCTCACCCCCCAACCCCCTCTCCATGCAATGGAGAGGGGGAGCTAAGCGAAGCGAGGTCAGGAACTAGCAATCAGGGTAAGTACTATTTCTGAGAACCTAAATAAATGCCATCAATAGACTTCGGGAAAAACTAGAATTCCACGAGCTACCGCGATTTTGATCGCCTCTGCTTTCTGTCTCATACCATCACGGTAAACAAGCATGAGCTTGTCTAGGCGAGTACGCTCATCATCGGAGAGCAACCTCTCGCGCTGACGGTCGAGTAAATCGCTCAACTCTTGCTGCTGATCCTTCGGCATCTGCAAAGCGGCAAGCGCTAGCACGTCGTCATTGGACATCGGTTCGATAGGTAAATCATCCATCCTAGCAGCCTCCATATCTCTGAATCTCTGACTCAGCACTCGGTACTTCGCTTAGAAATCATTTGGAAATACCCGTTTCACGAGAAGACAAGGGCGTTCAATTGAACGCCCCTACGGGAAAACCACCGAATATTCAAATGGTTTCTTAGAGCACTTCCGCCGGATCGACGTCGACGTACCAGCCCTGCGGGATCGGCAAGCCTTCGAGCGCGGGCGTCGGGTCGGGTCCGCGCAGGAGAAGCTGCCAGCGATAGACCGTGTTCTCGCGGGTGAAGAAGCAGGGCGCGGGACCGATGATCTCGGTGCCGGTCATGTCGAGCGCGTCAAGCCGACTCCGCAGCAGGGCGGCGGCGCGTTCGGCTTCGTGCTGCGCTTTGGTCTCGCTGGGGTAGCGGAACAGAATCCGCACGAAGCGGCGAAACGGCGGATAGCCGAGATCATGACGGTAGGCGATCTCGTGCTGGTAGAAGGTCGCGTAATCGTGCTTCGACGCCGCCTGAATCGCGTAGTGATCGGGTTGGTAAGTCTGCAAGATGACCTTCCCGCCGAGCAAGCCCCGTCCGGCACGCCCGGCGACCTGCGTCAGCAGTTGAAAGGTTCGCTCCCCGGCGCGGAAATCGGGCATCGCCAAGCCGATGTCGGCGCTGACGACGCCGACCAGCGTCACCAGCGGCAGATCAAGCCCTTTGGCGACCATCTGCGTGCCGACCATGATGTCGGCGCGGCGCTCGACGAAGCGCTGCATGATCGCCTCGTGAGCTTCGGCGGATGAGGCGGTGTCGCTGTCCCAGCGGACGACGCGGGCGCGCGGAAACTGCTCGACCAGCGCCTGCTCGACCTGCTGCGTCCCGGCGCCGAAATACTTGATCCGCTTAGAGCCGCATTCCGGGCAGATTTGCGGTTCGGGCTGCTGAAAGCCGCAGCGATGGCAGCGCAGTGCCGATCCCTGCCGGTGATAGGTCAGCGGCGTGTCACAGCGCGGACAGGTGGCGATGTAACCGCAGTCGCGGCAGAAAACGTAAGTTGACTGCCCGCGCCGGTTGAGGAATAGGATCGCCTGCTCGCGGCGCTCAAGCACTTCGGTGATCGCCTGTTGCAGCGGCAGGCTGAAGATGCTGGTGTTGCCCTGCTTGAGTTGGTCGCGCATGTCGATCACCTGCACGGGCGGCAGGTCGATCATCACGGCATCGGCTGACTGTCAGCGGCATTATCCGACTTATAGCGCGGCAGGACGCCAGCGCGCTCCGCTTGCTCGGTGATGCGCACGCGATGCCCCATGATCCGCTGCGGCAGTTCCAGCTTGGCGATCTCGCCGCGCTCGCTGCGGTAGACGGTCTCGACGTCGGGCGTGGCGCTGCCGACAATCACGACGCCGTGATTGCGGCGCATCATCTCCTCGGCGAGTTCGCGGGCATGGTAGTAGGGCGGCAGCACCGGCGGCGACTGCTTGTAGCTGGAGTCGTGCTCCTCGTCCAAGACGATCAGCCCGACGTCTTGGAGCGGGGTGAACAGCGCCGAGCGCGCCCCGACGACCACCTGCACCAGCCCCTCGCGGGAGCGCCGCCACGTGTCGTAGCGCTCGCCTTCGCCGAGTGCGCTGTGAACGACCGCCGTCCGACCGGGGAAACGCGCGGCGACGCGGCGGACGGTCTGCGGCGTCAGCGCGATCTCCGGCACGAGGAAGATCGCCGAGCGACCGAGGGCGAGGGTTAACTCGATGGCGCGGAGGTAGAGTTCGGTCTTGCCGCTGCCGGTCACGCCGTGCAGGAGGAAGACGTGGCGACGAAGGGCTGACCCCACCCCCGACCCCGGATCGGAATGGGAGAGGCTCGCCACAACTGACCCCACCCCCGACCCCTCCCCGACTTCGGGGAGGGGAGAATGCTTGTCCGAGGTTGCGATTGTTCTCATGCGCTGCAGCAGCAATTTGGCTGAGGACGTTTTCAAGTCGTGCAGCACTTCGTCGTTGGTGAAGCGAATGACGCGCAAGCCGATACTTTCGAGATAGGCTTGGCGCAGTACGTCTTCGGCTTTGGTGTACTGATGGATTTCGCCGTCCACCTCAATTACGAGGCGAAGCATCGCTGGAGTAAAAATCGACGATGAAGCGTTCGATGGGCTGCTGGCGACGAAACTTCAGACTTTCGAGCTGCTTACCGCGCAGCCATTGCCATAAAGTATCCTCGGCAGGCGTCGGTTCGACGCGCTGCTGACGGGCAAGCTGCTTCATCGCCTCGTAAATCTCTTTGGGGACACAGCCCATTGTCGAGACTTCTCCTCACCCATGTCTTTTGTGTTCTCCCCTCCCTGAATTCGGGGAGGGGCTGGGGGTGGGGTCAATGCGGTCGTCTTGGCGCTGAGGATCGCCTGTTCCAGCGTCACCCATGCCGCCGCCTGAGCCGGGGTCAGCGACGGCGGCGCGACCGGGATGAACTCCTTCTGCGCCAGCGAGTTGCGCCAGCGCTGCTGCTCGCCCAGCAGCACCAACTCGGCTTCTTCGAGCTTCTTCAGGTCGGCGAGGGTGGCGTCGGCTTGAGCGTAAATCCAGCTCACGTCAACCGGATCGCCCTCGCGGGCGAGGATGCGCAGAATGTGCAGCGGCTTGTCGAGCTTGCGCAGTTGGTTGAGCGTCGGCGTCAGCTCGGCGGGGTCGAGCGTCAGGCGCAGGAGGTCACCGTCTTCGGCAATCCAGCCCGCCTCGATTAGCTTTTGCAGGTGCGACTTGTTGGCGCGGGTCGCTTTGAGTGCGGTCGCCGTCTCGACGTCGGGTACGGTGGCGATCACTTCGAGCAGGTCAGCCATCAGTGAAGTGCGTTCGAGCGTCAGCACCGCTTCGGGAATGTCGTCGGGATGGATGGCGAGCGCGGCGGTCTGGACGACGCGCGGTTTCACACGCGGCGGCGCGAGCGTCGATTCGGTCTCGAGCACGTCGTAGTGTTCGAGCACCTCGACCACGCCGCGCCACTCCTTACCCGGCAGCGCAAGGTTCAGTTGATGCCCACGCAGCGCCCCGCGCCGCTTGAGCAGGGCGACGACTGCTTCCTCAAGCTGATCGACGACCAGTTCGGGCGGGTAATTTTCGCGCAGGCGGACGATCACGTCGCGGTGCCCGGTCAAGCCGGGGGGCAGCCAAATCCACAGGCACAAGCCAATCGGGGCGAGGTAGGTGCGGCTGAGCCACCACGACAGCGCGATCTGCTCTAACGTGACGACCGGGCGCGGATCGAGCCGGGCGATGATGGGTTTGGTGCGTTCGACCTCGGCTTCGTCATGTAGCGAGAGCACGATGGCGTGCTCCATCGCCGTGCCGAACTCGACCTGCACCAGATGACCGGGCGCGATTTTGCCTTCCAGCTCTGGCGGGATATGGTAATCATAGGTCGCATCGACGCCGCGATTTACAGCAACTTTAGCGTAGTTCATGGCTCTATTTTAGCACAGATGTGCATAAGTACTGAGTGCCGAGTGCTGAGTACTGAGTTAGGTTCGCAAAGTTCAGATTCATTGGGAAGTGTACCTGTTGGCGCTGAAAATCGATCAATTTTGCTATTATCTGCTGCCCACGCTGGGCGCAACCTAGGGTTGCTTGGGGATGGGGTGAAAAATGCAGCGAATCGTGGTCGTGGGGACGACCGGATCGGGGAAATCGACGCTGGCGGGGGCTTTAGCCACGCGCTGCGACCTGACGTTGATCGATCCGGATGCTTTGTATTGGGGCGCGAACTGGCAGCCCGTCGGCGAGGCGCTGTTTCAGGCGCGCGTCGCCGAAGCGATCGCGGCGGAGCGCTGGGCGTTCGCCGGGAATTACAGCCGCGTCCGCGACTTGATCTGGTCGCGCGCGGACACGCTGATCTGGCTCGACTACCCGTTCAGGATCATCTTTTGGCGGCTGTTCCGGCGAACGATCCGGCGCATCCGCACGCAGGAGAATCTGTGGGACACGGATAATTACGAGTCGTGGCACAAACAGTTTTTAAGCCGCGATTCGCTGTTCATCTGGCTGCTCAAGACCTATCAGCGGCGCAAGCGCGAATTACCCGTGTGGCTCAGCCAGCCGGAGTACGCTCACCTGCAAGTGATCCGCTTCACGTCGGCGCGCGATGCCGACATATGGTTGCAACAAGTCCACTCATCAGCCGTTGATAAGGAGCAAGCATGACTCAGCCCGATCTCTCGCAGACGCTACGCCGCGACCTGCTCGACTTCCTGACCGAGACGTTCGAGCAGGTGAAGGGAATTTACCTCGACAAGAATACGTCGCTGTTCGAGACGCTCGCCACCATCAGCGCGGAAGACGCCTCGAAGCCGGTATCGGCGTCATGCGCGACGCTGGCGGCGCAGGTCGCACACGTGCGTTTCTATATCGACGTGCTGGAACAATATCTGCGCGATCAGCCGCCGGAGAAGGTCGATTGGGGCGAAATCTGGCGGACGGTGAGCACGGTCACGCCGGAGGAATGGGCGGCGAGCCAAGCGCAACTGCGCGCCAGCTATGATCGGGTGCGGGCGCTGGTGGAGAGCTTCGAGCGGATCGACGGCGACCACTTCGGCAACACGCTGGCGATCATCGTCCACAGCTGCCTATCACCTCGGCGAAATCCGGCAAGCGCTGTGCACGATCCAGCAGCGCTGAACGGGCAGTTAAGCAAATTCTCAGCGAATATTGACGCTATATCGACATATAGATCGTTATCTAGCGCGGATTGAGGAGTAGAATAGAAATATAGCAAAACGCATTACAAGGAGAGACGCTATGTTAGAGGCAATGGCACGCAATTGGTGGGTTCTGCTCATTCGAGGGATTGCCGCGATTTTGTTCGGCTTCGCCGTGATCCTATTTCCGAACTTATCGCTGGTGCTGCTGGTCACTTTCCTCGCGGCTTACCTGTTCGTCGACGGCGTCTTCGCGTTGATCGCCGCATTCCAGTCCCGCAACCACCCGCGTTGGTGGCTGCTGGCGCTTGAAGGCGTGCTGGGCGTGCTCGCCGGGATTGCGGCGTTCTATTTCCCGGCGGGAGCGGTGCTGACCGTCTTCTACATCGTCGTCTTTTGGGCGATAGTCACCGGGGTGATCGAGATCATCAGCGCGATTGAGCTGCGCCAGCAGATCCAAAACGAGTGGATGTTGATCCTCAGCGGTGTGGTGTCGGTCATCTTCGGCGGTGTCTTGCTGTTCAACCCCGGCGCGGGCGTCCTGACCCTGCTCTGGTTGGTCGGTGTGCTGTCGCTGGCGTTCGGCGTCATGCTGGTGATCCTCGCCTTCCGGGTGCACGGTCACGGCGGAGCGTCCGCCAGCACGCGGGCGACGGCGTAAGGCTCTCTATAACCTCACCCCTAAGTCCCCTCTCCACAACGTGGAGAGGGGATTTTAACCGTCCATTGCAACTTGGGTCCACCGCCCGCCAGATCGTCAGCGCTGCGACAGCTTGCGGGCGATTTGCTGTAAGTCGCTGATCGTCCCCGAGGCGACGGCGGCGGCGACGATGATAATGCCAGTGGCGATGCCCGCCTCATTGGGCGTGCGGGCGCGGAACAGCAGGATCACGGCGGCGACGAGCACGCCAAGCATGATCAGCGCGGGCAGCCCGGTCACGAAGACGAACTCTAATGTGGTCAGGTCGGCGGGGATGACGACGTGATCGTCAACCATGCGCCCGGCGCGCCGCCCGATCAGCACCAGCGCGAGGGCGTGCAGCAGCTCGTGCGGCGTGGCGATCACCCGCTGAATTTGCTCACGCATGGACGGCTCCTTGAGCGATGGTCATAACGAATGCTCCTGAACGGCGGAATTGAAGGGCGATTATAGCGCCGCTGCCGCCGCAGGGGAAACGGCGTCGAAGCGTCTCGCGGATCGATCTCAGCCTGTTTATAATGGACGTAATGAGAAGACTAACGCTGGCTCGGCTGATGATCGTGGTGCTGGCGGCGGCGCTGGCGGCGTGCAACTTAAGCGTGCCCGAGGTGACGCCGACGGTTGCCCCGACCCTGACGGCGAGCGTCACGCCGCCCAGCACCGCGACGACCGCGCCGACGCGCACCCCGTCGCGGACGGCGACCCGCGTCTTCACCGCGACCGCGTCGCCGACGGTCGCGCCAACGGAGACGGAGACGCCGCTGCCAACGATCACGGCGTCGCTGACGAATACCGGGACGCCGAGTCCGACGGTCGCGCCAACGGAAACGGAGACGCCGCTGCCGACGGTCACGGCATCGCTGACGAACACCGGGACGCCGAGTCCGACGGTCACGCCAACGGAAACGGACACGCCACTGCCGACGGTCACGGCATCACTGACGAACACCGGGACGCCGAGTCCGACGCTCACGCCGACGGAAACGGACACGCCACTGCCGACGGTGACGGCATCCGTGACCGATACACCTACGCTGACCGACACGGTGCTGCCGTCGCCGCTGCCGCTGATCGCCAGCCTGACGCCTACCCCGACGCAGACGCGAGACGATCCCGCCATCGTTCACGCCGCTGCCGACGCCCTCGCTGCTGCCGCCGCCGGGAACGCCACTCCTGCCGAATACTTCGCCGACGCCCTTCCCGCTCGGCTTCCGCACGCCGACGCCGATTGAACGGGTCGAGCCGACGATCATCCTGCACGCGCCGCCGACCGTGATCACCGCCGCGCCGGGGACGATCCCCGCGCCGGTGACGCCGTTCGAAGCCGAGACGACGCCGACCGGCAGCCCGCAGGACGTCACGCTGACGGCGCTGCCGCTGCTGGCGACGCCGATTGCGCTCGCTTCGCCGACGCTGCCGCCGATTGTCTCGGTCACGCAGATCGCGCCGGAGAACCCGCTGATACGCGCCTTCTCGCTGAGCACGGCGGCGGGCTTCGTCACCGGGGATGGCTTCCTGCTGCCCTTCGCCGCGACCGCTTTCGCCCGCAACCCGACCGACCCGAACCAGATCGCGGTCGTCGACGCGCGCGGGCTGCTCTACATGACCGATGGCGAGACCAAACGGCTCGATACGACTCCGTTCAGCAGCTTTGAGCCGCAGACCAGTGAAGATAATCAAACCCGCGTCATCCAAGTTGGTTGGTCACCGAATGGGGATTTTCTAGCGTATCTGATCGACGGCGAACAAGACGACCGAGATGGCGTGTGGCTGTTCGACGGCAGCGCCAGCCGTCAGATTTTCCGCGAGTGCCCGCCGGGGACGGGGGCTTGCACGGTCGACCGCGAAGGCGAGCCGACGCGCTACAACAGCCTGCGCTTCGAGTGGAACAGCAGCAGCACGCGCCTGTTGATCGAACTCGATCTGCCGGATGAGGGGCGGCGCGCCCTGACGCTGGTTACGCCGGACAGCGATCCGGCGCAGAAGACGCCGACCTATCGCTACGATTACGGGTCGTGGTCGTGGGACGGCGGGCGAATCCTCGCCAGCGGGTCGGGCGACGATGGGCACGTCGGCTTGCGCTGGATCGATCCGCTGAGCGGCAGCGCGCAGTTGATCTTCGACAGCGGGGCGCGGGGCTTATGGCTGCAAAACGCGGTCGAGCGCGTGGACGGGCAGATCGTCGCGCTGGGGTCGGTGAACGGCAAGGACAGCCCGCAGCGCCTCTACGACGGCAGCGGACAGGCGCTGACCGCGCCGATTGGCGACGCGCCGCCGTCGCGGGTGGATTGGAGTCCTGACCGGAGCGCGGCGCTGGTCGTCGTCGCTGATCCGCAAGGTCTGCGCTACTACGTCGCCGAGATCAACGGGGCGGTGCGCGAGATCACGGCGTCGGTCGCCGGGGCGCTGGCGGTCGAGTGGATCGGCGCGCCGTCTGGCGGTGCGGCACCGAGCCAGTTCGGGCTGAGCGTGGGCGCGCGGGTGCAGGTTCATGCCGAGGCGGGGGTCAAGCTGCGGGTTCAGCCCTCGACTACGTCGGTCGAGGTCGGGCTGCTCAACGCCTATGAGTGGGTGACGATCATCGGCGGTCCGGTGCGGGCAGACGAGTTGGTCTGGTGGCGAGTGCAAGCCGATAACGCGGTCGGTTGGGCGGCAGAGGGTAACGGCGTCACGCAGTTGCTAAGCACGGAAGCGCTGCCCTAAATCGCACCTAGTAAGCCCAGTTTTCAGCGATTCATTAAAGTTATGTGTCATTTTGTTCATTATGTGCTACAAAATGCGGAGAGATAGTAGGAAATCATCATGACGAAACGCACCGAAACTCCGCGTTCATTGTCCGAGTCAGGCTATTTCCCAAAGCCGGACTTAACTCTGTACACGCCGAAGGAGTCCCCGGAGCCGACCACTCAACCGGAAGCAGTCGATTCCGACAGCACTCCTGAGATCATCGCGGGCGCGCGGGAAGGCGAAGATCGCGCTAAGAACCGCGACGATTCGGCTTCCGGCACGCGCCCGGCGCGCCAAGCCTGAGCAGATCGTAGGCGAACAGCGCTGCTCACGCCGACACCGGGCGTAGGGCGGACGCCTATGTAATCGTTTTCCCCAGCGGACCTAGACCAACTCCAAGCGCAAATGACAGGCGATCACCGGGTGGGATCGTCGGGCGCTGTGCCGCGCAGCATTTTGCGATACGCCAACTGTCGCTCGTGAATGTGCATCCCCGCGCGTTCGTACAACGCAACCGCGTTGGTCAGGCTGGAGGCATCGACCCCCAAGCCCGCGCGGACGAAGCCCGACTCTTGAAACAAGGCGAAACTGTGCTCCAAGAGCGCCAAGCCTAGCCCGTGCTTGCGCCAGCGACGACGCACGCCGAGCACGCCGACCCACCCCATTTGCGTGTCACTCGTCTCCGGGCGGTTGAGCGAGATTCCGGCGATCTGGTCGCCGTCCCACGCGATTTGCCAGAGCGAGAAGTCCTGCATGTTCGCGTCCAGAAAGTAGTGCGCCCATTCCTCGTAGCTGCCGGGTTCGAAGCCCCAGTGATCGGCGAAGGTTTCCTGCTGCGCCGCGTAGACGGCGTGCGCGTGCTGATCGCGGTTGAACGGGCGCAGTTCGACGCCGTCGGGCAGGGGTGATGGCTCGACCCGCCGGTCGAACTCGATCCGCATCCGGTAGAAGGTGCGGATGTGCTGGTAGCCGTTGTGCTCGAACAAGTGCAGCGCGCCGGGATTCTGGTCGGTCGCGTAGCGCTGAACCGAGACGGGGTGATCGCTCGGCAGTTCAGCGTCGGCACGCGCCAGTACGCGCGCTTCGGTCAAGCGGATGAGTTCGGTGCCGATGCCCTGATGCCAGTCATCGGGATGCACCACGCCATCCACCCATGCGCGCCCGGTTGCCTTGCTGAATTCGAGATCGGTCATCGCGATCATGCGCCCGGCGCGTTCGAGGATGAACGAGTTGTTGGCGGCGTCGAATTCCGGCGACTCGCAAAACAGGCGGATTTCGTCGGCGGTCATCCGGCGCTCGACGCCCAGAGCGGCGTTGGAGGCGTTGGTCAGATCAGTCATTGCCTGATAATCCGCCGGACTGTATGGGCGGGTACTGATTTCTTCGCGCGTAATCATAGCTGCCTCTCCAATCGATGACTGGCAGAAGCGTAACACTTTCGCCTTGAGATGTCAATAAGGGTTATTAGAGGGTTCAGAGAGGCGATGATAATTAAGGTAATCCGGGCTGTTATCGGCTGCCGGATCGACGGTACAATAGGATGGGTCGAGACAGTAGGATAGTGAACCTGATGGACGTGATCAACCCCTACGACAACAGTGTAATCGATACCGTCGCCGAGGCGAGCGAGGCGGACGTGCGCGCGGCGATCCAGCGGGCGGCAGCCGCCGCGCCGACGCTGGCAGCCCTGCCCGCGTACCGGCGCGGCGCGATCCTGAACACCGCCGCCGCGATCCTCGCCGACGAGGCGGACAACCTCGCGCGGACGATGGCGAAAGAGAGCGGCAAGCCGATCAAATACGCACGCGGCGAGGTCAGCCGCTGCGTCGAAACCTTCGGCTTCGCCGCCGATGCGGCGCGCAGCCTGCACGGTGAAACCATCCCGCTGGATGCAGCGACCGGCGGCGTCGGCAAGATCGGCTACTATATGCGCGTGCCGATCGGGGTGATCGCCGCGATCACGCCGTTCAACTTCCCGCTCAATCTGGTGGCGCACAAGGTCGCGCCCGCGATTGCGGCAGGCTGCCCGATTGTGCTCAAGCCCGCGCCCGCCACCCCATTGACGGCGCTGCATCTGGCGAATATCCTGCGCGAAGCGGGCTTGCCCGCCGGGGGCTTCGAGATCGTGATCGGCGGCGGGGACGTGGGCAACTGGCTGACGACCGACGAGCGCGTCGCCATGATCACGTTTACGGGCAGCGTCCCGGTGGCGCGGGCGATCAGCAAGGTCGCCGGGCTGCGCCGGATCACGCTGGAGTTGGGTGGTAACGCCGCGACCGTGATCGACGAGAGCGCCGACGTAGACGCCGCGATCAGCAAGACGGTCGCCGGGGGCTTCGCCTACAGCGGGCAAGTTTGCATCAGCGTGCAGCGCTTGTTCGTGCATCGGAGCCGCTACGCCGAGTTCCGCGACAAGTACGTCGCGGCGGCGAATAAGCTCGTGATTGGCGATCCACTGGACGAGCAGACCGATCTGGGTCCGATGATCAGCGACGGCGCGTGCCAGCGGATCGATACGTGGGTCACCGAGGCGGTCGAGGGCGGCGCGCAGGTGATCGCCGGGGAGCCGCGCAAGGGGCGGCTGTATCATGCGACGGTGATCGAGGGCGCGCAGCCGGATATGAAGGTCATGCGCGAGGAAGTGTTCGGTCCGGTGGTCTGCTTGATCCCGTTCGACGATTTCGATGCCGCCCTTGAGGCGGTCAACGACTCGCCGTTCGGCTTGCAGGCGGGCGTCTACACCCGCGACCTGAATCACGCGATGCTGGCGACTTAAAAACTTAACGTCGGCGGCGTGATGATCAACGACGTGCCGACCTTCCGGGTCGACCAGATGCCCTACGGGGGCGTCAAAGACAGCGGCGTCGGGCGGGAAGGTCCGCGCTTCGCCATCGAAGAAATGACCACTCTGAAGATGATCGTTATCAATACCGGGACGTAAATGCAGCAACATCAATATGCACAGCAGATTATTCAGGCGATCTTGGCGTGGGAGGGAATTGAAACCTACCTTCATCGCTTCGACGGGATCGAATTTAAGCTCGGCGAGGTCGAGATCGGTCGCCTGCACATGGGGTCGGGACAGGTGGACATCCATTTTTCGCGCCGGGTGCGCGCCGCGCTGGTCGCGGCAGGGGAAGCCGATCCGCATCACGGTAAGCCGGAGAGCGGTTGGGTCTCGCACCAGACACGCGGTGAGGGCGACGCCGAGCAGGCGATCCGGCTCTACCGATTGGCGTATCTCCACCAACGCTATCATCACGGCGCGGATGGCGCGGCGTTCGGGCAAGCGGCGGCGGAACTTGGTTTCAGCGACGCCGTGATCGAGAGCTTCAGGCACCCGCTGGACGGCGCGGAGGCGAAAGTCGAATGAGCGGGACGTTTTTTCTCGTCCTTGAAGGGCTGGATGGATCCGGCAAGAGCGAAATCTCGCGCCGGATCGCGGCGCGCTTGGCGGCGGGGCTGGGTGAGGAGCGGGTGCTGCTGACCTACGAGCCGAATAACCCTTCGGCGGCGGGCGAGTACATCCGCGACGTGCTGCACAAGCGCATCAGCATCTCGATGCGGACGCTGGCGCTGGCTTTCGCGCTCAATCGCGCGGATCACAACGAGCGGGTGATCAACCCGTTCCTGAGCGGGGGTGATGGGCGGGTGGTGGTCTGTGACCGCTACTATTTGTCGTCGCTGGTCTACCAATCGACCGACGGGCTGACGCTCGCGGACGTGGACGACTTGAACCGCGCCGCCCGCCGCCCGGATCTGACGCTGTTTCTCGACGCCAGCCCGGAAACCTGCCACCAGCGGATCGGCGCGCGGCAGGATCACCGCGAGTTGTTCGAAGATCGCTTCGCCGAAATGCGCGCCAAGTACCAGACGGTGATCGAGTTCCTGCGCGGGCGCGGCGAGCAGATCGAGTTCGTCGATGCCAACGGCGACATCGACGCGGTGATCGCCGGGATCATGAGCGTGCTGACGGCGTGCGCTCCGGCGTGGCTGGAATTGAAGTAGAGCACCCCATTTTAACCCCACCCATGCGCACCAACTCAAGCCTTTCCCCGTGCACCGCCGGATGCTCGAAGCATCCGGCTATGAAGCGCAAGCCACCTGAAGGTGGCTCTTGAGCCTGCTTCTAGCAGGCTTTTTGTGCTAGCCCGACGCTTTGAGCGTCGGGTGCAGACACAATCATTCTTGTCTTGTTCTCGGTAGGGGCGAGGCGTGAGCGTGTCTAAAAAGTCGCTTTTCGACCCCACCCCCGCGCTGCGCGCTTCCCCTCCCCGACTTCAGGGAGGGGAGCGTGCTTCGTCTGTTTCGGGATTTGATGATGAGGTCTGGCGGTGGTTCGACACTGCGAGGGGTTTTTAAACACCCTCATATAACGCCCCGACGGTCCCGGCGTTGGGAATTTCGGGCAGCCGATAGCGCTGTGTCGGGACTAGCCTACTTCAGCGGTTGCAAGCCCTCCACCAGCGTGATCAGCAGTTCGCTGACGGTCGGGTGGATGTGGACGGCGTTCTTGAGCACCGTATAAGGCGCTTTGGCGTACATCAGATCGGCGAAGACGTGGACGATCTCGTCGCCGGACAAGCCGAAGAGGGTCGCGCCGAGGAACTGCTCGGTTTCGGCATCGACCAGCACCTTCATGAAGCCGTCGGTCTGCCCGAACTCGCGCGCCCGCGCGACGCTGGTCATGGGCATGGTCGCCATCAACGCCTTGCGCCCGCTGTTACGCACGTCGGTCTCATTCATGCCGACCCGCCCCAGCGGCGGATCGATGAACATGGCGTAGATCATGATCCGGTCGCTGACCTTGCGCGATCCGTCGCCGAGCAGCAGCGACTCGGCGATCTGGAAATCGTTGTACGAGGTGTGCGTGAACGCGCCTCTGCCGTTGACGTCGCCGAGGGCGTAGATGCCTTCGACGTTGGTGCGCAGATGATCATCGACCTTGACGAAGCCGCGCGCGTCCAGTTCCAGCCCGGCTTTGTCCGCGCCGATCTGGTCGCTGTTGGGACGCCGCCCGGTGGCGACCAGCAGGTGCGACCCGCTGATCCACTGGGGGCTGCGCGCGCCCTTTTGCTGCACCTGTAGGCGAATTCCCGCGCCGCGCGGCTCGGCTTTGAGCACGTCGCTGCCGCTGAGGATGCGGATGCCCTCGTCGGTGAGCACCTGTTGCACCGCCTTCGAGAAATCCGGGTCTTCGCGCTCGATCAGGCGATCAGAATGGTCGATGATGGTCACGTCGCTGCCGAAGCGCCGGTATGCCTGCCCCAACTCCAGCCCGATGTAGCCGCCGCCGATGATGATCAAGTGCTGCGGGAGTTCGCTCAAGCGCCATCAAGCTGACGTTGTCGAGGTACGGCGTGCTGTCCAGCCCTTCAATCGGCGGGATAACGGCGCGCGTGCCCGTGTTCAGGAAAATCTTGTCACCCTCGATCAGTTCGCCGCCGACGCGGACGGAATGGGGACCTTCGAAGGCGGCGTAATCGCGATAGATGGTGATGTTATCGCGGCTTTCGAGGCTCTGAATCAGCCCGTCGCGCGAGCGTTGGGTGATGCCGTCGCGCCGCGCGACGACGGCGGGATAGTCGGTGATGACTTCGCCACCGCTGAAGCCGAAATCCGCCCCGCGCCGCGCCGCGTGGATGGCGCGGGCGCTGCCGATCATGGCTTTGCTAGGCGTACAGCCGTAGTTGACGCATGATCCGCCGAACGTCCCGCCCTCGGCGATGGCGACCTTCCAGCCTTGGTCGGCGAGCGCACGTGCCAGCGGCGGACCTGCTTGTCCTGTCCCGATGATGATGGCGTCAAAGCGCATGAGTGCTATCCCTTTGTCGAGTATTACAATGCCAGTTCAGGGTAGCACATCAGGCGCGGAAATGAAATTAGACGATCATGACGAGCGTGGTGGAGATCGAGGATTTCAAACCTCACCCCCCGACCCCCTCTCCATGTAATGGAGAGGGGGAGAAGAGCGGGGAAAAGCGCCATTTTGAGATCGGCAATTCGTGAAATTGACAGACGAGAGAAAAGCTTGAATCACTGCTTCGCAAATCTCACATCCGTCATGATTCGGCGGTGACTTCGGCGGTCGGCTCCGGGGTAGGTGGTTCGGTCGTTGGGGGCGGCGTGCGCGTCGCGCTGGCGGTCGGTTGGGGAGTCGCGCGGGAGCCGCTTTGACCGTAAATCGGCAGGGCGGCGAGTTCGCTGGTGGTGATGTCGAACAATTGGGTCACGCTCCAGCCGGTCAAGTCGCTGTAGCCGACGAAGATCCAATCGCCGCTGGCATTTCGCCCAATCGGGGTGACCTGGCTGTCGAAGGGCACGATCACGGTGACGTCCGCCTCAAGCTGCGGCGCATCGTGCAAGCGGACGTTGAACAGCGCCCGCAAGAGGCGCGAGGGCGGGATCAGCGCGTCGCCGCTGCTGTCGGGCACGAGCACCGGCAGCGCGCGCGGGTCGCCCTGCACGTTGACGGTGAAGAAGGCAACCCAGCCCTCGGTGATGCTGCCCGCTTCCGTCTCGGTAAGCTGGATCAAGAGCCAGTCGTTCTGGCGGTTGCTGCGCGCGATGGCGGCAGCGTGCTCGTCCACGTCAAGCTGCCCGACGATCTCGTAGCCGATGCCGGGACCGCTGCGGACGTTGACGCGCCCGTAGGAGATGACGCTGACCTCGGCGTCGGGCACGACGGTGCCCGCGCTGGCGTTGTCCTCGACCAGCGCCACGTCGGTGAGGTCGCCCTCGACGATCAGCGCGAAGGCGGGCAGCCAGCCGGTCGCCGCCGTCGGCAGGACGACGCGCAGCCAGCGCCCGCTGCTATCCTGCCCGCTGATCGGCACGCGTGTCGCCCGCGCTCAACTGCCCGACGATCTGGTAGCGGGTGTCGGGTCCGCTGCGGACGTTGGTCGTCTGGTAAACGCTGCCGGTCACCGGGGTGGCGGTCTGTGCTTGCGCGGTCGGTGCTGCCGTCGCCATTAGCGCGAGCAGCGCCAGCGCGATCAGTTTGCTTGCCAATTTCATGAGATTATCCTGCTCCTTGCGGAGAATCGTTCGTCCCGCAAGCGCCTATTATAGCAGAGGGGTCAATTCGGGCGGGTGCGAAGAAGTCGCCGTTTGACCCCACCTCCGACCCCTCCCCGACTTCAGGGAGGGGAGAGTACCTTGTCCGTCACAAGTGTGGGTGATCACGTTTGGCGATTTTGGCGTTTTAGCAGATTCAAGTCCATCGTTTGAAAAACGCATCATTTATCATCTGTAGGGCGCAGCGCGCCGCGCCCCATACGCACCAACTTAAGTGATTTGAACGATGTTTCTGCTTGTGCCGCGGGGGATCGAATCCCCCGGCTATGAAATCAAGCCCGCTGAAGCTGCTTTGTTGCAAAGATCGGCACTTTGACCCCACCCCGCGCGCTTCGTGGCTCCGCCTCCCCGACTTCGAGGGAGAGCAAAAGCATTGGGTAGCTTAATCCACGGGTAGAGCATGTGTATAGATCAGCACTTTGACCCCACCCCCACTCGCTGCGCTCGCTTCCCCTCCCCGACTTCAGGGAGGGGAGAGTGCAAAAGCAGATCGGTTGCTTATTTTATGAGTAGAGCACAATATGTTTGCAACAGAGCAGCTGAAGCGGGCTGAAAGAGAGGTTTAAATGGTTTTTAGCCGTCTTCAGACGGCTTGAATTTTTAGCAAGAGGCTTCGAGCCTCTTGCGGTGCTTGGCGAGCGCTCTCTCAAAAGGCGTGAATTTCCTTAACTTGGTGTCTATGGGGCGCAGCGCCCTGCACCCCTACAGATGGCAATTTTGGCGTCTTGGCGGTTAGAATTCCTTTTTGAGCTTTGCTACGCTCTAGAAGTCGCCCTGCGCCGCGACGAAGGCGAGCGTTTCGTCGAGCGTGGGCATGTCGTTGGCGCAGCCCTGCCGCGTCACGACAATCGCGCCGGTGGCGTTGCCCATGCGCGCGGCTTTCGCCCAGCCCCAGCCCTGCAAATAGCCGTAGATGAAGCCGCTGGCGAAGGCGTCGCCCGCGCCGAGGACGTTGAGCACCTCGATCTGGAAGGGCGGCGGCGTGGAAAACCTCGCCGGACGTGGTGTAGACGCGTCGATCCGTCGCCGCCGCGCTTGAAGACGACCGCTTTGCGCACGCCCTTGAGCAGCGCGGCAACCGCCGCATCGGGGTCGGCAGCGCCGGTCGCCGCCTTGATCTCGTCCTCGGTGCCGATGGCGATGTCGCAGAGCGGCAGCGTCACGCGCGTGGTGATGCCGAAAGCGCGCGGATCGTGCCACTGATCGGGGCGGTAGTCGAGGTCGATGACGACTTCGGTGCCGGAGGCGGTCGCTTGCTCGGCGGCGAACTGGGTGGCGCTGCGGCTCGGCTCCTTCGACAAGCCCGTGCCGCTGATCAGCAGCAGGCGGCTGTCGGCGACCGGCGCGGCGAGCACGTCGTCGATCTCAAGCTGGATGTCGGCGTTGTTGTCGCGGTAGTAGATCAGCGGGAAGCTGTCCGGCGGCTGGATGCCGAGCAGGACGGCGCTGGTGCGGCGTCCCGGTTTGGTCGGCGTGAAGCGGAGTTCGACGCCTTCGCGCGCGAGAAAGTGGCGGATGAAGTCGCCGACGCGGTCGTCGCCGAGTCCGGTCAGCAGGGCGGAGTTCAGCCCCAAGCGGTGCGTGCCGACGCTGATGTTGGTCGGGCAGCCGCCGACCAGCGCGGCGAAGCTGGTGATTTCTTCGAACGGCGCGCCGACGTCGTTGGAGTACAGATCGATCGAACTGCGCCCCATGCATAGAACGTCATAAGTACGTGCCATGATCCTGAAACCTTTGGTGCGCCCGGGCTGAAATCCCCCGGCTCAATAGGCTGTTACTTTACCACAATCGCTTGGCTCAGGGCTGCCAGACGCTGCTGGCGGCGCTGTAGTGGGCGCGCACCTGCGTGACGTGATCGGCGGCGTCGAGCACCATCATTTCCGCGACCTCGACGCCGTCGTGACGGCGAAAGTAGACCGTTATGCTCTCGACGCCGGTTAAGACTTGCAGCAGCGTGAAATGGAGCGGGCTTTCGGGCGACACGCCGCGCGCGAAGTAGGCGCGCAAGCGATCCTTGCCCTCGATTTTGCCGCTTGAGTCGCCCATGAGCTTGACGATCATCGGCGACCAGAAGGTGATGTCGTCGGCGTAGTGGGTCATGATCGTGTCGAGGTCGTGCGAGTTCCACGCCGCGATCCAGCTTTCGGCGACGCGCTGTGCTCGGTCAGGTGTGATCATCAGCTACCCCCAGTGATTAGGTTCAGTTTGCGCGCGTGCTGCCACGAGATCCGCCGCATTGATTTTCCCCAACCGGGCGCGACGCTGCCGTACTCGATCGACTGCGCGCCGAGAAACTGCGCCAGCGACTCGACGAGCGTCGCGGATGGCGGGGGCGGCGTCGGACGGCGCGTTTGGCTCGGCGTAGACGTTATCGACCTTGAAGGTCTTGGTTTTGCGCTCGAAGTTCGAATCGACGCGCCCGATCAGTTGGTCGCCGTGCAGGATGGGCAGGACGTAGTAGCCATACTGCCGCTGATCCGCCGGGACGTAGATTTCGATGCGGAAGAAGAAGTCGAATAACTGCTCGGTGCGCTTGCGGTCGCAGATCAGGTTGTCGAAGGGCGAAAGCAGCGTCGTGCGCGGCGCGAAATCGCCCGCCTCGATCTGCGCCAGCAGGGGCAGATCGGCGGCGTGGATGTACCATCGCCTTTCAGGTCTTCGACCTGCACGCGCTCGATCTGCCCCTCTTTTTCCAGCGCCTTGAGCACGTGGGGCAAATTGGGGTAGCGCCCGCGCGTGTAATGCTGCTTGATCTGCTGGGGCGTGGCGGCGCCGAGGGCGCGGATCGCTTTTTGTGCCGCAAAGCCGACGACCTGCGCCTCGTCCCACTGATCGCGCGGCGTCCAGTCGGGCAGGCAGCGTTCGGCTAAATCCCAGCGCTTTTGAACGCCAGAGCGCCCGGCGACCATGATGTCGCCGCGCGACCAGAGGAAGTCGAGCATCCGGCTGACGTTGCGCCCGCCCGTCCAGCCGCTCGACACCCAGTGTTTCGGATCGACGCCGTCGAGTTCGATTCGCGCGATAGCATGGCGCCCTTTTCGGTCAGCTCGGCGAGGATGAAGTCGTGCAGCGCCTGATTCTCGGTGATCCAGTCGCGCACGCGCTGCGACCAAGGATTGCCAAAGTCGGTGGAAACGTAATTGCGCATCCGCCAGTGATGTACCGGGTATTCTTCGGTCAGCACAATCGAGGCGACGTGCGCCCAATACTCGAATAACTGATGATCCTCGTAGAGCAGCCGATCCAAAGCGGCGAGATCGTAGACGCCGACGCGGCTCCAGAGCACTAACTGGTGACTGCGCGCCACCGCGCTGATCGGGTCAAGCTGCAAGCAGCCGAGGTCGCGCACGACGTCGAGGATGCCTGTCGGGCGTCGGCGGGGCGGGATCGCCAGTGAGGCGCTGGCGCGTGACTGCCAGACGGCGGGCGGTTTGCCGCGTGATTGTGCGAATGGTCATGTGCGGAAATCTCCGTTGTTGGTTGCTTCACGTTACCTCACCCCTAAATCCCCTCTCCATTACATAGAGAGGGGACTTTAAAAACCTCTCGTAACCTGTTCTTATCCCCTCTCCCCATCGTGGAGAGGGGGTGGCTGACCGGAGGTCAGTGGGGGTGAGGTTAAATTCTTGCCATCAGCGCTGAGCGCGAGAACTGCTTGACGCCGAGCCAGAGCAGCACCGCGTCGATCACCCAGACGATGGCGCCGAGCAGCAGCACCAATTCGGTGCCGAAATACATCACGCCGGTTGCCTGCCCGACCACCAAGAGCACAATCGGCAGCACCAGCAAGCCGGAGGTCTGCTGCGCTGCCATGAAGGTGCTGACGCGCGACGACACCATCACGATCACCAGCATACCGAGCGCGGCGACCCCCGGCGCGACCCAGAGGATCAGCGCCCACCAATGCGGCAGCGGAAACCAAACCCGCCCCATAATCGGCATCCCGGCGACGTTGATGATGATCGCGTAGACGACGAAACTGACCCATGCGATCAGCAGCGCGGGTAACCACGCCGACAGCACTTTCGCCAAATAGAGTTCCATGTCGGTAGCGGGCGTGTAGATCAGCGCTTCGAGCGTCTTGCGCTCCTTTTCGCCGACGATGCTGTCCGCACCGATGATGCTGGCGATCATCAGCGGCATGATCAGGAACATGGGCGCGAACATGTAGCCGAGGATCAGCACGATCATCATTTGATCGGGCGACATGCCGCCGATCTCGGTTTGCAGCGCGGGCGGCAGCGTCTTGAGGATCAACTGAAAATCGGAGTCGTTCGAGAACGACGTCATATCGACTTTCTGCGGCAGCACCGTCAGCAGCAGCGGAATGACGACGACGAAGATCAGCGGAACCATGACCGAAGACAGCAGCGCCGTCCGGTTTTGCAGCACTTCTTTCCAGTCTTTGACCGCGATGTTCCAGATGATGCGCCAATTCAGGTTCATGATCCCATTCATGATGCCGCCTCCGTTTCTGTGCGGCGCTGAAGCTCGAAGTAAATGTCTTCCAGCGAGTGTTCGCGCGGGTTGACGCGCATGATCTGCCCGCCGCTCGCCGCCACCGCCGCGATGACATCCGGCGTGTGCGTTTCGTCGCTGACCTGCACGGCGAGTTTCAGACCATCGGCTTGCAGATCGCGGATGGCGTCCACCCCCTTGAGCGCGGCGATGGCTTCCGGCGTCAGCGGCGCGCGCAGGTCGAAGTCGAGCCACGATGCCGCCCACAACTGATGCCCGAGTTCCGCCGTCGTGCCGAGCGCCAACAGCTTGCCCTGACTGAGCACGGCGACGCGGGTGCAAAAGCGCTGCGCCTCGTTGAGATTGTGGGTCGCCAGAAAGACGGTGCGCCCGCGCTGGCTGCTCAGTTCCTCGATCAAGTCGGTGACGCCGCGTGCGGCTTCGGGGTCGAGCGCGGCGGTCGGCTCGTCCAGAAACAGAATCTGCGGGTCGTGGATCAGCGCGCGTGCCAGCGCGAGCCGCTGCTTCATGCCTTTGCTGAAGCCGCCCGCGCGGTCGTTGGCGCGGTCGGTCAGCTTGAACAGCGCCAGCATCTCGTCAGCGCGGCGCGGCGGATCGGGCACCTCGTAGAGCGAGGCGAACAGGCGCAGATTCTCGCGGGCGGTCAGCCGCTCGTAAAGCGAAGGCGTCTCGGTAAGCACGCCCGTCAGCTTGCGGACTTGGCTGCCCTGTGTGTGCGCGTCCAACCCCATGACGTGGGCGCTGCCGGAGGTCGGGTCGAGCACGCCGTTGATCAGCCGGACGAGCGTGGTTTTGCCCGCGCCGTTGTGACCGAGCATCCCGAAGACCTCGCCCGGCTCGACGCCGAAGGTTAGGTCATCGACGGCGCGCACGCTGCCGAAAGTTCGAGTGAGTCTGTCTACTTCAATTGCTGGTGCCATGATTGAGTCCTGTGAGCCTTGAGTACGCGCGCAACCCTAGTTTTGCGAATTGCGTCTTGTGTATATACGCAAATCGAAGGCGTTGAGATACGCGATTCGCGCCTAAATCGACCGCTATTCCGGGCGATAGAGTGACGCCTCATCGAACTTGCCGACGAACTCCGGTAAGTCGGTGTGACCGAGCAGTTGACGCACTGCTCGCGCTTCGCCGAGGTGATACCAGTAGTGATAAGTCGTGCGGCGGAGCATCGTACCGAGGTTCTCGCGCATGGGCTGTCCATCGCCGCGCACGAGAACTGTCGTCAGTGTCGAAGTTGTCAGGCTGTCCAGATACGGATCGGCGACGGCTACTGTCGCGCGCCAGTAGCTCCAAACGTCGTCGAGCGGCGGCGTGCTGGCGGGCTGACCGCTCGCGAAGGCTTGTAATTCAGGGACGGGTACTTGCCCCTGCCCCAGAAAGTTCCAATAGAACTGCTCCTGCGCCGCCAAGTGACCGATCATCCAACTGAGGCAGTTCATCGGCAAGAAACGGCGGCGGGCTTCCTCGTCGGTCACGCCGACGAGGGCGCGCTGAAATTCGCTGCGAGTGAAGCGGAGTTGATCGACCAGTGGGTGCGGCATCGAGACGCCCTTTCGGGATAGTAAATTTGTTCTGAATTATACCCGCAGATCGCTGCCAGAACAAATGTCTATTCGGCTGCCGGAGAGGGTTAGTCATCGATGCGAAAGTGCGGACCCCACCCCCAGCCCCTCCCCGACTTCAGGGAGGGGAGAGAGCAAGTGCCTAGGGTTCGAAATGAGTGCTGATGGCATTCTTTTCAAACGGCGGCTACCCCTGTGATTTAGCTCTGCTCCTGCGAGGCGAGCCACGCCTCGTAATCTTCCTTTTTGACCAGCTCGCCACCGCTGATGTTGGTTTCGGAAACTTGGCGGCTCGCTTTGAAATAGACGTCGAGTTCGACCCGCTGAAAGCAAGTCGTACCCATGATGACCTTATGCACCCAGTAGTTTTTGCCGTCATCCGCCAAGCTGAGATCGTTGTTGCGGTTGATCCGCACGCGCACGACTTCAGCGCAGCCGGAGGGCTTGACGTAGAAGTAAATGCCGACGTCGCCGCCAGCGCCGCCGCCGCTGAACAATTTCTTTAAGAAGTCCATCTTCAAAAGCTCCTTTTAAGCGAAACGGAGCTATCCGCGTTCCGCAAAGACTTTAACCCCGGCACAACACCCGCTCGAATTGACATTTAGTCAAGAATAGCCACTCGAAAAACCGCCCGAATCCAACCGCTGATTTTTACCCCGCCCCGCAGTGTGATGCAACTAAACCACTCTGAAACGAGATTCATATCAATTTAGAACCTCTAAAGATAGAAAAAATGTTCTACTCTGTGGTAGGATGCTGATCCAAAGTCATTTGTATGATTCTTGTTACATCGGGGGAGGCACGGCAGTGACACACAGCGTAACGGATGCCGTTTATGGCTTCATCAAAGCCTACATTCAAGAGCACGCATACCCGCCAACGGTGCGCGAGATCGCGCAGGGGTGCTTTATCTCGACGAGCGCGGTGACGCGCCACCTTGACCGGCTGGAGCAGAAGGGGAAAATCTACCGCGAACCGGCGCGAGCGCGGGGGATTCGGCTGCTGGATGAGGAGCACTGACACGAGTGCACCCCATAACCCCACCCCCGACCCCTCCCCGACTTCAGGGAGGGGAGCGTACTTCGCCCGTTTCAAGTGTAAGTGATCATCGTTGGCGGTGTTTCGATAGAGCGAGTTTTTCAGGCAGCCCCCTACAGCCCTTCATCCCGCGCAATGCGAGGGTGGGGCGTGAGGTCGGGCTTTCAGGCGAAGTGCAGAAGACCATTCGGCTGCGGCGAAGCGATACGCTGGATGGCGGCGAAGAGGGCGTCGGCGTCAACGGTGGGCGGGAGCGTGTGGATCGTGGTCGAGCGGACGTGCTCGCCGGTCAGCAGGATCAGCGGTTGGGCATCGACCGAGAGCAGGTGTTTGTAAGCGGCGTCGGCGTAATCGACCGCCATGTCGATCACGACGACGTGGGGAAAATAGGTGATGTAGATGCCCAACGCCTGCAACAGGTGTTCCGGCAGATAGACGTAGCTGTCGGAGCGAGCGGCAGCCGTCTGCAAGGCTTGACCTGCTTCCGGCGCGCCGATGTAGAGAATCAAAAAGTTGGTCATGCTGCTGTCCTTTTGGCTCAGTTTTGTCCATCGGTGCTGGTGCTGGAGGGGTGAATTCGCTGATGGGGCACGGCGCGCCGTGCCCCTACGCTGTTGGTTGCAGTTATTCGTCTTTGTCTTTCGCCGCCAGCTCGTGCTCTTGATCGAGCAGCGCGCGCTTGCGTTCAATGCCGAGGGCGTAGCCGCCCAAGTCGCCGTCGGAACGGATGACGCGGTGGCAGGGGACGACCAGCGGCACCGGGTTGGTGGCGCAGGCGCGGGCGACCGCGCGGGCGGCAGTCGGCTGACCGATGGCTTCGGCGATCTCGCGGTAGCTGCGGGTTTCGCCATAGGGTATCGCTTGGAGCGTCTGCCAGACCTTGAGCTGGAAGGCGGTCGCCTGCACGTCGAGCGGCAGGTCGAAGTGCGGCAGCCAGCCGTCGCAGAAGCCGAGGAACTGCTCGACCCACTCGGTCATCAGCGGGTGATCGCGCTGGATTTCGGCGGCGGGATATTCCTTATAGAGGTGCTGTTCCAGTTTGACGTCGTCGTTGGCGATGTGGACGCAGCAGATCCCCGCCTCGGTCATGGCGACCAACAGCCGACCGAGACTACATTCGCAGATGGTGTAGCCGATGTGCATCCCGGCGCCGCCTTTGCGATACTTCGAGGGCGTCATGCCTAAGCGCTCCGCCGACTGCTCGTAGAGGCGGCTGCTCGACCCGTAGCCCGCGTCGTAGAGGGCTTCGGTCACCTTCGCGCCGTCGCGCAGGCGGTGTTTGAGCCGCTGCACCCGGCAGGATTCGGCATACTCACGCGGCGAGACGCCGGTCAGCTTCTTGAACACGCGCTGCAAGTGATAGGGACTTCATCCCGACGTGATCGCCCATTTCGGCGAGCGTCGGAATTGTGTCGGGCGTGGCTTCGATGTAGCGGCAGACGCGCTGCACCAAGTCGGTGTGGACTTCAACGCTCACGTCGTCCTCCTTAGCGAAACTTGGCGCGCGGCGAGTGACTGAGCTTGCGCGGCAGTGCGCAGCAATTCTTTACGATGCTCGTGTACCTCGTACTCCGTCGCCCACATGATGATAACCTTTCGTGATTTGTTGACTATCATAGGGTAATCCAAACCGAACACGCAATCTATCCGATTCTTGCGCGATACGTTTTTCCTCAACGTGGACAGATCGGAATCAAAAAGGCGCAGCGCGAGCGTTCATAGCTCGCGCTGCGCCTTGCCTGCTGACCTTGCTAGGTAAAGTTCGGCTGCATGGGCGGGATGTTCGGCTGAATCGGCTCATGCGGGATCGGCGAGCCGTCCGGCGGGGCTTCGCTGGGCTGCTCGGTCAGCGGCTCCTCGTCGGGGCGTGGATCGCGCTCCGGTTCTTCGTCGATCCGCTCTGATTTCCGCTTGGGATCGTCGGGTCGGCGCGCCTGAAGCGGCGTCTGTGGCTCAATCGTCGGCGGTTTCGGGGGATCAATCGTCGGCGGCTGGGGCGGATTAATGGTGGGGGGCTGGGTCGGCGGATTGATCTCCGGCGGACGCGGCGGATCGATGGTCGGCGGCGCGGGCGGCGTGATCGTTGGCGGCTGCGGCGGGTCGATCATCGGCGGGTCGATGGGCTGCGGATTTTCCGTTTGCGACCTGATCGCAATCATGCACTTGTCCTCCAAATCGTTCCCGCTAGTTTAGCGTAATCCGATTTGAAATACAATTGCGCTGCCTGAAATCTGGCTGAATCGGCAGGGGGATCGGCTGGCTTCGACTGCTTGCCCCTCACCCTACCGGGGACTCAGTCGGAGACGGGTTCGGTTTTGATCTGGGCGAGGAACGCACGGGCGGCGGCAATCGCGTCGTCGAGCGTGACAAACATCGGAATTTGCATTCGACCGAATTGTTCTTGGCGCATGGCGTCGATGTAGAGCTTCGCCAGTTGGTGCGTCCCGAGAAAGAATGGTCGCACCGGATACGGCGTCGCGCGCGCTGCCGGATCGGGCGGCGTTTTCAAGAGGTCGATGATGTCTTTGAAGCCGGTCTCGGCGGCGCTGCTGGTGTCAATGATCAGCACCGCCGCCGTTTGAAACTTGCCAAAGAAAGGTTTTGCCGCCTCGTCTGCCGCTTGGATGTCGGCGGGGGCAACGCGCCCGGTATAGCGGGTCACTACGATTGGCGCGTCTTCGACTTGGTAGATTTCAGTGAATGGCATCGCGTCATAACTCCGTGAATATGTTCTTGCTTACATACTTCACTGTAAGCTAAAAGCAGACGCGCCGTGGCTGTAGAATTATCAAATTTTCTATAAATACCCGTGCTCGATCACCTTGCCGTCGGCATCGATCAGGTAGCGCAGCGGCGCGCCGGTCGGGATGTTCAAGTCGGAGATGTCGCGCTGGGCGATGTTGTCGAGCACCATCACCAGCGCGCGCAGGCTGTTGCCGTGCGCGACCACCAGCACATTTTTACCCTGCTTGAGCAGCGGCAGGATGTGAGCGTCGTAGTAGGGCATGACGCGCTCACGCGTGTCCTTGAGGCTTTCGCCGTTGGGCGGGGCGACGTCGTAGCTGCGCCGCCAGATATGCACCTGCTCGTCGCCGAATTTTTGCGCGGTTTCGGCTTTGTTCAAACCCTGCAAATCGCCATAATTGCGCTCGTTGAGCGCGGCGTCGCGCTCGATGGGCAGGTCGGTTTGCCCGGTGACTTCCAGAATGATCCGCAGCGTGTCTTGGGCGCGGATCAGCGCCGAGGTGAAGGCTTGATCGAAGTGGTAGCCCTTGAGCAGGTCGCCCGCATGGCGCGCTTCTGCCTCTCCCGCTTCGGTCAGCGGAACGTCAGTCCAGCCGGTGAAGCGATTTTCGAGATTCCACAGCGATTGCCCGTGCCGAACCAACACCAATTGCCCAGATTCCGTCATGGCGATCTCACTCCAATATAGCTTTAATCCGTTATGTAATGTGAATTATAGCAAAGAAGCTGATAGCTTTCAGGGTTAGCTATCAGCTTCTCATCTAGGCGTCATTGTCGGAGTACAGCGAAGCGTTATTTCTTTTCTTCGAGCACCGCCGTCAGGCGATCCAGCGCCACGACCAGCTTTTCCTCGGTCGTGGGTTCGGCGGTCGCGGCGGCAGCGGCGGCAGCGGCAGCCGCTGCTGCTTTCTCTTTCCGGGTCATGCGATCCACCATCGCGTTGACCGAGCGGATCAGGAAGAAGACCGCGATGGCGACGATCAGGAAATTGATCAGGGCGTTGATAAACAAGCCGTAGTTGATGGTCGCGGCACCGGCTGCCTCGGCGTCGGCGAGCGAGGGATACGTCCCGCCGCCGAGCACGATGAACAGGTTGCTGAAATCGACACCGTTGAGCAGGTAGCCAATCGGCGGCATGATGATGTCTTTGACCAGCGAATTGACGATGGCAGTGAAGGCTGCGCCGATGATGATGCCGACGGCGAGGTCAAGCACGTTGCCACGCAGGATAAATTTCTGAAATTCCTTGATCATCTTTGTGTCTCCTGTTGCTCCCCAAGCCACAGCGGCGTAATACCAGTACACCCAATTATATTAAATTTGCGAATACCTGCTGGCAGCGAAAACAGTCTACGAGGATCAAAAGCGGTCAGCCCAACATGGTTTTAGGCTGACCGCTAAAAGCTAATCGTTGATCGCTAAAAGAACATCTTGGCGACTTTGAGCAGCCCCTGATTCCACGGGACGCGGTGCGAGACGCCGCTCTGTCCTTCGAAGTGTCTTCAGGTTGTCGAGATACCACTGGTAGTTGCGGATCAGCGCGTCCTTGTTGGAGTACTTCGGCGCGTAGCCGAGCACCTGCTCCGCCTTCTCGATCGAGACGAACGAGTCCTTGCTGGCGGTCTCGTAGACCCACGCGTAGAGCGGCGACAGGTGCATCGCTTCGAGGATTTTCAGCAGCATGATCGCGGGACCGGCGGGCAGCGGGCGAATCTGCTTGCCGAAGCCGGCGTAATCCAGCACCGCCTGATAATCCTCGCGCATGGTCGTGAATTCCTTCGCGCCGATGTTGAAGGTGTCGTTGACCTTGTCCTTGTCGAGCGTCGCGCACAGGTAAATGGCGTCGCAGAGGTCTTCCACGTCGAGCAGTTGGTAGCGGTTGTTGCCGCTGCCGAGCATCGGGAAGCCCTTGCCGTCCTTCGCCCAGTCGTAGAACAGCGCGAACACGCCCAAGCCGCTCCGGTCCGATGAACGACTTCGGGCGGATGATCGGCACGCACATGCCCTTGTCGCGGTAGCTCTCGCAGAGCTGCCTCCGCCTGAATCTTGGCTTTGCCGTACGGTCCGACGCCGATCAGCTTGTCGGTTTCGTAGAGCGGGTGATGATCGGGCACGCCGTAGACCGCCGTCGAGGAAATCTGGATGAAGCGCTCGACGCCGTGCTCCAGCGCCGACTCGATCACGGTGCGCGTGCCGTCGATGTCGGTCGAGAAGATGTCGGCTTCGCTGTAGAGCGGCAGCGCCGCGGCCGTGTGGATGACGATGTCGATGCCCGCCATCGCGTGATCGACGGTCGGCGCGGTCGCGGATGTCGCCTTTGTAGATGGTGACGCGGTCGCGTTCGGGATAGTCGAAGTCGGCGATGTCGAGCGAGGCGACTTTATGCCCGCGCTCCAGCAGAGTAGCGGACGAGGTTGATGCCGAGAAAACCCGCGCCCCCGGTGATTAAGTAGGATTGTTGTTTAGCCATTGGGGAACCTCATTGCACGTCAAAACTAGTCTTATTGTAGTCACGCGCGGGAGAAATGAACAGATAAGGTTGAGCGCCCGCCTCGTTTCAGAGCTACAATCGAGGTAGTGGAACTAACAGGATTGTTAACCATGCGCCGCTTTGGTCTTCTGCTGCTAATCGCTCACCCTCGTGCTTTCCGTCGGATACGCCGCCCGCGCCGATGATGACGTCTGGACGATCACGCAGCGCTGCTTTGGCGACGCAACCGCGCCGCCGGACGGCTGGACGTTCAGCGGCACGCTGCTGATGACGAGTACGTGTCGGCTTACACGCTTATCGTCAAGAGTGGGATACGCCGCACGTCATCGTCTTTTCACGTGCATATCTCCACAGCGCTATTCCATACAGTGGTCTACTTTCGCCGGATGGCGCTGGTATGCGGTCATCACAGGTAAGAGATTCGACGGCGAAGTCGAGGTCTAGCGTCACTTGACAGAAGACGATCGTAGGTCTATAGTACAATTAACGGATGAAAAATTCGTTATTCCTTGGGAAACCACTTTACGCTTTTCGAGGACGTCTTACTGGTCATGGGTTTGTATCTGGCTTGATAAT
This sequence comes from uncultured Chloroflexia bacterium, assembly GCA_963848465.1. Taxonomy (GTDB): domain Bacteria; phylum Chloroflexota; class Anaerolineae; order Aggregatilineales; family Phototrophicaceae; genus Flexifilum. The sequence continues at coordinate 30,266 of CAWKDY010000009.1, read as the reverse complement.
CAACATCTGCTTTATCGAACGAGGTGAGGTATGGCGGAGAGATGGTTGGTTTGTCATTAACCCATTTATCCGCAATCAGAATTGAGCAATGTGGAGTTACCGCTTTGTCAGGCTATCTGCGATAATGTCAAGTATTGCTTGCGCCTGACAATCGCAGCTATCTTTACCGATACTGGGATGGATGTACATTGGACACTAAGCAAGGCAGAGAGTGAAATTAGAGCTTCCGTCTGTGGGCTGTGGTGTAGCTTGGCGTCCCGACTCTGCAGGCTTTTGCCGCTATACACGAACGTGCGGATGGAACTGAACACAGCAAGCGGATCAACTCGTCATCTTCGATTTGGACGGAAACTCACCGACTTGTTGTTTCAACTTACCAGCCAGATAACAGTCTCCGATAACCGCTTCACGAAATGGTCACCAGATGCGCACTATCTCCTGTTTGCAGCGGATCATCTCTATATCGCGGATATGCAAAACCAAGTCGTCATCGATACCTGTGTTCCGGTGCAAGGGATACGCTCGGCAGTCTGGTCGCCGGATAGCACACAGCTTGCGATCTATCACCTACTACCGCGACGACGGCATCCAAATCTTCGACCTGCAAACGTGGGGGCGCACTGTCGTCGCCTACCACAGCGGCGACCTGATCGGCTGGCGCGCCGACGACTGATGAATCAAGAAGGGCGCACCCATCGGTGCGCCCCTACAAAAATTATGTTCGGCTGAAGCGATTAACCCAAGCAGTCCGCCGGGCAGGTCTGATAGTCCTCGCCCGGTTCGCAGACATTGTTGCCGCAGACCGGTGCGTCGATGTAGACCGTCGCCGACGCGCTGGTCGAGGTCGCGTTCGCGCCGGTTGCCATCAGCGTGTAGGTCGTTTCCACCGTTGGGCAAGCCAACTGCGAGCCATTGGCGGCGACCGGCTGACCGTCGAGCAGGACGGTGACCGCGTTGGTCGTCGTCCACGACAGCATCGCGCACTGGGGCGGCAAAACCGACGGGGGACTGGCGCTGATGTAGGCGGTCGGCGGCGGGATCAGCGTGTTGGTCGGCGTGACGGAAAGGGTCGGGGTCACGGAAGCGGTTGTCGTCACCGGAGGTGGCGGCGGGGGCACGTCGCGCGGGACGCGGAGCACCTGCCCCGCGAAGATGCGATTCACGTCGGCGATGCAGTTGCCCTGTGCTAGAACGGTGGTACTCACGCCCGCCCGCTGAGCAATCCCGGAGAGCGTATCGCCGGGGCGCACGACATATTGGAACAACCAGTCGGTGCGCGGAACGCAGTTCGGCACGAGCGACGGCGTCGGCGTCACGTCGGTCGATTCGACCGACTGATCGAGCAGAATCAGCGGCGCGCGATCAATCACGCGCTGGTTGTACGGCTCCGGCTCGGACGGCGGTCCGATGACGTGCAAGTCGTCTTCGGTGCCGAGCGGCACCAATACCTGCATCCCCGGCTCGACGATGCGCGTCGTGCCGAAGGCGCTGACCGTGCCGCGACCTTCGATGATCCCCAGCGTTAGGAACCGATTCTTCTGAGCGGTCACGTACGCCGTCGAGCCGAGCGTCACGTCCGCGCCGTTGAGGTTCATGGCGACCTCTTGACCCCTTGGCGACTGGATCAACACCGCCGAATCGGGCGCGTTGGCACAGTCGAAGCCGCCGATGCGCGTGCTGACGATCACGGCGTGCATATCGGGCGAGGGGTTATCAAGGGTGGTATCGCCAAAGAGGATGAAGGTCACGTTTTGACCGGGCAGCGACTGCGGCAAATTCGCCTGCGCCTTCAGCACGGCGATCCCCCAACTCCGGTTCGCCAAATCGAGCGGCGCGGTGCTGATGCGCTCGACTGCCAGCAGGTCAACCGTGTCGCCGGACTGGTTGAAGACCAGATTCGAGCCGGGTTGGAATGCGACCTCAACCGTCTGGTTGCCGTAGCAGGCTTGATTCCGGCTCAGGCTGTCGCACTGGGCGTTGACGCGCGACTCCGCTTCACTGACAAGGGCGGAGCAGAGCGCATCAGGGGTGGGCACTTGTTCGACCGGCTGGGCAGTGACAACCTGAACCGGCGCAGAGTAGCCGACCAGCAGCAGCAGCGCGATCAAGAGGAGCGTGAACAGGTGAGTTATCGGTCGCATTGGTTTGTTCTCTCTAGTGACGCCTTATATTTTTCTATATCTTATCGCTAAGCGCAAATTATTGCGTGAGAATGGTCGGGATGGGTTCGGCGACCACGAGAAGATCATAGGCGTCATTGTAGTCACGCCGAGAAAAAGCACAAAACCGGCGAGCGAAACGCCATCGATCACGCGGCTGACATAGAGTTGGTATGAAAAGGTGATTGAAAATGAATTCGCCCTGAAAAATTAAGCCTCAATTCAGGGATTCGCCTTACAATTTAAAGTGGAGGGCATAATTGTTTGAAAAAGAAGGACGTGGCATGATTGCCGATGATCCCACACTTCCACCGCGATACGTCTGTGAGAACTACCGCCGAGCTTACAATGTCGTCAACGGACGCGAACCCGCCGTGCGTTACATGGGGAATCACTGGTACAACGTCAACGGCGAGATCGTTTATCGTTCTACGTTGATGGAGGAGATCTCGCGCTTGCGGAACATGGCGCAGCGCCAGCGCGTCCCGCAAGACCGGAGCGTCATCCAGCGCTTGATCGCGCGGCTGCGCAGCCTCTAGCTAGGGCACGCGCTCGTTCAGCACGTCCAAAAGCGCCGCAAACTCGGTCAAATGCCCCGCGCGACATTCCAGCAGCTTTTCCCCTTGAGCATCCCAAATCGTCAACACGCGCCGATCCGCCCGTAAATCGTGGCGGCAGCATTGCATCCGCTTAGGCTTCGACCCGGAAATCCATCAGTGGGACGATCTGTTCGGTGTCGGTGCCGGAGCCGGAGCCGACGTCAAGCACCAGCCCGCCCTGTTCCACGTCCTGAAAGTGGTAGAACGGCTGGACGCCCTGCTGAAACTCCGCCCGTGCCTGTGCGATCAAGGGCGCGGGATCGGCGGCGTGGGTGAGGACGACGAAGTGATCGCTGCGGACGCCGACGAAATCGTCGGGCGTGCCGTGCGCGCTGATGGCGCACTGGATGGTCTGCGCAGCGAAGCCGAAGACGTCGTCGGCTGCCATGAAGCCGTAGACATCGCTGTAGGCGTTGAAGTTGTCCAGCTTGAGGATCACCTTGTGATAGGGGGTGTTCGCGCGTTGGCGGGTGGCGATCTCCTCGGCGACCAGCGAGCCGGTGGGCAGACCGCTGCGCGGCTCGTGCAGGCTTTCGCGGGTGGCGCGGCTGATCGACCCCTGCACGCGCAGGCGCAGTTCATCGACGTTGAACGGCTTGGTCACGTAGTCGTCGGCGCCAAGTTCCAGCCCCTTGACCCGGTTGGCGCGCTCGTCGCGCTGGGTCAGGAAGATGATCGGGATGTAGCGCGTCAGCGAGGTCGCGCGCAGGTCGCGGCAGACGTCGTAGCCGTCGATATCGGGCAGCATCAGGTCGAGCAGGATCAAGTGCGGGAAGTGGGCGCGCGCCAGATTGATGCCGTCGCGCCCGAACTCGGCGTGGAAAACGTCGTATTGATACGCGCCGAAATAGACGAGCAGGAGTTCGGCTACGTCGGGGTCATCTTCAACGATTAGCAACCGTTTGCGACTCATGAGGGTTCAGCATCCTACTCGTCGTCGAACACGGCGTTGACGCGGAACTGGTTGTCGAGCGCGTCGGCGGCGTTGGCGACGACTTCCTCCGGGGATAAGGCGGCGCTGGCGACGTCCGGGCGGAAGACGTTCTTCAGCGGCAGCACCGAGGCGGTCGGCGCGATGTGCGACGTGTCGATCTCCTGCAAGCGCTGGAAATACTGGAGCACGCTCGAAAGCTGCCCCGCGTAGAGTGCGACCTCGTCGTCGGTCAAATCGAGCTTTGCTAATTCAGCGATTTTGCGTACTTCGTCGTGAGAAAGTTCCACCGGGATTACTCGCTTACTCTAGCCGGTAATAGTCTGCCCCGATTATAGCACCGTTGTGGCTGGCTTGAGGTAAGTCTTTCGTCACCTCATCCGGCGTCGTTTGGCGGCAATGTTGTGAACTCTTTATCAACGGATCGGCGGGTAGAATATCAAGTATAATCAACCTATGAAAAAGCTTGCTACTCAAGAAATTATCGCCGCTAAACAAGACCGCGTTGCTCAGCGCAAGGTTCAAACGCCGCTGGATGCCATGCGCGCGCTCGCCGGGATGCAGAAGCGCCCCGAACCGCTGCTGAGCACCGTCACCAACGACAGCCGGGTGATGCTGTTCGGGCAGATTCGCTACGGCAACCCCGCCTACGATCCGGTGGCGCAGGCGCTGCGCTACACGCGGATGGGCATCGACGGGCTGACGCTGTTCACCGACAGCACGATCTATACCGGCGGGATCAACGACCTCGCGCTGGTCACACGCGCGACGCCGACGCCGGTGCTGCTGCAAAACTTCATCCTCGACGAGTATCAGGTGGTCGAGGCGCGGGCGGCGGGTGCGGCGGCGCTGACGTTGGTCGCCAAGCTGGTCGAGCGCCCGGTGCTGCGGATGCTGGTCTCGACGACGCAGCGCAACCGCATGTCGGCTTCGGTGCGCGTCCGCGACGCCGACGAACTCGCCTACGCGCTGGATCTCTGCCCGGCGGTGATCGAACTGGGCGGGCGCGACCCGGACACCGACGAACTCGAACTCGAACGGATCACTCGCCTGCGCGAGCAGATCGGCAGCGCCAGCCGCGTGCTGATCTACGACCGGCTGCGGAGCTTCGCCGAAGTCAAAGCGGTCGCCCAGCTCATGCCGAGCGCTGTGCTGATCCACGACACGCTGCTGGCAGAGGAAGGCGCGGTCGCGCGCCTGCACGCCAGCTTCGGGGGGTAAACTGACCCCACCCCCGACCCCTCCCCGTATTCAAGGAAGGGAGAGTGCAAAAGCAGTTGGGTAGCTTAAGCCACAGGTGAAGCAATCTAGGTTAACAGAGCAGCTTTAGCAGGCTTTTTAGAACTCGCTCGACGCTCGAAGCTTCTAGTGGTGATTCCCGTAAGCCACCCCATTCCCGCGATATTGTTCAACCGCCGCAAGCGGATTACACTCATGAGCGGAAATATTCCGTCGCAAAAGGATCTGCATATGCCCAATTCGTCAGCCCCGTGGTGGCAGCGGGGTATCGTCTACCAGATTTATCCGCGCAGCTTCATGGACAGCAATGCCGACGGCATCGGCGACCTGCGGGGCATCGCCGACCGGCTCGATTATCTGGCGTGGCTGGGCATTGGCGCGATCTGGCTCTCGCCGACCTTCCCCTCGCCGATGGCGGACTTCGGCTACGACGTCGCCGATTACCTCGACGTGCATCCGATCTTCGGCACGCTGGCGGATTTCGATCACCTGCTGAGCGAAGCCCACGCCCGCGAGATCAAGATCATTCTCGACCTCGTGCCCAACCACACCTCGAACGAGCACGCATGGTTCAAGGAGTCGCGGTCGTCGCGCGATAATGCCAAGCGTGACTGGTACATCTGGCGCGACGCTCAGCCGGACGGCAGCCCGCCGAACAACTGGCTCGCTTACTTCGGCGGCGCGGCGTGGACGTGGGACGAAACCAGCGAGCAGTATTATCTGCACAACTTTTTGCCGGAGCAGCCCGACCTGAACTGGCGCAACCCGGCGGTGAAAGAGGCGATGTTCAACGCCATCCGCTTCTGGCTGCGGCGCGGGGTCGATGGCTTCCGGGTGGACGTGATCGACCGGATGATCAAAGACGATCAATTCCGCGACAACCCGCTTGATCCCGCTTACGTTGAGGGCGTGAGCAACCCGGCATGGAAATATCCAGCGCGTCTACAGCGAGAACCGCCCGGAAGTGCACCCGCTGATCGCGGAGATGCGCGCGGTCTTCGACGAATTCCCGGATCGCGTGATCATCGGCGAATCGCCCTACGCGACCGATCCGGCGGTGATGACGCCCTTCTACGGCACGGGCGCGAAGCCGTTCGGCGACGAACTGCACCTCCCGTTTAACTTCGCGCTGATCATGCTGCCGTGGGAGGCGCACGTCGTGCGCGATTTCGTCAACGCCTACGACAAGGCGATCCCGCCCTACGGCTGGGCGAACTACGTGCTCGGCAACCACGACCGCGACCGGGTCGCGACGCGGGTCGGCGTTGATCAGGTGCGGAATCGCCGCCATGCTGCTGCTGACGCTGCGCGGGACGCCGTTCATCTACTATGGCGACGAACTCGGTATGCGCGACGTGGACATCCCGCCGGAGCAGTACCAAGACCCGCAGGGGATCAACCTCGGCATCAGCCGCGACCCGGAGCGCACGCCGATGCAGTGGGATGACTCGGCGCAGGCGGGTTTTTCGGCGAGCGCAGCGACGTGGCTGCCGCTTGCGCCGGATTACGTCCGCGTCAACGTCGCCGCCGAGCAGCACGACGCTCACTCGATGCTGACGCTCTACAAGCGGCTGATCGATCTGCGGCAGGGCGACGACGCGCTGGCGTTGGGCGATTATCAAGCGCTGGACGCGCCGGACGGCGTTTACGCCTATCAGCGCGGCGGACAATACGTGATCGCGCTCAACTTCACGAATGAAGCCAAGCCGACCGCCTTCAGCGGCGCGATCGTGCTCTCGACGGGATTAGATCGAGACGGCGCGGTCGAGTCACTGGAACTGCGCCCGCACGAGGGCGTGTCGCCATTATCGACAGCACGCGAAGGGAGGTAACGCATGCGGACGAGGCGGGCGCTGTTGTTCATGCCCGGCGACGACCGCCGCAAAATCGAGAAGGGCGCGGCGCTCAACGTCGATGCCGTGATCATGGATTTGGAAGACGGCGTGGCGCTCAACCGCAAAGCGCTCGCCCGCGAGACCAGTCGCCGCCGCGCTGGGCGAGGTCGATTTCGGCGCGACCGAGCGCTTGGTAAGGATCAACCCGGTTGGCAGCGTCTTTTATACAGACGATCTGTCGATCATCGAGGCGCATCCTGACGGAATTGTGCTGCCCAAAGTGGAGTCGGCGGAGGCGATCCGCCAAGTCGATGCCCGCTTGACGGCAGTCGAAGCCGATCACGGCTGGGCAGCGGGCGGGATCGCGCTGCTGGCGATCATCGAGACGGCGCGCGGAGTCGTCAATTTGAACGAGATCGCCGCCAGCAGCCCGCGCTTGCAAGCGCTGATCTTCGGCGCGGAAGATCTCGCCGGGGATATGGGCGCGGTGCGCACCGCCTCCGGTTGGGAAGGGTTCTACGCCCGCAGCGCGGTCGTGCTGCACGCGAAAGCCTACGGGCTGCAAGCTATCGATACGCCCTTCGTTCACCTGCATGACGAACACGCGTTGATCGCCGAGACCGAGCAAGCGCTGTACATGGGCTACACCGGCAAGCTGGCGATCCATCCGCAGCAGGTCGAACTGATCCAGCGGACGTTCACGCCAAGCGCCGAGCAGATCGCGCGGGCGCGGGCGTTGATCGCCGCCCATGCTGATCAGCAAGCGAGCGGGACGGGCGTATTCGCCTTCGAGGGCAAGATGATCGACCTGCCGATGATCCGCGCCGCCGAAGCGGTGATCGCGCGGGCAGCGGGCGGCAGGAGTTGACCAAAGGATCCGGATTCGTAGGGACATACCTCACCCCTAAATCCGCTCTCATGCAATAGAGAGGGGACTTTAAAAATCCTCTACAACTGTTTTTACCGCCTCTCTACAAAGTGGAGAGGGGCAGGGGGTGACAGTAGATCCCCCTACATCACCAATATTTCTAGCTGAAAAAATCTTCTTACGAGCCGATCCTTTATTGTCTAGTGGAGGTTTACATCAATGGCAGCAGCAATTTCTGACAAAGTCAAAGACTTATTCGAGAAGCCGGTGGTGGTCGCGCTGGCGACCGCCATGCCGAGCGGTCAGCCACAGGTGACGCCGGTCTGGATCGACTACGACGGCACCAACTTGATCGTCAACACGGCGCGCGGTCGGCAAAAGGACAAGAACATGTTCGTCGGCGCGAAGGTCACGGTGCTGGCGATTGACCCGAGCAATCCCTATCGCTGGGTCGAGGTGCGCGGGCAGATCATCGACGAAGACGAGTCGACCGGGATCGAAGTGATCAACCGGCTGAGCGCGAAGTATCGCGGCGAACCGGATTACTACAAGGGCAATGAGGGGATGCGCGGCAAAGAGACGCGCGTCACCTACACCATCGAGCCGATCCACGTCACGCCGCAGTAGGGTGACCTCACCCCCCAACCCCCTCTCCATGCAATGGAGAGGGGGAGCTGAGCGCCGTGCATCGATGCTGCTGCTTGCCTCTAATCCCTGACTGGCGTATAACCTAGAGGGATAACCCCAGTGGAGCAGATGATCGATGCACGACGATCTGATCGGCAAGACCCTCGGACAGTTTGAACTCCTCGAAGAAGTGGGGCGCGGCGGCATGGCGAGCGTGTATCGCGCGCGCCAGTCCTCGATCAACCGGATTGTGGCGATCAAGGTGCTGCCCGCATCGCTGCTGCACGACCCGACCTTCTACGAGCGTTTCACCCGCGAAGTGGACGTGATCGCGCATCTTGAGCACCCGCACATCCTGCCGATCTACGACTACGGCGAGGTCGATGGCACGCCGTTTATCGCCATGCGCTACCTTGCCGGGGGCAGCTTGGCGCAGTGGATCCGGCGCGGTTTGCCGCCGCTCGACCGGCTGGCGAAGCCGATGGAGCAGATCGCCGCAGCGCTCGACTACGCGCACCAGCAGGGCGTGATCCACCGCGACCTCAAGCCGGGCAACATCCTGCTCGACGAGAACAATAATGCCTACCTGAGCGACTTTGGCATCGCCCGCGTGCTCAACAGCAGCTTGACCGGCAGTTCGATCATCGGCACGCCCGCCTACATGAGTCCGGAGCAGGCGAACGGGCTGCCGCTCGACGCGCGTTCGGACATTTACTCGCTGGGCGTGGTCTTGTACGAGTTGATCACCGGGCGCGAGCCGTTCGAGGCGGAAACCCCGGTCGCGCTGCTGCTCAAGCACATCAACGAGCCGATGCCCTCGGCGCGCAGTTTGCGGGCGGAACTGCCGCTGGCAGCCGAAGCGGTGATCGGCAAGGCGACCGCCAAGCGCCCGGACGACCGCTACGCCTCCGGCGCTGACCTCGCCGCCGCCTTCGCCGCCGCTTTGCGCTCGAACGCGGACGCCAGCGCCGAAACCGAAGTCCACGACGAAATGGCAACGCTGATCGACGCGGCGGCGACCGGCAAGCGCGCCGCGACCCGCGCGCCGATCAGCGCGGTCAATGAGGCGATCCCGGCGGCAGCGTCAGCCGCTGCGCCGACGACCAACCTAACCGACACGACCGTGACGAAGCGCCGCGTCAACCCGCTGCTGATCGTCGCGCTGCTGGTCGTCCTCGTGGTCGCGGGGGGCGGCGCGGTGGTCCTGCTCACGCGTGAGCAGCCGACGCCGACGCCGTTCGCGCCGCAGTCGGTGGCGATCCCGACGCCGTTCGCCGCCGCCTCGACCGTGAGCCGCAGCCAGTATTCGATCTCGGTGCCGGATGGCTGGACGTTTACCGACCTCTCCAACGATCTCGGCTTGGTGCACGTCTGGCAGTTGGATCAGAACGCCTATTTCGCGCTCTGGATCGTCGAGAAAACCCAACTCTCCAGCGACGCCAATGCCAGTTTGAGCGATCTTGCCGCCAGCTTCGACGAGCACGCTATCGATCCGTCGCTTCAGCTCGCTTTCATCGACAGCGCGACCGCCGAAGATGGCACGATCCGCCGCAGCTTCCGGCTCACCGGCTCGAACGATGAAAGTTTCCCGTCAGGGGAGACTGATAATTTCTATCTGGATCGCGGCAAGAAGCTGGCGGTCGTGCAGATGTACACGGCGTATGCGACCGGCAACGACCTCGTGCCGACCTTCCAAGCTGTCCTCGACTCGGTGCGGGTCCGCGCGACCTAGATTAGTCGAATTGCCACGTAGGGGCAGGTTTCAAACCTGCCCTTACAACGATGCCACGAGAAGATGGCGCTTTTCTTCGCGGGTGGTTCGCGCTAAGGTTAAGCGATTACCAAACAAAGGAGCAGAACCATGTCGATTGAGTCCGAACGCGACGTTGCGGGCTTGCTGCGGATCGGGCGGATCGTCGGCGAGGCGATTCAGGCGATGCGCGACGCCCTTGAAGTCGGCATCACCACCGCCGAACTGGACGGCGTGGGCGCGCGCTTTCTGACGGATCGCGGGGCGCGATCCGCACCGCAGCTTGCCTACAACTTCCCCGGCGCGACCTGCATCAGCGTCAACGACGAGGTGGCGCACGGCATCCCCGGCGCACGGGTGATCCAACCGGGCGACGTGGTCAACATCGACGTCTCGGCGGAACTCGACGGCTATTACGCCGACTCGGGCTACACGGTGCTGGTGCCGCCGGTCAAGCCGGAAAACCAGCGCTTGGTCGAGTGCGCGCAGCGGGCGCTCGTGCGAGGACTGGAAGCGGCTTACAGCGGTAACCGGATCAACGCCATCGGGCGGGCGGTGCAGACGCAGGCGGAAAACTGCCACTTCAACGTGATCCGCGAGTTGAGTGGGCACGGCGTCGGCAGAAGCATCCACGAGAAGCCGTCGGTGCCGAACTATTTCACCAACCGCGCCAAAGATCACCTGACCGACGGCATGGTGATCACGCTGGAACCGTTCCTGACGCCGGGTAACGGACACATCTTCACCGCCGACGATGGCTGGACGATCAAGACGCGCGACGGCGCGACCTTCGCCCAGTTCGAGCACACGATCATCGTCACCAACGGCAAGCCGATCCTTGTGACGGCGGTGTAGTAGTTACCTCACCCCCGACCCCTCCCCGACTTCAGGGAGGGGAGAGTGCTTTCTCCGTTTCGAGGCTTGGCGGCGAAGTCTGGCGATGGTTCGACACAGCGGGGAGGTTTTAAAACAACCTCACCCCCCGACCCCTCTCCACTTCGTAGAGAGGGGAGCAACAAAAAGGGCGCACAGCCGTGCGTCCCTACAAACCTCGCGGATACTGTTTTTTCTCAGTCCTTAGTCCTCGCCCCTCAGTCCCGTTATTCCCCGCCTTCCTCGTCGTTGAAGCGGGTGAGGCGCATGAAGGCGCGCTCCTGCGGCGACATATCGACCGGGTACTCGGTCTCGTCGTAGGCTTCGAGGATGCGGTAGCCCTCTTTGATGTAGCTGCGGATCGTGTGCAGGCTGATGCCCATCTCGTCGGCGGCGAGGTGCGCGGGCATCCCCTTGACGACGCACAACTCAATCGCCTGACGGATGCGCTCGGTCAGTTCGGGATATTCGCGGCGTTTGGGCACGGTCGCGGCGTGATTCAGGCGGCTGTTGAAGACCTGCGCGCCCGCTCGTTCGATGCCGGGGCTGATGATGAAGTCGTGGTCGAGCGCGAAGACGATCGCCCACGCGATTTGCAGCCGCACTTCGCCCTTGAGCAGAAAGCCGCGCGCGCCCGCGTCCGCTGCCGCCTCGACCATCGTCATGTCGGCTTCGCGGGCGAGGCAGATCACCATCACGTTCTTGATCTTCTGGCGCAGCCGCTCAACGTGATAGCGCACGCCCTCCGCCCCGCCGATCTGCTCGGCGTCGAGCACGACCACGTCCGGCAGTTCCGCCAGCGGCGTGCGGTTGATGTAATTCCACATCTCGTCGATGCTCTCCGCCATAGCAGGTGACGCGCGTGCGCCGATCCCACGCCAGATAGCTGTTGATGGCTTGCAGCGCGTAGTAGTCGGTATCCATCACCAGAACTTTGAGATTGATGGTGGAGATGATAGGGTTGCTCATAGCATTGACCTCACCGCAGCACGACGCAGTGACACGTCCATTGTCAGTAAATGATTACTCTATGGTTTCTAAGTTTCGCAGTAAACGATTTTCGGTCGTTCCGGCTGTTACCAGTATACGCCGTTTTGTCGACGGGGTTGTTAAAGGCTCGTTCGACCCCCATTTATCACCTTTTTCTTACAAAGCGGCTCTATAGTGTGGAGAACGTCTAGCTCTAGGGATACAGCGTCATGCAAGCATATGAAGCTCTGGTCAAACAAGTCCAGCAAGCCGAAGGTCAAGCGCGCGAAGACGCCTTCGGCGAGTTGATCGTCCAGTTCGATTCGGTCGCGCACGGATGGGCATACGACCGGCTCGGCGACGTGCACGCGGCGCAGGACGTGACGCAGGATGCCTTCATCACGGCGTACCAGAAGATCGACGACCTGCGCGATCCAGCGGCGTTTCCGGCGTGGCTCAAGCGGATCGTGCTGACTTACAGTCACCGCCGGACGCGGCGCAAAACGCCGTTTCTGCTGCCGCTGGAAGACGAGTCGCCGGTCGGCGCGCCGGTCACGAGCGACCCCGCCGTGACCCACGAAGATCGCGAACTGAAAGAGCAGGTCAACCGCGCGGTGCGGGCGCTGCCGGAACACGAGCGCGTCGTGACCGAACTGTTCTACATCACGGGCTATTCGCAGCAGGAGATCGCCGAGCGGCTGGCGGTGCCGCTGACGACGGTCAAGAAGCGCTTGCAGTATGCCCGCGAGCATCTGCGCGAGACCATGCCACCGATGAACTGCTCGATTACCAGCAGATCAACGCGGAGGTCGATGACGACCTGCTGCGACTGCTCATGCTGATCTATCCGGATCTGCTGGCAGTGGCGTAAGCGCGACCTCACTTTTGTAATACAAAACGGGCGAGGCACGCCTCGCCCCTACAACCCCTCACCCCCCGACCCCCTCTCCCACGCAGGCGGGGAGAGGGAGAGCAAAACGAAGCAGAGAAGGTGAGGTTTGACAAGGCAAGCATTGAACGAGTGCACTACCCAAGGAGCAAATTTGATGCCTATTTCCAACGTGATCCCGATGGTGATCGAGCAGACCAGCTACGGCGAGCGCGCCTACGACATCTACTCGCTGCTGCTCAAAGAGCGGGTGATCGTGCTCGGCTCGGAAGTCGAGTCGCAGATGGCGAACCTGATCGTCGCGCAGTTGTTGTTCCTCAACCGCGAAGACCCGGATCGCCCGATCCAGATGTACATCCAGTCACCCGGCGGCGAAATCTACTCCGGCTTGGCGATCTACGACACCATCCAGTCGATCAGCGCGCCGGTGAGCACGACGGCAGTCGGCATTACGGCGAGCTTCGGGACGGTGGTACTGGTCAGCGGCACGCACGGGATGCGCTACGCGCTGCCCAACGCGACGATCCACATGCACCAGCCGTTGATGTCCGGGGCGATGCAAGGGCAGGCGTCGGATATCGTGATCCGCGCCAACGAGATCCAGCGGCTCAAGGATCGGCTGCTCGACATTTTCGTCCGGCACACCGGGCAGCCGCGCGAGCGGATCGAGCGGGACGGCGACCGCGACATGTTCTTCGACGCGCAGGGCGCGGTCGATTACGGCTTGGTCGATGGCATTTCGGGGACAAAAACCGACGTCAAAGCGCTGAATGGCAACGGGAAGCACTAGGACTTTGCCCCTCATCCCCTAACCCCTTCTCCCACACAAGCGGGGAGAAGGGGAGCGGGTTGGTATGCGGCATTGTAGGGGTAGACCTGTGTAGTCTGCCCCCGACAAGGGCGCACACGCAGGTGCGCCCCTAGATTGTGCGGATGATTACGACTGCAGCGGTCGCCACGAAGTCGATTTCGAGTTGGACGTCTTCGGAGACGTTGGCGACCTGTGGCACGCTGGGGATGTTCAGGTCGAAGTCCGCCCGCTGGACGGTGGTGGTCGCTGTGCCGGTGATCTGCGTCGCGGAGTCGGGGGTCACGGTCGCGTCGAAGGTGACCGATTTGGTGACGTCGCGGATGGTCAAGTCGCCGGTGATCTGGAAGGTGACGGGTTCGCCGATGGTGATCGAGTTCCGGCATCCCGCTGAGCGCGGTCGGCTGGAAGGTGATGAACTCGAACTGATCCTGCGACGACTGCAAAATCTGCCCGCGAATGGTGCGGTTCCGCATGTCCTGATCAGTCGCCAGCGTGCGCGCGTTGATGCGAATCTCGCCGATCTGCGATGCCGACGGACTGCCGAAATCGACCGCGATCTGCCCGGCGACTTGATCGGTTGTCCCGACGACGGTCGTCGGCTGGCGGTTCAGTTCTTCCGTGAGCGTAAAACTCACCTGCGATTGAGTCGAGTTGATGTTGAAGACGGTGGTGTCGCCGGTGCTGCCGACGGCGTCGGTCGCGGCAGCGGGTGCGAGCGTCGGCGCGCTGATCGGCGCGCTGGCTTCACCGGAACCGCCGCTGATATAGATATAGGCGAAGGCAGCCGCAGCAACGAGCACGACCAAGACGACAAGACCGACGATAATACGGACCGTTCGAGACATTGGGAACCCTTCTCTAGCACTATCGATAAGGTGCAAGACTACATGATATAGGAGGTTTTCCCGATCTTGAGCGCTTACTCACTGAGCGTTAAGTTCGTGGCGTACCCGTAAACCGACTCTGTGCAGACTTAACGAGAGGATGGTCGCGCGGGGTGTGCCGGGCGCACAAAACAAAAAGGCGAGAGAGCAATTTGCCCCCTCGCCTTTAAAAGGCTGATTTAGCGCGACCTTAGTCGCCCGATGCGGTGGCAGTTTCTGCTTCGACTTCCTCGTCGAGCAGTTGCAAGAGGTGCTCGCGCTCGCCCAACCAGTTGATCGCCATCAGCGCCGAGGCGCAGCCTTGACCCGCCGCCGTGATCGCTTGGCGGAAGACGTCGTCGTGGATTTCGCCGCCCGCGAACACGCCTTCGACGTTGGTCCGCATCCGGTTATCGACGATGGCATAGCCGTGCTCGTCGGTGTGGAGTTGGTCGCCGAAGACCTCGCTGTTGGGGTCGTAGCCGATGAAGATGAAGACGCCGTCAATCGGCTGGTCCTCGACCGCGCCGGTCTTGAGGTTGTGCAGCACGACGCCGTTGACCGAACCATCGTGCCCCTTGATCTCGTCGATTACGCTGTCGTAGACGAAGTGGATGCGCGGGTTGCTGAAGGCGCGGGTTTGCAGGGCGATGCTGGCGCGCAGTTCCTCGCGGCGGTGAACGACCGTCACCGATTCGGCGAACTTGGTCAGGAAGATCGCCTCTTGCAGCGCCGAGTCGCCGCCGCCGACCACCATGATGTTCTTGCCCTTGAAGAACCAGCCGTCGCAGGTGGCGCACCAACTCACGCCGCGCCCGGTGTATTCAATTTCGCCGGGGACGTTGAGGTGGCGCGGGCTGGCGCCGATGGTCACGATCACGGCGTCGGCGCTGTAGACGTTGCTTTGCGTCTTGACGGTGAAGGGCGGTCCCTGCGTGAAATCGACGCTGGTCACGAGATCATAGTCGAATTCCGCGCCGAAGCGCTCCGCCTGCTGCTGCATCCGCCCCGCGAGTTCCGGTCCAGTGATGCCTTCCGGAAAACCGGGGAAATTATCGACGTCGTGGGTCGTGGCGATTTGCCCACCCAGTTGGCTGCCGGTGATCACGACGGTGCTGAGCTGCGCGCGCGCCGTGTAGAGCGCTGCCGTCAACCCGGCAGGACCTGATCCGATGACGACTACCCGTACTTTTTTCATTAATCCGTTTTCCTTGCGTTCGCTTGATGTTGTAATGACTGGGTTGGTGAGGCGGCTAGCCCCTCTTTTTCGGCAATGACTATCGATAACAGCGCTTGAAATTCTTCTCGACAGTCGGGACAACACGAAATATGCTGTTCGACCGCTGGAAGCAGCAGGCGCACGTTCACGCCATTGGCGACTAGTTCGGCGAGACAGTTGAACTGTCGGCTGCATTCTTCGCAGTCGATGCCGCCATCGGAATGAGTATCAAAAATGCAGTTGATGAGTTTCTGTAACTGATCGTCCACTGGCTCGTTCACCCATTGCTTAACTATCACTTGGACGATGGGATCAAGCTTGATCTTACGTGGTACTCTCCACGACTGATAGACGTGCTAAACTACCCATTTGGCGCTGTAATTCGACTGATATATTCGCGGCATGGGTACTGATATGACTGCTACATTGCTAAGGCTGAAGCGCGACCATCTGCCGTTGATCGGGCTGCTCGGCGTGCAGATGCTCGCCGGGATCATGCTGACGCCGCTGAGTAATTTTCGGGGAATTTATCTCAACGAGGTCTTGGCGTACCCGCTGGCGCAGGTGGCTCAGGTGATCGCGCTGGGGCAGATCGTGGGGATGTTCGCTTCGATCTTGAGCGGCAGCCTGAGCGACCGCTGGGGTCATAAATGGATCCTCGCGCTGGGCATCGGCGCAATGGCGATCAGCAGCCTACTTTTTTTCACTCACGCGCCGGGGATCGTGATCGTCTTCTGGTGTATTTCGAGCGCCGGGCTGGGGCTGTCGGCGGTGAGCGGTCAAGGCTACCTGACGCTGGTCTCGGGCGCGGGGATGTTGGGGTTGGCGTCGGCGCTGTACAACTGGGGCTATACCATCGGAGGTGCGATCGGGATACCGTTGGCGACCCTGATCCTGAATGATGACAATTACGCCCTGATGGGGCTTGCCCTGCTGGTGGTCGGGTTGCTCACGGCGTTGATCGCCGGGATGCTACCGCAGATCCGGCTGAGCACGCCCGCCCGCAACTCGACGACCGCCGCCGGGGGGTACGGCGTCCTGCTCCGCCGCCAGATCGCCTTGTTGGGGCTGCTCCGCTTCTTGCCGACCTGCTACTACGGCGTGACGACTCTCTTTCCCCTGCTGATCAAGCAGCAGAGCGGCAGCAATGCCGCCGTCGCCGGGTACGTGACCGGCAGCATGATTTTCGCGTCACTGGCGCAACTGGTCGCCGGGCGCATGGCGGATCGGCAGGGCGTGCGGCTGCCGACCCAGATTGCCTTTAGCGCCATTCTGCTGGCGGTCGTCGGCACGATATTCACCGCCCAGTCGATCTGGGGGCTGTACATCTTCGGGACGCTGGGGGTGAGCGCGGCGTGGGCGTTATCGACGCTGCTGCCGGGCTTGGTGACGCGGGCAGCCGAACCGGAGATTCGCGGGCGGGTGTTCGGGATGCTGCAACTGCTGTGGACGATTGCGATGGCGTTGGGCGCGCTGATCGGCGGCAGCCTGCTCGACGTGGATTTTCGGCTGCCGTTTGCCATCGTCGGCGTGCTCAATATCGCCGCGCTGATCTTGACCAGAGCCTTCTTCCAAATGACCGCGCCCCAACCGGCGGCTTGACCTTAAGCGGCGAATTTTACCGCTCCCGGCGCTGTTTTCCCTCAAGCACGGAGGCAGCTTCGCTTATTTGAGAAGAATATCACAAACTTTCCATGTAATTCTCCCTTGTCTGTTTCTCCGATTATGCGTTAAAGCATATAATCGGGGGTGCAAGGGTTTGTTTTATATTACTCCAAAAGGATTTTTAGATGCGCCCGCTTAATTCACTCGAAAGTACTCTGATCTATCTTGTGTTGGGGATCGCCATTGCCGGCATTCTCTATGCCGGCTTTCTCGTCCGGCAAATCCTCAGCGAAAGCAAAGGGTCGGCAAAGATGCAGGAGGTGTGGGGTTACATCCGCACCGGTGCGAACGCTTACCTCAGTTCGCAGTTCCGCATCATCGCTGTCCTAATCGTCGTCCTCGTCGTCGTCCTGTTCTTCAGCGTTTACGTCGTCAACCCGACGCCCTACGCCATCGAAAAATTTTGTCCTGAAGTCGCTACCGCTGCCCGCGCGACGGTTGACGCTCGGGCAGATGATATTCGTGCGGACGTAGCAGCACGCAACCCACGGCTTGTCCTCGCTGCCGCAGCAGAGGGTGATGCAGGGGCGGCAAAAGCGGCGGCAGACGAATTGTCGCTGCTGCAAAACAACGCGGTTGTCTACGAAGAAGAAGCGCAAATCGTGATTCAGGGCGTGTCCCTGTGCGACAGCGCGCGCATCAACATCGCGCTCGGTCGCGCCGGTGCCTTCCTGCTCGGCGCGGTCTTCTCGGCAACGGTCGGCTTCGTCGGTATGAACATGGCGGTGCAAGGCAACGTTCGCGTCGCCGCTGCCGCCGTCGATCCCAAGCGCGGCTATGCTGATGCGCTGCGGATTGCTTACCGTTCCGGCACGATCACCGGGATGCTGACCGACGGCTTAGGCTTGCTCGGCGGTACGGCGATCTTCATCATCTTTGGGATTGCCGCGCCGGATGCCCTGCTGGGCTTCGGCTTCGGCGGCACGCTGATCGCGCTGTTCATGCGCGTGGGCGGCGGTATCTTCACCAAAGCGGCGGACGTCGGCGCTGACCTCGTGGGTAAGGTTGAAGCGGGCTTGCCCGAAGACGACCCGCGCAACGCTGCCGTGATCGCCGACCTCGTGGGCGATAACGTCGGTGACTGCGCCGGTATGGCAGCCGACATCTTCGAGAGCTACGAAGTGACCATCGTCGCGGGCTTGATCCTCGGCTTGGCGCTGGCAACCGTCACGCGCAGCCCGGTGTGGATCGTCTTCCCGCTGGTCGTGCGCGGCATTGGCGTGCTGAGTTCGATCATCAGCACTTATTTGGTCAAATCCTCGGCGGGGCGCGATGCGCTCCACGCCATCACGCGCGGTTTCTACAGCGCCGCCGCGATCAGCGTCACGCTGTTCGCCATCATGACGGTGATCTACATGCGCGACGATAACATCAACAGCGGCGGGATCATCTGGCAGCCGTTCGCGGCAGTGGTCACCGGCATCCTGCTCGCCATCGTCATCGACCGCGTGACCGCCTACTTCACCGACGTCGGACACGCGCCGGTGCAGGAGATCGCCCGTAACACTCAGACGGGTCCGGCGACGACCATCCTCAGCGGTCTGTCGAACGGGATGGAAAGCTCGGTTTGGGCGATCCTCGTGATCGCGGGCAGCATCCTCGCCAGCGTGATCATCTTCACCCTGTTCCCGATCACCGACGGCAGCGGCGTGCAAATCGTCGACAGCTTCACGGCAGTCCTCTACGGCGTCGCCATGACCGGTATCGGCATGTTGACGCTGACCGGCAACAACGTTTCGATGGACGCTTTCGGTCCCATCTCCGACAACGCGCAAGGCGTGGCGGAACTGGCGGGCGAGAGCGAAGGCTTCGGCGGCGACACGCTCAACCAGCTTGACGCGGTCGGCAACACCACCAAGGCTATCACCAAGGGCATCGCCATCGGTTCGGCGGTGATCGCGGCGGTCGCGCTGTTCGGCTCGTTCCTGACCGACACCCGCGTCGTCCAGCTCGGTTTGGGGATTCGGCTCGAAGACACGCTGTTCGGCACCGGCATCAACATCTCGCAGCCGGTGGTCTTCATCGGTATGTTGATCGGCGGCGCGCTGATTTTCCTGTTCAGCAGCCTCTTAATCCGCTCGGTCAACCGCGCCGCCTTCAAGATGATCGCGGTGGTGCGTCGTCAATTCCGCATCCCCGGCATCATGGAAGGCACGGTCACGCCCGACTATGCCGAGTGCGTCAGCGTCTCGACCAAAGCGGCGCAGCGCGAGCTGCTGCCGATTGGCATCCTAGCGGTGCTGACGCCGATTGTGGTCGGCTTCCTGCTCGGCGCAGCGGCGCTCGGCGGCTTCCTCGCCGGGATCATCCTGACCGGGCAGTTGATGGCGGTCTTCATGGCGAACGCGGGTGGTGCATGGGATAACGCCAAGAAGTACATCGAGGACGGCAACTATGGCGGCAAGCACTCCGAGCCGCACAAGGCGTCGGTGGTGGGCGATACGGTCGGTGATCCCTTCAAGGATACGGCGGGTCCGGCGCTCAACCCGATGATCAAGGTCGTCAACCTCGTCGCGCTGCTCGCCGCCCCGCTGATCGTCTCGGCAGCCGCCCCGACAACTCCGGACGGCACGCGCGTCGTGATCGTCATCGTGATGGTGGTCTTCATCGGCGTCATCGGCTGGGCGATTCGCCGCAGCAAGCGTGAAGATACCGAAACTCAGGAAATGGAGAAGGCAATCGAAGCTGCTGGCAGCGCTGGCGACTAGCCGCTAGAGAGTACGACTCCGTAGGGGCGACCTGTCAGGTCGCCCCTACAAACCCCTATCACCACGTCGTCCAGCCGAAATAGAGCGACCCGCTCTCGAAATCCGGCTGGTGCTGGCGTCCTTTGTCAGAAAAGAAGCGCATGAACAAGATTTCGTCGTCGGCTTGCGCCGTCTCTGGCGTCGTGCCGAGCATGGTCGAGATGTTGTCCATGGGCTGCCAACCGCAACGCCGATAAAACTCGCGCAGATGCGGTGCACACCACAACAGCCCGATGTCGGCATCGGTCTGCCGCGCGATGTAGTCGGTCGCACTGCGGACAACGCTGACGCCGCAGCCCTGCCGCCGGTAATCGGGGAAGACGCAGACCGCGGAGATGCCATAGGCGGCGTAATCGACGCCGCGATGCTGCCAGTTTCCCGAAACCACCTCGGCGTGCGCGACCACGAAATCGTCGTCGGTCAGCACGAAATGCACCGGATTGAACTCCGGTCGGCTGATCCAGCGGCGTCCGCGCCAGCGACCGATGAAGCCTTCTGTATCGACCACGCGCAGGAGTGACAAAATCTGCCAGCGAAGGGGATCAGGCAAGTTGTCAGGTAGATATTGGTTGGTCTGCATACGGGTTCTCCTTTGGCGCTGAACCATTCCGCTTGGCTATTTTATAACCCCGGCGCTATATTTCTCGTAAATCGCCTGCGGACAAATGTAGATCTGAATGACCATGCCTGAACCCCTGCTGCGCACTGACCAACTGACTCGTCAGGTCGGCGATCACCTGATCGTCAACCACATCAGCCTTGAAGTTCAACCCGGCGATTTCGTCGCCCTGATCGGCAGAAGCGGCGCGGGCAAGTCGTCGTTTCTGCGGCTGATCAACCGCTTAGACGAGCCGACTAGCGGCACGGTCACCCTCAACGGGCAGGATTATCAGACGCTCGCCCCGCGCGACCTGCGGCGACGGGTCGGCATGGTCTTGCAGCAGGCGTATCTGTTCCCGGGCACGATTGGCGCGAACCTGCGTTTCGGTCCCGCGCAGCGCGGCGAGA
This sequence comes from uncultured Chloroflexia bacterium, assembly GCA_963848465.1. Taxonomy (GTDB): domain Bacteria; phylum Chloroflexota; class Anaerolineae; order Aggregatilineales; family Phototrophicaceae; genus Flexifilum. The sequence continues at coordinate 9,214 of CAWKDY010000009.1, read as the reverse complement.
CCTTCGACGGGGCAGCGATTGACGCGCTGCTGGATCAGGTGGGGCTGAAAGGCTTCGCCGACCGCAATGTGCTGAACCTTTCCGGCGGCGAGGCGCAGCGGGTCTCGCTGGCGCGGACGCTGGCGAACCACCCGGACGTGCTGCTGCTGGACGAGCCGACCTCGGCGCTGGATGCCCGCGCCGCCCACGAAATCGAGGCGCTGCTGACCCAGATTATCCGCGACCAGCATTTGACCGCGCTAATGATCACCCACGACGGCGCGCAGGCGGAGCGTATCGCCAGCCGCGCCGTACTGATCGACGCGGGGAAGTTGATCCTCGCCGGGAGTGTCAAGGAGGTGCTCGATGCTGAATCAAGTCTTCAGTGATCCGATTGCGCTGCGCGCCGCTCAAGCGATTTGCGCGGCGATCTTCGCGCTGATCGTCGCGGTGGTGGCGAACCGGCGCGGCATCCACGTCGAACGCGACACGGTGATCGCGCTGGGGCGCGGCATCGTGCAGATCGTGGTCGTCGGCTATCTGCTGTCGCTGGTGCTGACCGCCGACAACTGGATTAGCGCGGTGGTGCTGCTGGGCATGATGGTCGCCGGATCGTACATCGCCAAGCAGCGAACCAAGCATATCCCCGGCATCTGGCAGGTGACGCTGAGCGCGATCCTGTTCGGCGCGGGCTTGGTGATCGCAGTGATGGTGTTTCTGGGGGTGATCGACATTGTCCCGGCGTCGCTGATTCCGGTGGGCAGTATGCTGACCGCCAACGCCATGAACACGACCGCGCTGGCGCTGGATCGGTTTCGCGCCGAGGTCGAGGCGCACACCGGGCAGATCGAAGCGGGGCTGGCGCTCGGCGCGGCACCGAACGTCGTGCTGGCGCCCTACGTGCAAGCCGCCGTACAGGCGAGCATCATCCCCAGCCTCAACAATTTGCGCTCGTTGGGCATCGTCTGGATTCCCGGCTTGATGGCGGGTATGGTGCTGGCGGGTACCGATCCGCTCCAAGCGGCGATCTACCAATTCGTGGTGATCGCCATGATGTTTGCGACCGCCGCGACGACCGCCATGCTTTGCACGCTGCTGGTGCGCTCGCACGCTTTCTCGGCTGCCGAGCAGCTCACGCTGCGCCCGGTGCAGGGATAAGGACGAACCTCACCCCTAAATCCCCTCTCCATTGCAATGGAGAGGGGACTTTTTATACCATCTGCCGACTGTTTTTCTCCCCCTCTCTACGTAGTGGAGAGGGGGCTGGGGGGTGAGGTCATTAGTCCAGCACGCGGGCTTTCATCCAGTCGTTGCTGTTGTGGAAGTCGGCGACGGCGTTGCCGGGATGCACCAGCGCGTCGAACAGCGGGCGGTCGGCGTCGTCGAGCGACTTGTCGGCGATGCCGAGCGCATCCTCGAAGTGCGCCATCGTGCGCGGTCCAACGATCGGCGAAGTCACCCCCGGCTGATCCTTGCACCAGAGCAGCGACAACTGCGCTGTCGTCAAGCCGCGTTCCTGCGCCATCGCCCCGACCTGCTGGGCAACTTCCAGCGCGCGGCTGGTGATACGGTCGCGGAAGGTCTGGTTGCTGCGGTCACCGCGTGATCCTTCGGGCATGTCGGTTTTGCTGTCGTACCGCCCCGCCAGAATCCCGCCTGCCAGCGGCGACCACGGCAGCAGCGCCATGCCGTACTGCTGCGCCAGCGGCACCAGTTCGTTCTCGATACGCCGATCCACGAGGCTGTAGGGTGGCTGCTCGCTGATGTAGCGGGCGATGTGCTCGCGGGCGCTGATGCTCAGCGCTTCCATTACTTTCCATGCCGGATGAGTCGAGCAGCCGATGTAGCGCACCTTGCCGCTGCTGATCAGGTCGTCGAAGGCGCGCAGCGTCTCGTCCTGCGGGATCATGGCGGAGGGGCGGTGCAGTTGGTAGAGGTCGATATGGTCGGTTTGCAGGCGACGCAGCGAGTCCTCGCAGGCTTTGATGACGTGGTAGCGCGAGGCTTCGTGTTCGTTGACGCCATCGCCGACGTTGCCGAAGACTTTGGTCGCCAACACGATTTGATCGCGCTTGCCGTTGGCTTGCAGCGCTTGCCCGACGACCTTCTCGCTCTCGCCGCCGTTGTAGACGTTGGCGGTGTCGATGAAGTTGATCCCGGCGTCGAGCGCGCGGTCGATGATGGCGATGCCTTCGTCAGCCGGGGTTACGCCGCCGAAGTTCATCGCGCCCAAGCACAGCGACGAGACCATCACGCCGGTTCGTCCTAGTGGTCGGTATTCCATAAGGCTTTTCCTCAAATGTGTATTCGATCAGACAAGCTCTATGGTACTGAACAAGCGTGCCAACCGACAAACGACCGCGCCGAACCAATGCGGTATTGAGAGGGAAAGGATAAACGATTTAATGCCCCTACAACCCCTCACCCCCGACCCCTCTCCCACGCAAGCGGGGAGAGGGGAGAATCGGGCGAGTTTTTGTCCCTCGCCCCGTTTTGTGGGAGAGGGGCGGCTCACCGCTAGGTGAGCAGGGTGAGGGGGTTAGCGGTCGCGCTCTTTGCGGCGCTGGAGCAGCTTTCCGGCGATGTTTTCGTCGGCTTCCGTCAGCTTCTTGCTCTTGGGGTCGGGCGCGAAGTGCGGCTGACTCGGGTTGATCGGCTGGACGGCTGCCCGCTGGCGGAGTCGGCGGCTGCCCCGTGACCGGATCGCGTTCGGTCTGCTGGCGGGCTCGGGCTTTCGCCCCCATCAGCGACGAGAAGCGCGGCGACGACTCGGCGATCACTTCCGGCTCGCGCCGCGAGAACGCCGCCCGCAGCCGCGCCAGATCAGAGCGCGTGATCAGCAGGCGGCGCACCGCCACGTCGAACGGCAGCAGCAGCAGCGCGATCAGCAACAGGAAGGGCGCAATCGGCGTCATGGTCGGCTGGGAGCTGAGGTCATGGACGAAGGCGGCAGCCGGATCGTCCACGTTCAGATCTTTCCGCCGGTTGGGTCGGCGAGATTGCCCAGCAGCACCGCCCCCGCTTGAGTCGGCGGGCGGTATTCGGGCGAGTAGCTCATGACCCAGCCGGTCGTCTGCTTGATCGAGCCGTCGGCGGAGGTGGTGGTCAGGAAGTACGACCCCTCAGCCGACGGGTCGAAGGCGGCTTCGTAGCGCCCCGGCGCGACCTGCTGAAGCGTCAGCGTCGTCGCCGTGCCGTCGGGCGTCAGCAGCGAGGTGGTCAACTGCTGCCCGTTGAGGAAGCCGCCGTCGGCGTCGCGGGCGTCGATCACTAGCTTGGCTTGCTCGCCCACCGTGACGACCTGCGCCTCGACGTTGGTGTTGGTGCCTTCGGTGATCGTCCAGCGGACGGCTTGGCTCCAGAAGCGGGCGAAATCGTCCCAACTGACCCAGTTGGCGCTCCAGCGGGCGGTGGCGTCGCTGGTGAAGGCGACCGAGCGCCCCAAGCCGTACTGCCACGCCGCCAGCACCGGGTCGTTGAAGGCGTCGCCCGTGCGCAGGATGACCTGCGCCGTCTGCTTGGCGGTCGTCGCCACGTAGCCGAGCAGTGACGGCGCGCTGCTGATGCCGTTCATGATCGGGCTGATGGCGGTCAGCGTGGGGACGAAAGATTTCTCGATGATGTAGGAGCGGGTCGCCAGCACCGTCTCCTGCGCGAAGATCGAGGGGATGGTCTCGACCGCATCGGCGACGTGATAATTGCCGCCGCCCGCCGCCGCCATGTCTTCGAGGAAAGGCGCTGCGCCCGCGCCGATGGCGATCACCGAGGTGGTCACGCCGGATTCCTGATTGAGCGCGGTGGTCAGTTCGAGCAAGCCGTTCTTGCTCGATCCGCCGTCGGTCAGCAGGATGATGTGCTTGAGCGGGGATGGCTCTTGGCGCATCGCCTCCGCCGCCATCTGCATCCCGGCGAGGATGTCGGTGCCGCCGCTGGCGCGCAGGGTGGCGACCAGCGTTTGCAAGCCGAGGCGGTCGAGCACGGGCTGCGGCTCGGCGATCCACATGCCCTCGGTGTCGAAGGTCAGCACGCCCGCCCGGTCGGTCGATTGCAGGAAGTCGAGCGAGCGAATGATCGCCTCTTTCGCCAGATCGACGTTCTGGACGCCGCTCGACCCAATCGACGCCATGCTGCCGGAACGGTCGATCACGTAGAGGATGGTGATCTGCGGCAGCCGCTGCTGGTCGCGGATTTGCATATCGACCGGCAGCGTTTCTTCGAGCGGTGTCTGGAAGTAACCGCCGGGACCGTAAGCGTCGGGACCGCCGACGGCGATCAAGCCGCGTCCGAGATCGCGGACGTAGGTTTGCAGCGCCGCCATGCGGCTGGGCGAAAGCTGAGTCGCGGGGACGTTGTCGAGGATCACGCTGTTGTAGCCGACCAGCGCCGCGACTCCGGTCGGCAGCCCATCCGGGCGGGCGAGATCCACCGTCAAGCCCTGCTCGGTCAGCGCCTGCACCAGATACTGCGACTCGTCGTCGGTCTGCGAGACGACCAGCACGCGCGGCGGTCCCACCACTTGATTGAAGGTCGAAAGCTGGTTGTTCTGGTAGAACACGTCGGCGCTGAGCGGGTCGACCTGCACGCGGAAATCGCGGAAGCCGCCATCCGCGCCCGCTTGCAGCGCAATGGCATAGTGGTTAGCGCCCTGCCGCAGATCGACCTGCTCGCGGTGGATGATCGTGCCCGCCGGCGAAGACGGTGATGGTCGCGGGGGTGGCGGCTTCGGCGGTGACGGTCAGGCTGAGGTCGAACGACTGCCCCGCGCCGACCGATCCGGGGACGCGCACGTCGCTCAGTTGGACTTCGGGCGCGGCGGCGCGGGTGAAGGGCACGTAGTCGATCTGCACGCCGGTGGCAGCCGCGCGGCGGGCGGCGGCTTCGGCGTCGCCGACGGTGGGCTGTCCGTCGCTGAGGATCACCATCCGCTTAGCGGCGTCCGCCGGAAACAGCGCCAGCCCCAAGCCAATCGCTTCTTCGAGGTCGGTATTCCCGCTGTTGGGCGTCGAGCGCAGCGGCGCGAGTTCGCGGACGCTGCTCATCGGGCGCTCGACCAGCGCGTTGCCGCCAAAGACGATCACCGCCGCTTGGTCGTCGGGCTGCATCGCCGCCAGCGAGTCGCGGACGTAGGCGGTCTCGGCTTCCTGCGCCTGCTGCCCGACACTGTCCGAGGCGTCGATCAAGTAGACGACCGCCAGCTTGTCGGCGGAGCGGACGATCTGTGTGCCCGCCAGCGCGAGGACCACCAGCGTGATGATCGCCACGCGCAGGAACAGGCTGGCGAGGTCACGCCCGCGCCGGAATTTGACGCGCGGCAGCCCGACGTAGATCACGACCGGGATTGCCAGCAAAAGCAGGAGCGCCAAAGGCGTCGTAAAGGTCATCAGAAGGACTCTTAGACTCGCTTTTCTACCTGCATTGTACCATCGGAAAATATCGCGCCCCTCACCCCCGACCCCTCTCCCACGCAGTCGCTTCGCTTAGGGGAGAGGGGAGAAATTGCCGCAGCATCAGATTAACCCCTTACGCTCATGGGGCAGGTAGGGGCAGGTTTTAAACCTGCCCCTACAACGGCATCGATTGGATCGGCAGCGACCGATTTAGCTTTCATTTGGTTAAGTTCTCCCGCGCAGCGGCTTGAAGACGGTCGGGGCGTGCATCCGGCGGTGATAGACGCACCCACTCGATCAGCAGCATGAGCAGCGCCAGCGCCGCCAGCAGCGACCAGTATTCGCGCTGTCCGATCTCGGCTTCGGTCGTCTGGGTGACCGTCGTCGCGCCCAGCGTGATGGTCGGCTGCGGCGCGATGTCGCTCTCGCCTGCGTCGAACAGGTTGACCGCGAAAGCCGCCGTTTGCGCGACCTCGCCGCCGCGCAGCACCTCGACCGTGTACAACCCCGGCGTGGTCGTCTCGGCGAATGACAGCGGCGATCCCAGATAGTCGAGCGTCCGCGTCGTGCCGTCCGGCAGCGTGATGCGCACGGCGCTGCTGTCCGCCGCCGGGGTGATCGCCAACGAGCCGCCGACGGTCAAGCCATTGGCTGCGGCTTGGTCGATCACGTCCTGCGGCGAGAACCAGTTGAGCAGCGCCGACATCAGGATCGGGTACTGGATTTGCAGCGGCAGGTCGCTATCGCGCAGGTCGAAGGTCAAAATCGCAATTTGCCGATCCTCGGTCGTGCCCGCCAGCAGCAGCGCGCCGCCATCGACCGCGATCAACGGCTGCGCCCATGTCGCCCGCACCTGCTTGAACTTGAGCAGATTGACGCCGCTGAAATCGACGAAGGTCATGCGCGGGTCGGCTTGGCGCACGGTCGGGTTGGTGATCTGGTCGCTGGTCGCGCCGACGGTGTAGAGCGCGGTCGACTCGGGCGGATTGACGATCAGCAGGTCAGCCGCGGAGAATCGGCGGCGTCCAGCCGTCGAGGACGTAGAGGTCGTAGTCCGAGGCAGGGAGTCCTCGGCTCGTGTCGCCGACGGTCAGCTCGACCCCCGGCAGACTGCGTAAGACCTGCTCCAAGAATAGATTGCCCCCGGCGGACATCAGCAGCACGCGGCGCATCCCGGTATCGGTCGAGATCGCCCACGCGCGGTTGTCCTCCGCCAGATAGTCGGTGTAGGTCGAACTGACCGGGATCGTCAGCCCAGCTTGCAGGGTCGTGAATTGATCGGGCAGCACGAGATCGGGGATCGCCAATTGGCTGTGCGCCGCGACGACCTGCTCGTCCGCTGTGAACAACTCGCCATCGACGCGCAGGTCGAAAATCACGCGGGCGTCGTCGTCGCCGTAGTTGGTGATCTGGGCGAACAACTGCGGCGGCTGACCGGGCAGCGCGCGGGTCGCCAGCGCCGAGATCGCCAAGTTGTCGTTCGACTGCCCGACCGGGACGTAGCGCAAGTCGCCGGGGATGGCGGGCAGATTGACCGCGCTGCCCAAGCCGCCGTCGCCGATGATCACGGCGTTGAAGTCGGCAGCGCCCGCCGATCCCGCCGCCGCGAGGGTCAGGGCGGCGTTCCAGTCGGCGCTGGCATCGCTCGGCTGGGCAGCGCTGATGGCGTCGCGGAGTTGGGCGCGGTCATCCGTGTAGGGGATCAGCACCTCCGGCGACCCGGCAACGCGGATCACGGTCATGCTGTCGCCGGGATTCATGGTATCGACAATCGAGAGCGCCTGTCGCTTGGCTTCGTCGAAGCGCGAGCCGTCGCTGACATCGGTGGCGTTCATGCTGGCGGAGGCGTCGAGCAGCACGGCGATCTGCCCGGTGCTGACCGCCGGGACGGTCACGAACGGGCGCGCCAAGGCGATCACCAGCAGCGCGAGGATGATCAACTGCAAGAGGAGCAGCAGGTTACGGCGCAAGCGCTGCCAAGGGGTATTCGCCTCTTTGTCCTGCAAAATCTGCTGCCAGAGGAAGGTGCTCGAAATCGTGACCTCGCGGCGGCGCAGGCGCAGCATGTAGAGCAGGATGATCGGGATCGCCAGCAAGCCGCCGATAAAGGCGAGCGGGGTCAGGAAAGCCATGGGGTTAAGCCTTGCCCGCTGACGGTTGAAACCGTCAGCTATGAAGAACCCGCGACCCACTAAAGGGGTCGCCAAAAGCGGATCGTTTTTTAGCCACCCCTTTAGTGGGTGGCGAATTCCAGCTAGCCGAGGGTTTTAACCCTCGGCGGGTATGACTACTGATTTCGCAGTTCATCGCGTACTTTCATCAAAATTCGTCCTAAGTGATTTTTACCGCGCCACTGCTGCTTGTCCGCGCTCCAAACTCGCGCCCCACGTCGTATCGCGCCATGTGTTGCCCTCGATCAACTCGGCGTCGCCGGTGGCTAACAGCTTCTCGCCTAGATCCGCGTGGCGCGTGAACTTCTGCCGCACCAACGTCTCCATGACGCCGAAACGCAGATCGTTCCAACCGGATCGCAGTGTCACCCGTTTGCCGACGTATTTGGCGCTGGCGGGCGTTGGCGCAGCATAGACGCGGCGGCGCTCGTCGGGATCGTCGGTCTTAGCGGCTTGAAAAGCGTGCTCGACCGTCGGATAGTCGTCATCGTCGAGTGTGATAGCGCACGGATAGAAGTTCGACAGGAACGAATACTCGCCCGCGAAGCTGGTGATGCGCTCAAGCTGCGTGTTCTCGGTCATCGATTAATCCGTTTCCTGCTTCTTGTAGACGGTGTGCCAGCCGGTTTCCCCGCAGTGGGGGCATTTCAGCCGTCTGCGCGGATTGCCCGCCGCTTTCCAGCGGACGCCGCCCATGTCCCAGACGGGCTGCTCGAAGCCGCAATTGGGGCACTTGACAATCCACTGCCGCAACTTTCGGCTTCCATACTCGCCTTGATGCCTTTGGGGACGAAGCGCGTGAACAGATTTTGATCCCGCTCATCGGACGACTCCCAATCGCCGCAGATCGTAGAGGATGACCTTCTCCCACGCAGTGTCGGTCGTCACTGGCAGGTAGTGGACGCCGCGCTTGACGCACTCGGCGCGAATGCCGTCGCGCCACGCCTGCACGCGCTCGACGTACAACTGGCGCATCCCGCCGTCGATGGTCACTTCCTGCGCCGCGCCGGTCTCCACGTCGATCAGCCGCAGATCGCCCGCCAGCGGCGGCTCGACCTCATCCGGCGACAAGACGTGAATGATGCCACTCATTGCCCTTGCTGAGCAGCGTGTTCAGCCCATCGAGGTAGCCCGACGGCGCGAACATGTCGCTGATCAGCAGTACCAAGCCGGGGCGACCCGCCCGCAGCGCGTAAGCGCGCAGCGACGTGTTGAGGTCGATCATCTGCCGCGCGGCTTCAGATCGTTGACGAAGTTGAACAGGCGCACGCCGTAACCGCGCCCGCGCGCTGGACCGAACTGCTGGATCCCGCTCCCGGTCAGCGCGGCGGCGATCAGGCCTTCGTTGCTCGCCAGCGAGACGAAGCCCAACCCGGCGATCAAGCGGCGGGCATAGTCGAACTTGCCGCGCTCGGCGTCGGTTTCGCCGCCCCAATCCATGCTGGCGGAGGTGTCGATCAGCAGGTGGACGGCGAGGTCTTCCTCGTCTTCGAACAGCTTGATCAGCGGGCGGTCGAGGCGGGCGTAGATGTTCCAGTCGAGGCGGCGCAGATCGTCGCCGGGAGTGTAGTCGCGGTAGTCGGCGAACTCGATGCTGGTGCCGCGCTTGCTGGATCGGCGTTCGCCTTTGATCGCACCGGCGCGCACGTGTCCCGCGTGGAGCATCAATTGTTCCAG
>CAWKDY010000008.1:0-444688 GCA_963848465.1 uncultured Chloroflexia bacterium | reverse complement strand
GCCGCCGCCGCCATCCAAGACCTGCTCGACGCCGGCACACCCTTCGACGCCGTCATCGCCTTCACCGACGCCGGAGCGCTCGGCGCGGTCGATGCGCTGACCGCCGCCTACGTCTCGCCCGACGACGTGTTCGTCATCGGCGCGGACGGCAAATCCTCGGTCATCAAGGCGCCTCGACCCCAACGGATACCTGCGCGGGACGGTCGCCATTGACCGCTCGGAAGAAGTTCAACTGGTCATGCAGGGGATGATCAAGGCGCTCTCCGGCAGCCCGGTGCCGGAATACCTGACCATGACGCCCGGCATCTTGATCGTTTCGCGCCCGCCATTCCGTAAGCGCGCGCCAGCCGCGTCACTTAAGATGAGCAATTCAGTTTAACGATCTGTAAAGTCGACCAAGAACGCTTTGATCGTCGGGAACAATCGTCTACAATACGGGCACCTGCCATCTATGGATCGACTGGGACGCGATGGCTGTTCTCCCGCGCTTTGAAAAACAGCTCAATTCACGCTGGGGACGTGTATTGCGCGAGAATTTAGTCGCTTATCTGTTTCTCTCCCCCGCTCTCTTGCTGATCTTCGTGTTCGGCATTTTTCCGGTTGGCTTCGCCTTCTTCGTCAGCCTCTACCAGTGGCGGCGCTTCCCGGATCAGTACATCGGCTTGGCGCATTACGTCCGCGCCCTCGACAACCTCGCCTACGTGCTGTTTTTCTGGATCGCCATTGGCGCGATGATTTACGCCTTGCGGGTGCTGCTCCGGCTCTGGCGTCAGCGCGAGCTGCGCTTACCGGCGCTCTCGTCGGTGCTGCCGGGGATCGTCAACGCCGCTGCCATCCTGCTGCTGATCAACTGGATGGGCATCCTCATCCCGATCATCATCAACATTCCGCAGCGCCTGCGCGGTCAAGCGCGGGCGTCCGGCTTGTTCATCGACGAGTTGTTCGCCAGCTTCCGCTATCCTGAAGCAGTCGCGGTCGGGACGGCGCTGCTGATCGTCGGCATCGCCGCCATCACCGTCAGCTTGATCTGGCTGCGCGTGATCCGCTTCCCCAAGTTGACCGCTCCCGCCGCGCCGGAAAGTACCGACGAATCGGCGGAGATCAAGCAGCCGCAGCCGGGGCAGTTTCTCCTGCGCGGGACGACGGTCGCGCTGGCAGCGGCGGTCGGCGGGCTGATGCTTCAGCTCACGCTCACCCAGATCAGCGCGGCAGCCGAGGCGGCGCAGGTCGCCACCAGTTCGCTGCCGGTCTGGCCGCAGTTGATCTTCATCAGCGCGGGCGTCGCCCTGCTGGTCGGCGCGTACCTGCTCTGGCAGCGCGCCTTCAAACAGGCGAACAGCAACCGCCGCTTGGTCGTCTTCGCTTGGGCGCGGCGCTGCTGGTCGTCGGCGGTTACGCCCTCGCTGTCGAACTGCCGCGCGCGCTCGTCAACGCCGACCCCGACGTGCTGCGCGGCTTCAACATCACGGTGATGTTCGCCATCGGCACCGTACCTTTTCAGCTCTCGATTGGCTTGGGCCTGGCCTACCTGCTGTTCCAGAATATCAAGGGCAAGGCTTTCTTCCGCATCGTCTACTTCTTGCCCTATATCATGCCCTTCGTCGCCACCTCCATTGTCTTCGGCTTGATCTTTTCGACCCGCCCGACCTCACTGGCGAATCACCTGCTAGACTTGTTCGGCATCGCGCCGCAGAAATGGCTGACTCGAACCGACCGGCATCATCTCGCTGATCTTCGGCGGCAACGTGCCCGCCTTCCTGACCGGACCGAGCCTCGCGCTGATCGTCATCATGATGTACACGACGTGGACCTACATCGGCTACGACGCGGCGGTCTTTCTCGCCGGGTTGGGCGGCATCCCGCCCGAACTCTACGAGGCGGCGCGCATCGACGGCGCGGGCGGCTGGTCGATTTTCCGGCACATCACACTGCCGCTGCTCTCGCCGACGACCTTCTTCTTGTCGCTGATCGCCGTGATCGGCACGTTCCAAGCCTTCACGCAAATCTGGATCATGCGGACGCCCGCCTCACAGCGCGCCGTCGATACGCTCGGCGTCCACATCTTCGAAACCGTCCGCAGCGCCGACCCGAACATGGGTTACGGCTCGGCGATGGCATTCGTGCTCTTCGCCGTGATTTTGCTGCTCACCGTCTTCCAGAACCGTATTATGGGCAGCAAGGTGTTCTATGGCTGAGACTGCCGCCAAACTCGAAACCACCCACGCCACCGCCGACACGCCACCGCGCGCACCGATCCGTTGGGGCAACGTCTTCATCTACACCGTCTTGATCGGCGGCGTGTTGCTGGCGGTGTTCCCGTTCCTGTGGATGCTCAGCGCCTCGCTGATGACGCTTAGCGAGATCACCTTCGGCAAGCTGCTGCCCGCCAACCCGCAGTTCGGCAACTATCTCGAAGCGTGGCAGCGCTCGAACTTCGGCATGTTCATGTGGAACAGCATCCGCATCACCGCCATCACGCTGACCGGGCAACTGCTGGTCTGCATCCCGGCGGCCTACACCTTCGCGCGGATGAAGTTCTTCGGGCGCAACATCATTTTCACGCTGATGCTCTCGACCATGATGATCCCGGAAGTCGCCCGCTTCATCCCCAATTACCTGACTGTGATCTGGTTGGGACGCTTAAGCGATGCGCTGTTCGGCTTCGGCTGGGTCAACAACTGGCCCTCCTTGACCATCCCCTTCATGGCGACGCCGTTCACGATCTTCCTGCTGCGCCAATTTTTCATGCAGCTCCCGAAGACTTGTGGGACGCCGCCCGCATCGACGGCGCGGGACACCTGCGCTACCTGATCTCGGTTGTCATCCCGCTGTCGAAGGCGGCGATCATGACCGCCATTACTTTCGGCTTTATCGGATCGTGGAACGCGCTGCTGTGGCCCCTGCTGCTGACCCAAACCGACGAGTGGCGACCGGTCGCCGTCGGCTTGACCAAGTTCGTCCAGAGCGACGCGCCAACTCAGCTTCACTTGCAGATGGCGGCGTCGATCCTGATGATTATCCCGATCCTGATCCTCTACTTCTTCACGCAGAAGCAGTTCACCGAAGGCATCGCCGCGAGTGGATTGAAGGGGTGAGCGATCCTGGTAACCCTCCCCGAAAACCGTGGCAAAGAAAAGTGGAGTTCTCTGGCAACGTAAGACGATCACTGCCTGAACTCAAATGCAAAAATAACTGCGTATAATGGGGCTTATACGCAGTTATTTGGGCAAGAGTAGATGCCGGTTCTTGAATGAAAATTAGTCTTTACAGCAGCTATTTCGGCGCTAAAACGAGACAGACGCCTCCCTTTCTTATAGCACAAATGTGCCATCCTGTGGCGGGAGGAGGACGTGATGGCAAGCATAGAATACGTCGAACAAGTTTATGCCTATATCTGGCGCAGCATCACCGAACAAGAAACGCTACCCGCTCAGTATCAGATCGCCGAAGCGCCCGGCATTAGACGGGGGATCGTCAGCGGGTTCGTCTATGCCCTACGTCAGCAGGGGCAACTCAGCGAAACAACGCTGCTGCCGACGGTATATCCGCTATGGTGGCGCGAGCATGTGCGCCGTGAGCAACGCTGGAAGCTGAAGCTGACCTGCCCCCATGATCTGGCTCATGCTCACTTTCCGTGCAACGGGTAAGTAATCAAGCTGAGGCGAATATTTACGGCGGTCGCTTGTCCCTCAAATTGGGTCATCCCTGCCGTTGTTTACTGTGATTGAATCCAGCCTGCACGTAATATGAGCATGAACTAGTTTTATGTGGGGCAGATCAGGTCGGCAATCGGCTTACCGATACGATGATCCGGCTTGCAACCACATTCGGCGGCGCAAGCCAGGCGGTCAGCAGGCTGGGTGTCGTCGGCTATATCTACCAAGCTCGCAGCGATGCTGGCGCATAGTCGTCCATAACTGTTGCCCCTATATCTCGATCAGGATATAGGGGCTTCTTCTCTTGTGGATTACCGCATGGAAACGCAGCCAGTGCGGGACTGTCCTAATTGGTCTGCGGGATGAACGTGAGTTCAGCGCCCTGTGTCAGCAGATAGTCGAGATTGGCGGCATCCGTTTCCGGCAGCCGAATGACGACGCTCGTCCCATCCGTAATGCTGACCACGTCCAGATCGGTGAACCAGAAATTCATTGTCGTATCTCGCTCGGTAAACTGCACGGTGTCAAGGTTCGGCGCGTCGCTAAGCCGATAGGACTCCGCCACCGGGAATTCGGCGACTAGGTCGAACAGGTAACCGTCCGGTAGGGGTTCGGGCGCGGTGAAGTGATATTCGACGCGCGCCGTGTCCTCGGTCGTCGGAGCAGGCGTCGGCTGGCTGGCGAGGCGCAGCATGTACGGCTGATCCGTCCTCGCCAGCCATATCAGCACGCTCTGCTTCCACGATGTCGCCGCAAGCGTGACACGCCCCGGCTCAATCTCCGCCAGAAGAACGTCGCGCACGATAGTTGTCAGCACGCCGTCCGCCGCAGCCAGCACGTCGACCCGATCCCCGGTGACCAAACCCTGCTCTGCAAGGCTGACGATTGGATTCGGCAGGTTGATCGTGTAGTATCCCGCTGGCACTTTGGGGCAGTAGCAACTCCCCGGCACACAGGTCTCGCCCATTTGTCCCAGCTTCATCGGCTCAATCGGCTCAAACCAGAAGATCGCCGTCGGCGTCAACTGCCCGACCACGTCGGCGAGGTTGTGGAAGAAGTGGCGATCCGGCTGGCTCTGCTGCAGCGCGACGAAGGCGTCATTGTCCATACTGACCAGGGCGACCATCCCGGCGGTGATGGTATCGCCCGCGTGGATGTTCTGCGTGGCGATCACAATCGTCTGCGGCGGCTCAATAGGAGCCTGCGACGCGGGAATTCCGCCTGACCTACCGGGCAGATATAGCAGCGTCCACCCCCCCACGATCACAAGGGCAACCACAGCTACAGCCCATGCTTGCGCCGAGAATGTCGGGGCGCGAGACGCTCGTGCAGTCATCGTACTCATTGAATTGCTCTCCTTGGATTGGATGTTCTGTTGGAGCTGTGTGACAAGCAGTTTTTCCAGACGCTGCTCAAAAGCTCTGTCCGCCTGTGGGACGGTATCCGCCAGCATATTTATCACCGCATGATCGCTGCGCTTCCCGAGTTCGAGCAGCTCGTCCACCTGACGCAGCAGGATTTCGTCCGCCGGTTCGCCCTTGTGATTATTCATCGCTCACCTCTTGGTCCTCATACATGCGCCGCAAATCCTCCAGCGCGCGGTAGAGATGGCTGGCAACAGTACGCTCGTCAAAATTCAGCACCGCCGCAATGTCCTGATTCCGGAGCCCGCCGAAGAAACGCAGCGTCACGATCTCCTGCCGACGCGGTGACAGTAGTCGGATATGCCGCTGCAGCGCACCGAAGCGCTCTTTGAGCGAGAATGCCTCGTCGGGCAGGTGTTCGGCGCTGTGATAGTCGTCTATGTCGTCGAGCGCGGCATTATGGCGGGCGTCAGCGCGGTAGAACTGCTGCACCGTATTGTGAGCGATGCGAAACACCCACGCGGCGAATGAGCCGCCTCCACGATGCTCGAACCCGCTGATAGACGTGACCACCTTGAGGAAGATGTCCGACGTCAAATCCTCGGCATCCTGTCTGGACGACACCCGGTAGGCGACGTAAGCGTACACGCGCGGGAAATAGTGGCGGTATAGCACCCGGAAAGAATCCGGCTTCCTTCCGAGTTGAGCGAGGATTGCGCGTTCCTCATCCGACGATAGCTGGTTCGACAAACTTATCCCTCAAAGGCTGTCCGTCACACACTTCCATAGATTAGAACGGGTTTGAGGGCAGTTTACTGCACGACAGTCTGGCGCTGCGAGATAAGGAAAATCGACCATCGCGTTTTGGATTCGCGATAATAGGTTTTTTCTGCTGCACGGAAAGTCGATCTGTACACCCATAGAAACTGTCCTAAGTGGAGTCAGACTATCTGAATAAGCGGGGGAGCAGCAGGGGAAAAAGCAGATAGCGAGCAGGGAAGCTCACAACTGAGATAACTGCCTATACCGGGAATTATAAGCAGATTCAAACTATTTGATTGAGAGGGATTGATAGTGCATCATGAGAGAAAAACCCGACCAAAGGTGATTTCTCATGAGCACTATCCCTACCAGTGTAACCGAAGAACAATTTGACCTGCATGTCCGACCTTTTCTGAGTACTGCCAAACGAGGCTATCCGTGCAAAATCGCGCTGGTCAAAGTCTTCAACTACCTGCTCTACCGCTTGCATACCGGCTGTCAGTGGGCGCAGTTGCCGATTGCGCCTGCGCGCGCCGACCCCGAAAAAAAGAGATTAGCTGGCAAGCGGTCTACTATCACTTCCAGAAATGGAGTGCCGATGGCAGTCTGGAGCGGGTCTGGCAACAAAGTATCCAGACGATCCAAACTGACCTCGATTTGACGCAGTTGAATCTCGATGGCAGTCACGCACAGGCGAAGAAGGGCGGCGAGAGTGTCGCTTATCAGCCTCGAAAACGAGCCAAAACCTCGAACATTCTGCCCATCACCGATGCTCAGGGCTATGTGGTGGCTTCGACCGGGATCGTCGCGGGCAACCATCATGATGCTTTCGACCTCAAACCGCACCTCCAAGACGCTTTTCGCGCGATGAAGCACTTGGGACTGACGATTGCCGGAGCCTATTTCAACGCCGATAGCGCTTTTGATACGCTGGAAGCACGCAAGGTTTGTTTCAATCACCGGGTCATCCCCAACATCTGCGAGAACAAACGTAACCGAAAATCCGTCAAACCTGGACGTAAACGCCTGTTCAACGCCGCCATCTACAAGCAGCGCTTCACCAGTGAACGCAGTTTTGCTTGGATTGACAAGTTTCGGGCGCTGCTCATCCGTTTTGAGCGCAAGGATGCCAACTTTCTCGCTGCTCATCATCTCGCTTTTGCGCTCATTAATCTGCGCCACTTGTTTGCAGTTATTTTGAGCAGAAAAACGAGCGCATTTGAGGCTGGCTTGCGGTGCGGAAATAGTCTTTACCTGCGCTATTTAGGCGCAAAAAACGAGACAAATGCATCTCTTCTCATAGCACAAGCGTGCTATTCTGTTGTGAGAGGAGAACGTGATGGCAAGCACAGAATACGTCGAACAAGTTTACGCCTATATCTGGCGCAGCATCACCGAACAAGAGACGCTACCAGCGCAGTATCAGATCGCCGAGGCTCTGGGCATCAGACGAGGGGTCGTCGGCGGGAGCGTCTATGCGCTACGTAAGCAGGGACAACTCAGCGAAACAAACCTGCTGCCGACGGCATATACCGCTTGGTGGCGTGAGAATGTGCGCCGTGAACTGCGCTGGCAGGTAAAGCCGTTGATTCCATTGCGACGGCTGCAAGAGAAGCAGCTTCCACTACCGCTCAAGTGAGATGAGGGTTTCAGCAAATACAACCGCTCGCGGTCACAATCAAAACGGTATATCGTATATCATCCACGTTAATTGCCTGTGGAATGCCCGGTGCTTCGTCGGGGCGCAGGAATGGGTTTTGCTCAATCATAATTTCAAGTATCCGCTCAGCAATTCTGATGAGTTGGTCGAACGTGATAGCTTCGATCCGATTGGTTCGCGCGTTTAGCCTATGAAGTGCCTGTATTTGAGCATCGTCGCCATCACGCCCAATCACGATTTTCCCGCGAACTTTCTCAGTTTCTAGTTGTTCATGTACCACGATACGGTATTGATCGGCATCGACATTTGCCAAGTAGTCATCCACTTGCGCAATTGCCTCATTCAATTCATTAATTGGTGTCAAATAATTACGCTTATCCGTCCGAAATAGCACCTCAAATGTTTGATGTCATGATTTCGAGATACCCGACAGTGCGCGAGGGAAGTCAAATATTTGCCTAATTATGTTCCGGTTGTCTATTAGTTCGGCATATTCGCTGCCAAACATCCAATAATGTTTCCGAAAACTGATAAACTCGTTCACTGATTTTGCTCAACTTTCTGATCAATGTCTTGGCAGGGCTGATTGCCTATACCTGGCAACCCAAGAAACCTGCTATTCATTGGTCTTCTCGCGAGACGAAAGCTCTTGCGCTCGTCCAATAGTTATCCGAAACTCAGGTTATTTACTTTACTTATCGATATTGAGGAAATGATGCCCGTCAAAATCGTAGTTCTGGGCAGTTTCAACGCTGACCTCGTGACCTATCTCTCGCGGCTGCCCACCCCCGGCGAAACCGTCAGCGGCAATCGCTTCACGACCGGACCGGGTGGCAAAGGCTCTAATCAGGCGGTCGCGGCGGCTCGGCTCGGCGCTCAGGTGACGTTTATCGGGCGCGTCGGGCAGGATACGCTGGCGGAGATCGGGCTGTCGCTCTGGGCGGCGGAAGGCATTGACACCACCCACCTCCAGCGCGATCCGCAGTTGGCGACCGGCGTCGCCGTCATCTTCGTCGACGCGGACGGTCAGAACGAGATCGTCGTCACTTTGGGGGCGAACAACGCCATCAGCCTCGCCGACATTGACCAAGCGGAAGCGACCATTGCTAGCGCCGATTTTCTGCTCACCCAGCTTGAAAGCAACCTCGATGCGGTCGCCCTCGCGCTGAGCGTTGCCCGCCGCCATCACGTGCCGACCATGCTCAACCCGGCTCCGGCGCGTCCGCTGCCCGCCGAGCTGCTGGCGAACGTCGATTACCTGACGCCCAACGAGCACGAAGTCCTGCTGCTCGCCGGTGAGCCGGACGTCGAAGCGGCCGCCGCCGCGCTCCTGCGAACCGGCGTCCAGACCGTCGTGGTCACGCAAGGCGCGGCGGGATCGCGCTGGCTGACCCGTGCTGGGAGCGGGCAGGTGCCCGCCTACCCGGTCAAGGTCGTCGATACCGTCGGTGCGGGCGATGCTTTTTGCGCGGGCTTAGCCGTCGCGCTGGCGGAAGGCAAGCCCATCGCGGCGGCGCTCACTTTCGCGAACGCGGTGGGCGCGGTTTCCGCGACTCGACCGGGCGCTGCCAGCAGTATGCCCAGTCGCCGTGACGTAGACGCTTTGCTAAACAGCGCTGGACGCTCATAACGCACGCACTTTTGCCCATTAAGTGCTTCATCCGGCAAGTAATCCAATCTAGGTGCCGGCTTTTGTAGGGGCACAGCGTGCTGTGCCCTATTGAGAAATTTGCCGGACGAAGCATTAGATCGGGGTAAACTCCCCTCAAGCCGCTGCTTTTCTCTCCCTCACTCTACGGAGAAGGAGTTGTGGGTTGAGGTTCAGCCCTTCCTGTTGAACCACGTGAAGCGCGCGACCGCCGCCGCCCGTTGCGCAGGCGCGGGCGTGCTCGCCGGATAGCCGACGTGCAGCCAGCCGACCACCGTCTCGTCGTCGGCGAGCGCCAGCAGTTCGCGCAGGCGCGGATCGCGCTTGAAGGTTTTCCAACTGGTGCCCAGCCCGCGCGCCCACGCCAGCAGTAGAAAGTTCTGCGTCAGGCAGCAGCAAGCGGCGAAATCTTCCTCGCGCACCTCAGGGTTCGGGTTGTCTTTCATGATCACCGCCAGAAACGCCGGGATGCCGCTGAACTTCTGATAGGTTCCCTCGCCCGTCTGGCGGATCGTTTCCGGGTCGGTCGAGACGCAGGTGTCGAGCGCCATGTCGCGCCGGATCTCGGCGTAGCGTGTCGCCGCGTCTCCGGTCAGCAGCACGAAGCGCCACGGCTCGGTCAGCCGGTGATTTGGCACCCAGACCGCCGTCTCCAACAGGTCGACGACCAGCTCCGGCTCGACCGGCTGATCGGTGAAAGCGCCGATTGATCGGCGCGTGCGGATTGCTTCGATAAGTTCCATAAGTTCCTCGGGTTGGCTTCGCGCCGAGTATAACCGATGACGGGTCAACTGGTCATCGCCATATCCAACAGAGCGGCGCTCCAGCTAAAGACGCCCCCACCTAACCCTTGCCCGGTGATCGGATCGTAATACTCCCAAAAGCCCGACTGCTCCAATAGAGCGAGGCTGCGCTGTGCCAGCGCGGTAGCGATCTCGTCGTAACCGTAGCGGCGCAAGCCTTGATAGATGATCCAGTTGACACAGGGCCAAACGTTGCCCCGCCAATAGATGTCCGGGGCGAAGCTGGCGGCGTCGGTCGGGGTGGTCGGAACCGGAAACGGCGTCCAGAAACGCGCTTCTCGCAGTTGAGCCACCAGTTTTTCCGCCTGCGCTTGAGTCGGCAGCCCGCCGATCAGCGTCATGATCTGCCCGGCGCTGTCCTGAATCACCGGGCTTTCGTCAATTCCAGCCAGATCGTAAGGGCGGTCGCCGACGATCATCTTGGCTTGGAACGCCTGCCGGACGGTCTCGACTTTGCGCTGCCAGTCGGGCGACGTCGGGCTTGCCCAAGATTTGGGCGATATCCGCCATCGCTTCCATGTCGGCGGCGCGAATGGCGTTGTAATCCATTGGCTCGATGTGGAACCAGCCCGCCGCCGCGAGCGCGCGTGCATCCGTCTGGTATTCCGCCAGCGTGTGGGCGAGATCGTGGCGGGCGGTGCGCGCCGCGTCGGCGCTGAACGCCGTCAGCTTCATGCTCTCGTCCCAGCGGGGCAGCGAATCGCCGCCGGACTCCCACGGATGAATCAGCGCGACCAGACCGTCGCCGTCCGGGTCGCGGCGGCGATCAAACCACTCGTGATAGGCGCTGATCGCCGCGTAAATGGTTTCGAGAAAGGTTTTGTCGGCACTGCGTTCGTAGACCAGCTTCGCCGCGACCGCGACCAGCGGCGGCTGCGTGATCAAACTGCGCTCATCCTGTCCCCACAGGTATGCCCCGCCGCCGCGCCAGTAATTGCAGTGCGGGATCATGCCCGCGTCCGCGCCGTCCTTAACCTGCCGCGAGACGAGGCTCAGCAGTTCGTCCTGCGCCATGATCGGGTCGATCCAGCGCCACGCGATGGCGTGAAAGCAGGAGTCCCACATGAATTGGTTCGCGTAATCTTTGCGCCCGAAATCGCCGGTGTCGAGCGAGGGCGCGGTGTAGCGATAGCCATCGACCACGATCCGGTTGCCGGAGAGGAGTGTCGAGACTTCTTGTTTCCAGTGATTAAGTGAATTGGACATCAGTTTTCCTCTCAGTGAAAAAGACTAATTATCGACAAAAGCATACCGTGAAGCGCGAATAAAACCGGCGCGCTTCACGGTCTAACCAAGCGGGACGTGGCTGGTGGCGACACCTCGCCAAGCAAAGTTTTTGCACGCTCCCCTCCCGGAACTCGGGGTGGGGTCGCTTTCAGTCTATTTGTATAGTATACCCAATTTCACCGTCATACAGCTTGACATCCGAAACGATTTGGGTTACGTTAAGATCATGTCCAAATCGTTTTGGATTTATGGTAAAAGAATTTATTTAAGACTTCAGCTATGCAAATTACCCTAAAAGACATTGCCAAAGCATCCGGCTATTCGATCACGACGGTTTCGCGCGCCTTAGCCGGGTATACCGACGTCAACGAGGACACCCGCCGCCGGATCACCGAGATCGCCGACCTGCTCGGCTATCAGCCCAACCTGCTCGCTCGCCAGTTGCGGACGCAGCGGACGCGCACGCTCGGCTTGATCATCCCTTCCGCCGACAACAGCATCTCCAACGAATTCTTCAGCCAATTGCTGCTCGGCATCGGCGACGCCGCCTCGCGCGCGGGTTATGACCTGTTGGTCAGCGCCCACACTCCCGGCGAGCCGGAAATGGCGGCATACCGCCGGATCGTCGAAGGCAACCGCGTTGACGGCGTAATCCTCGCCCGGACGCGGCAGCAAGATCCGCGCATCGCCTACTTGCAGCGGCTCAACCATCCCTTTGTCGTCAACGGGCGCAGCGCTCCCGGTGAAGCCAGTGATTTCCCTTACATTGACGTGGACAGCCAAAACGGGATCGCCTCGGTCATGCACCACCTGATCGAACTCGGTCATGAGCGCATCGGGCTGATCCTCCCGCCGCCGGAGATGGCGTTCACCGAGTACCGGCACATGGGTTACCGCGACGGCTTAGCCGCTGCCGACTTCCCGTATCGCGCTGACTACGTGGTGCATGGCGATTTGCAGCGAGTCGGCGGTTTCCAGCAAACGCACGCGCTGCTCGACGCGCACCCCGAACTCACCGCCATCGTCGCCAGCAACGATCTGATGGCGTTGGGTGCCATGCAAGCGGCGCAGGAACGCGGCCTGGAAGTCGGCGTTGACCTGTCGATCACCGGTTTTGACGACATCCCGGTCGCCGAATATACCCATCCCTCGCTGACCACCGTCCACCAGCCGATCTACGAGATCGGCAGACGTTTGGCGGATCTGCTAAGCAGCCTCATCAATGGCGAAACTCATGACCAGATGCAAATGCTGCTGACCGGCACTCTGACGATTCGCGCTTCAACCGGCGCTAGACGAGGAGGGAAATGACACCAACTTAGGCACGTTTTTGGTGAGTTCAGTTTAAAAAAAGGATAACGACGCGATGAAGAAATTAACCCTGTTTCTCGTTTGTTTGGTTGTGCTCGTTCTCGGTGCGGTAGTCGTCAGCGCTCAAGACGAGCCGATCACCTTCGCTTCGACCCAGTTCAACGTAGTCGAAGAAGCCGACAAAGCCCGTGCCATCCTCGCCGACTTCACCGGCGGCACGGTCGATTTCACCGGCTATGAAGAAGGCTCGCTGATCGACCTGCTCAACGCCGAAGCTCAAGCGGGCAGCGGCACGGTTGACGTGGTCGGCGCGCTGCACGGTACTTTCCCGACACTGGTCAACAACGACCTGATGTTCGACCTGACCGACCTGCTCGGCAGCATCGAGGCGACCAACAACGTCAACGACTCGTTCGTCGAACTCGGCAAGATGGGGACGACCGACTATCAGTATTACATCCCGTGGATGCAGGCGACCTACATCATGGCTGCCAACAAAGAAGCGCTCCAGTACCTGCCCGAAGGCGCGGACATCAACGCCCTGACGTGGGATCAACTGGCGCAGTGGGGCAAGAACATGATGGACGCCAGCGGCTCCGCCAAGCTCGGCTTCCCGGTCGCCGGTCTGTTCCATCGCTTCCTCGAAGGCTATGCCTTCCCGTCGTTCACCGGGGGTATGGTCACCCAGTTCAAGAGCCAAGCCGCCGCCGACATGATGACCTTCCTGCGTGATGACCTGTGGCCCGTCGTCAACCCGGAGTCGATCAACTACGACTTCATGAACGAGCCGCTGCTCTCTGGCGAAGTCTGGGTCGCCTTCGACCACGTCGCCCGCCTCAAACCCGCCTTTGACGAAAAACCGGCTGATTTTGTCGCCTTCCCGGCTCCGGCAGGTCCCGCTGGACGCGGTTATATGCCGGTCGTCGTCGGTCTGGGCATCCCCCTCACCTCGCCGAATCCTGACGCCTCCGAAGCCCTGATCAAGTTCATGATGGAACCGACCACACAGGGCGCGATCCTGCGCGACCTCGGCTTCTTCCCGGTCGTCGATGGCGTCGATACCGCTGATCTGCCCGAAAGCGTGGCGATTGAGTTGGGCGCGGTCAACGACACCATCAACGCCCCCGACGGTATCCCGTCGCTGCTGCCGGTCGGTTTGGGTTCGCGCGGCGGTGAGATCAACGAAATCTTCCGCAATGCTTTCAACCGTATCGTCCTCAACAACGAAGATATCCAGACCGTCCTCGACGAAGAGGGTGCCACCCTGCAAACCCTCATGACTGAGACCGGCGCAGCCTGCTGGGCACCGGATCCGGTGAGCGAAGGTCCCTGCCAGGTCCAATAGTGATTTTAGTAGGGGCGTTCAACTGAACGCCCTTGTCTTCCCTTTTCAGCAGCCGTTTGAATCGAACGCGCATCATCCTGAACCCCCTTCATTTCTCCCCCTCTCTACGCAGTGGAGAGGGGGTCAGGGGGTGAGGTTCTTTCAGGAGCAATGTTTTGAAAAAAACCAAATTACTGCCTTATCTCCTGCTGCTGCCCTCGCTGATTTATCTAGTCCTGTTCTTCGCCTATCCGATGGTCGAGTCGCTGCAATTGGCGTTTCGCCGCGAGGGGCAGTTGCTCAACCTGCGCGTCGAGCCGACCACCGACGCCGCCATCACCGGGACGCTGGAATTGCAGACCGAAGTCACGGTGCTGGATCGCCAGAAGCTGGAAGAGACGCTCGCCAATGGGCGCACCCGCCCCTTCTACTGGTTCAAGGTTGAGGGCGTCGACACCGTCGGTCAGACGGCGCAGGGGTGGGTCGCGCAGACCGATTTGTTCATCGAGTCGCGCACCGATTCAACCACCGCGCGCGTCGTCAGTGGGCAGTCCACCAAGGAGTGGACGCTCGATTACGTTCACCGGATGCTCAGCGACTACCGCTTCACCAGTGCGCTCGGCACCACCCTGCTGCTGATCGTGCTTGATCATCCCGCTTCAGTTCATCCTCGCGATCATCATGGCGCTGGTGCTCCAAGCCCAAATTAAAGGCAGCAGCTTATTTCTGTACATCTTTGCCATTCCGCTGGGCATCTCCGACTTGGCGTCGGGCATTGTCTGGTATTCGATTTTCACCCAGCGCGGCTTCTTGAATTCCTTCCTCGTCAGTCTGGGGTTGGAGCAGTCGCCCTACATCTTCATTCAGGCTGGCAATGAGAACTGGATGATTCTGGCGATTGTGCTGGCGGAAGTCTGGCGCGCCACCTCGATTGTCATGATCATCGTCGTGTCCGGCTTGCAAGCGCTCCCGCGCGACTACGTCGAAGCGGGGCAGGTCTTCGGCGCCAACCTCTGGCAGCGCTTGCGTTACATCATCCTGCCATTGCTCAAGCCGAGCTTGCAGGTCGCGCTGATCTTGCGCACCATCCTCGCCTTTCAGGTCTTTGCCGTCGTCGTGGCGATTGCCGGACGCGAGATCCTGACCGTGCTCTCCTACGAAACTTATCGCTGGTACGACCCCCAGCGTTATAACAACCCGAACATGGCGGCGGTCTACGCCGGGTTCATCATGCTGCTCTCGCTGGGGATTTCGTTCTTTTACCTGCGCGCCGTGCGTTCGCAGGACGAAGCGGGGCAGTCAACATGACCGACACACCTTACCCGCCTGGCGTCATTGCCGCGCCGCGCATCTCGCGCCGCCGCGCTCGCCTCAATCACAACCTGCGCCGCACCGGGGTCTACGCGGTGGCGATCAGCATCGCCATCTGGATTCTGCTGCCGATCTGGCTGATCTTCACGATGGCGTTCAGCACGCCGTCGGGTGTCCGCGCCTTCCCCAAGCCGATCTTTCCGTCGCCGGTCTCGACCGAGACTTTGCAGTTCTTCATCAACAGCGAAGGCATCCTGCAATCGACCCTCAACAGCTTGATCGTCGCCATCCTCGCGGTGATCATCTCGTCGGCGTTGGCGGTTCCTGCTGGCTACGCCATCGCTCGCTTCGCCTTTCGCGGGCGCGACAGCTTCCGCTTGGCGATTTTGTCGGTGCGCGCCTTCCCGATTGTCGTGCTCGCCGTGCCGCTGGCGGTGGTCTTCATTCGTCTCGGCATGTTCGATCAGGTCTACAGCCTCGCAATGATGCACGCCGCGCTGACCCTGCCGACGACGATTCTCGTGGTCGCCAGCGTTTTCATGAGTCTGCCTTACGAGTTCGAGGAAGCGGCGCAGGTCTTCGGCTGCACCCGCTTGCAAGCCTTCTGGCGCGTCGTCTTGCCGCTGGCAGTCCCCGGCATCGCTGCTTCCGCCGTGCTGACCTTCGTGCTCTCGTGGAACGAGGTCTTTGCGGCGATCCTGCTGACCATCACCAACCGGACGCTGCCCGCCGAAATCCTCTACTCGCTCGACAAGTCGAGCGATCCGTTCAAATTCGCGGGCGGCTTCTTCATGCTGGTGCCGTCGCTGATTTTCATCTTCTTCATCCGCCGCTACCTGTTCAACCTGTGGGGACAGCTCGATAAATAAAGCGATCAAGTTGTTAGTTCTTAGTTTTTGGTTTTTAGCTAATGACTAACAACTAATCACTAAAAACTTGATCCGAAAGGTTTTTAATGGCACAGATTACGGTCGAACACGCGGTTAAACATTTTGGCAAATTCGTCGCCATCGACGACATTAGCCTCACGGTCGCCGATCAAGAATTCGTCGTCTTGCTCGGTCCGAGCGGCTGCGGCAAAACCACGTTGCTCCGCGCCATTGCCGGGCTGGGCATGGTCGATGACGGGCGCGTGCTGATCGGCGGCAAGGACGTGACGTATCTTCAGCCCAAAGAGCGCAACATCTCGATGGTCTTCCAGAACTACGCCATCTTCCCGCACATGACCGTCTTCGACAATGTCGCTTTCGGGCTGAAGATGCGTCAGGTCGCGCGCGACGTGATCAAGCAGAAGGTCGAGACGGCGGCAAAGCTGCTGCACATCGAAGCGATGCTCGATCGCTACCCCGGCACGATGAGCGGCGGACAGCGCCAGCGCGTCGCCGTCGCGCGGGCGATTGCCTACGACGCCGACGTCCTGCTGATGGACGAGCCGCTGAGCAACCTCGACGCGCTGCTGCGCCTCGAAATGCGCGCCGAACTCAAGGCGCTGCTGCGCCGCTTGGCGGCGACCACCATCTACGTCACCCACGATCAGATCGAGGCACTGAGCATGGGCGACCGCATCGCCGTCATGCGCAGCGGCAAGATCATCCAGATCGACGTGCCCACCCGCATCTACGACCTGCCGGTTGACCAGTTCGTCGGCAGCTTTATCGGCAACCCGCCCATGAATTTCCTGTCAGCGCGCGTCGAGCGGACGGACGGTAAGCTCGCCGTCAAGCTCAGCGATCTCTCGATCACGCCGCCCGATTACATGGCGGCGGCGCTGCGTCCTTACGAAGGCAAAGACATCCTGCTCGGCATCCGCGCCGAGAACACCGAGGTCGCCTCTGCCCCGACCGAAGGCGCGCTGCCGGTCAAGGTCGAAGTCGTCGAGCCGCTCGGTTCGCAAAACCTGCTGACGATCTTCATCGGCAGCAACACCATCAAAGTCTCGACCCATCCTGATTTCCCGGTCGAAATGGGTGGGCAGGTCTGGCTGAATTTCCCGGTCGAGAAAATTCGCTGGATCGACCGCGACAGCGGGCGCGCGATCACGCCGGAACTGGCACAGGTCGTCGGGTGAAGCCGTTAGACTTCGGCAGTGGCGGTGTGACCGGCAGTGTCAACGCCGACGGACGCTTGATCGCGCTCAATTTCTACCATCCCGTGCACGGCTATGTGACGCTAACGTCGGCTGATCCCTTTCCCGAAGTCGAGCGCTATCACCCGGCGGCGGTGCGCGCCTATCGCGCCAGTTTAGTGACGCAGGACGGCTTCGGGGTGCGCCTTGAGCAGCCCGTGCTGGATCACGCTGCCCGTCTGCGCGCTTCTGCCATCCCCCAGATCGACTTGACGACGGCGGACGACCGCTTGACCGTGACGACTTTCGCTTACGCGCAGGGCGCGGTGCAGCGGATTGCCGCTCCGCCGGGGCTGCGCTGGGGCGGCAAGCTCAGCTTGCAGCGCTGCGCCTACACCCAGCTCACCGAAGGCGGACCACTGCCTATATCGCCGCTGCGTCTGCGCGTTTATGCGCACGAAGACCTGCTTGTGATCCGCAATTTGGCGCTCGGCGCTGCCGTCGCGGTCGCCGGGTTGGACGTGAGCAGCGTTCCGGTTCACGAAGCCGATCACCCGCTTGAACTCGATCTGCCACTGCGGGCGGAGTCGCTGGCTTATGGCGTCGGCTTGACCGTCGAGGCGGCGGTCGCTAACGCTCGCTGGCTGCTCGAATCCGCCAACCGGATGCAAGTTGAAGCCGATTGGCGCGCGGCGCTCGACTCCCTACCTGACGATCCGCTGCTACGGCGCGGCATCGTCTACGCGCGGCAGAACGCCATCCCGGTCGAGGAGGGCATCTGCCTGCTGACCGATCACATGCTGCTGCCGCTCTCGTGGAACCGCGACGCCTATTACGCGGCGCGGGCGCTGCTCAGCGCCGGGGCTGCCGAGATCGTGCGCCGTCATCTGCTCTGGATCTTCGAAACTGCCCAGCGGCAGGACGGGGTTTGGGCGCGCTGCTATCTCGCCAATGGACACGTCAAAGACGCCGCCTTCCAGCTTGACCAGCAGCTTTACCCGCTGCTCGAACTCGCCGATTATCTGATCGCCACGGGCGACGAAGCGACGGCGGCGCGGCTCGTCCCGCAGATCGCTGAAGTGCTGGCGCTGCTCGACTCCCGCCGCGCGCCTGATCAACTGCTCTTCCCGACCGACGAAACCCCCGCCGACGACCCGATCCCGCTGCCTTACCATCTCTCCAGCCATATTCTGCTCTGGCATACGCTCCGGCGGCTGGAGTCGCTTGGGATTGCCGGGGAGTGGGCAGGGCGGTTGCCCGAACTGCACGCGACCATTCAGCGCACCTTCATCAGCGGCTATAATGGAGCGCGAATCTACGCTTATGCCGCCGATGGCGAGGGACATCATCCACTTTTACCACGACGCGAACGATTTTCCGCTGGCGTTGGCTCCGGCGTGGGGTTTCGTCGCCGCCGCCGATCCAGTCTGGCGCGCGACGGTCGATTTCGCCTTCTCCGACGCCAATCGCGGCGGCTTTTACGCCGGGCATTTAGGGTCGGTGCATTCGCCCGCGCCTTGGGCGCTCGGCGACGTGCAAGACCTGATCATCGCGCAGGCGCTCGGCGACGCCGACCGCGCGGATCGTGCCCGCGCCGCCCTGCGCTGCGCCGCGCAGATCGACGGGGCGCTGCCGGAAGCCTACTCATGCCGCCGACGGGTCGGTCTACTCGCGTCACTGGTTTGTCTGGTCGAATGCTGCGCTCGCCTGTGCTGAACTGGGAGCCTTTGAGTCGTGAATCATGCTGCTGAAATCCGCGCCCGCGCTTATGCCAAGCTGCGCCTCGTCTACGGTGAGCCGCAGGCGTCCGCCCTGATCGAGCGGATCGACCGCCTGATTGCCGAAATGACGCCCCGACCGGGCGATTTTTCCCTATCCGAACGCGACGCCTTGATCATCGCCTACGGCGATCACCTCCACCGGGCGGGCGAAGCGCCCTTGGCGACCCTCCGCACGACGCTCAAGCGGCTGGCGCTGCCGCTGTCAGGGCTGCACATCCTGCCGTTTTTTCCCTATTCGTCCGACGACGGCTTCTCGGTGATCGACTACCGGCAGGTTGACCCGGCGCTGGGTAGTTGGGACGACGTGCGCGCGCTCTGCGCCGATTTCCGCGTCATGTTCGACGCCGTCTTTAACCACATTTCCGCCCAAAGCGGCTGGTTTCAGGCGTTTTTGCGCGGCGAAGCCCCCTATACCGACTACTTCATCACCGTCGATCCCTCGGCGGATTTGTCGCAGGTGACGCGCCCCCGCGCCCTGCCGCTGCTGACGCCCTTCGAGACCCCCACCGGGCGCGTTGATGTCTGGACGACCTTCAGCGACGACCAGATCGACCTGAACTACGCCAACCCCGACGTGCTGATCGCCATGATCGCGGTGCTGCTGTTCTACGTCGAGCAGGGCGCAAACTTGATCCGCCTTGATGCGATTGCCTTCCTCTGGAAGCAGATCGGCACGAGTTGTCTGCATCTGCCGCAGACCCACCTGATCATTCAACTGCTGCGCGATGTGCTCGATCTCGTCGCGCCCGGCGTCATCCTCATCACTGAGACCAACGTGCCCCAGCGCGAGAACCTATCCTACTTCGGCGACGGCACGGACGAGGCGCAGTTGGTCTATCAGTTCCCTCTGCCGCCGCTGATCCTGCACACGCTCCGCACCGGCGACGCCCGCCGCTTGACCGAGTTGGGCGCAGACTGTCGAGCGCGTCGGCGAGCGGACGACCTACTTCAACTTCACGGCGTCGCACGACGGCATCGGCTTGCGTCCCGTGGTCGGCATCCTCAGCGACGACGAGATCGCCGCGCTGGTCGAGATGACGCAGGCGCACGGCGGTTACGTCTCGCAGAAGAACAACCCCGACGGCACTCAAAGCCCCTACGAACTCAACGTCACCTACTTCGACGCCATCACCGATCCCGCAGTGACCGTGCGCGATCCCCAAACCGCCGTTGACCGCTTCATCGTCTCGCAGGCGATCATGCTGGCGTTCGTCGGCGTGCCGGGGATTTATCTGTCCAGCCTGTTCGGGCTGCGCAACGACCGCGCCGGAGTCGCCGCGACCGGGCGCTTCCGCAGCATCAACCGCGCCAAGCTCGACGCCGATCAACTGCTGGCAGTGCTCGATGATCCAGCGTCGCTCAGCGGGCGTGTCTTCCGCCGCTATCGTCGCTTGCTCGACTTGCGCGGGCGCGAAGCCGCCTTTCACCCGCTCGGCATCCAGACCGTGCTGGAACTCGACCCGCGCCTGTTCGCCCTGGAGCGGGTCTCGCCCGACGGCGCGGCGCGCCTGCTGGCGATCCACAACGTCTCCGCCGAGTCGGTGACTGTGACCCTGCCGCACGCTGGGATCAATCGCTTGGATGGGCGCCATCTGCACGGCGACCTGACCCTCGCGCCCTACCAATTCATCTGGTTGGCGCTGACATAAAGCTGAAAACCCCCTGCATCACGGCAACGTAGGGGCGTTATATGAGGGTGTTAAAAAAACTCGTTGGGTCAAAAATTTGCTAAACCTCATCATCAAATCCCGAAATGGATGAGGTACTCTCCCCCTCCCTGAATTCGGGGAGGGGAAGTGACCACAGGTCACGGGGGTGGGGTCAAACTGGTGAGGTTTTGCCTGATTAGCCCGCTCGTCCTAGTTCCGCCCGCGCCCGATTTCGCTATAATGAACGGCATGAAGAAACTTACGCTTCTGCTGATGTCCGTTGGGCTGCTGGCGGCTTGCACCACCGCGCCGACGCCCGTTGTAATCGTGCCGACGCTGGCGTCTCTGCCGACGCTCGAACCCTCGGCGACGGCGATGCCTGCCCTAACGCTCACCCCGTCCGCGTCGCCCACACCCGCGCCGACGTTTACCGCGTCGCCGATTCCTTCTGACACCGCCACGCCGCCACCGACCTTCACCGTCACCTTTACGCCCTCGCCGACCGGGACGAACACGCCGACCGAGGCGCCGACCGCGACCGTGACACCCAGCCTGACCATCACCAACACCATCACGCCGACGCCCTCGCCGACCTTCACCGCGTCGCCGGAACTCGACAGTTTGGGGATGCTGGCGCTGCTCTCCGAACGCGCCACCGTGCTGCCGCCGGAGCAGCTTTACAACCCGCCGACTTTAACCGCCGTCGCCCACGCCGCCGAGACCTTGATCGCCGAGCGTTACGCCTCGTCGCTGACGCCGGTCGTCAGCACGCCAGCCGCCGGGCTGCCGGTTTTCGGCACCCCGGTCTTCGGCACGCCCCAGTTGGCGACCCTGCCGCCCGCCCTCGTGACCTGCGCCCTGCCGCCGCCCGGCGGCTTAGGCGCGGCTTTCGCCGCCGATCCGACGCTGACACAGTTGCTCGGCTGCCCGCAGGGATCGTCCTACGCGACCACGACGGCGGTACAGGCGTTCGAGCACGGCACCATGATCTACGTCCAGAGTCCCAGCGCGATCTACGTGCTGACGCTCGACGGGCGCTTCCGCCGCTTTGACGATACGTGGGTGTCGGGCGTTGATCCGGAAATTGGTGGCGAGACGCCGCCGCTCGGCTTGATCGAGCCGAAGCGCGGTTTTGGCAAAGTCTGGCGGCTCAATCTCGACGTGCGCGGGTCGCTCGGCTGGGGCGTCACCGACGAGCAGGGCGCATCCGGCAGCTATCAGGCGTTCGATCACGGGCGGGCGCTGTTCCTGCCGCCGCGCGGCGACACCATCCTGCTGATCGACGATCCCGGCGGAGCCAGCGGGACGTGGCGCTCGCTGCCCACCAGCTTTTAGCGCTCAGCATTGGTTTAATGTCAGTTATGGATAAGCTGGCTTAGCAAGCGGTATTCCAACGTAGGGGCAGGACTCAGTCCTGCCCCTACGGCGAAAGGCTGCCCTCAATTCCTGAACCATAATTTACGTTGGGTTAGGGGTTTTTGTAGGGGCGCACCTGTGTGTGCGCCTATTTTCATTTCAGCGCAGATACAGCCGACAAATCTCGTCCACGCCGCCCCCGTAGATTTCGCCGAAGTGGTTCAGATGCACCAGCAGCGGGCAGAGTTGCAGCAGCGGACGGCGGTACTCGTAGCCCGCGTCGAGCGGATAGGCGTCGCGATAGGCGCTCAGGAACTTGGGCGACCCGCCGAATAGCTCAGTGAACGCGATCTCGACCTCGCGGTCGCCGTAATAGGCTGCCGGATCGACCAGCACGGGCTGATCGTCCGTCGGTGGGGAAGTAGTTGCCGCTCCACAAATCGCCGTGCAGCAGGGAGGGCGGGTTGCCGCTGTCGAGCAGCTCCTCGATCAACTCCATGACGCCGCGCAGCAGCAGCTCGCGCTGCGGCGTCAGATAGCCCCGCGCCCGCGCGATCTCTAGCTGCGGCTCGATCCGGTGATCGCGGTAGAAGACGCCCCAACTCGACGTCAGCGGGTTGTACTGCGGCAGGCTGCCGATGTAGTTGTCGTGATCCAGCCCGAACTGCGGCGCGCTGACTTGGTGCAGCCCCGCCAGCGCCGCCCCAAAGCGATCCACGTACTGACGATAGTTGACCCGTTCCAGCGTGTCCAGCCATTCGAGGATCAGGTAAGCCGGGGCATTGGTGGACGCTCGCCCTTCGGCGTAGGCGATCACGTCAGGGATGCGGAAGTCGCTGTGCTCGCGCAGCAATGCCAGCCCGCGCGCTTCCAGTTCGAACATCGCGCGCGGAGCGTTCGCCCGCCACTTGACGAAGTAGCGCGTCCCCTTGACTTCGACGCGCGCCGCCGGGTTGATCATGCCGCCGCCCACCGGCAGGATGCGGGTCGGCTCGCCGCCCAACTTCTCGCGCAGGGCGGTGATGACGCCTTCAGGGAGTAGCATGTGCCATTACGATCTTTGACTTTAGCTAACAGTATATCGACGGGAAGGTTGATCGCATTCGCTAGTACAAGCAAGTATGGTGTCAGCATAAAGGTAAATCAGACCAGTACCGGCACCGATGAGCACCATCAAGCCCCAAAAAAGTGGCCAATTGCAAACGTTGCTTCGGGGGAATTATGTGGATCGCTCAACATCCCGTAAACGTCTAGGGTGATCCAAGTACCGATCACCACAGGAATCAATTCAACGACGAAGGCGGTAATAGACAACTTATTTCACGCACTGTAACCTTTGGCGGTTGTCTACTCGCATGACCATGAGGCGCAAACGCGACTGCCAAGCAGGTGAGGATGTGGGGCGCAACCACCAATACCGGCATCATTTTTACGAGTGGGAGAAGAATGAAAGAGCCAATACAGGAGAAACCAGCAATCAATACAAGTGCGCATCCAGCTACAATTTGAAAGATGATCTCGGCTTCGCCTGTAAGCCAATCAATAAAACGTTCGTAATCGTAGCCGACGAATTGTAGATAGCCGATATATCGCGGGAGACGTAAACAGCTTACGAACAGCCAAGGGACTACCCAGCTAAAATAAACGAGCAAAAAGCTGTCCTCGAATGACACCGCATGAACTCCATCTGATGGTGGACACTAGCGCATCAACTTGAAGATTTTCCCGCCGTCCCATCCAGCCGGATCACTTCCCCCGTGAGCGTCGTGTCCTCGACCATCGCTTGCGCCAGCCGCGCGTATTCCAGCGGCATGTCGATGTGCCCCTGATCGCCCGGCGCGGGCGTATCGGTCTCGCCCGGAGCAATCGTGCACACGCGGATCGCGTCGCGTTCGAGGTCGCGCGCCAGCGGCAGCGTCATCGCCGCGACTCCGCCCTTCGACGCCGCGTAAGCCACCTGCCCGACCTGTCCGTCGAACGCCGCCACCGACGCCGTGTTGATGATCACGCCGCGCTCGCCGTCGGCGTTCGGCTCGTTGCGCGCCATCAGCATCGCCGCCAAGCGGATCGCGTTGAACGTCCCGATCAGGTTGATGCCGATCACCGTCTCGAACACGTCGAGCGGGTGCGCGCCGTTCTTGCTGGTCGTCCGCAGCGCCAGCGAAATCCCGGCGCAGTTGACCAGAATGTGCAGCCCGCCGAAGCGCTCTTGCACGGCAGCCAGCGCGGCGGTCATCTCCTCCTCGCTGGTCACGTCGGCGGCGATGGCGAAGGCGTTCTCGCCCAACGTCGCGGCGAAGGCTTCGGCGCGGTCGGCGTCCTGATCGACGATCACGACGTTCGCGCCCGCCTCGGCGAAGCGCTGCGCGGTCGCCGCGCCCAAGCCGGACGCCGCCCCGGTGATCATGGCGGTAGCTCCTTGAAGGTTCACGGCGTCTTACTCCTTAGTGCGTGAGTGTAGGGGCGAAGCAGTGCTGCGCCCGAACCGCTAACGCGTATGCCGCCTATTCTAACAAACCTCAGCACTCAGCACTCGTTGCTCAGCACTATTCTTTCTCCGCAATCGCCCGCATCCACGGCTTATGCTCGGCGTAGTGATCGTGGGTGTTGCCGCTGATCCAGCCGATCACCGGCTTGTCGATGCCGGAGCCGGGGCGGTAATGTTCGTAGGGCAGTTGCAAATCGGCGTCGCTCAGCGCCTCGATCCGGGCGATCAGCCGCGCGTGCACCTCGCTGAAATGCTGGCGCACCTGTTCCAGCGTCAAGTCCTTGTCGAGTTCGCGCATCACCGCGTTGATCTCGTCCACGTCGTCACGCGCCCAGACCTCGTCGGGGACGCCCATCTGCGCGTTGCGCGGCTGACTGTTCAGCAGCGCCCAGATGCCGTCTTCCCAGCGCGCCAGGTGCGCCAGATGATCCTTGACTGACCAGCCCGCCGCGTCGGTCGGCTGCGTGAACTGCTGATCGCTGTACTGGCTCAGAAACGTGTTGAGGTCGTCCCATCCGCGTTTCATCGCCGCCAGCAGTTGATCCTTGCTCAGTGTGGCGTCCGCGCTGTTCTGGATGATGATCTCGATATAGCCTTTGTGCTCATCGTAATGCGGATAGGTGTCGATCACGAACCAATGGCGGATCGGCTCGTCGTAAGGCGATCCGGGCTGATATTCGGAGTAGGGGCGCGCGAGATCGGCGTCGCTCATGGCTTCCAGCTTGGCGACCATCCGCGCGTGAATGTCGAAGAACAGCTGCTGCACATCGCGCAGCGGCAGATCGTGGTAGCGCTGCTGAATGATCGCGTTGACGGCGTCCCACTCGGCGTTCTCGAACAGATCGCGCGGGACGTCCATGTGCTCCCAGCGCACTTTGCCGTCGAGCAGCGCGTTGATGCTGTCCTCCCAGATGGCGAGATGCACCAGATGATCTTTCGGCGTCCAGCCCGCCGGGTCGCTCGGCGCGACCACCTGCTCGAAGGTCAGCCCCGCCAGATAGCCTTGCAGATCGTCCCACCCCGCCGCGATCTTGGCGAGCAGTTCGGCTTTCGTCATCGCTTCCGGTTCACTCATCATTTTGTCCTCGTTATCCCAAATTCAACCATTATTTGCCAAATAGCTGCACTTCCCCTGAGTCGGTTATTCTTTGAATGCGCCGCCCGCGCCGGTTCGTGAAAACCACTAAACCTGATCACTTGCACCTGAAATGAGCGAAGTTACTCTCCCCCTCCCTGAATTCGGGGAGGGGCTGGGGGTGGGGTCATTATTTTACCTATTTCCCCATCCGCTCGACCGAGAAATCGAGCGCGATGAAGTACGACTGGTCGATCAGCAGCAGCTTCGCCAGCCGCGACCGCCCGTGCTCGTCCTCGGTCTCGAAGGACGCATCTTCGCTTAAGTTGTACTTGAGGTCGTGATGCGTCAGCACCTTGCCGACCCGCTCCGCCAGCGGCTTGGGCATCGTGCCGAGCAAGCCGTAACCGCTCTGGAGCAAATCGACCAGCGGCAGCGCCCGGTTGAAGTCCTCCGCCATCGCCACCAGATGCCGCCACTGCCCGAAGGTGCTGACGTAGGCTTGCGAGAGGTCGAGCACCAGTTCGTAAAGGTCGTCGGGCTTGCCGTCGAAATAGACGGCGACTTTGGGCGTATTGTGGTGATACAGCAGCGGATGATCGTCGATGAAGGCGAGCTTGCCCGAACACGCCGAGGTTGACCCGGTGCTCGCGCACGCCCAGCACGCGGATGGCGTAGTCGTGCTGGGGGCGCAAGCCCTGCGCCTGCTTCGTCGAAGCGGGCGGTCTCGACGATCAGTTGGAGTTCGTTGGGCGCGCCGCCCATCTGCGCGACCAGCAGCACGCCGTAATCCTGTTCGCTGGCGAGTTCGCCGCAGCAGTTGATCGCGCATGCGGCATCGGTGCTTACTGACCGTCGCCGCGCAGCTTGCCCGCCAGCCAATCCGTCGCCGGGTTGTTGCGCGCCCGCGAGTCCGCGATCACCGCTTCAATGTCGTAGGGCACGGCGCGCAGATCGACCGTCACGTCATCGCCCTCGAAGGTGAAGACGCCGTACTCCGCCTTGCCCGGTTGGTCGAATGAGACGCCGATGCTGCCCACGTTGATCACGCGCCAGCCGCGCACCATGCGATCCATCTGGACGTGGATGTGCCCGCCGATGCCCATCCGCCCCTCGCGGTCGAGCAGGGCGTCGGCGATGGCTTCCTCGCTGGCGTCGGGCGTGATGGCGTTGGCTTCGTCGTCGCCGGGGATGCCGTGATAGCCGATGACGTAGTTGTAGCCCTCGATGTGCAGGTCGCACTCGCCGCGCAGCTTGTGCAGGAAGTCGTATTCCTCGAAGCCAAGCTGATCGAGACACCAGATGAATGCGATCGCTGAAGTCGCGCAGGTCGGTGCGGAAGCCGTCGAATTCTTCGGCGCTTTTCGCTGCGGGCCACTTCGGACGCAGCCCGTAGACCAGATAGCGGTCGGTGTTGCCGTGAATCACGCGGACGGTGTGGCGTCTTGTCCTCGTCGTCCTTGACGGCATCGACCAGCGCGCTTGACCCGCTGGACGCACTCGGCGGGGCGCGGACCAAAGGCGGCGAAATCGCCCAAAAACCACGTGTGATCCGCGCCGCCTAACGCGTCAAGGTC
Organism: uncultured Chloroflexia bacterium; assembly: GCA_963848465.1. Taxonomy (GTDB): domain Bacteria; phylum Chloroflexota; class Anaerolineae; order Aggregatilineales; family Phototrophicaceae; genus Flexifilum. Next base: position 417,631 of record CAWKDY010000008.1, on the reverse strand, counting down.
GGCGAGGGCGGCGTCGAGCGCGGCGAGATTGCCGTGAATGTCAGATAAAACTGCGAGACGCATCGGCTAAGCGCTCCTTCTGATTGCCAGAGTCAGCTTTATTGTAGCGCAAGCCGCGTTGGTGTGGTGAAAATCACCCTCTCGCGTCGCTCGCTTCGGTGCGCCCCGGCGACCTCAGTTTCCCGTCCCCCCACGCCGCTGCACGCCCTTGAACTCATTTCCCCGTCGCTCACTTCGCTGCACGCCCGTGACCTTATTTCCCCCGTCGCTCATGTGGAGAGGACGGGGAGAAAAGCGCAGCAAGGTGGGGGGTGGAGAAAAAACGGGCGCACACACAGGTGCGCCCCTACAGCGGCGGGCGAGGGGGAGAAAACAGCGGTGATTTGAATCGGTAGAATAGAACACCTGTACCGGAACTATGCTATAATGCGGTGATACTGACCGGCTTCCAACCGAATATCACCGTTACATGATGCTGACTCTCAAATCAGAAGTTGACTTTGACGTGGATGCTCGCCGACAAGACGGCGAGAATCAGCCTGCCGGGTGAGGAGCGGAGTTCCGACTCGCCGCTGGTCGAGCGGGTCTGGCACAGTCACAGCGAGCGCGGCGGCTCGTTCATCTCGACGGCGGGCAGCCATTGGGAAATCGTCGTCACTAAACGGGAGCGCGGCACGGTTTTGACCGTGCGCGGTCCTGAGACCCACGCGACCGCGGCGGACTGCCCGCCGGACGCCGATTTTATGGGCATTACCTTTAAAGCCGGGGCGTTCATGCCCCAATTCCCCGCCCGCATGGTGATCGATCGCCACGATTTGCATCTGCCGCCAGCGGGCAGCCGATCCTTCTGGCTGGATAGCGCGGCTTGGGAATTCCCCAATTTTGAAAATGCCGACACCTTCGTCACCCGCCTCGTGCGTGCCGGGCTGCTGTGGCACGATCCACTCATCGACGTGGCGCTGCAAGAACAGCCCTCGCTCTTTTCTCGCCGCACGATTTAACGGCGCTTCCTGCAAGTGACCGGCTTGACCTACAACCGCGTCTTTCAAATTCGGCGGGCGCTCTACGCGACCAGCCTGCTCAAGCAGGGGCTGTCGATTCTCGATACGGTCGAGCAGGCAGGCTATGCCGATCAGCCGCACATGAACCGTGCCTTCCGGCGCTTTGTGGGGCAAACGCCGGGGCAAATCCTCAGCCGGAACGTCGATCAGCCCCTGTCGTTTTTGTTCAAGACGTCGCCGCCCTGATGCTCTATCCTGTGAAAGTCATAAGCTACACAGGGAGAGATTCACATGCGAAAAATCAATGCTGCACTGTTCATTACGCTTGATGGCGTCGTCGAAGCCCCCGGTACCGACGATACCACCCTTCCCGACAAACGCGGCTGGTCGATGCCTTACATGAGCGATGAAGTCGGGCAGGTGATCGGCGCGAGCATGGCGACCAGCGACGCAATGCTGCTGGGACGCCGGACGTATGAGGCTTTCGCCGCCTATTGGGTTCACGTCCCGGAAGACGATCCGTTCGGTCAGCTCATGAACAATCAGACCAAATATGTGGTCTCGACATCGCTGGCTAAGGCAGAGTGGAAGAATTCGCACCTGATCAAAGGAGACGTTGCTGCGGAACTCACCAAGCTCAAGCAGCAGCCCGGCAAGGACATCAACATCGTCGGCAGCGGCACGCTTACTCGCTCGCTGATCGAAGCCGACCTTGTCGACGAGCTTCAACTGATGCTCTGTCCGGTGGTGTTAGGGGTGGGCGAGCGGCTTTTCGAGGATGCTCACTACACTAAATCGATGAAGGTGCTTGAGGCAAGAGCCTTCAATTCAGGGATGATTTATCTGCGGCTTCAGCCCGAAAAGCAGGGGTAAACGAGAGAACGGGCGCAGCACGCTGCGCCCCTACAAACCTCATCCCTAAATAGGCTTGTCCGGTACTCAAATCAGCATCATTTGTCTCTTGCTGCCGCTGCTGACGCCACCCCCGACCCCTCCCCGACTTCAGGGACGGACGGGGCGACAGTAAAAAGTACAGCGATGGGTTTTTCCCTAGAAGGGCGGGTCTCAGACCCGCCCCTACACCGAATCCTCGCGCTCATCACGATAGCCTGCAAACGAGGTGTCGCCCCCTCAGCCGACTTCAGGGAGGGGAGAGTACGCGCCGTTAGCTGCCGAGGCTCCGGGTTTCCCTAAAGCTGCGAGGCAAGTGCCGACAATTCGGGGCGCGGTGAGGGAGAGCAGGTACATTTTCAATACCGGACAAGCCTTAAATCCCCTCGCCTTTACGAAGAGGGAACTTTAACCGCCTGCTGCGAATGTTTTTCTCTCCCTCTCATCACGGAGAGGGGGTTGGGGGGTGAGGTTTGTTTTACACCGCGTCCGTGATACGGGCGGCGGTGTAGTGCTCCCACGACTCAGTCGGTTGGGTGCGTTGATATTCGAGCGTGGCGTCGGCGAAGAAGCGGGCGAGCGCATCGACTGTGACGGCGTGCCCCACCAGCGCGCTGATCCCCTGCTCGACGACGTGCCCGGCGTACCAGCGCGTCCAGTTCTTATCCGGTTCGCCGTGTCAGCTGCGCCTGCTCGGTGCGGCGATAGGCTTGACCCGCCTCGACCAGCAGGGCGGCGATTTCTTCAACGCGGTCGGCTCCCACGCGATTCCCCCAATGTGCTCAATTTCAACATCTTTATGCAGGCGTCACCCGCAATAGATGAATTTAATATAACATAGATCAGTATAGCAAGGACGGCGCGCGTCGGATTAGGACTTGCGTCGGTTTCGGCGGGTGAAATGGCTGTGTTATACTGCGAATATGGCTGAACAAGAATGGATCAAGCAGATTTGGGCGCGCGGTTGGGGCGCTGCTTTGAGTACCGCGCTCGACGTGCTTGAGCCGCTCGGTCCGCTCGGCGCGCAGCTTTTGTGGGTCGCGCAACCGGCGGCGCGGCTGATCGGCGGGTCGGATGCAGTGGGCGCGCTGGCGCAGGCGCTCGAAGAACCGGGCGGTATCGACCGGCTGCGGCAGCGGTTGGAAGCAGACGAAGACAGGGTAGCGACAGCCGTCGCCAGAGGCTCGAAGCCTCTGGCTAGAAGTTCAAGCCACCTGAAGGTGGCTGTCTGGCAGCCCGCTTCAGCGGGCTTGAAAGCCTAGCCTGATGCTTTCAGTGTCGGGCGGTTGGGTAGTGGTTCACCAGCAATCATTCTGTAGCAGCGGGGTCTAGAGTGGACAGCACAACGCAGGCACTCACGATTTTGATCATACTGGTGGCGTTCGCCGTCAGCTTGATCGTGACGCAGTTTATCCGGCGGCGCAAAGACGCTTTTCCGCTGCGCGCGCTGCCCGCTTACGCGGCGATCCCGCAGTTCGTCGGCGAAGCGATCGAAGCGGGGCGCTCGATGCACGTCTCCTTCGGCGGCGCGGGCTTGGGCGGCAGCAATACCGCCCTGACGCTGGCGAGCGCTGAACTGTTCTTTCAGGTCGCGCAGCGCAACGTCGCCGGGGCGACGATCCTCACCGTCAGCGATCCGAGCGCGCTCCCGCTCGGCTACGGCACGCTGCGGCGGGCGGTGGCGAGCCGCAGCACCGTGCTGTCGCGCACCGAGCTGTCGAACAGCATCCGCTGGTATCCGGCGGGCACGCGCTCGCTGGCGTTTGCCGCCGCGCTGACCGGCGTGATCGGCGACGACCACGTCTCCGGTAACGTGCTGGTCGGCGATTTCGGACCCGAACTGGCGCTGGTGCTGGAAGCTGCCGTGCGGCACCACCAAACGTCGATTGCGGGCAGCGTCGATCTGAGCGGGCAAGCGGTCGCTTACGCGATGGCGAATCGCAGCCTGATCGGCGAAGAAATGTTCGTCGCCGGGGCGTATTTGGGCGACGGCGCGACGCAGCGCGCCAGCGTGGTGACGCTTGACCTGCTGCGCTGGCTGGTGATCCTCGGCATTTTGGTGGCGGCGCTCAACACAATCCGCGAACCGGTTTCGGCAGCGCTGACGCGCCTGCTCGGTGGAGGTTGATCGATGATTAGACGGCTAGGTACTGCCATCAGCACCGCGATCGCCATCGGCTTCGGGCTTGCTCGACCGTCTTCGGGCTGCTGCTCGCAGGCACTCCGGCGCAGTCTTCGACATCACCGCCGTGCTGCTTCAGTTGGTGATGATCACCGTCGCCGTGACCATCCTGTTCGGCATCCTGAACTTGTTCGGGGTGCATCTGCGCCGCATCGGACGGCGCGCCGGGGGCTGGGTCTACAGCCTCGCGCTGATCGTCAGCGCGGCGGCGGTGCTCGTCCTGTGGCTGATCGGCAGGCGCGACGTCACGAACGTGCTGCTCGAAATCGGTGCAAGTCTCGGTCGAGTTGGCGCTGGCGGGGCTGGTGGTCTTCGCGCTGGTCTACGGCGCGTTTCGGCTGCTGCGCCGCCGGGTGACGTGGAGCGGCGTCCTGTTCATCATCGCGCTGCTGATCGTGCTGATCGGCGCGCTGCCGCTGGCGCAAATCACGCTGCTGCGGGATGTCCGCGATTGGCTGATGGCAGTGCCGGTCAGCGCGGGCGCGCGCGGCATCCTGTTAGGTATCGCGCTGGCGACGGTCGTGACCGGCGTGCGCGTGCTCATCGGGCAAGACCGTTCCTATCGTGAGTAATGGGCAATGACTGAAGACCCGAAAAACCTCCCCGCGTGGCTCCGAAAAGAGTTGCGGAAATCAAAACTCACCGCCGCCACCGAGCGATCCGCCGCGCAAGCGACGCCGACGACGAGGAAGCCGTGCCGCCGTGGCTGCGCGAGGATGCGTCGTCGAATGCCGCGCCGCCGCCCGCCGAGCCGACTTCAGGGCTGAAGCGGTTAGCGCCGCGCCCCGAAACCGATGATCAAGGCGGCGTGCCGCCGTGGTTGCAGGGTTTGGACGAGCCGAAGTCGTACAGTATCGGCGGGACGGAGCTTTCGGAAGAATATCTGGCGGGCGGTGACGAACTCGCCGACACCGACGATACCGAACTCACCTTCGACCACTGGATGGAACTGCAAACCGAATCGAAGCGGGAAAAGGACGTCGAGGAAGAAGTCCCCGACCTGCTTTCGGCAATCGAAGACGACAAGAAGACGCCAGCGCCCCCGGCGACGGGACAGCTCCCCGACTGGTTCTTAGGGCTGGAAGCACTCGACACCAGCGACGCGCCGGAATGGTTCAACGTCGAGGAAAAGCAGCCGCCCGCCAGCAATGAGCCGCCGCCGTGGATCAGCGACATGGTTGGGGAGTCGAACGCTCAACCGCCAGCCGGAGCGCCAGCCGATAGGCAAGAGGACGCGCCAGCCGGAGCGCCAGCCGACGACATTGTCTCGTTCTTCGAACTCGCTGACGGGGACGTCCGCCCCGCCGCCGGGCGCGTCCGACGATGATGACGAGGGCGAACCCGACCTGAACTGGTTGATCGAGCAGCCGTCGCTGGACGTGGGCGATCTGCCGGTGGACGATTTCTTCAGCGGGGCAGCGAGCGTTCCGCAGGACGACGAGACGCCCGACTGGTTCTACCAGTCGGGCGCGGCGGAACCGTCGGCTGACGACCCGTTTGCCGACCAGCACGACGATGAATTCGCCGAACTCGGACGCCGAAGCGGATGCCGAAGCCCACGCCATCCCCGCCGTCGAGATCCCGCAAAATGAACTCGACGCTTTCTTCGACAACCTCGCCGCCGGTCGCGCTGCCGACCGCGCCACTCACGACGAGCTTGACGACATTGAAGAACCTGATCTGGCGTGGTTCGTGGACGAGGAACCGGTCGATGAGCCGGAAGTGCCGGACGAACCGATCCCCGATCCGGAGATGCTCAGCGAGGAAGATGCCAACACGCTGAGCTGGCTCAACGAACTGGGCGGCATCGTCTCGTCGGCGTCGCGCTCGTCTGAGCCGTACCAGCCGCAAACGCCCGCCTCGTATACCGACGACATCCCCGATGATGCGTGGTCGCAGCCCGCCGAACCCGCCGCCGACAGCGGTTTGAACTGGTCGAACCTGCCGGACAGCGCCGCCGAAAAAGCCGCCGCCGACGTCGCGCCTGAGGATGACTGGCTGAGCAGTATCGCCCCCGAAGCTGCGGCTGAACCTGATGAGGAAGCGTCCAGCCCAGCGGTTCGGATACGCTGCCGTTGGCACCGACCGGGCTGCTCAGTTTCAAAGAGAACCAGCCGACCAGCGCCGCGCCCGGCGAACCGGAAGCGACCGCCGACGACGAGCCAAGCGAAGCGGCTGAAGACTCTGCACAGGTTGAGGAAGCGGTTGCCGATCTCTTCGCGCGGGACGATGCTGACGCGCTCTATGCCGAAGCGGATCAACACGACGACTTGATCCCCACTGACGAACTGAATTCGGGCTGGCTGACCGACGATCTGTTGGCGGATGCGGAATTCTCCGACGCCTTGACCGTGCCGGATGACGGGGCAGCGTTCGCTGATAATGACACGGTGCAGTCGGAAGACGAGTACCTGCAAGCGCTCGCTCAAGCCGACGTCTTTGGCGCGATCAGCGGCACCGATGCGCCCGAAGACGATTTCGTGTCGGGGTTGAGGATGGACGTTGAAGCCGACGATCAGGCGCGCGCGTCGGACGACGATCTGTTCGGTCAGTGGGACGAACAGCCGGAGGACGACGAGTCGGCGTATGAAATGCCATCGACCGGCGACCTGTACGCTCAGTTGGGCATGAGCGGCGAAGCGTCCGCTGACGAAGATCAGCCGGAAGAATCCGCCACGCCCGATTTATTCGGTCAGTGGGACGAACAGCCGGAAGACGACGAGTCGGCGTATGAGATGCCAACGACGGGCGACCTGTATGCTCAGTTGGGCATGAGCGCCGAAGCGTCCGCCGACGACGAGCAGCCGGAGGAAGAATCCGCCACGCCCGATTTGTTCGGGCAGTGGGACGAACAGCCGGAAGACGACGAGTCGGCGTATGAGATGCCAACGACGGGCGACCTGTATGCTCAGTTGGGCATGAGCGACGAAGCGCCCGCCGACGAAGATCAGCCGGAGGAAGCCGCCGCCGTGCCGGATCTGTTCGGTCAGTGGGACGAGCAGCCGGAAGACGACGAGTCGGCGTATGAATGCCAACGACGGGCGACCTATACGCTCAGTTGGGCATGAGCGACGAAGAGCAGCCGGAGGAAGCGGAGTCCGCCACGCCCGACTTGTTCGGTCAGTGGGACGAACAGCCGGAAGACGACGAGTCGGCGTATGAACTGCCAACGACGGGCGACCTGTATGCTCAGTTGGGCATGAGCGGCGAAGTGTCCGCCGACGAAGATCAGCCGGAAGAAGCCGCCGTGCCCGATTTGTTCGGTCAGTGGGACGAGCAGCCGGAAGACGACGAGCCAGTGTATGAACTGCCAACGACGGGCGACCTGTACGCTCAGTTGGGCATGAGCGACGAAGCCTCTGCGGACGAAGATCAGCCGGAGGACGACGCCGTGCCGGACTTGTTCGGGCAGTGGGACAAGCAGCCGGAAGACGACGAGCCAGCGCTGGTGCCAACGACGGGCGATCTGTTCGCTCAGTTGGGCATGACGACGCAGCCTCTGCGGACGAAGATCAGCCGGAGCGACGCCGTGCCGGACTTGTTCGGGCAGTGGGACAAGCAGCCGGAAGAAGAAGCCGCCGTGCCGGATTTGTTCGGTCAGTGGGACGAGCAGCCGGAAGACGACGAGCCAGCGTATGAACTGCCGCCCGCCGACGACTCGCCGCAGCCGGAAGCCGAAACGCCTGACCTGTTCGGGCAGTGGAACGATCAACCGGACGAAGTTTCGCTGGAGGACGGATTTACGCGGCGCTGCAAGCGCGCGATCAGCAGCCGAAAGCGCCGCCGGAGCGCGGGCAGGACGCATTTTTCGGCAAGTGGGATACCGAAGCCGAAATGCCGCCCGAAGAAGAATTTTTCGAAGCGCTCGGCATGATCTCGAAGGAGGACGTTCAACCTTCCAACGAGCAGGGCGATGAGGAACAGCCGCCGGAAGGCGATTTCTTCGCGGCGCTCGGCATGATCGACTCGGACGCTCAGCCGCCCGCCCAACGCGCCGCGTCCTCGGAATTTGGCGACATCGAGGGCTATCTGGCATCGCTGAGCAGCGAACAGCCGGAAGTCGAGCCGCTCGGCAGCCAGATGTTCGACCAGTCGTCGGAGGACATTGACCTCGACGCGCTCTTCTCCGAGCCGGTGATGACGGATAGTCCGGCACCGACGCCTTCGAGCATCGACACTACGCCGGGGATGAACGAGGGGTGGCTGGCGGAACTGCAAGCGTCGGTGGGTGAGGTTTCGGCGAGCGCGATTGTCCGCCAAAAAGAGGATCGCCCGGTTGACGAACTGCCGGATCGCCTGAAGCGGCTGCGCCAGCGCGCCGAAAGTTTCGCTGATGAAGCGCCCGCCGAGCCGTCCGCCGAAAGCAGCGCGCTCGACGACATGCTGCCCGGTGGATCGGCGGGGTTGATGCCTGCGCCGTTCGTCGCCGGTATGACGATGCTGCAAAGCGTCGCCCTGACGCCGGATCAGCAGCACAAGGTCGATCTGCTCAAGGCGCTGACGCCGAGCAGCAGCGTCGAGCAGGCGTTCCGCATGTCGGCGATTGATATGACCTACGATTCGCCCTTCATGCCGGAGTTGGAAGACAGCGCCGAAAACATCGTCCAGCCGGAGCGCAAACGAGCGGCAGCGCCCGTCCGCTCGCGGCGACGGCTGGGTCTGCGGCTGCGGCTCGACCGCCTGTTGATCGCGGTGCTGCTGGCGGCGGCGTTGATCGCCCCGTTCCTTGTGCCCAGCTTGCGCTTCGGCGACCTGCCGCCGCAGATTTTCCCGGCGGGCAGCGCCGCTCAAACCGCTTTCGATCAAGTGGATGCGCTGCCAGCGGGCGCGCTGGTGCTCGTCGGCATCGAGTATGAGCCGACCGCCGCCGCCGAACTCGACGGCATGACCGACGCCCTCGTGCGCCACATCCTGATGCGCGCCGCGTATCCGGTGCTGATCGGCACCAATCCGATTGGCATCCTGCGCGCCGAAAACCTGATCGCTTCGATCAACGCCGACAGCGATTTTCTCGCCCGGCTGCACGCGCCCGGCGCGCTCGAAGCCAACCACGATTACTACATCGTCCGCTATCTCCCCGGCAGCGTGATCGGGCTGCGCGCCTTCAGCGCCGCGACCGCCAACCTGCTGCTGACCGACATTCGCGGGCAGGCGACCGACCTACGCGTGCGCTCGTTCACCGATTTCGCGCTGGTCGCCGTCGTCACCGACCGCGCCGAAGACCTGCGCGCCTACGCCGAGCAGATCGCGCCGCTGACGCGCGCGCCGCTGGTGGCGGCGGTCAGTTACGGCGCTGCGCCGCTGGCGCAGCCGTACGCCGAAACCTTCGGCGGCGGGCTGCTGGTCGGCTATCAGGACGCCTACACGTACGGTCACGCGCTCAACACGGTACCAGCGCGCAGCATCGCTCAGCGCGTGCGCATCGTGCCGACCGACCTGCCGACACCCGTTCCGACGAGCAGCGCGCCGGAGATCATGGCGACGGCAGAGGCGACGGTCGAGCCGGAGGTCACGCCCGGTGGACCGACGCCGGTGAAGCTGCTCGGCACCGCGATCGTGATCTCTAGTCAATCGGTCAACATGCGTTCGGGTCCCGGCACCAACAACCCCGTGATCGCGGGCGTGCCGTCCGGGACGCGCTTGGACGTCATCGGCTTCGACGCGAACGAGACGTGGGTCAACGTGCGGCTCGACGACGGGCAGGAAGGCTGGATCGCCGCGACGCTGCTCGACGTGCAGCGGACAGGCGCGGCGCTGGCGCAGCCGGAGCGTCACGCGAAACGCCTGGCACAAGCGATTGATCCGGGTCAGCCGACGGACGTTCCGACTGGCGAGGTTACTGCCGAAATCCAAGCGACGGCGACGGCTAGCGCAACTCCAACCCGGACGCCGACGCGCCGCCCAAGCTCGACGCCGCGCCCGACGGCTAGCGCTACGACGGCGGCAGCGGTGGTTGAGGCGACGCCGGAAGCAACCGCCGAAGCAGCCAGCGGGGGAATGGCATTTACGCTGCCGCCTCATTCGGACGGCTATCAGGACGAGCGCTGGTATGCGCTGAATTCGGGAATCATCGCGTCGGTCTTGATCATCAGCCTCGGCACGGTGATCAACGTCGGGCGCGGGCTGCTGCGGAGAGGGCGACGGCGTTGAGCGATCAGATCGGCTTGTGGATCGGTTTCATTCTCACCTTGATGGTGTTCAGTTATCTACTGGGCGATAACTTCCTCTACCGGCTGGCGATTTACGTCTTCGTCGGCTTGACGGCGAGTTTTATCACCATCGTGACGGTCGAAAGCGTGCTGCTGCCGTGGATCAGCGGGACGCTCCAGAACGGCGACACGAGCGCGAAGCTGCTCGGCGTCATCCCGTTGATCCTCGGCTTGCTGCTGCTCTTGAAGGCGACGCCGCGTCTGCACCGGCTGGGTAATCTCGCGCTCGCCTTCGTGATCGGCATCGGGACGGCGGTCGCGCTGGTCGGTGCGATCAGCGGGACGCTGCTGCCGCTGGCGAATTCGACGGCGGGCAGCGTCGGCGCGGACGCCCTAAACGGCTTCATTCTGGTGGTCGGCGTCGTCTGCACCCTGATTTACTTCCAGTACATGGCGCGGCGCATCCCCGGCGATGCCACCGGCGCGACCCGGCGCGGGCTGATCGCGCGGGCATTCGGCGCGGTCGGGCAGGGCTTCATCGTCGTGACGCTCGGCGCGCTCTACGGCGGTGCGATTTTGTCCGGACTGGTCGTCTTCAGCGAGCGGATCGCCTTTATCCTGTCGCGGATCGCTGGGGGCTAACGTTATGACATTGCGTAACTCAAGACAACCTCACCCCCTAACCCCCTCTCCATTGCATGGAGAGGGGAAGCTTCCGCAGGAAGCGGGGGTGCAAGGATATACAGCTTGACCCCACCCCCGCTCGCTACGCTCGCCTCCCCTCCCCGAATTCAAGGAGGGGCGAGGGCAAAAGTGGTGGAGATGCTTGGTCTACGGGTCAAGCAAACTCGTAAACAACCATCCGGATTTGGGTGTAGGGGCACAGCGTTCCGTGCCCCTACAAAAACTCACCGGATTGCGAGTGGACAGCTACTCGGTTTGGACATCCGATCAGGATTCAGGCTCAGCTATGACTGACAACTCGATCCTCGCCGTCGATTTCGGCAACATCCATACCCGCGCCCTGCTGATCGATCTGGTCGAGGGCGTCTACCGATTGGTCGCGGTCGGCGAAGTACGCACCACCGGCAGTTTTCCGATCTCGAACGTGGAAGCGGGCTTCCGGCGGGTGGTGGCGCAGCTTGCCAGCACGACCGGACGGCGCTTCCTCGCCAGCGATGGCAGGGTGATCACGCCGGAGCAGCCGGATCGATCCGGCGTGGACGTGTTCATCGCCACCGCCAGTATCGGGCGTCCACTGCGTACCGTGTTGATCGGGCTGACCGCCGACATGAGCATCGCCAGCGCGCAGCGGGCGGCTGCCGGGACTTACGTCGAGATCATCGACATGATCAGCCTCGACGACCTGCGTCCGGCGCAGAATCAACTGAACACGATCATCCTCGCCCGCCCCGACTTGATCTTCATCGTCGGCGGCACCGAGCGCGGCGCGGCGGAGCCGGTGCTGAAGCAAGCGCGCTTGGCGCGGCTGGCGCTGCGCTTGCTGGGCACGCGCACCAACGTGCTTTACGCCGGGAACAGCGATCTTGTCCCGCAGATCACCGAATTGTTCGAGAACGTGGCGACCCTGTTTGTCGCCGACAACGTGCGCCCGACGCTCGACGGCGAGGCGCTGGCGGCGGCTCAGGAGCAGCTCGCGCGCGCGTTCAACTCGTTCACCGAGCAGCGCGGCTTGGGCTTCGACCAGATCAGCTACATGGCGCGGCTGGGCGTGCTGCCGACGGCGCAGAGCTACCACGCCATCGTCGGCTATCTGGGCAAGACGGCGGAGCGCGGCGGGGTGCTGGCGCTGGACGTCGGCAGCGCCGTGAGCACGCTGTCCGCCTCGGTCAACGGGCACACGGCGACCAGCATCCGCACCGATCTCGGCTTGGGGCACAGCGCCCGCAGCGTGATCGACGCGGTGGGGCTGGAGGCGGTGCGAATGTGGCTGCCGTTCCTCGCCGACGACAACGAAATCCTCAGCTACGCGCTGAACAAGACGATCTATCCCGGCAGCATCCCGGAGACGCAGCGGGCGCTGTACCTCGAACACGCGCTGCTGCGCGCCGCCTTGATCGGCTTGCTGCGGGCGGCTCGCCCGACGTGGACGCCCGATCAGGCGCTAGACGATCTGCGCGAGGCGCTGCCCTATTTCGAGCGGATCATCGGCGCGGGCGCGGGACTGACCGGGACGGGGCAGCCCGCCATGACGGCGATGCTGCTGCTCGACGTGCTTCAGCCGGTGGGCGTGGTCGATTTGCAAGTCGATTCGACCGCGCTGATCCCGGCGCTGGGCGCGCTGGCGCGCATCAATGCCGAGGCGGTCGTGCAGGTGCTCGACGCCAGCGGCTTGGAGCATCTGTGCACGACGGTCAACCTGTCCGGCAGCCCGCGCAAGGGACGCGCGGCGGTGCAGGTTAGCATCACCAGCATTGAGTCGGGCGAGACTGAGAAATTCACGGTCTCCGGCGGCGAGTTGTGGGTTTACCCGCTCTCGCAGGGTGTCCCGGCGCGGGTGCGGATTTCGGTGGTCGGGCGCGGCTTGAGTATCGACGGCAAGCGGCGGCTCAAGCTGGACGTGGATGGCGGCACGGCGGGCTTGATCATCGACGCGCGCGGGCGTCCGCTGCCGCTGGCGACCAACCTCAAAGCTGCGGGCGGTGCAAATTCCCGAATGGTACGCGCAGGTCACCGGCGACCCGATCTACAACGTGCCGACCGAGTGGCTGATGCCAGCGGTCGTCGAGGCGGACATCAACTCGGTCACGGATCGGCGTGAGGCGCAGCGCGATAACGTCTACTCGGTGCTCGATCAGAACCGGTCGGTTCCGGCGCGCCGGACGGGTGGTCGGCTGTTCGGGCGGCGGATCAACCAGACCGTCGATGCAGAAGAAGGCGAGGGCGATGACTACCCCAATCTACTACCCTGAGCAGCGCCACCTGCTGCCGAAATCGACCATTCGCCGCCAGCGGATGCTGCCCGATTTCTCCAGCGGCGAAACGACGGTCAATACCGGGGCGCGCGTCTCGCTGCACGATACGGTCGCGCGCGGCTCCTCGCCCGCGCCTTACGTGCTGATCGATGCGCTCGGTTTCTTCAAGCTGAAAGACCCCGACGCGATCTACGACCTGCTCGAAGTCCGGGTGGGCGATCAAGTGAGCGCGGGCGACGTGATCGCCGGGCGGGGCGGACGGCGCGGCAAGCGCCTACTGGCGCCGAGCGATGGGCGCGTCGTCGAAATCGATCAAGGGCGCATCATTTTGCAGGAACTCGCGCCTTACCTTGAGCTGGAAGCCGGCTTGAACGGCAGCATCGTCGGCGTCGAGCGCACGCGCGGCGTCGTGATCGAGGCGTTCGGGGCGGTGCTGCAAGGCGTCTGGGGCAATAATCGCCGCGCCATCGGCGCGCTGCGCACCGAGCCGTCCGAAGGCATCGAGAACATCTACGGCGACGTGATCGACACGCAGTTTCGCGGTGGCGTTGGTCGTGACCCGGCGTCCGCTGCGGCGGGCGACGCTCATGATCATTGAGGATCAGTCGTTCAGCGGCGTGATCGCGCCGAGCGTCGAACCGGAACTGATCGACGCGGTGCTTCAGATGCAGGCAGCGGTGGTGTTGACGGAAGGCTTCGGCTCGGAGCGAATGAGCACTGTGATCGCCCAATTTTTGGACGACATGAACGGGCGTCAAGCGATGCTCGACGCGGTGCTGCCCGCGCCGCTGGAAACGCGCCGCCCGGAAGTGATCATCAGCGTGCCGCTCGAACCGGGCGAGCGCCCGCCGCCGCCGAACCTCAACCTCGCGCTCAAAGTGGGGATGGACGTGCGTTTGACGCGCGGCAACTTCGGCGGAATGATCGGGCACGTCATCGGCTTGCCAAACGAACCGGTTTCATTAGACAATGGATTGCGAACGATCTGCGCGCAGGTTGAATTCGTCACCGGAGAAAACGCCCTAGTACCACTGGCGAACTTAGAGGTTTCTGGGTCATAATACAGGAGCAATTCGCTGATGGCTGTCAGTTATCGGCTATCAGTCATCGATGAAACCGGATACAGGCGGATCAAACGTGGTGCGCTCGTATTCATAAAAGAGCAGATCCTTTATTTTTAGCTGAAAGCTAGCACTTGCTGGAACGGCGACCGCACCGGTTAGGGGGAACGAATGAGCGATAGAAACGACTTCGATTTCGAAGACGATTTTCTAAGTGACGATAACGAGCCATTTGACTTCGACGATGAAGAAGGGTTCCCTTCTGGACTGGGCGACGAGTTCGAGACAGACATGCCCGAAATCGAGGAAGAAGGCGATGAGCGCGGTCCCAACCGCACCTTTGTCTTCCTCGCCGGGATCATGATCCTGCTGTTCGTGGTCGCGCTGGTCGCGGTGCTCTACCTCGCCACCCGCCCGACCGAGCCTGACCCGATCCAACTGACCAGTCAAGCGGTCGTGGAATACAACGCCACCATCGAGTTTTACGCGGCGCAGACCTCGACCCAGAACGCGCTCAATTTCTCGCTGACCCAAACCGCTGCTGCGTGGACGGCGACGCCGGTGCCGACGCTCTCGCCGACCCCGACCGAACTCCGCCGACGGAGACACTGGCACCGACCGACGACATGACGCAGACGATGAACGCCGTGCTGGCGATGGGCGCGCTGACGCAGACGGCAATCGCCGGACGCGCGACGGTCACGCCGACGCCGCTGGCGCCGACCGAGGCACTGGCGCTGCCCCCGACCGAAGTGCCGACGGAAGCGCCGCCGATGCTCGATCTCCGCAGCGCGTTCGCGACGCAGGTCGCCTTCGCGACCCAGCAGGGACAGTTCGACCAAGAATCGTTCTCGACCCGCATCGCCGCCGCGACCCAGATCGCCGGTTCGCTGATGGACTCGCAGGCGGAAGTGGATTTGCGTAATCATCTGGAAAGCACCCAGTCGGCACTGCTCAACCAGTCCGCCGCCGTCGCGACGGCGATCACCTTCATCGACAACGAACTCCAAGCGCGCGGACTCGACAACTTGGCGCTGGGGACGGCACTCGCCCAAGTCATCCCGTCAGGCTTGGGTACTCAAGCTGCTTTGGGGACGCCGCAAGCGATTGCCACCGTCGCCGCCCTTCAGACTCAGAGCGCGCTCGGCACGCTCAGCGCTGACTTGAACCGTTCCGGGACGCCGGGAATGATGCTCCCGCGCGACTCGTCCACCGCCAAGCTGATGCCCGTTGGTCAGCCGCGTGCTGATCAAGCGACGCAAGTCGCGATGCTGCCGGTCAATCAAGGGGCGAACGAAACCGCCACCGCCGCAGTACTGGCGACCCGTGAGAGCTTTGCGACACAGGCGGCGGTTGCCACCTACGGCGCGATAGCGACTCAAGCCGCCGTCGCGACGCAGCAGGCGTTCAGCACGCCGCCGGTCTTTGCGACCCAAGCGGCTATCGCTACGCAGGTCGCGCTGGCGACTCGACAGGCGTTGATCGACATGGCGCTCGGCATTGTGGCGACGCCCACCCCCGGCGTCAGCGGCATCAACTTGACCGCCACCGCCATCGCCAACGCCTTCCTCAATGCGACGCAGCAGGCGTTCACGCCCGGCGCAGCGACGACGACCCCGGTTGCCGTTCAAGCGTTCCCGACCGCCGCCACCGGACTGCCGGAAACCGGCATCTTTGACGACGTGGTCGGCGGCGGACGCAACGGCATCGGCGTGCTGGCGCTGGCAGTCTTCGGCTTAGTCGGCGTGATCGCCGTGTCGCGCCGCTTACGGTCGGTCAACGACCGCGCCGCCGCGCACGAAGAAGTCGCCGCCGCCGCGCCGCCGGAACCGCCGCAAGACCCCCCGACTGAAGAATAACGAGCGTCTCAGCAATCATCGTGTAATGCCTTGTAGGGGCAGGTCTCAGACCTGCCCTTTTTATTTGCGCGGATGCTTGTTTGCAGAGGCACGGCACGCCGTGCCCCAACGTTTTTATTCCGGTATTTTGACCCCACCCCCGACCCCTCCCCGACTTCGGGGAGGGGAGAGTGCTTCGTCGATTTCAGGTGTAAATTATCACGTTTAACGATAGCTTGAGATAACGAAGGTGGGTTTAGATACCCTCTGAAACCCGCCTCTACGCACCCGCGATCTTCATTGCTCCCTAATCAGGTTTGCCCTCGTTTTACGAGCGGCTGTGGTATAACTATTGCAATTGATCTGTCGGAAAATCGAGAGTATTGCTGTTTATGCGGTTTGACACGCACCGGATCAGCGCCAGCCTTGTCCGCGAGTTGCAGCGGGGGCGTCCGCACGTCGAAGTCGCCAACGACGGCGGCGACCTGATCCGCGTCTCACTCGACTCGAACGAGACGGTGCTGATCTACCTGATCGAGAGTCCGATCAGCTCTGCACGAGATCGCAGGGATCGTCAACGCCAATACGCTGGTCGGCGCTTATACGCTGTTCATCCTCTGGTCGGACCTGCTGCCGGTGCATGGGATGCGCTACCAGCCGGACGACTGGATGGCGGCGCTGCTGGCGCTGCACGGCGGCAAAATCTACGCTTACGACGCTTACTTCGGCGCTGACCTGTACATCTTCCCGGTCTACTTCGAGGGCGCGGATCGCGCGATTCGCTACGGCGGGGCGGTTGAGGCGACCCAGTTGGTCGGCGCGATGATCGACGTCGCCTACCCGCCGCTGGCGGGCGCGTGGCGCGTCGCCAACTTCGAGTCCGAGTCGACCGAGCCGCACCAGCCCATCAGCAGCGGGACGAACCCGGCGCTGCGCCTCTACTATCAGCGCTTGGGTATCGCCGAGACCGCCGAGCGCGACCTGATCAAGCAGGCGTACCGCCGCCTCGCGCGCAAGGTGCATCCCGACCTCACCACCGACCCGCGCGCGACCGAGCGGATGCAGCAGATCAACGAGGCTTACCAGCGCATTTTAGAAGATTTGGATGGGCGGAGTGTGGGCGAATGAGCTTTGATTTTCGCTGGGATAATCCCGAACAGACGGTGCTGCGCTACGCAGCCGACGGCGACTGGAACTGGAACGACCTGCATAAGCACATGCGGCGCTCGACGCTCTGGTTCGACCCGCTGGATCATCCGGTCGAGACGATCATCGACCTGCGCGGCGGGGCACGGATGCCGGGTGGCGCGGTCGGTCAGTTACGCAGCCTCGGCAAAAAGCTGCACCGCAACAGCCGCGCCCGGACGATCATCATGGGCGTTGATGCCGAGCTTCAGCACCAACTAGGCGCGGTCGCCGGGGTGTATCAGACGCCGGATCAGTTGATCCGCTTCGCCGCGACCGACGCCGAAGCCGCCGCGATCCTCGCCGAGTGGGCGGCGGAACTCGCCGTGAACACCCCGCAGATCGACCGCGACGACCCGCGCTACCGGCGCGCGGCGCGGCTGCTGGCGCAGAAACTCGGCGTCGAGTGGCGCGATCTGCCGGTTGAGCAGGTGCTTGAGTATCTGCGCAAGATCGAGATCGCGCGGGAGAAGCAACCTCACCCCCCAGCCCCCTCTCCATTGCATGGAGAGGGGGAGTCGCCCAATTTGTTGGAATGAGAAACGGGGCGGAGGTGAAGTTGCTAAGGGCACGACAGGTCGTGCCCCTACGGTACGAGGCTGAGGTTAATTGACCGCCCGGAGCGCGTCGCAGGCGATGCAGGTGCCGTCGCGGACGATGGCGTAGCTGCTGGCGAGGCTGTTCCCGGTCGCATCGACGTTATCGACGATCAGCAGGCGAATCCGCCCGGTCGCGCGCGCGAGTTCGACCGTCTGCGCCAGCCACGCCGCTTGCTCGACGAGCGAAGTGTTCGCCGCCCATTCGTAGCCCGCTGGCGGCGCGTCCGATGGCGTGAGATAGCCCAGTTGGGTCAAGCACAGCGGCTTGTTCGGGAAGACGCCCGCGTAGGTGCTGATGACCGCCGGATAGTAGTAGAGGATGTCATCGCCGCGCGGGTCGCCCGAAACGGCGGTCGGCTCGGTTGCGCCCAGCGTGTAGCTGATGCCAATGCAGTCGGCAGATTGCCCGACGCCAGCGGTCGCCATCCCGCGCAGGTAGGGCAGGTCGTCGCAGCCGGCGCTGGTGCAGCCGCCGTTGAGCGCGTTCGACTGCGCTAAGCCGCCGCTGATGACCAGCGTCCCCGGATTGGCGCTCTTGATGGCTTGATAGGCGGCGCGCAGCATTTGGGCGTAAGCGCTGGGGTCGATCAAGCCATGCGCCCACGACTCCGGACTGTTCATTGAGTCCCAGACCTGAATCGCATCCGGCGCGAAGGCGGCGACTTCGCCCAGATAGGCGGTAAAGTGCGCCTCGTACTCTACCGGATTCAGGCGCATTTCCTGCGGGTCGCCGCTGATTTGCAGCAGCACGCTAAACCCGCGCGTGTGCGCGATCTCGATGGCGCGCCGGGCGGTGTTGACCGAGTCGCCATCCTGCCAGCGCAGCGCAATGCTGACCCACGTCATCCCGGCTGAGGTCATCAGATCCGCTTGATTGAAGCTGAAGACAAGCCCGCCTACGTCGAAGCCCAGCCCGGATTGCACTCTTGGCGTCGGCTGCGCGCCTGCGTTGTCGGCGAGGCTGTCGGCTGCGCGGTGGGCGTCGCCGTGTCCGCTTGCGTGGGCGTGGCGGTCGGCGTCTCGCTTGGCGCTGTGGTCGGCTGCGCTGTTGGCGTTGCGGTCGGCTGCGTGGTGGGCGTTGCGCTTGGCACTGTGGTCGGCGTTGCGGTCGGCTGCGTGGTCGGCGTTGCGCTTGGCGTTGCGGTCGGCGTTGAGGTCGGCGACGCAGTTGGCGAGGCGGTGTCTGTCAGCGTCGGCAGCACGACTGGCGTCGCCCGGTAGGGGCGTGGGACGCGCAGCCGCTGCCCAACGAAGATCAGGTTCGCGTCGGTGATGCCGTTGGCATCCATCACTCTTGCAAGCTGATGTCGTAGAGCCGGGCGATTGAGGCGAGACTATCGCCCGGCGCGACGGTGTAGATTGTGACCGGTCGTCTTTGCGTGGGCGTCGCATCCTGCGCCAGCGCTACCGAGGTCGTCAGCAGCACCAGCAGGATCGTCAACGCGAGCCGAACGCCGGTTGTCGCGAGTTTGATCATGCCGTTAGGCTACCATTGATAGACCGGGATTTGGATGACCAGACCCCAGTAGATGCGATTTGGATTCCAGATGCCGTTATAGGACGCGATTGCCTGTACCGTCGTGCCGTAGTAGCGCGCGATGCTGCCGAGCGTGTCGCCGGGGCGAACCACGTAGCTGATCACGGTTTGCTGGGCGGCGGATAGCCACCCGACGGGATCGTCAGGTACATGCCCGCGTAAATCCAGTTGATGTTATAGATGTTGTTCGCTTGCGCAATCGCCCAGACGGTCGTGCCGAAGTAGCGGGCGATGCTGGCGAGCGTGTCGCCGTAGCGCACGATGTAGTAAGTCTGCGTGGGGGGTGGCGGCGGGGTGGTGCCACCGGTCGGGATGACCAAGCGCTGCCCCGCGTAAATCCAGTTCGGGTTCCAAATGCCGTTCGCCGAAGCAATCGCCTGAACGGTCACGCCGTAATAGTTGGCGATGATCGCCAGTGTCTCGCCGCGCTCGACGATGTGAATCGTCTGCCCGTAAGTCTGGGGAGTCGCCTGTAGGCTGCTTGGTGCGGCAGCGGCGGGCGCAACCGCAGCAGATAATAACGCCAACACACATAAGATAAGGATTAATCGACGCACGACGCCCTTCCTTTCGGAGTAAGAAAAACCAAAATGAACCGTTCTTTTAATGCCGACCTTACGATATTCGGCGCATCTTCTTTCAATATAGCATAAGAACCGCTTTTCTGTTGCGCTCAGGTAGCTAAAAAACGTAAAAGTTAGGAATTGGTTTGAGAAACCGGCGCTAGTCTGATAGCTTAGAACTTGCTGTGGTCTATATAATTAAGGTAATCGCCGCGATCTTTAGAATGGCGGGATGACCCTTAATAGCTCGAAAGGTGAAGTCATGTCGGATCTTCGGGTTACAAAGCTGTTCGTCGTTCTAGTTGGCGTGTTATTGATGGCAGTGGCGGTTCAAGCCGCTTTTGCCGCAGGTGATTATTGGCGCTGGACGGCGCCGTCCGGTTATGAATGTGGCGCTGATGGCGATGATTATCTTGATACCGGCACGTTGTATTACGAGTTCAGCCTGCCAGCCAGCGGTGCGGTGATCAGCCAGTATGTCAGCAGCAACGGCGTGTCGAGTTACGTGGGCGACATCACCGGGTTGAGCGGCAGCGGGTCTGGCTCTGAGAGCGGCAGCTTCGTTCACGGTTCTGATCCCTTCACCTATGCGCTTCAGCGGGACACGATGGTCGATGGGAAGCTGGTTTATCGCAGCACCCTGACCTACGTCTGTACTTACCTCGGCGAGGGCACCGACGTGACCGCGACCATCGTCAACGAAGCGTTCGGGGACGGCGAAGCGGTTTGTCTGCCGCTGCCGGTGGGATCGGTCGTCGGCGCGCTGCCGAATGATCAGGTTGCTTTTTACGCACCCGGCAAAATCACTGTGCCTAACGTGGTCGTCAACGCCGGGACGTACTGGGTACTGGGGCAGGACGAGAGCGGTGGATACTATAAGATCCTGATTGCTTGCCAATACTTGTGGGTGCCGGTCGAGTCTCTGCAGCCGAGCTATCAAGCGCCGTGGACGGGGCAGCCGCTGCCGACGCAAGTGGTCAGCTAGGTCGCCTAAGCGACCTCACCCCTAAATCCCCTCTCCATGCAATGGAGAGGGGACTTGAACAGCCGTATGCGGGTTGGTTGGTTGCTCCACAGCGTGGCGGGGAGTGGGGTCAAAAAAGCGGGTGTCTCAAGTCGAGACACCCGCTTTTAGATTCTGGTGCGAACTGCTAGGGCTTACTCGCCGTTGGGCGTGATCTCGACCGTCGGGGCGACGTAATCCGCGCCGGTCACGTCGAGGTCGGGCATGTCGGCTTGCAGGCTGTCGAGCGCCGCCTGTGCCAAGTCGGTGCGGTAGGCGTAGCCTTCGCCCTGCGTCGCTTCGGAGATGATGCCGTAGTCCAGCGCGATCTGCGCCGTGATGTCGAAAGCTGCCGGGTCCATGATGCCGATGCCATCCGGCGAGGGCCAGACCAGCTTGTTGACTTCGTTCATCTGCCACGCTTGATGTCCCGCGCCCAGCGTCGGACCGGCTTCGAGCACGAAGCCGACGCAGGCATCAGGATTATCACGGCACTCGATCCAGCCACGGAAGGTCGCGCGTAGGAACTTGATGGCGATTTCCTCGCTGCCGTCCTGAGCCAGCCACGCGGCGTTAGCGAAGACGCCGTCTTCGAGCATCGCCGTGCCGTAGTCGTTGAAGTCGAGCACGTTCAGGTCGTCGATGGTGTGAACCGGGAAAGTGCCGTCTTCGGCGACCGTCTCCAAGACCTGCGCCAGTTCGTTGTAGGTCATGGCGGAGGCGGCGTCGATCTCGCGGTTGAGGAAGGCGTTCATGTCGAATGCCTGCTGGGCGATGGTCACGTCGTCGGGATTTTCAGGATCGAGTCCCGGCTTTGGTCAGCGCGGCGTAAGTCGGGAACTGATTGCCGCAGCACCACACGCCGACGACCTTTCCAGCGAGGTCGGGGAAGGTGGTCAAGCCACTGTCCGCCCACGTCAGTTGGCGCATACCACTGCGCTGGTAAATCTGGGCGATGCTGATCACATCTTGTCCGGTGGCGCGGGTGGCGAGGATGTTGCCCATCCAGTCGGTGCCGAATTCGGCATCGCCCGCCGCGACCAACTGCTGCGGGTTGATGTCGGTACCAGCCGGGACAATCGTGACGTCCAAGCCTTCATCGGCGTAGTAACCGAGCGCATCCGCTGCGTAATAGCCGGCAAACTGCGCCTGCGGCACCCACTTGAGTACGACGCTCACGGGGGTCAAATCCTGTGCTCCGGCGAGCGAGAACGACGCCACGAGCACTAACGCGAGTGCAAGAACCATCACCTTACGCATACAGCCTCCTTGTAAAACGAATAAGTGAAGTGCTGAGTACTGAGTACCGAGTACTGAGTAAAAATCACAACCTCACCCCCCGCTCCCCTCTCCGCCGCTTCGCTTACTCGCATGGAGAGGGGGAGAAAAGCACAAGTGTGAGGGCAAACATACTGCGTCTCAATTTGGAAAAGTGCATCAAGTGACCTCGCGCGCAGCGTTCGCTTGAATTGGTTTTTACTCAGTACTCAGCACTCAGCACTCGGTACTTCTTTTCCCCTTCATTTCTCGCGGAACGAGACGTGCCACGACAGCAGCGCTCGCTCGACGCTGGAAACCACCAGATAGAACAGGATGCCGAACAGCGCGGCGACGAAGATCGCCGACCACGCCTCCGGGTACTTGAACAGCCCGGCATCGTCGCGGATGCGCCAGCCTAAGCCCGCCGTCGATCCGCCGAAGTATTCGCTGACAATCGCGCCGATCATCGCCAGCGTTGTGCCGACTTTCAGCGCCGAGAAGATGAAGGGCAGCGCGCTCGGCAGGCGCAGCTTACCGAAGATGTCCATCGGTTTCGCCGCGTAGGATTTCATCAACTCCAGTGAGAGCGGATCGACCGAGGTCAAGCCGCGCACCGTGCTGATCATCGCCGGGAAGTAGACCATCACCGCGACGATGGCGATCTTCGAGAACGGATTGAGCGCGCCGAACCAGTTGTTGAAAATCGGCGCGAGCGCGATGATCGGGATGGCGTTGATGGCGATGGCGACCGGCAGCAGCGCCTTGCTGAAGCTGACGAAGCGCGACGAGACGATCCCCGTCAAGATACCCGCGCCGCAGCCGAGCATGAAGCCCCAGAATGCGTTCTGGAAGGTGTTCCAGCCCGCCGAGATCAGCTTGGGATAGGTGTCGATGAAGGTCGCGCCGATCACGGTCGGACGCGGCAGCAAAAACTGCTCGATCTTGAACACGTAGATCACCACTTCCCAGAGCAGCACCACCAGCACGCCGATCACCAGCGCCGCGCCCTGCCGCCGCAGCCCGCGCCGGTAGACCGCCACGCGATTCCAAGGCTGCCAGAGGATCACCACCGCGATCAGCGCCAGATACTCGCCGAAGGTCGCCAGCGGCAGCGCTTGATCGAGCAGCGCGGTCGGGGTGTCAGCGGTCAAGCGCGCGCCGAACAGGTCTTGCGGTGCGCCGACCAGCGCGCCAAACAGGTTGAAGCTCAGCAGGATTGCCAGCGCCATGATCAGTGTATAGCCGACCAGCACGATTGCGCTCCCCAAAAGCAGGGGGTTGTGCCGCACCGTCTCCCGGTTGGCGTAGATCAGGATCGCCGCGCAGAGGATCAGCCCGACGGCGATGGTCGGCTGAAGGGTGGCGTTGCGGAAGGCGCTGCCGAACTGCGTCCCGTAGAGCAGCAGCGGGTTCTGGATGCTGTAGGCGACGATCACGAAGAAGAGCGCCGCCAGCGCCAGCAGGTCGCGCCCCATGGTGCGGTTGTCGAACATCTTGTCGGCGGCTTCGGCGTAGATCGCCTCCGACGACGCCGCGATGTCGCTAGCTTCGTGCTGGGACAGCTTGAGGGTGCTCACGCGCCGACTCCTTCGTGCAGCGCATGGCGGACGCGGTTCATCAGGTGGAAGAATTGGTCGAGGTCGCGCGTCTCCGAACTACGCGGGCGCGGCAGGTCGATGTCCACGATCTCCGCGATCCGCCCCGGTCGCGCCGAGAGCACCACCACCCGCGACGACAGGTAGACCGCCTCGCTGATGCTGTGGGTGACGAAGAGCACCGTCATGTCGGGGATGGCGCTCCAAATCCGCAGCAGTTCGTTGTTCATGCGCTCGCGGGTCATCTCGTCGAGCGCGCCGAACGGCTCGTCCATCAGCAGAATCCCCGGCTGGAACGCCAGCGCCCGCGCGATACTGACGCGCTGCTGCATGCCGCCGGAAAGCTGCCACGGATACTTGTTCTCGAAGTCGCTCAACTCGACCAGCTTGAGCATTTCGCGGGCGCGCTCGACGCGCTCGGCTTTGGAATACTTCATGATTTCGAGCGGAAGCTGCACGTTCTTGCCGACGGTGCGCCAGTCGTAGAGCGTCGGCGCTTGGAAGACGAAGCCGTAATCCTGATCCTTGCGCGCCTGCGCCGCCGTCTTGCCGTTGACCGTGACCGCGCCGCCGGTCGGCTGGATCAAGTCGCCGATGATGCGCAGCAGCGTGCTTTTGCCGCAGCCCGACGGACCGATCAGCGAGATGAATTCGCCCTGTTCGACCTCAAGGCTGACGTTCGCCAGCGCGTTGACGACGGTTCCATCCGACGTGCGGAAGGTCTTGGTGATGTTGTTGACGGAAATGATGGAGGACAAGGCAGATAATCCTTTTGACTATTGAGCTTTACTGGGTACGCACCTTGACAGCATAAGTATTAAACATATTAAATGTGCGTTCCCCTTGTTCATATTCTCGTGCTTCTTGTTCATCCAACCAAACTAGTCCGGCGTTTTCACAATCTTTTCGACCACAAATTGTTGAAGTCTTATCTGGGTAGCCAATAGGTCTGACGGCACGCACATAATTGTGTGTTCTTCCGTCAGGTTTGCCGTGCTTTTCACAACGCACCACAGCCATTTTGTTACTCCTATCTGCCGCCGAGGGTTTAAACCCTCGGCTAGGGAATTCGTCGCCCACTAAAGGGGCGACTCAAAACGATCTGCGCTGTTGCGACCCCTTCAGTGGGCCGCGGTTTTGGGTAGCGACGAGTTTAAACCCGTCGCGGCATTTTGCGAACACGATGTCGCTTACTCCGTGCTTTTCTCCCCCTCTCTACGCAGTGGAGAGGGGGTCGGGGGGTGAGGTTGCTCTATTCGCTCTCTTCCACCCGCCACTTAACCACTATCCGCTCGATGAGCGCCATCGCCGTGAAGAACAGGATGCCGAGCAAGCCCGACGCCGCAATCGTCGCCCACAGGCGCGGCGGCGATTGGTTGTAGTAGCGGGCGAAGTTCAAAATGGCGATGCCTAAGCCGTTCTGGATGCCTGACGGCAGCTCGCCGATGATCGCGCCGACGACGCTCGCCGTCGCCGAGATTTTCAAGGCGGTGAAGATTTGCGGCAGTGCGTTGGGCAGCCGCAGCTTGATCAGGATTTCCCATTTGCTGGCGGCGTAAGTTTGCATCAGTTCGTAGGCGGTTTCCGGCACCGAGGTCAAGCCGCGCAGGGTGTAGATCGTCACCGGGAAGAAAGTCAGGTAGGCGGCGATCATCGGCACCGACCACTCGACCGCCCCGGCGCGGCTCATCCAGATGACCACCATCGGCGCGACCGCGAGGATCGGCACGGTCTGCGAAGCGACGACGTAGGGCAGCAGCCCGCGCTGGAGCAGCGACGAGTGGGCGAAGACAATCGCCAGCGCGAAGCCGATCACGCCGCCGAGCAAAAAGCCGCGCAGCGCCGCCCCGAAGGTGTAGAGTCCGTTTTGCAGCAGCATCACATAGAGCGGATCGCCGTTGCGCTGCGCCGGTTCGCCGAAGGCGCGCCCGATGTCGGCGAGGTGGGGAAGTTGGCTGTCGTTGAGGATGGTCAGGTCGATGCTGGTGCCGCCGACGTTCAAGGCGTAGCCGTTGGCAGCGCCGAAGGCTTTCGAGCCTTCCCAGACCAGCGCGAGCACGACGATCAACAGCAGCGAGAGCAGGGCAGTCTTGATGCCGCTGTAATCCGCCGGAGGCGCTTCGGCGCGCACGTTGAGCGGGGTGACGGCGCGTGCCTCAGTTGCCATGAGCGTGTCCCAACCTTATCAACTTTGACCAAATATGTCCGGCTCGTAATAGATACCCTATTGTATAGATCAACAAATGGATTCGCCAATTATTGATCAGTGACAAATTAGCGACGCAGCTTTTGTGCATTTTTTCTCAAAGCGACCGAAATTGCCGGAAATTAGTTCTTATTTCCTTGATTCGTGTACACTTGGGGTATTGTTGATCTACGACTTGATCAGGAGCAGCAGCACAACCACCAATGGCTATCCGAATCACGCGACTATCGAAACGCAGCCTGATCGTCGAGACGCCGGTCATGAACTCGGCGGGGACGCTGGGCTATGGCGACCAGTACCACGACCTGATCGACCTCGCCGCGCTCGGCGCTTTTGTCACCAATCCGCTGACCTATACTTCGTGGAGTCCGGCAACCGGCACGCGCGTCGTCCCGGTCGATCTCGGGCGTACTGGTTCACACCGGGCTGCCTAATCCCGGCTTGTCCAAAGTGATCGAGGAATACCGCGCCGTCTGGGAACGGATCCCGGTGCCGGTGATCGCGCACGTCGTCGTCAACAAAGCCGACGAGGTGCGCCAATCGGTTACTCTGCTCGACCGCGAGGACTCGATTGATGCGATTGAACTGGGCATGAGTGACGACATCAGCGCGGCGGAAATCGAGTGGTACATCCGCAGCGTCTCCGGACTTGCCGAAAAGCCGCTGCTGGTGCGGCTGCCGTTCGGCGCTACGGTCGATCAAGCGAAAGCCGCCGTCGAAGGCGGGGCGGACGCGCTGGTCACCTTCGCGCCGCCGCGCGGCACGGCGCGCGACCGCAGCGGGCGGTTGGTCGCCGGGCGGATTTATGGTCCGCTGGTGCATCCGCTGGTGCTGCGCATGATCGGGCAGTTGGCGCGCCAGATCACCGCCGTCCCGCTGATCGCCTCCGGCGGCATTCACTCGCCGCAGCAAGCGCGTGATTACATCGAAGCAGGCGCGTCGGCGGTGCAGGTCGGCGCGGCGGCATGGGCGGTGCCCAAGCTGATCGAGACGATTGCCCGTGACCTCGGCGGGATGCAGCTCACGCAACCGTCTGACCCGATGGAAGACTTCTTCAGCGACGAGTTGTAGCAACCCTCCCCCCAAGCAAACGCGTCATTTTAGGGGCGGCGATGCGTGAGCGTGATGGCAAGCTAAAGAAGTCGAAGCATTTCAAAGACTTCCGGTGGTAACCGCGCCAGCACGCTCGTAATTCACGATAATCACGCCACTGGGAGAGACTTGGCTCTCCGTCACCTTGAACGTCGCCGGGATGGTGCCATCGGCAAACAACCGCTTCCCGGCGCCCAATGTGATCGGGTATAGCATCAGCCAGAACGCATCGACCAAATCATGCTTGATAAGCGTCTGAATGAGATTACCACTTCCCCAAACGTGCAAATCCGGTCCTGACTGCTGCTTGATTTGGCTGACTTTTTCCGCAATGTTTCCGCTTAAAAACACGGAAGGCTGCCATTCGTGAGCAGTCATGGTATTCGAGGCGACGTACTTGGTGGCTGGATTAACGCCGTGCCAGATGTCCGCATGTTGCGGCCAGTACGGCGCCCAAATTTCAAAGGTTTTGCGCCCTAACAACAGGTCGAACGGCAGGTTCATCTGCTTTCGCAGTGCCGCTCCAAGAATCTCGTCGGAAAATGGCGCTATCCACCCGCCATAAGCGAAGCCGCCGCTGGTATCTTCGTCTGGTCCGCCGGGAGCTTGGATGACACCGTCAAGGGAGATATGTTCAAGCACAATCACTTTTCTCATGACCAAACTCCTCAATAGCTAGTGACCTTTCGCAAATAATGCTGCCACACGCTCGAAATGTGACGAATTCGACGGCGGCTCCAAGGCACCTTGTCGCGCTCGCGGGGGAGCGGAGCCGGGTGTGAGGTGCTGGTATCGGTGACTTCCCAAGCGAGTGCTTTTGCGCTACATTTAAGCCAACACACAGGTTGATTCCAAGCTCAGGGTAGGCGATGAACGCGGCAGATGATCTGATGATGCTGGCGAAGGTGACGTGGCAAGATCCGGAGACCGGTGAAGCCCGTGAATTGACGTTAGCAGAAGGGGCGACGATCAGCATCGGTCGTCTTGAGTTGAACGAGATTTGCATCCGCGAACAGCACGTATCGCGCCAGCACGCCACTATCGGCTACCGTGACGGCGTGTTCATGGTCACCGATCTCGGCAGCGCCAACGGCGTTTTCGTCAACGACGAGCGCTTGACCGCGCCTTTCCCGCTCACGTCCGGCGACGAGATTCTGGCTCTACGTGCCGCTGCTGCGCTTCGACGCCCTGATGGACGCGGAAGACCTGCGCGAGATCACCGAGCACAGCACGCGCTTGGGAGTCACGCCGACCAGCGGCGGACGCCTCACGATCACCAATGGCGCGCAAGAAGGCGACGTGATCGCGCTGCTGCTCAACAGCATGACCATCGGTCGCGCGACGTCTAGCGCCGATTGGGACATCGCCCTGCAAGACTCGTCGGTTTCGCGCCCGCACGCCCGCCTCGACCTGATCGACGCGGTCTGGGTGCTGACCGACCTCGGCAGCGCCAACGGCACGGTCGTCAACGGCACGCCGGTCACCGAAAAGGGGCGCGCCCTCCACGACGGCGACCTCATCGCCTTCGGCGCTTCAACCGCGCTGTTCCGCACCTCCGCGTAAACGCTCCACCCTGTAAGTCGATAATCCAACCCCTACGCTTGCGCCAATTCCCGCGCCGCTGTGGGTAGACGTCATGCTGAAAAAGTGACGTATGACAATCGACAAAGCGCCTGATCTGATCCTCATAATGCATGAACCAAATTTCCAAAACTTAATTATCGGAGGCAAGACCATGAGCGATTACCAGTTTATTGTCGTTGGCGCTGGTTCTGGCGGCGCCGTGATGGCGAATCGCCTGAGCGAAAATCCTGATGTCAAAGTGTTATTGCTAGAAGCCGGTTACCCGAAAATTCCCGATAACGTCCGCGACCCGTCGCTGTGGTACACCCTGCTGGGTTCGGAAATCGACTGGCATTACCAGAGCGTCCCGCAGCCAGGTTTGAACGGTCGCCAGACCTTCGAGCCGCGCGGCAAGCTGCCCGGCGGATCGAGCAATCTCTACCTGATGATGCACATTCGCGGTCACGTCTCCGACTTCGACAACTGGGCATACAACGGCGCGCCCGGTTGGTCATATGAAGATGCGCTGCCCTACTTCAAGAAAGTCGAGGATCAAGAGGACGATACCAGCCCATGGGCTGGTCACGGCGGCATGATGAGCGTGATCAACGCGGGCAAGCACGGACCGAACCCGACGTCGAACGCCTTCATCGAGGCTTGCCTCGAACTCGGCTTTCCGGCGACCGACGACTTCAACGGTCCCAACATGGAAGGCGTGGGCTGGCATCACATCAACGTCAAAGACGGCAAGCGTCACAGCGCCAACGAAGCCTACCTTGAGCCGTTCCTCGGCGTGCGCGACAACCTGACGCTGACGGCGGGCGCGCAGACGACTCGCCTGCTGTTCGAGGGCAAGCGCTGCGTCGGCGTCGAATACGTGCAGGACGGCGAACTGAAGACCGCCCGCGCCAGCGGCGAGGTGATCGTCTGCTGCGGCGCGCTGGAGTCGCCCAAGCTGCTGCTGGTTTCGGGCATCGGTCCCGCCGCGCAGTTGCAGGAATTCGGCATTCCGGTCGTCGCCGATCTTCCCGGCGTCGGCGAGAACTTCCACAATCATGTGCTGACCGGCGTGATCTACGAGTGCAAGCAGCCGGTTCCGCAGGGCACGCAAAACCTGTCGGAAAGCGCGCTGTTCTACCAATCCGAACCCGGTTGGATCGGTCCCGACATGCAGCTTGGTTTCGTCCACGTGCCCTTCAACATCATCATCGGGCAGGGACATCCCAATTCGGTCAGCATTCTGCCGGGCGTCGTCCGCCCGATGTCGCGCGGCTGGATTCGCCTCGCCAGCGCCGACCCGCTCGCCAAGCCGCTGATCAACCCGAATTACCTCGGCGCGAACTCCGACCTCGTGCGGCTCAAGGATGGGGTCAAGCTGGCGCGCGACATCTTCCACACCCCCGCCTTTGCCGATTGGGTCGGCGACGAACTGATGCCCGGTCCCGCAGTCAAGTCCGAGGCGGATCTGCTCGAATTCACCCGGAACAGCGCCGACTCGTATCACCATCAGTCCGGCTCGTGCAAGATGGGGTCGGATCAAATGGCGGTGGTCGATCCGCAGCTGCGCGTGTACGGCATTGAGGGGCTGCGCATCGCCGACGCCAGCGTGATGCCGGTCGTGCCGTCGGGCAACTGCCACGCCGCCATCATGATGATCGCCGAGCGCGGCGCTGACCTGATCAAAGCGGATCACGGGATTAGCTGATTTCCCCTCACCCTGCTTGCGTCGCTTCGCTAGCAAGCTGTCCCTCTCCCACGCAAGCGGGGCGAGGGACAAAAACGCGGCGTGTCGCCCCTTCTCCCCGCCTGCGTGGGAGAAGGGTTGGGGGATGAGGGGCTAATTACACCCCCGCCGCCTGCCCCTGCATCAGCCACAGATAGCCGTCCTCTAGGCTCGGTTCGACCTGCTGCGCGCCGCCATAGCTTGACCCGTCGCCGACGACGCGATACTGCGTCCCGTTCGCCAGTTGCAGTGACGAGACCACCGTCAGGCGGTCGCTCGGTCGCTGACCGGGCGCGGTCGTCAGCATCCAGACGTGCCCGCGCGCCCGCTCGATCAAGTCGCCGGGCGATCCGCGAAACAGCACGCGCCCGGCGCGCAGCACGCCGAGGTCGTTGCAGCTCTGGCTGATGTCCTCGACGATGTGGGTCGAGAGGATGATCGTCCGCTCAGCCGACATATCCGCCAGCAGGTTACGGAAGCGGACGCGCTCCTCCGGATCGAGTCCCGCCGTCGGCTCGTCCACGATCAGCAGCTTGGGATCGCCCAGCAGCGCTTGGGCGATGCCGATGCGCCGCTTCATGCCGCCGGAATAGGTCTTGAGCCGCCGATCCGCCGCGTCGCTGAGCCGCACCTTCTCGATCAAGTCGGCGATCTGGCGCTGGCGCTCGCCCTTGTCGGTGATGCCCTTCAATATCGCCATATAATCCAAAAATTCGTAGGCATTCAGGTTGGGATATAAGCCCAAATCTTGGGGAAGATATCCCAAATTGGCTTTGGCGGCTTGCCGTCCGGCGTGGGTCGAGAGGTCATGCCCGAAGACGGTCACGCGCCCGCTGCTGGCGCGCAGCAGCCCCGCCAGAATCCGCATCAGCGTGGTCTTGCCCGCACCATTGGGACCCACCAGCCCGAACATGCCCGTGCCAATCGTCAAATCGACGCCGTTGAGGGCATTCACCTTGCCCTTGTAGGTTTTGGTCAGCTTTTCAATTTCGATCATCTGGATGTTCTCCACAACTTGACATAGCTTTCAGAGTTTCTCACCTCACCCGCTTCGCTGGTGCTCAGCCGCCCTCTCCATGCAATGGAGAGGGCACGACCGAGGTTACGAGGTCGGGGTGAGGTTGCTTCACCTTGCCCATGCCCGCATCTACTCTCGCCCCCACGCGAGACGAAACTGTCTTTCTCCCCCTCTCTACGCAGTGGAGAGGGGGACGGGGAGTGAGGTTATCCTTCTCGCACCCGCAGCCAGCCCCACACGCCGATCCACGCGGCGACGACGACGCCGACGAACAGCACCAGCGCGTTGACGATCCGCTCGGCGATTACGGCGTTGGCTTCCGCGCCGGGTTGCAGCAGGATGCTGACCGCGTAGATCGGCTCGATCAGCGCGCCGACGCCCGCGAACGAGATCACCGACGAGAACGCCAGCGCCAGCAGGAAGGGCATCACCACCAGCCCGACCAGCACCGCCGCCCGGCGGCTGGCGACGAACGACGCCGCCAGCACCGTCAGCGCCGAGGCGACGAACGACTGCGGCAGCAGCAGCGCGATCCACAGCGCGATGAACACGCGCAGGTCATAGGCGCCGAGGATCAGCCAGACCAGCGGCGCGGCGATCACGCCGACCAGCGCCGTACCGATCAGCAGTCCCGCCCACGCGCTCAGGATTTTGCCGCCCAGATAGGTCGCGCGGCTGAGCGGCAGGGTATCGAGCAGCTCGCGGACTTTGAACTGGCGGTCGAGCGGGATGACTTCCGCCATCAGCAGCACCACGCCGACGGTGTAGAAGATCATCCCGGCGATCAACAAATTGCCGAGCGTGATTGTGTGGCTGGCGACCACCGGGTCGATGCCCTGCGCCCATTCCGGCGCGTTCGTGTCGGTCAAGACCTGCGCCAAGTCGCTGTAGACCGGCGTCTCTTGGTTGACGCTGCGCATGATCAGCGCGAACACGATCACGCCGACGAGCAGCAGCACCCATAGGATCAGCAGGCTGCGTCGCCGCCATGCCATCAAGACTTCGTAGCGCACCATCGCGCCCAGTTTGCTCATTCGTACCACTCCATATTGCTTATTCGACGGAAAAAGTGCGCTGTCGTGCCCACGTGAACGTCCACAACGCGATCACGATCAGCGCGTCGAGCGCCAGCATCCCGACGATGCCCGTCATGATCTCGGCAGCCGACGCGCTGGGTTGGATCCAGCCGTGGATGTTCAGTTTGAAGGCGTAAGCCGGGTCGATCAGCGCGGCGGCTCTGCCGAAGGTCATCGTCGACAGGACGGCGATGACGATCACCGGCGTCAGGATCAGCAGCCCGACCAAGACGCTTTCCCGCCGATTTCGACTCCAAGCATTCGCCAGCACCGCGATCGCCGTGAGGGTTAATTCCAGTGGGAGCAGGGTGCTCCAGAGCGCGGCAAAGGCGCGCGGATCGAAGCCGCCCCAACTGGCGTAGAGCAGCGTCCCGCTGATCACGCCGCCGAGCAGCAAGCTCAGGATCACGCCGCCCCAGACGCTTAAGAGCTTGCCGCCGAGATAGATCGCCCGGCTGATCGGCAGCGCGTCAAGCAGCTCGCGGACTTTGAACTGCCGATCCAGCGGGATGGTGTCGCCCAGCAGCAGCGGCAGGCTCACGCCGAGGGTGATCATCTCCACGAACATCAGCTCGCTGAGCTGAACCGTGTTGGTCAGCGGGTCGAAATCGCCGGGGGGATAGCGCGTCTCTTTGCCCAGCAGCCCGAAGCCGACCGTCGTGATCGTCGGCAGCAGTCCCAGCAGCGGCAGGCTGCCCCGCCGCCACCCCATCAAGAGTTCATAGCGCAGCATCGCGCTAATTTTGCTCATCCGTTTTTATCCTCCTGAAAGCCGAGCAGCTTTTCCTCGTCGCGCATCCGGTAGATCACCAGCCCCACCGCCAGCACGCCGACCGCCAGCAGAAACAGCCGGTTGACCAGATATTGATCCGCCGTCACCATGTTTGGATCGAGGTAGAAGATCATGAACCACAAGTCCGGGAAAACGGGCAGGATCACCTCGCGCCCGAACGCCATCGCCACGGAGATCATGATCGCCGTCAAGACGCCGAACGCCGTCCGCCGCGCGTAGAGCGTCGCCAGCAGGCACAAGCCGACGATGCAGACCGTCGGCGGCAGCCAGACGATCACGATGGTCAAGAAATTCGCGCCCTGCGTGATCGCCGCCAGCAGGGAGAGCAGCAGCGCCAGCCCGCCTTGCAGCGCGATCAGCACGCCCAGCCGCTCGTAGATCAGGTAGGCGGGCGGGCGCGGCGCTGCCAGCAGCAGTTCCAGCGCGGGTTCGTCGTCGGGCGCGAACAGCAGCGCCGCGTGCAGCCCGGCGATCAGCGGGATGATGACCTCGAAACTGGCGAAGGTCGACTCTGCCAGCTCGGAATTCGCCAGCGCAATCGCCACCCGCCCGATCAGCAGCGCCCCGCCGACAAACGCCAGCAGCCAGCCGGTCGCGCGCAGACTGAAGCGCCACGCCAGCGCCCAATGTTTGGTTTGTGTCAAGCCACACCTCCAGAGAAACGTTCCTCGCGCTCCGCCAGCCACAGCGCCAGCCCAACCAGCGGCAGCGCGGCGATCAGCAGGGCGGGCTGGAACGAAATTTGCAGCATATCCGGCAAGAAAAATGGCTCCAAGCTGACGAAATGGCGCGCCGCCGTGCCGACCCACAGCAGCAGGCTGATCAGCACACTCGCCAGCGAGTCGAAGAAGATCACGCTGAGCAGGAACGCCAGCGCCGAAAGAAAGGTCATGGGCGCGAGCCACGCGGCGATCAGCGGCACCAGCGAGAGTCCGGTTTGCGTCAGCGCTAACCCGATGCTGCACGCCAGCGTGATCAGCAGGTTGAAGCCGAACAAGAGCGCCAGCCGCGCCAGCAGGATCACGCGCGGCGAGACTGGCGTCGCCAATTGCAGTTCGAGCGCCGGATCGGCGTCCAGCCCGTAGAGGAAGGCGACGCCGCAGGCAGCGACCAGCGGCGCGACGATCACCAGCGGCAGTTCCGCGCCGCTCTGCGCCGGACGGTAGAGGATCAGCGTCACCAGCGCGCCCAGCGCGATCACCAGCGCCGACGCCGCCCACGTCGCCGGGTGCACCAGCCGCAACTGCGCCCGCAGGATCAGCCCCGCCCATGCGATACGACTGACTCACGCCTGATCCGCTCGGCATTGCATAGCGCGGCGACTTAAACGCCCCGGTCGACTCACTCGGCGAGAGCGCGGCACGCTGTGCGCTCATTTCCGCTTCGAGCAGGGCGATCAACGCCGTTTTCGCCGCCGGATCCGGCGCGGGATCGCGCCAGCGGTGCAGAAACGCGCCGACCTGCTCAGCTTCATCGACACCGATGCCTTCCGGCGTTTCTTCCGGATGTGCATCCGAAGGATGCTTACCGTTCCGGGATATCACTAGACGCCTCCATCCGTTCGCGCAAGCGCTTGACGCCGTTGAACAGGCGCGATTTGACCGTGCCTAACGGGATCGCCAGCGTGTCGGCAATCGCTTGCTGCGAAAGTGATTGGTAAAAGTAGAGGACGATCACCTCGCGCTGCGGGTCGGGCAGCGTATCGAGCGCGGCGATCACGGCTTGCGCTTCGGCATCGGCGATCAGCGCGGCGTCGGGCGGATCGTCCGCGCCATACTCCTGATCCTCGGCGGGGTTATCGGTGCGGCGGGTATCGGCGGCGGCGTAGTGATTGCGCGCTAGGTTGGTTGCAATCGCGTACAGCCACGGCTTGAACGGGCGCGGAACCTGATAGCCGTCGATGCCGCGCAGGGCGCGCAGAAAGGTCTCCTGCGCTAAATCCTGCGCCAGCGCCCGGTCACCGCGCGCCAGGCGGTAGAGGTAGCCGAGCAGCGGATCGTAATGCCGCTCCACCAGCGCGCTGAGCGCGGCGGATCCCCTTGTTGTAGCTGCTGAGCCAGTTGCTCGTCGGTCGCCATGAGTCCGTTCGCATCGTCTCTCTACACCCTACTACAAGATCGATGGCGAAAAGTTCACGGGTTTGGGGGGATTGCTACGGATGGGTGGTCGGGTCGTCGGTCTCGAAGCTTTCGGCAGCAGCGGCGTGGCGCTGCTGCTTATCGGCAGTGACGAAGATGATCGGAAGCGCTAATGCGGATCGGGCATGGATTGCGGCGGCTAAGTGAATCGCATCTAGCGTTCGCAAGGGATATTTTTCGGTGAGGTCTCCGGCAGTGAGCAGACCTTCTCGGCTGACGGTGATCACCTTGTATTCACGCCGGATGTGCAGTGAAAAAGCGAGTTTCGCCGAGTGAGCAACGCCCGAGTTTAAGCCTTCACGAACCCGCCGCGCGAGGACAGATCGCATCTCGGTAAGCACGATTTCCGAAACAATCACCGTATTTCCGGCATCGGGGATGATCCAGCTTTGAGTCCAAGCTGAACCGATCTCATCGAGATAGCGCTTGACCAACACGCTCGTATCGACGAAGTACACGCTCAATATGCGCCCCGGTCTTCGTCGATGAGGGTTTCAGAGGGACGCGAACCCGGGGGGAGCGGGACGGGTTCGGTTAATGGCGTGATCCCTTCGGCAACGAGCGCGGCGATTTCTTCGTCTAGAGTGCGCCAGTCATCCACCAGCAACCCGGCGGCGCGTAGACGCTGCGCGACGTAGTCACGCTCGTCGGCTGGATAGGGCGGCGTATCTTGTGCATCAGCTTCCATCAGCTCGCGGATATAAGCGGTGATGTCCTCCAACCCACGTCGCCGTGCCAACTGCGCCATGCGTTGGAGGTCGGCTTGATTCAATTTCAACTGCAAGTGAGCGCTCATGCCTCACCTCTTTACGAAAGTCGTGATCCTCATTCTAGCACGACTTTGTTACGCCTTCGGACTCCACGCGAAGTCCTTGTCGAGCGGGTAGACCGGGCGCGTGATGCGCTGGAACGGCAGCCGCTCGATGTCCTGATCGACCGCGCCGGGGCTGAGCGCGAGCAGGGCTTTCGCCGCTATCGCTTTGAGTTCCGGCACCAGATAGCCGACTTTGACCACGACGATCTTGTGTTGATTCGGCTGGATGCCGACCTTATGGAAGTCGGCGATGGTGTGGTACGGACGCCGCCGCTGGGCGACGATCACCAGTATGCCGCCGATCTCCACGACCGCTTGCCGCTCGTTGAGGTCGTCGGTCTTCACGAGCAGCACGACCTCGCCCTTCACCGCCAGCGGTTTACTCGTCACCGGGTCGAGCTTGCCGCCGAGCAAGAGTTCGACCACCTTGCCGACGCCTGCCGCGTAGCAAGCCTCGGTCGCCGGGGCGTCGCCGATGCAGGCGACCACCGCGTCGGGCACCTTGTGCGCGATCAATCGTTCGAGGAAGATCGGCACGTCGCCTGCGCCCCCCGCCGTCGGGTTGTCACCGCTGTCGCTGATGATCACCGGGTATTCCGGTGCCGCCATCGCCCAGTCGATACACTGGTCAATCGTCCCCGCTTGCGTGCCGAAGGCGAACTGGTCGCGAACGTCCCAGAAGCGCTGGGCGATCTTCTCGGCTTCGCCGCGCATGGCGTCGTCGTCGGTGCCGCTGATCAGGATGTTGGCGCTGGCGCGCGGCTCATCCGCCCAGACGTAGCCGATGAAGATCGAGGCGTCGATCACGCCGTCAACGGCGTCGCTTTCCGGCAGCGCCGCGTAGAGCGATGCGCCCGGTTCCCATTCGGTGCTGGTCTTTTCGCCGGGGAGCACCACCGGGACGGTCAAGCGGAGGGTGTGGGGACGGATGCCGAACTTGAGGCTTTGCATCAGCAGGGTGAAGGCACGCTCGCGCGTCTCCATGTAATCGACGTGGGGCGCGGTGCGGAAGGCGGTCAGCATGTCGAGCGCGTCGGCTTCGCGCTGCGAGACGTTGCCGTGCAGGTCAAAGCTGCCGCTGATCAGGCAGTCGGCTCCGACGACTTCGCGTGCCGCCGTGATCCAGTCGCCTTCAGCGTCGTCCATCCCGGCGACGTTCATCGCGCCGTGCATGTCGAGGAACAAGCCGTCGAGCGGCAGGGCGGCGCGTAAGCCGTCGAGGAATTCGGTCTTGAGCGTCTGGTAGGCGCTGGCTTCGACCGGACCACCGGGGAGGGCGCGCGCCAGCACCACCGGGATGATCTCGGCGTCGGGGAACTCATTCAGGAACGGATATTGGGCGATTTGGTCAGCGCCGCGCCAGATGTGAAACCCTTCGAGGCGGGTGGGCAGCGGCGAGAAGGTGCAGCATTCGGTGGCGATGCCAGCGATAGCGATCCGGGTCATGGTGTCAGCTCCTTGCGTCAACAGTAAACAAGTTGCCAAAACTATGACGCCGAACGAGGATTAGTGCCATTAGACCATCGGTTGAGGTGGTTAAGGATTGATGTCTCCGTCACTTGGATTGTGTTCGTTCTTGCTGAATTTCGCATCCAAATAATGAAGAATCGAACGGGTAGCGTTTATGGCAAGCATAGCATCTTCTTCTTCGAGCAAAGAGGGATTTGCATGAGCAAGGCTCGCGTGGTTGCGTAGTGAATTAAGTGCATCTAGCTGCGTGGCAAAAGCGTTCAGGATTTTTTCTGTATCGCTATTTCTTGTGCCATTCACCTGAAAAGCAGGGTGCTGTTGACGCAAGAGTTTTAGCAATCGGGTAATTGAATTGTCCTGAGTGTAATTGATGCCTGCTGTGTCACATACGGCTCTTAAATAACCATGAATGGCAGTATGAATTCGATCTACAGCACTGGGTGCACCGCTGCTGGCGAGTAAATGCTCTGCGTCTTGGATTGCCTGTTTCACAACCTGCGATGTGATTGTTGGATTTGGGGTTGCGACCGGTGCGGTCTGTTCAAGACGGTCAATTATGGAGCCAATCTCATTGTATAGCGCTTGCGTACGTGTTTCTGGCGCGTAAGCTGCATCTAAGGGAAATCTTTCACGTACTCCCCGGAGTATTTTTGCTTGATCTGTGGGTGACTGGCTCTTTAGAATTTCGATAAATCGTTGTCGTGTAGTTCCTTCGTACTGGTTGGGGTCAATGTCAAGGTTACAGTATTCCGTATAAAAATCTGCATGTGTTCGATAGCTGAAATCGCCTAAATAACCACTATTGACACCGATGTACCGATAGACAATCCGTGTTATTTCCTGATGTGTTAGCTCAATCGCGTCGTTGTCTAGCATGGATAGCCTTCTATAATCGGTAAATCTGGTTGTCCAACTATTTTATAGGACAATCTGATGCTCCGATTTTTCGGAGCAATCACAAGAATGACATACTTGTCATTTGGTTTGCCGAAGACAAGACCGTCGATGATGCCAAGCAGACGAGACAGCCATTTCTGTAGCCTGTTTTGCACTCTCCCCTCCCTGAAATCGGGGAGGGGCTGGGGTGGGGTCGCCTCTACGCGAACTCTTCCGCGAAGTCGGCGACGGCTTGCTCCATCTGCTCGGCGTCGGGGGTTTCGTCGCCATCGGCGTCGCTCTGCGGCAGCAGCGCGACAATCGCCTCCAGCGCCGGTTTCATGTCGTTGTAAGCCTGCTTAGCGGTCGGTTCGTCGGCGATGAAGCGGGTGTGATAGAGCCAACCGTAGATCGTGCTGGTAATCGCGTAGGGCGCGTGCAGACAGTCCCGCTCCAGCGTGATCCGCGCGCCGCCGTCATGCTGCTCGTCGGCGGTGATCTGCCCGCCTTCCGCGCCGGTCATGCCAATCGTCTCGCCGTCTTCGTAAGGGTGCCACTGGCTCATAGCGTTTCCTCAATCGGTTGAATCAATTCGATGCGGTTGCCAAACGGATCGCGGGTTTCGAAGCGCTCGTAGCCGGGGATCGGGACGGAGTCGCCGATCACCGCGCCGGAGGCGGTGAGCCGGTCGCGCCAGTAGGCGATGTCGTCAACTTGATAGGCGACGTGCGCCTTGGTCGTCAGGCGGTCGAAACCCGCTTCGGTGCCAACGTGGACTTGCTGATCGCCCAGTTCCAGCCAGAAGCCGCCGCGCCCCGCCAGCGACTCCGGCTTGGCGATCTCGCGCAAGCTGAGCACGCCGCAGTAAAAGGCGCGTCCGGCGTCCTCAGCGCCCTTGGGGATCGTGATCTGGACGTGGTTGATGCGGGTGATCGGTTTCACCGTTCCAGCGTCCACCACAGGTAGCCCCCCTTAATGCCGATATTGGTCAATCCTAGCTTTTCGAGGATGCGCTTCGACCCCTTATTGGCGGGCAGGCATTCGGCATTCAAGCGCCGGACTTCCGGGTGCTCGAACGCCCAATTGACCAGCGCCGTCGTCGCTTCGAAGGTGTAGCCCTGCCGTCGATAGCGCGGCGAAATGCCGTAGCCGATCTCGATCTCGCCGTGATCATCTGGCTTGCCCTTGAAGCCCGCCGACCCGAAGACGACGCGCTCGTGCGTGTGCATGATCAGCCACAGCCCCCAGCCGATCATGGTGGGGTCTTCGCGCAGTTGATAGTCATAGTAGCTCAGCAGTCCGCGCCCGTCCTCGTCCATCCATTCGTTGTCGAGATGCGCGCCGATCAGCGTTTCGAGCTGGCGTCTGCCCGCGCTTGCCGCGCGCGCGACTTGCTGCGGTACGGCGGTCAACGTGAGCCGCTCGGTGATAATTTGAGGCGTCATGAGTCTTCCTCGCTGGTGGTTAAAGCTCGCATACTACCCTCAGGGTATTGTATTCCACTCGCAAAAGTGCTGACAACATTTCCTGCGGCGTTCGACCCCACCCCTCCCTGAATTCGGAGGGGAGCAAACAAAAACAGTACGTGCTAGGCGACTGTTTGCCCCTCTTCCTGCTTGCGTGAGCGCGGGGCGTTCAATGAGGGTGTTTAAAAACATCTTCGCTGTGTCGAGAAGCCATCAAATTTGACGACTTACCCTCGAAACAGACGAAGGCACTCTCCCCTCCCTGAATTCGGGGAGGGGCTGGGGGTGGGGTCAAACCCGCTCGTTTGCCCTGCTTTGACCCCTCAAACTGCTTGACTGCCTCTCGTTACCATGCTATGCTGTGCCCATCTTTCGAATGAGGAGTTAAGCGAATATGCAAGTCTTCACCCTAAAAGCGTGGCTCGACGGATACTGCGTGGGTGCTGCCTAATCTTCGACCGATGACCCGAATCACTGCTGCGGCGTGATTCGTTCTTCCTCGCTAAGCTGAACGGCTGTCCCACTTGCGGCGGATGCTGCCGGTATCCCCTGTTTTCGCATTCCTACAATTCAACCACATCTACTAGATAACCATCCGAATTTCGCTGGGTGGGCACCGCACGCTGTGCCCCTACAAAAACCCACCGTATTGCGAATGGTCAGCTAGTATGCACATTTGCGAGTGAGGCGCTGACTTCTATGCGTTTGGCAAAATGGGACGCTTATCGCGTCTATCTGATCTTGAGCGGCGTTGTGTCGTTCGCGTTCGCGGTGATCTTCACGCTCAACCTTGTCTATCAGAGCGAGGTCGTCGGTTTGACGCCGCTGCAACTCGTCCTCGTCGGGACGACGTTGGAGGTGACCGCGTTTTTGTTCGAAATCCCGACCGGTATCGTCGCTGACCTCTACAGCCGCCGTCTGTCGGTGCTGATCGGCTTCTTTTTGATCGGTATCGGCTTCGTGATCGAGGGGTCGCTTCCGTTTTTCTGGGCGGTACTGCTCAACCAAGTGATCTGGGGCATCGGCGTGACGTTCATGAGCGGCGCGCTGGAAGCGTGGATCGTCGATGAAGTTGGCGAGGCGCGCATGGGGCACGTCCTGATGCGCGGGTCGCAAGCCGGGCAGATCGGTGGCATCGTCGGGATCGCCGTCAGCGTGGCGCTGGGCAGTATCACGCTGGCGCTGCCAGTGGTCGTCGGAGGCGTCACCTTTATTGCGCTGATCGGGCTGCTGATCGTCGTCATGCCGGAGAATGGTTTTCAAGCCGCTCCCGCGTGACCAGCGTGGCTCGTCGTGGGCGTCGATGGCGCGCACCGTTCGCACGACGGTCAAGCTGGTGCGGCTGCGTCCGCTGCTGGTGACCTTCTTGGCGGTCGGGTTGGTGCTCGGCTTGTACAGCGAGGGCTATGATCGACTGTGGCGGGCGCACCTGCTCGACGACATCGGGCTGCCCGCACTGGGGACGCTTCAGCCGGTGGTCTGGTTCGGCATCATCAGCGGCGTGAGTATGCTGCTG
This sequence comes from uncultured Chloroflexia bacterium, assembly GCA_963848465.1. Lineage (GTDB taxonomy): Bacteria > Chloroflexota > Anaerolineae > Aggregatilineales > Phototrophicaceae > Flexifilum. The sequence continues at coordinate 376,080 of CAWKDY010000008.1, read as the reverse complement.
GTGGCGCTGATGACCGAGGTCATCCGGCGGCGGGTCGATACCAAGGATCAGCGCGCCGTCTCGCGGACGCTGGTCGCGCTCTACGGTGTGATCGTCGTGGCGATGCTGGTCTTCGGGCTGGCGGGGCGGTTTCCGCTGGCATTGATCGCGCTGTTGGTGATCAACACGCTGCGCGGGACGACCGAGCCGCTGCTCTCGACGTGGACGAACCAGCATATCGACTCCAGTATCCGCGCGACCATGCTCTCCAGCTTGGGGCAGATCGACGCCGTCGGGCAGATCGGCGGCGGTCCGGTAGTCGGCTTAATCGGGGATCGGTTCGGGCTGCGGGCGGCACTGAGCACCTGCGCGCTGCTGCTCGCGCCGGTCGTCGTGCTGATCGCGCGGGCGTCGCGCCGCGTCGTCGCCGTGCCGGAGGCGGTGGTGGAGGTTGCGGTGGAGTAGAAAATAACCCCACCCCCGACCCCTCCCCGACTTCAGGGAGGGGAGAGAGCAAAAACACTGAGCATCGGCGTTCGTTCTCCCCTCTCCCCGCTTGCGTGGGAGAGGGGTCGGGGGTGAGGGGTGAGGTCGTTTTACTGCGCGACCGTCGCTTCGGCGGTGGGTTCCGGCGTCGCTACGGCGCTCGGCTCGACGGTCGCTTCCACAGTCATTTCGGCGGTGACTTCCGGCGTTGCCGTCGGCGCGACGGTCGGCACCGGGGTCGGTGTCGCCGGGAGTGACTGCGCCGACAGGTTCAGCGGCTCGATCACGTAGAAGGTGTTCATGACTTCCGCCAACAGGACGTATGCTTGGGCGTCACCACTGGTGCTGGCTTCGGGAGTCGCGTCGGCGCTCGGCGTGCTGAGCTGCACGCTGTTGAGGTCGATGCCGCTCGCCGAGAACAGCAGGTTCGCCGTGTGCAGCGTGCCGTCGGCTCCGTTCAAGAGCACGGAGAGTCCGCTTTGCTGATCGCCGTCCACGTTGGTATAGGTGTAGGCGACCGAGAAGCCCTGCCCCAGCCCGCGCGTGACCGGCGCGACGCTGACCACGCTGATGCCGCTGCGTTCGCTCTCGACGTAGGCGCTGGCGGCGGCTTCGTCAGCCACGCTGGTGTTCGCCCGCGATTCGACGCGCAGCAGCGTGCTGCCTTCGGCGCTGGTGATGCTGGTCGGGCGACCGGGCGCGCTGTCCGTGACCGACCAGTTGGACGGATAACGGATGATGTGGCTCACGTCCGGGTCGTAGTAAGCGCTCCATTCGAGCGGCGTGCCCTGAAACTCGGTCTGCGGCTGGAGCGTACTGACGAAGTTATCGAGCAGGTAGCGCAGGTAATCGGTGGCGTTTTCGGGGACGAGCACGCGCACGACGTAAATCCACGTGCCGTCCGTCCAGACGATCTGGCGGGCGACGAACGTTCGCGACTGAAGCACGACGCTGAAGTCGATCACCAGCCGGTCGCCGTCCATGCTGCGGTTGGTTTCCTGCCACGTGGTGAAATTCGCCCAGCTCGCGTTCATCACGGATTCGGTGAAGTGCGCGGAAAGCTCATCCGGCGTGATCGGCGTAGCGGGCGCTTCGACGTAGGTGTCCACGACCGCGAGTTGATCGTTGTTAATCAAGTTGACCTGATCAATCGACGCGCCGTTGTTCGAGTTGCTGGCGGTCCAGCCGTCGGGCTGCCCGATGCTGAAAATCCCGCTCGGATGCAGGTAGACTTGGTTGAAGCTGATGCTGCTAAAGTCGGCGGGTGGCGCGGGGAAGGTCGGCAGTACGGTCGCCGTCGCTTCGGTGGCGGTGGTCGTCCCATTGCCGCTCGAGCGCAGCAGCGGCAGGATCGCGCCAGCACCCATGACGATGGCTAAAAAGATACCCAGATAAATACTGGCTCGTTTACCGCTATTCTGCATAAGATTAAACTCCAAGGATCAGGGCGAAACCCGGCGAATCATACCCCAAAAGCCGGGTAATGTTAAGTCTGCGCTAGAATGAGAAGAAGCGACGGAGGTCGAATAGATATGAGTGGTGAGATGCGGCGAGCCGCGTTGATTACTACCAGCGTCATTTTCATACTTTCGTTTAGTATCGTTTCTGCTCAATCTCAAATCTACGTAAGTGGCAGTTTGCGCTATATCAGGCAGAATGCAACTGCCTTTGAGTATGTGACCTTAGCGGGATCGAATCAGTTCGTCTATGCGCCACCTCCGACAAATTGCAGTGTCAATTCTCCAAACGGAGAATACCTCGCACAATCCTTAAACTTGGGAACGTCACTTGTCGTTCAGGATTTCGTTACTCAGCAGATTGTTTTCCAAACAGATTGGTCGCCGCTTTGGAAACCTTGTGGATTTTACTTTTCCAGTGAAACCATCCTGATAATTCCTGAAGCAATTGGGTCGCAATACTACCTTCTCAATGTCGAGACCGGACAGAATAGCGATCCCATGATACCGCCACCTCACGTTCCCGACTATTCTTTTCTTCTAGACCTTGCGTGGGAGCAGTGGGTATTACCCGCGCCCGACGGTCAACGTTATTTTTATGCACGGTGTACGAACGGCAGTACAACCCTTCATGAATCGCATCCGTATGGTTTTGTGTCGTGCTCGACCCAGATGGACTGGGTCATTTACGACGAAAGGCAACCACCCTTCATTCTCGACCAGACAAGTACCGAAAGTCTTGTGGCTGACCTCGCACTTGAAGGGGCAAGTTGGTCTCCCAACTCACGCTATCTCGCTTATCTTGCGTACTATGGACTCGACCAGCTCGCTTTTCCGCTTCGGGTGTTTGATCTGCAAACGTCGTCCACGCTTCCAGAACCGAGCTTTGGCTCAGTGGATATTGATAATCGAATGGGTATTCACTGGTCACCGGACGGGAGCAAGATCGCTGTTTGGGTATCGGGAAGAATAGGTGATCCAGAGCCACAAGACCAGAATCTTGAATACCTACATCAACTTGTGCTTCTCGACATGGTTCAAAACGAATATCGGATCGCTGATAAGCCTTACGAAGATGGGGGAAGTCGTTCAGGGATTGGATACTGGTCTCCCGATAGTCAGGGCTACGCCTTTCAGGATAATCATGCCAATTTGATCTATGTGGACGCTACAACAGGCGCATCCTCGATTCTCGATACGAACTTGGCTTATATTGTCACTTGGTCGCCCACGATTGTCTCGACTGACTAAGGATGATTGTTAATGGACATTCTTGACACCCAAATCAACCCGGAGGACGAGCGCTTCAAGGCGAACGCCGCCCATAATCGCGCGCTGGCGGCGGAACTGCGCCAACGGCTAGCGCTCGTCCGTGAAGGCGGGGGCGAACGCTATCGCCAGCGCCAGCAGGAGCAGGGCAAGCTGTTCGTCCGCGACCGGATCGACCGCCTGCTTGACCCCGGATCGCCTTTTCTGGAGATCGCGCCGCTGGCGGCGTGGGGCGTCTACGAAGCCGAAGGCGGAGCACCTTCCGCCGGGATCGTCACCGGCATCGGGCGGGTCAGCGGCGTCGAGTGCCTGATCGTCGCCAACGATGCGACCGTCAAGGGCGGCAGCTACTTCCCTCTGACGGTCAAGAAGCACCTGCGCGCCCAGCAGATCGCGCTCGAAAACAACTTGCCCTGCCTCTATCTGGTCGACAGCGGTGGCGCGTTCCTGCCGATGCAGGACGAGGTCTTCCCGGACGCCGACGACTTCGGGCGCATCTTCTATAATCAGGCGATCATGAGCGCGGCGGGCATCCCGCAGATCAGCGCGGTGATGGGAAGCTGCACGGCGGGCGGCGCTTACGTCCCGGCGATGTCCGACGAGACCGTGATCGTCAACGGCACGGGCACGATCTTTCTGGGCGGTCCGCCGCTGGTCAAGGCGGCGACCGGCGAAGAAGTCAGCGCCGAAGACCTCGGCGGCGCGCTGGTGCACACCCGCATCTCCGGCGTCGCCGATCACTTCGCCGAGGACGACGATCACGCGCTGGAAATCCTGCGCGACATCGTGGCGACGCTCAACCGCCAAGCGAAGCCAGCCGCATCCCGACAGCCGAGCGAAGACCCGCTCTACGACCCGCAGGAGCTTTACGGCATCATCCCGGCGAGCTTCCGCGAAACTTACGACGCCCGCGAACTGATCGCGCGGATCGTCGACGGCAGCCGCTTCCGCGAGTTCAAAGCCAATTACGGCACGACGCTGGTCACGGGTTTCGCCGCTATCGAGGGCTATCCGGTTGGGGTCGTCGCCAACAACGGCGTGCTGTTCAGCGAGTTGGCGCTCAAGGGCGCGCACTTCGTCGAACTCTGCACCGCGCGTAAGATTCCGCTGCTGTTTCTGCAAAACGTGACCGGCTTCATGGTCGGGCGCGAGTACGAAGCGGGCGGGATCGCCAAAGACGGCGCGAAGCTGGTTCACGCGGTCGCCAACGCCGCCGTCCCCAAGCTGACGGTGATCGTCGGCGGCAGTTTCGGCGCGGGCAATTACGGCATGTGCGGGCGCGCCTACGATCCGCGCTTTCTGTGGATGTATCCCAACAGCCGCATCAGCGTGATGGGCGGCGAGCAAGCCGCCAACGTTCTCTTAACCGTCAAGCTCGATCAAATGGCAAGGCGACGTGATCCACTGACGACAAGGGGAGATGACGCATTCATGACAAGCGAAGAACAGATCGCCTTCAAAGCCCCCATTCTGGAAAAATACGAGCGCGAAGGCAGCCCCTACTACTCGACCGCGCGCCTGTGGGACGACGGCATCCTCGACCCGCCGGAGACGCGGCGGGTGCTCGGCTTAGCCCTGAGCGCCTGCGCCAATCAGCCGATCCAAGCAACCAAGTACGGGGTTTTCCGTATGTAAATAAAGCTAGGACTGAGAGAGTAGGTGTAACGACCGGGATTACGTCCCCGACCTGCGCCGCGACGGGTTTAAACCCGTCGCTACCCAAAACCGCGACCCACTGAAGGGGTCGCAACCGCGAATGTCGTTTTGAGTTGCCCCTTCAGGGGGCGACGAATTTCCTAGCTGAGGGTTTAAACCCTCAGCGAAGTAGGCAGATCGCTTCATAAAATACTTCACACCTACTCTCTGAAGTCTGAGTAAAAACAACTGCGGAGTAACTCATGAGCGAAAATCAAATCACCCCCTACGACGAACTGAACATTGAAGTGCTCGATCAGGCGGAGATGGAGCAGCGCGCGCCGGACTGGTACGAGACGTGGCGCGAGCGCATCCGCCAGTGGATCGCCGCGCACGCCGCCGACGATCTCGCCGAGATCGTGCTGCTGGTGCCGGATTTGCTGGTGCTGCTGCTGCGCCTTGCCCGCGACCCGCGCGTGCCGTGGACGCTCAAGGGGCAGCTTTTGCTGGCAGCCGCCTACGTGATCAGCCCGGTTGACCTGATGCCGGAAGCGCTGCTCGGCGTGATCGGCTTGACCGACGACGCGGGGGTTTTGGCATTGGTACTGATGTGGCTCAAGGGCGTGACCCGCGTCGATCAACAGGTGCTGCGCGAGAATTGGTCGGGGCGTGACGACGTGATCACGGTGATCGACACGCTCAACGCGAAGATCACCGAGAACGCGGATCGGCTGTTCAGCGACGAGGTGTGGGGCAAGCTGCGGAAACGCTTTGCCAACCGGGAAAAGCGGCGGTTTTCGCTGCGGCGCGGTCAGCGCTAGCGATACGGTATGAAGCCTATTCCAAAATTACATAAAATTCATAAAAAATTCCGTTTATTTTCTATAACTTACCCTATACTTTAGACAAATGAAAAACAAACTATCGACCTAGGGCGACTTGAGACTGAGCGCACTAGGGTCTGGCGGACGACAGCGCGGCGCGCTCAAGCGAGCAAAAAGCGTAAATCGACCCGCGAGCGGACAGCACTCTAGCATGAACACACTATACCAATACTGTAATGTAAGTTGAGAAATGTTCCTAGAAGCGAGTAATATTCTATAAACGCTTACAATTCTCTAGTGCGAGACCCAGACTCAGGTTATTCCCGTTGGAACGACGGGGGAATTCTTGATGGTCACGTCCGTCACCGATACGATGAAGCGAGATCGATGAAGCTGTTCGTCAGTTATGCGCGGGTAGATAAAAACTACTGCAACCAGATTGTCGGGCTGCTTGACATCCACGACGTCTGGCACGACCAGCGCTTGCATATCGGGCAGAAGTGGTGGGACGAGATCGTGCGGCGGCTGCATTGGTGTGAGGGTTACATTTACCTGCTTTCGTCCGACTCGGCGGCGTCGGATTACTGCCACCGCGAATACGAAATCGCCATGAGCCTCAACAAGCCGATCTTCCCGGTGTTGATCCAGCGCGGCGCGGTGATTCCCGAAGAGTTATGCAGCGTGCCGTGTATCGATCTGAGCGATCAATTGAACGTGCAGGGCGTCAAGACGCTGCTGACGTCGCTCTGGCGGGTCGAGCGCGAGCTGGTCGCCAACCCGCCGGTTATGCCGACGATGCCGCCGGAACTGGAAACGCAGCCGGAGATCAGCGGCGCGACGCTGCTCGACGAAGCGGTGCGTGCCTTCGAGCGCTGTGACTACGACAAAGCGGTCTTTCTGCTCAAGAAGGTGCAGGAAAGCCAGTACACACCGCGCTTTATCAGCGTTGAGGGGATGCTGCGCCAAGCAGAAAATGGACTCGAACGGCAGGCGTATCTGCGCGACGCGCAGCGCGAATATGCGCCGATTGCCCGGATGATGCGCAACGAAAGCTCGCGCTCGCTCGGCTGCGCGTCGTTCCGCGCGTTTCAGGCGTCATTCCCGGATTACGACCCGGAAAATCTGGCGGAGATCTACGATCAGACGATACACGCGCGCCCGCCGTTCATTCTGGAAAAAGCCATGCCGATGCTGGAGTGGTGTCGCATCCCTTCCGGCAAAGTGATGATCGAGCGCAATCGCTCGAAGAAGACCTTCGACATCCCGGAGTTCCTGATCAGCAAGTATCCGGTCACCAACGCGCAGTTCCAGTCGTTCATCGACGCGCCGGACGGCTACAGGAATCCGGCGTGGTGGCAGTCGTCGCCGGAAGTTCAGCGCTGGCACGTCGAGCACGCCACCGCGATTGCCGCCGCCGCCAACCGCGAGAATCACCCGCGCGCCTTCGTCTGCTGGCACGAGGCGTCGGCGTTCTGTCAATGGCTGTCGTTCAAGACCGGCAGCACGATCAAGCTGCCGACCGAACAGCAGTGGCAGCGCGCTGCGCAGGGCGATACCAACAGCGCGTATCCGTGGGGCGCGCGTTTCGATAAGACGCAGTGCAACTGCAAAGAAGCCGAACTGCGCGGGACGACGCCGGTCACGCAGTATCCCAAGAGCGCCAGCCCCTACGGCGTTTGCGATCTGCTGGGCAACGTGTGGGAGTGGTGCGTCAACGGGCACGCCGTCGGCGACATCACCGACGTGAGCGTCGATATTCAGCGGGTCGTGCGCGGCGGCTCGTTCATGAGCGCCAAGCGGCGGACGAACATCAACTTCTTCTACTACCTCAATCCGCTTTACCGCTACCAGTCGATTGGCTTCCGCATCGCCCGGGAAATCGACGCCCAATCCAAGTAAAACTCCACGATTGCGCGCCGCGCGATCTCGTATAATTACCTCAATTCGCAGGGCAACGCGGTGTTGGCGGGGATGCTCGATCCGGTGATTGGGGCGATGGTCACGAGCGCGTGCGGGTGATCAACAAGGTATCAAAAACAAAGAGATTTAACGCAAAGACGCAAAGACGCAAGGAGCAGAAAAGGGCGCACGCCGTGCGCCCCTACAGGGATCGCTAGAAGACGATCACGCCGCGCGCGACGGTGCCGGTGAGCATTTCGGCGAAGGCTTCGTTGATCTGATCCAGCCGCCAGTGGCGCGAGACCAACTCGTCCAACTTCAACTTGCCGTCTACGTAATAATCGAGCAGCAGCGGGAAATCGCGGCGGGCATCGACCGAGCCATAGTAGCTGCCCTTGATGGTCTTTTCCTCGCGGGTGATGATCGCGCCGGGGAGGTTGGTCGCCGACCCCATCGGCGACAAGCCCGCCAACACCACCGATCCGCCGGGACGGGCGGCGGCGAACGCCAGTTCTTGCAGCGCGGGCAGCCCGACCGCCTCAAACGACCGATCCGCGCCGCGCCCGCCGGTGAGGGCGCGCACGTCGTCTAAAACGTGATCGCTGGCGACGACGAAGTCGGTCGCGCCGAACTGCCGCGCCAGCGACTCCTTTCGCCGGGTTGGAATCGACGGCGATGATGGTGGTCGCGCCCGCCAGCGCCGCGCCTTGCAGCGTGTTCAAGCCGACGCCGCCGCAGCCGATGACGACCACGCTCTCGCCCGCCTGCACCGGCGAGGTGTAGAGCGCCGCGCCGACGCCGGTCGCCACCGCGCAGCCGACCAGCGAGGCGGTGGTCAGCGGGACGTCGCGGCGGACGGGGATGCAGCTTTGCTCCGGCACGACGGTGTACTCGGCGAAAGCCGCTAGCCCGCAGTAGGCGTAGACCGGGTCGCCGTTGCGCGAGAGGCGGGTCGTGCCGTCGAGCATGGTTCCCGCCCAGATCGGCGCGGTGAAGGTGTCGCACAGGTTGGGCTGATCGTGCTGGCAGTAGAAGCACTCGCCGCAGGCGGGACACCAGTTGAGGACGACGTGATCGCCGACTTGGACGTGAGTCACGCCGTCGCCGACAGCTTCGACGACGCCCGCGCCCTCGTGCCCGGCGACGACCGGCAGCGGATGCTTGGTCGAGCCGCTGACGAGGTGGTAATCGCTGTGGCAGACGCCGCAGGCGGTGAGCTTGACGCGCACCTCGCCCGCGCGCGGGTCGGCGAGGTCGAGCGTCTCGATGACGAAGGGGGTGTTCGGTTGGTGGAGTACGGCGGCTTGAATGCGCATCGGTGAGTCCTTTCGAGAATTGGGCGCGATTTTAACCCGCGTCGCTCCAAAATGCGCTACTCTAGACGATAGTTCGTCGAGAGGTAAGACGATGCATTCACCGATTTTGCGGGCGGAAGTGCGATATCAACGGGTGGCGGGGGAACGGTCGCGGCGCTGGCTGGTCGTGCTGGTGCGGGTCTTCGTGATCGGTGGGCTGCTGAGCGGGCTGGCGCTGTTCGCGCTCGAACTGTGGAGCGCGGTGATCGTCAGCGACCTGACGCTGCTGATCAGCGACACGCTGCAACTGCTGGTGCTCAACTTGCTGCCGCTGATCCTGCTGCTGCCGCTGACGCTGATCGTCCATTTTGGTCTGCTGCTGCGAACGCTGATGCTGTCGAGCAACACCATTCGGCGGGAGCAGCGGCAGCGGACGTGGCAACTGCTGCTGTTGACCGACGCGCGCGCGGCGCAGATCGTGATCGCTAAGTGGAGCGCGACGATCTTGAGCCTGACACCCTCCTATTTGCTGCTGGCGCTGCTGCGGGTAGGGGTGACGGTGTTCGTCGGGCTGGAATTGTTCCGCTTCGACAACTTCTACTACGACCGCAATTCGGTGCAGTTCTTCTTCGAGATCAAGCGGCTGCCGCTGTTCGTGCACCCGCAACTGCTGGTGCTGGGCGCGGGGTTGATCACGCTGTTCACGTTCGCCAATCTGCTGCTGACGGCGGCGCTGGGTGTGCTGGTGTCGGTGCTGCGACGCGGCGGTCACGGCGGCGATCAAGTGGCGCTGGGGCTGGTGCTGCGGACGGTGCTGCTCGGTCTACCGGCGCTGCTGATCTTCGCCAACCTACCGGGGAGCAATTTCAGCGAGATGGTGTTCGGGAACGCGCTCGGCTTAACGCTGCTGGACAACGGCTCGCTGGTGTCGGCGGCGCTGCTGACCGCGCCGCGCTATCGGCTCAACTTCGTGGTCGGCTCGTCGGCGACGCAGTTCTATCCGCCGGAGGTGATCCCCTACGTGTTGGGAGTTTACGCGCTGATCACCGTGGGGGCGCTGGTGTTGGCGATCTGGTTGGCGCGGCGGGAGTAAAACGATTTAACCGCCAAGACGCCAAGCACGCCAAGAAGGGCGAGGCACGCCTCGCCCCTACAAAGTCATTCACCTTTCCTTTGCGACTTTGCGTTGAATCTTTTTCTTTCTTGGCGATCTTGGCGGGTTGGCGATTTAATAGATAGAAAATTTGTTTGCGGGGTTGGACGGATGGCGAAGAAATCGGACGACTTACTGAATGAGATCATCGCGCGGCGGCGGGCGAAACAGTTGGAGCCGCAGCAAGACGTGTTGGCGCGGGTGCTCGATGGGCTGAACGCCTTCGACACGTTGGAAGCGCTGCGCCGACGGTCGAAGCTGTGCTATGGACCGCAAGTGCTGCGCGGGACGACGATGGGCGTGGTCGTCTGGCGGCGCGCGCCGGGGTACTACGGCTACAAAACGCTGACGTTAATCGGCGTGTGGACGGTATTGCGCGAGGATCAGCCCTACGTGGTGGTCGGCAAGAAGCTGCTGGCGTTCAGCCCGCCGTTCTACGACGCCGACGCCTATGCTAAGCTGATCCGCAAGAACTACGACCTGTACTATCACGACGACGGCACGCCGCCAGCGAAACCAGCGTTCACGGTGCATTACGACGCCGAGACGCGGCTCGACCTGCGGGCGACACTGGCGCGGGAGCTGGCGAAGTTGTAGTTAGAAGGGTTCTAGGAAAGCAAAGGGTGCAGCACGCTGTGCCCCTACAAAAATACCCCGTTTTCTGCGCCTAGACGTCGAGGTCGCCGTCGATGTTGAGCAAGTCACCGAAGATCGGGTCGTCGGTGTCGTGATCGACGGGTTTGTATGGCTCGGTGCGGCGCGATCCGAGCCGGGGTGAGGCAGGGTCGAAGGGCGGATCAGTGGGAGGAGTCGCGGTCGGGATGAAGCGGTGCTGCCCTGACGGTGCATTGGTGTCGCGGATTGCTTGCCGAGCCAGCGCGCTGTCGAAATCCTCGGCTTGAGCCAGCGAGCGCAGGTCAGGCTTGGGCGACTTGATAAACGTCGGCTGATTGTCGTCTTCATCCTTCGAATTACGCGCTAGGAGCGCGAAGAAGCTCATGAAGTTGCGCCCGGTGAAGCGCAGCAGGAACAAGAACATCACCGCGAACATCCCCAGACAGATCACCGCCAAGCCGACTAAGGCAACGATCACCAAAGTGTTGTTCGGCATCACACATCCCTCGAACAAATAAGCGGATTCCGCTCCATTGTACCATCAACAAGAAAAGAATAAAAGCTCAACGCAAAGGCGCGAAGACACAAAGACGCAAAGAAAAATAAGGATGGGCTTTCAGACACAGTGTAGGAGAAGCCGGGGATGATTTGGTGAAGGCTGAGCGTTTACGCCCTCCGGCTTTCATGGATAATGGAGGAACGCCTGAGAGCAACGACCTAGGAACCAATTATGCGAAATTACGTGTCACAGAGTGTCCAGAATATGCGTCCGTCCGGCATTCGTCGTTATTTCGACATTGCCGCGACGATGAAAGACGTGATCACGCTGGGCATTGGCGAGCCGAACTTTACGACGCCGCAGCACATTATGGACAAGGGGATCGAATCGCTGGAGCGCGGGCAGACCGGCTACACCTCGAACGCCGGGATGTTGAACTGCGCGAGGCGATTTCGTGCCACATGCAGCGGCTGTATGATCTGTACTATGCGCCGGACGATCAAGTGCTGGTGACGGTCGGCGTCAGTGAGGCGCTGTACATCGCGCTGCGGGCGATCCTCGATCCGGGCGACGAAGTGCTGGTCGTGCAGCCCTGTTTCGTCGCCAACTCCGCCGCCGTCGAGATGGCGGGCGGCGTCCCGGTGATCGTCAACGCCTACGTCGAAAACGAATTTCAGGTCACGGGGGCGGAACTGGAAGCCGCCGTCACGCCGCGCACGAAGGCGATCCTGATCAGCTACCCGAACAACCCGACCGGCGCAATTTTGACGCTGGAGCACATGCGCGAAGTCGCCGCCGTCGCCGAGAAATATGATCTGGTGGTGCTTTCGGACGAGATTTACGAGCGGCTGGTCTACGCCGAGAAGCATATCTGCTTCGCCACGCTGCCGGGGATGTATGAGCGCACCATCATCATGAGCGGCATGAGCAAGTCTTACGCCATGACCGGCTGGCGCATCGGCTACGTCGCCGCGCCGAGCGAGTTGATGGTAGCGATGAAGAAGCTGCATCAATATCTGATTATGTCCGCGCCGACGATTGGACAAGTCGCCGCGATGCAGGCGATTTTGCAAGGCGAAGACGATGTAGAGCGGATGCGGCAAGCCTACGACCAGCGCCGCCGCTTGATCGTCGGCGGCTTCAACGACATGGGGCTGACCTGCTTCGAGCCGCGCGGCGCGTTCTACGCCTTCCCGAATATCGAGATCACCGGCATGAGCGACGAAGATTTCTGCGAGACGCTGCTGCGGGATGAACAGGTCGCGGTGGTGCCGGGGAGCGCGTTCGGCGAGAGCGGCAGCGGGCTTCGTGCGCGCCAGCTATACCAACAGTACCGAAAACATCGAGACGGCGTTGGAACGAATGCGACGATTCATGCGCCATCACGGCTAAAGCTGCGCTATACTTCTATGAGGAAGGTTGAGAACCCCAGCTTCGGGGTTCTTTGATTTCTAAATTCTGTCTGGGTCGGGCGAATGTCCTTATAATATATTCATACCGTACGCAATCGTTTTAAGCTCTGGTTATTCGTGCATTGGTGGCGAAGGCGCCAATTCTATGGTTGAAACATCCCCGTTGATTCTGGTTGCGCACGGCAGCGTAAACGATGCTGCCGCCAGTCGTTCAGAAACTACAGCAGGAAAATTTCCGCGTTGAGCTGGTTGGTGATGCCGCATCGGTGCTGGCGGCGTTCGCGCGGCTGGCTCCACAGGCTGATCCTGCTGGACAGCGCGCTGCCGGGCGGCGACGCCTATGCGATCTGCGCGCGGCTGCACGGGGAAAGCACGGCGCCGATCCTGATGCTCACGCCGAACGACGCCGACGAGCATCGGGCGGGCGCTGCGGGCGGGTGCGAACGACGTGCTGACCAAGCCGATCACGATGCCGCTGCTCTGCCTGCGGCTGCGCGCTGCTGGTCGAGGGGCAACGGCTGGCGGAGCGAACCGGCGAGCACGAACGGCGCTGGAAGCAAATCTTCGAGCGCAACCGCGCGATCCAGTTGATCGTCAACCCGCAGAGCGGGCAGATTGTCGACGCGAACCCGGCAGCCTGCGCCTTGTACGGCTATGCGCACGACGAATTTGTGCAAAAGACTGATCACCGATATCGACGTGCCGGTCGATTGGGACGACGAGCAGCCGTCGATGTTCAGTTTCCGGCACCGGCTCGCCTCCGGCGAACTCCGCGACGTCTCGATCTTCTCCAATCCAATCGAGCGCGATGGGCAAATGCTGCTGTATTTGATCGTCAGCGCGCCGAAGCGGCGTCGCCCCGGATCGGACGACGATCAGCGGCGGCTGGCGGAAGCGCTGCGGAATACGGCGGCGGTGCTGTCGAGCACGCTCGACCAGAACGAAGTGCTCGACCGGATTCTGGAACAAGTCAACTCGGTTGTGCCGAACGACTGCGCCAACATCATGCTGATTGAGGCGAACGTCGCGCGGGTGGCACGGGCGCGGGGCTATGAGGGTCGGGTCAATCCGGAGACGATGGACGGCGTGCGCCTGAAAGTTCAGGAAGTGCCGCTGCTCAACTGGATGATCGAAAACAACAGCGCGCTTGCCATGCCAACGACCGAGAATTCGCCTGACTGGGTGATAACACACCCGTCTTACGAGTGGCTGAAATCCTACGTCGCCGCGCCGATCCGCATCGGCAACCACGTGATCGGCTTTCTCAACCTCGACAGCGCGGTGCCCAATCGCTTCACCTCGGCGGATGCCGAGCGGCTGCAAGCCTTCGCCGATCAAGCGGCGATTGCGATCCGCAACGCGCGGCTATACGACCGGGTGCGGCATCAAGCGGCGGAGATGGAACGGCGCGTCCAGCAGCGAACGTCAGAACTCGAATACGAGCGCGGTCAACTGCGGGCGATTATGGATGCGATGACCGAGGGAGTCGCCTACACCGAAGCGTTGGACGACGATGATTACCGCACGCGCTACGTCAACCGGGCGCTGTCGGAGATCACAGGGTACAGCGCCGAAGAATGGAACGAGCATTCGCTCGCCCTATTTCGCAACAAAGCCATGAGCGATGCTGAATCGGACGCGCTGTTGAAAACGGCGATTGATGAACTGAAGCGAGTCGGCTTCTGGCGCACCGAAATTCGATTGATGCGCAAAAACGGCACCGAGTTCGACGCCAGCGTGATCACGACCCGCATCGACGGGCAAAATGGCGAGATCGCCAGCGCGGTCAGCGTGATCCGCGACATCAGCAAGGAGAAGGCGCTCCAGCAGCAGAAGGAACGCTTCGTCGCCCACGCTTCGCACGAACTGCGGACGCCGATCACCAACCTCAAGACCCGGCTTTACCTGATGCGCCGCCAGCCGGAACGCATCGAGGAACACATGCGCGTGCTGGAACAGGTGACCGACCGCATGAAGCGCTTGGCGGAAGACCTGCTCGACATTTCGCGGTTTGAGCGCGGGGTGATCCAAATCAGGCGCGAGCCGGTGGTGCTGCAAGCAATGATCGAGAACCTCGTGCTGGTTCAGCGTGCCGAAGCCGACCGCAAGCGGCTGACGCTGATCTGCTCGCTGCCGGACGAGCCGACCGTCGTCTTTGCGGACGCGGAGCGGCTGGCTCAGGTGATCACGAACCTGCTGATCAACGGCATCAACTACACGCCGGAGAGCGGGCGCGTCGAAGTGCGGCTGCGCCGGGTGACTGAAGCGGGCGAGCCGTTCGCCGTGATCGAGGTCGAGGACTCCGGGATCGGCATCGGCGAAGAACATTTGCCGCACATCTTCCAGCCGTTCTACCGCGTGGTCAGCCAAGTCGAGGGGACGGGGCTGGGCTTGAGCATCACCAAAGAGATCGTCGAACTGCACGGCGGCAGCCTCACCGTCACCAGCCGTGAAGGCGAAGGAAGTTGTTTCAGCTTCTCGCTGCCGCTGATCACCACGCCGGAACTGAGCGAATCCAGCGAAGTCTGATGTACTCGCCGCGCGAACTGGCGGAAGCCTTCCTGCAAGCGGGCGAACTGGACGACGCCTGCGTCGCGCTCGACCAACTACTTGACGCCGAACCTAACGATACGGATGCGCGTCGCTTGCGGGCGGCGGTGTGGCTGCGGCTGCCCGGTCGTCAGCGTGACGCCCTGCGCGACCTCGACGCGCTGCCGACGCTCACGCCGGAGGATCACCTACTGCGGGCGCAAAGCTTGGACGCGCTCGGCGATAACGACGCGGCAGTTACGGCGCTCTGGCAGGCGTGGATCGAGAGTTCGCGACCTGCGAATGGCGGAACTGCTGCTGCAATATCTGTATCGGCGTGGCGACATCGCGGAGGCAATTCTGCTGCTGGTGCAACTGCCCAAGACATGGCGCTGGTTCGCTTGGCGCGGCGACTTCAGCGCGCTGCTGGGCGAGAATGCCGGGGCGATCCTGATTTACGGCGCGGCGCTGCACGATCTCGCGCGCGGCGAGGACAGCGCGATCAAGGCGACGCAGCGGGCGAACCTGCTGCTCAAGCGCGCCGAGGTCAATCGCCGCCTGAGACGCTGGGCGGACGCCGACGCCGACTATCAAGCCGCAAGCGCGATCATCCCCAACGACCCGACCATCGCGCAGCAGCGAGAGGCGCTGGCGGTCGAGCGGGAAGATTAACCTCATCCCCCGACCTCTGTGCCGACTTCAGGAAGGGGCAAAAGCAAACCTCACCCCCCCGACCTCCTCTCCGTGATGAGAGGGGGAGAACAAAAGCAACCTCACCCCCCAAACCTCCTCTCCATTGCATGGAGAGGAGGAGATAAAGCACGACGATGCGCCCCTGCGGGCACGGTTTTAGGTGGATCGTGGGCGGAAGGCGACTATCGGCAGCGCGGCGGCGGTGAGTTGTTCGAGTTCTTCGGGAGACGATGTCGCGATGTCGATGCCCATCATGCTGCTCAGTTCGCGGGCGGCGAAGCGGTGATGCTCGCGGTAGGCGATCAAGCGCTGGGCGGCTTGCGGCGGTGGCAGCGTCTCGGCGCGGACAGCGAGCGTCCGGCTGCCGACGTGGATGGTCGTCTCCGGATGGGCGGTCAGGTTTTGATACCAGTTCGCCTTGCGCCCCCAGCCGGAAGCGACGATGTAGGTGTCGTCGGCGCGGTCGTGATCGACGACTTCGACGACCGTCTGATGCGGCTTGCCGGATTTGCGCCCAACGTGATCGATCATCACGAAGCGACCTCCCAGCAGCCAGCCTAAATGCCAGCGATAGAGGAAGATCGGCAGGCGGAATAGAAAACGCAGGATGCCGCGGGCGGGTGGGCGACGAGCGCCGCGGGTTGGGGATCATCGGTCATGGGGGGATTCCTCTCGTGAGTTTGGCTAATCGCGGGGATGCTTTTTCACCCCACCCCCGACTTCAGGGAGGGGAGAGTACTTTGTCCGTTTCGCCTGATCATCTCTCTATTGGCGAAATTTATGGGGTGATGAATAGGATTTTGAGCACCCTCATCATGCAACCCGGCGAAATTGACATGCCAAAAATGTCGCCTATAGCTATAATACGCCCTATGATCAAACAACTCGCCTTCCTGCTGACTTTCCTGCTGCTTTGCGCCTGTGATCCGCTGGCGCCGGTGATCAAGCCGTCACCGCAGATCGTGATCGTGACGCCCTCGGCAAGCGATACGCCGATCCCGACGGCGACGCATCCGCCGACATCAACGCCACCTCCTTCGGCGACGCCGCAGGATACCGCCACTCCGACCGCCTTCCCGTGTCTGCAAGACGGCGGGCAGATCGTCCCGTTCGACGACTTCCGCAGCCCGACGGCGGGCGAGAATCTGCGCTACCGGGTCTACATTCCGCCGTGCTATCTGGAGACGCAGAAGCGCTACCCGTACGTGATCCTGCTGCACGGTTTGCAGGAAAACGAACTTCAGTGGGGCGAACTGGGCATCCAAGCGGCGCTCGATCAGGGCATTCAGCAGGGGACGCTGGCACCGATGATCGTCGTGATGCCGAACATGGGCAGCATCGGCACGGATAACAGCTTCCCGCCGCAAGCCTCCTACGAGACGGTGGTGTTGGACGAACTCGCCCCGGCGATTGAGCGCGATTTCTGTACGTGGGATGATCGCGATCACCGCGCCATCGGCGGAATTTCGCGCGGGGGCTTCTGGGCGTTCGAGATCGCGCTGCGCCACCCGGACGTATTCGGGATCGTCGGCGGTCACAGCGCGGCGTTTGACGCGAATAACGCGCCAGCGGCGTTCAATCCGCTGGAACTGGCGCTGCATCCGCCCTCCAACCTGCGGATCTACCTCGACAACGGCGCGGACGACCCGGCGGGGACGAATCTCGAATTGTTCTCCAGCCGCCTGAGCGCGCGCGGGATCGCCCATTCGTATATTGTCAGCCCGGTCGGTGGTCACGACGCCGATTACTGGTCAGCGCACCTCAACGAGTACCTGACCTTCTACGCCCGCGACTGGACGCGCAACGTCAGCGAACTGCCGAGCTGCCTGCAACCGAGTCCGTGACGCGATGCCAACCCCATTTACACATCTGCTGACAGCGCAGCGCTTGCTGGCTGATCCGGCAGTACCTTCCGCGCAGCGAGCGCTGCTGACGGCGCAGGTCGGCGCGTTTGTGCTGGGCGGTGTGGTCGCCGACGCGCAGGGCTCGCCGGGTCTGAGCCGCGAGCAAACCCACTTCTACAACTATGAATACCCGGTCAGCGACCCGGCTTGGCAAACCATGCTGGCGCGCTATCCCGCGCTGCGCGGTGTCACCGATCCGGCGCAGCGGGCGTTCTTGGCGGGCTACGTCATGCACATCTCGATGGACGAAATCTGGTCGCTGGAGATGACTGGTCCGCACTTCGCGCGGCGTGAGTGGGCGGAGCATCGCCAGCGCTTTCTGATGCTGCACATCCTGCTGATCTACATGGACGAGCGAGATCGGGCGGGGCTGGACGAGGTGCTGAGCGCGGCTCTGCAAGCTGCCGAACCCGATCATTGGCTGCCGTTCCTGAGCGACGACGTGATCCGGCAGTGGCGCGACTTGATCGCGCCGCAGATCGCGCCGGGGGGCGTCAGCGAGACGCTCGACATCTACGGCGCGCGGCTGGGCAAGACGCCGGACGACCTGCGGGCGATCCTCGACTCGCCGGAGCGGATGCAGACGGAACTCTGGGCGAACGTGCCGCCGGAAGTGGTCGCAGCGGTCGAGGATGACATGAATCGCTACGCCCGCGATCAGATGGTGGCGTATCTGCGGGAAGGGTAGAAGGGCGCCCCTACCCCTCACCCCCGACCCCTCTCCCACGCAAGCGGGGAGAGGGGAGCGTACAAAGAGGTGAGCTATGGATAAGCTGATTTCACAAGTCGGTTTTCTCGTGTAGGGGCAGAACTTAGTTCTGCCCCTACACGATCTTGCGCGTTACGGCGCGGGGCTGAGTTCGATCCGGTCGAGCGCGAACGGTAGCTGCGGGTGGACGATGGGCAGCACAATCGAGGTCTGGTCGAAGTTGGTCACGTAGAGCAGGTTAGGCGCGACAAATTCGACGTCGCTGGCGCCGCGAAAACGCCCGGCGACGTACTCCAGTTTGCCGTCGTCCACCTGCACGATGCCGTTCTGCCCGAAGGCGGCGACGTAGAGCGTCCCATCGGTCGTGACGGTCGCGCCGTCGAAGCCGGGCGGGTTCTGGCGGTCGCCGTGATGGTAGATCAGTTCGCTGCTGTTGTCGGCGATACTGACGCGGAAAATGTCGTTGAGTTCCGGGTCGGTGATGACGATTGCGTCGCGGAGCGGATCGTAGGCAAGCCCGGTGATGGCGCGGCGTTTGTCGCCGTCGGCGGACGCCGGAGGCACCCACCAGACCGCGCCGTTGGTGCCGTCGGCGTCGAAGCGCCAGACTTGATTGCTGCCGGAGTCGCTGACGTAGACGTGCCCGCTGGCGTCAAAAATGACGTCGTTGGGGGCGGTGAAGCCGACATCGGCGAAGGTGGTCGCGGTGCCGTCCGCCAGCCGCAGCACTTTGCCGCCCGACGAGCGCGGATCAGTGTCGAGTTGATCGACCACCAGCAGCGATCCGTCGGGCGCGACGGCGATGCCCATCAGCGCGCCGACCGCATCCCGTGAGCCGGGGACTTCGCTGACCACTCCGGTGGGCGTGATCGACCAGATCGCCCCGGTGGCGAAGCTGCCGGTGTAGATCGTGCCGTCAGGGGCGGCGGCGACGGCGGCGGGATAGGCGTCGTCATCCGGGAGCGTGGCGAACTCGGCGACGGTCACGCCGGGGACGAAAGCGTAGGCGGTCGAGCGCTGCCCGCCGTTGATCGCCTGATTCGCCAGCAGCCACGTCACGGCGATTAGCGCCATAATGCCGCCGCCGAAGAACAGCAAAAAGATGAGGCGGCGCTGCCAGACGGTCGCGGAGCGTAGATTTTGCATGGATCGGTTTCCGTTTGTGTCAATCTTCACATTATGATAACGGATGCGCGGAGGTGGGGAAAGGTGCGGTTTGTGTCGTCGCTGACAAGCAGCCGTCCGTAGGGGCGTTATATAACGCCCCTACAACCCCTCACCCCGGAACCTCGTTCCGACCCTCTCCCACGCAAGCGGGGAGAGGGTATTCGCTGATGGTTCAAGCGAAGTAGTAATTTCGTTGCAGCAAAGCAGATAACCGCGTATCTACGGCGAGATGCTGCCGGGGATGCTGGCGTGGGCGGGGAGGAAGAAGAACGCCAGCGCCACGATCAGGTAGACGGCGATCAGCATCGCGCCTTCGAGCCAGTTCGACTCGCCGTCGAGCGCGATCAGCGCGGCGATCAGCGCGCCGCCGAACAGCACGATCAGCTCGAAGTCGTTGAAGACCAGCAGCAGGCGGTTGTCGAACAGCAGGCTGATGAAAACCAGCACCGGCGCGACGAACAGCGCGATCTGCAAGCTGGAACCAAGCGAGACGCTGAGGCTCAACTCCATTTTGTTCTTCATGGCGGTCTGGACGGCGACGAGGTGCTCGGCGATATTGCCGATGAGGGGGATGACGATGATGCCGACGAAGAACTCGGTCACGCCCAGCGCTTCGACCACCGGCTCGACCGCGCCGACCAGAATCTCGCTGATGACGGCGGTGACGATGGTCGTCGCCGCGAGAACGCCAATCGTCAGCCGGAGCGACCAGCGCGGCTGGTGCGCCTCGGTTGGATCGGCTGATTCGGTGTCGCCGCTGCGGAACGAGTAGAGCAGGTTCAAGCCATAGAGGACGATCAAGATGAAGCCGACGCCCTCGCTAAAGAGCAGTTCCGACTGGGGGTGCTCGGTCAGGGCGCGGTCGAAGATCGACGGGATCGCCAGCGCGACGACGGCGAGCACGGCGAGGGTCGCGTTGATGCTGGCGGTGCGGCGGTCGAACTTCTGGATGCCGTGCTTCCAGCCGCCTGCCGCGATGCTCATGCCGAGCACCAGCAGCAGGTTGCCGATGATCGAGCCGGTGATCGAGGCACGGACGAGGTTGACCAACCCCTGTTGCAAGGCAAAAATCGTGATGATCAATTCGGCGGCGTTGCCGAGGGTCGCGTTGAGCAGCCCGCCGACTTTAGGTCCGGTGTATCCGGCGAGTTCTTCAGTCGAGTCGCCGATTAGCTTGGCGAGGGGAACGAGTCCCAGCGCCGCCAGCGCGAAGATCAGCACCGGGTCGGCGTTGAGCAGCCGCGCGATCACGGCGGCGGGGGCAAAGATCAGCAGCAGATAGATCGGTGAAAAGGGCATCGCGTCCTCGCGGTTGGGCGTCAGTAGATGAGTAAATTGTATTTGTAAGGTTGCTTTTAGGCAAACGATGGTGAAACCCCTCACCCCGTGACCCCCTCTCCCACGCAGGCGGGGAGAGGGGGGAATCTGCAATGCTAGGCAGTGGGGACGGCGGTGCGGTTCATGCGCGCGGCTTGCATCAGGCTCAGCTCGTATAGGACGAGGATCAGGATGCCAGCCGTAAAGATGAACGGCGGGATGATCTCCAACGAGATGTTGTTCGCCAGCACGCCCGCCAGCGCCGGGAGCGCGGCGACACCGATACCCGCGCCGGAGATTTGGAAGCCAATGGCGTTGGGGGCGTGCTCGACGCCGACGCGCCGGGGCGTGTTCGAGACCAGCACCGGGAACATGGGCG
The DNA here is from genome assembly GCA_963848465.1 of uncultured Chloroflexia bacterium. Classification (GTDB taxonomy): domain Bacteria; phylum Chloroflexota; class Anaerolineae; order Aggregatilineales; family Phototrophicaceae; genus Flexifilum. Next base: position 354,859 of record CAWKDY010000008.1, on the reverse strand, counting down.
CTTGGGCGAAGCCCAGCACCGTCAAGCCGACGAAGCCGACCCAATCAACCGGATTCCACCAGATGAGCAAGGCGCTGATGATGGCGGTGATGATGAGCACGCGCAGCAAGATGCGGGTATTCAAGCGGGTAATGATCGCGCCGAAGAAAATCCGCCCGATGGTGAAACTGCCCCAGTAAATGCTGACCCACAACCCGGCGGATTCCTCGACAATGCCGCGCGCTTGGGTGAAGTAGGTGAAAACCCACTGCCCCGGCGTCGCTTCGAGTCCGGCGTAGAGGAAGAACATGGCAATGCCCATCCAGACGACCGGCATCCGCAAGGTCGAGCGCATACTGACGCGGCGTGCAGGTTTGTCGCCAGTTTGAGGGACGATGCTGCGCCACCAGCCCATGGTGGCGAGGTAGCACAGCGCCACCACGCCGATGAAAGCCGCAACGATCCAGTAGCCGAGCCGCCACGACTGATCGGCGGCGAAGACCGCCGTCAGGATGAGCGGAGAGATGGTGATGCCGACACCAAACGCGGCGTGCAGCCAGTTCATCGCGCGCTCGCCGTGATGCTGGGCGAGGTAGGCGTTCAACCCGGCGTCGATGATGCCGCTGCCGATGCCGCTGATGAGCATGACCGCGATCAGCAGCAGCCACGAATTGGAGGTGGCGATGATGATGAGCGCGGACGCCATCGCTAAGCCGCCGACCAGCAGAAGCCGTCCGATGCCGAAGCGATAGGCAAGCGGACCGCTGAAGAAACTGGCGGTCAAGTAGCCAGCGGTGCTCGCCAGCAGGAGGTAAGCGACGGCATCGAGCGGGACGCCGAATTCGGCTTGCATCGAGGGCCACGCCACGCCGATCAGCCCGGCGTTCATGCCTAAGCCGATAAAGCCTAAGTACGCCAAACCGATAGTCAATACGTCTAAACGAGAACTGCGCTGCATAGCGTCATCTTTCTGTGAAATGCTGCGAGCGTTCAGTCGAAAAACGCTGCCGACTGAATTTAGACTCTGGTAAGCTTGTGCTGCGAAAATAGTCCGGTTGGTCAAATCAAATTTCGAACCAAACGATTACGCGAAGGCATTATAGCGAAAGCCGGGGCAACTGATAATGCCAAAGCCATTGGAATCGGTGAAGCGTATGATCGCCGGGCTGGGCGCGCAGCGGATCGTCACGCATTTGGCGCTGGCGGCGCTGACCGGGTTCGGTCTGTGGGTGGCAGCGCAGTACTACGGCGTGCTGACCTACATCTTCACCTTCGGTTTCGGCTACGTCTGCCTGATCTTGGTGAGCGTCAGCCTACTGCTGGGACCGATCAACCTGCTGCGGAAACGCTTCAATCCCGTCAACATCGACCTGCGGCGCGACGTGGGCATCTGGGCGGGGATCACCGGAGTGTTGCACGTCGTCTTTGCGCTGATCGAGCGCAATCGCGGCAATCTGCTCGACTTCTTCTTTCGACGCGATGGTCGTCCACTGCTCAACCTGAGCGGCGCGAGCAACTGGATCGGCGCGGTCGCCACTGTGTTGATCGTCCTGCTGCTGGTGATCTCCAACGATCTGGCGCTGCGAACGCTCAAGGGTAAGCGCTGGAAAAAGCTACAGCGCCTCAACTACGTGCTGGCGGTGCTGGTGTTCCTGCATACCTTCGGCTACCAGATCGCGGGCGGGCGCGAGCAGATCGTCAAGAACGTGACCGCGTTGGTCGTGGTGATCGTGCTGGTGGTTCAGTTAGCGGGCGTGTCGGTTTATCAGCGGCGCAAGCGGGCGCACGAACCGCAACCTCATCTCCCGTCCCCTTAAAGATAAAAACATAACGTAAAGGCACGAAGGCGCAAAGGTAGGGGCACGGCGCGCCGTGCCCCTACGAATACACCCATGAGAGGGGATGGATGGTCCACACAAATGGGGGGGGTAAAAGCTAACGGCTGACTGCTAATCGCTATTTTTGGGCGAGGACGCCGAAAGCTTCGGGGTGACGGGTCACATTGTGGAATCCAGCGGCGTTGAGGCGCTCGACCACGCCTTTGACGACGCGGCTGACCGAGGTGCTGTTGAGGTCGCCGATATAGTGGAACAGGCGACCGCGCGGCTTGAGGATGCGATACAACCCCCGGTAAAACGCACCGGAATAGAGGTCGCCCGCGAGTTGGATGGTCGGCGGGTCGTGGATGATGCAGGAAAAGGTGTCGGGCGCGAAGGTCTCGATTTCGTCGGCGCTGTCGGCGAGCCGCCGCTCGATCTTGGGGCTGGTGAACAACTCGCGCGAGTAGGGATTCTGCTGGGCGATTTCGACGACGGCGGGGTCGAGTTCCAGCGTGATCACGCGCTCGGCTGTGCGGGCGGCTTCGATGGCGGTGTAACCCAAGCCCATCGACGTGTCGAGGACGACGCCGGAAGGTCGCGCGGCTCTGATCTTGTTGAGGGTGTCACCGCGCGGGTCGATGCCCTTGATGCGGTGCATCGGAAACCCGGCGATCAGCAGCGTGGGCGCGCCGCTGGTCGGCATCAGCGAGCAGTGGCGATTGGTCGTCTGGGAGAAGACCTGAATCTTGCGCAGTTGATCGGCTTCGAGGGCGAAACAGCTCACGTCGGCGTCGGCGATCCGTTCGGCGTCGTCCCACGACAGCCGCTCGCCGCCGGGGAAGGCGACGCCGGAGTCGTCAAGGGCGACGCTGACCGTCGTCAAGCCGAGATCCGGCGAGAGAGTGGCGCTCGACGACGTGCCGCGCAGCTTGATCAATGGCGCGATTTGAAAGTGCGAGAGGACGATCACTACTGTACGAGGACGCGCGCGTTGGGGGTCGCCCAGTAGACCTTGACGTGCTCGCCCTTGCGGTAGATGGTCTCGAAGCGCGTGCCGAAGTTCTGGATGCGCACCACCACGTCGGTTTTTTGCCCGATGCGGACGATGTAGCGGGTATCGGTGCCGATGTAGTTGGCGAAAATAACCTCGCCGGGGATCAGTGTCTTGTTACGCTCGCGTTCCATCGTCAGCAGGATTTCGGCGTTGGAGACGGTGCTGTCGCTGTCGGCGTCGGTCGCCTCGGAAAGCAGGGTGATCTTCTCCGGGCGGACGGCGACGGTCACGTCGCGCCCCGGTTCGAGGTCAAGCTGATCGGGCGTCGCCTCGATCACGGTCTCGGCGTCGAGCCGGACGTAGGCGATCCTGCCGCTGATGGTCTCGATCTTGCCGGGCATGAAATTGGTCTCGCCGATGAAGTCGGCGACGAAGCGCGAGTGCGGCATCTCGTAGATTTCTTCCGGTCTGCCGATTTGCAGCACCTTGCCGTGATCCATGACGGCGATGTGATCGCACATGGTCAGGGCTTCTTCCTGGTCGTGGGTGACGTAGACGAAGGTGATGCCCAACGCCGACTGCATCGTCATCAGTTCGTACTGCATCGCCTTGCGCAGCTTGAGGTCGAGCGCGCCGAGCGGCTCGTCGAGCAGGAGCACGGCTGGTCGTTTGACGAGGGCGCGCGCCAGCGCGACGCGCTGCTGCTGCCCGCCGGAAAGCTGGCGCGGCTTGCGGTCGAACTGGGTCAGGCGCACCATTTCCAGCGTTTCTTTCGAGCGCTTGATGGCTTCGTCTTTGCGGACGCCCGCCATCTCTAGCCCGAACATGACGTTCTGCAAGACGGTCATGTGCGGAAAGAGGGCGTAGTCCTGAAAGACGGTATTGACCGGACGATGAAACGGCGGGACACCCTGCACCGCCTGACCGCGAATGATGATGTCTCCGGCGGTCGGGTCTTCGAATCCGGCGATCATGCGCAAGGTGGTGGTCTTGCCGCAGCCGCTGGGACCGAGCAGGGCGAAAAATTCGCCCTCGTTGATTTGCAGCGAGATGTCGTCAACCGCCTTGACGGTCGCTTCACCACCGCGCGCCGGGAATTCTTTAGTGACGTTCCTGATTTCGATGCCGACCTGTGCCATAGCTCGCTGCCCTAAGTGAGTCACTACGCTAGCCACAATCTGTTGCTGCGATCACCGTAGGGGCACGGCACGCCGTGCCCCTACACCACGTTTCGATCTGCCTACTACTTACCCAAGCTGACCTTGATCTCGTCCCAAGCGTCGTTGTAGTTGTTCTCGGCGTTGGGCACCGGCTGGACGAAGAACAGGCGATCCATCGTCGCTGCGCTGGGGTAAATGCCGCGATTGCTGAGCAAGTCGGGGTCGATCAAGCCCTGATCAATCGCCGCCTGATTGGGCGAAGCGTAAGCGGTGTAATTGCTGATGTCCGCAGCGGCGTGCGGGTCAAGGATGTAGTCGATGAAGACTTCCGCCAGCGCTTTGTTGGGCGCATCAACCGGGATGGCGAGGTTATCGACCCAGACAATCGTGCCTTCGTCGGGGATCGAGAAGGCGAAGTCGTTGCAGTCGCAGCTATCCATCACCTGGAAGATGTCGCCACTGTACTCGATGGTGATGTCCACGTCGCCGCGCTCCAGCATCGCTTGACCATCATCTTGGGCGATGGCGACCACATTCTTGCCGTTGTCCATGAGGAACTGCTTCGCGGCTTCGATCTCCGCCGGGTCTTCGGTGTTGGGGTCGTAGCCGAGGATGTTGAGGGCGATGCCCATCATGCCGCGCAGGTCTTCGAGCCAGGCGACGGGACCGTCATAGTTGAACACCTGATCCCAACTGGTAATTTCCGCGCCGACCTTGGTCTGATTGTAGCCGATGCCAATCGTGCCCCACTGATAGGGGACGCTGTATTGGTTGCCCGGATCGTAGGGGGGGTCTTGCAGGTTGGGGCTGATGTTGGCGAAGTTCGGGATCAGGCTCAGGTCAATCGGTTCGAGCAGCCCCTCGTCGATCATGATCGAGATCATGTAGTCGGTGGGGACGATGATGTCGTAGCCGGGATTGCCACCGCGCAGCCGCGCGAGCAGGGCTTCGTTGCTCTCGTAGACGTCGTAAGTCACGCTGACGCCGCAGGCTTTCTCGAAATTGCTAATTGTGTCTTCGGCAACGTAGGTTGACCAGTTGAAGACGCTGAGGGTTTGCCCTTGATAGCCGTCGGGACACGTCCACGGCGCTGATTCGGGAGCAGTGGTCATTTCCGGGGTGGCGTCTTGGGCGAAAACCGGGAGCGCAAAGACGAGAACGCAGATCAGAAAGAATAGCTTACGCATCGTTCCTCCATACCTTCAGGGTCAAGACTTTTCGAGTTAGACCAAGTTTGAGCGGACGGGCAAGGTTATAGATCATTTCTACTGTCACGCAAAATCAACTTGCGGCGTTGCGCCCTTGCAGGGCAATCGAGATGCCGATCAAGAGCGTGGACGCCAACAGGATCAGCGTGGAAATGGCGTTGATCTCCGGCGTGACCGTCTGTTTGATCAGCCCGTAAACGAAGACCGGCAGGGTGGTCGTGCCGGGTCCCGAATTGAAGAAGGTGATCACGAAATCGTCCAGCGAGAGCGTGAATGCCAGCAGCGCGCCGGAGACGATGCCGGGCAGAATCAGCGGGAAAGTCACGCGCCAGAAGGTGCGCCACTCGTTGGCGCCGAGATCGCGGGCGGCTTCCTCGTAACGCGGATTCATGTCCGCCAAGCGGGAGCGGACGACGATGGCGACGTAGGAAATATTGAAGGCGACGTGTCCGATGATGATGGTGCCAAAGCCGGGCGACATGCGAATCCCGGTCGTGCTTTGGATGAAGCTGAACAGGATGCTGAAGAAGAGCAGCAGCGAAACCGCCTGCGTGATCTCCGGGATGACGACCGGCAGAAAGAGCACGCTATCGATCACGCGCTTGCCGGGATAATTGCCGCGCGCGAGGCTGAGGGCGACCATTGTGCCGATGGTGGTGGCGATTGCCGTAGCGATTCCGGCGACGATCAAGCTGTTGCCGAGCGAATTGAGCATGATCCCGGTCGAGAAGCGGGCTTCGCTGCCGACGACGTCGTTGAAAATGTTGTGATACCACTGAGTCGTGAAGCCGTGCCACTGGGCGAGTGAACGTGAATCGTTGAAGGAGAAGACCACCAGCAGTAAGATCGGCGCCCAGAGGAAGAAATAGCCGAAGATCGGCTCTAGAATCAGCCCGACTTTGCCGATCCGCCGAACGCGCAGATCGCGGCGGAGCTTGCCCCGGTCGATGGCGACGGCTTGATACTGGGCGCGGCTTGAAACCGAATTATCCGTCACGGCTTAGCCCTTCCTGCCCAAACGCGAGTAGACCAACAGCCCGATCATGACCATGCCCATCATGACGACCGACGCCGCCGAACCGAGTGGGAAATTGCCAGTGCCCCGGAACTGTCCTTGAATTAGGTTGCCGATCATCAAGCCCTGCGTGCCGCCGAGCAGGTCGGGCGTGATGAACGCACCAATCGCCGGAATGAAGACCAGAATGCTGCCCGCCGCGACTCCCGGCAGGGTCAGCGGGAAGACGACGCGCCAGAAGGCGCGCCAGTCGTTGGCGCCGAGGTCGTGGGCAGCTTCGACCAAGCGGAAGTCGAAGCGCTCGACCGACGAGTAGATCGGCAAAATCATGAACGGCAGGAAGCCGTAGACCAGACCAACGAGTACGGCGAAATCGGTATTGAGCAGTTGGAGCGGCGCGGCGATCAAGTGCAGGTTCAGCAGCGTGGTGTTGATGGTGCCCTCGGTGCCGAGCAGGACGCGCCAAGCGTAAGTCCGCACGAGAAAGTTGGTCCAGAAGGGCAGAATGACCAGAAACAACGTGAACTGCTGCATCCCTTTGGATTGGCGCGTGCTGATGAAGAAGGCGAGCGGGTAGCCGACGATCAAGCAGATGACGGTCGTCAGCAGCGCGATCCAGATCGACGAGACGAAGACCGGGAAGTAGACGGGTCCGAAGATTTTCTGATAATGCTCAAGGGTCAGCGGGAAGGTGATGGCGTTGCCCTGCCCGCGCGACATAAAGCTGACCACGAGGACGATGCCCAGCGGCAGGAGAAAGAAGAAGAAGAGCCAGAGAACTGCCGGTAGGGCGAGAAGCCTGCCCTGCGTGCGCTCTCTGGAGGAATGGCTCGTCGCCGACTGGCTAAGGTCTAAGCTGAACGCCATGTCATCCTCGTTGACTGTGCCGCATATTCTGACGAGCATCGGAAACCGCGCGTATTATAACAAGTAATCCGCAATGGGGTGTCAACGCTTTTACCTAAATTACGGGCTGAAATTTTAGGGTTATTTTGCGGCGAATCGGTGGCAGATTGTGATCAAGCCAACAAAATGAAGCGCTGCGCCAAGTGGCGGTATAATTACGCTATAGATCAGGGCTAGGATTTCCAATGACTGACGTGACTTTTGAGGACGTGCTCAAATTTGCCGAGCAGCTTACGCCCGAAGAACAAGAAGAACTGATCGTGCGGCTGCGTACCCAGCCGATCACGCAGAAGCGACCATCGCTTCAGTTCCCGGTTGACGATTTAGGAACTTGGGACGACACCTTCTCGCTGCGCCGCGAGGACTGGTATGACGACCAACGCTAAAGTTTTCATTGACACCAACGTGCTGCTGCGAGCAAACATTTTGAGCGCGCCCCTCCATCAAGAGGCGTTGACACTTATTAACGACCTTTGGGATGCAAATGCTGATCTGTGGATCAGCCGTCAGGTACTGCGCGAATACATCGCCAATGTGACACGCCCGCAGATGTCGATGCAGCCCATGCCAATTGAGCAGGTAATCACGCGCGTGGAATACTTCCAAAGCCTGTTTCGTGTCGCGGACGAATTGGCGCTCGTGACGACGCAACTGCTCAAGCTGATGCAAGCATTCCCGACCGGCGGCAAACAAGTTCACGACGCCAACATTGTCGCCACCATGCTCGTCAACGGCGTTGATACCCTAGCGACGCAAAATATCGACGATTTCAAGCGATTCGCCGGAATCATCCAGCTTATTCGTCTGGCTGCGAACCCATAGTGGAAATCACCGTTGACGATCCTCTACACCTACGGCTTGCGCGGCGACCTCGACGTGCTGCCGCGCCTCTACAGCTTTCTACGCCAGCTTCAAGCGCATTACCGCGAGGAAGTGGTGCAAGTCTGCTCGCTCGATCCGGCGCAAGCGCCGGGGCGGGTGCTGCTGCTCGACTTGGGCGAAAGCTGCGCGGCAGAGGTGTGGCATTGCGAGGTCTCCGGGGGGCGCTCGACGCTGGTGGTGCTCGACGGCATGGGCTACGACGTGACGCGGGTCGAGGACGCCGCCGCCAAGCGTGCCAAGCTGGGCGACAGCGTGCGGATCGCGCTGGTGGACGGCGAGAATCCGCACTTCATCGAGGACGTGGTGATCACGGCGGGGAATGAATTGGGCGGCTTTCAAAGCCGCCCCTACGGATTGCAGATCATTTTAGCGCCAGCCGACGAAACCCGGCTGGACGGGTCGGTGCTGCGGCTGGCGGCGATCCGCGGCGGACAGGTCGGCGCGGCGCAGTTGACGCAGATTGTCGGGCGCTGGTCGCTGGCGACGCACGAGATCCACGATTTGCCCCGGCGCGTGCTGCCCGATCCGACGATTGCCGCCAGTGTCGAGTTCGTGATCAGCGAGGCGCGCTATGCGCAGCAGCGCCGCGCTACTGGATCACAGGCAGATTGAGCACCGGCGCGCGCACCGCCACCAGCGAGTCAGCAATCCAGCCGATTTGCCCCTCGTAACTGACCTGATACCAATGAGCGGCACGCCCGATTAAGGTGATCGGCGTTTCCGGCTGAACGCTCCCGAACAGGATGGCGGCATCCAGACTGGGGGCGGAGCGAACCCGCGCGACCGTGAGCACCTCGCCATTGAACGTCACGCCGGGATACCCGGCACGGGCCGCGGGCGCTGCCGCCAGCGCGACCGGCATCGTCCCGACTTGATCGCCGGGGCGCGGCAATTTCTCGAAAGTCGCACCGGCGGCTTGCAGCTCGCTTAGGATGCTCGGCAGCACGCGCCCGGTCACGCGGTTGATGTCGTGGAAGGCGATGATCGCGCCGTCGCCGTGCTGGTAGACATTCCAGCGCGGACCGCCCGGTGTTTGGGGCGTATTGAGCACGTTGTCGATCACGGCTTGGTCATAATTCTCTGAAGTGTCGAGCCACCAGCCGCAGTCGTCACTGTCTACGTTCCAGTTGTAGGTGATCACCGAAATGCCCGCCGATGCCGGAAATGGACGCGCGCCGCCGCCGGGTTGGCGGTAGAGCTTGGTCTGCGCGTCGTAGATTGCCAGCAAGTCGGGCGCTGGCGCTAAGGCGGCGCGGATCGCGTCCTCCGAGCGCAGATAGGCGGCGATCACCTTGTCATCCGCTGCGCCAGAATAGTAACCCGGCTCCTCCCACAAGTGATCGCCGAGCGCGTGCCCCTCGCGGACGATGCGCTGCAAGATCGCCTCGCGCCCGGCGATCTGGTCGGCGTTGGGGAAGAAGGTCGCTTTCGCGCCGTACTGCGCCAAAATATCGAGAATCTGCGGCGTGTAGGCATCAGAGGGACCATCCTCGAAGGTCAGGTAAACGCGAAAGGGGGCGGTCGCTTGCGCGCTGACGGACGTCCCGATCAACAAAACTACAAGGATCAACAACAGAGTAAAGCAACGGCGGAGCAGCATCGTCTATTCTCCTTGGGATGGCTAAGGCGCTATTACAATCTTGTACTTCAGTGTATAAGGAGATTTTGATCCGTCAGGTTAATGTATGGCGGGCGTGGGGTGAGCGGCGGAGAAAGCAGCAGCGCTGCTAAAATACGCGCATCAAAGGTCGTTTTGCGGAAGGATTTCATCGAAATGTTGGTGACGTACAGCGTCAACCCGCCGATCAGCAACGAGGTGCTCAACCGGCTATTCAGCGAGTCGTGGGATGACCACCAGCCTAGCGACTTCGCGCCGGTGCTCGCGCGCAGCCTCGCCTACGTTTGCGCTTATCACGAGCGGCGGTTGGTCGGCTTCGTCAACGTGGCATGGGATGGCGGCAAGCACGCCTTCATTCTCGACACGACGGTACATCCGTCGGTGCGGCGGAACGGGATCGGGCAGGAACTGGTGCAGCGGGCGGCGGAGGCGGCGCGGACGCAGGGCGTCGTCTGGCTGCACGTCGATTACGAGCCGGAGCTGCGGAAGTTCTACGAAATCTGCGGGTTCAGGGATACTGAAGCGGGATTGCTGAGACTGCGAGAATAGGCGAATGTAGGGGCGTTCAATTGAACGCCCCTACAGAGGGAGATGCGCCGCTAGGCTTGCTGATCGTGCCACGCCTTGAGCAGGTCGGCTTCGCGTTCTGGCTTCATGCCCGCTTTGAGTGCATCGCTGCCTTTCCATGCCAGTGTATCGCGCGCGGTCTCGACCGCCGGACGGAAAGTCAGCCCGGCAGCGACCGCCCGCTCGACGCTGACGGCGAAGTGGTTGACGTATTCCGCCGGAACCCAGAAGGGCAGTTCTGCGCCGGTGACTTCGTGCTGCTGGAGAAATTCGTCGCTGACCCACGTCAACGCGGGTCTGCTGCCGCTCGCCGCGCGCAGCGCTTCCTGCCACTGCGCCCACGTCAGCGGACGGTTGGGTCCGGTCGCGTTGAGGGTGCCCGACGCCCCGGTTTCGAGCAGATGCACCAGCCACTCGCCTAAGTCGCGGGCGTCGATCATCTGCACCGGGCGATCCACTGTACCGGGGACGAGCACTTCGCCGCCTTGACCGAGGCGAACGTCCCAGTAGGTGTAGCGGTCGGTCGGGTCGTAGGGTCCGACAATCATGCCGGGACGGACGATCAAAGCTCTGTCGCCGTAAGTCTGCTCGACGACCTGCTCGCAGAGGACTTTCAAGCCGCCGTAAGTCTCGCCGTTGACCTCCTCGACGGACTCGTCGACGAGGGTTTGCAGCGGCGCATTTTCGTCCGCGCCCGGTTCGGCTAGGTCGGCGTAGACCGAAATGGTCGAGATGAACAGGTAGCGATCCACCGCGTCCTTGAGTAGTTCCGCCGACTGGCGGACGATACGGGGCACGTAGCCGCAAGTATCGACGACGGCATCCCAACGGCGTCCGGCAAGCGCGCCGAGATCGCCGTCACGGTCGCCATGCAGGTGTTCGACGTCGGGAAAGAGGCTGTCATCGCTCTGCCCGCGATTGAACAAGGTGATCACGTGACCGCGCGCGCGCGCCGCCGCGACGAAATGCCGCCCGACAAAGCGTGTCCCGCCAATAACGAGGATATTCATCGCTGTGTCCCTTTTGAAAATTATTGAATGGAAAAACAAATTTAACCGATGCGGGCGCTTCTGTCAATATAATGGGCGATGCAAGGCATCGCCCAAGCGGTTTGATGGTGAGGTCAGTGAGTTTGTGAGTCGCGCCGCAGCCCGTTGAAAGGCGCGGACAGGCGCTGGCGGAGACTGCCGGTATAGACGAATGCGTCGTCCTCCCAGCCGAATGGTTCCAGTTCGCCGGGATAGGGGTCTTGCAGGTTGATCTTGCTCCACGTGTAGGCGATCAACACACGCATGGTCGCCATGATCGGCGCGACGAGGAAAGCGCCCAACACGCCGCCCGCTGCTGCGCCGATGAACACGCCGACGATGATCACCGGAAGCGGCAGATCGAGCGCATCGCCGAGGATTTTCGGCGCGACCGCGTTCCAGATGATCTGCGTTATGAAGAGGTTGATGCCGACGACCAGCAGCGCCAAGATCCCGTGGGGGATTTGTGGCAGCGTCTGTGACCCCTGAATCAGGGGGATGAGGCTGAGCGGTACGAGGGCGAAAATGCCACCGATGGTCGGGATCAGCGAGATGACGCCGGTTATCAAGGCAAGGATGAAGGTGTTGCCGATGCCCATCGCCGAGAGTTGGACGAAGGTCAGGACACCAATCGCAAAGCCGATCAAGACCTGCCCCTTGAAAAAGCCGTTCCAGACGTGCGCGATCTTATGCACCAGCAAGGCAAATTCGCGGTGATAGCCGCTGGGTACGCTGCGCGAGATCGCCTTCTGGGTCAGCGGGATGTCGAGCAGGATCAGAAACGAGATGAACAGCGCCAGCAGAAAACTGCCGACAAAGCCGGTCACGGTGCCGATTGCCGAGGTCACCGTCTGCGAGACGGGTCCGAACAACGGCAGGATCTGGTTGATCAAGCTGTCGAGCGCGACCTGCTGGGCAGGTGAGGCGCTTGGCAGTGTCGACGGGAGCAAGAAACCGCTAGAGGTCGTCGTGATGCCATTGAGCACCAAGTTCTTCGCCGTCCGCACCAGTTCGGAGAGGTCGATCGGGATGCCGACAATGTCGAGCACGGCATCCTGCGGGCGAAGCGCCTCAAGGCTGGCGATCAGGTCGGAATAGCCCTGCTGCAAACTGGCGATCAAGTTGTTGACCCCGGCGATCACGCTTGGCGTGAGCAGCAGCAGCCCTAGCACGATCAGCACGATCATGAAGACGTAGAGGATGATCACGGCGATGCTGTAGGGAATTGGCGTGCGGCGAGCCAGCGAGCGGCTGGGGAAGAACAAGACAAACGTGATCAGAAAAGCGACGGTCAGCATCGGCAGTACCGGCGCGAGCAAAGTGAGCATAAACACGCCCGCAATCAGCAAGATCACCGTGAGCAGTTGGCGTACCCATAAGCTGAACTGCGGTTGGTATTCAGGTGATGTCACAGACATTCACTTTCCCTCGTCTCGACAATACTACAATCAATTGTATGAGATATAACACCGAACTGGATCAGTCGGTTTGCTCAGAATTAGGCGAGTTTTTTTTGGCGATGCGGCGGCGAGGTTGATCGGCGGCGAATTAGCAGGTGTATAAGAAGTTTGCTAGAATCGATGAACACGCTTGACGTTTGACGCCGTTTTTGCTATATTTCCGAATATAAATTAGCACTCGCAGACGTAGAGTGCTAAAATATTGCATATTGTGACTGACGCGATAGCAGCGATACGTTCGTCAAAAGATACTCAGGAGGCAAGAAGCATGTCCGTTAATATTCGCCCGTTAGGGGATCGTATCATCGTCGAACCCGTCGAGCAAGAGGAAACCATCGCGGGGGGTATGCTGGTGCTGCCCGAAACTGCGAAGGAAAAGCCGCAGCAGGGCAAGGTGCTGGCAGCCGGTGCCGGTCGTCGTGATGATGACGGCAAGCGCATCGAGATGGATGTCGAAGTTGGCATGACGGTATTGTTTGCCAAGTACGCGGGCACCGAGATCAAGCTCAGCGGCAAGAAGCTGTTGATCATGAAGGAAAGCGATATTCTGGGGATTGTTGAATAGTCCGCAGAATTTTTGTTTGTAAGCAACCACTACACGTATACCCCAACAGGAGAGAGAAATATGCCTGCAAAGCAGTTATCGTTCCGTGACGAAGCACGTCGGGGACTCCAGCGCGGTGTTGACAAGCTTGCCGATGCCGTAGCGACGACCCTAGGACCGAAGGGGCGCAACGTTGCGCTCGACAAGAAGTTCGGCGCGCCGACCGTGACCCACGACGGTGTGACCGTCGCCAAGGAAATTGAACTTGACGACCCGTATGAAAACATGGGCGCGCAGCTTCTGAAGGAAGCCGCGACCAAGACCAACGACATTGCCGGTGACGGCACGACCACCGCGACCGTTTTGGCGCAGGCGATCGTCAACGAAGGTCTCAAAAATGTCGCCGCTGGCGCGAACCCGATGCTGCTCAAGCGCGGCATCATGGCAGCCGCCGAAGCGATTGCCAAGAACATCGGCGAGCAAGCCATCCCGATCAGCACGAAGGAAGAAATCGCGCAGGTCGCCAGCGTCTCGGCGCAGGACAGCGACATCGGCAACTTGATCGCCGAAGTCATGGACAAAGTCGGCAAGGACGGCGTGGTGACGGTCGAGGAAAGCAAGGGTCTGGAATTCGAGACCGAGTACGTCGAAGGTATGCAGTTCGACCGGGGCTATATCAGCGCCTATTTCCTGACCAACCCCGATTCGATGGAAGCATCGATTGAAGAACCGTACATCCTGATCTACGACAAGAAGATCAGCGCGGCGCAGGACATTGTCCCGCTGCTCGAAAAGCTGGTGCAAATCGGCAAGCGTGACATCGTGATCGTCTCTGAAGACGTTGACGGCGAAGCGCTGGCGACCCTCGTGCTGAACAAGCTGCGCGGGATGCTCAACGTGCTGGCAGTCAAAGCCCCCGGCTTTGGTGATCGCCGTAAGGCGATGCTGGGCGACATTGCCGTCCTGACGGGTGGCACGGTCATCAGCGAAGAAACCGGTCGCAAGCTGGAAACCGTCACGCTGCAAGACCTCGGTCGCGCGGCGAAGGTGTCCTCGACTAAAGAAAACACCGTGATCGTCGATGGCGCGGGTGATGAGAAGGCGATCAAGGGTCGCATCGAAGAAATCCGCAAGGAAATCGACCTCAGCACCAGCGACTACGACCGCGAGAAACTGCAAGAGCGTTTGGCGAAGCTGTCCGGCGGCGTCGCGGTGATCCGCGTCGGCGCGGCAACTGAAACCGAACTCAAGGAAAAGAAGCACCGTGTCGAGGACGCGCTGAGCGCGACCCGTGCCGCGGTTGAAGAAGGTATCGTCCCCGGTGGCGGCGTGGCGCTGATTAACGCAGTCGCGGCGCTCGACAACCTCAAGATGCCTTACGAAGACGAGCAGACCGGCGTCAATATCGTCCGGCGCGCGCTGGAAGTGCCGATGAAGAAGATCGCCGCCAACGCGGGGATCGACGGCGCGGTCGTCATCCAGCAGGTTCGCCGCGAACAGAAAGAACAGAACAACTACAAGATTGGCTACAACGTCATGACCAACCTGTACGGCGACATGATCGCGGCGGGCATCCCTGACCCGGCGAAGGTCACGCGCGGTGCGGTCGAGAACGCGGCGTCGATTGCCTCGATGATCTTGACGACCGAAGTCCTGATCACGGACGTCCCGGAGAAGAACTCTGCTCCGGCGGCTCCGCCGATGCCTGAGTATTAATCTCAGCGCAAGCTAGCGTAACACCCGTAGGGGCAGGTCTTAGACCTGCCCCTTTTGATTCAAAAAGCTGACCCCACCCCCGACCCCTCCCCGAATTCGGGGAGGGGAGAGTGCTCCGCCCGTTTTCCGCGATGATTCGATATCAGCCAAATTGATCGTTTGCCATGTTTCAGACCGATCCGCTATTGGATTCCGGCGATGGGCTACAATCGGATCAGACGGTTAGGCTGAGGGGAATCGAGTATGGAGACGAACGTCGGGATTTTGCATCCGGGGGCGATGGGGATTTCGGTCGCGGCGACGATGGCGAACAGCGGCTATCCGGTCTGGTGGGCGTCGGAAGGGCGCAGCGACGACAGCCGCGCCCGCGCCGCCGAACATGGGCTGAACGATGCCGGATCGCTGGCGGAATTGTGCGCGCGCTGCCCGGTGATCGTCAGCGTGTGTCCGCCGCACGCCGCCGCCGCGACCGCCGACGCCGTGATCGCGCAGGGGTGGCGCGGGCTGTATCTCGACGCCAACGCGATTGCGCCCAACAACGCCCAGCGGATCGGCAAGCAGATCGTCGCGGCGGGCGGGACGTTCGTCGACGGCAGCATCATCGGTGGTCCGGCGTGGGAGCCGGGTAAGACGTGGCTGTACCTCTCCGGCGAGTTGGCGGAGGCGATGGCAGCCTATTTCGCGGCGGGTCCGCTGGAAACCGAGGTGATCGGGGACGAGATCGGCAAGGCGTCGGCGCTGAAGATGTGCTTCGCCGCCAACACGAAAGGGGCGACCGCTCTGCTGTGCGCGGTCGCGGCGGCGGCGGAGCAGTTGGGCGTCCGCGCTGAACTGGAGCGGCAGTGGTCGCGCTGGGAGGCGGGCGCGGCGGAGCAGAACGAGCGGCGCATCCGGCAGGTGACGCAGAAGGCGTGGCGCTTCGTCGGCGAGATGGCGCAGATCGGCGACACGTTCGAGGATGCGGGCGTGCCGGAGGGCTTTCTGCGGGCGGCGGAGGAAGTCTATCAGCGGATGGCGGGGTTCAAGGACGCGGACGATCTGCCGGAGTACGCGGACGTGCTGCGGGCGCTGACCTCACCCCCCGACCCCATCTCCACTCCGTAGAGAGGGGGAGAAACGCCAGCGGCGAGTAGCGCTGCTTGATTGGCGAATTGCTTGCGGATAAGATAGACGAAACGCAGCCAATCACTACAAGGGGCGGGCATGACTCAGCAGGAAGAACACCGAACCGTCTTCATCAGCTACCGGCGCGAAGCAGCGAAGTACGTTGCGCTGCTGGTGTACAAAGACTTGATCGCAAACGGCTATGACGCCTTCATCGACATTGAGAGCATCGACAACGGGCAGTTCGATACGATTATTCTGCGCCAGATTGAGGCGCGCGCGCACTTCGTCCTTATTCTGACACCGGGGACGGTCGAGCGGTGCGTCGAACCGGGCGACTGGCTCCGACGGGAAATCGAGTATGCGATGGAAACGCAGCGCAACATTGTTCCGCTGCTGTTGAACGGCTTCACATTCAAAGATACGGAGAAGTATCTTACCGGAAATTTGAGCGAGCTATCACGCTTCAATGGTTTACCCGTGCCCGATGCTTATTTCGATGAGGCGATGGAGCGGCTGCGGAAGCGCTACCTGAAGCAAGTCGTCTTGGGGGAGGTGAAGGCCGCGCCCGCCAGCGACCATCTGGAAGTAGAGCGCAAGATCGAGGCAGCTACCGAGCAGCCCTCGCCAACGAAACAGGAGCTAGGCGCGGAAGAGTATTTCAACAAGGGAATGGCGCTAGACGATAACAGCGACCAAGAAATAGCCTACTATACGGAATTGATCCGTATCAACCCACAGTACGCTGCTGCCTACAACAACCGAGGTGCTGTGCGCAAAGCTCAAGGCGATCTCGATGGCGCGATTGCCGACTATACAGAAGCGATCCGTCTCAACCCGCAGCATGCCATCGCCTACTATAATCGGGGCGCTGTGCGCAAAGCCCAAGGCGATCTTGACGGTGCGATGACCGACTACGACGAGACAATCCGCCTCAACCCGCAGTCTGCTTCCGCCTTCATCAGCCGGGGGCTCCTATACTACGAACAAGGCAAACTCGACGATGCGATGACCGACTACGACGAAGCGATCCGTCTCAATTCGCAGGATGCCGAAGCGTATTATGACCGGGCTATTGCCCGCGACGAACAAGGCGACTTCGACGGCGCGATTGCCGACTACGACGAAGCAATTCGCCTCAACCCAGAGCACATAAATGCCTACTACAACCGGGGCGTTACGCGCAAAAACAAGGACGATCTGAGAGGCACGATCGCCGATTATCAGAAGTACCTTAACCTCGGTGGCGGACAACGAGATGGCGACCAAGCAGAGGTTGAGCAGAAGATCCGTGAGTTGCAAGCGAAGCTGAAATGATCGCGCTGCGCTTGCCCCGCCGTGCAATCAAGGCTAAAGTAAGCGAACCCGTCGAGCACGCGGAACTCAGTCCGATGGCACAGCAACACAAGACCGTCTTCATCAGCTACCGGCGCAACGCAGCGGCGTTTCCGGCGCGCGCCATCTTCCAAGACCTGCGCGATCACGGCTACGACGTCTTCATGGACGTCGAGAGCATCGACAACGGTCAGTTCGACACGATCATCCTCAAGCAGATCGAGGCGCGAGCGCACTTCCTGCTCGTCCTCGCGCCGGGGACGGTCGAGCGCTGCATCGAGCCGGGCGACTGGCTGCGCCGCGAAATCGAGCACGCCATCGATCACGGGCGCAACATCGTGCCGCTGATCATCAGCGGCTTCAGCTTCAAGGGTACCGACAAGTACCTGACCGGCAAGCTGAGCGAGCTTCCGCGCTACAACGGCGTCGAAGTCCCGCACAATTTCTTCGACGAAGCGATGGATCGGCTGCGGACGCGCTTCCTCAAGCGTCCGGTTTACCTCTTGCCCGCCATTGACGAGGAGGAGACCGAACCGGTCGCCCCCGAAGCGCCCGCCCGATCACGCACGCCGGTCAGTGTGACCGATTTCGCCCATCGCGCCTACGAACGGCTGTCCAATGGCGACTACGACGGCGCAGTGGCGGACTACAGCGCCGCGATCCGGCTGAGTCCGCGCTACGTCGATGCCTACTATAATCGGGGCTTCGCGCGGGCGTCGCTGGGCGACGTGCTGGGCGCGCTGGCGGATTATCAAGCCTACCTTGACCTCGGCGGCGGCGTCCAATCCGGCGATCAGGCGAAAGTCGAGCAGGCGATCCGCGACCTGAAGAAGCATGTCGGCATCTGAGCGGCGAGCCATGCTATAATCGCGCGATCAACTAACGAGTTCCAGACGAAGAATGTGACCACGCCGCAAGCGAGCATCCCCGATCAAATCCGGCTGATTGTTGTGCCGGTCAGCAACCCGACGACCGCGCCGCAGTTGCTCAAGCTGGCGACCGCGCTGATCGATCCCGAAAAGGGGCGCGTGATCGCGCTGTACGTCGCGCTGGAAAACAGCGAAGACAAAGACCTCCCGCTGGACGAACTCAAACCGATCATCGACGGCTTTGTCAAAGATGGCTGCCCGGTCGAACTGCTGACCCACCCGGCAAGCAGCGTGGCGCGTGGCATCCTCGACGTTGCCCGCGAGGTCGGCGCTGACCTGCTGATCTTCGGCGTGCAGAATCCGCGCCGGGGCGAGTTCGAGATCGGTCCGGTGGCGCGCGGCGTGACGGCGGCTGCGCCCTGCGACGTTCTGATCTACGCGACGCGGCGGCAGCCCGGCTTCCGGCAGATCGTGGTGCCGGTCGATGGCAGCGAGCACGCGCTAGCTGCCAGCCGGATCGCGCTGCGGGTCGCCGCCGGGTTCAACAGCCCGGTCGAGGCGATTGCGGTGCAGCGCGGCGGGCATACGCAGTGGGAAGGGCGGGCGCGGATCGAGCGGTCGCTGGCGGGGCTGCCCAATACGGAACATGTGCGGCGGACGGTCGTCACCGCCAATGATCCGGTGAGCGGGCTGCTGGCGCGCGTCCGCGACGACGATTTGATCGTGATCGGCTTCGCCGACCGCGACGTGTTCGAGAAATGGCTGTTCAGCCGCTTTTCCGACCGCCTGCTCAACAACACGCCGGGTCCGGTGATCCTGACTTCGGCGCGCGTGGACACGCGCAACGGACTCAGCCGCCAGCTTCAGCGGCGAGTGCGCTGGATTCTGCCGACGCTGACTGATTTGGAACAGGATACGCTGGTGTGGATGGCGGGCGAAATGGCGATGCCGAGCCTCGATTTCTTCGTGCTGGCAATCGTCGCCGCGCTGATCGCCTCGGCGGGGCTGCTGCTCGACAGCGCCGCCGTGATCATCGGGGCGATGCTGGTCGCGCCGCTGATGCAGCCGTTGATCGCCTTCTCGATTGGGCTGACGACCGGACGGATCGAACTGATGCGCCGTGCCGTCCCGACGTTACTGGCGGGGATGCTGGTCGCGCTGCTGATCGCCTTTAGCTTCGCGCTGCTGGTGGGGATGGAGTTGCCGACGGTGGAGATGCTCTCGCGCAGCCATCCAACGCTGCTCGACGCGGCGGTCGGTATCACCGCCGGGCTGATCGGCGCGTATGCGACGGCGCGCAAGGATATTCCCGCCGCGCTCGCCGGGGTCGCTATCGCCGCCGCGTTAGTCCCGCCGCTGTGTACGATTGGGCTGGCGCTGGCGACCGGCTACGAGAGTTTGGCGCTCGGCGCGTTCCTGCTGTTCGCGACCAATATCGTCTGCATCAGCCTCGCGGGCTGGGCGGTCTTCTTCTGGATGGGGATGCGTCCGCGCCTCGTGGAGAAGTCGCGGCGGCGGCAGTACCTCTCGTGGGCGCTGGTGCTGCTGCTGGCGCTGCCGATCCTGATCGTGCTGCTTAACCTGAGCAACCGCAAGACCGCCGCTAGCACGGTTGGGCAGCGGTTACAGGATGCGTTCGCTCCGGCGGTGCTGGTCGATATGCAGGTCGAGGACAGCAGCACCTTGACGATCCTCGCGACGCTGCGATCCGCCGACCCGATCACGCCGCAGGAAGTCCAGATCGTCCAGAATTCGCTGTCGTCGCAGTTGAACGAGCCGGTGGTGCTGCAAGTCGTCGTCCAGACCTTGATCGTCCCGCCGACCGATGAACCTCGACCGACCAATACGCCGGTGATCACACCCAGCGTGACCGAAAGCCCGTCGTAGAGGCAGAACCGATTTCTGCCCCTACTTTAGGCGGCGATCCGAGCGCCGCTCTACAGCTTCACTTCCGGCGTCACTTCTTCGGTGGGCATCAGCTCCGGCGGATTAGCATTCGCCGCCTCGATGACCTGCGCCAGCACCTCGAAGGGCACGCCGCCGCGATCATACGTCACGCCGTCAAGGACGGCTGGCTGCGGGTCGCCGTCGCCGTAGCGAACCAAGATCGCTGGCGTTCCGCTGATGCCATTCGCGTCGGCGAACGCCATGTCGGCATCGACCTGCCGGGCGTCATTGGCGCAGGTCATCATTTTGTCGTAATCGATCTTCAGCTCGTCGGCGAGCAGTTGGGGCACGTTGCCAGTGTAGTTCCCCGGTATCGCCCAACCATACATGAGTTCATAGGAAGCCCAGTACGCGCCCGGTTGCTGATCGTTGGCGCAGTCCATCAGCCGTCCGACGATGTAGGTCTTGACTCCGCCCGCCGTCGGCATGACGCGGAATTCCAACTTCGCTTGCCCGGTTGCCACGTAGTCGGTAATCACCTGATCGATCACCGGGGCGTAGTCTTCGCAGTGAGGACAGGCGAAATCGCTGAACTCGATGATTGTGATCGGCGCGTCCGGCTCGCCGACGACGTAGCCGCCGTCCGCCTGACGGGTTTGGGGCAGCCCGGCGAAGATTTCCGTCAGCGTGGGCGCCGCTTCGGTGGTCGCTTCGGGCGTGATTTCGGGGGTGGCATCCTGCGCCGCAGCGATCCCCACGCTGACACACAGCAGCAGCGCGATACCAAGCAGCAGTCTTAAGGGTCTCATCAATTGGTTACTCCGATTTTGCTCAGTTGACCGATCCAATACAAACCAGACAACCCGGTTCATAAGCGTCGTTCAGTTTGTAGCACGCCAGGGGAGATCGCGCAAAAAGAAAAATATGAATTTTGTAAACGGTTACAAGTGAATTGTAAAAGATTACTAACAGCTTACGGGACACGAAGCGCTCGATTTCGTGCAGAACGCACAAACTGAATCGCGCTTTCGTAATTTACAGCGCAATGATTTCGTGTTTCAATATACATAAAGCGTAGGGAGAGCAATTATGTACGCGCAGAAAACTTCGATTCTGTGTTCCTTTGGAAAACATGGAACATATGCGGGAGATCGTGCAACGCAGTTATCTCCCGAAGGTTCGTACCCGCCCCGGTTTTGTCTCCGCCTTTTTCCTTGAACAGGTTGACGACCCCGACCGCGCCGAGTTGATCGTGCTGTGGGAGGATCAAGCGGCGCTGGAGCGCTTCAACAGCACCGGGATGTTAGAAGCCTCGGTACATGGATTAGGGGCGCGCCTGCCCGGCGTGCAGATTCAACGAGAGGGCTACCTCGTCAGCATGCTGATCGGCGTGCAGTCGGAACAATTGCCGGAATCCTTCGCTCTTGGCGCGCTGGTAAAGGCGCGTTAGGCTCAAGCGCTGCCCGTTGCTGGGCGGCATCAGCTTTACATCAGGCGACCCGATCAACGGGTCGCTTTTTTGTGGTTCGGGTTCAGCCAGCAGTTGAGCAATCACGGCTGGCTGAACTTACGGATTTGTTCTCGTAGGGGCATTCAATTGCCCCCTACATTTCCGCATGGGGGATATTTTCAGATACCCGTATCAAGGCAAATGGAGGTGCGCTTACGTCATTGCCTCGCCGCCGTCAACGTTGATCGCCTGCCCGGTGACGAAGCTCGCCGCGCCGGAACAGAGGAACAGCACGACGCTGGCGACTTCTTCCGGCGATCCCGTTCGCCCCAACGCGGGCGATCCGGCGTCGGCGCCGTCACCCGCGATGCTGCCGGGGCAGACCGCGTTGACGCGGATGCCGAGCGGCGCCAGTTCACGGGCGCTCTGGCGGGTCAAGCCGATTAGCCCGGCTTTGGTGCTGACGTAGCTGATGCTGTCAGGCATGGTTGCCGGATGTCCGGCGGTCGAAGCGACGTTGATGATCACGCCGCCGCCTTCGTCCGCCATGACGCGGCTGAGCAGTTGGGTGCAGAAGAAGGCGCCGGTCAGGTTCACGTCGAGGACGCGACGCCAATCCCATTCGTCGAGCGTGGACATGGCGCTGCGCTTGAGCACGCTCGCCGCGTTGACGAGGATGTTCAAGCGCCCGAAAGCGTCGCGTCCGGCTTCGATCATCGAGCCGACTTGAAAGCGATTAGCGACGTCCGCCTGCCATGCCAGCGAACGCCCCCCCATAGCGGCGATCTCCGCCGCGACCTGATCAGCACGATCAGGGTTCAAATCATTGACGACAACGGCGGCGCCGGAAGCTGCCAGCGCCAGCGCAATCGCCCGCCCAATGCCCTCACCCGCGCCGGTGACAAGCGCGGCGCAGTCGTTTAGCTGGACGCTGAAAGGCGGGCTAAATTGTTCAACCAAGCGGTGATACCCTTTCGTGCGGAGTTGTTGAGCACCATGTTGCCGTGCGGGTCGATCTCCATCAGCAGGCGGTCGTCACAGTCGATAATGTCGTAAGATGCGCCATGACGATAGGCGGCTTGATGGGCGGCAGCGGCTTCGGTGGCGTAAACCTCAGGTGCGTTCCAGTCTTGCGCGCTCATAACGATCTTGACGCGCGTATCGAGCGCCAAAATCTCATCAGGACCGAGCAAGTTGGCGATCAACAAAGCGGCAAAAGGATGCTGCGCGCGGGCGAACAGCCCGAAAGCACTCCCCAACAGACCTGACCCTGCCCCCAAGGCGAGCATCACCGCGCGGCGGCGGTTGACGTTCGGCTGCGTCAGCGCGAGTTCGTAGGCGTTGACGGCATCCTGCGTGGTCGAGCCGCGTCCGCTCGCGCCGCTGCGCCCGGTGCCGCGCTTATCCCACCGGAAGACGGCAAAGCCATTCGCCAGCCCCGCTAGCGCGTAATCGGCGTAATCCGCACGCGTATTGCAGCAGGCATGGTGCAGCACAAACAGCAATGGGTAGCCATTATTAGGACGGGGGGTAGTGGGGTAATCGATCTGCCCGGCGAGACGGACCTCGTCACCGGCGAAAACCAACTCGGTTGACGTGGACTTACGATGTACAGGATCGAGAACCAAGTTTGAAGCCATGTGGTTTCGCATTCACCTAAAACTCACCGACGAACAACCGACAAACTTATTTTAAAAATACAATCTTAATTCGTAAGTAGGGGTTCGTTTTGGGTACGGATGCGGAAATCAAATCAGAGGATAAAGGTCAAACGCTATTTTCTTCCCCTTAGCAGTGATTATAACAAACTTCCGTAACAAAAACACATTGTTTTACAAAAATAGGCATAACTTTAGGACCTATTGCACAGATCGGCGCTCGGCTTTCAGCGGTCAGCGGAGTGTTTAGGGGGTAAGTCTAAAGCATTTTATAACACGATCTGCTATCTTCGCCGAGGGTTTAAACCCGTCGCGGCACTTAGCAATAAGTTCCCCCTGCTTGACGGCATAGAACGTTGGTGCTACGCTAAGCGCATATGTTGGGAAATACTAACTTTCTTAGGCGGTCATAAGTGTCGCTAGAGTTCAACAAAATCGTCGTGCAGGTGCAGACGATGGGGCGCTATCTGGGGCATCGCAGCCAAGGCTTGACCAGCAAGCTTCAGATCGCGCTCGACCTGTTCTACGCGGCGACCGACCTCGACGCGGTGCACGAGCGGATCAAGCTAGTGCGCGAGTTCGAGCGTGAGCGGGTATCGCGGGGCAGCACCGGCTCCGCGCCCGGACGACGAGCTGATCTGTGGCGTCGGCGGACTGCCGGGTGTGCCGGAGAGCGCGACGCTGATCGCGGTCGATGGGTCGCAGGTCTACCCGGACGCGCACTCGGCAGCCCAGTACTACCTGATCAACATGGGGACGTTCGTCTACTATCACGGCGAGTCTCCCCGCCTGCCGGAGCAAGCGACCGAGCCGGAACTGGTCTACAGCGAGGCGCTGCTGACCGACAAAGACGGACGGCTGATCACCAACCAGACGGTCAACGCGCGGCGCTCGGTGATGGAAATGCAGTGGTTGGCGAAAGCGGCGTGGGAGCATCAGAACGAGCCGCGCCCGCTGATCGGTATTCACGACGGCGGCTTGCTCAAGTTCTTCGGCGGCAATGAGGTCGCCGGAGCGCAGCAGGTCGAGCAAGATTATCTGGAAGCGCTGCGCAAACTGCACGACTCGGGCGCGACCTTAAGCGGCTACCTTGACGTACCGCGCAGCACCTACTTAATCAGTCTGCTGCACCTGCTCAGCTTAGCGCCGGGACAGGTCAACGACGCGACGCTGCGCTCGAACGGCGAGATCGAAGGCTTAACCGACGCCATGCTGTTCGCGGAAGTGCTGGAACC
The DNA here is from genome assembly GCA_963848465.1 of uncultured Chloroflexia bacterium. Lineage (GTDB taxonomy): Bacteria > Chloroflexota > Anaerolineae > Aggregatilineales > Phototrophicaceae > Flexifilum. The sequence goes on along the minus strand of CAWKDY010000008.1, from coordinate 330,424 downwards.
GGGCGACCGCTCGGCGATCATGACGCAGAACTCGCCGCAGAACCGCGATTACTCGCGGAAGCTGGGCGCGCAGTACGAGATCGGCTTCTTCTACGTCAACGTGTCGCTGGGAGCGAAGCCGACTATCGCGCGGGTAGACATCCCGCTGTGGGTGGCGCGCGATAAAGCGGCGGTTGGTGCGCTGCATTCGTTGATCGTGGCGCAGTGTGCGATTCAGGGACGCAAGCATTATCCCTACGCGCTGACGCGGGCGGATGAATTGGCGTACATCAGCAGCGTCGAGAAAAGCCAGTTGGACGAGATGATCCGCGTCGAGATGTTCAAGAATGCGCTGGAGCCGGAAGCTTCGAACAAGCTGCAATCGAAGGGGCTGGCACGGAGCGAAAAACGGCGGCATCGCCTAGGAGTATGACAGTATGATGACGGCTACTCAGCAGCACATTGTCGGTCGCGTCTTGCGCGCCAGTACGACCGGGTTCGACTGCGGCACGCGGGGCAGCAAAATCGACGAGCTGCATACCTTCGGCGCGTTCGTCAAAGTGGCGATCTCGGAAGACGAACTCGGCGCATGCCGTCGGCTTGATCTACGCCATCCGCATCGATGACGATCCGCTGGCGCGCGAGCTGGTGATGGCGAGCTACGTTGACAACAACGCGCTGCTCGACCAGCGCGAGAACCGGATGGTTCCGGTCGAAATCGGCGTGATCAACATCGGTTACATGTTCAGCGGGCAGATGATCCACAGCCTGCCGCCGCGTCCGCCGATGAGCCTGTGTCAAGTTGACCTGTGTACGTCGGACGAGGTCTACGAGTTCACGCGGCGGATGGACTTTTTCCGCTTGGTGCTGAGCGCCAAGGAAGTCCCCGCCGACGAGTTGATCGCAGCGGCGCTGCGTTACGCCTCGTGGGCGTACCCGGACGACGAACGCTATCAATTTCTGGTGCGCTGCGGGCGCAAACTGGCGGGGCTGCTCTCCCACGACCTGAAACGGCTGGCGCACGTTTTGGAGTTGATCAAACCGGAACATAACTAGATCATAGCACGCATGTTCTAAGTGTCAAGCGATTCTAACGGAAGACAAACGATAACCCCTCACCCCCGACCCCTCTCCCACGCAAGCGGGGAGAGGGGAGAACGAGAAAGATTTAAAGCGAAGGCGCAGAGAAAGAAAAACCGGCACACCACGAAAAGCTAAATCATCATGTTGAAAACGGTTCGCAAGTTCGCCAAGAATGTGATCAACCCCGTCACCAAGCAGTTCGCCGGACGATCGAACACGCCGTTCGTGCTGGTGCGGCACGTTGGGCGCAAGAGTGGTCGGCAGTATGAGACGCCGATAATCGCCATCAAGAAGGACGGCTGGTTCTTGATCGAACTGACCTATGGCGAGGGCGTCGATTGGTATCGCAATGTGAAGGCGGCGGGCGGCTGCGTGATCGTCTGGCATGGGCAGGCGTTCACGATCAACGCCGTCACGCCGATCAGCACGGAAGAAGGCTACCGGGAATTCCCGCAGCCGTTCAACGTGCTGCTGCGACTGATGCGGCGGCGCGATTTTGTGCGGCTGGAATATCGAACAGCCAAAGATTTAACGCAAAGGCGCCCTTGCCGCCGGATGCCGTTAGCGAAGCGGCAGCATCGGCTACGAAACCAAGCCGTCTAAAGACGGCTATCTGGCAGCCCGCTTCATGCGCGGCTTGAACTGCTAGCCTGATGCATTTTGAGCGTCGAGGCGCGACACTCGCCACACCTCGCGCCGATGTGCTATCTTTTCCACGAGGTGGGACAAACACATAGGTTTGCCCCTACATGCACTTCATGATCGAATTTAGCTGTCATACGTGGACGTTCAACGACCTGACGCTGGCTGAAGCCTTCGGCACGATGGCGCGGCTCGGCTTTCGCTGCGCCGACGTCGGCTTGGCGATCAACAAGGCGGTGGTCGATCCGCTGCGGACGGCGGCGGAAATCAGCGACGATCTGGCGTTCTATCACCTCACGGCGAGCGACTTGTACCTGATGCTGCCGCGCATCTCGCTGGCGGACGAGGCGCGCCGCGCCCGCGACGTCGAGACGTTCAAGGCGCTGCTGCCGCTGGCGCTGCTGATCGGCACGCCGGGGATCACGCTGTCGCCGGGGCTGATCAGCGAGGATAACGCGGCGTTCGAGCGGGCGGCGGAGGCGCTGCGCGAGATGCTTGAGGCGGCTAAATCCGCCAATCTGCGCGTGAGCATCGAGCCGCACGCCAACTCGCTGGCGGAGACGCCCGCCGCCGCCCGCAAGCTGCTCGACGCCGTGCCGGGGCTAGAGATCACGCTCGACTGGGCGCAGATGGTCTACCAGAACGCCAAGCCGGAGGCGATCCGCGAGCTGCTGCCGCAGACCCGGCACGTCCACATCCGCCAAGCTGCGCCCAAGCACTTGCAAACGCCGTTCGACAAGGGCAAGATCGACTTCGCGCAAGTGATGGGCGATCTGCAAGCCGCCGGATACGAGGGCGCGGTCTGCGTTGAGATCGTCAACACGGTGGGGCGCTACGGCATCAGCCCGGTCAATGCGGTGCAGGAAAGCGGGCGCATCCGGGACGCGCTGCGGGAAGCAAGAGACAAACGCTGACCCCACCCCCGACCCCTCCCCGACTTCAGGGAGGGGAGAGAACCTGTCTGTAGGGCGCGCGTAGGATGTATGTGTGGATCAAACTGCACGAAGGAATTTCGGATATAGGAGTGGGCGCAGTGTTGCGCTCCTACAGCGCCGTTGGTGAAATCGGCGGCGCGCGTTGCAAAGGGTTGGAACTCAATGAAGTCTCGTGCGTTGCTTTACATCGGGCTGGCGACGATCCTGATCTTCGCCCTGATTGTGGTGGTCGCGCTGGCGCTCACGCCGCAGGAAACCAATCCCGCTTATGCGGCGGCGGTCGCGTTTGTCGATTCCGCTGCCAAAGGCGACGACGCCACCGCGCTGAACTTGCTCGACGCGCCGATGCAAGCCTACGTCGCCGCCAACTGCGCCGGTGGCGAGCCATCCGGCTGCATCCAGTCGTACACGCCGCCGGAGTGGGGCAAGTTGTTGAGCGCCGTCTATCGCCGTGCCGCGCCTGACGGCGCGGCTTGGAACGTCGAGGTGATCGCCAACTACGAGCAGGGCACCGGCGCGAGCGGCGTGTGCAGCCTGATCCACGTCACCAAGGACGCGGGCGGTAAATGGCAGGTCTCCGGGTGGGCAGGCTTCGTCCACTGCGGCGAGCCGGAGTCGCGCAACATGGACGCCAATCCCGACACGCCTAACCGCGCGCCATGAGGAAACGTCACGAACGCACCGCCGAGGGTTTAAACCCTCGACTAAAAAAAACGCGACCCACTAAAGGGGTCGCCAAAAGCGATTGGTTGATACGCCGATTTGGAGTGCTGATCGGATTAACTACACTTTTGATCGGCGCCTGTATTCCGGCAGAAGTCTCGCCGATTTTGAGCGCGACGCCGGGCGAAGCGGTGATCGTCACCAACAACGTTTACGAAAATGACCATTTCAGCCTGACCTATCCGACCGGGTGGCGGGTGATCACATCGCCAGCGGACGCGCCGCCGGGTGTGACGCTGGTCGCGCCGGGGGACTGCGCGCTGATCGTCGTCGCCGCCGCGCCGGTCGAGCCGCCGACGGTGCCGGAAGCCTGCACGCAGGAGGACATCCTGAGCGAAACCCGTGACCTGACCTTCGACAGCATGACCGTTGCGCTGGCGGGCAGCGCACCGCTGAGCGCGTGGGGCGATTTTCTGGTCGCCTTTGAGCGCGTCGCCGGATCGGTGACAGCTCAATGAGGGCGCGGCGCTTTCCGCTGCTCGCGTTCCTCGCCGTGATCGCCGTCGCGCTGGTCGGTCGGGGGCTGCTGCTGGCGAGCGGCACCGTCTCGTTCCACTCCGACGAGGCGGTGGTCGGCTTGATGGCGCGCCACATCCTGCAAGGCGAGCGCCCGGTCTTCTTCTACGGGCAAGCCTACATGGGCAGCCTCGATGCTTGGCTGATCGCGGTCGGATTCGCGCTGCTGGGCGACACGGTGATGACGATCCACCTCGTCGAGTCGCTGCTCTACCTGCTGATCGTGGCGACCGGCTTTCTAGTCGCCTGGCAGATTTCGGGGCGGGCGGTGGTGGCGACGGTCGCCGGGCTGCTGTTGGCCGTGCCGACGGTGCTGCTGGCGCTCTACACGACCTCGACGCTGGGCGGCTACAACGAGACGCTGCTGCTGGGCAATCTGGTGCTGCTGCTGGGCTGGCAGGTGACGCACGCGCAGCGCGGATCGCTGTGGCGCTGGACGCTGCTGGGCGTGTGCGCGGGGGTCGGTTGGTGGTCGAACGGGCTGATCGTCGCCTACGTGCTGCCGGTTGGCGTGCTGGGGCTGGTGGATTTGTGGCGGAACCGACCTCATCGCGACCCCTCCCCGATACCAGAAAATGTAGATTCCGACGTAGGGGCAGGTTTCAAACCTGCCCCTACAATGACGGATGCGGATTCGGGGGAACTGGGCGCGCCGGTAGAAGACTTTAAGTCCCTTCGCCATGCAATGGAGAGGGGATTTAGGGGTGAGGTTCTTGGCATCGTGCTGGCGGCGGTCGGCTTCTTGGTCGGCAGCGCGCCGTGGTGGGCATTCGCCTTCGCCAACGATTTCGCGCCGCTGCGCTTCTACCTCCCGTCGGACGTGCCGAGCCAGTTCGCCGGGATGAGCATCCCGCCGCTGGGAATTCCGGAGCGGCTGCTGAGCCTGTTCGCGCTCAATTTCCCGGTGGTGATCGGACTGCGTTTCCCGTGGTACGCCAGCTATTTCCTCGTGCCGGAAGCGCTTTTCATCCTGCTGATTTACGTCTTCGCGCTCTACTGGCTGCTGCGCCACCCGGCGAGCCTCAAGCGCGACGGTCGGCTGCTGGTCGGCGGGATGATCGGCTTGTTCTGCGCGCTGTTTCTGGTCTCGCGCTTCAACATTGATCCCAGCGGGCGCTACTTCCTACCGATGGCGCTGCCGCTGGCGATTGCCTTCGGCGTGCTGATCGCCGACGTGCGCTCGCCGCTGCTGCGGATCGGGTTGGCATTACTGGTGATTGGTTACAATGGGTTGGGTCTGGTGACCGCTGCGACGACCGTGCCGCCGGGATTCACGACCCAGTTCAACCTCGACACCCACATCCCGAACGACGACGACGACGCGCTGATCGCCTTTCTGGACGATCACGGGCTGGTTCACGGCTACACCAATTACTGGATCTCGTTCCGGCTGGCGTTCCTGAGCGACGAGCGGCTGATCTACAGCGCGGCGCTCTCCTACAAGCCCGACCTGAGCTACACGCCCTACGACGACCGCGTTCCGTCCTACCGGCAGGCGACCGACGCCGCTCCGGACAGCCAGATCGCCTACATCACGGCGAACGTCACGGCGGTGCGCGAGCGGCTGGAAGCGATCTTCGCGGCGCAGGGGATCACCTATCAGCACGAACAGGTGGGCGTCTATCACGTCTATTACGACTTCACACCGGAAACGCCGCGTCCGCCGCTGGAGTTGAAAACCAGTTCTTAGTTCTTAGTCTTTAGTGATTAGTTCGTTCGCAGATCGCCTATTCGAGTTTTGCACATCGCCACGAGATTGAAACTAAGAACCAATCACTAATCACTTCCGCTTAACGAAAGGTACTGTTCATGTTCAACACGTTACCGACGAGTTCCGACGATTTGAAGGGCAAGCCGTGGGACGCGATCAAGCCGTATTACGACGAACTAGAGGCGCGCGACCTGACGGCGGCGACGCTGAACTCATGGCTGCTCGACTTCACGCGGCTGGACGATCTGGTGGGCGAGTACGGATCGCGGCTGCACGTCGCGACAACCCAGAACACCGCCGACGAGGAAGCCGAAGGGTTGCTGCGGGCTTACGTCGAGCAGATCGCGCCGGAGGCGGAAGCCGCCGAGCAAAAACTGAAGCTCAAGCTGCTCGCCAGCGGGCTGGAACCGGCTGAACTCGCTATCGCGCTGCGCAATCTGCGCTCGGAAGTCGATTTGTTCCGGGCGGAGAATCTGCCGCTGATGACCGAAGAAGAACAGCTCAAAATCCGCTTCAACAAGATCATGGGCGCGCAGACCGTGACGTGGGACGGCGCAGAAAAGACTCTGCGCCAGATGGAGCCGCTGCTGCTCGACGCCGACCGCACCGTGCGCGAGCGGGCGTGGAAGGCGGTCTCGCAGCGGCAGCTTGCCGACCGCGACGCGCTCAACGCGCTGTGGGTGGAACTGCTGACGGTGCGCCGGAAGATCGCCGCCAATGCGGGTAAGGCGAATTACGTCGAATACGCATGGCAGGCGCGCAAGCGCTTCGACTACACGACCGAGGCGAACCAGCGCTTTCTGGACGCCATCGCTGAGGTGGTCGTCCCGGCGGCGTCACAGGTCTACGAGCGCCGCCGCCAGATGCTCGGCTACGAGACGCTGCGTCCGTGGGATTTGAATATCGATCCACTGGGGCGCGATCCACTGCGTCCGTTCGCCGACGTGGACGAATTGAAGGCGCGGGCGGCGGACATCTTCCGGCGGCTCGACCCGCAGTTGGGCGATTACTACGACATCATGCGGGCGGAAGGGCTGCTCGACCTCGACAACCGCAAGAACAAGGGTCCGGGCGGCTACTGCACCCAGTTCGCGCAGGTCAAGCGACCGTTCATCTTCATGAACAGCGTCGGGCTGCACGGCGACATCCGCACGCTGGTGCACGAAGCGGGGCACGCTTTCCACGCTTTCGAGAAGCTTAAATTGCCTTACGCCATGCAGCGCCCGGTCACGGCGGAGTTCAACGAGGTCGCGTCGATGGCGATGGAACTGCTCACCACGCCGTTCTGGTCGCGGGAGCAGGGCGGGTTCTACTCGGCGGCGGAGACGGCGCGCGGGCGGGTCGAGCATCTGGAGAAGATCATCCTGTTCTGGCCCTATATGGCGGTGGTCGATGCCTTCCAGCATTGGGTCTACACCCACGCCGACGACGCCATGATCGCCGAAAATTGCGACGCGCAGTGGGCGGCGCTGTGGGACAAATACATGCCGGGGATCGACTACAGCGGGCTGGAAGCCGACCAAGCCGATGGCTGGCATCGCAAGCTGCACATTTATCGCTACCCGTTCTACTACGTCGAATACGGGATGGCGCAGTTGGGCGCGGTGCAGATTTGGGCGAACATGCTCGAAAATCAACCGGCGGCGCTGGCGGCTTACCGGCGCGGTCTGGCATTGGGCGGGACGGCGGCGCTGCCGGAACTGTACGCGGCGTCCGGCGCGAAGTTCGAGTTCACCACCGAGACGCTCGGCGCGGCGGTCGAGCTGATCATGAACACGATTGAAGAACTCGAAGACGCCGCCGAGTAAATGCAGCATCACCCCTGCCCTCTCCACGCACTCCACGAAATCTCGATGTAGGGGCACGATCTATCGTGCCCCTACGTCCCAATATCCGATTTAGCCAAATATGGACAAATGACAGACCGCATTTGAACGGGCGGTGAGAGAATCGGCGCGTGGGCGGGCGGATAAGGTATGATTGGCATAATTTGATAATGCCAAAGGGCAACGCCATGAGCAACCGATCTCCGTTCGCCAGTCTGCTGAATTCCACGATCTCAACTGTGATCACCGTCGTTGGTGGTTGGCTGCTCTACAGCCGCTATGCCATCGACCACAACCAAGCCCTGCCGCCCGCCATCGATGCTGAGCGCGAGCGCTTCAGCGGCGAGAAAACCGGCTTCCTGAACGTCTACGCTGACGTAAATGCCGACCAGTCCGCCAAGCAGCCGCCGCTGGTGCTGATCCACAGCATCAACGCGGCGGGCAGCGCCTACGAACTCCGCCCGATCTTTCAGGCGTATCGCGGGCAGCGCGACGTTTACGCGCTCGACCTACCGGGCTTCGGCTTCTCCGAGCGCGCCGACCGGGTTTACTCGCCCAACCTCTACAAGGACGCGATCCTCGCGCTGCTCGACCGCATCGGCGTGCCCGCCGACGTGATCGCGCTGTCGCTCGGCTGCGAGTTCGCGGCGCGGGCGGCGCTTGAGCGTCCGGACGCCTTCCGCTCGCTGGCGCTGATCTCGCCCAGCGGCTTCACCAGCCGCGAGCAGAAACGTGCCTCGCAGAACGCCAGCGACAAAGGGACGAGCGACACCTTCCTGAAGCTGTTCTCGGTGCCGCTGTGGAGCCAAGCCTTCTACGACCTGATTGCGACGCCGCAGAGCATCCGCTTCTTCCTCAAGCAGAGCTTCGAAGGCGCGGTCGATCCCGGTTTGGAGAACTACGGCTACTTAACGTCGCATCAGCCGGGCGCGCGCTTCGCGCCGCTCTACTTCGTCAGCGGCATGCTGTTCTCGCCCGACATCCGCGTGGCGGTTTACGCCAAGCTGAGCCTGCCGGTGCTGGTTTTGTACGACCGCGACGCCTTCGTGCGCTTCGACACGCTGCCCGATTTCCTCGCTGCCCATGACAATTGGCAAGCGGTGCGCGTCGAGCCGACCAAGGGGCTGCCGCAGTTCGAACAACTGGCGGACGTGACGCACGCGCTGGACGAATTCTGGGCGAAAGCAGAAGACGCATAGAGATCGAGGGGCGCACCGCCGTGTGCCCCTACAGAAACCTCACCCCTTTACCTCACCCCCTAGCCCCCTCTCCGTGATGAGAGGGGGAAACCTGCCCGGCGCTAAGGGTAAAACCGCCTAAAAGTCACGTCCCAAAGATTAGGGGGCGGGGCGCGCCGGGACGCGATACGATCCAAGTATCGAGATCACAAATAGGACGATCAAGATGTCTCCCCTGCTGCGGCTGGAGGGTCGGCGCGAGCGCGCGCGGTTCATCGCGCAGCGGCGGTTATATGACGCCAAGGTTAAACAGGCGATCCGCTGCGTACTGCGCGATCACAAGCAGCTCAAGCCGCCGGTGGTCGAGCACAAGTTCTTCGGCGCAGCGCACGTCGCCCCGGAGCATTTGACGATCTGCCTGCTCTACAAGCACGACAACGCTTTGTATGCCGCGTGCGAGCAGGGTTATTTCGACCTGCTGCGCGGCGCGTTGATCGCGGCGCTGCGGCGCGAATGCTACCCCTCCGAGCTGGTGATTGGCGTGGAGATCGTCTTTTTGAGCCAGCAGGCGGTCAAGAACGCGGGCGGGTTCTGGGCGTATTGGCACTGAGTAAAGTGATTAGTGGTTAGTCATTAGTTTTTAGTTAAAAGCGCGTCAGTCATTTATGAAGCCAGCTAAATCTGGCGTGAGGATGGCTGCGCCGGAGTCGATCAGGGCGCGGTTGCCGGAGGCGGGCAGGTCGAGAGTGTAGACCTGCCGTCCCTGATCGGCGGCGCGGCGAGCGGCGTGCATCGCGCCGCCATCGACGGCGGTTTCGATCACGATCAGCGCCGCGCACAGCCCGCTGATGATGCGATTGCGGGCGACAAGCGTCGAGGGCTTGGGCTGCGCCGATGGGTGCACCTCGCTGAGCAGCGCGCCGCGCCCAATAATTGCTTGGGCGAGCGGGCGGTTGCCGGACGGGTAGACGTTGAGGACGCCGCTGCCAAGCACCGCCGAAGTCACGCCGGAGGGATGCGCCAGCGCGCCGATGTGAGCGGCGCTGTCGATGCCGAGCGCCAAGCCGCTGATCACCTGAACGCCGCGCTGCGCCAGCTCGTAGCCGATCTGCCGGGCGGCGTCGGCGGCGAAGCGCGAGGGCGAGCGCGTGCCGACCACCGCGACCGAACGCAAGTCGCGGCACGCGCCGATCACGAACAGCGTCGGCGGGGCGTCGGCGATCTGGCGTAAAGTGTCGGGGTAAGCCGGGTCGTCGAGCGTGATCAGCGCGATCCCGGCGTCACGCCAGCGCGGGATCGCGGCGGCGACGGAGTCGAGATCGACCGCGCAGATGGCTGCGGAAATCTTGGGACCGATCCCCGGCACGCGCTGGAGCGTCGCCACGTCCGCCGCCAGCACGGCGTCGAGGTCGCCGTCGAAAGTGTCGGCGAGCGCGCGCAGCTTCTTCGCGCCGACGTGCTCGACGAGGCTGAGCGCGACCCATGCGGGCGAGGGAGTCACGGCGTATCCTCGACCCGAATCGTAGGGGCACGGCGCGCCGTGCCCCTACACGACGTGATCGGGTTCAAGCCTAGTCTTCCTGATAGAATTCGATGATCGAGAGCAGCATGGTGTTGATGAAGGTGTTGACCTGCCGGAGCAGATTCGCCCACTCGGAGGCGCTGCGCGGCGGCGTGATCTCCGACCACGTCAGGACGGAGTTGGTCACGAAGTCGCTGAAATAGAGGAAGCCGCGCACCGCTTGCGGCAGTGTTAACTGATCGGCTTCGAGGATGATGGCGTACTGCTCGCCGAGGCGGATCGCCGGGGCGAGTTTGGCTTCGGGCGCGCCGTGAGCGAGATAGTCGCGCAGCGCCTCAAGGACGTCGCGTCCCTGCTCGCGGAGCTGCTCGCGGGAGGGGTCGCTCATGGCGGTGTACCACGCCTCGCTGTTGAGTTCGCTGACCTGCATCCGGGTGCGACCGAGCGCGTTCTGGATGATCACCTGCACTTCGAGCGGCTGAAGCTCGCCCTGCGTCGCCGCATACTGGAGCAAATCCGCCTTACGAAAGCGGCGGTGACCGCCGGGCGTGCGCCGCGAGGGGATATCGCCTTTATCCGCCCAGTTGCGAACGGTCGCCGGGTGAACGCCGAGCATCGTCGCCGCCTGCCGCAAGCTCACCCATTCCGAAGTTGACTCAGTCATACATCCCCCTTACCGCACTCCCCTAAGTATACACGAGCGAGCGGCTTGCGGGCTATGACTGCGAACCGCATAGTTAGCTCAGCGCGCGGAGATAATGCGACCAGTAGCCCTGATAGCTGCCGTAGCGCGCGCCTAAGTCGATCACCTGCTGGTCGCTGAGGTCGTCGCCATAGACCTTGCGCGCGGCGTCGAGCATCCGTCCTTCGCTGATCGCCACGCGATCCATCCGCCCCAAGCCGCGAATCAGGATGAAATTCGCCGACCACGCGCCGATCCCCTTGATGGCGAGCAGCCACGCCTCAACCTCGTCGTAGGGCGCAGTTCGCAGCCATGCCTCGTCAACGGTGGCGAAGGCTTGCGCCGCCGCGCGCAGATAGTTGGCTTTGCGCTGGTTGCCGACGATTGCGTCGAGGTCGTCGGCGCGTTCGAGCACGCGGGGAGCGTCGGGGAAAGCGCTGTAGGCGACGCCTTCGACCGTCAGCGCTGCTCCCAATTGATCGCCCAGACGCGCCTTGAGCATTAACCCAACCTGCACGGGGATGCGCTGCGACAGGATCGCCCAGCAGGCGTTTTCGAATGGCGTTAGGAACTTGACCTGATGGTAGCCGTAGAGCCGTTCGAGCACGGGCGCGAAGGGCGGATCGCTCTGGGCGAGGGCGTAGAAGGGGCGCAAGTCATCGTCGAGGCTGAGGAAGAAGGCGATCCGGTCGGCGGCGGCGCGCTGAAGCTCGGCGCTGATCGGCTGAGCGGAGAACAGCGTATAGTCGAGACCGGGGGCGCTCGCCGTCAGGCGAAAGACGACGACCTGCCCATCGATCATGACGGCTTTGGTCAGGCTGGTGCCGCTGATGCTTTGCTGGTTGTGGGCAGGTGGGAACTCGCCCAGAAAGGCGAGCGATTGGGCGAAATCGAAGGGCGGGACGGCGCTCAAGCTGCCGCTCGTCGTGAAGTGGCTCATGGGTTCACCTCGTGGTTCACTTCGTGAAATTGAGTCGATGAGTCCAGCATACGGGCAGCCAGTGACACCGTTATGTCAGTAAGTTGGCGTGATCTCCGGAGTCGCTTCAGCGGTGGTTTCGGGCGTCGCTTCCGGCGGCAAGACGGAGAAGCTGCCACTGTGGAGGCATTGATCGTCGATGCCGTCGCCGGAGATGGCGATCTGCCATGTGTAGTCGCCGGGCTGCGGCAGTTGATCGACCGGGAGTTCCATGCCGAAGATCTGCCCGCCTGCCAACTGCGCGCCCAGATTCTCGCCGCTGGCGCTGTGGGTCGCCAGAAAGCGGACGGTCAGCGCGATCGGCGCGCCGGTTTTGGGATCGGCGACGTCGGTCAGCGGGGTGCCGAAAAATACCTCAATCGTGTCAGTCCACTGGAAAACGTGCCCGTCGTCAAAGCCGCTGACGACCTGAAGCGAGTCGCACAGGTCGGCGAGACTGGGCACGGGTGAAGCGGTGGGCGTGGGGGTTACCGGCGTCGGCGTGAGAGTTCGGGTCGGCAGCGGTGTGGGCGTGGGCGTCCACGTCGGCGGCAGCGTGGCGCGGACGACGGGTCCAACATGCGTGCTAAAACGCGACGTCGGCGTGACCGATGGCGTAATGGTCGGCGTCAGGGTGACGCCGGAGGTACAAGCCGCGCAAAGCAGCAGGGTAATTGAGACGACCCGCAGACTACGCACGTTCGCCGAAACGACGCTCCGTGCCGTCGAGCAAGTGCTGGATATTCTCGCGGAAGCGGATCAAGATCAGCGTGGTGATCGCCAGCGCGTAGAAGGTGTATTCAACCGGGACGGTGTGTTCGCCCACGAGCACGAGCAGCCACGCGACGCCGAGCGCGAACATCAGCAGGACGCCAAGCGAGACGTAGCGCGTCAGCGCGATGATGGCGCCGCAGAGGACGAGCATGGCGGCGATGACGTGAAAGGGCATGATCAGCATGAGCGTACCGAAAGTAGTTGCCGCGCCTTTGCCGCCCCGGAGCGTGCCGGTGAGCAGAGTCGCAAACAGTGACCAGTTGTGCCCGATGATCGAGACCACCGCGGCGATGGTCATGCCGGCAGCGGGGTTTTCCGGCATGATTTTGGTGGCGATCAGCATCGCCAGAATGCCTTTGCAGCTATCGAAGAACCAGACCAGTACACCCCAGCCGACGCCGCCGGTCGCGCGGATGACGTTGGTCGCGCCCATATTTCCGCTACCCACTTCGAAGATATTGACATGGCGCATGCGCCCAACGAGGTAAGCAGTCGGGATGGAACCCAACAAATAACTCACCGCGACTACCAGTATCACGCCTGCTAACTCACTGTTCATGATGCTCCAAGTAAGGCTCACAAGTTGACGGTGAAAAGTTTAACATAGTTTAAAACCCTTTAACGTAGATAAAGTAACGGTTGGAACCCGAGGTTGCGGCGAATTCACGTTACTCTCATAAAGTGGGAGCGCGAAGACGGTCTTTCATGAGGGAGAATTTCGCTTGTCCAGCTACTCACTGACTTTACCTCATCCCCAGCCAGAGCAGGAGGTCTGCGAAAAACCGCGCTGTAAGTCGTGCTCAGCTTGCGACTTTCTCAGGCGTTCGGACGATGCTACAATACCCGGCTTATGCGATGGAAGCTAGTTTTGCTCACGTTCGCCCTCATAGTGGGCGTTTTTCCGGCGCAGGCACAAGAGTTCGAGCGATCTGCTGGGGCGGATCAACGCCCTGCGCGCCGCGCACGGATTGCCATCCCTGTCGCTCAATGGAGCGTTAGGCGTTGCGGCACAGCAGCAGGCGCAGTGGATCGTCGATAACGGGCAGATCAGCCACACTCACCCGGACGGATCAGGACCGCGCACGCGCGCGCTCAACGCCGGTTACCCCTCGACCAACGTCGGCGAGAACATCTACGGCGGTACTAACGCGACCGCCAACGATGCGTGGACATTCTGGATGAACTCCGCCATCCACTTCAACACCATGATCAGCGCCAATTTCAACGAGATCGGCATCGGCGTCGCGCGCGGGAGTTGGGGCGCGGCTTACGTGTTCGTCTTCGGTGGGGCGGGCGCGCCGCCGCCGAGCGCCAACTCGAACGGCGGCGGGCAGTCGGCTGCCAGCGCGGCGGCGGGTCCCCCGGCTTACGTCGGCGGTTCAGACGAGCACGGCAATATCAAGCACATCGTCCAACCGGGCGACACGCTGGGCGATATCGCACTGATCTACGGCTATACGTGGGCAGACCTGCCCTACATGATGGCATTGAACGGGCTGACCAATGTGCGCGACCTCGAAGTCGGCAGCACCTTCCTCGTGCCGCCCAAAGCGGGGACGTACACGCCCACGCCGGAAACCAATCCGGCAACCGAAGCACCCCCACCGACCGATGCTCCATCGACGGTTGACACGCCCGAAGTCGCGCCGCTCGACATTGCGACCGCGACGCCGGAACTGCCAGCCGTTGCCACCACGACGCCGCCAGCGCCAGATGTCGCAACGGCTCGACGGAGTCGGTGGATGCCCCAACCGCTGCGCCGGAGTCGGTGGATGTCCAACCGCCACGTTGGCAATCAGCCCGACGAGCGCGATTGCGACCGCCGGGGCGAACGTCGTGCCGCCGGGGTTTAACGACGATCCGACGCCGGGCGCGACCGAGATCGCCGCGCTCGCCACGCCGGACGATCTGCGAGTGATGACGGCGGATGCCGCGCCGCAGCCGCGCAGTACGATCCAGATGTGGATTGTGCTCGCGCTGGCGGTGCAGGTGGTGATCGTGATCGGCGCGGGGATCGAGTTCGGGCGGCGGGCGCTCAAGCGAAGGAAGTGACAAGGGTAGATTTTTAGTTCTTAGTTCTTGGTTTTTAGCTAAAAACTAAAGACTAAAAACTAATTACTCATCATTAAACACCCATCAGGGATTTTGCCATGCTGACGACCATCCGCAAGTATGCCCGAGCCTTTGTGCTGGCGCTGCGCTTCACCCTGCGGGGCGAACAGCCGCCGCTGCTGCGCGTGCGCGACGCAGTACCCGCAGCTCGCCGCGTGGTGGACGCAGACGATCCGGCTGGTGAGCGCGGTCGAGCGCGCCGCCGACGCTGCCGGGATCGATGCTGCCGCGCGCGGGGCGCTGACAGTTCACGTCGACAAGCGCGACGTGAGCATGACCACCATCCTCGCCAGCGATCCGCTATCACGCCGAGCACGAATATCCGTATCTCATGGCGCATAGCGACGAGTTCAACGCCCTGACGCTGCAAGCGATCAACCTCAATGATCGTTTCTTGGTGCGACAACTAAGTGAAGCCGTCAGCCCGCACTACAGCCGCCGGTCGAGGCGCTGGTCGCTCAACTTGACGCGCTCCCGGCGCTTCAAAAAGTGTAAGTAATTCTTCACAAAAAAGTTCGCGACCTTAATGTTGCAACAACTATAACTTGTGGTAGATTAATAGGTAGCACAAATTGCTGGTGCTTCATCATTCATTCAGGAGAAATCATCATGATGTATATGCCCCGTGAAGAAGGTCAAGGTTTGGTAGAGTACGCCTTGATCCTGGTCTTGGTTGCCGTCGTCGTCATCGTCATTCTGGCGCTGCTCGGACCCGCGATCGGTAACATTTTCTCGAACGTCATCAACACCCTCTAGATCTATTCAGCTCGGTAAGAAAAATCCGGCGTTGCCCTCGCGGCAGCGCCAGATTTTTGTTTTAGACTGGATGAGAGTATTTGCCAATTTTTCGTGAAATCGCTACCACTTGCCCCATATTTTGTGATAAAACTAGGTATCGTTTTGGGTTCAACTGTAGGCTATCAATGGAAACCCTCTATTCTGAACTTGAAGCGGCGATGGAAGCCGAAATCACGCCTAAAGTCCTCGACATTCTCGTCGATCTTGCTGAAATTGCTCTCGTCCAACCGTGATCAAGATACTGCCGTCGAAATTCTGGCGCTGGCGCTGAATTATCCGATGCGCGTCGAGACGCTGGAACGCGCCGAAGCGATGTTTTCCGCCCTGGAATTGGAACTCTGCCCGCGCGCGATCTGGGACGCCTGTGAGCAGGCGCAGCGGATGACGCTCGAAGACATGGTGGCGCACGTTCTGACAGAAGTCAGCGGAATAAAGCAAAGAAGAAGTACCGAGTGCTGAGCAAACAACAAGCGCCTCGACGTCCGAGGCGCTTGTTGTACGTCTTTGTTCTAGCACTCAGTACTCGTTACTCAGCACTGTTTTTCCCGGTTGCCGCCTGCATCAGCGTATAGAGCCGTGCCGCCATCGCCGCCGGGTCGGGGTGGATGCCGTCTTGCAGCAGCGCCGTCTCGAAAACCTGCTCGACCACCGTGTCGATCAGCGGATTGTCGGGCGTGGCGGCGATCATGCCGCTGAGGTTGTGCAGCAGCGGATGGCGCGGGTTGAGTTCCAGAATTTTGACCGGCAGCTCGTAATCCCGATCCATCAGGCGGTTGATGCGGAACATATTGCGCTGCGGGTCGTTGTCCTTGCTGACCAGCCGCGCCGGGCTGCCGACCAGATTCTGGCTCTCGCGCACTTCGACCACGCGCTCGCCGAGCACGTCGGCGAAGCGCTGGCGCAGCGCGCCGAAATCGGCTTGCGGCAGCGGCGTTTCCTCAGTGGCTTCTTCCTCTTTGACCTCGCCAACTTCGCGCAGATCGATGTCGGCTTCGTCGGCGCTGCGGAGCTTGTGCCCGTCGAACTCGCTCAAGCCCATCAGCATGATCGGATCGACCGGATCGGTGAAGTAGAGCACCTCGATCCCGCGCTGGCGGAAGCTGTCGAGGTGCGGGCTGCGGCTGGCGCTGGCGAAATCCTCGCCGAGCACGTAGTAGATGTCGGTCTGCCCCTTGACCATGCGCCCGACGTAATCCGCCAGCGTCGTCCACTCGTCGGCATTGGCGGAGTGGGTGCTGGGGAAGAGCAGCAGCGGCTCGATCTCGTCGCGGTCGGCGGGGCTGACGGCCACCCCCTGCTTGAGCACCCGCCCGAACGCGGCGAAAATCTGGTGATACTGCTCCGGCTCGTTCTTGGCGACGCGCTTGAGTTCGCTCAAGACTTTGCCGGTGAGCGTCTTCTTGAGGTTCGCCATGATGCGGTTCGCCTGCACGCTCTCGCGGCTGACGTTGAGCGGCAGGTCTTCGCTGTCGACCACGCCCTGCACGAAGCCGAGATATTCCGGCAGCAGGTCGGTGGTGTATTCCTGAATCAGCACCTTGCGGGCGTAGAGCTTCAAGCCCGGCTCGCGGCGCATGCTGAGCATGCTGCGCTCGGCGCTGGCGGGGATGTAAAGCAGCGCGTAGAACTGGAACGGCACGTCGGCGCGCATGTGGATGCGGAGCAGCGGGTCTTCAAAGTCGAGCGTGAGCATCTTGTAGAAGTCGTTGTACTGCTCGTCGGTGACTTCTTTGGGGTCTTGCCGCCAGATCGCCGTCTGCTTGTTGACGGCTTCTTCGCTGTCGCCGACGTAAATCGGGAAGGCGATGTAATCGGAATGGCGGCGCACGATGTCGTTGAGCGTCCACGACTGCAAGAAATCTTTGGCGTCGTCCTTCAGCGTGATGATCACGTCGGTGCCGCGCGTCTCGCGCTCGGCGGGTTCGAGCGTGTAGTTGTCGCTGCCGTTCGATTCCCAGACCCAGGCCTGCTCGTCGGGATTGGCGGAGCGCGTCACCACGCGGACGGTATCCGCGACCATGAAGACCGAGTAGAAGCCGACGCCGAACTGCCCGATCAACTCCTGAGCGGAGACGCCTTCGGTCTGCGCCTGCTTGAGCGCCTCGACGAAGGTTTTCGCGCCGCTGTGGGCAATCGTGCCGAGGTTGTTGATCAGATCGTCGTGAGTCATGCCGATGCCGGTGTCGCTGATGGTCAGCGTCCCGGCGTCCTCATCCGGCTTGATCTCGATGTAGAGTTCGGCTTCGGGGTCGAGCACGTTCTGGTTGGTCAACTGCTCGAACTGGACGCGGTTGAGCGCGTCCGACGCGTTCGAGATCAATTCGCGCAGGAAAATCTCGCGGTCGGTGTAGAGCGAGTGGATCAAAATATTGAGTAACTGCTGAATTTCGGCTTTAAAAGCGTGCTGTTCGTTGTGTTCGTTCACTGCCATAGCGCTGTAAATCCTCGTGTCTTCACGTTAACGGGTTAACCGTAGCACAGCCGTGTAAGAATGGGGTAAAAATCGAGGCGTGAGTACGAAAAAGGCGTCCCGTGAGACGCCCAAATTCATGAAGCTGCTTGATAGATCGCCGGACGATAACGTGGCTCCGGCAGGGGCAGTCCCCGCTCGCGCATCGTCTCGATGATCGCGTCGCGCGCGATCAACACCTGTTCCAGCGCTTCCTGCGGCGTCGCGCCAAAGGCTGAGCACATCTCGAAGTCGGGGATGTCAGCGATGTAAGCATCATCGTCCGGGCTGTAGAAGATATTGATGTGATAGTCCTTCATTTTGCACCCTCACATCTATTTTGCTGATGGCGAAACCTCACCCCCTACCCCCTCTCCACGTCGTGGAGAGGGGGTAAAAACAGGTTGCAAAGGGTTTTTAAAGTCCCCTCTCTATGTAATGGAGAGGGGATTTAGGGGTGAGGTCAGAAGACGCTAGAAGTAGCTGCTGATGATTTCCAGCACGCCGAGGATGCTCTGCGGATCGCCGGACTGGACTTTGGTGTTGCTGGCACGGGCGAGCGCGTTGAGCGCGTTAATGTCCGCGTCCGAGCCGTAAGCGACCGGGATCGAGGATCACCGGGTTCAAGTCGCTGCGGCTGGCTTCGAGCGCCGCTCACCGCGTCGTTGAGCGACGTGCCGGAACTGCCGGTATCCGCGCCGTCGCTGAGCATGACAATCGCGCGGATGCGGTTGTCGTCGGGCTGTCGGCGAAGGCGTTGGCTGCTTCGCTGCACCGCCTGATACATCTCGGTGCCGCCGCCCGCCCGCAGCGATTTGATGTGCGAGGTCAACTGCTCCTGCGTCGATTCGAAGTTGCCGAGCGGCACGCGCACGGTGACTTCGTCGCTGAAGATGGTCAGCCCGACGCGGTTGGTCGGCTCCATGTGGGCGAGGAACGCCAGCGCCGCCTCGCGCGCTTGATCGATTTTGCCCTCGTTGCCCATCGAGCCGGAGACGTCGATCAGCAGCATTACGTCCGCCTGTTTCTTGACGAACGACCAGCTCTGCTGGATGGCGGCGATCACTTCGGGCGCGGGCACGTCGAGGACGGCGGTCGGCTGGTTCGGGTCGATGCCGTTCTCCTCGACGAAGGGGAAGCCGAGTTCGACGTCCGGGTTGGCGGGGCGGAAGCCCTGCGCCATGATCTGGCGCTGTACGTCCGGCGTCAGCACGTAATCGACGAAGACGCGGGCGGCATCGCGCTGATCGGCGGTCGTCCAATCGGCATTGACGATGCCCATCGGGTGCTCGTGCCAGAACGTCCCCTCTTTGGGATAGAGCGCGACCAGTTTTTCCGGCGGCTTATAGTCGGTCAAGCCGCGATTGATGTAGATCAGGTCGTTTTCTTCCAGCGCCACGAAGTCGAGATACTGCGGTCCCTGCGCGATGTACTCTTTGAACTCGGTCGTGCGCGTCGAGTAGTGGCGGATCAGTTCCTCGATGTCGCGGACGCCCTGCTGCACGTCGGCGTTGCGGACTTCGTCGAGCGTCAGGCGGCGGTCGGTGAAACCATGACTGCGGGCGCTGGCGTCGAACTCGGCGATCAGGGTGGAGAGCGCGGTCGAACTGACCATCGGGTCGGTATGTCCGTAGAAGACGGTACGCCGTCCGTTGGGGATGCCGTAATCCTGCCAACCGTTAGGGCTGTGGAGCACGGCGAGCAGTTCCTCCCAGCCGATATCCTGATGCCCGACGGTATCCTGAATCGCCTTGAGGCGGCTCTCCCAGATCGCCATGACGACCGGAGCGAGCGCAGTCGCCTGCGTGTCGGCGAGGTCGAACAACTGGCGCCCGCTCTGATAGTTCGCCAGCGCCAGCCAATGGCTGACCGACGGCTCGAAGATCACCGGGCGCTCGACGTTCTGGTTGTTGGGGGCGATGATGGCGTTGACGATCCCCTGCATCACTGTGCCGGACGATCCCGACTTGCCGGTGACGCAGATCGGCTTTCTCGCCGCTCGCCATGTTCGCGCCCGTGACCGGGTTTTTGCCCTGCGCGAAGGCGCGGTTGAAGTCGGCGATCACGCCCGGCATATATTGTTCGGATTCCGGCGCGTAGATGATGCTGATCTCGGTAGCGCCATTGGCGCAGTTCCCGCGCGCTCTGGGGCGCGGGTGTGCCGCTGTCGCCGCTGCAAGCGGTCAGCGCGGCGAGGACGACGAACGGTAGTAATCTGACGAAGCGACGGATCATGGTCTACTCCTGCGAATTGTCCGGGTTGTGCTGTCGGATGCTCGAAACGTCTATCGCCGCGCTAATCGATCACGGCGACCGGATCGCCGAGGCGGATGGTGCCGCCGCTGGCGCGCTGGATCGCGTTCTGCCCGAATAAAGGACCGCTTTTCCCGGCGCGATAGGTCGCCAGCGTGCGCAGCGGCTCTTTGCCGCGTGCCGCCGTCGCCTGATCGGTGGTGGTGATGGTGCAGCGGGCGCAGGGCTTGACCACGTCGATTTCGACCTCACCGACGCGGATCGCCCGCCACGTATCCTCGGCGTAAGCCTCGGTGCCAGCGACGACGATGTTGGGGCGGAAGCGGTTCATCGGCAGCGGGTCGTCGAGACGGCTGTTGAGTTCCGCCAGCGACGCCTCGGAGATGATCAGGAACGGATAGCCGTCGGCGAAGCTGACTTGATCGGTCGGGCGCGGGGCGTACTTGGGATTGACCGGGCGCACGGCGTCGTCGGCGAAGCGGACGAGGCGGCAGTTGCTCCCCAAGTACGCGCTGAACCACGCCGCCACCGGATCGCCTTGGTCGACCGCGCCGATGCCGCTGTCCTTCCAGACCGTTACGCCGACGCGCTCGCCCGGCTGATCGACGGGCAGTTCCAAGCCGGAGACGCCGGGAGCGGTCAGGCGCAGGCAGTCGTCGGCGATGGCGGGCTGAATCAGCGCCATGCGCGGCAGTTCGCGCTGGGTGAGGAAGTGATTGTCGGCATCGACCAGCAGCCAGCGGCGGTCATTGACGAAACCGCGCGCGTCGATGGGCGCGGCGTCGAGGCTGATGCCGCCACAGGACTTGATCGGGTAAATGTTGATCTGCGAAACGCGCATGAATCCCCCTTGATGTGCGTTGGTTTTGCTTGAATGCGCCAGCGTAGAGGCAGGTTTCAAACCTGCCCCTACCGACTATTAGGGTAAGGCAGTGCCAACCCACGAGAGCAGGCGCTGCAGTCTCGCTGCGCGGCGGCGCTTGCACGGCTTGACTCAAGTCGGGCGCGAGCTGCACGCCGTAATCGACCGCCTGCGCGAACAAGCTCGCCGTCGCCGCCGGTGATCCGCTGGCGGGGCGCAAGCCGTAAGTTTCCGGCTGAGTACCTAACAGGTAGCTCCCCAGCGCCGCGACCGCCGCGTTCTCGTCGGCCGTCATGCCCTGCCAGCGCGCCAGCGGAAAGTCAAAGCTAAATTCATAAGTCGGGTAGCTGAGCTGAATCGGGTTGGCGCTGGCGACCAGATTGCCGTGCAACTGGTTGAGCCACTCGCTTTCCGGCAGCAGCGCGATCTCGCCGACCGACGCGCCGCGCGACGCCAGCGCCCCGGCGACCGATGCGCCCAGCGTGTTGTAGTTGGGAACGCTCGACAGAATCGGCGCGATCCAGTCCCGGTAGTCGGTCGATTGCAAGGTCGATCCATTCAGTACAGTCTGATCGCCGAACGCGCCCGCGCCGGAAAAGAGCACGGTCAAGCCGGTCAGCGAGCGATTCGGACGGCTGAAGGCGAGGGTCACGTTGCCCCACGACGCATTCGCGCCGGGGATGTTCGCCCAGCGCTGCGCCGCGACCGCCCGCGCCACGTCGTCCCAGTCGAGCGGATGCGACCCGCCGTCGGTCAGCGCGGCAACGCGATCCGCAAAGCCGCCCCACAGCAAGACCGTCTGCGCCAGCGACGGCTCGACGATCTCGAAGGGCTGGCGGGTGGCGTAATCGAGCGACACGCTGGTCGCCGGAATCCACGCCGCCGGGTGATCGGTCTCAGTCCACTGACGCGAGACCTCGTCCGACCAGACGATCAGGTCGTCGATGGTGGTGACGCGGTAGATGACCCGGCGCGTCGCGTTGACGACCGGCTCGGTGGCGTTATAGGCATCGACGGCGGCGCGCACCCACGATTCCGCCAGCGGGTTGACGGCGACGGCGACTTCCAGCGGCGGCTGCGAGCGCAAGAACTGGCTCGCGCCGACAATCCCCGCCGCTAGCAGGACAAAGATAATGACAAAAATCGTGCCTCGTCTCATGGTTTCTCGCGTACTATTCCAGTACTGATTGTAATGGCTGCACGGGGCAAATTTCCCCCTAATTATAGGGACACCCCAAAGGATAGCATACATCGGTCGGTCAGGCATACGGCTGAGCGCAGCCGTGCCGGCTTAAGGAAGCTTTCGGCGCGCTCGATGCTCATAACGTATAATATCAAAAGTAGAGCTAATGCCTCGACAGCCCGCTCACTCATGCCAGCGCGGATAAGGGTGCGGCAAAGGCACCGCAAGACAAACTTGGCAATCTACTAAAATCCGCTAACCGGGCTTAAAATTCGAGCGTGAACTATATTTCTTTAAGGCAGATATGATGCCCATTTCGGTTTCATGGTTGTTGCAGGATCGCGTCCTCATTTGTCATTTTTTGGGTGTTCTCACGCTCGAAGAAATTACCGAAACATCGCAACAAGCGCGCGCCTACCGGGATAGTGTCCCAGATCAGCGTGTTCATACCCTGTATGATTCTGGCGCGCTCAAAGAACTGCCGATCAACCTCAAGGCGCTCACACAGCTTGCGCAAATCACGTTGTGTCGACCGAAGCAAGGCTGGCACATCACCTACAACGTCAACGACTGCCTCGTCACGATGACCGCCAACATTGTGACGCGGATGCTCGGCATTCCCTATCACTCTACTGAGACCGAATTACAGGCACTCGACTTCTTGAACTCGGCGGATGCGACTCTGCCGCCGCTGCGACGCCTGCTTGGCTTGCCAGAGGATCAAAATCAGGCGGCGGACTAGCCGTCGCGATCTTTTTGCGTCTGCTCGCGGTAGAACTTGCGCCACTGCTCGCGGAAATCGTTGTTGGGCAGCACGACGTCGGGACCGCTGGCGGGGAGTTCCGCCACCTCGACCGGGGGCAGGTCTTCGATCACCGTCTGGACGAAATAGATCAGCGCGTTGACCTGAAGCGCGGCATTGAAGCGATGCGCGATCAGCGAGAGCGCGAACAGCATCAGAACGATCCCCCCGATCAGCAGCGGCGACCACGGCATGTAGATGATAATCGACGAGAAGAACAGCGGGATCAGCAAAGCGCTGAGCAGATAGATCAGGTTGATGCGGCTGTGTAGCCGAATGAAGGTGATGTCGTCCTGCGGCGCGGAAAAGCCGCCGAGCACGACCGCCGCGACTCGGTCGCGCCGCCGCCCGCCCCAGAGCATCCGGTTATCGCTGGTCAGTTTGAAGCCGTTGGGCTGCGGCAGAACGTAGTAGCGCCGCCCTTCGGCGAACAGGTTGCGTAGATGCAAGCGCTGCGTGCTCGGCTTGGTGGCGCGCATGAGCGTCTGCAAGCACTCCGCCGGGGTCGCGTGGACGACGAACACGACCGGCGGGTGGAGCTGCCAAACTGCCTGCCAGCGCAGCCGCTGCGGTCGTGTGGGCGCTGTCGAAGTCATAAAGCGGCGGATTCAACCGAATAGTGAGCGAATGCAGTCATTATAGCGGGCTGCGCGTCGGGGAACGAGTCACGGGGCGCTAAGCGCCGGGCGGGCGACGGCGGCTCTCGTTACTGCGCGTGAATCCGATCACGAACAGGGCGATCACGGCGAGCACGAGGGCGGATAACAGCATCCAACCGCGATCCGCACGGATCGGCGGCACGGGTGGATCGCCGGGCTGCGGATCAAGCCGGACGATGGTGATCGTGTGGGCGATGTCGGGCAGGGTGCGCTCGTCGATCTGATCGCTGTCGCTCAGGCGGGCGATCAGCGGGTCATAGACGACCGGGGCGCGGCGGCGAAACAAGCGTAAGACGCGGAGCGCCTCGCCGGAATTGGTCACGACCTGCGCGCACGCGCTGTAGCTGCGGCTGCCCTGCTGCACCAGCACGTCAGGGGTCGCCAGCAGGTTTTTGTACCACTGGGGCTGTTCGCCCCACGCCGAGACCACGTAGAGCTTGCTGCCGTGACGCCGGTATTCGATGGGCGTATAGCGCGGCTGAGCGCTGACGCGCCCGACCGTGCCGAGGATCATGACATGGAGCGAGTCGAGCGTATCACCCAAGCCCAGACGGTAGAACGCCAGCGGCAGCCGCAGCAGCCAGCGTCCCGCGCCGCGCGGGTAGGGGAACGAGGGAGTTCGGCGGGCAAGTTCAGTCATAGGAATACACAATAACGACTAGTTGGTCAAGGTCACCGCGAGCGGCATATCTGTATCTTACTTTTAATTACGTCGGAATAGCGAGCGCGGTTGCAAGAGTTTCCGTAGGTGGCAGCGTCTCAACGTAGACGACCTACCCCTACAACGCCGTGGAGTGGGATTGTCCGCTCGTCAGTCGCCGCTGAGGGCAAGCGGTTCGAGGAGTCCTTCAGTGAGCGACTGGACGTAGATGCACATCTGCCACGGGATCGAGACGTCGGCTTCGGTGATGACGGCGTCGGTGAGTTCGACGCCCGCGTTGCGGACAATGGCGACGGCGGTCGCCTCGTCGCGCTCGCCCATGACCAACTGGGCGGCGGCGCAAATCGTGTCGGCGATACCGCGCTGCGTCACCTGCATCGGGTTGCCGAACAGGTCGATTTTGCCGCGCTCGTCCTGAATTGGGCGGAAGCCCGCCGTCGCCAGCGCGACGCCCGTTGTGCCCCAACGCCCCGGCATCAGCCAGCTATCGGTCAGGATCACGCCGATGTCCGCGCCGAACTCGGCGCGGAGGGCGTGACGCAGGGTCGCCGCCGAACGATAAGGCTGTTCCGAGAACAGGACGACGTAGCCGTTGGGAATGTTGGAGCGATCCAGCCCGGCATTGGGTGAAATAATGCCGTCCTTGAAGGTCAGCAAGAAGCCGGGAATGCCGCCGAAGATGTGGTCGGCTTCCTGCACGACCAACTGCACCATGCGCGGATTCATGTCGTAGCGGTCGGCAATCGCCTGCGCCTGCGGCGTGACCTGCACGTCGTCCAGCTTGACGATCCGCCCCTCGCTGATGGCGGTGTACTTGCTGGAAACGGCGACGACGTCGCCGGGTTGCAGCGTCTCGCCCGCGGCGCGAATCGCGGTGGTGATGGTTGCGGCGAGATCAAATGAAGCCTGTTTGACCGGTGCGGCGACCGGCAAGACGATCAGCGGTTTGGCTGTCACTATGCTTTTTCTCGTGAACTCAGCAATCAAGCGATGAGAAACGAAAGCATCCAGCCCACGTGCGCGCTGGACGCTTCATTTCAATGCGGATTATAGCAGAAGGCGTTTGGAAAACTCAACCGCCAGATCGTGCCACGTTTGCTGACCTCAGGGGACGCATTCTGGATCGTCTTCGGGGCAGAGGTAGCGCTGATCACCCTGCGCTTCAGCGACCCAGCCGAGCGCGTTATTCTGGCTGAGGTTGCGGACGTACCAGTAGTACATGTGGTTGGCGCAAACGGGACCGGCGACGATTTCGAGCGACTGATTGTCGTATGCCTGCGTTCGGGTGCTGGCGATATTCCCGTTCGGGTCGGCGAGAAGGCGCAGCGCGCCCAGTCCGTTGAAATCGACGACGGCGATGTCGCCCGGTTGGAACAGGGTCGGTGGCGCGCCGTCGCAGGGGATCACGCTGGCGGCGGGAGTCGCGCTGGGCGGGCGGGTCGGGGTCGGCTGGAGGGTTGCCGACGGCGGCAGCGTCGGCGATGGCGTGATCGAGGCGGTCGGGGTCGCGCTGGGCAGCGGCGTGGCGGTCGGCGGGATGGGCGTGTTCACGACCGCGATCTCGACCGGCGTCTCGGTGGGCGGGATCGTCGGCAACGGGGTAGCGGTCGGCTCGTCGGTTGGCGTGGGCGGCAAAGGAGTCGGCATCGGGTCGAGGGCGTGACCGGAAGCGTAAGGCGATGTGTAGATCAGCAGGTTCATGGTCAGCAGGGCTTGATCGTTGTTCTGGGTCACGTCCATGCTGACGATGTTAACGCTCGGCAGCGACGCATCCTGAAAGTTGGCGAGGAAGTCGATCAAATTGGCGACCCCGCCGCCGACTTGCAGTTGGTACTGCCGGATTTCATAAGGCGGTTGGGCGGCGCTGATGTCCGCAGCGCTGTCTGCGGCGGGCTGCTGCGCCTGTAAATTGACGACGCGGACGCCGCGCGCGTAAGCGTAGCGGTACAGGCGGTTGAGGACTTCGTCGGCTTCGGCGTTGGTCAAGAACTGCTCGCCAGCGGTGGCGAGCGCTTGGTTCACGTTGTCGATCTGGCTCTGCAAGATCACCAGATTGTCGCTGCCATCCTGCGCCGCGAGCTGCGTGCTGACGAGCACCTGCTGGGTCTCGATGCCAACGGCGAGCGAGGCATAAGTCTGCCAGCTTGGGAGCACGGTGCGCGCCGCGTAGATCGTCAAGCCCAGCACCACCAGCATGAGCAAGAAGATCGGCAGCCACCGAAACAGCGTCGAGCGTAGGCTGTCGAAATCCATCAACTTTTCCCCGGAAGATCGATAGACAGGGTAAAGATGAACGGCAGATAGAGTTCGGTCAGCGGCGCATTTTTGTCGGGCGTCGCTTGAAAGTCCGGCGTCGCTGGCGCGACCGGGTTGACGGTGATCGATTGGAGGCTCACGCGGGTGAATAAGCCGGTCGCTTCCAGTGCGCTGATGTAGGTGAGCACGTCCCGTTCTTCCATCGCCGCGCCGTCCAGCGTCAGGCGGTTGGTGGGGTGATTGAAGGCGGTCAAGCGGATGCGGTTGGCGTTATAGCTGCGCAGCGCTGCCATGATCGCGGGTAGATCGACGTGGGAGGCGATCATCGTCGCCGGGATGGGTTCAATTGCGCCGAGGTCAACGCGCTGGTCGAGGAGCTGCTGGGTTAGCGTTTGTTCATCACGCGGAACCGGCGGCGGCGCGGTGATGGTCGCTTGCAGGTCTGCCGATTGAGTCGCTTGGAGCACATTGGTCTCGTCAATCGCCGTCGAAATCAAGGTGAGCGGGAAAAACAGCAAAGCGACGCCCAGCATCAACACCCACGGCACCAGCCGGGTTGTGAGGCGGGTCGGTTCGCTAGGCGCTTCTTCCGGAATTGGCGGTTCGTCGTACATGATTCCTGCTCGCTTTAGCCAATGAGCGGAAGTGTACTATAAATCAAGACGATCATCGCGCCAATGCACAAAAATGGTGCGTAAGGAATCGAGGCTTGCAGACTGCGGCGGCGAACCGTCAGCATGAAGATGATCACGGCGGCGCTGGTTACTGCGCTGACGATCAACGCCAGCAGCACGTTCGGGAAGCCGAACGCCGCGCCGATCAGCGTTGCCAGCTTAATGTCGCCGCCACCTAACCCGCCCGGTTTCACGCGGTCGGTGAGGAAGAAGATGCCAAAGCCGAAGAACACGCCGAGCAGGATCGGCAGCGGCGGCTGGTGCAGCACCAGCAGGTTGACCGCCAGCGCGATCACCAAGCCGGGATAGGTCAGCACGTTGAGCACGATCCGGTATTTGACGTCCATGATCGTGATCAGCGCGAAGTACGAGCAGGCGGCGATCAACCAGAGCGTCTCTCCGCTAATCCCGTGCAGGGCGTAGACGAGGGCGAACAGAATCGCCATGAACAACTCGAAGACCAGTGAGGCGCGTTCAATATCCGGCTGGCGGCGCAGCAGGCAGAGCCATGCCGGGGGGCGTAGGCGCGGCGCGGCGGGTTTGACGCCGCTCCAGTGGATCAGCGCGTCGCCGGACAATTCCAGCAGCCACCCCGCGATCAATCCCAGCAAGGCGAACAAAGCGATCATTGGGGTTGTCCTTCTGTGCGATAGCCGTTCCGTGCCCGCAGGTCGGCGGCGACTTGGCGCGTCAGCGTCAATAGCGCCTCGGCGCTGACGACCTCGGTATCGCGCAGCAGAGCTTCGTAGCGTTCGTTTTGTTCGTCGTTGGCGAACACCGAGTCGAGCAGGTTTTGCAGGTCGGTCGATGGTTCGAACTCGCCCGGCTTGTTCTCCCCCTCGGCGGTTTCCTCGCTGGCGTCCGCCGGTGCTTCGGTCGCTCCGTCAGTTGCGGCTGCCGCTGGTTCGCTGATGGTTTCGGCGGCGAGTTCGGCTGTCGCCAGCACCGGGATTTCGCCCGCGTCAGGGTAGACGGCGCGAACGCCGGGCGGCAGCGGAGTCGCCGCCGTCGAGGTTGTCACCTGTGCCTGCGCCCGCGCTTTTGCCAGCGCCGCGCGCTTCCGCTGCGCATGCCGCTTCCGGGCGATCAGCGCGGCTTGTTTCGCTTTCCTCCGAGCCATAATTTGCTTTCCTGTTTCCAAGATCGACGGACCAATTGCCAGCGCGAACGCAAACAGCAGAATGCCCCCGACCATCACCAAACTGAGGACGACCTGCTTGTTCGAGAGAAGTACGTCTACCAGCGACATTAATGCCCCCTCATTTCGCCAGAATTCCGGCGACCATCGGCGGAACGAAGACGAAGCTCAAGCCGGAGATGAACATCGTGATCGCCAGATAGAAAAAGACTTTCAGCTTCAGCCCGCCGTCGCAGAAGATGATGGCGGCGGCGCTGGCGACCGAAATGGCGATCACCATCATCGCCGTGACCGTGCCCAAGAAAGCCAGATCCCCCGGCGCGAACTCCGCCAAGCCGAGGCTCATGTTCGCCGACATTGCGTTGCCGGTCTCGGCGGGCGTCATCGTCGCCACCATCGCCGCGAAGTTGTTGACAATCGAGAGCACGAAGACCATCAAGACGGCGACCATCGCCTGCATGACCGTCGCCAATGCCGAAAACGTCCCCGACACCAACCGGCGTTTGGCGCGCAGTTGAGTCGCGCGGGCGACGAACAGCGAACAGACGTAGCCGACGCGCTCCGGGTCGCCGCCGATTTTGACCGCGCCGTAGAAAATGCTGGTGACTTCGTTGATCAGGCGGCTGCCGGTTTCAGTGCCGAACTGTCGCCAGCAGATGTCAGGATCGATGCGCGCCAGCAGGCGGGTGCTCAAGCGCTGAACGTCGGCTTGCAGCGCCGGGAATGAAGTGAGGTCGATTTTGGTGAGCGCCTGTTTCAGCGTCGTTCCGCTCGACGTCGCCATGCCGCCCATCGAGCGCAGCAGGGTGCTAAATTCGACGTCCTTCTTGTTGATACGGCGGTCGCTGATCAGGCTGGCGATGCCCACCGGCAGCAGGCAGCCCGCCGCCACTAACAGCGCCAGCCCGATGCTGCCGCCGAGGATCAGCAGCATGGCGGCGGCGAGCGCGGTCGTCGGCACGATCGTCTTGAACAGCCGGAGGGCGAGCCGCTGATCGCGCGATCCTTTGGAAGTGGAGACGTTCATCAATTCGCGCGGCGCGGAACGATAAATGATCCACGTCCCGAAGCCGGACATCAGCACACCGGCGGCGACCAGCGTGGCGATACTGGTGACGCTGGTCGAGTAGATCATCGAGGTGATCATCTGGATGATGATGATCAAGCCGACCGAGATGGTGATCGACGAGAAGGCGTTGGTCCACTGCTTGAGGTTTTCCAGATTGCGTTCGTACTCGTTGCGATAGTCGTCACTCTGAACCTTCGCCTCGCGCGAGAGAAATTCGTCGAGCGGCTCGCCGGAACGCATCGCGTCCGCCATGCGCAGCAAAAAACTGCGGATGTTCTCGGACTTCGCTTTCGGCGCGACGACGTGGCAGGCTTCCGGGTAGTCGTAGCGGAATTCGTCGACCAGCGTGTTGACCGCCACGAAATAGGGTGATGCCGAGCATTTCGACAGCGCCGCGATCTCGAAGGTCTTGCTCCGCGAAATCCCCGCCGAAGCCATCGCCGACATGTAGGTCAGTTGGTAGAACATGTCGAACGGCGTGACAGGTTTATATGAGTTTCTGTCGCCGTGCTTCGGCGAGGATTTTGAAGAATTCATGGAAATCCGACACTTTCTTCTCTGTGTGCAGTTGTTCGAAAATTTGCGCCCGACGTTTGACCTCGTCGTAAATCTCGCGGCGGCGTGACGGCGGAATACCGCGCTTGATAGCGATCACTTCCTCCAGCAGATAACTGTTGCGGTAGCCGGGGAAGTCGAAACTATCGGTGGCGACGTTCCAGCGAAAGGCTTCGAGGAAGGAGAACGTCTGCGAAACCGGGTCGTAGCCGATGATCTCGTTGATGCTGAGGATGCGCCGCGCCGCGCGACCATCCGGCAGGCGCACGGCGGACATGATCACCGCCAGTGCGAGGTTGTCGATGTAGGTCTTAGGAATGTTGATCGGGTCGCCGGTCAAGCGCTGGATCAGCTTTTCGACTGACGAGGCGTGAAACGTGGACATCACACCGTGACCGGTCTGCATCGCCTGAAAAGCGACGACCGCTTCGATACTGCGGATTTCGCCGACGATGATGATGTCGGGGCGCTGGCGTAGGGCGGCTTTCAGCAATTCGAACATGCCGACGTCGCTGCCCTTTTTCTCGCCGGTGCCCGGTCGGGTGATCTCTTGCAGCCAGTTTTGATGCGGCACTTGAACTTCGGGTGTGTCCTCGATGGTGATGATCTTGGCGTCCGGCTTGATGAAAGTCGTCAGCGCGTTGAGCAGCGTCGTCTTGCCGGACGCGGTCGCGCCGACGACGAACATGTTCATGTGGGCTTCCAGCACCAGCGAGAGATAGCCCGCCATCATGTAGTTCAGGCTGCCGAAGTCGATCAGTTCGAGGACGCTAGTCGGCGTATCGGAAAATTTACGGATGGTGAAGTTGCTGCCGCGCTTGCTAATCTCGCGCCCGTAGACGATGTTGATACGCGAACCGTCGGGCAGCACGGCATCGACCAGCGGATTACGCACGGTGACCGGGCTTTTGACCCATTCGCCCAGCCAGACGGCGAAATCGTCCACATCGTCAAAGGTCGGAAAGACGATCGACGACTGGACGCTCTTGAAGATTTTGTGCTCGATGAAGATCGAGCCGACGCCGGAGCAGCTAATGTCTTCGATGTAAGGGTCGAGCAGCAGCGGCTGGAGAATGCCCAAGCCGATCTTCTCGCGGATGACGAGGTAGCGGATCGCTTCAAGCTGGCGGCGCGTCACCACGACTTTCGCGGCTTTCCCCTTCGTGCCGGGTTTGGGCGCGGTTGTCGTGCAAATCTGGTCGATCAGCTCGATCAGCAGTTTCCTTTTTTCGTCGACGTCTTCGGTGCGCCCGATCTCCTCCGCCCACGAGACCAGCTTGTTCTCGACTTCCGGCATGATATCGTCCACGTTGGTGACGACGGTCGGCTCGACGGCGATGTAGTAATCACGGGCGCCGGTATGGTCGGGGAAGATGTGGACGAACAAGCCCTCTTTAATCGGGTAGATCAGGTTACGTTCGTCGCTCAAGCCGAGCGTGCGCGGCGGCTTGGCATAATAGGTCGGCACACCCTCGTCTTTGATCGGGACGTACTGCAAGTAGTCGAGCAGGAAAGCCGATTCCTCGCACACAGCGCGTAGTTCGGGCGAAAGGAGGGGAAGCAATTCCTCCTTGGGTGTCTGGACTGTAGCGCGGTCGAAGGGAAAGGGGAGTACCGTCAGTGCGCCCATGAGTTAGCCTCGAGCCTTGCTAATCGGGATGACGCGCATCCCCCAGCCCGGCTCCACGTCGAAGCCGACGATGGCGCCGGTCGTGCTGTCAGCGCCGCGCACTTTGTTGACTTCGAGCGTCTTGACCATCCGCTGACCATCTTGATCGGCGCGCAGCCGCAGATCGGCGTCACACATCGAGCGGATCGGGTTGAGCAGGTCTTCGTCAACGCCTTGCGCGTGCAGCGTGATGATCATGGTTGTGCCACCGGCGCAGAGGCGCTGGCAGCCCTCGAAGAAGCGGAAGATCGGCGCGTCTTCGGTGTCGTGGACGACGGCGGACGTCAGCGAATCGACGATGATCAGGGTGCGCTTGGTCTCGGCGCTGATGGCGTCGAGCAGGGCGGCAGTCGCTTGATCGCCAAGTTTCGTCAGCGCCATCGGGTAGATACGGCATTTGTTCAGCAGCACGAAGTCGAGAATGTCGCTGTCGAGCTTCAACATCTGGCTGATCAAGCTGCGGATGGTGTTTTCGCTGGTGAAGATCGAGACGGTGAAGCCGTCGAGCAGCGCGCCCCACAACAATTGATGCGCCAGCACCGACTTGCCCGAACCCGACCCGCCCTCGATCAGCGTCAGGGAGCCGAGCGGCAGCCCGCCGCCGATCTTGCTATCCAGCTCCATGTTGTGCGACGAAATGCTGAGCTGTTGGGTTTTCTCGGTCGTTTCGGGTGCCAGTACCATGCGTTTGCCTCGCTGTTACGCGTTGGAGTCTAGGGTGAAGGGGTGAGCGTGATGATAAAGCTGTCGGCGCCGATCACATCGTAGCCGTCAGTCACGACGAACTTGAACAAATCGGCTTCGGTGCCGCTGTGAGTGTAGGTCAGCAGGGTATTGTTGATGTCCGCTTGGCTGAAGGTCGAGCCGAGGCTGAGCGTACCGTTCGCCGGAAATTGAGTGATGGTATAGATCAGCTTGTTGGGCGGGTCGTCGGCGTCGGTCACGCTGAGCAGTTCGCTGGTGATCACAGCGGTGCTGTTCGCCGGAAGGGTCAGCCCGGCGTTGTTCTCGCGTGCCAACGGCTGGTTGATGGTGATGGCGTAGCTGTAAGTGCCGATGACGTCGATGCCATCGGTCACAGTGAATTCGAAACTGTCGTCGCCGCTGCCGGTATGGGTGTAATAGACGTCGCCCGAGTCGATTTGCGCCTGCGTAAAGCCGGACGGCGTGAGCGTTCCCTGTTCGGGCGCGGTGGTGATCTGGTAAACCAGTTCGTCGGCTGAATTTTCGATGTCGATGCTTTGCAGCGTCGCGCTGGTCAGGGGCGCGCTGCCGTTTTTGGCGACTCGCAACCCGTCGCTGCGCACTAGCAGCGGCGGCGTGTTGCGTTTGCCGGTCGTCGCGGTGGTCACGCCGTTCTGAGTGGCGATCGTCACCGCGGCGCTTTGCCCGACGCCGATCGCCGGTGTTACGCGGACGCGCAATACCACGGCTTCGCCGGGATTCAGGATGTTGGTTTCGTAGCTTTCGGCGATCTTGTTCGCCGCGTCGAGGTAGATACCGTCGAGCGACCAAGCATTGATGACCGCGCCGGTCGAGTCGTAAGGCAGCCGTCCGGCGTGATAGACGGGAGTTGTCGCGCTGTCGTAGTATTCTGTGAACAGATCCCACTTGTCGAAATCCGCCAGCTTGAGATCGCCGTCGTTGCGGATGGTGATCTCGATCACGCTGCCGGAGTCGATCACCCGCAGGCTCGCGGCGTTGATGTCCGTCCCGGCGATGTCGTTGGCGCGGTGGGTCACAACTTGCGCGGCGGTGATGATGGTCTGCTGCGCCGAAATGTAGGCGCTCGACATGGTCATCCCACCGAACAGTAGGAGGAAGATGATGACGACGGCAGCGAGGACGTTTTCCATGATCTAGATCCCTAGGAAGTATTCACTGGAAACGCCGTTGGGGAGGATCACGCGCAGGAAATAGCGACCGGTCGCCAGCGGCGTCGAGTTGCGGATGTCGATTTGCAGGGTTGCCGTCGGCAGCCACTCGCTGTCGTTCTCGATAAGCCACGTCCAGTAGATGGGAGAAGCGCCCGCTTCGCTTTGGTTGGGGATGCGCACGTAGTTCCCCTCACGACCGAAGAAGACGTCGATCCGGTCGAGGGCGGTGATCCGCGCCGCGCCGGTGTTCTTGATCCATGCGAAAACGTCGAACAGGTGGTTGCCATTACCGTCTTGCCACTGATGATTGCTGTCGAGTTCGGCGCTGGCGTGGACGATGGCGACTTCGTAGCTCATCCGATCAGCAACGCCTTTCGCCATCCGGGATACGGAGTCTGCGCCTTCAACCACAGCCGGGTAGGCTACGTTGAAAAGCACCAGCACCATAATCATGCTGGCGGCGATGAAAAGCGCGGTGGTGATCGTTTTGTCCATAGTAGCCTAACGTCCTTTAGTGATTGATGTAACCATTGCCATTCGGTACGGCGGCGGGGGCGCGTTGGGCATTGTCCAGCAGCGCCTTGATCAAGCCCAATACGAGATCCTGATGCTCGCCGAACGGGCTGTACTCGCTGGTGTGCGTTCGAGTATTGGCGTGCTGCTGCCATTGCTCGGCGGGCGTGGGCATCGGCGCAGGAGGCGCCGGGCGGGTGTAGACCGGCTCGTCGGTGGGATACTGCGGCTCCGGGTACGGCTGAGCTTGATACGGCTGAGTCGGATACTGCCGGGCTGGAGGCTGCTGGGTTGGCTGCTGCTGGCGTGGCGCTGATCTGGGCTGCACCTGCGGTTCGTCGTAAACGTCGATGAACTGCAAAAGTAGGCTGCGCTCCGGCTCTTCACACAGGTTGATCAATTCGCGCGTGCGCTTGACGCCCATTTCGCGCACCTTCTGGCTGACCCACTGATCCAGTTGAATCCAGACTTTGACTTCGGCGGGTTGGTAAGCTGACGGCGTTGGCTGGTGCCCGTTGTGCCCATTGTGCCCATTGGATCGAGCGGGGGTTGGACGGCGGCGGGCGGCGGGGTCGATGGGGCGGGTGCCGCGCGACGGTCGCTCGGCTGCCGGGTTGGCGATTGTTCGGCGGGCGGCTGCACTTTCGCGGGCTGCTCGGTGAACGGTTCGACGCGGACCTGCTTGGCTTGCGGATACGCCCGCGAGGGAGTCGCCGGGCGGTCGCCGTTGACCGGCACTTCCGTGAGCATCGGCGTGGCGCCGTTGGCTCGCTTGACGGGAGCGGCGCTGGGCGTAGGAGCCGCCCCGGCTTCTGGAGCGCGCGCGGCTGCGGCGGCTTTGCGAGGTTCCTCAGCGCGCAGCATCGGGTGCGCTTCCTTGAGCAACTGCTCTTGGATTTGCAGCAGGACTTCCTGAATTTGAGCTTTGATCAGGCTCAGTTCCTGCTCGACGACATCGACCCGCTGTTCCAGATTCATCCGCTTGTCTCCTGTGTTGACTTGCACGCATTGTCGTTTGAATGACTAGGCATAAATGAGGGGCTGCTGCCAGCCCCTCTCATTTGCGTTTCGGCGCAGTTGCTTTAGCGTAGTTCCATGACCTGCTTCGAGGGCGGCGGGCGTGGTGCGGTTGATGGCGATGACCGCACCGGTCGGCGGCTTGACTTCGAGCGTGAACGCGGTGTTGGTCTTGAGCAATGTAGTCGCAGCTGATACGTCAACCGTGAACTTCGGCGAGTTCGCCGTCTTCCAGCAGTTTGTCGCCGTCGTTAACACTGCCGATGTAGTCGACGGTGAAGGAGCAGATTGCTTGACCTGCTGAACGCTGTCACGGTAGGCGATCACGACCACCTTTGTTGGCGTGGTATCGTCGACGATTGATCGGGTCGCCACCGGCGACCAGCGCGACGGTGAAGACGACGTTGCTCGACGTTGCCGGCGGCGAGTGACATCTGCCAGCTTTGGCGATGACCGCACCCTTGATTTCCATCGACGACTGCACGCCTTCAAGCCCGGCATAGATTGCCTGCTGACCTTTTTCGGTCGAGGCTGTGCCGGCGGACAGAACTGCGAAGGCGAAGACCGACGCCACGACCACGAAGGCGATGAGGATGATGGCGGCTTCGAGTGCTGCCTGACCACTTTGGTTCCGATTGAGTTTCTGCCACTTGTTCACTGCATATCCTTTGAATTTGCGTTGATGTACGAGTTCAAAGTTGGATGGTTGGCTTAGATGCTGATTACCGCAGTTCCATGACCGGTTCGAGCGCGGCGGGCGTGGTGCGGTTGAGGGCGATGACGGAGCCGGTCGGGGGCTTGATTTCGAGCGTGAAGGCGGTGTTCGCCGTCGAGCGGCGGCGCCAGACTGGAGAGGAAGACCGTGATCTCCATCAGTTCGCCATCTTCGAGCAGATCATCGGTGTCGCCCACGATGGGTTTCACGTAGAAGGGCAGGCTCTTCGAAGCTTGCTCGCTGTCGCGGTAAGCAATCACGACGACGGCGGTGTCCGGCAATGCGTCCGCCGACAGCATCGGCAGCCTGCATCAAGATTGATGGGATCACCGCCGCGACCAAGGCGACGGTGAAGATCACTTTTCCACATTCGGGACAACGCCGGCGGTTGCCTGCCGGTGGCGATGACCGCGCCTTTGACTTCCATCGACGACTGTACCCCTTGAAGTCCGGCATAGATTGCCTGCTGAC
This sequence comes from uncultured Chloroflexia bacterium, assembly GCA_963848465.1. Classification (GTDB taxonomy): domain Bacteria; phylum Chloroflexota; class Anaerolineae; order Aggregatilineales; family Phototrophicaceae; genus Flexifilum. The sequence continues at coordinate 294,162 of CAWKDY010000008.1, read as the reverse complement.
CCTTTTCGGTCGAAGCGGTACCGGCCGACAGGACGGCGAAGGCGAAGACCGATGCCACGACCACGAAGGCGATGAGGATGATGGCGGCTTCGAGGGCTGCCTGACCGCTTTGGTTCTGGTTGAGTTTCTGCCACTTGTTCACTGCTTATCCTTTAGGATTGCGCTGATTGTACGAATGCAAAGTTGAATGATTGAATTAGGCTGCTGATTACCGCAGTTCCATGACCTTTTCGAGCGCGGCGGGTGTGGTGCGGTTGAGGGCGATAACCGAACCGGTCGGTGGCTTGATTTCGAGCGTAAAGCGGTGTTGATTCGCAGCGCGTGCTGACGTGAGGGTTCCGGCGGTAACACCTTCGGTCAGATAAACGTGATCTCGGCGACTTCGCCTTCTTCCAGCAGGTTATCGGCTGGGGAACGGGGAGTAGCATTACGACTTCGCATGCCAAGACTGAAGCTGACATCGAAGGGAAGGCTGTTCACTGCTTGTGATATCATCACGGTAAGCGATTACGACGGGTGATTTTGAAATCGGGGCCAGCGAGATTGTGATGCTGGCGTCCACAGTGCGCTGGGAGTCAGGTCGATGGGGTCGCCGCCGGCTACCAGTGCGACGGTGAAGACGACCTTGTCGACAACGCCGGCTGCGCTGGTTCGGCAATGACCGCGCCCTTGACTTCCATCGATGACTGCACGCCTTGCAAGCCCGGCGTAAATTGCCTGCTCGCCTTTTTCGGTCGACGCCGTACCGGCGGACAGAACGGCGAAGGCAAAAACTGATGCCACGACCACAAACGCGATCAGGATGATGGCGGCTTCGAGTGCTGCTTGACCACTTTGGTTCTTGTTAAACTTGTTCATTGCTTGACCTCTCGGTTGGTTTCTAGTACCACGTTCACATGGTCACAACATTAGCACGTTAAAGTTGGCAAAGAATGAATCTTCACAACTTATTCATGGCGATAACAATAGTTAGTAAACTATCATGCGAAATCCGTGACATTTGTCATACACCGAGGGTATTGCGGGGGAAATTGTTACGAAAGTTGTATCGAATTGGACTGAATTTGTGAAAACATTGTGGAAAATGATTGTGGTTAATTTAGTTATAGATTGCGAATTAACGTAGATTACCGAAATTGTTAATTGATGAACGCCGAAAAATAAAGACCAGCCACAAGGCTGGTCTTTGGGAGAATATCGACTTCAAATTCGTGGCAAGCAGGGTTTAGAGGTGGGCGCTCGGTCGATCCAGATGCGCCAGAAATTCCTGCCGGGTGACGTGACTTTCGCGGAAGCTGCCGAGCATCGCGCTGGTGGTCATGCTCGCCTCGGCTTTCTTGACGCCGCGCATCATCGAGCACATGTGGACGCCTTCGGCGACCACTGCCACGCCCATCGGGTCGAGCACCTCGTCGATGAACTCGGCGATCTGCCGGGTCATGCGCTCCTGCACCTGCAAGCGTCGCGCGAACATATCGACGATGCGCGGGATCTTGGACAGCCCGATCACCTTCTGCTTAGGGATGTAGGCGACGTGGACGTGTCCCAGAAACGGCAGCAGGTGATGCTCGCATAGGCTCGAAAACTCGATGTCGCGGACGATCACCATGTCGTCGTAATCGACGTCGAACAGCGCCCCGTTGATCAGCTTCGCCGGGTCGGTGCGGTAGCCGCTGAGCAGTTCGTCGTACATCCGGGCGACCCGTCCCGGCGTCTTGAGCAAGCCTTCACGGGTCGGGTCTTCGCCGACCGCCGCTAGGATGTCGGTCGTCGCCTGCTCAATCGCCGCATGATCGATGGGCGGCAGGTCGAGTTCAAAGGCGCGCAGGAACTCGTCAGAATAGAGTTCGCGCTCCATCGGCTCGGCGGCATCCTCGTCGTGATGATGACCATTGGATCTGTTCTGCAAAATCGTATCCATCAATTCGTTCCATTCCATTCAACCAGTACACTGCTGCGCACATTTCATGTCGCCTAACCTTAGCCGTGTGAAATAAAAACCACGTGAGTTTTGGCAAAGTTTCACCAACTGCTCATCAGGCTAGAAGCAAAATGAAAATTTGTTGGCTTTAAGTGAAATCGGTTTGTCCATTTTATAGACGTAGAACCACCCCGCTTTTCTTACGACGATTATTCGACCCTATGGCACGGTCTACGATGCGTTACAATAAGCGCGATTTTCGACTCCGTCAGGAGGAGCACATGAACTTGATCGACTATGGTCGGATTCTGCTGCGCCGGGGCTGGATTATCGTCCTGCTCGCGGCGATTGCTGCGGGGAGCGCCTACTTCCTCAGCAGCCGGCAGACGCCGCAGTACCGCGCGACCCAGATTGTCTTAATCCAGCCCGCGCGCACCGATAATGGGCTGACGCTGGCGGTCATTCAGTTAATGAATTCCTATCAGGTTTACCTGAATAGCTCCGAGCAGGCGCAGAAGGTGATCGATACGCTCAACCTCGACATGCTTGCCGGGGATTTGCTGCGCAACGTGCAGTTCGCCACCAACCGCGATAACCTCACGCTGCAAATCGACGTGACCCTGCCTGATCCCAACGTCGCCGCCGACGTTGCGCGGACGTGGGGCAATCTGCTGGTCGAATATCGCGTCGAGCAGAACCAGACCGCGCTCCAGCAAGACCGCGTCTACGCCGTGCTGCCGGACAAAGCTGTCGGCGGCTTGTACGCGCCGCGCCCGACGATTTACGCGGCAGTCGGCGCGATCCTCGGCGCGGTGCTGGGCGGCGTGATCGTCTTCGTGCTCGAATTTCTCGAAAGCAGCATCGTCCGCCGCCGCGACGACGTGGAGCGGGCGCTCGACCTGCCCGTTCTGGCGATGATCCCCGACATGGAGCGCTGACCCAATGCCTAACGCTAACCTGATCACCCTAACCGATCCGCGCTCGGCGGCGGCGGAAGCCTTCCGCTCACTGCGGACGAACTTGATGTTCACCAGCGTCGAGCGCCCGATTGACACCCTGCTGGTCACCTCCGCCGCGCAGAGCGACGACAAGAGCCTCGTGCTGGCGAACCTCGCCGTGACCTTCGCCCAGTCCGGCAACAAGACGATTCTCGTCGATTGCGACCTGCGCCGCCCCGCTCAGCATGAAATTTGGGGCATTGCCAACGAGCGCGGGCTGACGACGATGATCCTCGAAGACGGCGCGCTGTCAACGCCGCCGCTGGTGCAAACCGACGTCCCGAACTTGCAGGTTCTTCCTAGCGGCACGCTGCCGCCCGTCCCGGCGGACGTGCTCAGCAGCCAGCGCATGGGCGAAGTGATCGGCGTGCTCAAGGCGCGGGCGCATTACATCTTGTTCGACGCGCCGCCCGTGCTGGCGGCGACCGACGCGGCGGTGCTCGGCTCCAAGCTCGACGGCGTGCTGCTGGTGGTGCGGGTCGGCATTACCCGGCGCGATCAAGCGGCGCGGGCGCGGCAGGCGTTAGAGCGCGTCCACGTGCGCGTGCTCGGCGCGGTCATGACCAACGCGCCCAAAGAGTCTGGTGGGAGCTATTAAAAGCGACCCCACCCCCAACCCCTCCCCGAATTCAGGGAGGGGAGAGTGCAAAAGCAGATAGGGTGCTCAGTTAACGGGTGAAGTAAAACCGGTTTGCAGCAAAGCAGTTCAAAGCGTGCGAGTGGATATTCAGCGATTATCGCGTAGGGGCAGGTTTCAAACCTGCCCCTACAACCCGGAAATTACGAGGGCGATGATTTGTGAGCGACGATCAAGCATCGAAGCGAAAACCAGATCGCCAGCCGAAGCGTCAGCCGCTCGAAGCCGACCCGGACGCGGTTGAAAAGTGGCGCAGCTTGCCGCAAAATAAACCGTCGCTCAAGGCGTTCCCGCCCGCGACAGGCGGCTTGAGCCTGAACCGGACACTGCTGATCGGCTTTGCGGTGCTGGCGCTGTTGCTCACCATCGCCGCGAGCCTGATTTTCGGACGCTGAGATAATCTGGATCGTAGGGGCATGGCTTCAAACCTGCCCCTACGACGACACGACAATTCCTATGCGGAGACTCGATCCATGAAGGGACTGATCCTCAGCGGCGGCAAGGGAACCCGGCTGCGTCCGCTGACCTACACGCGGGCAAAGCAGCTTGTCCCGGTCGCCAATAAGCCGGTGCTCGTCCGCGTGATCGAGACGATCCGCGACGCGGGCATTGACGAGATCGGCATTATCGTCGGGCAGAACGGCGCGGAAATCCGCGACGCGGTCGGCGACGGCGAGCGGTGGGGCGTCCGCCTGACCTACATCCCACAAGACGCGCCGCTGGGACTGGCGCACGCGGTCAAAATCGCGCAGCCGTTCATCGGCGACGACTCGTTCGTCATGTTTCTGGGCGATAACGTCATTCAGGGCGGGATCAGCGACTTGATCCGCGACTTCGGCAGCCACGACTGGAACAGCCAGATCGTCCTGAAAGCGGTCGATAATCCGAGCGCGTTTGGCGTCGCCAAGCTGCGCGCTGATGGCTCCGTCGAGCGCCTGATCGAGAAGCCGAAAGACCCGCCCAGCAATCTGGCGCTGGTCGGTATTTACATGTTCGACGCGCGCATCTTTGAAGCCGTCAACGCGATTCAACCGTCGTGGCGTCACGAGTTGGAAATCACCGACGCGATCCAATGGCTGATTGAGCACGACTGTGTGGTCAAGCCGCACATTCACGAGGGCTGGTGGATCGATACCGGCAAGATGGATGACATGCTCGAAGCCAACAGCGCTGTCTTGGACGAGATCGAGCCGAGCATCGCGCCGGACGCGTACATTGAGAACTCGCGTATCGGTCGCCGGGTGACGCTCGAACGTGGCGCGCGGGTGATCAACAGCACCATCGACGGACCGGCGATCATCGGCGAGGAGACCGTGATCGAGAACAGCTACGTCGGTCCCTACACCAGCATTTATCATCACGCGACGCTGAAAAGCTGCGAGATCGAGCGCAGCATCGTTTTGGAGCACAGCACCCTGTGCGACCTCGACCTGCGGCTGCACGGCTGCTTGATCGGGCGCGAAGTGACCGTCCAGCGCCGCGACGAACGCCCGCGCGCGCTGACGCTCAACCTCGGCGATCACAGCAGCGTTTGGATCCCTTAAGTGGGTGTCCGGGTGTTTTGTAGGGGCGCAGCACGCTGCGCCCAATTGCGAAACTAACCAGACCCAGGATTTAGCCGCACCTATTTTGCCCGTTCATAGAGTAGATGAAACCATGACTGAAGCAACCCCTAGCAAAAGCGAGAGTCGGCGCCAGATTCGCGCCGTCGTGATCGACATCGACGGCACGCTGCTCAACGGCGAGCACGTCGTCTCGCCGCGCGTTGAAGCGGCGCTCAAAGCCGCCATGAAGCAAGGCGTCAAAATCGTGCTCGCCACCGGCAAGACCCGCACCGCCGGACTCCCCTACATTGAGCAGTTCGGGCTGACGACCCCCGGCATCTACGTGCAAGGCTTGGTCGTCTACAACGCCGACGGCGCGATCACGCACCAGTTGACGCTCGACCCGACGCTGGCGCGGCAGGTGATCACCTTCATCGAGGAGCGCGGCTTCCGTGTCGCCGCTTACGCCGAAGGCAGGATCATCTCCCCGCGTCGTTACGAGTCGCTGGAAGCCGAATTGACCACCCGCCACGAAGTCGCGCCGGAAGTGGTCGGACCGCTGCAAAACCTGCTGGACACGGTCAAGCTCAACAAGTTGATCGTCTGGGGCGAAGCCCGCGCCATCACTGGGCTGCGCTGGCTGCTCGATCACCAGATCGGCAGCGCCGGGCGGCTGATCCAGCCGGGAATCCGCGAGACGCTCGAAATCTTGCCTCCGGGCGGGTCGAAAGGTTGGGCGCTCAAGCAAATCTTGAAAGACCTGAAGATTGACCCTGCCAACGTCCTCGCCATTGGCGACGGCGAAAACGACATCGAGATGATTAAGCTCGCCGGGATCGGCGTGGCGATGGGGCAGGCGATCCAGCAGGTCAAGGACGCGGCGGATTACGTCGCGGCGAGCAACGTCGATGATGGCGTCGCCGAGGCGCTGGAGAAATTCGTGCTCGACGCGCCGCTGCCCCAGCCGGAACCCGTCGCCGTCGCCGAAGTGGCAGTTACAGCGCCAGCCGCAGCGCCGGAAACACCCGCTCAGCCGGAGGAACAGTCATGAAGAACATCCTTGTCACGGGCGGCGCGGGCTTCATCGGCAGCGCCTTCGTCCGCCACTTGATCCAGACCTATCCCGACTACAACATCGTCACTTACGACAAGCTGACCTACGCGGGCAACATGAACAATCTGCTGCCGGTCAGCGACGAGCCGCACCACCAGTTCGAGCGCGGCGACATCGCCAACCGGGACGAGGTGCGCGCGGTGCTGCAAAGCCACCAGATCGACACGATTGTCAATTTCGCCGCCGAGAGCCACGTCGACCGGAGCGTGCTCGACGCCGACGCCTTCATGCACACCAACTCGATTGGCGTCTACATCCTGCTAGACGAGGGGCGCAAGCACGGGATCGAGCGCTTCTTGCAGGTTTCGACCGACGAAGTGTACGGCTCCGTCCCGGAAGGCGAGTCGGTCGAGCGCGATCCGCTTGCGCCGCGCAATCCCTACTCCGCCGCCAAAGCCGGGGGCGAGTTGATGGCGCGTGCCTACTACGAGACGCACGACCTGAACGTCGTCATCACGCGCGGCAGCAATACCTTCGGTCCCTACCAGTATCCCGAAAAGCTGATCCCCTTCTTCATCACCGAGGCGCTCGAAGATCACCCGCTGCCGCTCTACGGCGACGGCAGGCAGACGCGCGACTGGCTCTACGTCGAGGATCACGTCGGCGGCATCGATCTGGTGCTGCACAAGGGCAAGGCGGGCGAAGCCTACAATATCGCCGGGGAAGACCTGCGCTATAACATCGACGTGACTCACCGCTTGCTGGAGACGCTCGGCAAGCCGGAGTCGCTGATCAAGCACGTGCCCGACCGTGAAGGTCACGACCTGCGCTACGCCATGAACTGCGATAAGGCGCGGGCGCTCGGCTGGCAGCGCCGCTTCAGCTTCGACACGGCAGTCGCGGCGACGGTGCAGTGGTACGTCGATAATGCGTGGTGGTGGCAGCCGATCAAGACCGGCGATTACCTCGATTACTACAAGCAGCAGTATGCCGCACGGCTCGCGGCGGCGGACGAAAACTAACCGCTAACCTCACCCCGGACGCAGCGCGTCCGGGGTGAGGGGCTTTCACCCGCGCCTCACGTGTAATTGAACACCCCGCAAGTGTGATCTTCGCCAGTCGTCCTGATCCCCACGCTCAAGGTACAGTGAGCGTAAAGTCATTAGGAGGGAATTATGGCGATTCACGAGCGCCAATATTATCGCAGCCTCAGCGAAGACCAGATTTTCGTCCAGCTCACCAGCGAAGGGCACGCACCCACCCGCGTCGTCGATGCACCGGGAACCGTTTATAGCAATCACCGGCACAGTTGCGACCTGATTCTGGCGTTTTTACAGGGCAGCGCCGACATTCAAATCGGCGACAAGCAGTATCCCTGCATCGCCGGTGATCGGTTGAACGTCCCCGGCGCGCGCCCGCACTCCGGCGTCGTCGGCGAGCACGGCGTCGTCTATCTGATGACGCAGATGGAAAACTGCGCCGACTAAGCGTCGTCCGCAGTGAGTGGTAATCACGTCGTTTCTCCCGCGCGCCTAATGCATCGCACTAGGCGCGCTGCGGCGTTCGCGTGACCCCCGTAATTCGCGCGTGAGCAAACACCGCCAGATCCGGCGATTTTTCGCCGCGTTTCACCCGTAATCCGCAATCAAGTTGACCGCAGTCAGATACTTCAGTTTCGCCTGGTTGACAGGGGCGAAAGCTCATGTTAGGATTTAGCTATCCTGTAATGACAGGATGATGTATTTAACGGTTAAAGACTGTATTTGCTGGCTGCATCCGGCGAATTTAGGGACGGCATGGCTCTGGTCGAATCCAGAAAGTTATGAGCGATGCAAAAAAAGACTTATTTACTTGGCGTTGATCTCGGCACCAGCAGTACCAAGGCAGGACTTTACCACGTCGATGGCAAGCTGATCGCGGAAGCCAGCGTCGACGTGCCGATTCTCTACCCGCAGCCGGGGGTGGTCGAGCAGGAAAACGAGGACTTTTACACCAGCGCGGGCGCGGCGATCCGCCGCGTGATCGAGGAGAGCGGCATCGACCCGCGCGAGGTGGCGGCGCTGGCGTTCGACAGCCAGATGGCGGGCGTCGGCGCGATCCGCGAGGACTTCTCGTCGGCGACACGCTTCGACTCGTGGCTGGATATGCGCTGCCAGCCGTTTATCGAGCACCTCGACGCGCACGGCGAGCGGATCACGCAGCTCACCGGCTGCCCGCCCACCTGCGATCACGGTCCCAAAATGATGTGGTGGAAGCACGAGCAGCCAGCGGATTACGCCAACGTCGCTAAGTTCGTGATGCCGTCCTGCTACGTCGCCGGGCGCATGACCGGGCTGCGCGCCGACGACGCTTTCATCGACCACACCTTCTTGCACTTCACGACCCTCGCCGACGCGCGCGCGGGCACTTGGTCGGACGAGCTGATCGATCTGCTCGGCATCGACAAGGCAAAACTGCCGCGTATCGTCGATCCAGCGGAGGTGGTCGGCGCGGTCACCGACGAGAGCGCGCGAGGTCTTCGGCTTAGCGCCGGGGACGTTGGTCGCGGCGGGCTGCGGCGATACCGCCGCCGGAGCGCTCGGCGCGGGCATCGTCCAACCGGGGATGGTCTTCGACGTGGCGGGGACGGCGGCGGTGCTGGCTGCCAGCACCGACCAGTTCGTCGCCGACGGCGAAAACCGCGCCCTGCTGACCATGCGCTCGGTGATCCCCGGCTTGTGGCATCCGCTGGCGTACATCGGCGGCGGCGGGCAGGCGATTGTCTGGTTTCGGGATCAGTTCTTCAACGTGCTGCACGGCAAACCGCAGCCGACCGAGCAGGAATTATTCCTCGAAATCACCCAACTGGCCGATCAAGCGCCGCCGGGGGCGGATGGCTTGTTCTTCTCGCCGCATCTGGGCGGGCGCATCTGCCCGGCAGCGCCGGATATGCGCGGCGCGTGGGTCGGCTTCTCGTGGAGCCACACGCAGGCGCATTTCGCCCGCGCGATCCTCGAAAGCATCGCCTACGAGTACGCCTATTACCTGCGGATTTTGCGCGGCGAGCTTCCCGGTCTGCCGCTGACCGAGACGCGCGTGATCGGCGGCGGCGCGCGCAGCAGCCGCTGGAACCAGATCAAAGCCGACGTGCTCAACATCCCCTACCAGCCGCTCGGGCGCTCGGAGTTCGGGACGTGGGGCGCGGCGATGATCGCCGGGAAAGCCGCCGGGATTTACGACGATCTGGCGCAGGTGGCGCTCGATCACGCCCATCCGTCGGGCGAGCCGTTCGTCCCGAATCCGCAGCACCGGGCGGCGTATCAAGCCAATATCGACCGGTATATCAATTTGCAGTCCGCGCTGGCGGAGATGTTTCACAACTGACCTCACCCCCCGACCCCCTTCCATAGGGCGAGGGGGAGACGAGCGTAGCAAGCCGGGGTTATCTTACGGAAGGGGACTCAATGGCAGGCAGCATCAAGCTTTGCATGATCGGCGCGGGACGGGTGGGTAAGCTGCACTCCGGGACGCTCAAACGCTACGTGCCGGACGGCGACGTCGTGGCGCTGGTCGATACCACTGCCGAGATTTTGAACGAAACCGGCGACGAATTCGGCATCGACGCGCGCTTCACTTCGCTGGAGCAGGCGCTCGATCAAGCCGAGTTCGACGCGGTCGTGATCACGACGCCGACCTTCACCCACCGCGATTTGACGGTGCTGGCGGCAGAGCACGGCAAGCACGTCTACTGCGAAAAGCCGATGGCGCTGACGCTGGCGGAATGCGACGAGATGATCGCCACCACCGAGCGCAACGGCGTGCTTTTGCAGTTGGGCTTCATGCGCCGCTTTGACCCCGAATTCACCCACGCCGCCGCCATGATCGAGCAGGGCGTTATTGGCGAGGTGATGATGGTCAAGTCGCTGACGCACGGTCCCGGCTTGCCGCCGATGTGGGCGAACGACCTCTCACGCTCCAACGGGATGCTGGCGGAGGTCAACAGCCACGACCTCGACTGCGTGCGCTGGCTGACCGGCTCCAACATCGAGCGGATTTACCTCGAAACCGCCAACTTCAAGGGCAAGGAACGCGGCGTCCCCTTCGAAAAGTTCTACGACAACATGTTCGCCACCGCTCAAGTTCGAATCGGGCGCGCTAGGCAACATTTCCGGCGTCTGCCCCTGTGATTACGGCTACGACGCCCGCGTCGAAATCGTCGGCAAAAAGGGCATCATGCAGATCGGCGAAATGCAGGGGCAAGCGATCGTCGTCGGCATCAACCGCGAGCAGGGCTTGATCACGCCGATCTACAAGCGCTGGCAAGAGCGTTTCGCGATGGCGTACATCAACGAGATCGAGCACTTCGTCGAGTGCATCCGCGACCAAAAAGCGCCGCGTGTCGGCGGTGTGGACGGTCGCTGGGCGGTCGCGGGGGTGATCGCCGGGACGAAATCCTACCTCGAAGAGCGCCCGGTCTATCTCAAAGAGGTGCTGGCTTGAGCACGAAGATCGTCACGGTCAGAGGCAGCGTCCCGGTGGACAGCCTCGGCTACACCGACGCGCACAGCCACGTCTGGATTGAGCCGGTGCCGGGGGGCGACCCGGCGGCGCCGGTGCTGAACGACGAAACGCCGATCTGTGCTGAACTGCGCGATTATCGCGCGGTCGGCGGCGGCGCAATCATCGACTGCCAGCCGCCTGACTGCGGGCGCAACGCCAAACAGTTGCGCTGGCTGTCCGAGTTGTCGGGCGTGCAGATCGTCGCCTGCACCGGCTTTCACTTGCGCCACTATTACGCGGCGGATCGCGCGCCGCTCTGGTCGATGTCAGCGCAGGCGGCGGCGGATTTCTTGATCGACGAACTGCGCAATGGCGCGGTCGAAAGCCGTGACTTGGACGCGCCAGTCTATCCCGGCTTCATCAAGATCGCGGCGGAGGCGACTCTTGAGGCGTCACCGATGCACCTGTTCGAGGCAGCAGCAGCAGCGGCTCAAGCGACTGGCTGCGCCATCGAGATGCACACCGAGCGCGGCGCGGCGATTGAGAGTTACCTCGACTTTTTTGTCAAGCAGGGGCTGTCGCCGGAGCGCTTAGTCTTTTGCCACGTCGATAAGCGCGCTGACTTCGGCTTGCACCGCAGCATGGCTCAGGCGGGCGTCGTACTGGAATACGACACGTTTTACCGCCCGAAGTACGACCCGGAAGCGAACGTTTGGACGCTGCTGCCGCAGATGATCGACGCGGGCTTGGCGGCGAACGTCGCTCTGGCGACTGATATGGCGGGCGGCGAGTTGTGGTCTCGTTTGGGCGCCGGACCCGGCTTGACCGCCTTCTTCACGCAGATTAGAGCGCGGCTGGAAACACTAGGAGTCGCGCCCGCTGCGATCCGCGATTTGATGGGCGGGAACATCGCTGCCCGGTTAGCGATGCGCCAGCCGCTTGGCGAGGCACTTGGAGGCGAGAAACCGTTATGAAGAACGTTCCCTTTAGCTTTGATCTCCCCGCGCCCGATTTCGTGCCGTCGGAGTATGACAGCCACATCGAGCGCACCCTGAGCAGCATGACCGGGCAGTATCTCGACAGCGCGACCTTCGCGGCGGAGCTAGCCGAGGACGACCGCCTCTTGTACGAGGTCTACGAGCTTGCAGCGTCCGCCGGTCGCCGGAGAGCTGCTGCACGGCATTTCGATTGTCCATCCCGGCAAGGTCGGCGACGAATACCACATGACCAAAGGACATTTCCACACCGTGCTGGAGACCGGCGAGGTCTACTACTGCCTCAAGGGACACGGCTACATGGTCATGGAGACGCCCGAAGGCGAGTGGGCGGTCGAGGAACTGTGCCCCGGCAAGGTCTTGTACGTGCTGCCGCGCTGGGCGCATCGCTCGGTCAATGCCAGCTTGGATGAAGACTTGATCACCTTCTTCATCTATCCCGGCAACTCCGGGCACGACTACGGCACGATTGAAAAGCAGGGCTTTCGCAAGCTGGTCGTCGAGCGGGATGGCGCTCCAGCGATCATCGACAATCCGCGCTGGCAGCCACCGGCTGCGCAACAGCAACCATGAGACCACTGGCGGAGTGTCACGTACTGGTCACGCCCACGTCTTACGGGGCGAATGACCCTAAACTGCGGCAGCTATTGGAAGCGTCGGTCGGCAAAGTGACCTACAACGCGACCGGCAAGCCTTACGACTCGGCGACGCTGGGCAGCGTGATCGCCGACGTGGACGGCTACATTGCCGGATTGGACGTGATTGACGCCAGCGTGATCGAACGGGCGGAGCAGCTCAAGGTGATCGCGCGCTACGGCGTCGGCGTCAGCAATGTCGATCTGGAAGCAGCCAAACAGCGCGGCATCGCCGTCACGGTGACGCCCGGCGCGAATTCGAGGTCGGTCGCCGAACTCACCATCGCCCAGATGCTCAATCTGCTGCGCCCGATGCTGATGGCGAGCACGGATACGCGGCAGGGCGGCTGGATGCGGACGAAAGGTCTCTCGCTGGAAGGCAAGACCGTCGGATTGGTCGGCTTCGGTGCGATTGGACACGAGGTCGCGCGGCGCTTGGAAGGCTTCGACTGCCACGTCGTCGCCTACGATCCGGTCATGGATGCCGCTTTCGCCGCCGCGCACAACGTCGAAGTCGTTACCCTGCCCGATCTGCTGGCACAAGCCGACATCGTCTCGCTGCACGTCCCGGTGCTCGACAGTACCCGCGAAATGGTCAACGCCGAGTTTCTCGCCCGGATGAAGACCGGCGCGGTGCTGATCAACACGGCGCGGGGCGAGCTGATCGACGAGGCGGCGCTGGTCGCCGCGTTGGAGTCGGGCAGATTACGCGGCGCGGCGCTCGACGTGTTCCAGATCGAGCCGCCCGGCGCGGAGCATCCGCTGATGAAGTTCCCACAAGTCATCCCGACCCCGCACATGGGGTCGCATACCGACGGCGCGACCAACGCGATGGGCTGGGGCGCGCTGGAGAACTGTCTCGCGGTGCTGCGCGGCGAAGAACCGCCGCATCGCGTGGTCTGACCGCACCCCACGCTTCGCTGCGCTTAGCCCCCTCTCCATGCAATGGAGAGGGGGTTGGGGGGTGAGGTCGTTTTGCAAAGAGCTTTAACCACTTACGGCTAAGCAGACAGGAATTTGCCTCATGACCGACTACAACGTCGTCAAGAAAACCCGACCAACCTTCTATTTCATTGGCGTCACGACCGGGAAATCCTCGATCAACAAGGTGTTCCCGCTCTGGATGAACGTCGCTCGGACACCCTGAAGTGATCCTTGAGGGCATCGACCACGCCATCCATGACGACCCGGAGAACTACCGCCGCTCGGTCGCCCAGATCAAGTACGACCCGAACTCGCTCGGCGCGCTGGTCACGACCCACAAGATCGACCTCTACAATGCCGCCCGCGACATGTTCGACTACGTCGATCCCTACGCGCTGACGACCGGCGAAGTCTCGTCGATCACCAAGCGCGGCGATCAACTGCGCGGGCACGCCAAAGACCCGATCACCGCCGGGCTGAGCCTCGACGCGATCATCGAACCGGGCTATTTCGGCAGAACCGGCGGGCAAATCCTGTGCTTGGGCGCGGGCGGCTCGGCAGTGGCGACGCTGCTCCACCTGATCAACAAGCAGGACAAAGCGGATCGTCCCGTCGAAGTTCATCACGGTCAACCGCTCGCAGGGGCGGCTGGATCATATGCGGGAGATGGTCGAGCAGTACGACACCGATATCGAGGTCGAGTACGTCCAGAACGCCGACCCCGCCCGCAGTGACGCGATCATGGCGACGATGCCCGATTACAGCATCGTCATCAACGCGACCGGGATGGGCAAAGATACGCCCGGCTCGCCGCTGACCGACGCGGGCGTCTTCCCGATGCACGGCATCGCGTGGGAGTTCAACTATCGCGGCGAACTCGACTTCATGCACCAAGCACTGCGACAGGTCGACTCGCGCGATCTACGGGTCGAAGACGGCTGGGTCTATTTCATTCACGGGTGGTCGCAGGTGATCTTCGAGGTGCTCGACATCCAGTTGACGCCGGAACTGTTCGCCAAGCTGGACGCCGCCGCCTCGACGGTGCGGGGGTAGGTCAAAATCAGATTGTCCGTAGGGGCGGGTTTCAAACCCGCCCCTCACAACGGTGCCGCCGGATGCTTCGAGCGTCTGGCGCACGGCTGATTTGTACCCATCACAAAATTGTGAAGTGATTTCAAGCTTTTCTCTCGTCCCTCGATTTTGCTCAATTTTGCGAATTGCTGACCTCAAAATGGCGTTTTTTCCGGCTGTTCTCCCCGTCCCCGATAATTAGGGACGGGGCGGGGGTGAGGTTTTGTAAGCAGCGCAAAAGCTTGAATCAGTTTTGTGATAGCTGTGTCCTTACGGTTGCAGCACCACCTTGAGCGATTTGCGATCCTCGGCAATGCCGAACGCTTGCACCGCCTCCGCCAGCGGGTAACGGGCGCTGATGAACGGCGCGAGGTCGATTTGCCCCGAATTGACCAGCGTCGCGGCTTGGCGGCAGTCCTGCGTGCTGCACGCCGTCGTCCCGGTGACGATCAACTCCTTGTAATGCACGACATTCGAATCCAGCGTGATCGTCGGGCGATCTTTGGGCAGCCCGCCGAAGAAGTTGATCCGCCCGCCAATCGCCGCGATGCCGAGCGCGGCTTCCTGCGCTGGGTGGGCGGGCGCGGCGACGATCACCACGTCCGCGCCGTCGCCGTGACTTGCCGCGCTGACGGCGTCCGCCAGTTGATCGGGCGTGACCGCCGCATCGGCGCCGAAATTGAGCGCTTGATCGCGCCGTTCCGGGATCATCTCGCTGACAATCACGCGGACAGCGCCGCGCAGCCGCGCGAGTTGGACGTGCATCAGCCCAATCGGTCCCGCGCCGACCACGACCACCACGTCGCCGGCATGGACGTTGACCGCGTTCTGCCCGCGCAGGACGCAGGCGAACGGTTCGGTCAGCGCCGCGACCGCCGGATCGACTCCGTCGTCGAGCACGAACAGGTTGCCCTGCAAAATCGCGGCTGCCGGGACGCGCATGTACTCGGCGAACGCCCCGTCAATTGTGATGCCGAAGGCGCTGTAATTGGCGCAGAGGTTGTTGTTGCCGGAGATACACTGGCGGCAGTGACCGCAGCCCATGTTGGGCGCGACGAACACGCGCTGACCCGCCGCGATGCCGATGACGTTCGCGCCGACTTCGACCACGTCGCCGACGACCTCGTGACCGGGAATCCGCACCGTGCCCTCCGGGAACATCCGGTGCCCGCCGTGCAGAATTCGCAGGTCGGTGCCGCAGATGCTGCTGTTGACGACCTTGAGCAGCAATTCGTCAGCGCTGATGGTCGGAATCGGGTAAGTTTCGACGCGCAGGTCGTTCGCGCCGTGATAGACCGCTGCCAGCATGGTTTCGCTCATAATTTTGGCTGCCTATAGTCCTGTCATGACAAGTTGCTCAGAGTATAGCTGAGTTTGGCGAGGAAGGAAACTGCTTGAGGCAAAGTGGGGGCAAAGCGGATTGGGAATATACCGCAACGGGTTGAAACCCGTCGCTAGGCAAACCGCGACCCACTGAAGGGGTCGCAACGACGAATGTCGCTTTGAGTCGCCCCTTCAGGCGAAACTAAGTTTCGCACGGCGACAGATTTTCATAGCCGAGGGTTTCAACCCTCGGCGGACTTTTCGGCGGCTACGTCGTGATGTGGTTGCTCGGCGGCAGATCGCCCACGGGAACGACTGTGTCGGTCTCGCGCGTGCGGATCAGCTCGACTTCGAACTGTGAGCGGTCGCCGCGATGATAGGCGAAGTAGTATTCAATCGGCGTGCCGTCGCTGAGAGTGCTCAAGCTGTCGAGCCGGAACAGGGGCGCGCCCTTCTGGACTTCGAGCAGCTTGGCTTCCTGACCTTCGGCGAGCACGGCTTGAATGGTGCGCCGCCCACGCGCGATTGTGAGTTCGTAGCGGTTTTCCAACAGCGCGTAAAGCGACTGGTTGGAGAGGTCGTCCTCGCTCAACTGCGGGCAGAGCGCGTAGGGCAGGAAAGTCGTCACCAGTACGATTGGCGTGTGCTGCACCGAGCGCAGTCGCACGATCTTGATCACGGATGCGCCGGGTTTGATGCCGAGATGCCCGGCGATCTCCGCCTCGGCAGGGACGACGGATTGCTCTAGAACTTGAGTCGTCGGTTCCAAGCCCTGCTCGATCATGTCTTGATAGAAGCCGGTCAGCTTTTGCACCAACTGCTCGCTGATCTTGTTGGGCGCGACGAAACTGCCTTTGCCTTTGCGCCGCTTGATTAAGCCTTCGTGGATCATGTCTTGCAGCGCTTGGCGGATCACCGTCCGACTAACGCCGAACATTTCACAGAGTTCGGCTTCACTCGGAAGACGGTCGCCACTGTGCCAAACACCGTTCTTGATGCGGGTGCGCAGGTCGTCTTTGACTTGAACGTAGTAGGGGATGGCACTGTTGAAATCGATCATGCTCTAGGCTTCGTCACTCGAGTGAGAACAGGAGAAATCAATTAAGCCGATTATAACATACCAAGAGCGAGATCCGTTTCGCCGGGTTTGACAAGCGTAGGCGTCCCGCTATAATCACCGTTCACTTATAATGATAGGATGATACGCAGTTTAGCGCAAGCGCAGCCCCGGCTCGCGCGGTGCCATAGGAGATTACTTACGATGAAAAAAGCCCGTTTAGTGCCTGTCACCCTTCCGGGACGCGACGGCGATTTTGATACTCAGGTCGAGCGGCTCAAGCACTTGCTGGCGGACGAAGCCGAGATTCTCGCGCCGGTGGCGCTGGGCGACCCGCTCCCGGACGCCGACGCCGTCGTCTTCCCGCAGATGCTCGGCTCGGCGTATCGCCTGCTGGCGGAGATCAAGGCGATCCCGCTGCCGCTGCTGGTGGTCACGTCGGAATTCGGCACCATGTCGATGTGGGACTGGGAGATTTGCAGCTATCTGCGCGCTGAGGGCGTCGAGACGATTGCGCCCTACA
Organism: uncultured Chloroflexia bacterium; assembly: GCA_963848465.1. GTDB lineage: Bacteria > Chloroflexota > Anaerolineae > Aggregatilineales > Phototrophicaceae > Flexifilum. The sequence goes on along the minus strand of CAWKDY010000008.1, from coordinate 277,001 downwards.
ACCTCGAGCAGACCAAGAAAATCTGCCGCGCGCTCGCCGTCAAAGCTGACCTGAAGCAGACCAAGTTCGTCGTCTTTCAGGATAACCCCGGCGAGGGCTTTCAGGCGAGCATCTTCAAGCGCTTCTACTGGTGGGAAGATGAGTGCAACCAGCGGATGCTCGACAAGTTCGGCATCACCATCGAGCGGCGCAGCTTCCGCGAACTGGGCGCTGAAGCCAAGGCGCTGCCTGACGCTGACGCCGCCGCTGTGTGGGATGCGTGGCAGTCACGCCTGAATATCGCCGAAATGCCGCAGAAATCGCTCTACAGCGCCTTAAAGGTCTATCTGGTGCTCAAGCAGGCGTTGGAACAGGACGCCAGCATCAAGGGCATGGGGATCAACTGCCTGAACGAGTTCGCATTTCTCGGACTCGACGCCCTGTTTGGCGTGGAACATGCTCTACCAAGAAGCGGGATTGATCTGGGGCTGCGAGGCGGATACCGTCACCATGCTGACCCAATACATCCTGCACAAATCGCTCGGCACGCCGATCATGATGACCAACATGTACCCGTTCCTGATGGGACAGGCGGCGCTCAAGCACGAGCGCATCCCCGACTTCCCCGACCTGCCGGACGCGGGCGATCACATCCTCGCGGCTCACTGCGGCTATCTGGGCGTGCTGCCGCAGCCGATGGCGACCGAATGGGCGCTGCGCCGCAAAGTGCTGGCGATTGTGGACGACAACGCGACCGCCATCGACGCGCGGCTGCCGGTCGGTCCGATGACGCTGGCGAAGCTCCAGCCGAATTTCGCCGCGCTGAGCGTGCTCGAAGGCGAACTGGAAGGCTATGCCCAGTATCCCGGCTCCGACTGCCTGAATGGAGCGGTGCTCAAGATCAAAGATGGGGATCGCTTGATGCGGACGCTGGCATCGCACCACTATCTGCTGATGACCGGGCACAACCTCGCCGACATCCACCAGATCGTCAAAATCTTCGATCTGACGGTCGACGCGATTACGTAAATAGCCCCTCACCCCCGACCCCTCTCCCACGCAGTCGCTTCGCTTAGGGGGAGAGGGGAGAATACGACGCATTAGGGGTGCGGTTATTTCCCCCTCGCCTCATGGAGAAGGGGTGGCAACCGAAGGTTGCTTGAGGTGAGGTAAAGTTATTTCCCGCGCAGCCGCGCGATCAACGCCAGCGTTGTGCGGGTCAGGTCGGCGATTGCGGCGTAGTCGCCCGCCTTGATCCACTCCTTGCGCATCAGCCCGCTGCCCATCCCCACGCAGGCGACACCCGCGTCAAACCACGTCTTGAGGTTGGCTTCTTCAGGCGGTGACGCCGCCGGTCGGCATGATCCGGCTCCACGGACGCGGGGCGAGCACGTCCTTGACGAAGCCAGCGCCGCCAGCCGCGCCGCCGGGGAACAGCTTGACGATCTCGACGCCCGCTTCTTCGGCGTTGGCGATCTCGTTGAGCGTCCCGCAGCCGGGCATGTAGGCGATTTTGCGCCGGTTGCACAGCCGCGCGATCTCCGGGTTGAAGGTCGGTCCGACGATGAAGTTCGCGCCATAGGCGAGGAACAGCGCGGCGGTCGGCGCGTCATCGACCGAGCCGACGCCGAGGATCAGCTGCGGGTGGGCGGTCGCGCAGTACTTGACCAGCCCGCTGAAGACTTCCAGCGCCGCCTCGCCGCGATTGGTGAATTCCAGCACGTGACTGCCGCCATCCGCCAGCGCCCCCGCGAGCTGCTTGGCGACTTCCAGATCGGCGTGATAGAACAGCGGCACCATTCCGTCTGCCAAAAGAGTGTTGAGTACGGTTAAACGATCAAAATGAGCCATATTTCCCTCGCTATGGTCAAGCCGTAGGGTTCGAAGTGTAGCGAAAATTGCGCGCTTCAGCCGCCCGAACCGTTGATGACGTTTGTCATGAGTCTAGCTCGACGTAGATATAATCACAAGATGACAAGTTGTGGAAAACTGGACTCCGGCACGAGAGGTATACTCCAGCCAAATTTGGCAAATCGCAGCCGTAGGCTTTGAACCTACGGCGGAAATTAGGGAGTACAGCCCAGATGATTAATCCGTTGGGATTGGCTCACGGCGGGCGACCGCTGACCCGGCTGGCGCTGGGCGGCTCGCTGTTTGGCGCGGGCGTATGGGATGCAGCGCGCGAAGCCGACCGCTTGGCAACGCTCGACGCGGCGTTGAAAGCGGGCATCAACCACTTCGACACCGCCGCCGGTTACGGCGATGGCGTCTCCGAGCAGATTTTAGGCAAGTTCATCGCCAACAAGCGCGATCAGGTCTTCGTCGCCTCGAAAGCCGCCAGCGACGAGATGAGCGCCGAGCGGATGCTCGAAGCGGTCGATCAGAGCCTTGCGCGGCTGCAAACCGACCAGATCGACCTGTTCTACATCCACTGGCCCCGCGCGGGCAAGGACGCCCGTCCGTTGATGGAAGGGCTGGAACGGGCGCGGGCGCAGGGGAAAATCCGGCTGGTTGGCGTCAGCAACTTCGACGTCGAGCAGATGGCGCAGGTGGCTGAGGTCGGGCGCATCGACGCGCATCAACTGAATTACAGCCTGCTCTGGCGCTTTGCGGAAGCCGACGTGATTCCTTACTGCCGCGCGCACGAGATCGCCCTCGTGACCTACGCCTCGATTGCTCAAGGCGTGCTGAGCGGCAAATTCGCGCGCGACCCCAGCGGGCAGATCGACGCTTTCCGCGCCAAGACCGTCCACTTTGACCCGGCGGTCTGGGAGCACGTTTATGCGGCGGTCGAGGCGATGAAGCAGGTCGCCGCCGAGATCGACCGACCGCTGACTCATCTGGCGATCCGCTGGGTGCTGCACCAGCCGGGGATCAACAGCGCCATCGTCAGCGCCAAAACGCCCGATCAGCTTGAGCAGAACGCCGCCGCGCTCGACGGCGCGATCTCCGACGAAATCTTCAACGCGCTGACGGCGATCAGTGACGAAGCGATGACGCATATCCCTGATACGGGCAACATGTACCGGTACTATCCATGAGCAAATTAGAGCGGTAACAAAGTGGGATCAACTGCAAGATTTGAAAGCGAAATTGAACCGCCATGACGTCAAGCGCGCCGAGCCATAGGCGCGTATGGGCACGGTGCGCCGTGCCCCTACAAATGATGAGCGATTTGTTTTTCAAGCAATGAACTTGAATCTACTTAAGGAGAATTTTTGATGGCGGTAATCGGTATCGACAATAAAGTGATCGGGCAAGTGTGCATCATCGTCGCGGATGTCGAGAAAGCGGCGCAGCGCTACGCTGAAATCTTGGGTTTCGACGTGGGTGAGTTTCAGGTGACAGAAGGTCACGACAAAACGAAAGCGACCTACAACGGTCAGCCGACCGACGCCCGCGCCAAGCTGACCGCTTTTGACATCGGGCGCATCCAGTTCGAACTGCTTCAGCCGCTCGAACCGCCGAGCGCATGGTGGGACTATCTCGACCAGCACGGCGAAGGCGTGCATCACATCGCCTTCTTCGTCCCCAAAACCGATATCGTGGCGGAGTCGTTCATGGACGAGGGCTACAAGGTCACGCATCAGGGCTTGTTCACCGGGCAGAGCGGCATGTACACCTATCTCGACACCGACCGCGACCTCGGCGTGGTGATCGAACTGCTGGAAGTCTTCGGCGGCACGCCCGACCTTCAACGAGCCGCCGTTCCCCGCGGATAAGGGCATCGGCACCGACGTGGTCTGTCAGGTCGGGCTGATCGTCAACGACATTGAGTCGACGGCGCAGCGTTACAGCGACGTGCTCGGCGTGCCTAAGCCGTCGATCCAGACCACGCTGGGCGACTCGACCTACAACGGGCAGCTTTCCAGCGCGACCGCCAAGCTCGCCTTCATGAATTTTGGGCAGGTGACGATTGAACTGATCCAGCCGGATGAGCAGCCGAGCGTCTGGCGCGACTACCTCAACACGCGCGGCGAAGGCGCGCAGCACATCGCCTTCCAAGTCGCCGACACGAAACAGGTGGTCGCTCATTTCGCCGAGCAGGGGATCGCGGTGGCGCAGCAGGGCTTGTACAGCGACAAGAGCGGCATGTATACCTACATGGCGAGCGACGAAGCGCTTGGCACGACGATTGAGCTGCTGGAGAGCTTCAAGAAGTAACCTCACCCCCTCCCCGGCGAACGGCAATCTCCGATTGCTGCGTTCGCCTTCCCTCCCCCGAATTCGGGGGAGGGCGCAAACAAAAAACGATCAGCGCAATCTGAGGACTGCTTGCTCCCCTCTCCCCGCTTGCGTGGGAGAGGGGGGCTTCCGAAGGAAGCTAGGGGGTGAGGGGTATGTTTTACGAACTCGCTGGCAGCGGTTGATCGCTGGTGGCTGCCGCGTGATTTTCGTCAGCGGCGGCGAGTTCGTCGGCGCTGAGTCCCTTGAAGGCGGGCAGAAAGTGCATCCCTAAGCTGAATCCCAGCGTCAAGATGGCGACGACGCCCAGCGCGGTCGCCCATTCGGGCCACGCCGGGACGTAAACCGAGACCGGCGGATCGGTCAGTATTGGCGCGGTCGAGAGCGGCTGCGTGAATGCCAGCAGAGTTGTGTGCCAGCGGTTAGCGACCAAGCCCGCCAAGGTCAGCCCGCTGCCGATGGTCAGCAGCAGGATATTCTGGCGGGCGCGGGCGCGGATCAGCAGCACGGCGGCGACCACGCCGCCGAGGATCATCTCCCACGCCCAGAACGAGACGGCGAACTGCCCGTTCATCAGCACGGTGTCCGCCTCGGTGCGTCCGGGGACGTAGCCGTAGCTCCCGGCGGTGGTGTCCCAGAAGCGCATGTAGAGGTAGAGCAGCAGCACCGCCGCGACGATCTGCCCGACTTCGAACAGCACCGCGTTAGGCACCAGCGTGCGCTTGCCCACCCACTGCACCAGCAGCGTCATGTGAACCGAGAACGCCATCCCCGCCGCGATTGCCGAGACGATGAACAGCAGTGGCATGGTGGCGTGGAACAGCGCCGCCCGCCCGATGACGACGCCGTAGGTGCCGCCCAAGCTCGATTGGTGCAGCAGCGAGAGCGACAGCCCGATCACCGCCAGCGTCGGCGCGAATTTGTGAATGCGATGCCCGATATTGCGCAGCCCGGTGAAACGGTCGAACAGCGACAGTTCGATCACCATCGGGAAGACTTCCAGCAGCAGCACCGAAAAATAGAGCGTGATGCAGAGGGTCACTTCCCAGAGCATCGAATGGGTATTCCAGAACACCCACGGATGCCAGAAGCGATCCGGTCGCCCGATGTCGAGCAGCAGGCACAGCATCGCGCCGCTGTAGCCGAGCAGACCGATAAATACGGCGACCCGCGCCAGCGGTTGGTACTTCCGCCGACCGAGTAGATAGGTGATCGCGGAGAGCGAGAACGCCCCCGCGCTTAAGCCGACACAGGACAGGTCGAGCGTGATCCAGACGCCCCACGGCGCGCCGTCGGTCAGCCCGGTGACGCTCAAGCCGTACATGAACACCTGATACGCGCCGACCAAGCCCACGCCGATCAGCACGATCAGGAGGGCGATCCAAGCCCAGAACAGATTGATGCGTTCGCAGTCTCCTCATGATCAAGCCTTTGGCAGCAGATAAAAGACGCGCGGTTTAGTACCCAAGTCGCTGCGCAGTACGACCGCTTCACGGTTCTTCATCACCTGCGACGCCGGACTCTCCGGGTCGCGCAGGTCGCCGAAGACGCGCGCCTCGGTCGGGCAGATGTTGCAGCAGGCGGGGGTCGCCGCCCGGTCGAAGCCGGGGCGCAGACCGCGTTCGGCGGCGGCGTCGAGCCGGTGCGAGCAGAAGGTGCATTTCTCGACGACGCCGCGCGGACGCCGCTCGACTTCCGGTTCGCCCCAGACGCCGATCTGCGGATTCTCATCGGTGCGATCCGCCCAGTTAAAGACGCGCACGCCGTAGGGACAGGCGACCATGCAGTAGCGACAGCCGATGCAGCGGTCGTAGTCCATCGCCACCAGCCCGTCGGGGCGGTGATAGGTGGCGTGAACCGGGCAAACGAAGACGCAGGGCGCGTTTTCGCAGTGCATACAGGGGCGGGTCAGGAAGACCGGCTTGGCGAAAGTCGTCTGATCCTCGATCAAGATATTCCAGAGATGCCCCTCCTGCGTGTCGTTGGTCGCCTCGCAAGCGTAGACGCAGCGGTGACAGCCGATGCACTTTTCGAGGTCGATCACCATCGACCAGTAGGGACCCTCGGTCGAGGTTTCTTCGGCTTGCGCGAACGGGTCGTTATGGACGCGGAACCACTCCCAGACCCACTCCGCGCCGACCAGCCCCACGCCCAAACCGAGCGCGAGGCGGACAAATTCGCGGCGCGTCAGTTCGCGGGTGTGATCGCCGCTCTTTTGGCGGGCTTTTCAATCGTCTTTTCGGGTGTCGGTTCGGTCATCGAAGCCTCCCGATGCGGATAATGACGAACGCGATCACCACCAGCACCAGCGCGCCAATCGCGCCGCCGACGATGCCGGTGTTCAGGTTGTCAGAGGCGGTGGTTTTCAGTTCGCCAACTTGCGTTTCCAGCGATGTGAGCTGGCTTTTTTCCTGATCGGTCAAGTTCGCCGTGCCGCTGCTGAGCAGGTGGATATTGCCGTGACAGTTGGCGCAGATGCCGGGGTCGATCAGCATTGAGTGTCCGGTTTGGGTCGTGAACACGCCGTCTTGCTGGGTGCGCTTGACCATATGACAGTCCACGCAGGTCATATCCTGCCCCATGTGGATGTCGTCGGTCTTGGCTTCGCTGTGGCACGACTCGCAGGTGCTGTTGACGTCGCCGAGGATTAACCCGTTGTTGTGCGGCGTGTGGCAATCCACGCAGTCGATCCCTGCCGAGGCGTGATTGCTGACCAGCCATTCGTCGTAGGTCGGGGCGTGCTCGCCGGTGTGACATTTGCCGCAGACCGCCGAGTCGGTGGCGATTTCGACCGGTCCCGGTGGATGTTCGGTCGTGCCGGTGACGTAGTGGCAATCGCTGCAAACGACGCCTTCGAAGGTGTACTGTTCGGTGCGCGGGTCGTAGCCGCTGGCGTGACAGCTCATGCAGTAGCTCGGTCGCCCCTGCGCCGCGAACTCGTTCAGGAACGCCGGGATCAGAGAGGCGTTGGCGTGCGGTGATGCCTGCCACTGGCGGTACTGATCGGCGTGACACTCGGCGCAGGTGGTCGGGTCTTCGACCGGGCGGGTCGAGACGTTGGAGGGCGTCGTCGTTTGGACGATGCCCAGTTCGAGCGCGGCGGCGTCGAGCAGCGTCGAGGTGTACGAGTAGTTGTGGACGCCGAGGCTGCCGTCTTTCGAGACGAACGCCAGCGCATCAAGCACCCACTGGGGCGCTTCCGGCTGCACAGCGACGGCGGCTTGCGCGGCGGTCAGGCGCTGGAGGATGCCGGACTGGATGTTCTCGACGAAGCGCTGCATGTAGTCGCGGCTGAGGTCGGTGTGACAGCCGGTACACGAGTTCGGGCTGACCATCCTCGGCTTGACCGGGGAAGACCGGACTCATGGTGTGGCTGCCCGAATGCCACGTCACGCCAGTCTCAAGCGTATCGGGCATGTGACAGTCGGTGCAGAGCGCGCCTTCGGTGAAATGCTTGGAAGGCACGCCGGTAATCTGATCGACGACCGGCTCGCCTTCGAACATCGCCTTGACCGGGTTGTGAACCTGCTGCAAGCGGTCGTCCGCGTGGCAGCTTACGCACAGCGCGTAAGGGTCTTGGTTCAGCTCGTAATCGAGCGGCTCGCTGGCGTGCATCGAGTGGCACGACGTACAGGTTACGCCGTACTGCGCCGTATCCAGCGTGACCGGGTCGGGCGCGGTGCCTTCGCGGTCGCCATTCGCCGTCTCGGTGATCAACAGTTCGGTTAGGCGGTAGTCGCCGCTGTGACATTCGAGGCAGGTCGGGTCGGCGTAGTCGCTGTTCTCCATGCTTTGCAGCGCGCTGGCGTGCCGGGAATTCAGCCATTCGTTGTACTGCATATTCTGGCTGGCGGCGTGCCCGGAACTGCTCCAATGGGCGCTGTCGTCGGGCATCGAGAGGGTCAGGTACTGAGTCAAGTCATCGCCGGGGCGGTAATCGACCGAGTAGGGTCGCTGAGTGGTTGGATCCAGCCCCTGACTGTGACACGATCCGCAGACCTGCGCGTCGGCGCTGACGGTGATCGCCGCGCGGATGTTGGTGATCTCCTCGTCGGTCGGGTTACGTCCGGCGTCCTGCGCCGTATCGACGTGGACGCTGGCGGGACCGTGACAGTCCTCACACTGGACGCCATCATCTTTCCAGCGCCCGCGGTCCACATTCAAGCCGGTGGTGTGACAGCCGGCGCAGCTTTGCGTCCAGTCGTAAGCCGGGTCGTCCCAATTTTCCGCCGGGGTGTACGGCTCCCATTTCTGTTCGGTGACGTTCCACTCGGCGGGGAGGACGCGAAACTGGTTGCGCTCCACCTCGTAGAGGTAGCGCTGAACGTTGCGCCCTGAGCCGACCACGTAAGCGAGGTCGTCGGCAGTGAAGGCGCGCGGGGCGTCTTCGCCGGGGAACTGGACTTGGCGCACGTCCTCACCTTGAGTGAAGTCCGCCGCGATATTTTTCGGCTTGGCTTCCTGAAGGGTGAGCGCGTGGCGCGTATCGGCGTGGTCGGTGGCAACGCTGCGATGGCAGGATTGACACTCGCTGGCGCCGACGTAATCCGCCTGAGCCTGAGGGCTAGGTTCGGCAGTGCTGGCGGTCTGGCTCTGAACCGGCGTCGGGGTCGTGAGCAGAAATAACCCCGCGCCGATCATCAACAGCCCGCTCAGCACGAGGGTGATGATTCGGTATTTCCAAAAACGACGATAGTTCATAATGCAGCCTTCTGTAAAAAGAGGATGTAATCTCCTTGACCCCACCCCCGACCCCTCCCCGAATTCGGGGAGGGGAGCAAGCGGCGATCCCCTGTTTGCGCCCTCCCCTGAATTCGGGGGAGGGAGGACAGCAGGCGACTGTAGGTCGCAATGCTGTCGGGGAGGGGGTGAGTTAGTTACACGTCATCGAGCGAGATCAGCCCCTTGCGAATCGCGTATTTCACCAGTTCGGTCCGGGTGTGCAGGTTGAGCTTGTGCATGATGTTCTCGCGGTGGCGCTCAACCGTCTTGACCGAAATTTTCAGCACGTTGGCGATCTCGCCGTTGGTGGCGTCTTCGGCGATGCGCGTCAGGATTTCCTGCTCGCGCTCGGTGAGACCGTCGTAGCTGTCGTGCTCGCCGCCGCTCTGCACTCGCATCAGATAATCCGAGACGAGGTCTTTGGCGACGGTTGGTTCCAAAAAGACGTTGCCTTCGGCGACAACGTGGATCGCGCGCAGCAGTTCTTCCGGCGCGGCGCGCTTGGGCACGTAGCCGGATGCGCCCGCTTGCAGCATGTGGAAGAAGTAATCCGTCCCCTCGTGGATCGAGAGCGCCAAGATCACCGGCGGCGAAGGCAGCGCCTTGATCGCGCGGGTGGCTTCGACGCCGTCCATCTCCGGCATGGTCACGTCCATCAGAATCACGTCGGGCTTCAGTTCTTGAGCGAGGCGGACAGCATCCACGCCGTTTTCGCCCTCGCCGACGATCACGAGGTCGGGATCGCTTTCCAGCAGCATCCGTACGCCGGCGCGGACAACCGCGTGATCGTCAACGAGCAGTACGTGGATTGGCATCGCTTACCTTTCGAGTCTCACTGGCGCGCACCGTGAAAGTCGTCCCCTCACCGGGCGCGGAGTGGAGCGTTAAGACGGCGTTGATCAGATTGGTGCGCTCCTGAATGCCGATCAGTCCCCACGAGGCGCGCAGGCTGCTGGGACTCATCGCTGTCGCCGGGTCGAAGCCGCGCCCGTCGTCGCGGACGGTCAGGGTGGGACCGTCGTCGTAGTCGAGCGAAACCCAGATGTGATCCGCCTGCGCGTGTTTGATGGCGTTGTTCAGCCCTTCTTGGGCGATGCGAAACAGCGTCGTCTCAACTTCCGACGGCAGCGGATAGGGCGTGCCTTGCACGTCGATCTTGACCTGCGGCTTGTCGTGATTCTGGAAGCGATCCACCAACCAGCGCAGCGCCGCCGCCAAGCCCATGTCGTCCAACTGGGGCGGGCGCAGGTCGTTGATCAGGTGGCGCAGTTCGCCCAGCGAGCCGGTCGCAATCGACTCCAGCGACGTCAGCCGCTTTGCCATGTCTTCCGGCGTGAGCTTGGTTTGTTTGGAAAGCCCGTGCAGACCGAGCGCCAAGCCGGTCAGCGCCTGCCCGGTTTCGTCGTGCAGCTCGCGGGCGATGCGCTGGCGTTCCGATTCCTGCGCGGTGGTGATGCGCTGGAGCAGTTCGCCGCGCACGGCGTCGCGCCGCTGGACTTCCTCAAGCAGCCGCGCCGTCTCATCGTTGGCGCTCTGCAATCTGACATTCAGTCGAGCGAGTTCCTCACGGCTGAGGGCTTCCGCTTCCTGCCGCGCGCGTTCAATCGCGCTGAGGTGCTGTTGGCTCTCGACTTCGAGCGCTTGCAGCACCCGGATCATCGAGACGGCGACGATGATCGCCATCGTCGCCCGGAACAACTGGATCGGGAAGCCGAACCAGTGGAGGAACAGGTCGCTGTTGAGGATCGTCGAGGGGAAAATCTGGCTCGGCTGGGTGAAGAACTGCCCGATGATGCCGTAGAGTGCCATTGAGACCGAGGCAATCGTCAAATCGCGGACGAATAAATCCATGCCGCGCTCGCGGAAGATTTTGCGCTGTCGCCAGAGCACCCAGCAGGCGAGCAGACCGCTCGGTATGCCCAGCACGTAGCGGGCGAGCACGTCCGCCGCTTGCAGCCACGCCATATCGTCGAGTTGATAGGCGGTGACCACGACGATGCACGAGATCAGGTACCACGTCCCCGCGCCGATGGTCAGGTGGGGCGTCGAGCCGGTGCGGTTCTGCGACTGCATCAGCAACTGCTCGCCGAACAGGAGCAGAGCGAGAAACGACGTGACCAGAATCGCCAACCGGAACCACAGCAGCCACTGATAGATCGGCAGGTGATGGTAGACCAGCACCCCTTGCTCGATCATGTCGATCCACTCGTGGATGCCGTGCAGGATGCCGAAGCCCGCCAGCAGCCGCATCGAGCGGGCGAAGCCCAATTCGGACGCCCGTCCGGATTCTACAAACAACGCCAGCCCCATCGAATAGAACGCTAATCCATAGAAGAAAAAGATAATGACCAGCAGTTCGTCTTGCGGGATGGAGAACATGGCGTCTCTGCTTCACTCCTCGCCGGGTAAACAGCGATAGTGAGAATAGTTGGCGTGGCCGTGGGGTGAATACCCCATACCCGCTAGTGGTGTAATCGGATTTACGCACCCACCCGCCGTTTGATATGCTGAGTTCATCAAACGAAGGCAGTTACTGATAGTGGAGGTCAACATGGAACAGGTACTCACAATTCTCGGTGTCGCAGTGCTCTTCTTAGTTCGTATCGGCGTCCCGGTGCTCGTGTTGATCGGCGTTGGTCTGCTGGTCGATCACTGGCAGTCGAAGCGCGATGAGTCACTGCAGAACGAAATTGCCAAACACGCTTGAAAGCCTGCGCCGTCACCGTTGGGGTTATGCCCCAACGGTGATTTGGTTATTGAGGGGCAGATGTCGCGGGGCGGTCGTCAGATGACGGTCGTCACGAGGCGTTCGCCTCTATTTGTTTGAGCCACGTCCAGACGTGCAGCAGGTAGGAATCGGGCAGTTCCTCTGCGCTGAAGGCGGGCATTTTGTTGGTCACACCACTCCGGACTTTCTGGTAAAACGCCTCAAAACTTAAGCTGGTCGCGCGCAGCGAGGGCGCATCGACGTTGCCCGCGGCATTGTCGCCGTGACAGCGCGCGCAGCGCAGCGTCGTCCAAATCGACGCGCCGACCGCCGGATCGCCCGCTTCCAGCGTTACTTCCGGTTGATACACCACCACGTCTTGACGTGGCACGGTCGTGATCGCCGTATCCTCGAACGAGATGAACCAGATCAACCCCGCCGTCAGCAGCAGCGTCATCACAATCGCGTAAGGGATGAAACGGCTGCGCCGTTTGGCGATGATCTCCGGCGGCGGGACGCGCTCGATCTCGCCGCGCTGGAGGGCGTCGAGTTCCCCGGCGTGTTCTTCTTCCATTTCTTCACTGCTGAGCTTGCCCGTCCACATGGCTTTGTTGAAGCGCTTGAGGTGGACGTTGTACATGTGCCAGATGATGATCGACAGCACCGCCAGCACCGCTTCGGCACCATGCGCCGCGCGCGCCGCCGGGATAACCGTACCGGGCAGCAGCTTGGTGGTCGTGATCGGGTTCCACATCATGAAGCCGGTCACCGCCATCATAATCGTGCCCCAGACCACCGCCAGATACTCCGCCTTTTCGCCGAAGTTGTAGCGCGGCAGATGCGGGTGCTGCTTGGCGATGCCCAAGTTGAAGCCGATCCACTGGATCACGTCGCGAGCGTCCTTGATGCCGGGGATCATGGTGGCGCGGCGACCGAGCACGTAGAGCTTGTAGCTGATCACGCCGCCGTGAAAGATCGCTTCCGCCATCAGGATCGTTGCCAGAAAGTGATGGATGATACGGATGCTCTCGATACCGCCAAGCGCGCCGATCATGGTTTTCGCCCAGCTTTCGGCGGCGAATTTCTGTGGCAGCCCGGTCAGCGCCAGCCCGGTGAAGGCGACCAACAGGATGATGTGTTCCATCCGCTGTGCCGAGGTGAAGCGGCTGTACTGCTTCGGCTGGGCGGGCGTCGGCTGTGGCTGCGACTGCGGAGTCGGTTCGACCGAATTGATGGGCTTATCCATTGGATTGTTCTCCTGACTCCGCGCTCTGGTTCGCGCCGCCGTCGTGACTGCGCCGCCGCCTGACTCGCCGGAAGATGTCGGTCGCTACGAGGAAGATGAACCCGGCGACCACCGTCGGGATCAGGAGAGCGTAGAACGAGTTAACGACGAACAGCAGCGGATGCGACTCCAGCGTCGGCGGGTAGTGCCCGACCCACGCTGCCGGGAAGTCGGCGGTCGCGCCGGGGTGACATTGGCGACAGGTCGTCAGCAGGTTTTCGCGGATCACGCGGCTGCTGTTGGCATCGACCTGCTGAATATCGTGGACGCCGTGACAGTCGAAGCAGACCGCCTTGTTGGTGGCGACGTTGGGGTCATCCTGTTCGAACAGGGCGACCGTCGTGCCGTGAAAATCGGATAGATAGCTGTCAAAGACGTTGGTTGTAATGCCGTACTTGTCCATGATGCTGGCGTCGGCGTGACACTTGGCGCACAGTTCGGGCGAGCGCACCCGGAACAGAGCGGTGGTCGGGTCGCTGATGTTGTGGACGCCGTGACAGTCGATACAGGTCGGTACGTCCGGGTTATCCTCGGTCAGCAGTGCCGCGCCGTGCACGCTGGTGCGGTACAGTTCGAAGATCGCGCCGTGACACTTGCCGCAGGTCAGCGAGATGCGCTGGCGCGGTACGTCCGGCTGCTGCACGTCGTGCGCGCCGTGACAGTCGATACAGGTCGCGGCTTCGAGCGTGCCGGATTGCAGCGCCGCTTCGTGTACGCTGTCGTGGGCTTTGGTCGCTTCGTCGGTGTGGCAGGTGGTGCAGGTGGTGTAGATTTCGAGTTGGAACTCGCGGATCGTCTGCGCGGCTTCCGGTTGGTGCGGGAAGGTCTGGTTGGTGTGGCAGTCGGCGCAGTGGAGCGCGCCCTTCGCGTTGTCCACGCCGTGAACCGAGTCGTGCAGCACCTGCGGATCGATGGTGATCGAGAGCGTTTCACCGCTCGGCAGCGTCCAGATTTGGTCGGGCTGTGAATGGCAGAGCAGGCAGTAAGCATCTGAAGGTTTGCCTTCGGCGGCAAGCGCTGCCGCTGCTGCCTCGACCGGGAGGTCGGCGGCGGCGTCGGTATCGGCGGGTGCAGCGGCTTCGACGGTCGCTTCAAGCGTCGCTACCAGCGCTGATTCAGTCGTAATTTCGGCGGTCGCATCCGGCGTCGCGGACGTATCCTGCGCGAAGGCGGCGCTCAACATCAAGACGCCGCTCAGCACGAACAGGATGCCCGCCGCCAGTAAGGTTTTGACGATTGATGAATGACGAGTGCTTATGGTCATTCTGCTTCTCCTAAGCACCGGGTTTGCGGAAAAAGGCGACGGCGGCGGTGGCGAAAATGGCGAGCACGATGCCGATGGCGACGAACGTCACCGGGCGCACGCCGCTGGCGACCTCATCATCCGGCGCGCTGGACAGTACAATCACGTCCGGCGTCGCTGACGTCACCGGCTCGGTTGCCACGACTTCGACGTTCGTCCCGGTCAGCGCGCTGATGTCGTTCTCGGCGGCGGTCAGCAGGGCGTCGGCGTAGGTGTAATTGTGAACGCCGAAGCTGCCATCGCCCGCCACGAAGTCGAGCGCGTCCGACGCCTGTTGGTAGCGCACCAGTTCGTCGGCTCCGGTCGGTTGGGTCAGGCTGGCAAGCTGCGCCCGCGCCGTGTCGATGCGCGCCTTGACCGCTGCCTGCGTGTTGGTGACCAGCAGCGCGAGATCGGTCGTCGTCAGGGTCGTGTGGCAGCCCGCGCAGGCGCTCGGCAGTTGTTCCGACTCGCCGGGTAAGATCGGTTTGAAGCCGTGCGACGAGCGGGTCGTCTCGTCGGCGACCGGTTCCTGCTGCATGTGACAGGTGACGCAGCGTGGACCGTCCTCTTGGCTGAAGTGGGTGCCCGCCACGCCGTCGATGCCATCCACTACCGCCACGCCTTCGAACATCTCGGTGACGGGGTGATGGATGTGCGTCGAGTCCGCTGGCTGGGTGTGACAACTGGTGCAGAGGTCGTTCGCCGCCATGACGAGGCTGAACGGCTCGCCGGAGTCGGTGTGCTGGTTGTGACAGGTGGTGCAGGTGACGCCCCACTGCGCGTCGGCGACGGTGATGGCATCCAGCGGCGCACCGTCGCGGTCGCCGGCTTCGACCTGCGCGATTTCGCCCGCGACCTGTCGCGCGTCCTGACTGTGACAGGCGAGGCACTTATCGTCGGCGTAGTCGCTGGCTTGCATGTCGGTCAGCGAAGTCGCGTGGGTGCTGGTCAGCCATTCGTTGTACTGCATATTCTGCTGGCTGCCGTGACCGGTCAGCCACCAGTGATCGGCGCTGTCGGTCGGCACGAGTGTGAAGAAGTCGCTCAGGTTTGCGCCCGGCGTGTAGCCGACCGGGTACGGATGCCCGTCGGGGCTTTCGCCCTGACTATGACACTGTCCGCAGACCTGCGGATCGGCGGTACGGTGAATCGCCGCGCGGATTGCCGCCAGTTCTTCATCGCTGGGGTTGCGTCCGGCGTCCTGCGCCAGATTGACGTGATTGCTGGCTGGACCGTGACAATCCTCACACTGCACGCCGTCGTCTTTCCAGCGCCCGCGATCCGGGTCGAAGCCGGTCGTGTGACAGTAGGCGCAGTTCTGGGTGAAGCCGTAGTCGTCGAGCGTCCACTCCGCGCCGAGGTCGAGCCGCTGCCATTTTTGGTCGGCGACGTTCCATTCGGCGGGCAGGACGATGTATTCGTTGCGGTCGATCTCGTAGAGGTAGCGCTGGACGTGAAGACCCGCGCCGACCACGTAAGCGATGTCGTCGGCGGTGAAGGCGCGCGGCGCGTCTTCGTCGGGGAACTGCACCTGACGCAGGTCTTCGCCGCTGCTGAAATCGGCGATAATTTCTTCTTGCTTGCGCCCGACCTCTTGCAAAGCGAGCGCGTGGTTGGTACCGGCGTGGTCGCGCGCGAGGCTGCGGTGACACGAGGCGCATTCGTCCGTGCCCACGTAAGTTGGCGGCGCGTCTTGCGCGTAGACCGTCGTGTGCCCGAACGCCAAAATGCCCGCGCCCGCCAAGACGAGTGCGAAGCCGACCACGGCTAATGACTTAATCAGCGAAGTTCTCACGTTGATCGTCCTTCATTCGCTTTCGGTGACTGGCTGATCGTCATCAGCCAGATTGTGCTCGGACAACTGTTTGCCGGTCTTGGTCGGAGCAGATCCGGCGCGCCAGTTGTGAGCGTTCGGATTCGCAATCCATGCTCAACTGGTTTGTCTCCGGGATTGGCTCCGCCGCTGGCTCGACGGTGTGGCAGTCCGTACACGGGATCGATGTATCTTCTTCGTGTCCCGGCGGCAGCACGGGATCATTTTCGGTCTTGATGACGTAGCGCTGGAAATTCCGATCCGAGTTCCTCGCCCGAGACGCTCACGCTCTCGGTCGCGTCGCTCGCGAGCGGGCGGCGCTGGAGTTCGGCGTGAACGTTGACGTCGGTCAGGGCGATTTGCGGGTTAGCGACCGGGCTGGCGACCGCTTGCTGCGCGTCCAACTTCAGCGACCAGTCGGGCGTTTCACCGGCATGACAGCTGTAGCAGGTCTCATCCCCGACGTAGATCGCGCCGTTCACGGGCGAGTGGATGCCTTCATGGTTGGCGGGCGCGCGTGTGATGGTCAGGACGGCGACGAACAGCCCGGATGCCAACGCCACACTGCCGATGATCGACAGCAGCATCGGAATCGAGCGCGCTATGTGTCTTGTTCGCCCCAACATCGGCGTCGTATACCCCACAAAGACTCTTACCATGCTCGATTGTGCCCGACTGCACGATTACTGCCATCAACCGCCGGAACGATCTTGCATCCCCCTCTAGGCTGATTTGAGCTGTCGCCCCGGCTCGTGCTCGTCTCTGCCATCAGTCAACAATCCGCTGGCGTACGGCGAGCAGGGCGGCTTGCGTCCGGTCGGAGACGTGGAGCTTCTGCAAGATATGCTGAACGTGAGTCTTGACCGTCGGCACGCTGATGCTCAGCGTCTCGGCGATGATCTGGTTGGACAGCCCGTTCACGATCAGCCGCAGCACGTCCAGTTCGCGCTCGGACAGCAGCTCAACCGGCATTTCGAGCGGCTCCGGCGTCGGCATACTGCTGTCAATCGCCAGCGCCAGCGCCGCTTCTAGCAGCGTCCGGTCGATCAATTCCTCGCCGGACGCGGCGGCGCGGACGGCGCGCACGATCTGCTCCGGGTTGGTCTCTTTGGAGAGATAACCCGCCGCGCCCCCGCTGATCGCCCGCGCCAGATAGCCCGGATTGGCGTAAGTGGTCAGCATGATCACGCTGGTGTGCGGCGAGACCGCCTTGATCTGCGGCAGCGCTTGCAGCCCGTCGCTCTCCTTCATGCGAATGTCGAGCAGCATCACGTCTGGCAGTAACTCGCGCGCCAATTCGACCGCCGCGCTGCCGTTCTCCGCTTCGCCGACGACCTCGATGCCCGGACGGGTCAGCAGCGCGCGCAGTCCCTGCCGGACGATGCCGTGATCGTCGACGATGACGACGCGGATAGTCTCTACTGTTGTCACTGGGCTGTCATAGCTTGGCATTATGTCCCCTAAAACTCTTTTGACTTGCATTTAAAGCAACCTCACCCCTAAATCCCCTCTCCATTGCATAGAGAGGGGACTTAAAACCCATCACGACGTGATTTGTCCCCCTCTCCACAACGTGGAGAAGGGATGGCAACCGAAGGTTGCTTGGGGTGAGGTCGGGCTTACGTCCGGTTGACATCGGCTTCCAACTGGGCAGCCAACTGATGCTTGGTCTCGTCGGCGGTCGTCAGCGGCACCCAAACGTGAATTCGCGTCCCCTGACCGGGCTGGCTTTCGATGTCGC
Source organism: uncultured Chloroflexia bacterium (assembly GCA_963848465.1). Lineage (GTDB taxonomy): Bacteria > Chloroflexota > Anaerolineae > Aggregatilineales > Phototrophicaceae > Flexifilum. The sequence goes on along the minus strand of CAWKDY010000008.1, from coordinate 259,284 downwards.
AGGTGCCGTGAATCAGGGCGGCGCGTTCGTGCATGGTGGTCACGCCTAAGCCGCGCCCCTCGCCGTAGACCACGTTCGGGTCGAAACCCCTACCGTCGTCCTCGACGGTCAGTTCGATCCCGCCGCCGTTATGCACGCTCAGGTGAACGTTGCGGGCGTTGGCGTGCTTGCGGACGTTGTTGAGCGCCTCCTGCGCGATGCGGAACAGTGTCACGCCGACCGTCTTGTCCGGCTCGGTCGCCAGCGCTTGCACGTCCAACTTGAGCTTCCAGCCCGCTGCCTCGGCGGTGGTCTGCGCGACTTCGACCAGCGCCACCGTCAGCCCCAAGTCGTCGAGCGCCGCCGGGCGCAGCCCCTCGACGATCCGCCTGCCTTCGATGATCGCTTCGGTCAGAGTCTCGCTGCCTTGCAGGACGCCGTGACATTCCGAGCGGTTCGTATCTTGATCGCGGCAGCGCTCGCAGCAGTTGGTCAGATACAAGCGCGCGCCCACCAACTGCTGGATCAGCCCGTCGTGCAGGTCGTAGGCGACCAGCTTGCGCTCCTCCTCTTGGGCATTGATCAGCTTCTCGATTAAGAGGTGTTCCTGCCGCCGCTTGCGTTCGAGTTCCTGCGCCATCTCGCAGAACGTCCGCGTGAGCGCGCCGACCTCGTCGTGCGACAGGCGCTCCGGCAGCACCGGGGCGGGTCCGCCGTGACCGTAATCCGCCGCCTGCTTTTCCAGATCAAGCAGCGGCTTGAGGACGTGATCGCTGGCGACCAGCGAGAGCGCCAGCGCCAGCATCGCCGCGCCGAGGAAAACCGCCGTCGTTATGGTGTAGAAGGTGGTGATATCGGCGTAAAACAGCGTCTTGGGGGTCTCGCGATAGATCACCCAGTAGCGCTCCGGGGTGGCGTCGGATGGATGCACCGCATCGTAGACCAGCACGTCGTCGGCGGTTTCCGAGCGACCAGCCACGCCGGTCAGCATCGGGGTGACGTCGAGCGTGCTCTGCGCCGGGTCGAAGCCCTCCGGATAGACGAGGTAGCGCCCGTCTTGATCGAGCAGCACCCACGTATCCTCGTCCGGGTCTGCCGGGAGCGTACGCAGCAGCCAGCCCGCATGCAGGTCGATCAAGACCACGCCGTCGTCGTCCGGCAGTTTCAGGGCGTAGTGGACGAACGGTCTGCCCGAATTGGGCGCGTCCTGCTCTTGCGCGAAGGCGGAGACGTAAACGCCGCCATCGTCTAAGGCTTGCGCGCTTTGAAAGTAGCTCGACTGCGAGCGGTCGGTCGGGTTGTCGGCGACGGTCACTTGATGTCCGTCGGACTGCACGCCGACGATCTCCTGCCCCTGCGCGTCGATATAACGGATCGACTGGTACATCGGGCGCACTGACGAGAACATCAGGAAATCCTGCGCGACTTCGTGCTGCCACAGGTCAACTTGATCGCCGACGGTGCCCGCGCGCCGCAGATTGCGCAGCATTTGCAGGCTGCGCAGGACGCTCAGGTAGAGGGCGTCGCCGTGCGCTTGCTGGATCGAACTCTCCAGACTATCGGCTTGCTGGTGAACCTGATAGCTCGACCGTTCCAACGCCTGCCCGTCCAGCGCGGTGCGCGTGAACAGGTAGCCGTACAATCCCATCCCGGTCATCGCGATCAGGATCAAGCCGACGAAGACGAGGATGAGCTTCATCCGTAGGCTGGTTATCGGCTGCATGACATTGGCGCTTCCGTCTGCTCACTGGTCGGTCGTGTTGCTTAGAGTTCGCGCTAGGTCTGCCTTGCTCTCCGCGTCCGGAATAGTAGGGCGCGGTGATACGGGCGCATGGCAGATCCCAACTTGCTCAAATTCGTTTCCACGTTGATGGCTGTTTTCATTGTGCAGGAGATCGCCAATTTACCCTGATGACATTCATCACTGAAGACTGGTAACGGATGAAATTTCATTGGACAAAAGATTCAGTTAAGGTTATTTTATCTAAACACACCAAATAACAACGAAAAATAAGTCTGATCTGAGGGATTATGATGGAAAATACGTGGGAAAAACCTCGTATTCCAGCAGCGACCCAGAAATCGCGCGCTGAATATGTCAAGTTTCTAGTCGGTGGTGTGCTGATGCTCGCCGCCGTTGTTTATCTGATTGTGTCCGGGACGACCAACGGGGCGCAGTATTTCATCACCATCGACGAGCTGCTGACCAACCCTGATTACGTCGGCAAAACCGTCCGCATGTCCGGTGCGGTAATTGGCGATACAATCGACTATAATACGCAAACACTTTCGCTTGACTTCACCATCGCCAATATCCCGACGGATACGACTGACCTCGCCCGCACGCTGCACGAAGCCGTCATCAACCCAACGGCGGAGCGGCTCAAGGTTCACCTAGATAATGAAGTGAAGCCCGACCTGCTACAGAATGAAGCGCAGGCAATTTTGACCGGTAAGCTGGGCGACGACGGCACCTTCTACGCAACCGAACTTCTACTCAAATGCCCCAGTCGTTACGATGAGTCCGTACCCGAACAAGTTGAGGCTGGAGCCTAAGTTATGCTTGCAGAAATCGGTTTAGTTGCGACTTTCCTCGCCTTCGCCGCTGCCATCTATGCCATTATCGCATCATTTTACGGTGAGCGCTTTGCCCACAGCGAAGCGCTGGTTTTAAGTGGGCGCAACGCCGTATTCCTGACCTTCGCCTTTATGCTGGTGGCGATTGGCTCGCTGGCGACCGCCTTGATGACCCAGCAGTACCAGATCGCCTACGTCTGGTCGGTTTCTAGCCCGGACATGCCCGACTTCTTCCGCTTCACGGCGCTGTGGGGGTCGCAATCCGGTTCGCTGCTGTTCTGGACCTTCCTGATGAGCGCCTTCGCGGCGGCGTCAGTCCTCCTGAACTGGAAAAACCACCGTCGTTTGATGCCCTACGCCATCGTCTACATGATGGCGGTCGAGGTCTTCTTTCTGGTGCTGGTGCTGTTCTTCGAAAATCCCTTCGCCCGCTGGTGGATCATCCCGACCAACCCGGCGGACGCGCAAGTCGTGCAAGCGGGCTTGATCCCGCTCGGCGCGATCGCGCCCAGCATGAGCAGCCTGCAAAGCTCGGCACAGGGCTTGAACCCGCTGCTGCGCCACTTCGGCATGGCGATCCACCCGCCGATGCTCTATCTTGGCTTCGTCTCCTTCATCATCCCCTTCTCCTTTGCGATGGCGGCGCTGGCTTCGGGCGACCTCTCGAGTAACTGGATCAAGGCAACCCGCCGCTGGGCGTTGGTCGCGTGGCTGTTCTTAGGTCTCGGCTTGCTGCTCGGTAGTCGCTGGGCATATGACGTGCTCGGTTGGGGTGGCTACTGGGGGTGGGATCCGGTCGAGAACGCCGCCTTCCTGCCTTGGTTGATCGGCACGGCATTCCTGCACAGCATCATGATCCAAGAGAAGCGCGGGATGCTCAAAGTCTGGAACATGTTCCTCGTGATCGGCACCTTCAGCGCCGTGATCTTCGGGACGTTCGCCACCCGCAGCGGTTTGGTCGACAGCGTGCACAGCTTCGCCCGCAGCCAGATCGGCTACCCGATGTTCTTCTTCTGGGCGGGCATGACCATCGTCTCGGTTTACCTGATCCTCTGGCGGCGCAGTCGCGGCGAACTCAAAGACGACCAGACCAACACGCACCTGTTTAGCCGCGAGTCGCTGTTCATCCTCAACAACTTCGTCTTTATCGCCCTGTTCGTGGCGATCTTCTGGGGCAGCTTCGGCGCGCCGATCATCAGCGAACTGGTGATGGACACCAACATCACGCTGGGTGCGGATTACTTCATGCGGGTGACGCCGCCGCTGTTCGCCGCGTTGTTCATCCTGATGGGCATCGCGCCGCTCTCGGCGTGGGGCAAAACGTCGGTCACCCGGTTGGGACGGTCGCTGGTCATGCCGCTGATCCTGACCGCGCTGACGCTGGTCTTCTTCTACCTGACCGGCGTCACCAGCGCCATCGGCTTGGTCGCCTACGGGATCGTCACCGTCGCTGGCTGGGTCGCCATTTACGAGACCTATCGCGGCGTGCGGGCGCGTCGGATGATCCACCGCGAGAACCCGTTCCAGTCGATACTGGCGCTCTACCGGCGCAATCCGCGTCGTTACGGGGGCTACCTCGTCCACCTCGGCATCACCATCATCGGCTTGGGTGTGATCGGCAGCACCTTGTTCCAGCAGGAAACGCAGCAGACGCTGGCGGTCGGGCAGAGCCTCGATATCGGTGGCTACACGCTGCGCTATGACACGCTCGACAACGGGCAGATCGCCGATGATGGGCGCATGATGGACATCGCCGAAGTGACGGTCTTCCGCGATGGGCAGGAACTCGCCCATCTGCGCCCGCGCCGTGACTTCTTCTCGACCGCCAACGGCACCGAGACCATGACGATTGCCGGGTCGTACAGCACGCTCGAAAACGACTTCTACGTCATCTTGGTGGGCTGGGAGCCGATCAACCAGAACGCCGCGACCTTCAAGGTTTACATTAACCCGCTGATCAACTTGATCTGGTGGGGCGGTATCGTCTTGATCCTCGGCACGGTTGTGGCGGTTTGGAATCGAGACATCCTCCCCGAACGCATTCGTCAAGCAGCGCGGGCTACGCCTCCGGGTGGGCTGGCGCGTGGGGGCGTATAAACTTATGAAGCGCATGATTGTCGCCGTTCTGACGCTGCTCTTGTGTGTGATTTCGTTCACGTCAGCGGCGCAAGATCAACCCGTTGTCCCTGCCAACACGATCACCGACGATCAGGTGAACGCGATTGCCGAGAAACTCTACTGCCCGGTCTGCGAGAATATCACGCTGGACACCTGCGGGACGGCAGCTTGCGCCGACTGGCGCGCGGAAATTCGCTTGCAGCTTGAGCAGGGGCGGACGGAAGACGAAATTATCACCGACTTCGTGACCCGCTTCGGCGACCGGGTGGTCGGCACGCCGCAAGACGCGACGCTGCGCACGCTCTCGCTGGTCACGCCGTGGGTGTTGATCGCCGGGGTGCTGCTGATCGTGGGGAGTATGATCTTCAGGCGGCGGCGTGTCGTGGATGCGCCCCCGCCGCCGAGCAGCGGCGCGCAATCGACGGACAAGTATCAAGACCTGATCGAACAGGATTTGGAAGGGTAGGAACTCATGGATCGGACAAGTTCTGTGAGCGCGCCATTAGGCGAATCGCCAGATGAATCGCAACCGGGCGCGGACGGACAAGGCTTCGCGCCCGAAAATGAGGCACCGGAAATTCGGCATTCGCGCTTCGGGCTGGGTTCTATCGTGCTGCTGGTCGGGATTGTGATGGTGGCGGTGGTCTTCGGGCTGATGCTCGCCCGCCAGCAGACGACGCAGCCGACTTCCGGGCAAGCACCAGCGTTCACGGTCACGACTTTTGACGGACAGACCTTAAGCCTGTCCGACCTGCGCGGCAAAGTGGTCGTGGTCAATTTCTGGGCGAGCTGGTGCGGACCCTGCCGCGACGAAGCGCCCGAACTGCAAGCGACGTGGGAAGCTTATCGCCAGAGCGGTGACGTCGTCTTTCTCGGCATCGCCTACGCCGATAACGGACCCCGGTCGCTGGCGTATATGGACGAATTCGGCATCGATTACTTGAACGCACCCGACTTAGGGACGCGCATTTCCGAGGAATATAACATTCAGGGCGTGCCGGAGACGTTCGTCATCGACCAGCAGGGCAATGTCGCCCGCTTCATTTATGCAGGCATCACCAAGCAGCAGTTGAGCGAAATCATCAACGGACTGCTGGCATAGGAGCAATCAAGTATGAGCACCGAAGGCATTGTTGCGGCGGTGGTGATGTTGATCGTGGGCGCCGCTTGGCTGGCGCTCCCGATCCTGCGCCGCAAGTATTCCGTCAACGGGGTGGAACTCGCGCGCCAGAAAGAGCGCGAATCGCTCGTGAACGCCTATGAGCGGACGTTGGCATCGCTGCGTGACGTAGACGAAGATCACCTGACCGGTAAGCTCGCCGACGCGGACTATGAAGTTGAGCGCGCTCACTGGACGGATCAAGGCGTGGCGATTTTGCAAGCGTTGGAGCAAGCGGGCGGCACGGCGGGGCGCAAACAGCCCAAAGCCGCCAAGGATCAGCCCGCAGCGGCAGCAGATCCGGCAGCGCCAGCCGGAGAGTCAGCCGATGCCATGCTCGACGACGCGATTGAACGCACGATTGCCCAGTACATTAAATCGACCCACTAGTACGGATAAGAACGTATTATGACTTTTAAGCGACTTCAACCTCTGGTTGGATTGGTTTTACTCGCCTTGATTGCAGCCGGATGCTCCGGTTTGGCAGGCGAGCCGAATATCGTTGCGACCATGCCCGCCGCCGCGCCGACTGCGGTCGCGCAGATGGTGAGCGTGCCGGACACTGAGCCGGATCTCGCGCTCGGTGCCGAAATCTACGCCGCCAACTGCACGCGCTGTCACGGCACCTCCGGCAAGGGCGACGGCGAGTTCGTCACTTCCGGGCAGATCACCGGCGTGCCCGACTTCACCGATCCGCAGACGACGGCGGGCGCGACTCCCGCCGACTGGTACGAGATCGTCACCAACGGGCGCATGGCGCAGTTGATGCCGCCGTGGGCGGACAAGCTCAGCGACCAAGAACGCTGGTCGGTGACGAATTACGTCTACTCGCTCTCGAACCCGGACGCGAACGCGCCCGCAGCCACCAGCGCCGCCGTCGCCCAAGCCGCGACTCCGGTCAGCACGGCGGTGGGAGCTTCGGCAGCGACCGCTGAGGCAGCCTCGGCAGCGACTCAAGCGGTCGCGCCCGCCACGACTGAAGTCGTCGCCGCCGCTGGCAGCGTCAGCGGATCAGTCACCAATCAGACTGACGGCGGCAGCGTCCCGGCGGATCTGATGCTCAACCTGCACGTCATCAGCAGCGACGGCGCGAATACGCAGACGCTCAACACGACGGTCAACGCCGACGGCAGCTACAGCTTCGCCGACGTGCCCATCGAGACCGGCTGGCAGTATCTCCTGACGACACTCTACGCGGGCGTCAGCTTCAGCAGCGACGTGATCACCGGCGACGCCGCCAATCCGCAGTTGACCATCCCGCTGAGCATCTACGAGATCACCGACGACCCGGCGAGCATCCAGATCGGCGGCATGTTGATGATGGTTCAGCCGGACAGCCAAGCCGGGCAGCTTCAGGTCATCCAGATCATCAACTTCATCAATACGTCCGATCACGCTTTCGTGCAGGTGACCGACGGCGTCCCCGCCTCAGCCAGCGTTACGCTGCCGGCCGGCGCGACTTACGAAGACTTCTCCGGCGGCAACTATCCAGACCAACGGGTCGGTCATTTCCGATACGCAGCCGGTGTTCCCCGGCGACGGTCACGTGATGCACATCGCCTTCAGCTTGCCCTATTCGGAGAGCACGAGCCTAGCTATCGCCCAGCCGGTTGATTACCCGCTCAACGGGCAGGTCGAAGTCTTGATGCAGCCCGGCGGCATGACCGTCAGCGGCGACGGCTTCAGCGAGTTGGGGACGCGCCAGCTTGGCACCAACAATTTCGTCAGCTACGGCGGCACGTTCGACCTCGCGGCGGGCGAGATGCTGCACTACGCCATCGGCGGCGCGGCGGCGGCTCAGACGACCACCGCGACTGCTCCGGTCGGCGGCGTCAGCACCATCGCTTACGTGCTGATCGGCGTGGGCTTGCTGGCGATTGGCGCGGCGTTCGGCTTCTTCATGCGCGAGCGTACCGGCGGGTCGAAGACCGAAACGCCCAACACGCTCGACGCCAGCGGCTTGATCAAGCAGATCGCCGAACTGGACGTGCGTTATCACGAAGGCAAGGTGGCGGAAGCCAGCTACCAACAGCAGCGCAACGCCTTGAAAGAGCGGCTGAAAGCGCAGATGCAGAGATCAAGCGGATCTCTAACCGCTAAGCATTGGGGCTAGTTTGCGTGCGCATATTTCCCCTCACCCTGCTTGCGCCGCAAGCAGGGTGAGGGGCAGAAAAACGAGCGCCACTGGTTGAATACAAACTTATTTTTCGTACGACGAGAGCAATAGAGGCAAATGGCAATGAGTGCAACGCAGCACGTCGCCTCACCGGAGGTCATGCCCCCAGCGTCCGCCGTGACGCTGCCCGGTCGTGACCGCATTTTGTACGGACTCACGATTTTGGCGGTCTTGGGCTTTATCGGTGCGCTGTACATGGCGCTGGTTTACGCGGGCACTGACGTGGCGCAGGGCAACGTCCAGCGGATTTTCTACATGCACCTCGGCGCGTTCATCGGGGCGTCCGTCGCCTTCAGCGTCGCCGTGGTCGGCGGCGTGGCGTATCTGCGCACCAGTCAAGCGCGCTGGGATACGCTGGCGCTGGCGGGCGTCGAGGTTGGCTTGGCGCTCTCGCTGATCACGCTGATCACGGGCAGCATTTGGGCGCGCCCGATGTGGAATACGTGGTGGACGTGGGATCCGCGCCTGACCTCGACGGCGATCATGGCGCTGACTTACGCCGCCTACCTGATGCTGCGCAACGCCTTCGCCAACCCCGATCAGCGGCGCAAGCTGGCGTCGGTCTACTCGATTTTCGCCATTTTGACGGTCGTGTTCACCTTCATCATCACCCGCATTCGCCCGGACACCATCCACCCGACGGTGATCGGACCCAGCTCGACCAATGCCGAAGGGTCGTTCTCGATGACGCCCAACATGGGCGCGGCGCTGGGCGTGAGCATGATGGTCTGGAGCTTGCTGATTACGCCCGCGCTGATCTGGTGGCGCATCCGGCTGGAAAATACGTTCGAGCGCGTCCAACTGCTGCGCCAGCAGCTTGGCGAACTGAACTAGGAGCACTTGATCATGACAACACCTGATACCAATGCTTATCTGCTGCTGGGGATGGTCGTCGTATTCGGCGTGCTGGGCTCTACATCAGCGGGCTGGCGCTGCGGCTGCGCAATGCTCGCCGCGATGCTGCGCTGGTGCAGCACTTGATCGACGACTAAATTTGACGAGTTATGCGAGATTAAAGAACCGGGCGATTAGCCCGGTTTTTGATTTACGAACCTGACCCTGCTTCGCTCAGGCGAAGGGATTTGCGGTTAGGGAGTAGATGCAGCGGAACAAATTGCGCACCGCTACGGGTTTAAACCCGTAGCTACTCAAAACCGCGACCCACTGAAGGGGTCGCAACAGCGAACGTCGTTTTGAGTCGCCCCTTTAGTGGGCGACGAATTTCTTAGCCGAGGGTTTTAACCCTCGGCGCGTAAGGGGAGATGCATGGGGCGCAGGCAAAACAAAATCGGCTGAGCATCTGCCCAGCCGATTTTGCTGTTGGATTATTCGTATTGCTTAGAGTGAGTTAGCTGGCGTCCGCAGCCATCACGGGCGGGCGGGTGAAAGTCGAGACATCCCCACCAACCGCTTCGATGCTGTCGTAGAGCACCTGCATGATGTAGTCAGGATTGTGGGCGAACACACCCGGGTCCTTGACCGAATACTGATAGTTGTAGGCGGCGCGCAGCAGGTTCGGCGTCCAGTTCTTGTAGCCGTTACCGCCGGTCGCTTCGTCAGCATCAACTGTCCCGTTGCCGTTGGTGTCGGCGAAGAAATAGGGATACGAGTTCAGCCGAGTAGATGATGGCAGCACCGGCGGTGTCAGTCGCGTAGGACTGGATTGCCGCGTACAGCGTGTCTTGGAACACGGCGATTTCCTGCGCGATACCTTCGGTAGCGTCGCCGTTGCCGTTGAAGTCGATGGCATCGTCGGCGTTGTCTACGGTGTCAGCACCGCGGATGGACTGCTAGGTCTTCGACGTCGCCGACGTCGTGGCAGTCGGAGCAAGCATCGATCTTCACGGCACCCGTGTGGGTTTCGTGGCAGTCGGTGCAGGTCGTGTAGTCTTCGCCGTCGTGCATGTTGCGACCGTTGTATGTCTGTCCGTCGAACTCATACGCGCCCTTCACTTCGGTGCCGAACAGCGTTGCGCCGGCGGCGAAGTAGTGGACGTTGCGGAAGGACAGAGCATCGGACACGTCATTGTCACCCGCGCCCGCTTTGGCGATGGCGGCGTTGACGCTGACCGTCGACTCACGCCCCTGATGGCAGGAGATGCACAGATTAGCCGAGTTCGCCTTCGCCGAAGCTGACCTTCGCGCCGCTGGGGAACGTCACTTCGTCAACCGGGTGGGTTTCGAAGTTGTTCGCCACGTCGTGGCAGGTCGAGCAGGTGAGCGACTGCGCCACTGGCTGGGCAATCGTCACGCCGTTTTCGAGATAGAAGGGCAGACCGGTCGCCGAGTGGCACTTGGAGCAGGTCGCCGGGACTTCGCCTTCGCTATCCCAGTGGCGGAACGGTTCCGCTGTGATGTTGAAGTGTCCAACATCGTCGCGGTGCGCTTCGCTCAGGTCAATCGGGTCGCTCAGCGACGCATTGAGCGAGTCAATCGAGTTCGTAGAGCAGTTCGATGACGTACTTGGGATTGTGGGCAAACGCGCCCGGGTCTTTCACGACGAACTGATAGTTGTAGGCGGCTTCGAGCAGTACCGGCGTGAAGGCTTTGAAGCCATTTGCCGCTGTCGCTTCGTCTGCATCAGCTTCGCCGTTGCCGTTGGTGTCAACGAAGAAGTAAGGATAGCTGTCCGCGCTGTAAGCGATGTCCGTGCCGGAAACTTCGGTGGCATAGGCTTGAATCGCTTCCATCGCCATTTCTTGCAAGCCGGTGATTTCCTCGCCGATGCCTTCCAGCGTGTCGCCGTTGCCGTTGTAATCGACCAGCGAGCCGTTCATGCGGATGTAAGGCAGGTCTTCGACCGACTTGACATCTTCATGGCAGCTCTCGCAGAGGTCAACTTTGACTTCCAGCGAGTGTTGATCGTGGCAGCTCGTGCAGGTGTTCAGGTCTTCAGCGTGCAGGTTGCGCTGCTGATAGTACTTGCCTTCATACTGATATCCACCGCGTGCTTCGCCGCCGTAGAGCGTGGCAGCTGCCGCCCGGTAGTGTACGTTGATGAAGCTCAGGTCAGCGCTGACCTCGTTCGAGTCCGGCGTCGATCCGGCTTTGTTGGCAATGGCTGCGTTGACCGAATCAGTCGACTCACGTCCCTGATGGCACTGCATACACTGCACGCCCGAACCCACGTTCTCGATGGTGACGCCCGACGGGAAGGTGACGCTGGTCAACTGCACTGCTGCACTGTTATGGCAAGCATCGCAGGTGATCACCGTACCGACCGGCGCGCTGGCGTCGACCGAGAAGGCTTCCGAACTCATCTCCACCGACGTAATCGATGAAGCCCGGTGTGGAGTGGCAGCGCGCGCACGAGGTGGGAATCGCGCCGTCACCGTTCCAATGATTGAACGCTTCTGCTGTCGCATCCGCATGAGCCGACCCCACCCACTCGTTGTAGATGTCCGCTAAATACGGCGGATCACCATCCAACGGGACGCTGAACCCGGCATAGGGTTCAGGGGTCGCATCTTGTGCGAGTGCCCGTGATTGAAACAGAAGTGACATCCCTGCAATCACGAACAGGACGCCTACTACACCCAACAAGTGGGTTTTTCTCATAACGTCCTCTCTTCCTTCGTAAAAAACTGCTCTACCACGGCAGCGCCGAGTAAAGCACATACTCTCACTCTGATCATCATTCTCCTACCGGGCGGCAAATAAACCGTCCATCGGGAGAATGATTTCTGATCATACTCACGGTGGATTGTGGCTTATCGCTAGGGAGCGCGGGGTTCGCTGACAGGGGGTCGAAAGTTTTTAAAGTCCCCTCTCTATGCAATGGAGAGGGAACTTAGGAGTGAGGTTCGGTCAAGCGAACTCAGGCGTGCTTCGCTGCTCAGGGCGTGCCGACGCGACCACGCCCAAGTCGTCGCTGATGCGCTCGGCGACCAAGCGCGCCGAGATCAAGGCGGTGGGCACGCCGGTGCCGGGATGCGTGCTCGCGCCGACGAAGTACAGATTGTGATACTGCGAGTGCCGGTTGCGCGGGCGCAGATAGCCCAACTGGGTCAGCGTGTGCGCTAGCCCATGCGTCGCCCCGTTCATCAGGTTGTAGCGCTTGCGCCACGACAGCGGCGTGTAGTTGGTCTCGAACTTGATGTGATCCTCAAGGTCGGTGATGCCCAGCAGCGCCAACTTGCCGAACACCGCCTGCCGCGCTTGATCGCGCAGATCCTTCCAGTCGCGCTCGTTGGACGGGTCGAGATGCCCGACCGGGACGATGCCGATCAGCGTGTCCTCACCCGGCGGCGCGAACGACGGATCGAGCCGCGTCGGCGCGTGGACGTAGAGACTCGGATGATCCGGAATGGTGCGATCCCGATTGATGCTGTCGAAGTTGGCGCGGTAATCGTCAGCTATGAACAGGGTATGCGCGCCCAGCGCCGGGTAGGTCTTGTCCACGCCCCAGAAGAAGCTGACGGTCGAGCAGGAAAACTGCTTGTTCGCCATCTGCTGCGCCAACTTGCCCTTGGGCAGCAGCTCGTTGTAGACGTAAGGCAGGTCGGCGTTGGCGATCACCACGTCGGCGCGGATGCGGCGCTCATCTTCCAGCAGCACGCCGCGCGCCTTGCCCTGCTCGATCTCGATCTTCTCTACGGCGGTGTCGAACACGAACTCGACGCCCGCCTCGACGGCGATCTCCATCAGCGCCGCGACGACGCGGTTCATGCCGCCTTTGGGGAACCAGACGCCGTGCGCCATCTCGGTATAGGGCATCATCGAGAAGGTCGAAGGCGCTTCGTAAGGACTCAAGCCCATGTAGACGTCCTGAAAGGTGAACGCTGCCTTCAGACGCGGACTCTTGAAATAGTTCGCCATATTGGCGTAGTGCGGCACCAGCGGCTTGACGCTGTAGAGCAGCGGCAGGTTGGCGAGGTTGAAGAAATCGCCCGCCGTGCGGAAGTCCTTGTTGACCAGCCGATCCATCCCCAGTTGGTAGTGCCGCCCGCCTTCTTGCAGGTAGCGCAGGAAGCCTTGAAAACTCCCCGGCTCAATCGCTTCGAGCTGCTCGTGCATCCGGTTCAAGTCGGACGTGAGCGCGAGTCCGCTGGCGTCGTCGAACACCAACCGATAAGTCGGATCGACCCGCTGCAAGTCCAGCCGCTCGTGCAGCGGCGCGCCGAGCGCGGCGAATTCCGCCTCGTAAACCAGCGGCATGATCAGCAGGGTAGGACCGGTGTCGAAGCGATGCCCCTCGCGGACGAAGCTGTCGCAGCGACCGCCCGGTCGCGCGTTCTTCTCGAAGACGGTGACGTGCATTCCCGCGCTGCGCCAGATGCGCGGCGGTGGCGATTCCGCCAATCCCTGCCCCGATCACGATTGCCGATTGCGTTTTCATGCGTATCCTCTTGTCAGGCTTTGCAGCAGCATCGCCATTGTTGACCAACCCATTTGCAAACCGCCGCGCAGCGTCTTGCGTTCGCTGTATTGCGCGCGCAGGTGATACCCGTCGCGCTCAATCGTGTTGAGCACGCCTTCGAAGCGGGCGATGTAGGCGTAGCCCGCCATCCGGCAGCGCAGGCTCTCGACCTGCGCCAGATACTGCCGTCCGGCGTTGAAGTAGGAGCGCGCCAGCGCCACCCGATCCTCAACCCACGCCCGGTAAGCGGCGCTGTCGAGCGCCTGCGGCTCGATGCCGTGCCGCTCCAGAAATTCGCGCGGGATGTTGAAGTAGCCCGCCGCCACGTCTTCGCCGGTGTCGCGCAGCATGTGGGTGATGTGCGCGGCGGTCACGGCGAGATAGCGGGTCGAGCCGGTCGGCGCGAAGCAGCAGTGTCCGATGAAGTAATGCAGCGCTTCGGTGACCGCTGCCGCCAAATGGTGCGAGTAGTCCGCCAACTCCTGCGCCGTGATCAGCCGATCCCGGCGGCTGGCGTCGAAGACCATCACCGCCATCATGTGCTCGATGTAGGCGCGCAGCCCGCTGTGCGCGCGCGGGTCGCTCTGGATCAGCCCGGTCAAGAGCTGTTCCTCGGCGCATAGATCGGGCGGTTCGCTGCCCAAATAGCCGGATTCCAGCAGCATTTGCTGCCGCTCGATCAGGGCGATCCGCTCCGCCTCTGGCGCGTCCGCCCGGTCGAGCCGGTCGTCCAGCCAGCGGAAATAGGCGTAAGCGCGATAGGCATTCCCCACGCGATCCCGATCCACAAGATAGCGGATGGTGTAGTAGGTCTGCTTGCTGGCGGCTTTGGTCAGTGACCCGGCGAGCGCTTCGGCTCGTGGGTCGGCGACCGGATGGGTGGCGGGCAAACCCATGAAAGCGTGGTCGGTCTCAGGCTTGAGGTTTTCAGGCGCAATCAAGTAAATCGACATTTTGCTTCGAGATCCCTCTCTGGCTTCCCTGAACGTCCGGGAAGGGCGCGTGTTCCGTCTGGTGCGCTTCACACAACTCTATACGTGGCAGCTCGCCGAGAGTTTGGAATTGTGAGGGCATCTATGATGGATGTCACCTATGTCTGGTGACGATCATCAGCAGGGGAAGGATTGTTAACAGTTTCGTTAAGTTCAATCGTGAAATCCGTCACAAAAGGTGACATCCTTTACCTATCCGGGGTGAGTTTTGCCACGTTATCAGGGGCTTGCAATCTCCTATGCTCTACTGTAGCGAAATCCGTCGAAACGCATACCGGTAAGGAGAAATGTATGCGGAACAAATCAATGAGCGCAGCGCCTCCGTCAGATGATCAACGCTGGCGCATCGTCAATGCGACGATGCGACGGTACGGGTTTGCGCCCCATGCCTTGATCGAGACGCTCCACAGCGCACAAAAAGCATTTGGATACTTGGATGAAGCGACCTTACGATACGTAGCGCAAAGCCTGATGCTCCCTTTGAGCAAGGTTTACGGGGTTGCCACTTTCTACAATTTATTCATGTTGAAACCGCAAGGCGAACATAGCTGTGTCGTCTGCCTCGGCACTGCCTGCTACATCAAAGGGGGGGCGACGATTTCCGAACGGCTGCAAGAAGATTATCAAATTAAGCCGGGGGAAACGACACTCGACGACAAGCTGTCGCTGACGGTCGCTCATTGCGTTGGCATGTGCTGGCTTGCTCCGGTGGCGTTGTTCGATAAAGAAGTCCTTTCCGAACTGACGCCGGACCGTGCCACCGAATTAGTGAAGGAGCACCTCAGCAATGCTTCCTGAAGATGAACTTCAGCAAATTCATCAGCAAGAGCACGCCGATCAACAGCAGTATGACCACCGCGTTTACGTCTGCATGGGCGCGTCCTGCCTGTCGGCGCGCAGCGCGGAAGTCAAGCAATGGCTGGAGATGGAAGCGCGCCAGCAAGGCGTCGAGAAAACCTGCCAGATCACCGGCGGCGGCTGTCGTGGCTTGTGCGTCGCCGGACCGACCGTCACGGTCGAGCCGGAGAACATTCTCTACGGACAGGTCAAAGCGACCGACGCGGCGGACATCATCGCCAGCTTGGGCAAGAAGAAGCCGGTCAAGCGGCTGCACCAGCCGACCGACAAGCCGTTCTTCAAACGCCAGCAGCGTATCGTCCTCGAAATGGCGGGTCGCCTGAACCCGGAGCGGATCGAGGAATACATCGCCGCCGGGGGTTACTCGTCGCTGCTCAAAGCAGTCACCGAGATGTCGCCCAACGAAGTCATCAACGAGATCACCCGCAGCGGGCTGCGCGGTCGCGGTGGCGCGGGCTACCCGACCGGCTTGAAGTGGCGCACGGTTCAAAAAGCGCAGAGCCAGCATAAATTCGTGATTTGTAACGGCGACGAGGGCGACCCCGGCGCGTTTATGGATCGCAGCGTGATGGACGACTATCCGCACCGCCTGATCGAAGGCATCGTCATCGCCGCTTATGCGGTCGGCGCAGATAAGGGTTATATCTACGTGCGCGCGGAGTATCCGCTCTCGGTCAAGCGCCTGGAAATGGCAATCCGTCAAGCGCGGCGTCAGAGCTTGCTCGGCAGCAACATCGCCGGGACGTCGTTCAACTTCGATTTGGAAATCCGCGTGGGTGCCGGGGCGTTCGTCTGCGGCGAAGAAACCGCGTTGATCGCCTCGATTGAAGGCAGACGCGGTCAGCCGCGCCCGCGCCCACCGTATCCGGCGGAAGCGGGCTTGTGGGGCACGCCGACGTTGATCAACAACGTGGAAACCTACGCCAACATCGCCGCGATCATCCGCAACGGCGCGTCGTGGTTCGCCAACATCGGCACCGAAAAAAGCAAGGGCACCAAAGTATTCGCGCTGACCGGCTGCATCGAGCAGAGCGGTTTGATCGAAGTGCCGATGGGCACGCCGCTGCGCGAGATCATCTACGACATCGGCGGCGGTATCCCCAATGGGCGGCGTTTCAAAGCCGCGCAGACGGGCGGTCCCTCCGGCGGCTGCATCCCGGAGCAGTTCCTTGACTTGCCGGTCGATTACGAATCGCTCGCCAGCATCGGCTCGTTCATGGGGTCGGGCGGGTTGATCGTGATGGACGACGCGACCTGTATGGTTCACGTCGCCAAGTATTTCATGGAATTCTGCCGCGCGGAATCCTGCGGCAAATGTGTGCCCTGCCGGGTTGGGACGGCGCACATGTACAACCTGCTCGACAAGATCACCAAAGGCGAGGCGACGCTCAACGACCTCACGCTGCTCGAGGAATTGTGCGAGACCGTGAAGAATACCAGCCTCTGCGGGCTGGGGCAGGGCGCACCCAACCCGGTGATCAGCACCCTGCGCTATTTCCGCGACGAATACATGGCGCACATTGTGGACAAGACCTGCCCTGCCGGGGTTTGTCACCTGCACGACCATGAGAAGGAGGCTGTGCGATGAGCGCTGTCGTAACACTCAGAATCAATGATATGGACGTCAGCGGGCGCGACGACGAGACGATTTTCGAAGTCACGCGTGAGCACGGCATCGACCTGCCGCACCTGTGCCATGTCGATAGCATCTCGGACGTCGGCGCGTGCCGCCTGTGCTTGGTCGAGATTAAGGGGTCGGCGAAACTGATCCCCGCCTGTATCGCCACCGTGCGCGAAGGCATGGAAGTTTATACCCATTCCGAGCGGCTGGATAAATACCGCCGCATGTTGATCGAGATGCTGTTCACCGAAGGCAATCACGTTTGTTCCGTCTGCGTCGTCAACGGTCATTGCAAACTGCAATCGCTGGCGATGCAGTTGGGTATCGATCACATTACGCTGCCCAATCTCAGCCCGGTGCGCGTGGTCGATGCCTCGCACGAGCGTTTCGGCTTCGACCAGAACCGCTGCATTTTGTGTACCCGCTGCGTGCGAGTCTGCGACGAAATCGAAGGCGCGCATACGTGGGACGTGATGAATCGCGGCGTCGAGTCGCGCGTGATCACCGACTTGGATCAACCTTGGGGCGAACTCGGAGACCTGCACCAGTTGTGGCAAGTGCGTGCAAGTCTGCCCGACCGGAGCCTTGTTCGTGAAGGGTAAGGCGGTGGGCGAGATGGTCAAACACAAGTCGTTCCTGACCACGTTGACCCTGATGAGAGAGGTTGCCAAATGAACAAGAAAGCGCTCGCTACCGTATGGCTCGACGGCTGTTCGGGCTGTCACATGTCGTTTCTCGACATTGACGAACGCCTGCTTGCTCTCGCCGATCAAATCGACTTGGTCTACAGCCCGCTGGTGGATCGCAAGGATTTCCCCGATCAGGTCGATATAACACTGGTCGAGGGCTCGGTCAGCAGCCAGAGTGATCTGGAGAAAATTCAGCACATTCGCCGTCGTACGCGCACGTTGATCTCGTTGGGCGACTGCGCCGTGACCGGCAACGTTCCCTCGCTGCGGAACTCGATTGGCGGCGAAGCGGTGCTCGCGCGTGCCTACCTCGACGAAGATCTGATCAACCAGCAGATTCCCACCGACGGCGTGCCCGACCTGCTGCCGGTGGTGCGCCCGGTGCATGCCGTAGTCAAGGTGGACGTGTTCATTCCCGGCTGCCCACCGTCGGCAGAGACGATTTTCTACGCCGTGAGTGAACTGCTGGCGGGTCGTATTCCCGTTCTCACCGGCAGGACTCGCTTCGGCGCATAGGAGCGATGAATCATGTCTAAGACGATTACAATTGATCCCGTGACCCGGATTGAGGGTCACGCCAAGATCACGATTCAACTCGACGAAGACGGTGCGGTGCAAGACGCCCACTTTCACGTCACGCAGATTCGCGGTTTCGAGAAGTTTGTCGAGGGGCGTCCTTTCCACGAGATGCCCTCGTTGATGTCGCGCATCTGCGGGATTTGCCCGGTCAGCCATCTCGTCGCCTCGGCGAAAGCCTGCGATGGACTGCTGGCGGTGCGCATTCCACCGGTTGCCGCGAACCTGCGCCGCATTCTCAACTTGGCGCAAATCGCCCAGTCGCACGCGCTCAGCTTCTTCTATCTCTCGTCGCCCGACCTGCTGCTGGGTATGGATGCCGATCCCGCGCTGCGCAACGTGTTCGGTGTCGCGGCGGCGCATCCTAGCCTCGCCCGCGACGGCGTGCGCATGCGCCAAATGGGTCAGCAGATCATCGAGCTGTTGGGCGGCAAGCGGGTGCATCCGGCATGGGTGGTTCCCGGCGGCGTCAGCCAGAAGCTCGACCCCGACCATCGTGACGCCATTCTGGCGATGCTGCCGGAAGGCATCGAAATCATCACCCGCACGCTGGCATGGTATCGCAGCGTGTTGGCGAACTACGACGAAGAAGTCCTCGCCTTCGGCTCCCTCAAGACGATGTTCATGGGGCTGACCAACGCCACCGACACGCTCGAACTCTACGAGGGGCGCATCCGCTTCATCGATGCCGACAAGAACCTCGTCGCCGACGATCTCGATCCCGAAGACTACGACAGCTACATCGGCGAGTCGGTCGAGGCGTGGTCGTATCTCAAGTCGCCCTATTACAAGCCGCTCGGCTACCCGGCAGGGATTTACCGCGTCGGTCCGCTGGCACGGCTGAACCTGATTAAGTCGATGGGCACGCCGCTCGCCGACGAAGAATTTGCTTTCTTCAAAACGCTCGATTGGGGCAGCAGCTTCCATTACCACTATGCCCGGCTGCTCGAAATCCTGTTCTGCTTCGAGAAGATCGGTCAATTGCTGAACACGCCCGACATCCTCACCGACCGGGTACGCGCCTTCGCGTCCCCCAACAGTCATCGAGGTATCGGCGTCAGCGAAGCGCCGCGCGGCACTTTGATCCATGATTACACTATCGACGACGACGGCTTGATCACCCGCGCGAACCTGATCATCGCCACCGGGCACAACAATCTGGCGATGGATCGCAGCGTGTTCGAAGTCGCCCGCCAGTACGTCAAGAGGCGACAGCTTGACCGAAGGGATGCTCAACCGCGTCGAGGCAGTCATCCGCACCTTCGACCCCTGCCTGAGCTGCTCGACGCACGCGGTCGGGCAGATGCCGATGCAAATCCAGTTGGTCGCGCCCGATGGCGCAGTGGTAGACGAGGTCAAACGCTAAATGCAGTTGGTGATCGGCTACGGCAGCTTGGTACGCGGCGACGATGGGCTGGGGCAGGTGATCGCCCAAGCCGTCGCTGCCCGGCGGCAGGATGTCACTACGATCACCCACGTGCAGCTGATGCCCGAATACGCCGAGCCGATCAGCGCGGCGGATCGGGTTTATTTCATCGACGCCGGGATTGAAGGCGAGCCGGGGACGATCACCTGCCAGCCGGTCGCCCCGGCGACCAACGAATGGGCGCACGCCGATAGCGCGTTCGCCCACTCGCTCACGCCGTCAACCCTGCTCAGCGCGGCGCGCGACCTCTACGGCAGAGTGCCCCGCCGCCTACCTGATCACGGTGGTAGGGGCGTCGTTCGAATACGCCATCGAGCTTTCGCCCGACCTCTGGCACCGGCTTCCGGCGCTGGTCGAAACCGTGCTCGGCTGGATCGAAGAACCTGACCTCACTCCCGTTTTGCTTCACTCCCCAATCATGTTGGGCACTCTCCCTCTCTACGCAGTGGAGAGGGGGCAGGGGGGTGAGGTTTCGCTGCCTGCCGACTAACCCGTGATCGAGCGGCGGCGGTTGACCGTCGGCGGGGCGGTGCAGGGGGTTGGTTTTCGCCCGTTCGTCTATCGCCTCGCCGCCGAACTGAAGCTCACCGGCTGGGTGATCAACTCGGCGCAGGGCGCGCTGATCGAGGTGGAAGCCGAAACCGTCAGCGCTTGACGCCTTCGTCGAACGCCTGCACAGCGAACTCCCGCCGCACGCGCGGATTGAACAACTCGAAACCGAAACGCTGCCGCCGCAAGGTGACGCTGCTCTTTGAAATCCGCCACAGCGCAGCGGGCGGCGCGAAAACAGCGCTGATCTTGCCCGACTTAGCCCTCTGCCCGGATTGCTTGCGCGAACTGCTCGACCCGCACGACCGCCGCTACCGTTACCCCTTCATCAACTGCACCCACTGCGGACCCCGCTACAGCATCATCCATGATTTGCCCTACGACCGCGCCGCCACCACCATGCGCGACTTCATCATGTGCCCGGACTGCCGCGCCGAGTACGAAAATCCGCTCGATCGACGGTTTCACGCCCAGCCGGTCGCCTGCCCAAACTGCGGACCGCAGATCGCGCTCTGGGATCGCGCCGGAAATGTCGCTGTCCGTCCGCGACGAGGCGCTGCTGGCGACGGCGGAAGCACTGCGTCGGGGGCAGATCGTCGCCGTCAAGGGCTTGGGCGGCTTTCACCTGCTGGTCGATGCGCGCGACGATCAAGCCGTTGCCCGTTTGCGAGATCGCAAACAGCGCTACGAGAAACCACTCGCCGTCATGTTCCGGTCGCTTGAGTCGGTAGCAGCGGCTTGCTTGGTCAGCCCATCCGAACGCGACGTTATGACTTCATCCGCCGCCCCGATTGTGCTGCTCCGCCAAAGAAACGACAACGAAATTGCACCGTCGGTCGCGCCGGAGAATCCCGTACCTCGGCGCGATGCTGCCCTACACGCCGCTGCACGTCCTTCTCTTAATGGAACTCGATTTCCCGGTGGTCGCCACCAGCGGCAACCTCTCCGGCGAGCCGATTTGCACCGACGAGCGCGAGGCGCTGGCTCGCTTGGGCGACGATTGCCGACCTGTTCCTCGTCCACGACCGCCCGATTGCCCGCCCGGTCGACGATTCGGTCGTCATGGTCGCCGCGAATTCCCTCGTGATCCTGCGGCGGGCGCGCGGTTACGCGCCGCAGCCGGTCACGCTCCCCGGCGCGGACGGCGTGATCGCGGTCGGCGCGCAGCAGAAGAACGCGGTCGCCGTCGCCCACGCTGATCGCGTCTTTCTGAGCCAGCACGTCGGCGACCTTGATCACGCCGCCGCCTTCGCGCACTTTCACGCGCACGCTCGCCGACTTGCAGACGATGTACGACCTCCAGCCCTCGACGGTCGCCTGCGACCTGCATCCCGATTACGCCGCCACCCGCTACGCCGAGCAAAGCGGACTGCGCGTCGTTCACGTTCAGCACCATTACGCCCACGTCCTGTCGGCGATGGCGGAGCATGGACTCGACGCACCTGTCCTCGGCATCGCGTGGGATGGCACCGGTTTGGGGACGGATCGCACCATCTGGGGCGGCGAGTTTCTGCGGATCACGCCGGAAGGATTCGAGCGCGTCGCGCATCTGGCGACCTTCCCGCTGCAAGGCGGCGACTTGGCATCGCGCGAGCCGCGCCGGAGCGCGCTCGGCGTGCTTTACGCGGCATTCGGGCGCGATCTCGCGCACAAATACGCCCGCGAGCGGCTCGATTTCACCGAAACGGAGCTAAATCTCTTGCTGACGGCGCTGGATCGCGGGGTCAACGCGCCGCTCACGTCGAGCGCGGGGCGGCTGTTCGACGCGGTGGCGGCGCTGGTCGGCTTGCGCCAAAAGTGCAGTTTCGAGGGTCAGGCGGCGATGGCTTTGGAGTACGCCGCGCTGGAACACGCGGGGCTAGGGATCGAAACCGAAGAATGCTACCCGTATCAGGTTACACCTGTCACTGGTGAGGGTGATACCCCAGGGTGCATCCTTAATTGGTATGCAGCAGTACAAGTCATTTTGGACGAAACGGACACTCGTGTGATTTCGGCGAAGTTTCATAACACGTTGGTTGCGATGATGGTTGCGGTGGCGACGCGAGTCGGCGAGCGGAGTGTCGTCCTCACGGGCGGTTGTTTCCAGAACCGCACACTGCTGGAAAAAGCCGTCAACGCACTGAGCGACGCCGGTTTCAACCCGTATTGGCAGCAAAATGTCCCGCCGAACGACGGCGGCATTGCGCTTGGACAGATTGCGGCAGTCGTCCGTTCACAGAGCCGTGAACGGAATCGCGCGCACGGTGGCGAGCAGCTTCAAGAGCGAGGTGCTGGATCATGTGTTTAGCCGTACCCGGCAAGATCGTCAGCATGAGCGGAAGCGGGCTAGAGTGCATGGGCAAAGTTAGCTTTGGTGGCATCCTCAAGGAAGCCTGCCTTGCTTACGTCCCAGAAGCGCGGGTCGGCGACTACGTGATCGTCCACGTTGGCTTTGCGCTTGGCATAGTTGATGAGGAAGAAGCCCAGCATGTCTTTGAATATTTGGAGCAAATGGGCGAATTAGGAGAGCTTTATGACCACTGAATCTCAGTTTACGACGCTAGACGGGAACGAAGCCGTCGCTCGTGTCGCCTTCAAGCTCAACGAGGTGATCGCCATTTATCCGATCACTCCGTCCTCGCCGATGGGTGAATGGGCGGACGAGTGGGCTGCCGCCAATAAACCCAACCTGTGGGGCACGGTCCCGAACGTCATCGAAATGCAGAGCGAAGCCGGCGCGGCGGGCGCGATTCACGGCTCGCTGCAAGCTGGCTCGCTGACGACGACCTTCACCGCGTCGCAGGGCCTGCTGCTGATGATCCCCAACATGTACAAGATCGCCGGCGAACTGACCTCGGCGGTCTTTCACGTCGCCGCCCGCTCGATTGCGGCACAAGCGCTGTCGATCTTCGGCGATCACAGCGACGTGATGGCAACCCGCGCGACCGGCTGGGCGCTGCTGGCGTCCGCCTCGGTGCAGGAAGCGCACGACTTCGCGCTGATCGCGCAGGCGGCGACGCTCGAAGTCGCGCGTCCCGTTCCTGCATTTCTTCGACGGCTTCCGCACCTCGCACGAAGTCACCAAAATTCAACTGCTGGACGACGACGTCCTGCGCGCCTTGATCGACGACGACCTGGTCTTCGCACACCGTGCGCGCGGCCTGTCGCCGGATCATCCGTTCATGCGCGGCACGGCGCAGAACCCCGACGTTTACTTCCAGGCGCGCGAGACGGTCAACCCGTTCTACGACACGACCTACGGCATTGTCCAGCGCGTCATGGACACAGTTCGCCGAGCTGACCGGGCGTGCAGTACCACCTGTTTGACTACTACGGCGCGCCGGATGCCGAGCGCGTGATCGTCCTGATGGGTTCGGGCGCGGAAACGGCCCACGAGACGGTCGATTACCTCACCGCGCAGGGCGAGAAAGTCGGCGTGCTCAAAGTGCGGCTCTATCGTCCCTTCGACATGCGCGGCTTTATCAACGCGCTGCCGCGAAACGACCCAGAAGATCGCCGTGCTCGACCGCACCAAAGAACCGGGCAGCACCGGCGAGCCGCTCTACCTTGACTGCGTCACCGCGCTCTACGAAGAATGGCACGGCGCGGCGATGCCGAAAGTCGTCGGCGGGCGCTACGGCCTGTCCTCGAAGGAATTCACCCCGGCGATGGTCAAGGCGGTCTTCGATAACCTCGCCGAAGCCCAGCCGAAGAACCACTTCACCATCGGCATCAACGACGACGTGACCCACACCAGCCTCGACTTCGACCCCGACTTCTCCATCGAGCCGGACAAGGTCGTGCGCGCCGTCTTCTACGGGCTTGGCTCGGACGGCACGGTCGGCGCGAACAAGAACTCGATCAAGATCATCGGCGAAAACACGCCCAACTACGCGCAGGGCTACTTCGTCTACGACTCGAAGAAATCCGGCTCGATGACGATTTCGCACCTGCGCTTCGGCCCGAAGCCGATCCACTCGCCTTACCTGATCTCGAAGGCCAATTTCCTCGCCTGCCACCAGTCGATCTTCCTCGAGCGCTACGACATGCTCCAGCGATGCCGTGCCCGGCGGCGTCTTCCTGCTCAACACGCCCTTCGGTCCCGACGAAGTCTGGGATCAGCTGCCGCGCATCGCCCAAGAGCAGTTCATCGCCAAGAAGCTGCGCTTCTACGTCATCGACGCCTACAAAGTCGCCCGCGAAAGCGGCATGGGCGGGCACATCAACACCGTCATGCAGGTCTGCTTCTTCGCCATCTCCGGCGTCCTGCCGCGCGACGAAGCCATCGACGCCATCAAGCACTCCATTGAGAAGACCTACGGCGCAAGGGCGAAGATATCGTCGAGATGAACCTCGCTGCGGTCGATCACGACGCTGGCAATCTGTACGAAGTCAACGTCCCCGACGCCGTGACCAGCACGATGCCGCTGATGCTACCCGTGCCCAACGTGCGCCCCGGAATTCGTCCAGCAACGTACTCGGCGCAAATGATCGCCCAGCAGGGCGATGACCTGCCGGTGAGCGCGCTGCCCATCGACGGCACCTACCCGACCGGCACGACCCAGTGGGAGAAACGCAATCTGGCGCTGGAAATCCCGGTCTGGGACCCGAACATCTGCATCCAGTGCGGTAAATGCGCGATGGTCTGCCCGCATGCGGTCATCCGCATCAAGGTCGCCGAACCTGAAGTGCTCGCCGACGCCCCCGCGACGCTTCAAGACGGCACCTGCCCGCGATACCGAATGGCAAGGGCATGCAGTACATCATCCAGGTCGCGCCGGAAGACTGCACGGGCTGCGGCATCTGCGTCGACGTCTGCCCGGCCAAGAACAAGTCGGCAGCCAACCTGAAGGCGCTCAACATGGCGCCGCAGCCAGCCGCTGCGCGAGCAGGAAAGCATCAACTGGAGTTCTTCCTCGACCTGCCGGAAATGGACCGCCGCGACATCAAGGTAGTCGAGCATCCGCCAGCAGCAGGTGCAGCAGCCGCTGTTCGAATTCTCCGGCGCGTGCGCTGGCTGCGGTGAGACGCCCTACATCAAGCTGGTGACGCAGTTGTTCGGCGACCGCTCGCGTCATCGCCAACGCGACCGGCTGCTCCTCGATTTACGGCGGCAACCTGCCGACGACGCCTTAGACCTTCAACAACGAAGGGCGCGGTCCGGCATGGTCGAACTCGCTGTTCGAAGACAACGCGGAATTCGGTTTAGGCATGCGCGTCGCGCTTGACAAGCAGGCAGACTATGCCCGTGAACTGCTGCAGCAGCTCGAACCGGAACTCGGCGGCGATTCTCGTCAACGAGATCCTCACCGCCGACCAGAGCAACGAAGCAGGCATCTACGACCAGCGCGAGCGCGTCGCCGCCCTCAAGCAGCGGCTCGAAAGCATGAGTTCGCCGCTGGCGGAGCAGCTCAAGACCCTCGCCGACTCGCTCGTCAAGAGTGACGTGTGGATTGTCGGCGGTGACGGTTGGGCATACGACATCGGCTACGGCGGCCTGGATCACGTCCTCGCCAGCGGGCGCAACGTCAACGTGCTCGTGCTCGATACCGAAGTCTACTCGAACACCGGCGGTCAGATGTCGAAATCGACGCCGCGCGCCGCTGTCGCCAAATTCGCGGCAGCCGGTAAACCGCTGGCGAAGAAAGACCTCGGCCTGATCGCCATGAGCTACGGCACTGTTTACGTCGCTCGGATTGCGATGGGCGCGAAGGACGATCAAACGCTCCGCGCCTTCCTTGAAGCTGAAGCCTACGATGGTCCGTCGCTGATTATCGCCTACAGCCACTGCGATGATGCAGGGCATCAAGATGGCTACGGCGATGCACGATCAGAAGGCTGCCGTCGAGTCCGGTCAATGGCTGCTCTACCGCTATAACCCGGATGCGGCTGTAGCTGGCGGAAATCCGCTCACGCTCGACTCGCGGGCGCCGAAGATGCCGGTCAAGGAATACATGAAGATGGAAAACCGCTTCCGTATGCTCGAACTGACGCACCCTGACCGGGCGGCGGAACTGTTCGAGGAAGCTCAGGGCGACGTGCAAACGCGCTGGGCGCTCTACGAATATCTCGCATCGCGCCAGTTCGGTAACGGCGGCAATGATAACGGAGCACACTGAGATGAATCTGAACACTACTTACCTCGGCTTGCCGATCCGTTCGCCATTGGTGGCGTCGGCGTCGCCGATCTCTGAGAAAGTCGAAAACATCAAGCGCCTGGAAGATGCAGGCGCGGGCGCAGTCGTCCTCTACTCGCTGTTCGAGGAACAACTGCGGATGGAACAGGAAGCGCTGGAATATCACCTGACGGCGAATACGGACAGCTTCTCTGAAGCGCAGACCTTCTACCCCCGTCCGACGAGTTCCACACGGGTCCCGAGGGCTACCTCGAGCTGATCCGCAGCGCGAAGGAAGCGGTCAACATTCCGGTCATCGCCAGCCTCAACGGCACGACTCCCGGCAAGTGGGTGTCGTTCGCCAACCAGATGGTGCAGGCGGGCGCGGATGCGCTTGAACTGAACCTTTACACCATCCCGACCGACGACCGCATGACCGGCGCAGCGGTGGAAGAACAGTACATCGACATCGTTTCTTCCGTCTGCACCGCCGTCAACGTCCCGGTGGCGATCAAGCTCAGCCCGTTCTTCAGCAACTTCGCCAACATTGCCAAGCAGTTCGACTTCGCTGGCGCCAGCGCGCTGGTTCTGTTCAACCGCTTCTATCAGCCGGACATCGACCTTGAAGCGCTGGAAGTCAAGCCCAACGTGCTGCTGAGCACGCCGCAAGACCTCCGTCTGCCGCTGCGCTGGATCGCCATTCTCTACGGTCACGTCAACGCGCAGTTGGCGGCGACCAGTGGCGTCCATCACGGCGAAGATGCGGTCAAGCTGCTGCTGGCGGGCGCGCAGGTCACGATGATGACGTCGGCGCTGCTCAAGCACGGCATCGATCACCTGCGGGTGGTCGAGCGCGAGCTGGCGGAATGGATGGAGCGCAACGAATACGAGTCGGTCACGCAGATGCGCGGCGCACTCAGCCAGATCAACTGCCCCGACCCGGCGGCGTTCGAGCGCGCGCAGTACATGAAGGCGCTCACCTACTACAAGGCGGAATACTAACCTCACCCCTAACCCCTCTCTCCGTATGGAGAAAGCGGCAGCTCCCTACCGGAGCACTAGTGAGCGTTTGCATAAAACCATTCGACAACCAGCAATAAGAGTGAGTTTTGACCGGAAGATTGGCATGAAGTTCATCGACGAATACCGAGACGCGCCTTCTGTGCGCCGCTTTGCCGAGGCGATCCGCAAGATCACCACGCGCGAGTGGTCGATCATGGAAATCTGCGGCGGGCAAACTCATGCCATCGTCAAGTTCGGCATTGATGAACTGCTGCCACCCGAAGTTACGCTGCTGCATGGTCCCGGTTGCCCGGTCTGTGTGACGCCGGTCGAGCAAATCGACAAGGCGGTGACACTCGCGGGACGACCGGACGTGATCTTCTGCTCGTTTGGAGACATGCTGCGCGTCCCCGGCACGATTGGCGATTTGTTCGGCGCGAAGGCGCGCGGCGGTGATGTGCGGATGGTCTATTCGCCGATGGACGCGCTCAAGATCGCGCAGGCGAACCCGAACAAAGAAGTGGTCTTCTTCGCCGTCGGCTTTGAGACGACCGCGCCCGCTAACGCGATGGCGGTCTACCAAGCGGCGCTGCAAGGCGTCGAGAATTTCAGTGTTTTGGTTTCACACGTGCTCGTCCCCCCGGCGATTGAGGCGATATTGAGTGCGCCCGGCAATCGCGTGCAGGGGTTTTTGGCGGCGGGGCACGTCTGCGCGGTGGTCGGCTACGAGGAATACTATCCGCTCGCCGAGAAATATCAGGTTCCGTTCGTCGTTACCGGTTTCGAGCCGCTGGATATCATGCAGGGCATCTACATGACCATCCGGCAGTTGGAAAGCGGTCGCGCCGAGGTCGAAAACCAGTACGCACGCTGCGTGCGTCGTGCCGGGAACGAACCAGCGCAAGCCATCATCCGCGAGGTATTCGAGATCGTGCCGCGTAAGTGGCGCGGGATCGGCGAAATTCCCGCCAGCGGACTCGGTTTGCGCGCGCATTACGCCGCTTTCGACGCCGAGCGCCGCTTCGATCTGCTCGACTACACCGCCGAGGAAAGCGCCGAATGTCTCAGTGGTGCGGTGCTGCAAGGGCGGCTCAAGCCGTATGAATGCCCGGCTTTCGGGACGCTCTGCACGCCGGAGCAGCCGCTCGGCGCGCCGATGGTATCGACCGAGGGCGCTTGTGCCGCTTACTACCGCTATCGCCCGCTTGAGGTGACGTCATGGTTGAGA
Organism: uncultured Chloroflexia bacterium; assembly: GCA_963848465.1. Classification (GTDB taxonomy): domain Bacteria; phylum Chloroflexota; class Anaerolineae; order Aggregatilineales; family Phototrophicaceae; genus Flexifilum. Next base: position 230,877 of record CAWKDY010000008.1, on the reverse strand, counting down.
TGACGCTTTCCTGCCCGGTGCCGCAAACGCGCTTTACTGACGTGATGCTGGCACATGGCAGCGGTGGTCGCGCGATGCACCAACTGCTCGAAAGCGTGTTCATGCCCGCTTTCAGCAGCCCCGCCCTGAACGCCGCCCATGATGGCGCGGCGCTCCAGATCGGTAACGCGCGGCTCGCCTTCACGACCGACTCCTACGTCGTCAAGCCGTTGTTCTTTCCCGGCGGCGACATCGGTACGCTGGCGATCAACGGCACGGTCAACGACTTGGCGATGTGCGGCGCACGTCCGCTGTATCTGAGCGCGGGCTTCATCCTTGAGGAAGGGCTGCCGCTGGAAACACTCCAGCGCATCGTGAATTCGATGCAGGCGGCGGCACGCGCGGCGAACGTCGAGATCGTCACCGGTGATACCAAAGTCGTCGATAAAGGCAAGGGCGACGGCGTGTTCATCAACACCGCTGGCGTCGGCGTGATCGAGCACGATCAGGTGATCGCGCCCGCGCAAGTTCGCCCCGGCGACGCCGTGATCCTGAGCGGCGACATCGGGCGGCACGGCATGGCGATCATGGCAGCGCGCGAAGGGTTGAGCTTCGAAAGCGAGATCGAGAGCGACTGCGCTCCCTTGGTGACGCCGGTTATGGCGCTGCTTGACGGGGGAATCGCCGTTCACTGCCTGCGCGACCTGACGCGCGGCGGCTTGGCAAGCGCATTGGTCGAGATTGCGATGACCGCCCAACTTCACATCCATGTCGAGGAAAACGCCATCCCGGTACGTGAAGACGTGCGCGGGGCGTGCGAAATCCTCGGCTTAGATCCCATGTACACCGCGAACGAAGGGCGCTTTATTGCCTTCGTCGCGCCGGAGGATCGAGCGCGGAGTCTCGCCGTATTAGGCGAAGATGCCCGCTGGATCGGTAGCGTTACCGACACCGCTGATTCTACCGTCACGCTGAACAGCGTGATTGGCGTGACGCGGATTGTCGATATGTTGAGCGGTGAACAACTCCCGCGCATTTGTTGAGTTTACATTTTCCAAATCACAAAGAACGCATTGAGAGGAAAGAGGCAAATAATGACTACAGCTACACCATCTGCTAAAAAGCGCTCGACGGGCAATAAGGACGCGAAGCGCTGGGTTTATCTGTTCAGCGAAGTCGAAGCAGTTGAAGAACTGGTCGGCTCGTGGGACAAAGTGCGGTCGCTGCTGGGCGGCAAAGGCGCAGGCTTGTTCGATATGACGCGCGCAGGCGTCCCGGTTCCTCCGGGGCTGACGGTCACGACCGAAGCCTGCAACGCTTACCTCGCCGGAGGTGGCAAGTTCCCTGATGGCATGTGGGAACAAGTTCTCGAAGCCTTGAAAGTCGTCGAAGAGCGCACTGGCAAGGGTTTTGGCAATGCTGAGAATCCGCTGCTGGTCTCGGTTCGTTCCGGCGCGAAGTTCTCGATGCCGGGCATGATGGACACCGTCCTCAACCTCGGTATGAACGACGCCATCGCCGAGAGCATGGTCAAGCTGACGGGCGATGCCCGTTTCGTTTACGATGCTTATCGCCGTTTGGTGCAGATGTTTGGCACGGTCGTGATGAACGTCTCCGACGAAGCCTTCGAAGACTTCCTGACCGACGTCAAGCGCGAGCGCGGCGTCAAGTCCGACGTCGACCTCAACGCCGAAGATTGGTTCCGCATCACCAAAGAATTCCAGGCAATTTTCTGCACGCAGACCGGCATGGACTTCCCGCAAGACCCGTACCGCCAGCTCGAACTCGCGGTCGAAGCAGTTTTCAAGTCGTGGAACGGCAAGCGCGCCATCGACTACCGCAATGCGGCTGGTATTGCCCACGACCTCGGCACGGCTGTCAACGTGCAGACGATGGTCTTCGGCAACATGGGCGAGCAGAGCGGCACCGGCGTCGCCTTCACGCGCCACCCGGCAACGGGCGACCGCAAGCTGTTCGGCGACTACCTGATGAACGCGCAGGGCGAAGACGTGGTGGCGGGTATCCGCACGCCGCTGCCGATTGCGCATCTCGAAAGTGAGAACCCGGAAGTTTACAAACAGTTTACCGACATCGCCGACCGCATGGAGCAGCACTATCGCAACATGCAGGACGTGGAATTCACGATTGAGCGCGGCAAGCTGTGGATGCTCCAGACCCGTGACGGCAAGCGGACGGCTCGCGCCGCCGTGCGCATCGCGGTCGAGATGGTGCAAGAAGGCTTGATCAGCAAGGAAGAAGCCGTCCAGCGCGTCAGTACCGCCAATGTCATCCAGTTGCTGCACCCGCAGTTCGACGATCTGGAGAAGGCAGCCGCGAAGAAAGCCGGACGCATGATCGCCACTGGCGTCAACGCTTCGCCCGGTGCGGCGGTTGGTGTTGCCGCTTTTGACGCTGACCTCGCCGAGAAGTGGGGCAAGGCGAAACGCGATGTGATCATGGTTCGCCCGGAAACCAAACCAGATGACGTGCACGGTATGCTGGCAGCCAAGGGTATTCTGACCAGTCGTGGTGGTGCAACCAGCCATGCCGCAGTCGTCGCCCGTCAGTTCGGCGTCCCCTGCGTCTGCGGTGCGGAAGCGCTCGACATCGACGTGCGTGGGCGTGTCCTCAAGGTTGGGGAAACTGTTGTCCACGAAGGCGAGACGATCTCGATTGACGGCTCGACCGGTGAAGTCTTCCTCGGTGAAATCAGCCGGATGGAGCCGGATTTCCACCGTGAAAACTACCTGATCACGCTGCTGGAGCTGGGCGGACGAATTCCGTCGCCTCGGCATCTATGCCAACGCGGACTACCCGAACGACGCCCGCCGCGCCCGCGACTACGGCGCTCAGGGTGTGGGTCTGTGCCGTACCGAGCACATGTTCTTCCAAGAAGAGCGTCTGCCGATTGTTCAGGCGATGATCCTCTCTGAACCCAACAGCCCCGAAGAACAGGAACAGCTTGATAAGCTGCTGGTGTTCCAGTTCGACGATTTCTATGGCATCTTCAAAGCGATGGACGGCTACCCGGTGATCATCCGGCTGCTCGACCCGCCGCTGCACGAATTCATGCCCGAACACGAACAACTGGCGCTGCGCGCTGCTGGTCTGCGCCTGATGGGCGACCGCCCGAACGAACTTCAGAAGATCGAAGAGATGCTGGTCGCCGTCGAAAGTCTGCGCGAATTCAATCCGATGCTCGGTCTGCGCGGCAGCCGTCTCGGTATCGAGCGCCCGGCGATCACCAAGATGCAAGCGCGCGCGATCTTCCAAGCCGCTTGCGCGTTGAAATCCGAGGGTGTGGAAGTTCACCCGGAGATCATGGTCGCGGTCACGTCGCATGCAAACGAAGTCAAGCGGATGCGCGAACTGATCGAAGCGGTCGGCGAAGAAGTTATGGGCGAGACCGGCTGCCCGATTGAATACAAGATCGGTACGATGATCGAACTGCCGCGCGCGGCGATCACCGCCGACGCCATGGCAGAATACAGCGAATTCTTCTCGTTCGGCACCAATGACCTGACGCAGACGACTTACGGCATCAGCCGTGACGACGCCGAAGGCAAGTTCCTGCTCGATTACGTCGAACAAGGGCTGCTGCCGGAGAATCCGTTCCAGGTGCTCGACCCGATTGGTGTCGGCTACTTGATCGAACTCGGTGTCCAGAAGGGGCGCTCGGTGCGTCCTGACATGGAAATCGGCATCTGCGGTGAGCACGGCGGCGAACCCAAGAGTATCGCCTTCTGCCACAAAGCCGGTCTGAACTACGTGAGCTGCTCGCCCTTCCGCGTCCCGGTGGCGCGTTTGGCAGCGGCACATGCGGCGCTCGACGACAAGAAGTAATCTCAATCCAGTAGGGGCGCACAACCGTGCGCCCATTCAAGACAACGAAAAGGCGGGGCATATGCTCCGCCTTTTCGTTGTGCTACCTCACCCCTGCAGCCTTTGGTTGCCGTCCCCTCGCCTCATGGAGCGGGGATCAGAGGGTGAGGCTTACCGGCAGTTTCCCCATCGGTGCAAATTCCCCCAGCAGCGCATCCGCCGCTGCCGCGAGCGAGGGTGTGCTGTCGCCGCAGGTGCAGATCACCGCATCCGCTTCAAGCACACCTGCGTCATAGGGATTGCGCAGGCAGATCAGGATAGTCCGCTGCGCCCGACCGAGCAGATCGCGCGCCAGCGCCAACTGCTCCGGGTTGACGTGCGCGCTGCGCGTCGCCACCACCAGCAGGTCGGCGCTGGTGGCGAGACTCTGCGCCCGTGCCAGCGACTCCGGCTTCGGATCGCTGCCTTTCAGCGACACGCTGCTGAAACCGGGCGCGCGCGCCGCGATCAGCTTGGCGAAGCTCGCCGGATCACCGCGATCCAGCGCCTCGGAATCGAGATACGAGCCGAACTCCACCAGTCCAACGTTCGCCTGATCCGCCGCCAGTGGGAACGCGCCGTCGTTCTTGAGCAGCACCGTCCCCGCGCGGGCAGCCCGCTGCGCCAGCGCGCGGTGCTCGGCATTGAGGATGATCGACGGATCGGGCGGCTCGGTGACGGCGTACTGCGCCTTCAGCGCGGCGATCCGGGCGTTGGCGGCGTCGATCACGCTGGCGGGCAGGCGACCGCTGCGCGCGGCGGCGAGTAGGGCGTTGTACGCGCCTTCCTGATCCTCGATATAGTGCGAGTAGTGCAGCAAATCCAGCCCGGCGAGCGCCGCCAGCACCGCCGACTCGCCCGCGCCGTAGTGGTCGCTGATCGCCTTCATCTCCATCGAATCGGAGCAGGCGATTCCGGTGTAACCCATCTCCTCGCGCAAGAGCCGCTGGACGATCACCGGCGAGAGGGTGGCAGGATAGTCGGCGTCAAGCGCCGTGAATTTGACGTGGCTGACCATCATCGAGGCGACGCCCGCCGCGACCGCCGCCCGGAAGGGCACGAGGTCTTGATCCCACAGATAATCGAGATCCCCCTCGATCACCGCCAGCGCGAGATGCGTATCGACTGGCGTATTGCCCAAGCCGGGGAAGTGCTTGGCGGACGCGGCGACGCGCTCGCGCTGGAAGCCGCGCACCTCGGCGGCGACGATCCGGCTGACGGCGTCGCGGTCGCTGCCCGGCGAGCGCGTCCCCACCGAGATGTTGGCGATATTGTGCGTCAAATCGACGACCGGGGCGTAATCCCAGTTGATGCCGAGCGCGCGCAGTTCGCGTGCCAGCATGGCTGAGACATCCTCGGCAAGCTGCGGATCGCCCGCCGCGCCCAGCGCCATCGCGCCGGGGCTTTCGGTGAACCCGTCGCGCAGGCGGGCGACCGTCCCACCCTCCTGATCGATGCCGATCAGCAGTGGCAGGCTGTTCCGCGTCGCGGGCGGCGGCGTGGAGCGTTTGCGTCAAGCGGGCAAGCTGCTCCGGTGATTCGACGTTGCGCCCGAACAGGATCACGCCGCCGATGCGCCCCGTTCTTGATCCAGTCGAGGATGTAGTCGGGCGCAGTCAGCCCCTCGAAGCCGACGATCAGCATTTGCCCGATGCTCGTTTCCAGTGACATAAGCGCTGCCCTTTCCCGACTTAAACGGACTCGTCCCTACCCGCTGTAATGTGGCTATTATGCCCAAATCCTTTGCGCCTTGCTCTTGATTCTTTGCGTCTTTGCGTTAAATCTTTTGGCACAACGCGGACTTGCCGCGCTCCGCCGTGAGGATTATCCTTGTCCGCTGGTGATCTTGCCGCTGGATAGGAGTTATCATGGCAATCCCCAAGCGGCTGGAGTGGGCGCAGAAGCTGCAAGCCATCGCCCAGACCGGCTTATTCTACGATGCCTCGCCGTTCGATCACGAACGCTACGAGGAAGTCATGGCGATTGCCGTCGAGATGCTGACGGCGGACGGCAGCGCCGACGTCGAGACGATGAAGGCGTTCGTCAACGCCCAGAGCGGGCACGCGACGCCCAAAACCGACGTGCGCGGCGTCGTCTTTCGCGACAATAAAATCCTGCTGGTGCAGGAGAAGATCGACGAATATCGCTGGACGCTGCCCGGCGGCTGGGCGGATATCGGCGAATCGGCGAGCGAGGGCGTCGTCCGCGAAGTCTACGAGGAATCGGGCTACCGGACGCGCGCGATCAAGCTGCTGGCGTACTATGACCGCAACAAGCAGGATCACCCGCCGATCCCGTTCCACGCTTATAAAGCTTATTTCCTCTGCGAACTGATCGACCCCGAGCGCCACCTCGACCCGGCGCGAAACGGCGCCAGCTACACCGAAATCGGCGAGGTTGGCTTTTTCGCCGAGGACGAGATTCCCGAACAACTGTCGATCGGGCGCGTCAACGCTCAGCAGATCGCGCGCTTGTTCGAGCACCTGCGCGATCCCGACCTGCCGACGGATTTCGACTGATGATCACGATCACATCCCGCCGACTGAAGCCGACGCGCCGCTGGTCTACGAGATCATGCAGGCAGCCTTTGCCGAATACCGCGCCGCGCTCTACCCGCCGTCCGAGCGTCTCATGCCGAGACGGTCGCGGATGCTGTTCGCGATGATGCGCGAGGGCGGCGCGCTGCTGGCGTGGATCGACGGGCAAGCGGTTGGATCGGCGCGCTACGCCTTCCGCCGTGACGCGCAGGACGCAGCATTCTGCTACGCCGGGCGCGTCTCGGTGCTGCCGGAATATCGCGGCAACGGGATCGCCTCGGCGATGATGCAGCACATCGAAACAATTGCCCGCGTCAGCAGCCGGTCGTCTATGTCCAAATCAGCGTGCGCATGGTGCTGGAGAGCAACGTCAAGCTCTACCAGCGGCTCGGCTATACGATCACCGAAACCGTTCGTTCACCCGCGCGGCGACGGCTCGCAGCAGTTGTTCATGATGGAGAAGCGCCTGTGAAAACCCTGATCGTCGGCGACATTCACGGCTGCTGGAGCGAATTCCAGTCGCTGCTCGACCGGGCGGCGCTGGGCACGGACGACCAGATCATCAGCATCGGCGACATGGTTGATCGGGGACCCGAGTCGCCGCGTGTGCTCGAATTCTTCCGCGACACGCCCAACGCCCGCGCCATTATGGGCAACCACGAGATGAAGCACATCCACGCGGCTGGCGGCGAAACCGAAGCGCCTCCAAGCCGCAGTTGATCACCCGCCATCAGTTCGGCGACGACTACGACGCCGCGCTCGACTACATGCGGACGCTGCCCGCTTATATCGAACTGCCGCAAGTCGATCTCGTTCACGCCTTCTTCGAGCCGGGCGTCGCGCTGGCGGATCAGCGCGAGGACGTGCTGATCGGCTTGGACAGCGGCGAAGATTACCTGCGCCAGCGTTGTTCGAACACATCTGGTACGAGGCTCTACGACGGCGTGAAACCGTTGGTCGTTGGGCATCGCAACTATCTGGAAGGCGCGCGCCCGCTGCTGTATCCACCGGGAGCCGTGCCGCGCGTCTACGGGCTGGATACCGGCTGCGTCTACGGCGGCTCGCTGACCGGCTTGATCCTGCCGGATTTCCGCCTGATCAGCGTGCTCAGCCGCGCCAATTATTGGAGCCCTCAAGCGCGAATATAGCTGGATCGGCGACGATTAGGCATCGCCGCGTCGGACACAACTGCTTTCCAGCCTATAATGTGAATCTGTTAGATTGGCTCGTGCCACCTCACCCGGCAGTTCGCTTTGAAGGAGGCTGGAATATGAACGAGTTTTTCCGCAAGTTTGCGCATCACGCATCGCTGCATCGTCGGTTCGCCCTGGAGCTTCATCGTCGCCCTCCATCATCATCGTCTGGGCGATCACCGGACCGATTTTTCATTTCTCGGATACGTGGCAGTTGGTGATCAACACCGGGTACGACCATCGTCACCTTCCTGATGGTCTTTCTGATCCAGAACACCCAGAACCGCGACGCCAAAGCCATCCACCTCAAGCTCGACGAACTGATCCGCAGCGTCGAGTCAGCGCGCGACAATCTGGTCGACCTTGAAGACTTGTCCGACGAAGATTTGAGAGAAGCTGGAGAAGGAATTTCAAGCCGTTTCCGCGAGAGATAAGTACGACGCTACGCGCCGCAAGTCAACGTAAACTCTGCGCTTGTCGCGCTGCACGCAGACGGGCTATCCTTCGGGGCAATTGACGGAGGGTGAACGATGCATGCCGATTGCCATTCAAGAAGATATGCTGCTGGGCGCACAGCCTGCTGGAGAAGTTCGAGCGCGCTGCCGAGCCTCGGGCGTCGATGGGATCGAGTTCTGGGGCGCGCGGCTTGACCGAGCGCGTGCCGGAGATCGCGGCGGTGGCGCGGCAGACTGGCGTGCGCTGCGGCGGCGGTCAATCACGGCGGCGCGCTCGGTCGCCTGCTCGATCCGCTGACCCGAGGAGCGCGAGCGGGCGCTGGCTGACGCTGCGCCAGTCGATCTGCAACGCGGTCGACATCGGCGCGGCGGGCGTGATCGTCGTGCCGCACTTCGGCGCGCCCGTGCTGCCCGATCTGTCGCCCTACATGACGGCGGCGGCAGCTGTGAAGTCGAGTTGTTCTACACCCATCTGCGCACGCTGTCGGATTTCGCCGAGGCGCTGGGCGTCGATCTCTACGTCGAGCCGATCAACCGCTACGAGACGCATCTGCTCAACCGGTTGGAGCAGGCGGCGCAGATCACGCGGCGGCTCGATCACCCGCGCGTCAAAATCGTCGCCGACCTGTTCCACATGGCGCTGGAAGAAGCCAGCATCCCCGCCGCGATCCGCGATCACGCCGACTGCATCGGGCACGTGCATCTGGCGGATAACAACCGCCGCTTGCCCGGTCAGGGCATGACCGATTTCGCGGCCGCTGCGACGGCGCTCAACGACATCGGCTACAGCGGTTGGGCGGCGTACGAGTGCGGCAGACCGAGCAGCAACGATCCCGCCGAGTATCACGCCGATCTGCCGGAAAGCCTCGCTCTGCTCCGGTCGGCGGGCTTCTAGGCTCGGTTTTAGAGAAGGATGTATGGAGGGTCGCAGAACCTCAAGAAAGGACAAATGATGATGGAATACACAGCCGAAAATCTGCTGATTCGCTCGCAGGATACCGGCGGAACCGGCATTTTCGCGGAAGTTTCGGCGGCGCAGGCGGGTTGGGATTACCTGAATATGGCGGCGCGCCGCTTAACACGGGCGAGACGTGGAGCGCAGCACCGGCGCTTACGAATACGCCCACGTGATCCTCGGCGGCGTCTGCACGATCCGCACCAGTCAGGGCGATTTCGAGCGCGTCGGGCGGCGGCGCGACGTGTTCAGCGGGATGCCTTACGCGCTCTACCTGTCGCGCGGCGTCGATTTCGAGATCGAGGCGCTCAGCGACGGTTTCGAGGTCGCCTCGTGCTGGGTGCCGGCGACCGAGGATCACCCGGCGCGGCTGGTCACGCCGCAAGACAGCGCGATCGAGCTGCGCGGCGGCGGCAACGCCTCGCGCCAGATCAACGGCATCCTGCCGCCGGGCTTCGACTGCCAGCGGATCGTCGCGGTCGAGGTCTACACGCCCAGCGGCAACTGGTCGAGCTACCCGCCGCACAAACACGATGTTCACCGCGTCGATGCGCGACGGCAATCTGCTCGAAGCCGACCTCGAAGAAATCTACTTCTACAAGATCGACCGCCCCGAAGGCTACGCTTACCAGCGCGTCTACACCGGCGACCGCAGCATCGACGCGTTGATGATGGCGCAGAACCACGACGCTGTGCTCGTCCCGGAAGGCTATCACCCGGTCGTCAGCGCGCCCGGCTATACGACCTATTACCTCAATTTTCTGGCGGGGTCGGCGCAGTCGCTCGCCAACAGCGACGACCCGGCGTATGCGTGGGTTAAGGCGAGCTGGGGCGAAATCGACCCGCGTCTGCCGGTGGTGTCGTTGGGAATGGCAACCTAACCGCCCAGTTTGCGTATAGATAAATTAAGGGCAGATTAGCGGGGAACCGATATGAGGCTCTGGGCATTTTTTCGTTTGACAGCATTTTGTATTACACGTAAACTGAAGCTGCGACGAAAGTAATTGTGTCAATCTATCCACCGAAGCATCTAGGAGAATATCACGAGATGAATAAGTTTCGCTTGAATTTTGTATTTGTTTTGTTGGCGCTGGTGTTGGCAGTCGTACCCGCCGCCCTCGCTCAGGATGAGACGTTTGGACTGAGCCAGTCCGATTATGATCAGTGGCAGGCGGGGGTGACCAACCTGAGCAGCGTCGATACGCTGTCGTATGATTTCACGGCTTCGTTCGCCGCGGCTAAGGTGGCTGATACCGACGTTTCCGCCAATCTGGTCGGCAGCGGCGTGCTTTCGACCGACAGCGCTAATCCGATGTTCCAGCTTGACGTGACCGGCTCCGTCGGCGATACCAATCAGATGACGGACGTGACCCTCGGCGTGCGCGTGGTCGATGGCAATCTTTACTACAACGATGGCTCCGGCTGGAAGGGTCAAACCCTTGCATCCGCGATGAGCACGGCGACTTCGATGATTGGCGCTGGCGCGGCATCGACTGGCGCAGAAATTGACCCGGCGCAGATTGAAAGCGGCGATCTCTCCGGTTTGGCGGGCATGGCGGGTATGGGCGATGCGATGTCGGCGTTCTCCGACCTCAACCCGGCAGACTTCGTCAGCGTCGTCCGCTCGGACATGGACGGACAGGCACTGTTCTCGCTCAAGGTTGACCTCGGCAAGCTGCTGTCCTCCCCGGCGCTGGCGCCGATACTGGGCGGCGCACTGGGCGGAAGCTCCGGCGCCGAGATGACCGACGCGCAGGCGCAGCAGATGGGCGCGATGGTCGGCGCGATGTTCAGCACCGCGACCATCAACGTTGACCAGTACGTCGATACCAGCAGCAGCTTGCTCAGCCGCATGGCGCTGGACGTCAACATTCCGCTCGACGTGGTCAGCCCCGGTGGTCTGGTCTCGGTCAATTTCGACCTCAGCCTGAGCGGCATCAACCAACCCATTTCGGTTGAAGCTCCGGCGGACGCCGTCATGATGGACGCGACTGCGGGCAGCTAAAGCGACAAATACGTCGCCTAGCTGGTGCACGTGAAGGAAGTTAAGGGCTGGCTTTGTGCCAGCCCTTTTTATGTTCGGAGGTCAAAATGATTAAGCATGTTCGAATTATGGTCTTGCTGCTGGCGTTGTTCGTGATGGTTCCGTCGGCATTCGCGCAAACCGGCGGGCAGGAAACGTCCAGTTCGCAGAGCAGCGCCACGCCGATCACGGCGGACGTTCCGGTCAAGCTGTCGCTTTCCGGCACGACTCCTGTCGTCTTGAGTTACGAAGCCGCCGACGCGGAAACGGTCACGATTACGGCGCGCAGCCTTGAACCTGAAGGCGTGCTCGACCCGATCCTGACGCTCTACGACGCCAACGGCACGGTGATCGCCAGCAACGACGATCACGACAACCCCGGCACCGACCTGACGATTTTCGATGCGCAGATCGACGGCGCGGCGCTGCCCGCTGCCGGGACGTACACCGTCGAAGTCGCGGCGACCAGCGACACGCAGCAGGGCAAAGTCGAGCTTACGCTCACCGCCGGGGGTGCCGAACAGACGATCCCCGCACCGCCGACCGGACGACCGGAGCAAATCATCGACGACGCCGTGCCCGCCAATGGCACCTACACGACCACCTTCGACGCCCTTCAGGGCATGGCGGTGACGATCACGGTGCGCGCGACCGACAGCCAGCTTGACCCCAAAGTCACGCTGCTTGATCCCAGCGGGACGGAAGTCGCCAGCAATGACGATCACGACGCGCCGGACGATACGCTCAGCACGCTCGATTCGCAGATCGCGGGCTTTTCGATCCCCACTGATGGCACTTATACCATTCAAATCACTGGCTTTGCCGGGATTGGCGGCACCTTCGAGCTGACAATTCGGCTCAGCGGCGGCGCGTCGGTCGTGCTGCCGAACGTGCCGACGCCTATGCCCGCTGAGGACACTCAGGTGATCAACGACAGCATCAGCGCCAACGGGACTTACACGACCCGTCTCGATGCCAACGTTGGCGACGTCTATACCATCACGGTGCAGGCGAACTCGGCGGATTTCGACCCGCGCGTCGTCGTCTACCTGAACGACACCTACGTCATCGACAACGACGATTACGGCACTAACGACCCGACGCTCCAGAAGACCGATTCGCGCATCTACGACTGGATCGTCAAAGAAGCGGGGAGTTACGAGATCGACGTGCGCGGCTATCAGGAGAGCGCTGGCTCGTTCACGCTGACGATTGACAAGGTGGCGACCGAAGCGCCGACCGGTCTGCCCAGCGAGCAGGCATCGCTGGGCACGGTGAAGTCGAGAGAGACTTTCACCCAGACCTTCGAAGCGCGGGCGGGCGATTACGTCACGATCACCGCGCGGGCGCTGACCACCAGCTTCGATCCCTACATCGCGCTGGTTGACAGCGCGGGTACGGTGCTGATCGACAACGACGATCACGGCACCAGTAGTTCTGTGCTCGGCTTCTACGACTCGTGGATCAACAACTATCACATCACGGCGGACGGGACCTACACGGTCGAGGTCTCCGGCGCGACCGACGTGGCTGGCTCATTCGGGCTGACTATCGGCACGCTGCGCTAAAAACAAGTACTGAGTACCGAGTACTGAGTGAAAGCTAGGGGTGCGTCGTTCCCCTGCTTGATGCAGCAATACAAAGAGCGCGGACGTTTGTTTAGGTAAACGTCCGCGCTCTGTTTTTTACTCAGTACTCAGTACTCGGTACTGTTTTTCTCGAACAGCCGCAGCAGCTTGAGCGCGATTTGCAAATTCGTCCGCACCAGCGGATCGCTCAGCTTCGCCCCGCAGATTTCCTCGATGCGCGTCAGCCGGTAGTTCAGCGTGCTGCGGTGGATCGTCAGCAGTTCCGCCGTTTGGACGCCGTTGCCGCCCGCATCTAGGTAGACCTCAAGCGTGTGAAACAGGTCGGCTTGCTGTTCGGCTTGCAAGCGACGCAGCGCCGGGACAAACGGATTCGCCGCCAGCGCGTTCTCGCCCGCGCTGAAAATCGTGTGCAGGTAGCCCAGATCGTCGAAATAGACCGTGCTCCGCTCGTCGCCCAGCCGCCGCGTGATCGTCAGCGCGTCGCGGCATTGGCTGTAGGCGGTCGCCATGCCTTCCGGCGTGCACTGGATCGCGCTGAGGCTCAGGCGGATCGCCCCGGCTTGGGCGTGGATCGCGGCGCTGAGCGCCGGGAGGTCGAGTGTCGCCTGCGCCAGTACCAGCACCTCGCCCGCGAACTGCCCGACGATCACGTGCCAGTCGGCGGACAGGCGATTGATCCGGCGGTAAAGCTGGAGCAGCTTGGGCGACCCGCGATCCTGCGCCTGCTCGACCATCAGCAGCACGAAGGGCGTGTTCAAATCGACCCCGTAGCGCAGCGCCTGATCGGTCAACACGGCTTGACGACTGCCGCCCCCCTCGATCAACTGCGCCAGCAGCCCGCCCTTGAGCGAGGCTTCGGCGCTTTGCAGCGCCTCTTGATGCAGCAGCATCACGGCGGCAATCGTCGCGCCGCTTTCGATGGCGAGGTTGTCCAACTGCGAGATCGGGCGGTCGTCGGCGATGATCCAGACGAAGCCGTAGATATTGCCGTGCACGACGACCGGCGCGAGGATGCGTTCCATCTCCAAGCCCACGTCCGCCATCTGCGGGATGTGAACCGGACGCAGCGTCCGCCGAATTTGTCCGAGGATGCCGCGTTCTTCCAGCGCGTTGACGAGGCGCGGATCTGTCCGCCCCTCGCTGAGCGTATAGCGGCGCGCTTCGTCCACGTCGGCGATATTGTGGCTCGCCAGCGCCTCGAAGCGCTCGTTCTCGATGCTGATCGACTGCCCGACCAGCCCCGCCAGCGTCTCCGCCAACTGCTTGAGGTCGCCGCCGTCGAGCACCAATTGCGTCAGCACGCGGTGGATCGTCAGCACCCGTTCGAGCAGCGCGAGGTTTTCCTGCGCGATGCGTTCGTTGGTCGCGCGGGCGATGTCCACGAACCGCGCTTGGAAGGGGATTTCAATCAGCGGAAAGCCGTTGCGTTCGGCGACGGCGCGCAGGTGATCGGGCGCGTGGTCGATATAGCGCCCGACCGCCAGCGCCAGCCCCGCGACGCCTTTATCCGCCATCGCCTGAATGTAGGCGTCCTGCTCGTCGGCGGCTTCCGGCATGTTGATCATGGTGGTCAGGACGAGTTCGCCGCCGTTGAGCCAGTTGGGTGCGTCCGGCACGCCCGCGACGTGCACCCAGCCGACTTGCCGGGTCAGCCCGTCGCTCCCGGCGACGACCTTCGCGCCTTTAAGTTCTGCGAGTTGAAGTGTATCCGCAACTGTGAGCATACCGACCGTCCCTTAACCGACGTTCGATTATACTCACCAGCGCGGATCCACTCCAAACCGTGAGCGCTTCGGGCGTGGGGAATATCGGAGACGCGTTGCTCTCAACTCGATTGCATTGAGAAAAACAGAGCTGTTTTTCTCCCCCTCTCCATTTTATGGAGAGGGGGTCGGGGGGTGAGGTTGGTTTTAGCCAAGCCCGCCCTGATATTCAAATGACCCGGCATCGCAGTCCGGCGGACCGGCTTGTGGATCGGCATCGACCGGACGCCCGGTGCCAAGTTGATCGATACTGACGGTTGCACCCTGATCGGTGGTGCAGTCAACCGCGTCGATAGCGTCGCTAGGGGCGCTAAGCGGATACACACTGCCGGAGAAGGGTTGGATATTTAGATTCGAGCTGGTGGTGAAACCGGCGCACGAGGTGTCGTCGCTGAAGTTCCCCGCCACCGATGTCAGCGTCGCCGAGCAGTTCGGGCTTTGTCCGGCGACAATCGAGTTCTTCACCGTGAAGCCCGCTCCGATCAGTCCACCGCCGTTGTTGCCGGAGACGGTGACGAAGTTAAGCACCACACCGCCGCCCGCGCCGTTGAGTCCCTCGCCGTTGTTGCTCGAGACAGTGCTGTTGAGCAGGCTGACCGAACCACCCGCCGCGTAGATGCCGCCACCGTTAGTGGCGTTGTTGGCGCCAATCATATTCTGATTGAGGTTGGCAGTCCCGGAATTGTAGATGCCGCCACCGTTGCCGCTGGCATAGTTGTTTTCGACATAAACGTCGTTGAGCGTCATCGTGCCCGTGTTGTAAATCCCGCCGCCGTCCTGCCCATAACTGCCGCTGACATAGCCGTTGGTCATCGTCAACCCACCGGCATTGTAGATCGCGCCGCCGTTGTCACCATTCAGCGAACCGAAGTTCATCGAGACGTCCTGAAGGGTGAGGTTGCCGGTCGGGCTGATGTAGAAGTAGCGGAAGAAATAGTCCGGGTTGTTCAGATTGCCGGGACCGGTGATCGTGATGTTCGAGCTGATCACCGGCAGCGCATTAGGACCGTTCGTATTGTTGTCGGCGCCGTCGAAGGAGAAACTGCTGCCTTCAGCGCCCGTCAGATGGATCGTGTCCGCGCCGGGGTGACAGACTTCGTCGTTGGCGGCATTGATCGCGCCGATCAGCGTGGCGTTGTCGCCCGACTGCACGTCAATCGGGAACACATAGCCGTCCGTGCAGGGGTCCGGGGTCGCGGGCGGCGGGGGCGATGTTGGCGGTACCGCCGTATTGGCTGGCGGCGGCGGTGGATTGTCTCCGCCGCCTTGCTGCTGCGGCACCGGTGTCAGCGTCCACGTGGGCGCTGCGGTGGGGACGACGACGACCGAACGCGGGCGCGCTGTATTGGTGGGCGATGGCGTGGGGGTCGGCAGATCAAGCGGCAGTTCAATCGGGTAGTTGAGCGTCATGCCTTCGAGTTCGCGGAAGCGCGCGATATCCTCGACCGTCACCGGGCGCGGTGGTGCCCAAGGACAAGCGGGGAAGACGGTGCGGTCGTTGGGCTGACCATCGATGCCCAGATTTTCCGGCTCGGTGAGGCAGATGTAGGTCGTCTCGCCGGTTTCGAGCGTGATTTCGTTGGGCGTCCCCGCGTTCAGAACGACGTGACCGTCGAGCACGATCAACTGCATCAACCGCGTGATCGCGCCGATGTCACCGTACTGCTGGACGAGGTATTCCATCGTCATCGGGTCAACCGGCAGCAGGTAGAGCGCAATCGTCGAGCCGAGCCGGATGTCCGCGCCATTAGCGGTGATGTCTACCGCAACGTCCTGCGGTCCCTGTACCACCAGCGAGTTCGGCGCCTCGGTACACTGCGTGCCGGAGATGCTGGTGCGGAAGTAGAAGGCTTGCATCGGCGTTTCGCCGATGGTCGGCAGGCTGCTGATGTCGCTGGCGCTGCTGATCACCTGCTGGGTGAGCCAGCCCGGTGTCCCGTCATAGGCGACGCGCACCCACTGTCCATCGGCGCTGACGGCGTCGGCGGTGAGCGCCGTCCCCGGCGGCACGCTGCCGACCATCGTCGAGCTTAAGCTCGGATCGTGGTACAACTGCGCGCCGATTTGGAGCGTGACGCTGACCGTCGTCCCGGTCTGGAAGGCATCTTGCGGCTCGATGGCGTTTTCAACCTGCGTATTGCCCATCAGCATGAAGATCACGCTTTGCCCCGGCAGCGTATCCGGCAGATTTGCCTGCACGCTCAGCAGGGCGACGCCCCACTTATCCAGCGCCGAGTCCATCGGCAAGGTGATCAGTTGTTCCAGTTCGAGCAAGCGGGCGCGGTCACTCGGTGCGGTGAAGAAGCCGACCGGCTGCGGCTGCGAGAATTCGGCGCTGACCTGCTGGAAGCCGTAACAGGCGTTGTTGCGGCTCAAGCTGCCGCAGTTGTTGCCGACGGCTTCAATCGCCTGCTGCACTAGCCCCGGGCAGGTGACGAGATTCTGCGCGCCCAGTTGGTTGTAGCCCACGTACATCAATGAGAATACGAGGACGATCAGGACGGCGAAGCGGGTGGTCGAGCCTTTGACTACGTGGGCAATTCTGTTCATGACCTACTCCATTTACGGACAATCTTCGCAATCGTCTGCGGGTGCCGGGCGACCCGGCGCTAAGCCGTCGATGCGCTCGATGATGCTATCGGCGAGTGCCAACAGGGCGATTGTTACAGGCAGAATCAGCTTCAGACAGCGGACGCTCGCGCCAGTTCTGGCGGATCAAGTGCGGGTGAAACGGGATCGACGCCAGCACCGGCACGCTGCCGTAAGCAGCGTCGCCAGCGGCGGGGGCGGGATAGAGTTCGACGGCTTCGCCGCAGTTCGGGCAAATGATATGGGTCATGTTTTCGACCACGCCCAGCACCGGGATGTGGCGTGCGCCTAACAGGTTGACCAGTCGCCCGTTGTCGAGGTGCGCGAGCTGCTCGCGTACCGTGATCAACAGCGCGCTGTCGATCTGCCCCGACTTGAGGAAAGTTTCCAGCGGCTCCCCTGTCCCCGGCGGCATGTCGATCAGCACGAGGTCGGTATCGCTCCAGTTGACGCGCTGAAGCATCAGGCTGAGGATTTGTCCGGTCGTGTCGTTCGCGGGCGTGATCGGCTGGTCGTCGCCGACCAGCAGCGCCAGCGACATGATCTTCATGCCGTAGCGCTCGTATGGCTGGATCGGGCGCAGGTCGAGCGCGTCAGGGCGCGCCTCAATCGGGAACATCGCCCCGGCAGCGCGCCCGGCGGTCGAGCTTGCGCCGTTGGCGCACGCCCAGCAGTGCCGGAATATCCGGTCCATGCAGGTCGGCGTCGAAGATGCCGACGCGCTTGCCGCGTGCCGTTAGCGCCGCCGCGAGGTTGACCGTCATGGTCGATTTGCCGACGCCGCCCTTGGCGCTGATCATCATCAGCGTGCGCGGCGTTCCGGCGCGGAGAAACGGGTTCGGCGTCATCGTAGATGGTCGTCCAGCCAGTTGACAATCGTCTTCTGGATGCCGCGCGCGGGCAGCAGCGCCGTTCCGTGCGCTCTGCCGCTGAAAAGCTGGACGGCGACTTCGCCGGTTCCGGTGGTCAGCAGTTGGGGCACGTCGCTGCCGCTTGGTCGGTCGGAGCGCGACGCGAACAGCAGCGCCGAACGAAGATTGAGCGCTTCCATCGCCGCGCTGGTCGTGACGCCGAAGTAGTCCAGCCCCGGCGAAAGCGCGATGGCGGTCACGCACTGCGCGTCATTCGCGCAGCCGACCAATGCCAAGTTCGCGCCGATGCTCGCGCCGACGACCCCGATCTTGTCTGGATCAATCGATGGCTGCGTGCGCATCCAGTCGAGCCACGTTTGCACGTCGCCGACCGCTGCCTGCCAGTCGCGGCTGCCGCCGGTTTCGCCGTGCCCGCGCAGATCGACGGTGATCACGCGGTAGCCCGCGTTCGTCAGTGCCGGAATCAGCGGTTGCCAGTCGGTTCGTTTGCCGTTGTACATGTGCATCAACAGGAGCGCGGGCGTCTGTACGTTGAGTTCGGCGTTATACAGGTCGCCGACCAGCGTTAGCCCATCGGCGGCTGGGATTTCGACGCGCATCGGCGTCCGCGCTGGCGGTGTGTTGTCCTGCGCCAGCGCACCGATCACGCCGGAGAGCGCCAGTGTCAGCGCGCCCAGCAGGGTGATCCGGCAGAAGCGCCGCACAGTGATGTTTGTGAACATGGTCGCACCTTCAACGCTCGGAATTTGATCGATAAGTCGTCGATCTCTGAGCATTTTATCAGACTATAAGTGTCTTATGTTTTTGGTGATTTTGCCAACCGAACTGGTTTGAGCAGTTTTCGGTCGAATTGGTCGATGCCATCACTGCCGACGCGCTCCAGTTCGGCGCGGACTAGGGCGGCGTCGGCGCGGAGTTGAGCGATGTCGATGCCCTGACATTCATCCGGCAGCAGCGCCAACCACTGCACGCTGCGCAGCAGCATCTTGAGTGCCCCGCGCCCGTTGCCCCGCGTGATCTGGAAATAGGCAATCCCGACTTGCAGCACCGCCCGGTACAAGTCGCGGACGGGTCCGGCTTCCTGCATCCACAGCGCCTCGAACAGATCGTGCTGCTTGTAATATTCGCCGCTGTTGAACTTGCGCACCGCTTCCAGCGCCTCCGGCGGCAGCGGTTGATCGCATTGGCGGTCGAGTTCCGCCAGCGTCTCCGGCGCGGGGATGCGCGCCAATTCGGTCAGCAGCAGCGGCAGTTCGTCGATCAGCGCGTCGGGCGCGACCACGGCGTTCGCGCCGCTGCGGAGCGCCGCGTCGCCCTGACGCGGCGTCATCCGTGATCACCACGACCGGGACACGCCGGGTCGCCGGGCTGGTCTTGGGCGTCGTCGTCCAGAAACGCCACTGATCGTCCGCGCCGTCCACGAGGATCAGTGCGGCGCGGTCGTCCGCCAGCCGCGCGACGTAGCCCGTTCGCGCGACGTACTGGCGTGGATCGGCGTCGTTCTCGCGCAGCACGGCGCTGATCGGTGCTGCCCATGCGGGCGACCCGGTTATGACGATGGTCGCCATCGATTGCCTTTCTTACATCACGGAACGTATAGGTGAAATTATAAGGGGAAGTAGGAGTTCAAAAACTGAAAAACGTAAAAAATAAAGCGCCAACTCATCTTCCGCTTCAAAACCTCATCCCTGCCCCCTCTCTACGTGAGTGGCGAGACGGTAAAGACAGTTCGTCGAAGGTTTTAAAAGTCCCCTCTCTATACAATGGAGAGGGGATTTAGGGGTGAGGTTATAAACGCTCGATCAGCACACTTTCGAGCACGAGCGTCTGCTCGCGCTCGACCGGGACGATGCCAAAGCGCAGCTTGCCCTGCGGCGTGACGACCGCGTACTGATTGTCGAGCCATGCCACAAATCCCGCTCGACCGCGCGGCGCGTAGGGCGTTTGCAGGATGCTTGCGCCGTCGATGGCGAAGTCCGCGCCATCGGCGCGCCAGTCGAGCGTGTAGGTGTGGCGCTCGCCCAGCAGCGCCAGATCGATCAGGTGCTCGGCGATGGCGAGCCGCCGCTGGATCGGCGGGTAGATCCGCTGGTAGAGTGCCGGAATCCGCAGCATCAGCGCGGCAGGCAGCGCCAGCGGTGCGAGCATCAGCGCGTCTCGCCGTCCGGCATCGATGGTTGCCGCCTTCCAGCCGTGACCGGGCACGCCCGCCGCCAGTGCCATGTTGCTCGGCGGCGCGGCGAAGAAGAACCAGATCGCCTGCGGCAGCCGGAGCCGCCGCGAATCGGGCGAGAAGGGGTGATTCCAGAAACCGAAACCCGCCGTCCCCCGCAGTTGATCGACCGGCGACGCCGCCCACGCCGTGACCGTCATCCGCAGCGGCGGCTGCCAGTTGAAGTTGAAGTCGTTGTAATCGTAATCGGCAATTTGGGCGTTGCTGTAGGCATCCGGCGACGGCTTGACCGTCATCCGGAGCGATCCCGAACTTGGCGTGACGATCCCGCGCCCGACCTCCGCGACTCGCCACAGCGGGTTCAACCCCCCGGCAAACCGATCTTCAAGTCGTTTGATCATAGTTTATCCTAGCGCAAATGTTCTAAAAGCGCTAGATAAGCGCTCATTCTTGGAGTATAATCTCTTATGAAATGAGCACATGGGAAAGGTTATGCTTTGGAAATCACATGGTATGGATTAAGCTGCTTTCGCGTCACTGAGCGCGGACGGATCACCGCCATCACCGATCCGTTCTCTGACGACATCGGCATGCCCGTGCCGAAGCTCAAGGGCGACCTCGTGACGGTCAGTCACGACGTACCGGGACATAACTTCATCGAGGCGGTTAAAGGCGAGCCGCACGTCCTCGTCGGACCGGGTGAGTATGAAGTCGGTGGCGTGTTTGTGAACGGCTTCCCGATGCACGACGTCGAAGGGCTGCGCCGCAACGTGGCTTACCTGTTCGACTACGACAAGCTGACAGTGCTGCACCTCGGCGATTTGGCGCACATCCCCCCGCAGTCGGAAGTCGAAGAAATCGGACAGGTCAACGTGCTGCTGATCCCGGTGGGTGGCGGCAACGGTTTGAGCGCGGCGGAAGCCGCCGAAGTGGTCGGCTTGATCGAGCCATACTTTGTCATCCCGATGCACTACGCGCAGCCGGGTGTTCGGTTCGAACTCGATCCGGTGGACAAATTTCTCAAGGCGATGGGGGTGAGCAAAGCGCAAGAATTGGATACACTAAAGGTATCGGCGGCGGATACGCCCGAACAACCTCAAGTGATTATCCTTTCCCCACAAGCGTAAACAGAGTAGGGAGCGAAGTCGGGATGAGCGTTAAATTGCTAATGAACTGGGACATCAAGCCCGGGCGCGATCAGGAATATTTCGAGTTCGTCGTGCGTGAGTGGGTTCCCGGCGTTCAGCGGCTGGGGCTTCAACCGACCGGGGCGTGGTACACCGTCTACAGCCGCAGTAAAGAAGCGCCGCAGATGATGACCGAGGGCATCACCAAAGACCTTGACACGATGCGCGGCATCCTCGAAAGCGAAGACTGGGATTCGCTGCAAGGCAAGTTGCAGGAATACGTCCATAACTACACCCAGAAGATCGTCCACGTCACCGGGGGCTTTCAGATTTAGCGGCAGCCAGTCACGACCCGCTGATCAAACACGCGCCGCAGACTTCAGTCCGGGCGCGTGTTTTTTAACCCTTCCTCTCTCCACCACCTAGAGACGGGTTAAAGGCAGGTCATGAAATGTTTTAAAGTCCCCTCTCTATGCAATGGAGAGGGGATTTAGGGGTGAGGTTGCGTTACGCTTTCGGCGTTTGACCGTTGCTGCTGCCGTTGAGCGTGCCGTTATCGCTGCCGCCAGCATTCTGCATGGCGTTCATGAAGCGGCTCATCAGCGACGTGAGTTCCATCGGCAGCACGAACTTGGTCGATGGACTCGCGCCGACCGAGCGCAGCGTATCGAGGTACTGGAGCATCATCGTCTTTTCGTCGATGTTCTTCGCCTCGGCGAACAGCGCTTCCAGCGCGGAAGCGCGTCCCTGCGCCAGCAAAAGCTGGGCGGTCTGCTCGCCTTCGGCACGGCGCACCAGCGACTCTTTCTCGCCTTCCGCTCGCAGAATCGCCGACTGCTTCTCGCCTTCCGCGACCATGATCGCGGCGGCGCGCTCGCCCTCAGCTTTGGTGACGGTCGCGCGGCGCTCGCGCTCAGCGCTCATCTGCCGGTTCATGGCGTCCTGCACCAGTTTCGGCGGTTCGACCTCGCGGATTTCGACGCGCGTCACCTTCAAACCCCAGCGCTCGGTCACTTCGTCCAGCTTGACGCGCAGCACGTCGTTGATCTGCTCACGTTTCGCCAGCACGTCGTCCAGTTCAATGTCGCCGATCACCGCGCGCAGGGTGGTCGCGGCGATCCCCAGCGACGCTTGCACCACGTTCTCGACTTCGAGGATCGACAGCTTCGGGTTGACGATCCGGTAGTAGACCAAAAAGTCGATGTCGATGGCGGTGTTGTCCTTCGAGATCGCCGTTTGCCGGGGGATTTCGAGGAAGCGCTCGCGCAGATCGACTCGCTTTGCCGTCTCTAGCAGCGGAATGATAAAAGTGATGCCCGGTCCGCGTGTCCCGCCATATTTGCCGAGTGCCAGCACCACCAAGTCGCTCGTATTCCGGCACGATCCGCACCGCGCTAAACACCAGATAAAAGATAAACAGGATCACGACCGCTAACAGGATGATTTCAGGTTGCATGGCGTTACGCCTCCTCTGGCGCATGTTTTTGCTTCACAGCTTCAACGAACAGCGTCAGCCCGGCTTGATCGACGACCGTGACTTCCGTGCCCGACTTCAATGTGTGATCGCTGCGCGCCGTCCACGACTCGCCGTGTACGTACACCGTGCCGACCGGATCGAGCGCGCTTTGGACGTAACCATAGGCTCCCACCAGCGGCTGATCGTCGAGCATCGCCGGGGCGGAGGCACGGTTGAATTCGAGAATCCGCAGCAGGGCGAAGCGATGATAGGCGAGGGCGATGCCGATCATCACGACGATCAGCGGTAGGGAAACGCCCGTGCCATTGAACAAGAATACGCTGCCAACCGCTTGCAGCGCCAACCCACCGATCGACAGCGCCGCGAAGCGCTGGTCAAAGAATGGCATTATCAAGAAGCTGAGCACGCCGACGACGATCAGGATCACCGCCCACCAGTTCGTCGGCATGTTCGCCAGCGCGACCAGCGCGGCGGCGACGCCCACGAACGCCAGCACCTCGGCGATGCCGGTGCCGGGAATATAGGCAGCAGTCACCACGAGCCACAGCCCGATGATCAGGATCACGTAGACCAGATTGGGATCGAGCGGCATCTTAACCTCACTGCGTCATTTAGTATCATTCTTAATTATACGCCTCACGACCAACCCACTCGTCCCCTACATATTAGGGGGTCGCCTTGATAAAGGGGCGGAGTGGGGAATATCGGCGACACGCTGGTCTCAACTCGATTGCATCGAGAAATGCGACGCCGTTTTTCTCCCCCTCTCTACGAAAAGTGGCTGAGGGGGTCGGGGGATGAGGTTGGTTTTAGCCCTCACTGTAATCTTCCCCACGCCCTAAAAGAGATTAAGAATTGCCGACGCGCTTAAAGGCGGTTTATAATGGGTTCGCAAACCCCGACGGCGATAATTTTGGGAAGGTGCGCGGTTTGCAATCTTCTTTCGTAATCCCCAACTTGCGAATCGATAGTGATCGCCTTTACGACGATTTTTTGCAGTTGAGCGAAATCGGCGCGACGCCCGAAGGCGGAGTCAGCCGGTTGGCGCTCTCGCCGGATGATCTCGCCGCGCGGGCATGGTATGCCGACCGTATCGACGAAGCCGGGCTGATCGTCCGCGACGACGACGCCGGTAACCTCAGCGCCATGCTGATGAGCGCGCAGCCCGGCGTCAAAACGCTGATGGTCGGCTCGCACCTCGACAGCGTGCCCAACGGCGGGCGCTACGACGGCGCGATTGGCGTGCTGGCAGCGCTCGAATGCCTGCGCACGCTCCACGACGTGGGCGTTGAACTCCCGGTTCACCTTGAAGCGATCAGTTTCACCGACGACGAAGGCTGCTGGCGGCAGATGTTCGGTGCGCGGGCGCTGAGCGGCACGATCACCGCCGACGACCTGACCGACCAGATCGTCGATAACGCGCCGTTTCGCGCGGCGATGTCGCGGTCGGGCATCGACGCGCGCGCGATCTACCGGGCGCGGCGCGCGCCGACTTCGCTGGCGGGTTATCTCGAACTGCACATCGAGCAGAGCGCGCGGCTGTTCCGGGCGGGCGTCAATATCGGCGCAGTGACCGGGATCGTCGGGCGCACGACCTACCAGCTTACGTTCATCGGTCAAGCCGGGCATTCGGGCACGACCGATATGTACAAGCGGCGCGATGCTCTGCGCGGCGCGGCGCTGTTCGTCGTTCGCGCCCACGACATGGTGCGCGAGCGCTACGGCGACGGCATTTTCAACGTCGGCGATATCTCGGTCGAGCCGGGGGCGTTCAACATTATCCCCAGCCGCGCCTGTCTCTACATGGAGTGCCGCCATATCAGCGAGAAACTTCTCAGCGAAATGGAAACCGCACTCCTCAGCATTGCCCGCGAATGCGCTGCCTCCAATGGGCTTGAGGTCGAACCGCAGCATGTCAGTCACATTCCAGCCGCCACTATGGCGGCTGGTGTGATTCAGGCGGTCGAAGACGCGGCGGATTCGCTCGGCTTGTCGCACGTGCGCTTGTTCAGCTACAGCGGGCATTCGGCGCAGGTCTTGAGCCGGATCACGCCGTCGGGGATGATCTTCATCCCTTCGGTCGACGGCATCAGCCATCACCCCAAAGAATTCACCGCATGGGAGGACGTGGTCAACGGCGCGAACGTCCTGCTGCAATCGATCCTCCGGCTGGCAACCGATCAGCCTCAGAGCGGAACTGCGTAATCGATTTTCTTCTCGTATAGGCGCACCTGCGTGTGCGCCCGGTTTATTGCCCATGCACAACCGCCGAACCCGCACACATCGCTGTAGGGGCGGGTCTCAGACCCGCCCGTTTTTGTGAATGCAACGCGCTTTGCTGACACCCTTAAAAATCTCCCCCTGTATTAGCGATGATTTCGCTCCCCAAGTCGTGCTCACCTGCAACCAAAACACCGCCCGGCTTCACTGTCGAGCGGTGTTTTTGCATACAGGGTCTGTCCAAGTAAGTGAAATTAGCATAGGAGGAGCGGCAATGGGTAGTGTCCAGTATTTGAATCCCGACGGCTTAAACCAGAATCCCGCCTTCACCAACGTGATCGTCGTCGAAGGCGCAGCCAAGACGATCTACATCGGCGGGCAGGATGCAATCGACGGCGCGACTCGCCAGATCGTCGGCAAAGGCGATTTCAAGGCGCAGGTGGAGCAGGTGCTCAAGAATATGCTGATCGCGCTGGAAGCAGCGGGCGCGCGTCCCGAACACGTCATCAAGTGGAATCTGTACGTCGTGCAGGGGCAGCCGCTGCCAGTCGGTTTCCAGGTTTTTCAGCAGGTCTGGGGGCAGCGACCGAACCCCCCGGCGATCACCTTCGCCTTTGTGGCGGGCTTGGCAAACCCTGATTTTCTCTGCGAAATGGACGCCATCGCCGTTGTGCCCCAATAACAGGCGACCCTTCGATGAGAAAAGCGATTGCGCTCGCTAGAAGCGTGCCTTTCTGCCGAACAATCGCTAAAATAGCCGTGATTTCTCCAACTGTAAGAAAGCGCGGCTTATGTCTTTTGATCCGACCGAACATCCGCACCAGCGCCTGAACCCGCTCACCGGCGAATGGGTGCTGGTTTCGCCGCATCGCACCAAGCGTCCCTGGCAGGGACAGTCAGGAACGGCTCCCGCCGGAGCACCGCCCGGCGCTACGACCCGACCTGCTATCTCTGCCCCGGCAACGAGCGCGCGGGCGGTGAGCACAACCCCGACTACACCAGCACCTTCGTCTTCACCAACGACTTCGCCGCGCTGCTGCCCGATACGCCCGACGGCGAGTCGAGCCACCCGCTGCTTGATGTCGAGCAGCGCGCGCGGCACCTGCCGCGTGATCTGCTTTTCGCCGCGCCACGACCTGACGCTGCCGGAAATGCCGCTCAGCGACATCCGGCGCGTGATCGACGTCTGGGGCGAGCAGATGACCGACCTCGGCGCGACCTATCGCTGGGTGCAGATCTTCGAGAACAAAGGCGCGGCGATGGGCGCGTCCAACCCGCACCCGCACGGGCAAATCTGGGCGAGCAATTTTCTGCCCAACGAAGCCGACCAAGGAAGACCACCACCAGCGCGATTACTACGCAGCAGCATGAATCGCCGCTGCTGGTCGATTACGCCGCGCTCGAAGCCGAGCAGGGCGAGCGGATCGTCGTCGAGAACGATCACTGGATGGCGGTCGTGCCCTACTGGGCGGTCTGGCCCTTCGAGATGCTGCTGCTGCCGCGCGAACCCGTCCAGCGCCTGCCGCAGCTTGAGCGATCCGCAGCGCGACGCGCTGGCGGACATCCTCAAGCGCCTGCTGACGAAATATGATAATCTGTTCGAAACTGTCGTTCCCCTACTCGATGGGCTGGCACGGCGCGCCGACCGGCGACCGCCTCGCCGACGCGAATCGACCACTGGCAGCTTCACGCCCATTTTTATCCGCCGCTGCTGCGCTCGGCGACGGTGCGCAAGTTCATGGTCGGCTACGAGATGCTGGCGGAAGCGCAGCGCGACCTCACGCCCGAACAGGCGGCGGAGCGGCTGCGCTCGCTGCCGGAAAAACACTATAAAGAAAGTACTGAGTAACGAGTGCTGAGTACTGAGTAAAAACAAGCTTTTCTCGGTGATAGGTGATTATCGAAGCGAACTCAACGCATCGCTCTGTTTTTACTCAGTACTCAGTACTCGGCACTCAGTACTTCTTTTAAGGAGAACGTATGACTTTGCAGCAGCAGGTGATCGAAGAATTTCGGCGGCGATTCGGCGAAGCGCCGACGCTGATCGTGCGCGCGCCGGGGCGCGTCAACCTGATCGGCGAGCATACCGACTACAACGACGGCTACGTCATGCCGCTGGCGATTGACCGCGCCGTCTGGATCGCGGCGCGCCCGCGTCAGGATAGCTACGTGACGCTCTACTCGATGGATTTCAAGCAGATGGCGGAATTCTCGCTGACCGAGATCGTCAAGCGCGAGAATATGTGGGTCGAATACGTGCAGGGCGTCGCGTGGGCGCTGCAAGAAGTCGGACTGCGCGCTCAAGGGCTGGGACGGCGTGATCGCCGGGCGACGTGCCGATTGGCGCGGGGCTATCCTCGTCGGCGGCGATCGAGCTGGCGTCGGCGCGGATGTTCTGCGCGATGGCGGACATCGCGTGGGATGCGCCGAGATGGCGAAGCTCTGCCAGCGCGTCGAAAACCAGTGGATCGGCGTCAACACCGGCATCATGGATCAGATGATCTCGGCGACCGGCGTCGCCGATCACGCCGTGCTGATCGACTGCCGCTGGCTGACGCTCCAGCCGGTGCCGCTGCCGCCGGGGACGGCGGTCGTCGTGCTCGACACGGCGACGCGGCGCGAACTGGTCACGTCGGAGTACAACGAGCGCCGCCAGCAGTGCGAAACCGCCGCCAATTTCTTCAACGTCCCCGCGCTGCGCGACGTGACGCTGCCGCAGCTTGAGGCGGTCAAAGACCTGCTCGACGAGGTGGTTTACCGCCGCGCCCGCCACATTGTCACCGAGAACCAGCGCACGCTCGACGCCGCCGACGCCATGCGCGCGGGCGACGCCGTGACGCTCGGTCAGTTGATGTACGCCAGTCACGTCAGCCTGCGCGACGACTTCGAGGTTTCCAGCGACGCGCTCAACCTGATTGTCGAGTGCGCCCGCGAGCACGAAGCCTGCATCGGCGCGCGCATGACCGGCGGCGGCTTCGGCGGCTGCGCGGTCGCGCTGGTGCGCGCCGACGCTGCCGAGGACTTCGCCGCGACCGTCGCCGCGAGCTACCAGCAGCGCAGCGGCATCAAGCCCGCCGTCTACGTCTGCCACGCCACCGACGGCGCGGCGGTCGTCAGCTAGATTTAGGTCTGAGGCGTAGATTTTTATGCCTACGCGCTAGATACCTGGTCGCTTTCAGCCCGCTCTCACAGCATCGTGGAGCAGGGAGCCACCAAGCTAATCGCAGCCTGCTCAGCAGGCTTGATTGGCTGCCGAGGTTCGAACTTGCGATACGCATCGACAAGTCTGCCTGTACCTCTGTGAATGGATGAAGCCCTATGATTTCAGCCATCAGCCGTCAAGCTGCCAAACGTCTGCGCCCTGAGGGCGCGTTTCATCTGCCGCCGGGAGCGCAGCCGCTCGGCGCGACCGTCGAACTGGTGGTCGAGGACTCGCCGCTTCAGCCGGAAGTCGTTCATCACCGACACCCGCCGCCTCACCGAGCATGGCGAGCCGCTGACGTGGCACTTCTATCTGCTGCCGACCGAAACCCCCGGCAGGTGGTCGGCGGCGCTGCGCGTCCCGTCGGAGCCGACCATCCTGACCTACCGCTTCGAGTTCCACGGCGACGATCCCGATGCGCCGCCCGTTCCGCCGCTGCTCGAAATCCGGCAGGTCGAGGGGCAGAACACGCCGATCTACGGCGAATACGAGCAGCTTCCCTTCAAGATCGCCGTCTACGACCCGGCGCGGATGCCCGCCGATTGGACGCAGGGCATGGTCATCTACCAGATTTTCCCGGATCGCTTCGCCAACGGCGATCCCTCCACCGATCACGCTGATGAAAGGCGTCTACGGTCACGAGCCGCAGTTCCGGCGCTGGGGCGAGCGCCCCGAATATCCCCCGCTGGGGCGCGACTTCTTCGGCGGCGACCTGCGCGGCGTGATCCAGCACCTCGACTACCTCGCCGACTTGGGGATCGACTGCATCTACTTCTGCCCGATCTTCGACGCGCCGACCAACCATCGCTACGACGCCATCGACTACTTCAAGATCGACCCGATGCTCGGCACCGAAGCCGACTTCGACGAGCTGATCGAGCAAGCGCACGCGCGCGGCATCAAGATCGTGCTCGATGCGGTCTTCAATCACTGCTCGTCGGACAGCATCTACTTCGACATCACCGACAAGTTCGGGAATGGCGCGTACCATTCGCGTCGAATCGCCCTACTACCGCTGGTTCGACTTTCAGGAGTGGCCCGACAAATATCGCGGCTGGGACGGCTTGGGCTTCATGCCGGAGTTCGTCGAGTGCCCGGAGATGGAAGACTACTTCATGCGGCGAGGGCGGCGTGACCGCTCACTGGCTGGAGAAGGGGATCGACGGCTGGCGCTGCGACGTGGCTTTCGACAACAGCGACGACTTCTGGCGGCGCTTCCGCAAGCGCATCGACGCGATCAAGCCGGGCGCGTATTCCGTCTCCGAACTGTGGACGGATTCGACCCATTACCTGCTCGGCGACAGCTTCAACGCGACCATGAACTACCGCTTCGCGTGGGCGCTGCGCGGCTTCCTCGCCACCGACGACCTATCGCCGACCGAACTCGACGACCGGCTCTCGATCTGGCTGCGCGATACGCCGCCCGCCGCCGTCAAGGCGCAGATGAATCTGGTCGACTCGCACGATACCGGGCGCATCCTGACCGCCTGCAACGGCGAACTGCGCCGCGTCCGGCAGGTGCTGGCGTTCCAGTTGAGCTATCCCGGCGCGCCGATGATCTACTACGGCGGCGAAACCGGGCTTAGAAGGCGATTTTGCCGAAGATGGTCGCCGGACGATGCCGTGGGACAGCCTCGACCACGAGTTGATCGACAAGTTCAAGCACGCGATCCACTTCCGGCGCGGCTCGGAAGCGCTGCGCGTCGGCGAGGTCGAAGCGGTCGTGATCGACGACGCGCAGAAGGTCTACGCCTTCAAGCGCTGGCTCGAGCGATGAAGTGGTTTACTGCGCCTTCAACGCCAGCGACGAAGCCGCCGAGATCGCGCTGCCGCTATCTCCCCGGCGATTGGCGCGACGCGCTCGGCGGGGACAACGCCATCGAAGCCGCGCGACGGCTCGCTGGTCGCGCGGCTCGAGCCGCGCGGCGCGGCGTGGTTCGTACGCGCGCTATAATGGATCGCAGAGTAGAGAGGTGAGGCGCTGTGGTCGATCAGGTCAAGCAACTAACCGTCGAGGATTTCGATCAACTCGTCGACATGCCGGAAAACGCCGACAAGCTGTTGGAATTCATCGGAGGAGAAGTCGTCGAAGTGCCATCGAATGCTTATGCGTCATTGATTTCATCCCGGATTCTGGGTTTCATTTTCATGT
Organism: uncultured Chloroflexia bacterium; assembly: GCA_963848465.1. Lineage (GTDB taxonomy): Bacteria > Chloroflexota > Anaerolineae > Aggregatilineales > Phototrophicaceae > Flexifilum. The sequence continues at coordinate 200,710 of CAWKDY010000008.1, read as the reverse complement.
TTCTTGCTACAGCAACGATCTCGGCTACGTCACCGGCGAAGCGGGCGGCTACATGGTTTCCGGCGAGCGCTATGCGCCCGACGTCGGCTTCATTTCCAAAGCAAAAGGCGCGATTGCCCAACGCGGCTACAACCCGAATCCGCCGGATCTCGCTGTCGAAGTCGATTTCCCTTCGACGGAAACGTCGCGCGACACGCTGCGGATCAAAATTGCCAACTATCTCGCCGCCGGGACGGTCGTCTGGGTGGTGAATGTCGAAGCAGAAGCTCATCGAAGTCTACGTGCCGGGGCAGCCAGTCAAGCTCGTCGGTGTCGACGACACGCTCGACGGCGGCGACGTGTTGCCCGGTTTTACTCTCGTCGGTTAAAGATATTTTCCCTGACGAAACGAAAGCTGAATAATGCGCTCCATACTCCTTTTCAACGACGATTGGCTTTACGCACCGGAAGAACTTCCGTTCAGCGCGCCGGCGATGACCAATTCGAGGCGGTGACGCTGCCGCACACCAATATCGTGCTGCCGCTATCACAATTTCGACAACCTCGATTACCAGTTCATCTCGACCTACCGCAAGCGCTTCACCCTGCCGGAGCCGCTCAACGGACGCCGCCTCTACGTCGATTTCGACGGCGCGATGACCTCGGCGACGGTCAGCATCAACGGGCACACGCTTGGCGAGCACGACGGCGGCTACGTGCCGTTCTCGTTCGACCTGACCGATATCTGCGCGACGGCGAGAACGTGCTGCAAGTGCGGCTCGACTCGACCGAGCGCCCGGACGTTCCGCCCAACGGCAACGTGGTCGATTACCTGACCTTCGGCGGCATCTACCGCGACGTGCACCTGCGCTACGTCGAGCCGGTGCATATCGCCGACGTGTTCGTGCGCCCGCTCGACGTGCTGACCGATGCGCCGAAGTTGAAGTCGATGTCACTCTGAAAAACCAAGCGTTCAGTTCGGCATTCCTGTCAAATTGCAGCTCGTTATGCGCTCAGGCGATGGATGGGATCGCGCGGCGTCGAACAGGATGTCATTGTTCCCGGCGGATCGCAAACGGTACGTCACGCTCACAGCTTTCGCAGTTCCCTGAGAGTCGCACTTATGGACGCTGGATCAACCGCGCCTGTATGGACTGAGATGCTTTGTCTACGCGATGAAGAGCGGCAAACCGCATCGATGCGGTCGCGACGCGCTTCGGCTTCCGCGAGGCGGTCTTCAAAGACGACGGCTTCTACCTCAACGGCGAGCACGTCAAGCTGATCGGGCTGGATCGCCACCAGACCTTCCCCTACATCGGCGGGGCGGCTCCGGCACGGCTTCAGCGCAAGGACGCCGACATCCTCAAGGATGAGTTGGGCTGCAACATCGTGCGCACCTCGCATTACCCGCAGTCGCCGCACTTTCTGGATCGCTGCGACGAGATCGGCTTGCTGGTCTTCGAAGAAATCCCCGGCTGGCAGTTCATCGGCGACAACGACTGGAAGGCGCTCAGCTTGCGCGACGTCGAGTCGATGATCACCCGCGACCGCAATCACCCGTCGATCATCCTGTGGGGCGTGCGCATCAACGAGTTGTGGGACGACGAAGCCTTCTACACCGCGACCAACGCGCTGGCGCACCAGCTCGACCCGACGCGGCAGACCGGCGGCATCCGCTATCTTCCACGAGAGCCAGTTTCTGGAAGACGTGTTCACCTACAACGACTTCTCGAACACGATTGTCGAGCCGCTGCACACGCCGCACCTCGTCACCGAGTTCAGCGGGCACATGTTCCCGACCAAGACCTTCGATCAAGAGGAACGGCAGATCGAGCACGCGCTGCGCCATACCCGCATCCAGAACCAGCAGATGGGCATGCGCAACGTCACCGGGGCGATTGGCTGGTGCGCCTTCGACTACAACACGCACCTCAATTTCGGGTCGGGCGACCGCATCTGCTATCACGGCGTGATGGACATCTTCCGGCTGCCCAAGTTCGCCGCCTACTTCTACGCGACCCAGTAGCGTCGAGACGCCGGTCGTCCGCATCGCCAGCTTCTTGACGCCCGGCGACCGCAGCGTCGGCGGCAATCGATCCGCTCTACGTCTACAGCAACTGCGACGAAGTCGAGCTGTTTACTCGGCGACGAGTCTGTACGGGCGCTTCCAGCCCGACCGCGACAACTTCCCGCATCTGCCGCATCCGCCGTTCTTGATCAGTGGGTTCGCCTCACGCCGAGACTGGTCTGAGGCGAGCATTATCAGCGATTTGCGCGTCGTCGGCTACAAGGCGGGTCAAGCCGCCGCCGAGCAGCTGCATCGACGCCGACGGCGTGCCCGAAGCAGTTGATCCTGCGCGTGGACGATGCTGAACTGAACGCCGACGGCGCGGATATGACGCGGCTGATCTTCATGATCACCGACAAGTACGGCAATCGTCTGCCCTATGCCAACCTCGTCGTCAGCTTCGAGATCGAAGGCGCAGGCGAACTGATCGGCGAGAACCCGTTCGCGCTGGTCGGCGGGCAGGCGGCGCTCTACGTCAAGGCGACCAAGCAAGCCGGGACGATCACCGTGCGGGCGAGCGCGCCGCGCTTACCGGCGGCGGAAGTGATGATCACGACGGTGTGACCGGGCTGTCAAGCGCTGGACGTAAAAACCGATTCCGCAGGATGTCCATCGCCGCGTCGAAGTAAAAGTGATAGAGCGGCACGCCATTGAATCGCGGCAGTTCGCGCAGCGAGTCCGGCAAATACTGCGCTTCTGCCGCGAATTCGAACCCTTCCTCCATGATCGGCACGACGTTGCGGTTGAGCCGCAGCGCCTCCTCGATCTCGCGCCGCAGCCAGTCGCCCGGGTCGGCGCAGCGTTCCAGCGACCCTTTGGACAGCACCAGCACGAAATGCGCCCGCGCCGCGATCTGGTTGAGGATGATCTCGTCGAACTCCCCGTTGTCGATGGTGTTCACGTCGAGGAAGACGTCGTAGTCGTGCTCGCGCAGGTCAAGGAAGATCGCGCGGGCAAGATGACGGCTGAGGCTGCGGCGGTAGCTGATGAAAACCGTCTTTTCGGCGTCCGGCGTGCTGACCTCGTGAGCTTCTAGTATCCGTAATGATCGTATCCATTCGAGCAAGAACGTGTCAAGCCTCCCGCGTCTCGCATCCTTCACGATCTTCATGATAGAATACTTGTTCTGTTTTGCGGTGTTCAAATGTGACGATTTTGGCAGATTGCGGCTGCTGTTAAGGTAGTTTCTCGAAAGAAATCCACGAAGATCGTGGTACTCCGTAGGGGCGCAGCGCGCTGCGCCCCTACAAAAACTCTGTTGCAAACATATTGTGCTCCACTCATAAAATAAGCAACCGATCTGCTTTTGCACTCTCCCCTCCCTGAATTCGGGGAGGGAAGCGAGAAGCTCAGCGAAGCTGAGCCAGCGCGTGGGGTGGGGTCAAAGTGCCGATCTTTGCAACAAAGTAACTTTATCGGCTTCGCGGACGTAGCGCGAGATGCGACAGCCGGTATCGCGGAAGCCGATGTGAGGGTAGAGGCGCGCGCCGGACGGTGACGCGAACAGGACGGCGTAATGATAGCCTTGGGCGCGGGCGTCGAGCATCGGCTGGCGCGTGATCGCCGCGCCGAATCCGCGCTGCCGCGCGTGCGGTGCGGTTGCGATGCAGTACAGCCCCGCGACTCCGCCGCCGTTGTACAGGTAGCTGGTCGCGACCGGCTCGCCGAAATAGTAGCCGACGTAATGCCGCCACGGCGCGGCGTCGATGCCGTATGCCAGCGTCGCATCGACCCACGACTGCATCATCGCCACCGGCAGGTTGAAGGCGGCGCAAATCACGTCGCGCCAGTCGGTCAGCGTGGTACGATCCTGCGCCCGCACGATGCTCAAGCCGGTGGGAATCGGCAGCTCGTCTAGGGCGTCGAGATCGGCTGCCATGCCCGGCTCGCCCGCGTAGTGCTTGCTGAAGCCGCGCGCCAGCAGTCGATCCGCCAGATCGTCCGGCTCGGTCGTGCCGCTGATCCACCACGCGGTCAGCGCCGCGCGGCGCTGCTGGAACCAGTCGAGCGCTTGCGTGATCGCCGCATCGGCTTCGTCCGGCGCGAGCCGCGCCCGCCAGACCCCCTTGAACATCGGTCCGTCAGGGAAGGCAAGGTGATAGCTCAGGCGGTCGGTTTCGACCAGTTCGCTGCCGGGCAGGGGCAGCATCGCCCGGAAAAAGGCGTACAGGTTGTCCTCGACGGCGGCGGCAAGCTGCGCGTCGGTGGCGGCGTTCAGGATGACGGTCACGGTGATCGATCTCCTAGTGTGCCAAACGTTGCGTGATCATCCAGCGCCGGTTCGGGAAGTCGAACAGCCAGTGCGCGCCGCTGAGGGTGGTGTAACCCAAAATCAAGTCCATCGGGACTTCGAGCGTGGCGTTTACCGCCGCCAGATCGACGCCCGCGACCCGCAGCGGCGGGAAGTCGTGCCCACCGATACGAGTCGCCGCCATCGTAAAGCTGGGCGTTTGCACCTGCGCGCCGGTCGAATCGGTGCCGGTCGAGTGCCCCGCCGCCTCGAACAAGTCTGGATGCGCTTGGACGAAGTTCAGGTCAACAATCGTGATACTCGCGCCTGTATCCCAGACCGCTTGCGCCGCCGCCGTCCCGACCAGCACGTCCACGTAGGGATGGAATTTCGCGTCCAGATACAGCGCGCGCCATGCGCCGTCCCTATCCGCAGGATCGGCGTTCAGGGATACGCGCTGCTCGTCGAAGCGGAAATGGCAGCAGAAATCCTTGAGCAAATCCATGCCGATCAAGCTGCGGCGTTCCTGACTGGTGGCGCGCACCAGCGTGAAATTGGTCTTGGCAATCGATCCGACCTCGATGCTGGGCACGGTGATCAGGTCGCTGTGGGCTGCCGCAAAGACGCCGGACGAGTGTTGACTGTCCAGCACGGGCAGCGCCGACGTATAGGCGTCGGCGACGATGCTGCTGCGCGCCGCGCCGCTGTCGAGCAGAAAGCGGTAGGGTCTGCCGTCGACGAAACCGTCAACCAGCACCTCAGCGCCCTCGCCTTCGTCTTCATCCGGCTGGATGATCAGTGTCAAGTCGTCCATTGAGCGGATTTCCTCAGGTCATACCGGTGGAAGTGCGCGATCCTAGCACCCGCGCGAATCGCCGTCAACCGGCCCCCATGCCGCAAACACGGCGGGTTTCGAGTACAATGAGAGGATAATGTGCCGATGATCGATGATTGCCATTCCATGACTCAGCCTTACATTTTCATGAGCCACAGCTCCAAAGACCGCGACTTCACCGCCCGGTTGGGAGAGCGCTTACAGGCGGTAGGCTTACGCTGCTGGCTGGACGTGGACGATATCCCCGACGGATCGACGTGGATGCGCGAGATTCAGAAGGCGGTCGAGGGCTGCGGCGCGCTGCTGGTCGTCATGTCGAAGGATGGGCGCGAGTTCGGAATGGGTCGAGCGCGAGACGCTGCTGGCGATGGAGCTGCGCAAGCCGCTCTTCATCGCCCGCATCGACGAGACGCCGCTGCCGCTCCACCTGATCAACCGGCAGTTTAGCGACTTCCGCACCCGCCCGGAAGCAGCCATCAAGAAGCTGATCGCCGCGCTCAAGCAGACCCCGCTGACCGAGCCGCTGCCCGAACCGAAGCCCAACGAGCAGAAAAAGCTCTCGCCCGCTCCCAACCGGCTCAACTTTTTCAAGTACGTCGAGCAGCTTCCTGACGGCGTCGAGAACGCGCGTATCGCGCGGGCGTTGTTCGACTGGGCGCGCACCAATACCGACAGCCTCACTTTCAGCGGACGCAGCGAACCGGCTTTCCACGCCAACCTGTGGATCGGTCCCGGCGGCGTCAGCGTGATGTCGGTGCGCGCTTATCCCAAGCAGCCCGCCGTCGAAGTCCCGCTGCAATATCTGATGAGCTTCCCGCCTTATGACGACCGCGATCAACGCCTGCACCTGCTGCACCGGCTCGATCCGTTCATCGCCGCGCCCTTCGCCGACGACCGCGCCGACCGCCGCCCCAATGTCCCCCTGACCGCCTTGAGTGACGCCGCCGCCCTCCAGCGCTTCATCGACCTGATCGCCGAGATCGTCAAGACCCTACGCGCCTAGCGCTGAACCGCGCCAAGGGTGGCGGTGCCCGCACTGCCAGCGTGGTAGACTCTGCGCCTTAATTTCGGTTGGAGGCAGGGCAGTGAACAGCAGCGACGATCCGCTTCTCGCGTTCCGCGATCAATTTCCAATCCTTTCTACCTGTACTTACCTGATCAGCAACTCGCTCGGCGCGATGCCGCGCGGCGTCTAGGACAAGCTGCGCGAATATGCCGATACGTGGGCGACGCTCGGCGTGCGTGCGTGGGGCACGTCCGCCTTCGACAACGCGACGTGGTGGGAACTCAAGGGCGCGGTCGGCGACCAGATCGCGCCGCTGATGGGTGCGCCCAATGGCAGCGTGCTGATCCATGAGAACGCCAGCATCGCCAACAGCATCCTGATCAGCGCGCTCGATTTGGGCGACGCCAAGCGCGACAACGCCCGCCGCGCCGGGACGATCACGACTGACCGACAAAAATCAGGCACTTTGCGTTTTGCCGCTTAATCTCGCGGCATTAGCCGTTCGCAATCAAATTGAAGTCAAGCCATTTACGCTGATTACGTGACAAAACTACGATTGGCAACGTGTTTCTGCCAGCTACCATCTTCAAGAATATCGGCAATCGCTTGCATCGTCTGACGGATTTCGTCATCGCTGTTGTAGAAATGCGGCGCGATGCGAATTCCCGCGCCCTCTCGATAGTCAACGACGATATTTCGCGCAATAAGTTCTCTGGAGACCGAATATGCCTCTTGGGGACGCACGGTCACAGTACCCGCGCGTTGGGCGTTGATACGTGGCGAAACAACTTCGTAGCCTGCCGCATCCGCCAGTTCAACGATCAAATTCGTTTGTCGGATTGACTTAGCGCGGATAGCATCAATACCCACCTGACTGATAATTTCCACACCAGGCTGAATCGAATACAGAGCGGCAATCGCGGGCGTACCATTCGCCAGCCGGTAAGCATCCTCGCGCAGTTCGATCTGCTCCTGAAAGGCGAACGGTTTCGCCTGCGCGAACCACCCCGTGATCTTCGGTTTCAGCGTCGGCAGCAAATCGGGGCGCACGTACATGAACACGCCGCCCGGTCCGCCGCACAGCCACTTGAGCGTCCCGCCGATGTAAAAGTCGACATTCAACGTCGTCACGTCCACCGGGATGATGCCGACGCTGTGATAGCCGTTCAGCAGCACCTGCGCGCCAACCTGATGCGCCTTCTGGACAATTTCAGCGGCTGGCATGATGTAGGCGCTCTTGAACAGCACGTGACTCAGCGACACCAAGCGAGTACGCTCGTCAATCGCATCGAGCAACTCCTGCGTGTTCGAGCGTGATGCCGTCGTGGGTGCGGACGGTGACGACTTCCATCTGCGGCAGCATGGCTTTGATGGTATACACATCCGAGGGGAAGTCCATGTCGCTGACGACGACCTTGTTCCGCTTCGGGTCGCTGAAATCCAGCGCGCTCAGCAGGATGCTGTTGGCGATGCTGGCGTTCTCGTGAACCAGCACGCTCCCCGCCGGAGCGCCCATCAGCGGCGCGATCTGGTCGCCCGACCGCGCCCTTCAGGTTCCACCAGGTCGCGTTATCGAAGGCGGGTGTGCCCCACGCCCGCACGCCCAGTGTCGCCCACGTGTCGGCGTATTCCTTGAGCTTGTCGTAGACGCCGCGCGGCATCGCTCCCAGCGAGTTACTGATCAAATAAGTGCAGGACGCAAGGATGGGAAACTCGTCGCGCAGGGCGAGAAGATTGTCACTAACAGGGTTCACGAAAATGCCTCCAAAGGCAGTTAAGAGCTGAGAAAGTAGGTGTAACCGATTTTTATTACGCTTACTGCACCACGACGATTCTCCAATATGACGGAAGGGACTATGCCCCACGTCCTGTTTTTCTCCCCTCTCCCCGCTTGCGTGGGAAAGGGGTCGGGGGAGAGGGGCGTTGAAGCAGCGTAATATTTCTCTTTACACCCACTCTCTCAGATTTTAGCATCCGTCATTCACAAAACGAAATTGCATGTTACGCAGCGTCACCTTTTGCGCTTCGGTTAAGCCGCGAATGCCCGAAATATTGAGCCGTTCATAGGGGCGCTCAGCGCGTAGCACCTTGAGCCGATCACCGCTGCGCGCATCCCATGTAGGGCGTAGTCGGCTCGTCTTTTGCTTGATGCACCATGCTTCTTAAACGTACTGAGTTGCTCACCACAAATTCCTCACAATCAGAAACACTATCGCGGCAGCAGATCAAGTAACCGGCTGAATGTGGCTGTCCTACTCACGAACTGCGTCTCATTCCTCTGCGTCACACGCGACTGACTAGGCATATTTCCGGTTTCCTGTTGAATTCCCTCCCCCTTTCCCTCTCCCCCCGGTGGGTTATTAACTGCCCCTGAAAAACTATAGTGTTCTTGACGTATCCAAACTTCAAATAGTGAAGGAGAACCACATGAAAAGAATACCCGACGGGGAGCGCCCGCGTTCGCCTGAGGGAGCAGCGCCCCGGTAGAGCAACGAACAAGAGCATAAGAAAGGAAGGAAACGAAAATGGCAAAAGTACTGCGCTGCAAACAGATTGGTCCCGATGCCCACTGCCAATTTGAGGCGCGGGGCGAAACGAACGAGGACATTCTGAAACAGGTGGCTGAGCACGCTGCTACGGTTCATGGCTACACGGAAATCCCGGATGAACTTGTCAAGCAGGCGCTTGCCAACATTCAGGACGAAGCCTGATTATCAAGACGACCTTGCCCTCCCTACGTTCCAAAAGGCGTGAAAGCCGAGTCCGGTCGGGGGACGGTACGGAACCCAGCGACAGTTCGCATACCAAACACAGAAAAGGATAGGGAAACTATGTCTAAGAAAATTACCATGTCGGCATTTGTAGGCATCACTGCACTCGTCGCGGCGCTGATCCTCCTTAGTTTCACGCTGGTCGCCGCTCAGGATAACGGCGACGACATGACCGAAGACGCCGCTGCCATCACGGCGATCATCACCGAGCAGTATCCTGAATATGCCAACTCGCACGACGCGGCGGGCTACGCCAGCATGTACTCCGAAGACGCACTGTGGATAGCACCCGGTGCTCCAGAGCGCGTCGGTAGGGAAGCGATTGAAGCCGCCATCCAGGAGTCGTTTGACAAGTTCGAATTCGACGTTCAGCCGTTCGCCGACGAGGTTAAGGTCATGGGCGACTTTGCCTACATCATCGGTGGCGCAGAAGGCACCATGACTCCGCGTGATGGCAGTGACGTCGTGCCGGTCAACTTCCGCGTGTTCTGGTTGTTCCAAAACGGAGACGACGGCTGGGAGATCATCCGGCAAATCTGGAACAAAGCGCCGGCTGAGAGCTGAGTTTCACGCGACCGACGAAATAGCCTCATCGTCTATTGACCTACCTGTGTGAAAGGATGATATTTTGCGTCGCACTCTGCCTGTTCTTCTTATTCTTTTCCTGTTAGGGGTGTCTCTCACCTTCGTCGCTCAGCCAGCGAGAGCATTTACAGGATGTCTGTATGGCTCATTCACGTTCACGAACCTCTCTGGCTCAGCAATCACGTTTAAAATCGGGTGGCTGGTTCAAGAGCCGGGAAGCTCTGATTTTGATGTTCTTTATCAGGAAAGCATCACCGTACCTGTGGGTGAGGCGCGCACGGTCACCCGGGAACGCGATTTCGATCTGCCCGGAAAAGACGTGGTTTTCGTTTACAACACTGATTTGGTCTACGCTCTCAATGTCGATTTTACGGTGACGAATGGCGTTTCCGCACCTTGCGGCAGCACCGTGAGTTCAGGTGGACAAGCAAGCATCGCTGATGGTCGCACCAATGGAACGGATCTCGCCGCGCCGCTCGCCGCTTACTGCAATGATGGTGGTCTTGCCGTCTGGGACATCGACGCTGAGGGGAACGGCTCACATGCCTTTGATGTCTCCGCTGGCGACATCAGCGCCGCGCTGGAGCAGGCTGTCGCGTTGCAGCAGAACGTCATGGTCTCAGAAGGGATGGGCAACATCCTCTACGCGCTCATGTCGAACGAACTCGCGCTCGTTGGCGTCGAGCCGGACACTGGCAAGCCATATCAGCATATCATGTCGCCGAACGTTTGTGGCTGACGTATCATCGCGGGGGCGCAGCGGAGAGCCTGCTGCGCCCTCAGCGAATGTGGGTTATTTATACCTACACGGCAGTAATGGAGGGGCAATATCCGTTAAGGGTTAATTACCATGTTTTTAGCAACCGTTGGATGCCTGTGTTTTGTCATAAAGGGAGAATTGTGATATTCGTAGATAATTATCCGAATCATTGTATCCATTTATGATACGAGTTTGATTTCAGAGATTAAATAAGGAGCAGGAAATGGTGAAGATGCTGCGATGCAAACATATTGGTCCAGATGCTAACTGCCAGTTTGTGGCGCAGGGCGAAACCAACGAAGAAATCCTTCTGCAAGTCGCCGAACACGCCAAGAGCGTACATGGCATGAGCGAAGTCTCACAAGAGCTTATCCAGACCGCGCTCGCCAATATTCAAGATGAAGATGCGTAGGTGATATCGATCCATTAGAAGCCTGATCAGGCATCATTGCTGCAATTTTGCGTACTGCCCAAATCCTTTATAGCCCAAAGATTTGCTGGGCAACTACCTCCATTGGCTGAGGTTGATAGTCTCTCTGAATCGATGAGACTAGTTCGTCAGGCAAGTCAGCTTTTAGCTTCGTCCAGAGACTATTCAGCTCGTGACCGTATTTCCCTATCGCGCGGCGGATTTTGCATAACAGGAATGAGTAAAGTCAGGGCTTGCTGGCTTTTTTCCTCCTGCATCAACAATTCCACCATTCCAACCACGACCTCCACGATTAAGGGTACAGCCTGAATCGTGTAGATAGTCCTTAGCGCCTCGTGGAAACAACCGCGGGCCGACTGCAAATCTCCCATCGCGCAGACAATATCGCCCAAATTAATCAAGGCAGCGGCAATCCCCCAGTAATCTCCATAGCTTCTGTAAAGTGCTAAGCATTCCTCACAATACTGTTTAGCCTCCACGTAAGCGCCTTGCATAAAAGCTGTACGCCCCAGATTGTTAATCGAAGCCGCAATACCATGCTGATCGTCCAATTGCTCACACAGCTTCAGGCTCTCGTGATAATAGCGCCGCGCCTCTGAGTATTGCGCCTGATCATGACGGATTGTGCCTAGATTGATCAGTGAAATTGCCACGCCGTGCTTGTCGCCCAGTCGCGTAGAAAGCGCGAGGCTCTCCTGATAATACTTGTCCGCTTCTGCGAATAGTTCCAGAAAATACATAACGACGCCGAGATTGTTCAGTGTGCCCGACATGCTCCACTCATCGCCCAATTCCCGAAAAATCGCTAAGCTGTCTTCGCAAAACTGCTTTGCCAATTGGTACTGTCCAGAGGCGCGGGCAATGTCTGCCAGATTATTGAGTACGAAGGCGATCTCCTCACGCTTATCGACCGCTCGCAGGATTCTTAGACTGCTGTCCAAAAGCTGCGCCGCCTCTCGATAATGCCCTAGACGCTGCGCCAAACTGCCCTGTCGAGCGAGCGCTTTGCCGAGTAATAACTGGCTCTCACCCTTTGGCTCAACTTTCCTCAGCAGTTCGACCGCCTGACCAAACAGGGTGACTCCTTCATTTGCCCGGCTACGCATATCGAAATAGTAATATAAGCCCTCCAAGTACCGCGCGATCAGGTCAACCAACTGGCGATCAATTGCTTGCTGCCAGCCCGCCCTGATATTCTCAAGATCGCTTTCAATCGTGTCCAGCGCGGCTGCCTGTCCTGCTCCTCGCAGTTGAGCATTCAGCCCATACAGAATGTCAGCATAATGACGGCTGTGCGTAATTTGGGTAGTCGCCAATTCTCCGGTGATCTCCAATCGTGCCTCAGCGAATTGCCGCAACAGCGCGTGCAGCTCATAGCGTCCGTTAGTGCCGCAGCGTACCAACGACTTGTTCACAAGTGCCCGCAAGAGCAGCAAATTGGCTCCTGTAATCTCTTCAGCAGCCTCGCGGGTACAGCCTCCCCGAAAAACTGACAGTTTCATGAGGGTATTCTGTTCCGTTACCGAAAGGCGCTTCCAAGCATATTCAAATACAGCGCGAACACTATGATGGCGGGGTGGGATGTCGCGCATGTTGGTAGAGAGAAAGTCGAGGTTTTGTGTAATTTCGTCAGCAATCTCTTGCAGTGACAATACGTCCGCCCAAGCTGCTGCCAACTCGATAGCTAAGGGCATCCCGTCCACTAACCGGCAAATCGACATCAGTTGCTCGATCTCGTTCGGCTCGACTGTGAAGCTCGGTTTTGCACGCTTTGCACTCTGCAAAAAAAGCTTCGCAGTATCGCATTCGAGCGACTCTTCCGGCATCTCCCGGTTCTGGAAATCCATGCCGTTGATCACGTAGAGCGTTTCGGATTTCAGATTTAGGCGCTCACGCGAAGTCGCAATAATCTGCAAATTCGGTGCAGCCTCCAATATCTCACTTACAATAGCTGCTTCGTCCAGCAGATGCTCAACATTATCTAATATCAAGAGCATCCGCTTCTCTCGTAGGTAATCGAGGAGTTGCTGCTTAGGTTCGCGTCCGTCTTGCTGAAAGCGATAGCCACTATATTCGGCGATGATCGATACGGTGAGAGCAGGCGCTGAGATCGGCTCGAGTAGTATCAAGAACACGCCGTCAGGAAAGATCGGCGTTTCCCGTTGGTCATTTTCACCAACTTGAAGCGGGAAAACGATACTCTCTGCCAATTTCAATGCTAAACGGGTTTTGCCCATGCCACCGGGCGCAAGGATCGTGATCAGCCTTACTTCGGGATCGGCGATCAACCGCATCAGTTCTTGCAGTTCGCGTTCACGTCCGATGAAGGTGTCGAGCTGGAGCGGGAGGTTATGTCTGGTTACAGGAGCATCCGCAATTTCGGAGGCACCAAGTCCCATCATAACTGCCGCTTCGACCGCCTCATCCCGCGTTTCTACGCCCAACTTGCTGTAAATTTGCCGGATATACCAGCGGATAGTACTGTGAGCAAGAAACAAGGTCTCTGCGATTTGGCGATTTGACATTCCGTCAGCGATATGCGCCAGTATGTTCAACTCACGCTCTGTCAATGGCTCATAAGGGATGCTTCCAGAACCAATGTCGTAGTCTTCCATATACGTAGCCCACTAGGTTGTCGATGATCTATTGCCAGAGCTAGTGCTACGCGAACGAGAATTCTGGCAGGAACATGTTTCCCAGTATACTCCGATCTTCAAACGAATTAACGGACTGACATACTATCAGTGCCTTGGATTACGAGGAAAACTAATCCGCTGACGGCGAAAGTGTGACGTTAATTCATTTTGGTGAAATTGGCGCTGCCTAGCAACAGCGATGCCGACCACCCCGCCGCAATGCAACCGTCGTAGCCGGTGCATTAGCGATAGCCGAGATTTTAGACGACGGCAGTTGGCAGCAGCACGCTGCGAAGCGCAGCTTCGTGACCTAACGTGACAAGAATCGCTCCGCTGTTCGCTGCCAACATATTTTGCTTTACTCTTGCTGTCGCAACCGATCTGCTTTTGTACTCTCCCCTCCCTGAATTCGGGGAGGGGAAGCGAGCGCAGTGAGCGGGGGTGGGGTCAAGCTGTGCAGCTTAGGCGAAATCCGCCGGGGTGCGCTCGATGGTCACCAGCACGTCGTCGGTGAAGCGGAGCGCGCCCGGCTTATGCACCGTCACCTGAATGTGCGGCGCACCGCAGTCGACCACGGCGACGCGCGCGATCCCGGTCGCCAGCGCTTCGAGCGTGTTGTACGACGATGCCTCGACGTGGGCGATCACGGCTTTGTTGATGGTGCGGTAGTTGAGGATGTCGGCGGGCTGGTCGGTGCTGCCGCCGTGACGCAGATCGGTCAGCAGCAGCAGGTCGATCACGACGTCCTGCTTGGCGCGGCGTTCTTCGGGGTTGAAGCCGATGATGCAGCGCAGCCGTAATCCCTTAATTTCGATCCGATCCATGAATTAATCTCCGGCGATCACGGGACGGCGACCGGCATCGGTGCGTTGGGCATCTCGATCCAGAAGACCGAGCCGCCACCCTTAGGTGAATCGACGCCGATTTCCCCGCCTTGCAGCGTCGTCAAGTGCTTGGCGATCCACAAGCCCAAGCCGGTGCTGGTCTCGCCGCCGGTGGGCAGGTTAGACAGTTTGCCGAACTCGGTAAACAGCTTGCCTCGCTCCTTGCTGGGGATGCCCGGACCTTGATCGCCGATGCAGACGCGCGTCCGCGCGCCCTCGATCTCCGTCCAGATGGTGATGTGGCTGCCCCACGGGCTGTACTTGAGCGCGTTGTTGACCAAATTGCCGAGCGCCTGCGAAAGCCGCCCCGGGTCGCAGTAGATCGTGCCGGTGACGCGCGAAGAATCGACGGTGATGTCCTTCTTGAGCGCGTTGAGATGATACTGGCGCAGCAGGTCTTCGAGCAGCGGCTCGATGTTGACCGAATCCATGTGCAGGTCGATCACGCCGCTTTGCATGGCTGCCATGTCGAGGAATTCGTTGATCACCGCCTGCATGTTGTTGAGATTGGCGTCGGCGGTGCTGAGCAGTTCAGACGACATTGGGTCGGCTTCGATGCGCTGGCGCAGCAGGTAATGGACGAGGCGCAGGTTGCCGAGCGGACCTTTCAGGTCGTGCGAGGCGATGCGGAAAAAGCGATCCTTGAGTTCATGCGCCGCGCGCAGTTCGTTGATCGTCTGGGTGCGCTCGTCTTGCAGGCGCTTGAGCGTGATCTGCGTGCGGACGCGGGCGCGCAGTTCCGAGAGGCGGAACGGCTTGGTGATGTAGTCGTTAGCGCCGATGCTCAAGCCTTCGACGATGTCTTTCTCATCCATCCGCGCCGAGACCAAGATCACCGGGAGTTCAGCGGTTCCGGTGGTCTCGCGGATTAAGCGCAGCACGTCCAACCCGGAGGTCGTTGGCATCATGATGTCCAGCAGCACCAGATCGAAAGTTTCGGTCGCCAAAAGATCGAGCGCCTTGCCCCCCGAGTTGGCGGTCATCGTGCGATACTCCGACCGAAACAGCCGCTCAAGGATAGCGACATTGGATGGCTCGTCATCGACGATCAGAATCTGCGGTTGGACGTCAGGCGCGATCATTACTCGGTTCCGTTGGGTGCCGGTATATTACTGATAACAATGCTATCATAATATGCCAAAACAGCGATGAGCACGAGAAAATTCACGGCGAATTTGGATTTTTTTCACAGTTGTGAAAAAGCCTCTGCGACTTTTGTGCATCGGTCAATGCGCCGCTACGGCGACCGTTTGTCGCCGCTGCTGGCGGTCACGACCCGCCCCCGCCACTGCGACCCGCCATAGCGCCACTGCGACCAGATCGCCTGTCCCGCAATTCGCGTCATCAACAGCGCCGAGAGCGGCATCCAGACCGCGTCGTACCAGCGCTGGCGCGTGACTGTCGCCGTCAGCCCGCGCACGCCGATCCCCAACAGCGTCAGCGCCAGCGGCACGCCCGGATAAGCGTCGCTCGACGGCAGTAACCAGCCGAGCAACAGCCACAGGGCGGGCAGGACGAAAACCACCAGATGAAAAATTGTTGACAGCGCCAATAATGACACACGACCGCCGTAACCGGCAAGGATGTTTTTGGCGAACCCGTCGCGCACCTCGCGCCAGCGGCGGTACATCCGGCAGGTGATCAAGCCCGCGCCGTCCGCCATCCGTAGGCGCAAGCCGCGCGCCTTGATCTGGCGGGCGAAGCTCAAGTCCTCGACCAGCGAGTCGCGCACGCAGATGTGCCCGCCGAGCGCTTGATAGGCGCTGCGCCGGAAGGCGAGACACTGCCCGTTGGCGGCGGCGAACGCCGCGCTGGTCAAGTGATGCACCAGCAGCGCGGGCAGGTAGGCGAAGATCGCCAGCGCCCGCAGCGGCACGACCAACCGCTCGCTCCACGTCACTGTGATCTGGGTCGCCCAGACCGTGAGTAGGTCGGCTTGGGTGCGCTGCATCACCGCGACCACCGCCGCCAGTCCGTCGGGCTGCCACTGCACGTCGGCGTCGGCAAAGACGATCACGCTGCCCTGTGCCCGCAGCGAAAGCTGATGACATGCCCAGTTTTTGCCCAACCAGCCCGCGAGTAGCGGCTGCCCGCTGATCACCTGAATGCGCGCATCGCCGCCCGCCGCCACCCGCGCGATCTCGCCGCTGCCGTCCGACGAGCCGTCGTCGAGGATGATCACCTCGAACGGCGCGTAGGTCTGCGCCAGCAGCGAGCGCACGGTCGTGCCAATCGCCGTCGCTTCGTCGCGTGCCGGGATCAGAATCGAGACCAGCGGCGTCTCCGCTGACGGGAAGATCACCGGACGTGTCCGGTCGGGCTGCGGCGGTCGCAAACGCGGAAAGGTGATCGCGTTCAGCAGGGTGATCAGCAGCATCACGATCAAAACGGCAGCGTCGAACGCTGCCAGCGCATACAAAATACTCATGGGTGTGATTGTAGCGCCTCCTCGCCGCCTTGAGTACTAGAAATACTCCGGGTGGGGAGCATTGGGGAGATCGTTTCAAACGGATCGCCTTCGCGACTCACAAATCCGCTTTTCTCGCCTCTCCCACGCAAGCTGAGGAGAGGGGTCGGGGGAGAGGGGCTTGGAGCGTGCCCTGTTTTTCTCTCCCTCTCTATGCAATGGAGAGGGGAGTCGGGGGGTGAGGTCAGCCCAAAAGCTTGAATCAGTTCTACAAGCCCAGACCCGGCAGCAGCGTGCCGACAATCGGGATCGTCGGCAAGATCGGCGGCAGCAGTGGCGCATCGGTCGGTGGGACCGCCGTTGGTGGGACCGCCGTTGGCGGAATGGCGGTTGGCGGGATTGCCGTTGGCGGGACAGCCGTCGGTGGCACGGCGGTGGGCGGAGCGGAGGTTGGCATGACCGGCACGGTCGTCGCTGATGGCTCGTTCTGTGCCGCGAGCGACGCGGCGGGCGCGGCGGTGGTCGCGCGCGCAGTCGGCGTCCGCGCCCTTAAGCTGACGGTCGCAGCTCGTGCTCGGCGTGGGGCTGGGCGTGAACGTTTGCGTCCTGTTGGTCGCGGTGCGCGTTGGGCTGCTGGTCTTGGTTGCCGTTGGCGTTGCGCTCGGCGTGACGGTACTGGTCAGGGTATTGGTCGCCGTCGAGGTGGCGGTATCGGTGGCGGTGCGGGTCACGGAGCCGATGGCGACGAGCGGCGCTGACGTGCCGCCGCTCGGCAGCGAGATCGGCAGCCCGCCGTTTATGAACACGATCCCGGCGATCAGCGCCAGCAGCAGCAAGCTGCCGATCAGCGCTTGGCGGGCGAAGGTCACCCGGCTGCGCTTGGGCGGATCGAGCAGGATCGTCTCGGAGCGTAGGGGTCTCGTGTCATTGCCGTCTGCCGCCGTGCGCGCGACAATCGGCGTCGGCTGCCGCATCAGCACGACCGTCTCGACCAGCGGATCGAGCCGGGCGGCTTCGGTCAGGGCGGCTGCCAGCGCGCCCGCCGACTCGTAGCGATCTTCCGGTGCTTTCGCTAAGCCCTTGACCAAAACCGCGTCGAAGGCTTGTGGCAGCCGGGGATTAACGTTGGAGGGCAGCGGCGGCGGTTCGACCAGATGCTGAAAGGCGGTCGCCTGCGCGGTCGAGCCGGAAAACGGATGGTAGCCGGTCGTCAGCAGATAGGCGATCACCGCGAAGGCATACAGGTCGGTGCGATAATCGACGTTCTTCGCCCCTTGAATCTGTTCGGGCGAAATGTAAAGCGGCGTGCCGAACACCGCGCCCGAGTCGGTGATCCGCGACGAGTTGATCATCCGGGCGATGCCGAAATCGGACAAGATTAGGCGCTCATCGTCGCCGACGAGGATGTTCTCCAGCTTCAAGTCGCGGTGAATGACGCCCTGCGCGTGGGCGTAGTCGAGTCCCTGCCCGATGGCGGTCAGCATCGCTACCGACTGCTCCAACGTCGTCGTGAGCGGGTTTTGGAAGCGTTTTGCCAGACTCCCTCCGCTGACGAATTCCATCGCGAGGAACACGGTCTCGTCGATTTCGTCGAACTCGTAGATTTTGATGATATTCGGGTGATCGAGCCGCTGGGCGATCTGCGCTTCCCGCTTGAAGCGATGCAGCGCGATCAGGTCGGTCGCCCAGTGTTTGTGCAGCACCTTGAGCGCGGTCGGGCGGTTCAGTTCCTCGTCAATCGCATAGTAGACGATTGCCATGCCACCGGAACCGACCACGTCTTCGATACGATACTTACCAATCGTCTTATGCAACATCAGCAGCGTTCCGGTCGTGCGTATGCTTCCGGCTAGAGGTCTTCATCGGTTGGTTGCGGGTTTGGCACGGAGGGTGCCGCGCCATGATAAACTAGACATAGCATATATCATCTTTCCCGGTGATAAGCTAGAATCTCGTCAGAGATGATTGAAAACTCATGCGCTATCAACTTTCACTTGATCTTGATGCCAACCGCGCGGCGCTGACCGCCATCCTGCGCGACGTGATCGCCGTGCCCAAGCTGGGCAAAGGCGACCTCGACAAGCTGGTGCGCGCGCACGCCCGCCGCAGCGGCACGAAAATCTTCAGCCGCGACGAACTGATCCGCGCTTACCGCGCCTTCGCCGGTTCGGGCGACCTGCCCGCCTTCGACCCCGCCGTCATCGAGCGCCTGCGCATGAAGCCGATCCGAACCAGTTCCGGCGTCACGCCCGTCACCGTGCTGACCAAGCCCTTCCCCTGTCCCGGCGAGTGTATTTTCTGCCCCAACGACGTGCGCATGCCCAAAAGCTACCTCAGCGATGAGCCGGGGGCGCAGCGCGCCGAGCAGAACAGCTTCGACCCCTACCTGCAAACCATGTCGCGCTTGACCGCCTACTACAATACCGGGCACCCGACCGACAAAATCGAGGTGATCGTGCTCGGCGGCACGTGGTCGTTTTACCCGGAAACTTACCAGATCTGGTTCGTCAAGCGGATTTTCGACGCGCTCCACGACTTCGGCGCGGGCATCAACCGCTCCGCCGAGCTGACGGCATTACTGCGCGAATCGTCGCAGCTTCACCCCGACCGCAACACCATCAACGTGCAGCTTCATGGCGACGCGCTCGCCCAGAACTACAATCAGGTCGTGCAGAGCGTCTACAACGCCGAGATGCGCCGCTCCCGCGAGATCAGCGCGCAGGTGCGCGCCACCGCCGAAGACGCGCGCTCGCCGGTTGACGAGTACGCCACGTGGGACGAACTGGCGGCGGTGCAGCGCTTCAACGAAAGCGCCCCCTGTCGCTGCGTCGGCTTGGTCATCGAGACGCGCCCGGATCACATCAGCGTCGAGGAAGTGCTGCGCGTGCGGCGGCTCGGTTGCACCAAAGTGCAGATCGGCTTCCAGAGCCTCAACGACGAAGTGCTGCGGCTCAACCGGCGCGGGCACACCGTCGCCGCGACCCGCCGGGCGGTCAAGCTGCTGCGCCAAGCGGGCTTCAAGATTCACGCCCACTGGATGCCCAACCTCTACGGCTCGTCGCCGGATCAAGATATTCAGGATTACGCCAAACTGTTCGCTGATCCTGATTTTCGCCCCGACGAACTCAAAATCTACCCCTGCTCGCTGATCGAAAGCGCCGAGTTGATGCAGCGCTACGAGGATGGCTCGTGGCGACCGTACACTCATTCTGAACTTCTGAACGTGTTGGTTGCGTGCTTCCAACTGACACCCGAGTACTGCCGTCTCACTCGCGTTATCCGCGACATTCCCGGCACTGACATCGTGAGCGGGAATCGAGCGACCAATTTCCGCCAAATCGTCGATGATGAACTCGCGCGGCGCGGCGAGCGGAGCGGAGATATTCGCGCGCGGGAGGTGCGCCAACATCGGGTGGCGCCGGACGCCTTGCAATTGGACGAACTGCGCTATGACTCCAGCAGCGGGCGCGAGGTCTTTCTCCAGTACATCACCGCCGAGCGCGAAATCGCCGGGTTTTTGCGCTTGGCGCTGCCGGATGCGGGCGCGCCGCTCACGCTGGAACTCGACGGCGCAGCCATGATCCGCGAGGTGCACGTCTACGGGCAGTCGGTCGAGATCGGCGCGGTGGATGCGGGGCGGGCACAGCACGCGGGGCTAGGCACGCACTTGATCGAACGGGCGGGGGAAATCGCAAAGGCGGAAGGCTACGGCACGCTCGCGGTGATCTCGGCGGTCGGCACGCGCGACTACTATCGGAAGCGTGGCTTCGCCGACGGTGATCTCTACCAGATCATGACGCTGTAGCTCGTCTGCCCCGTGCAATTGCCTTGCAAGGGAACTTTCGAACCCCTCGGAAGCGGTCGTTTCGCGCGCAATCGCGGCATTGCGAGGGAACAAGGGCGCGCGATACGGTGGACTAATCGGCATCTGGCAGTCCGGACGCGTCCGCGCTAGGCTCTCAGCGGTATCCTGAACGACAGCACCCTTCCGGTAGGAATCCCAACTCAATGCAAGATTTCACAGGCGAACTCGCGGCACTCGGTACTTCGATGTGCTTTGCCTTCGGCTCGACGCTGTTCACGCTTGCCGGACGCGAACTCGGCGCGCAGCGTGTCAACCGCGTGCGGCTGCTGCTGGCGGCGATCCTGATCGCGCTCATCCACTGGCTGCTGCTGGGGCAGCTTTTCCCCAGTGGCGTGCCTGCCGATACGGTCGGCTGGCTGATCATCTCCGGCGTCGTCGGCTTGGTGCTCGGCGACGTGTTCCTACTGCAAGCCTTCGTGCTGATCGGTCCGCGCCTGTCGATGCTGATGATGGCGCTCGCGCCCATGTTCAGCACGGTGATCGCGTGGGCGTTTCTGCACGAGACGCTGGGCGGGCAGCAGTTGGTCGGCATCGCGCTGGTGATCGGCGGGGTGGTGGCGGTGGTCGCCGAACGCCAACTGGTGCCTTCTTCCAGCGTCGCCGCGACCGGACGCGCCTACCGGATCGGGCTGCTGTGTGCGCTCGGCGGGTCGCTGGGGCAGGCGGGCGGCACCGTGCTCTCGAAATTAGGGTTGGCGGGCGGGATCGAGCCGCTCTCCGCCTCGCTGATCCGCTTGACGGCGGCGGCGGTCGTCATCTGGGTGCTGGCGCTGCTTCAAGGACAGGCTGTGGCTACCGTCCGTGCGATCCGGTCGAAGCCGGATGCCGCGTTCAAGCTGACCGGGGCGACGCTGGTGGGTCCGGTCGTCGGGGTCTGGCTGTCGCTGGTCGCGGTGCAGCGGACGACGGTCGGCGTCGCTTCGACGCTGACCTCGCTGACGCCGATCTTCCTGATCCCGATTAGCTTGGTCGTCTTCAAGGAGCGTCCCACCCGCCAAACGGTGATCGGCACGCTGGTAGCGGTCGCCGGGACGGTGCTCCTGTTCCTGTGAGGATGTTAATAAGTGGTTTCGACACGTCCGCGCGCATGGTATCATAAACAGCGGTCACGACAGCGAAGCGAGGCGGCATGAACCAACTTGGGGTGGTAGAAAAACGACGGCGCAATCTGCGGATCCTGCTGTTTGTCATCATTCTGGGGACGCTGCCGCTCTACTGCCTCGGCTTTTTGCTCTGGGGCACCGCGCCCCAGCGCAGCGTGCGGACGCTGACGCCGCAGCCGATCACCGCGCAGCCGACTTTCGAGGCTTCCGCGACCAACGTTGCCTTTGCAAGCTTGACTCCCTTCCCGACGGTCGGTTTCGTCGTGCCGCCGACGTCGCAGCCGTTCCAGCCGCCGGTGATCATCCCGCCGACTTCCGTGCCCTTCTTCCCGACCGCGACTTTCTACAATTTCCCGACGTCGACCAACGCGCCGACGCTGACGCCCTTCCCGACGATCACGCCGTTCCCGTCGGAGACGCCGATCCCGATCCCGTCGGAGACGCCGATTCCGATCCCATCGGACACGCCGATCCCGGTTTATACCGATACCGCCACGCCCACGCCGACCGGGACGCCGACGGAAACCGTCATTCCTTTTAGCAGTTGATCCCGATTGAGGAGAACCTCTGTGTTTGACGTAAAGACGCATCTGAAAACGCTGGTCGAACTGCACGCCCCCTCCGGTCACGAAGCGCCGATCCGCGCCGTGCTGCGGCAGGAATGGGCGGGGCTGGTGGACGAGTTCGAGGAGGATAAGCTCGGCAGCTTGATCGGCATCAAGCGTGCGACCCAACCGACCAATCCCCCGCGCCGGATCATGCTGGCGGCACACATGGACGAGATCGGCTTGATGGTGCGCGAAGTGGTCGATGGCTTCATCTTCGTCCACCGGATCGCCGGAGTCGATAACCGCATCATGCCCGCGCAGCCGGTGATCGTGCACGGCAAGCGCCCGCTGCCCGGCGTGGTCGCCACCGTGCCACCGCATCTGCTCAGTGCCGACGCCCGCCAGAAATACCCGACGATGGACGACCTGATCATCGACGTGGGCTTGCCCGCCGCCGAAGTGGCGGAACTGGTGCAGGTCGGCGACTTGATCACCCCGGATGCGTCGCTGATCGAACTCAACGGGACGCGCGTCGCCGGTAAAGCGATGGACGACCGCGCCTGTGTCGCCGCCATCACCGCCTGCCTGCACGAACTGAAGGCGCTCCAACACCAGTGGGACGTCTACGCCGTCGCCACCGTGCAGGAGGAGACCGGCTTGTACGGCGCGGCGACCGCCGCTTACGCGGTTCATCCCGACATCGCCATCGCGCTCGACGTGACCTTCGCGGCGCAGCCCGGCGTCGATGCCGACACCGCCAGCGAGATCGGCGGCGGTCCGGTGATCGCGGTCGGTCCCAACTTCCACGTCAAGCTGGTCGAGCAGATCAAAGAAGTGGCGCGGCGCACCGAGATCAAATTTCAGGACGAAGTGCTCCCCGGCAACAGCGGCACCGATGCGTGGTCGATTCAGGTTGCGCGCGAGGGCGTGCCGACGGCGCTGTTCAGTATCGCCCTGCGCAACATGCACTCGCCGGTCGAGACAGTCGACCTCAAGGACATCACGCGGACAGGGCGGCTGCTGGCGCAGTTCATCGCCTCGCTGGACGCGGACTTCCTCGCCACGATTGACTGGGACGATCTCAAGGCGCAGCCGACGGTATAGTTGCCGGCGGGCGTCCCCGGCTCTTAACAAGAATTTCACCAAATCGCTTACGCAAGCTGATAGTGAATTTTGGTACGATAGGAGCAGCATCCTGCGATGCTGCTTTTTCGTTGCATGAAGGCTCAAGTAAAGGATTTGGATACCAATGAACTTCAGATTTCGCGGTTTGAATGCAGTCGGATTCATACTGCTAATCGCGCTGGCAGCGGTGCCGCTGAGTGTTTTCGCCCAGACCCCGCCGATGAAGAACGTCGATCTCGGCAATGGCTACCTGATCTCGATGCCGGATAGCTGGTTTAGCTTCAGTATGGACGACGGCAGCCAAGCCATGTTAGGTACCGAGTTTCAGATGATCGTCTCGACGCCCCCGACGCTCGCATCAGTCGGCATCGATCCCTCACAGGGCGATGTCGGCACCGTGCTGATCAACGCGGTGAACGCCGAGGGCGAGTATCAGATCGAACGCGCCGACGTTGCGAAAGTGCGCTACGACGGTCGAACGGGGGCGGCGTTCTCGTCCAGCGATGGGCACAACGAACGCATGGAAGTCTTCGTCAACTTAAACGATGGTCTGTACGGTAAAGTCGTCGTGATTACTAATATCGGCGGATTGGTCGAACATGCTGACCTGATCGACGCCATGATCACCTCGCTGCGCAACTACAACGCCGCTGCGGTTGCTCCGGTCGCTGCCGTTGCCGACAGCGCCAGCACGTCCGCGTCGTCGAGCAGCGGGGCGGCTTGTACCGTTCGCACTGCCAGCGCCGACGGCGCGCAGCTTCGGGTCGGTCCGGGCACCAATCGCGGCGCGATCAGCTTCCTGCCCACGGGCATCGACGTGACCGTCACCGGACGGATCGAACTCGACGGCGGCGGCGTGTGGTATCAACTCGACAAGAGCCAAGCCGCGCCCAATGGCTCGGCAGCGGCGGAATTGTGGGTTTCAGCGGAGTCAGTGGATGCCAGCGGCGACTGCGAACACGTCGGCGACACCTCCGCGCCGCCGATCATCCCGCTGGCGCCGCAGGTGGTGCAGCCGTCCGCCCCGTCCCAGTCAGGCGGCGGCGCGGCGACCGGATTCATGCAGCCAGCCGGGGGGCGCTGGACGATGACCCTCAACGCGACCACGAACGCTTCGTGTCAGGGCTATCAAAATGTGCCCTTCCAGACCTCGGAAGTCTACAACCCGATTGTCACGACCAGCACGCTGACGCCGCTCAACAGCGACTCGTTCCGCTACTGGGGGACGGTCTTCACGCGCATTCCCGGCACGAACAGCTTCGCCGGTCCCTACACCTTCACCGAGGTGGACATCGTCGCGCAGTTCCGCTTCGACGTGCAGTCGTCGAGCTACATGTCCGGGCAAATCGTCGCCAACTACCAGCAAGACGGCGTGCCGTGCAGTGACACGGTGCTGTTTGCCGCCAGTCGCTAAACGCTGACCGGGCTATGTTACGTAGGGGCAGGATTTAGTCCTGCCCCCGATACGTCAATTCATAGAGGTGAACGGGTCGCCGCTCGGAATATGCGTGATCGGCACGTCCGGGATGCGCTCGCGCAGCCACTCCGCCAGATACGCCATGCCCGCTTCCTCGCTGACCTCGTGCCCCGTAACGATCAGCGCCTTGCTGCGTCCCTGTAACTGCGCGTCGCGGACGTATTCCGGCGTCTCCCACTCGTGCGCCTCGCCCGTGATCAGCACGTCCACGTTGCCGCTCAAGACTTTGATCTGCCGCTCAGCGCCGGGGAAACCGACCAGCAGCGCGGCTTCACTGCACACCTGATCGGCGTCGCCGATCACCAGCATCCGCTCGCGCCGAGCTTGGTCTTGACCTGCGCGACCAGATCGCCCAAGCGCGTGGGCGGCAGGTGGATCAGCGTGGGTGTAGCGGGATCGCTGTACTCCGTCCAGTCGAGCGCTTGCAGCATCCCGATCACGATGCCGTCCGGCTGCCGTCGATGCCAGTAATCATGCGACCGCCAGATGACCAAACCATTCTCGTCGGCGAACTGCTTTTTGGCGGCGTAAACCGGATCCTGCGCCAGCCAGTCAACTTGATTTTGATGGTTGTAGAAGGGCGTCTCGTGGCTGATGACGAGGTTCGCTCCCGCATCGACCGCGCGCTGGAGCACGGCCTGACTGGCGACAAAAGTCGTCGCAATGCCGGTGACTTCCTGCGCCGGGTCGCCCGCGACCACGACGTCGACGGTCTGCGGCAGGGTGGCGACGTCCATGTCGCGCAGGATGGTGTCAATCACAGCTTGGATGGTGGGCATAATTCCCTCCTGAAATAACAGGTCTAAGTGGTCAGTAGGCGTTATACCTTCTGCAAGATTAGAAAACGGCGTTTGCCGATAGTTTCCTGTTGGAGTCGTTGATAACGTGGATAGGTCGCCTTCTGTGATTTGTCACTCACTACGGCGGCAATTCCGCCCACGACCAGAACATCATATTGGGCTTGCAATAAGGCGGTGATGAGCTTGTCGCCCGCATCAGCTTGCCAGTCAGTGACATTTCCGTAGGGTACATCACAGATCATGAGGTCGACTGATGCGGTGTCGGCGCTTGGTTGGAGCGCATCTGCCGCCCATGTCTGGGTGGTGATCGGCGCGGTGGGTAAACACTGACGAAGTCGCTCAACACTTTCGAGTGCGTCATGATGCGAGGATTTGTCGTAGGTATCTGCTAAGTCGCGCAGGGTGGCTCGCCGTGTGTCCAAGCCTGCGGGTGTCAACAATCTCAGGTTATCGGCTGCCAACCTGACGATGTCCAGATTGATGTCCGAGCCGTGCAGCGACTGGATTCCAGCGCCATGAAGCAAGCCGATCACGGTCAAGAGATAGCCACCGCCACAGCAGGGATCATAAACCCGCAGACGCTGCCCGGTTGGGAAGTAATCGGCACAGCGCTGGAAAATTTCGCTGGCGAGCCGTACCGGAAACGAGGTCGTCCCTCCCTGTGAGAGCAGCACCCGTCCGGCTGCGAAATCTTCGTAATTTTCTTTTTCAGTGACGTATCGATACTGCATCTTATCGTCTGGGTTCCGCCACTAATATTTGCATTTTGATCAGTAAACTGCGGATGAGCGTGCTAAATGCCGGTCTGGCGTAGGGGCGACCTGTCAGGTCGCCCCTACAAAATCGTTTCGCCAATCGGCGACCAACACCGATGGATGCTAATCGCTAACGGCTCAAAGCTATAGGTACTTCTGCACGATCCCGACCAACTGCTGGGCGCGGTGGCGGATAGGTATGCTCTTTGAGCACGCGCTCGCGGGCCGCGCGCCCCACCGCGATCCGCTCGCTGTCGTGCGCCAGCAGATAGCGGTAGCGGTCCAGCGCTTCCTCGCCGGAGTTGACGACGAACACCTCTTTGCCCGGCTCGAACCACGTCTCGATGCCGTCGTAGGGGTTGGCGACGATGCAGCAGCCCATACTCGCCAGCTCGAACGGGCGCGACGACGACGACGCGAACACGCTGGCATGGGCGGCGCGGGTCACGCACAGGTTGATCTTGCTGCGACAGGCGTATTCGCGCAGCTTGCTGAAACTGAGGTAGGGCAGCAGTTCGGCGCGACCGAGATCGCCCAGCTTCGTCCCGCGCACGGCGAAATGGGCGTCGGGCAGCGCCAGCGACGGCTCGCGGATCATCGCGTCGATCCATTCGCCGCGATACTCGCGCCCATGCCCGTAGAACAGCACGTCGATGTCCTGCGCCGGAACGTCGACCGGCGCGAACACGTCGGGATCAGCGCCGTAGAACAGCGGATAGACCTCGCGCGCGCCCAATTCCTTGAGCGCGTCCGCGCCGCCCGCGCTGTTGCTGATAAAGGCGGTGTACTCGCTCAAGTCCGCGCCTTGATAGATGCGAAAGCCGGTCGCGAAGCCGCGCATATTGGGCAGGCTGGCGGGCACGTCGCCGTCGTAGTAGAAAATCGGCTTGTGGTGGCGGCGCTGAAGCTCGCCGGCGACGCCGACCAGATGATTGAGCGGCGCGGTCAGCACGATCACGGCGTCGATGTCCGGCTCGCGCGTCAGCAGTGCGTCCAGATGCTTCAGCCACAGCGGGGCGATCAGCGTTTGCGCCGCGCGCCGCACCGCCTGTCCATCATGAATTCATCATCTTGTAGGGGCGACGCCACCCGACCCCTCCCGAATTCAGGGAGGGAGCGAACTTGCCCGTTTCAATTGGCGCGTTCGTCAACGGCGGAGTTTCGCCACGTGTTGGAAGTAGATGTCTGCGGTGACATCGCGGAGCGGCTTTGAAGGTGTCGCCCTGCCATTTGGCGGGATTCGGCTCGGCGCGCCACCACAGCGACTCGATGGCGGGTCCCTGATAGGGCGTGGCGATCACCTCGACGCCGATCTCGTACAGTCCCTCATCAACTGCCACCATGCCGGGCGTGGCGCTGAAGGGCTGCGTTAGGTCAAGTGAGGAGACGACGAATAGGAGTTTCATAGTCGCGTGAGTATAGCCGATTTCCGTCGAAACGAGATCGCTCGATTGTGCGTATTATGAAGAGGTGGCAGGGCGGAGGTGCGAGACAACATGAACTACGAAGATTTCAAGCGCTGGCTGTATCACGGCGACCATCCAAACCGGATCGCGCGCGGGCTGAACGCATTTTGGCGGGCGTTTCATTCGTCGGGGTTGATCCCCAACTGGGTGACGCTGGAAGTCACCGGGCGGAAATCCGGGCGCACCATCGCGCTGCCGGTCGCGGTGGCGAACGTGAACGGTCAGCGTTATCTGGTCTCGATGCTGGGTGACGGGGCGCAGTGGGTGCTCAACGTGCGGGCGGCGCAGGGCAAAGCCGTCATTCATGCCGGGAAGCGAACCCCGGTCATCCTTGAAGAAGTCCCGGTCGAGCAGCGCGCGCCGATCCTGAAAGCCTATCTCAAGGTTGCGCCGGGAGCGCGACCGCACATCCCGGTCGACAAAGACGCGCCGTTGGAAGCCTTCGAAGCAGTGGCGGCAGATTACCCGGCGTTTCGGATCGTGTCGCAACCGTCGGCGTAGGGCAGCACACGCGACCTGCTATCGCCATTCGCCTCAAGATCCGGTACTCTTGAGGCGAAAAGATAGACGAAGCGACTGCAATGCCATCCTTCTACAAACTGATGATTCAACTGAACGTCGCCCTCTACCGCCTGTCGCGCGGGTTAATCGGCGGGCAGATCATGCTGCTGCTGACGACGACCGGGCGCAAAAGCGGGATCGCGCGGACGACGCCGCTGCGCTATCTGCGTGACGGCGAGGATTACCTGATCGTCGCCTCGAACTGGGGCGGCGAGAAGCCGCCCGCGTGGTTCTACAATTTGCAGGCGAACCCCGACGTCAGCATCGAAGTCAAGGGCAAGCGCCTCGCCGCTCGCGCCGAGATCACCAGCGGCGACCAGCGCGACGCGCTCTATCAGAAGTTCGTCGCCGCCGATGCCAGCTTTACCCGCTATCAGGCGGGCGTCGAGCGCACCATCCCCGTGATTTGTCTGTATCCCGTTCAGGATCGATTGCTCCGTGACCAAATCGCGTTTCCTGCTGATCATCACGCTGATCCTGCTGCTGGCTGCCGCCGAGCGCATCCTGCACATCGGCGACCAGAGCATGTGGATCGACGAGGGTTATCGCCTACTGGAATCAGAAGCAGCCGGACATCATCGCGTGGCTGGCGGCGAAGGAGCTGCATCCGCCGCTCTATTTCCTGCTGCTGCACCTGTGGATCGGCATCACCGGGTCGTCGGTGGTGGCGATGCGGATGTTCTCGGCGCTGCCCTCGCTGATCAGCGTCGCGGCGATCGTCCCGCTGGCGAGACTGCTGCGGCGCGATCGCGCGCGCGACGAGTTCTGGATTATCCCGATCCTCGGCGCGCTGCTGCTGGCGCTCAACGACTCGGAAATCTCGCTGGCGCAGGACGTGCGCATGTACGCGCTGCGGACGCTGCTCGCCTTAGGCAGCGTCTTCTTTTACATGTACTGGGCGCGCAAACCGAGCGGCAAGCGGGCGGCGCTGTGGGTGATCACGCTGGTGCTGCTCTATCACACCCACTATCAAGGGCTGTACATGCCCGCCATCGAAGGACTGCACGCGCTGATCTTCCTGCGCGGGCGCAAGCGGTCAGCGCGCTGGGTCTGGCTGGCGCTCAGCGGCGTGCTGTTCGCGCCGTGGTTCTTGGGCTACGGCTTGGCGCAGCGCAATCACGACCCCGGCATGGATGCGGCGCTGCCCTCGAACTGGGACAACTGCCCGCGACATGGGTCTCAAATACTTCAGCCAGATGTGGTCGCTGATGATCGGTTTGTTCCTGTTCGGGCTGGTGCGCTATGCCGACGACCACAAGATCAAATGGCGTCCGCTGAGCACGACTTTTCTGCTGGCGACGTGGTTCGCCTTTACGGTGGTTGTGACCTTCGTCGGCAACCTCTGGTACGACATCCTCTCGCCGCGCCGCCTGATGCTGATGACGCCCGCGCTGGCGATCCTGACCGCGCGCGGACTCGCCAACTTCAAGAATCCGGCGCGGATTTTCCTCGTCAGCGTGATCGTGATCTACGGCGTATCAACGGTGGACGACTACTACCCGAAAGCGCCGTGGAACAAGGTCGCCGATAACCTCGTCCGCTACGCCGACCCGAACGACCTCGTGCTGATGGAAATCTACCGCGACGACATGACGATGGACTACTACATCGACACGATGCTTTCGACCGCGACGCCGCGCGAATCGCTGCGCGTGTGGCGCGAAGACCGCGCCGCCGACTACCCCGACAAACTGATCAGCGAGATCGACCAGTACAATACCGTCTGGCTGATTCACTGGAGTCCGGATCAATCGGCGTTCGGCTTCTTGCAGCAGACCGGGCACGTCCAGACGGCGAAGCTGTCGGTCGATCACATCGGCAACTCGCTCGACGTCTACCGCTTCGACCGCGTGCCGGAGGAAGCCGAGGCAGTCGGAGCGTTCGCCAACGGCATGACGCTGCGCATGGACGCCATCGACAGCACCGACGCGCGGGTCGATCTGTGGTGGTCGGCGGACGAGCCGTTAGGAGTGGACTACACGACCTCGGTCTTCCTGCTCGACGGCAGCGGGCAGTTGGTCGCGCAGAACGATGGCTTCCCGTTCAACGGCGAGCGCCCGACGACGACGTGGAGCGCGGGCGAGGTGGTCTACGACCCGCACCCGCTCGACATGAGCGCGCTGCCAGCGGGTGACTACAGCGTCAACGTGCAGGTCTACACGTGGCAAGATCAGGTCAAGCAGCCGACGCTCAGCGGCGATCAATGGCTGACGATTGGGGAGCTTGAGCGCTAGGCGGATCATTTCCCCAACCTGCGGAAGAAGGCGCGCACGTCTCCGACCCACAGATCAGGCACTTGGTAGGCAGCATAATGTCCGCCGCTATCGTACTGATTCCACTGGACGATGTTGGTGTAAGCGCGGTTGGCGAGCCGGCGGAAGGCGCGTCCATCGTCGCGGAACATCGCTAGAGCGAGCGGGGTCGCGCTTGGTTGACTTCAGCGGGTGGGAGGCGTGATTCCGCTCATAGTAAAGCCGCGCCGACGACGCAATAGTTTCGGTCAGCCAGTAGAGCGAAACGTTGGTCAGCACGAAATCGTCGTCAACCCCTTCGGTTTCGCGGTAAATCAGGCAGAACCACGCCAGCAGCCCAACCGGAGAGTCCGTTAGCGCATACGCCAGCGACTGCGGCTGCTGCGACTGAAGTGTGTCGTAGGCGGACATATTTTGGTCGAACCACTGCTTGCCGCGCAGTATGTCGAGTTCTTCCGGCGTCGGGTCGGTCAGTGGATTCTCGGCTGACGGCGCGAGGAAAATCTGGGTGACGTGCGTGCCGATCACACGGTCAGGCGCGATCCGCCCGATCTGCGGCGAGATGATCGATCCCCAATCGTTGCCCACTGCGCCGAAGCGTTCGTATCCTAGCCCACTCATGAGTTCGAGCCACGCCTTCGCAATCCGATCCGGATTCCAGCCCGGCTCGTAGGTCGCGCCGGAGAAGCCGAAACCGGGCAGTGCCGGAATGACGAGATGATGGGCATCAGCCGGATCACCGCCGTGCGCGCGCGGGTCGCTCAGGCGGTCGATCACCTTGATGAACTCGAAGACCGAACCGGGCCAGCCGTGCGTCAGAATCAGCGGTTGAGCGTCGGGTTCGGGCGAGCGCACGTGCAGAAAGTAGATCGTCTGCCCGTCGATCTCGGTGGTGAACTGCGGGTAGGCGTTGAGCTTCGCCTCCCACGCGCGCCAGTCGTAGCCGCTGCACCAGCGGGCGAGTAGGCGCTCCACGTAATCGCGGGGGACGCCATATTGCCAGCGCTCGCCGGGGGCGGCTGCGGGCAGGCGCGCTCGCGCTAAGCGATCCTGTAGATCGTCCAGCGCAGTTTGTGGAATGTGGGCACGGAAAGGCAGAGCGTTCATGGGTTGCTGCTCCTGAATCAGGGACAACTCAAACTGAACGAATGTTCGATTATGCTTGATGTCAGCAGTGAAGCACAGTGTGAAAAAGTTGAACCACAAAGATTACGAAGGGCACGAAGAAAACGTTTTGTGTTCTCTGTGGTTGATTATCTTTACTCCACGTACCCCAACGCCCTGAGCTGCTCGACGATCTGCGCGTCGACTTCGGCGGTGCGGCGTCTCGACCTGCCCGATCCCCTGCACGAAGGCGTTGATCTTGCTCCGCCAGCGCCGCGCCCAGCGCCGGCTGATCGGCGGCGAGGTCGTGCGTCTCGGCGGGATCGTCCGCCACGTCGAACAGCGCCTCGATCCCGCTCTCCGCCAGCACCAGCTTATGATCGCCCTCATAAATCGCGCGGCGCACCTGCCGCAGCCGCAGCCGCTCGACCACCGCCGGACGGCGATGCTCCAGCACGTTCAAAAACATCGAGGGCGGGAAGGCTTCTGAGAAAGCGATCCCCTGTTCCGGATCAGTTTTGCCGTCGAGCATATTCAGCAGCGACAACCCAGCGACATTGGCGTTGGGATCAGCGTTATCTAGGGGTGGTGCGATTCCTGCGGCGTCCAGAATGGTGTGGAACAGCCGCCGCGTCGAAACATTGCCCGTGACGCGCTGCCCTGCGGCGGCATCCGGCGCGTGGATCACCAGCGGGACGTGGACGAGTTCCTGATAGACGTTGAACCCATGCCCGAACAGGTCGTGCTCGCCATGCCCCTCGCCGTGATCGGCGGCGATGATCACGACGGTGTGATCGAGCGCGCCGCTGGCGCTCAGGTGGCGCAGCAGGCGGTCAAGGTGGGCGTCCTGATAGGCGATCTCGGCGTCGTAGAAGCCGTTGAGCACCGCGCGCTGCCACTCGTCAAACGGCTGATCGGGCGGGCTTGCCCACGCTGCGCCGTCGGCGTTGAAGTGGTTGATGTAGCGGTAAGCGGCGCGGTCGTGCCGCAGTTCCGGCGCGATCCGGTTCATCACGTCTTGCGGCGGATGATAGGGTAGATGCGTGCCCATCAGGTTGACGAAGCCGAACATCGGCTGATCCGCGCCGCCAGCGTGATAGGCATCCCAGTAGGCGATCAGGTCGTCAATCGAGTGGGGCGTGCTGCCCTTGAAGTTGATGGTCTTCGACCAGATCGGCGTCAGCAGCGGGTGCAGCGAGACCCGGAACAACTCGTCGGAGCGGGCGAACTGGTTGCCGATGCGCCGGGCGTAAGGGCGAAACCAGCGATTAAAGCGCTGCTGAAGCCCGCTGTTCTGCGCATCGCCGGGGCGGTTGGGGATGGCGCTGGCGTAGTTGTAGAACTCGCTAAAGCCGCGCTGCAAGCCGTTGTCGAGCACGCCGACCAGCGGATTATTGCAGAAGGCGACGGTGTGATAGCCGCCGACCTGCAAAATCTCCGCCAGCGTGGGGTGAGCGGGTGAGAGCTGTCCGTTCGCCTCGGTGACGCCGTGCGCGCTGGGATACAAGCCGGTGAACAGCGACGAATGCGCCGGAATCGTCCACTGCGACGGCGCGATGGCGCGCTCGAACAGGGTGGCGCGGTCGGCGAAGCGCGTCGAACCCCGGCGAAGTCGCGCGCGTATGACCATAGATCGATAAGTGGTCACGGCGCTGCGTGTCGAGGATGATCAGCAAAATGTCGGGTTGGCGTTCCGGTCTAGCCGACATCGCAAACCCACAGGATGAACCGATCCATGCAGCGAATCTCGCTCAGGTTGGCAGGGTAACGGGGAGCATTTTAGCACGGAGTTGTGAAAGTCTCATGAATATTTTGTGGAAAGCAGCGTAGACCTAGTTTGGTGTGCGATCTGGTGTGCAGCGCGTACTATGCTGATTATGATGAGCATGAACTGGTGAAGGGTCCCGATGCAATCGCTGAAAATCGCCCTCATCCAACTGGAATGGGCAGGCAGCCGCGACGCGATGGCGGCACAGTATCGCCCGCTGGTCGCGCAAGCGGCGGCAGCGGGCGCGCGCTTGATCTGCCTGCCGGAACTGTCGCTGTCGCCCTACTTCCCCGGCACGACCGATCCGCAGGGCTTCGCGTGGGCAGAACCGATCTCCGGCGGCGCGACCGACCGGCTGTTCAGCGATCTCGCGCGCGAACACGGCGTCTCGATCATCAGCAGCCTGTTCGAGCAAACCGATGACGGGCGCTGCTTCGACACCGCCATCCTGCACGATGGGCACGGGACGCTGGCGGGGATCACGCGGAAGATCCACATCCCTTACGGCGAAGGCTACAACGAAACCGCCTTCTTTGCGGCGGGCGGGGAGTATCCTGTTTACGCTGCCGAGGGGGTGATCGTCGCCGCGCCGACTTGCTACGATCAATGGTTCCCGGAACTGGCGCGCATCTACAGCTTGAACGGCGCGGAGTTGATCTTCTACCCGACGGCGATTGGCGCCGAACCGACCGATCCCGACATCGACACGCAGGACGCATGGCAGACGATCATGCGCGGGCACGCCATCGCCAACGGCGTGTTCGTCGGCGCTGCGAACCGGACGGGAGTCGAAAATGGCGTGCGCTTCTACGGCAGCAGCTTCATCTGCGACCCGATGGGGCGCGTGCTGGCGCAAGCTGGACGTGACACGACTGAAATCATTATGGCTGAACTCGATCCGCAAACATTGGAACATTGGCGCGCCCTATTTCCGCTGCTGCACCAACGGATGCCGCAGACCTACGGGCGCATACTCGACGCATTTGGGGAAGGCGAGCAGGTATGAGCATACACGTCAACTGGGATAACGCTGACAAAACGATCTTGGTCTGGGCTTTAGTCGGGCGCTGGACGTGGGGCGAATATGACGATGCGTTCAACCAAGCGAATACGATGCTCGAACTCGGTGGATCACGGCGTCGATTTTATCTACGATGCGCGCCGGATGAGCATTCTGCCGCCGGATGTGATCAGCCAGTTCAAGCTGCGCTATCTCAAGAAGCACGCCAATACGCGGCAGTTTCTGGTCGTTGGGGTGGATAGCAATCTGCAACTGCTCTGGAACACCTTCACGGCGCTGCCCTATGCGCGTCATTTCCGCGCGCTCTACTTCGATACGCTGGATGAGGCGCGCGCCTTCAGCCAACAGCCTCGCGACGAGTGACTCTCACAAGGGGCGAGAACGAAATCGGGGCGCTCATTTGAGCGCCCCGATTGTAATTCGTGCGGTTGAGGGTCCGCTTACTCGTCGTCGACGCCGAAATCGCCGTCGCCAGTGGCGGGTGCCCGTTTTACGCCGGGAACCGCCGCTTTGACGCCGCTCAGCGAAGACATTCCGTACTGCTCGCGGATGGCGTTTTCGATTTCGTCGCGCATGCCCTTATTTTCCGTCAGGTAGGCTTTCGCGTTCTCGCGCCCCTGACCGAGCAGCCCATCGTTGTAGCGATAGAACGCGCCGCGCTTCTCGACGATCCCGAGTTCCGCGCCGAGGTCGAGCACTTCGCCGCTCTTGCTGATCCCGCCTTCGAGGAACATGATGTCGAATTCGGCTTCGCGGAACGGCGGCGCGACCTTGTTCTTGGTCACGCGGATGCGGACGCGGTTGCCGACGACTTCGCCGCCGCCCGCCTTGATCGATTCGAGGCGGCGGATGTCGAGGCGCACGCTGGCGTAAAACTTGAGCGCCCGCCCGCCGGAGGTGGTCTCAGGTGAGCCGTACATCACGCCGATCTTATCGCGCAGTTGGTTGGTGAACATCACGCAGGCGTTCGACTGCTTGATCGCGCCGGAGAGCTTGCGCAGCGCTTGGCTCATCAAGCGCGCCTGAATGCCGACGTGGCTGTCGCCCATCTCGCCTTCGAGTTCGACCCGGGGCACCAGTGCGGCGACACTGTCCATCACCACCACGTCGAGCGCGCCGGAGCGCACCAGCGCCTCGGTGATTTCGAGCGCCTGCTCCGCTGTATCGGGCTGCGAGATGTAGAGCGTTTCGACGTTGACGCCAATCGCACGGGCGTAGGACGGATCGAGCGCGTGCTCCATGTCCACGAAGGCGCACAAGCCGCCGCGCTTCTGCGCTTCGGCGATCACATGCAGGCAGACCGTCGTCTTGCCGGAGCTTTCCGGACCGTAGATTTCGACGATGCGTCCGCGCGGCACCCCGCCGACGCCGAGGGCGATGTCAACCGTCAGCGATCCACTGGGGATCGTGTCGATCTCCATGTGCGCGGCGTCGCCTAGGCGAATGACGGTGCCGTCGCCGAAACGCTTGGTGAGGTCGGTCAGGGTGGCGTCGAGCGCCTTCTGCCGTCCCTCGTTATCGACTGGCAGTGTAATGGTGAGGTCTTTTGCATCTTTAGATGATTTTCTAGGAGCCAACGCACCCGTCCTTTACCGCTAGGTTGTCTTCTTCATTATACGGTATAAGCAAAAAACTGCTGAGCAAAGATGTCTCCAATGATAGCATTTTTGTTCTAAATTAGCAAGCGCGGATCGCAAAAAGGAGTGAGGGACATCGGAGCTACGTTATTCAGAACTTATCAGCGGGGTTGCTCCCATAACGCAGGTCTTCTCAGGGTGATCGCATCAAATTTGTTTCCGCCGCCGGAGGTTCAAAACCT
This sequence comes from uncultured Chloroflexia bacterium, assembly GCA_963848465.1. GTDB lineage: Bacteria > Chloroflexota > Anaerolineae > Aggregatilineales > Phototrophicaceae > Flexifilum. The sequence continues at coordinate 164,455 of CAWKDY010000008.1, read as the reverse complement.
CCGGCTATGAAATTTAAGCCTGCTGAAGCTGCTTTGTTGCAAAGATCGGCACTTTGACCCCACCCCCACTCGCTGGCTCAGCTTCGCTGAGCTTCTCGCTTCCCCTCCCCGAATTCAGGGAGGGGAGAGTGCAAAAGCAGATCGGTTGCTTATTTTATGAGTAGAGCACAATATGTTTGCAACAGAGCAGCTGAAGCAGGCTGTCCTTCAGCCGTCTTCAGACGGCTTGACTGACTAGCCCGATGCTGCCGCTGCGCTTATAGCGTTGGGCGGATACCGCGATCCTGACAGTTTGGCAGCTTAAACCGTTTTGATGCGATAGCCCTGGGTTTTCTCCCCTCCCCACACATGCGGGGAGAAGGGCATGCCGTATCACGGGCTGAGCGGTGCGGCGTTGCTTCCTTACTTGACGGCGAACTGAGCGACGCCGCGCGCGCCGTTAGTGCGCCAGTCGGGGTCGGCGGCGTCGAGCTGGTCGGCTTGCCCCGGCGCTAAGCCGACGATCGGATCGCTCTTGAGCGTTCGCAGTGTCAGCAGGGGCGCGGGGAAGTAATCCACCACCTGCGCCAACGGCGTCGCCGCGTCCCAGAGCGCGTCGCCGACGATGCGGCGGTAATTGGCGTCGCCCTTGAAGATCACCAGCGCGGCGCGGGCGAAGAAATCCTCGAAGCGCGGCGGCATCTCCCACAAGAACCAGCCGCTGTTCCAGTAGATGTCCGGTTCGACCAGCAGCCGACCGTCGAGCAGCGCGGTTTGCAGGCGCGTGCCGACTTCTTTCGCCGCCGCGCCAAAGCCCTTGACGCCGGTGATCGCGTCGCGCCCGGTCATGGCGGCGAGAAAGGTCAGCACGTCGTCGTGAGTCGCGTCGCTGACGAAGGTCGGGTGGCGTTTGGCGTGCAGGATGACCCGATCCGCCGCGCCGTCGAGCAGGGCGTCGGCGAGCACGAGGTCGAGCGCCAGTTCGGTTCCGGCGTTGTCGAGTACGATGTGAACTTCGCCCGGTTCGCGGCTGAGCAGATGATCGAGCGCGACCTGCCGCTCATCGACCAGCAGATCCGCCGCCGAGCCGCTGCTCCCGCGCGCGGCGATGTGGGCGATGCTGAGATCGATCCGGTTGCCCCAGACGTCCGCCAGCAGCAGGTCGGCGAGTCGGCTGTCGTCGGGCGGCAGCGCCAGCGCTTGATCGAGCGCTTGGCGGAGTGCGTCGCTGCGGACGGCTTCGATCTTGTGCGGCGCGTACGGGTCGCGTCCGGCTTCCTGCCAGCCGACCGCCGCCACGATCAGGCGGTAGACGTAGGTTTCGGCGAAGAACCAGTCGGTGTTTTGCCACGTATCGCCGCGATGCCGCGCCAGCAGCGCCGCCCAGACCGGATCGTCCAGCGGCGGGATCGGGGCGTCGGTTTCGAGGCTCTGCGCCAGCGCTTCCAGCGCGCTCAAGGCTGCCGGAGGGTAATCCGGGTTGAGGCGTCCGGTCTCGCGGATGATTTCCGGCAAGCGTACCGCCATCGTGCGCTGGGCGAAGGCGTTGCTGCCGTCGGTGCGGATCGGCGGCGGGCGATAATCCACGATCACGCCTCGTCGTCGAGCAGATAGCGGGCGATCAACTGGGCGCTGTAGAGCAGGCTGTCCTTGTGCGTGCGCTCGTAGGCGTGCGATGCCTCGACGCCGGGACCGATCAAGCCGACGCGGGCATCGCCGCCGGATCGCCAGTAGGCGGAGCCATCCGAACCGTAAAAGGGATAGATGTCGGTTTTGAAGGGGATGCCATTGGCGGACGCGATCCGCCGCAGCTTCTCGTTCATGGCGAAGTGATACGGTCCGGTGCTGTCCTTGACGCAGATGGTGACGTGGAACTCGTCGGAGTTCTGCCCCTCGCCGAGCGCCGCCATGTCGATGGTCAGCAGTTCGGCTAAGCCGTCGGGCAGACCGGCGGAACCGCCGTGCCCGACTTCCTCATAGTTGGCGATCAAGATGCTGGTGTCCTGCGCCGGGGAGAGATCCGCTTCGACCAGCGCCAGCAGCGCCCCGTAAATCGCGGCGACCCCGGCTTTGTCGTCCAGATGGCGCGAGCGGATGAAGCCGGTCTCGGTGACTTCGACGCGCGGGTCGAGAAAGACGAAATCGCCGACCTCGATGCCGAGCGCGCGCGTATCGGCGGCGCTGAAGGTCTTGGCGTCGATGCGGACTTCCATCAAGTCGGCGGTGCGTTCGGCGCTGCGCAGCTCGGCATTGACGTGAGTGCTCGGATTGCTCGGCAGCACTGTGCCGCGATAGCGCCGGTCGTCGGCGCTGCGAATGGTCACGCCTTCGAATTCGATGGCGTTCCACATGTAGTTGCCCAACTGCGTCAGCTTGAGGCGACCGCTCGGCTTGATCTCCTTGACCAGCGCGCCGAGCGTATCGGCGTGGGCGGTCAGGGCGCGCGGCGCATCACTGCCGATGCCCTTCCACGTCGCCAGCAGCGCGCCCTTGCCGGTCGTCTTCAGTTCAAGCTTGGGGATCGCGCTGAAGGCGCGGCGGACGTACTCGATTCCCTCAACGGAGTAGCCGGTCGGGCTGGGGGTGTTGAGCAAGCCGACCAGAAAATCGACGGTGGCGTCGAGATTGATTGTGAGTGCGCTCATGAAACTCTTATTCCCTTCAGCAGCGAAGTGCTTCGTCAAAGCTTCTATAATTATGGCGATGAATTGTAAGGACACCAAAGAATTGAGGCAAACGATGGGGCAGCTTGACGGAAAAGTCGCGGTGATCACGGGGAGCAGTCGGGGGCTTGGCGCGGCGATTGCTGCTGTCTACGCCCGCGAGGGAGCGGCGGTCGTCCTCTCGGCGCGCAGCGTCGATCAATTGAACCGGACGGTGCAAGCCTTGACCACGCAGGGTAGGAAAGCCGCTGGCTTCGCCTGTGACGTCGGCGATCCAGCGCAGGTCGAGGCGCTGGCGGATTTCGCCGTGCAGACCTTCGGCAAAATCGACATCTGGGTCAACAACGCGGGCGTTTCCGGAATTTACGGTCCGACCGCATCCATCCCGCGCGCCAATTTCGAGCGCGTCGTCAGCACCAACATTCTGGGTACCTATTACGGATCGGTCGCGGCGCTGGATCGGTTCGCGACGCAGGGGAGCGGCAAGCTGATCAATTTGCTGGGGCGCGGCGATGACAAGCCGGTCGCTTACCAGAACGCCTACGCGCCGAGCAAGGCATGGGTGCGGAGCTTCACGCTGGCGCTGGCGCAAGAATACAAGGATCAGGGCATCGGCATTTACGCCTTCAACCCCGGCTTGGTCGATACCGACATGCTGCGCAAGTTAGAGGCGGTGCCGGGTTACGAGGCGAAGCTCAATCCGCTGCGCACCGTGATCCAGATGTGGGGCAACGAGCCGGAAGTGCCCGCCGAGAAAGCGCTCTGGCTGGCGTCGGCGGCGACCGACGGCAAGACCGGCTTGGCGGTCAGTGTGCTGACGCGCCGTCTGATCCTTGGGGGCGTGCTCAAACTGCTGCGCAGCAAGATCACGCGGCATCCGCTGCCGGACGTGCCGCTCGACATCACGACGGTGTCGCCTAAAGGTAGACAAGGGCAGAGCGCGCGAGTATAGTTGCGGCGTTTTCGCTGACGTGGAGGGCTGATGCGCCGCCGCTTACCCGATCTTCTGATCATTGTGCTGCTGTTCGTCCTGCCGCTGCTGATGTTCTGGGGGCAGACGGCGGGCGGTAAGACGCTGATTCCGGCGGACAACCTCTACCAGTTCCAGCCGTTCGCCGCCTACCGCGATCAGGTCGGCGCGCCGACGATCCCGCAGAACGATCTGGTCAGCGACCTCGTCCTGCAAAACTACCAGTTCAAGACCTTCATCCGCCAGAGCATCGCGCAGGGCGAGATTCCGCTCTGGAATCCGCACCAATTCAGCGGCATCGCCTTTTTCGCGGCGGGGCAGCAGTCGATGCTCTATCCCTTCAGCCTGATCTACTACCTGCTGCCGCTGGCGTCGGCTTACGGCTGGTTCATGGTCAGCCAGTTGTGGCTCGCCGGGATCTTTATGGTTCTGCTGCTGCGCGGACTCGGCGTCGGGCGATCCGGCAGCGCGGTCGCGGGCGTGACCTACCAACTGAGCGCCTTCTTCGTGATCAGCGCGGTTTTCCCGATGATTGTGGCGGCGGCGGTCTGGCTGCCGTTGATCCTGCTGATGATCGAGTTCATCATCACCCAGAAGCGCGCGCTGCGGGGCATCCCTGCCAGCGTGCCTTGGATCGCGGTCGGAGCGATTGCGCTCGGTAGCTGCGTGCTGGCAGGGCACATCGAGATCACCTACTACACGCTGATCGTGGCAGCCTACTACACGGCGGCGCGGCTAATTTACATTCTGTGGCAGGCGCGCAAAACCGACCCCACCCCCGCGCCATTGGCAACTGGCGATGCCGTAGGGGCAGGACTCAGTCCTGCCCCTACACTGGATGTCGAGGTGGCAACGAGGACGAGGCACGCCTCTCCTCTACGATATGTCGTCATTCGCGGCGCGATGGTCGCGGCGCTGCTGGTGCTCGGCATGGGCTTGGGTGCCGTCCAATTTATTCCAACGTTGGAGGCAGCCAACGATAATTTCCGCTCCGACGCGGCATCGCTGGATCAGGTGCTCGGCTGGTCGCTCCCCAAGCGCGATGTGATCCAGTTCTTAATGCCCAACTTCTACGGCAGTCCGGCGCAGCACAGCTACTTCGACGTCTTCAGCGGGCAAACGGTCTCGTTGGCGCAGACACCGACCCTCAACGCCGACGGCAGCCCGCTGACGACCATCAACTGGGGCGTTGATCGCAACTACGTCGAATTGGCGCTTTACGTCGGGATTCTGCCGCTGGCGCTGGCGCTCTACGGGCTGATCAAGCGGCGGACGGCGCAGCAGGTGATCATGGCGCTGCTCGGCGTGGTCTCGCTGACCTTCATGTTCGGCTTGCCGACTTACGCCATCCTCTACTACGGCTTTCCGGGGATCAACCAACTGCATTCGCCCTTCCGCTGGGTCTTCCCGCTGACGCTGGTCGTCGCGCGTGCTGGCGGGCTTCGGGATGGACGCGCTGCAAAGCAGCGTGCTCGAAAAAGACGCCGATAAGTGGGCGCGACGCTTCGGCATCGGGCTGATCGGGATCGGCGGGCTGACGCTGATCGGTTTGGCGGGCGCGCGGCTGTTCTATCCGCAGATCGCGCCGCTGGTCGAGAAGGTGTTCACCTCGCTGGCGCTAGCGACTCAAGCCTTCAGCGACGCGCGCATGTTCTTCAGCGTCGAGTTCGTCAACGTCGCCATCTTCGGCATGATGACGCTGCTGGCGGGGTGTATCTTCCTGTGGCGTGTTGTAGGGGCACGGCGCGCCGTGCCCCTACGGGCGTGGTCACTTGCGGCGCTTATCCTGATCGCCGCCGACCTGTTGATCGCGTCGGGGGGCTTCAACCCGGCGGTCGATCCGGCGCTGCTCGACTTCACGCCGCCGTCGATCACGTGGCTGCAAAATCAGCCGGGCGATTGGCGTTACACGACCTACGAAGACCCGGTGACGTCGCCGCACTTGCTCAACGCCAACACGACCATGCGTTACGGACTCGACGACGTGCGCGGCTACGAGAGCATCATCCCCAAGCGCTACGTCGATTTCATGGGGCAGATCGCGCCGCAGGTGCAGCTTGCCTACAACCGCATCGCGCCGATTTACACGAATTATGGTGAAACTGATTTCGACCCGCAGACGGCGCTCGAATCGCCGCTGCTGGACGCGCTCAACGTGCGCTACGTGATCAGCGGGACGGCGACCAGCATCGACCTGCCCGACTACACCCTCGCCTACGAAGACGAAGCCGTCCGCATCTGGGAAAATACCGACGCGCTGCCGCGTGCCTACGTCGTCGCCAGCGCTGATTTCGATCCGGCTGCGCTGACGATCCCATCAGATTACACGCCGGTCACGATTACGAGCGACAGCGGGCGCGAACTGACTTTCGACCTACAAATCGATCAATCGTCTACACTGGTCGTCAGCCAGAGCTACGCCGACGGTTGGCGCGCCTACCTGCGCGCGCCCGGTGCCGGCGAGGACGCCGAAACGCAAGCCGAAGTCATCCCCGTGCAGGGCGATCTGCAAGGCGTGATTCTGCCCGAAGCCGGGGCGTTCACGGTGCGGCTGGTCTACAGCCCGCAGAGTTTTCAGGTCGGCATTTTCGCCTCAGTCATCAGCGGTGCGCTGATCATGCTGATGCTCGGCATCTGGTTGTGGCGGATGTTCGTCGGCGCGCCGGAGAACGCCAGCACGACCATGCGCGTCGCCCGCAACAGCCTCGCGCCGATCATCCTCAACCTGTTCAACCGGGGTATCGATTTCGCCTTCGCGCTGGTGATGCTGCGCGTCCTCGGTCCGACCGACTCCGGTTGGTACTTCTACGCCGGGATCATCTTCGTCTGGTTCGACATCTTCACCAACTTCGGGCTGAACCTCTACCTGACCCGCGAAGTCGCCCGCGACCGTTCCCGCGCCGCGCACATTTTCTTCAACACCAGCGCCATGCGCATCGGCTTGGCGATTGCTGGGCGTGCCGCTGCTGCTCGGCTTCCTCGGCGTGCGGCAGGCGACGGTCACGCCGCCGATCAACGAAACCGCGCTGATCGCCATCTTGATCCTGTATGTCGGCTTGCTGCCCAACAGCCTCAGCACCGGCATGACGGCGCTCTACTACGCCTTCGAGCGCGCCGAAGTCCCGGCGGCGGTGGCGACCGTAGCGACCATCAACAAAGCAGTCTTCGGCGTGATCGCGCTGCTCGGTGGCTACGGGATCATCGGCTTGGCGGCGGTCAGCATCATCACCAATTTGCTGACGCTGGCGCTGTTGGGCTGGAACGCACGAGGGATGCTAAAGATTCACCCCACCCCCAACCCCTCCCCGATTTCAGGGAGGGGCGCAAACACGCCCCAGATTGCAGACGAAGATCAGATAGCAGCGGCGGCGCACAGCCGCGTGCCACCAGCCGACGACATGGTAGGGGCGGGTTTCAAACCCGCCCGCGCGCGGTTGATCGACCTGCCCCTGATCCGCGCGATGGCGGGCGAGAGCTGGTTCCTGATGCTCAATCACTTTCTGGCGACGATCTTCTTTCAGATCGACGTGGTGATCATCGAGGCGGATCACGGGGCGAAGATGGTCGGGCAGTATTCGGTCGCCTACAAGTGGCTGCAAGCGATCAACATCATCCCCTCGTTCTTCACGCAGGCGCTGCTGCCGGTCATGTCGCGGCAGGCGCATGAAGACCGCGACGGGCTGCGCCGCAACTACATCTTGGCGATCAAGCTGCTGGTCAGTGTGGCGCTGCCGCTGGCGGTATTTTTCACTTTTTCGTCGGAATTTCTGGCGGGCGTCTTGGGCGGCGCTCAGTATCTGCCGGATGGCGCGATTGCCACCCAGTTGATGATCTGGAGCATCCCGATTGGCTGGATGAACAGCCTGACTCAGTACGTGCTGATCGCGCTCGACTTACAGCGGAAGATTACGCGGGCGTTCGTCGTCGCGGTGACCTTCAACATCGTCAGCAACGTGGTGCTCATCCCGTTATATGGGTATCGTGCGGCGGCGCTGACGACGATTGCTTCCGAAGCGGTGCTGCTGGTTCCGTTTGCGCGGCTGTTACAGGGGGCGTTGGGAACGCTCCCGTGGTGGGGAATGATTTGGCGACCGGTTGCGGCGGCGGCGGTCATGTTTGTGGCGCTGGCAGTTGGCTGGAGCGTCCAGCCCGTGCTGGCGGTGGTCATCGCCAGCGCGACTTACGGCGTCGTGCTGCTGGCGCTGCGCCCGTTCAGCCGCGACGAGATTGCGCGGCTGCTGCCGCTGCTTCCCGCTCGGCTGCGACGAGCATTCGCTTAGTGAGGTCGATTAGTCGTGACCCTCGTAGCGGCTCTGCTGGCGCTGCGATGCGCGTGCTTGCTCCGACTGAACGACCTTGAATTCCTCGTCGCGGATCACGCGGCGCACGTACGGGTTGGCGACCACCGGCATCCGCAGGGTTTCGCCATCGTTGTGCAGGTTGAAGACGAAGACCGTTACCAACCGTGTTCCGGCGTGCCAGTAGTGCTCTTCAACACAACTGTCGTCGGCGACCCAATGATTCTGCATCGCGGTCAGTAGCGCGTCACCCCCGGCGAACTTCTCCGACGTATCGCACCAATGGCGAGAGAAATCGGGATACTGCGAGTGCAGGTTCGAGCTATCTTGAATCATATTATCCGTTTCATCCTTATGGAACTATCTCATGCGGTAATCTTAGTATAACGTTTTTTTGTTAAAAGCGGATGAAGCCGGTTGACGACAATGGTTGACGTTTAACGAGGCGAACTGCCGCTGCCGGATCAGCAGTCATTCGCATGGTTGCGACCAATCATCGTTTCGAGACGGCTCTAGCATCGTTGACCCGTCGTTTAGGAGAACCAAACCATGTCAATCCAACGAATCGTATGCTTCAAATTCACCGACACTTGCACCGAATTGGATCGCCAGTCGCATATGAACGCACTCGCCGCGCTCAAGGATGCCATCCCACAGATTGCCAGTTACAGCGGCGGGTTCGGCATTTCGGGGGATTTTGGCGCTGCGCCCAAGTATGACACGCTGCACTATCTGACCTTCGCCTCGCTGGCAGACGTTGACCTCTATTTCAATCATCCGGCGCATCAGCAGTTTGTCGCGGATTACCGGCATTTGTGGGCGGACGTTCTGGTTCTGAACGCCGATATTGCTGACTGACCTGCTTCTCAAATGAGTACGGTCGCTTGATCAACGCTTGAACTTAAAGTTTTCCGTTATAATTGGAAGGTGAAAGTAGCTATTGTCGTCTGAGCGGGAAGGTGTGACGATGAGCGAAGCGACAGCAACCTACGAACAAATTGAACAAGCGGCGGATAAGCTCACGCAGTACGACAAGCTGCGTTTGCTGAGGCATTTAGCGACCAATTTGGAGCAAGCGGAATTCCATCGAAAACTTGCTGAGGTACCAGTGGCACCCGGCTGGCCCCCCGGTTTTTTCGAGCGGACGGCTGGCAGTCTCGCTGGCGATCCAATTGAGCGTCCTCCGCAGGGCGAATACGAAGAACGCGACGAGATCGAATGAGGTACTTGCTTGATACGAATACGTGTATTCGTTACCTGAACCGGCGCTCTCAGCCAGTCATCGACAAAATGGAGTTGCTGCCGCCGAATGAGATTGCTGTATGCTCGGTTGTCAAAGCGGAAATGTATTTTGGATCAAGGCGGAGCCATGATCCGGCAACAGCGCGGGTTAAGCAGGATGAGTTTCTCTCGTTGTTTGAGTTGCTCCCGTTTGACGACGAAGCAGCGGATTTCTACAGCCAGATTCGTGCCGAGCTTGCTCGACAAGGCATGCCAATCGGACCGAACGACCTCATGATCGCGGCGATTGCGCTGGCGCGTGATCTGATTCTGGTTACGCATAACACGCGCGAGTTCAGCCGCGTGAGTGATCTGCACCTCGAAGACTGGGAGGAAGCCTAGATGAAAATCGGCATCGTCGGCACGGGATTTGTTGGGGCGACGGCAGCCTATGCGCTGGTGATGCGCGGCGTCGGGCGCGAGATCGTCATGGTGGACAAGAACACCAAGCGCGCCGAAGCCGAGGCGGATGACCTCCTGCACGCCGTCCCCTTCGCGCACCCGTTGGCGATTTACGCGGGCGACTACGACGCGCTCTCCGGCTGCCGCGTCGTGATCATGGCGGCGGGGGTCAACCAGAAGCCGGGCGAAACGCGGATGGAACTGCTCAGCCGCAACGCGGGCGTCTTCCGCGAGGTGATCCCGCAGATCATCATGCACGCGCCGGACAGCCTGATCGTGGTGGCGACCAATCCGGTCGATGTGATGACGCATCTCACCGCCCAAATCGCGACGGGGTACGGCTGGGCGCGCGGGCGCGTGTTCGGCTCCGGCACGACGCTGGATACGGCGCGCTTTCGGGCGCTGTTGGGGCGAGTGGTTGGCATCGACGCGCAGCACATCCACGCTTACGTGATCGGCGAGCACGGCGACTCGGAGGTGCTGGCGTGGTCGATGGTCGGCGTCGGCGGGATCCCGCTGGATGAGTTCAACGCCGAATGGCACATCAGCTTCGATCAAGCCAAGCGCGACGAGATCGACCATCAGGTGCGGCACGCGGCTTACCACATCATCGAGGGCAAGGGCGCGACCTACTACGGCATCGGCAGCGCGCTGGCGCGGATCGTCGACGTGATCCTGCATGATCAGCGGGCGATTCTGACGGTCTGCGCGCCGCAGGACGAAGTCGCGGGAGTCAAGGACGTGACCGTCGCGCTGCCGCATCTGGTTAGCGGGGAGGGCGTGCTCGAAACGCTGCCGCTGCCGATCAGCGATGAGGAATGCGAGAAGCTGAAACGCAGCGCGTCGATTGTGCGCGGGGCGATTGAGAATTTGTAAGTCAGCCTGAGTGGGTTGGCTAGAGTATGCGCGAACAAGCATCAGGTGACACTGGTAGAGGAAGCATCGAGTATGAATGCGGTTGAAAATGTTACAAATCACGTTGTCGATCACCGGCTGCCGGACACGTTGGCGCTTGGGACGGGGACGTGGCAGTGGGGCGACAAGCTGGTCTGGGGCTTCGGCGGCGCTTACAGCGACGCGGACGTGCGTCAAGCGTTCGACGCCGCCCTTGATGCCGGGATCACGCTGTTCGATACGGCGGAAATCTACGGCTGGGGCAAAAGCGAGAAGCTGCTCGGGCAGTTCATCCGCGAGAGCGGTGCGGACGTGCTGGTCGCGACCAAGTTCTTCCCGTTTCCATGGCGGCTCGTCAAGGGACAGTTGATCCGGGCGCTGCGCGGCAGTCTGAAGCGGCTGGGGATGACCAGCGTTGACCTCTATCAGGTGCACTTCCCCGCGCCGCCGATCCCGGTGGAGACGTGGGTGCAGGCGCTCGCCGATGCGCTCGACTTGGGGCTGACGCAGGCGGTCGGCGTCTCGAACTACAACCGCGACCAGTTGATCCGCAGCCACGCGGTTTTGGAAGCGCGCGGCTATCCACTGGCGAGCAATCAGGTCGAGTACAGCCTGATCCAGCGCAAGATCGAGCGCAACGGGACGCTGGCAGCGGCGCAGGAACGCGGCATCAAGATCATCGCCTACAGCCCGCTGGGGATGGGGCTGCTCTCTGGCAAGTACACGGTCGAAAACCCGCCCAAAGGCAGCCGGGGCATGACCCTGCGCGGGGTTCTGCCCAAGCTGCCGCCGCTGATCGCCGCGCTGCGCGAGATCGGCGCGGCGCACGACGGCAGGACTCCGGCACAGGTGGCGACCAACTGGACGATCTGCAAAGGCACGCTGCCGATCCCCGGCGCGAAGAACGCGAAACAGGCGGCGTCCAACGCGCAAGCGGCGGGTTGGCGGCTGACCGACGACGAGATCGCGCGGCTGGACGAGGTCAGCGCGGACATAAAACTGTAGTCATGAGAGTGTTCGCATGAAGATTCGCGACAGCGACGCGCGCGATACAGCCGCGATACAGAGTTTGTACGATGCCTTTTATCCAGCGCCCGCACCGGATGTGCGCAAGCTGGCAGAAACCTATCGGTTTCGCGTCGGTGAGAATGACATCGGCGAGGTCGCCGGTATCATGTCGCTGTCGCCGACGGGTTTCGTCTGGGTGGCAGTTTGTGAATCGGATCGGCAGCAAGGTATTGGACGCGCGCTGATGAACGAGGCGCTCGCCTTGGGGATTGAGCGGGCTGCGGCGGAACTGACGTCACGAGTAAGCGACACTGATGCGGCGGGACTCGCATTTTGCGCCGCTTTTGATTTTCAGCCTTACCTGCACATGGTCAACCTTGACCTCGATTTGCAAGCATGGGACGAATCCGAGTTTGTCGCGCTGCTGGAAAGGGCGACGGCGACCGGATTGGCATTCAAAACCTATGCTGAGTGTGGTGACAGCGCCGCCCACCGCGAACGGCTTTATACGCTGAATAAGACGCTGTCCGCGACGATTCCGCGCGACCAGCCGCAGCCTTTCATCGACTTCGAGCGTTACGTGAATGATCGTCTGCTGCCGGACACGTTCCCGCATGAGGGTATCTTTCTGGCGGTCGACGGCGACGACTGGATCGGAATGTCGCAGGTCAGCCTGCCAGCGCGTGATGCATTCAGCCAAATGACGGGGGTGCTGCCCGCCTATCGCGGGCGGGGGATCGGTCAAGCGCTGAAGTTATTGTCGATTCGTTTTGCCAAGCAGAACGGGCAGCGTTCCCTCAAGACGTTCAATGACGCCACCAATGCGCCGATGATCGCGGTCAACGAAAAGCTGGGATTTCGGCAGCGCGGGCGTTTTTATCAGGTGCGCCGAAAGCTCGGCGCCGAAAGTTAGTGTAGTCGGCTGACGCACAATGCTGCCGATTAACCGACACCGAAATCAGCGCGGGCATTCAATTGGAGACCCGTGCGCGCCGCGCCTTGACGCGATTTACGCTGTTTTGCGGCGATACTGTCAGGTACAATCACGGCGCGTTGATTCGGACGCAGATGCTAGGCACCGGAGGGTGTAGGCAGATGGATGTCATTGGATTCATTCAACAAATCGGTCCAACGCTGGGATACATCGTGCTGTTTGCGATCCTCTTCGCGGAATCGGGCTTGCTGATCGGTTTCTTTTTACCCGGCGACAGCATTCTGTTTCCGGCGGGATTTCTGGCGCTAACGGGTTTCTTCTCGCTGCCCGAACTGATTATCATTTGCAGCGTCGCGGCGATTCTGGGCGACAGCGTCGGCTACATGTTTGGGCGACGAGTTCGGGCGGCGGCTGTTCCTGCGCGAAGACTCGACCTTCTTCAAGAAAAAGCATCTCGAAGCCGCCGAAGCCTTCTACGAGAAACACGGCTCGAAAACCATCGTGCTGGCGCGCTTCGTGCCGATTGTCCGCACCTTCGCGCCGATTGTCGCTGGCATCAGCGACATGCACTACCGCCGCTTCGTGACCTTCAACATCATCGGCGGCATCCTGTGGGCGGGCGGCGTCAGCCTCGCCGGATATCTGTTCGGGCATCTGATCCCCGCCGACCAGATCGACAAGTATCTGCTGCCGATCATCGTGCTGCTGGTCATCATTCCGGGGCTGCCCAGCCTGATCCACGTCATCCGCGACGAGGAAATGCGGACTGCGATCCTCAACATTCCGCGCAATTTGCTGCATTCCCGGCGTGCGACTTTGGAAGTCGACAAGCCAGAGTAACGCGATACCTGTTTAGGGAGCGGACAGCCATGACCCAACCCATTTTGATCGCCGGGGCGACCGGCGGCGTCGGTCGCCATTTGGTCGGCAAGCTGATGGCGCAGGATCAAGCGGTGCGCGCGCTGGTGCGTGACCGCGCACTGGCGGCGACGCTGTTCAGTTCAGCCGACAGCGCCGAACTGGTCGTCGGTGATGCGCGTGATCCGCAAACTCTGCCGGATGCGTTCGCGGGCGTGCGCGCCGTGATCTGCACGATTGGCGCTAAAGCGCCGGTCGGCGACGGCAGTCCGGAGAAAGTCGATTTCGAAGGCGTGCGCAATCTGGTGCTAGCGGCGCAGCGCGCGAACGTCCAACGGTTCATCCTCGTCTCGTCGATTGCCGTGACTCATCCCGAACATCCGCTCAACAACTTCGGGCGGGTGCTCGATTGGAAGCTCAAGGGCGAGGATGTGCTGCGCGCCAGTGGGCTGATTTACACGATCATCCGCCCCGGCGGGCTGACCGATGATTCCGGCGGCATGACCGGCTTCAAGATCGGGCAGGGCGACACCATCAGCGGCGGACACATCAGCCGCAGCGATGTCGCTGCGATTTGCCTCGCGGCGCTGGACGAGATCGCCAGCTATCAGACGACCTTCGAAGTCATCGCCGATGACGGCGAGTCGCCAGCAGATTTAGTCGCTTTGTTCGCCGCGCTCAAGACCGACCGCGAACTCGGCGAGAATAGCTGAGCGGTTCAGCGCTTTTCGAGAATGATGGCGGCGCCGTCGCCGAAGCGGGCGCGCTCGTCCCACGCGGGGCTGGATCGGGCGGCGGAGTAGTTCTCGCACAGCGGAGAATAGTGCTCGTCCCAGACGAGCAGCGTCCCGGCGGGCGCGGCGTCGAGATCGCGGCACTCCGTCCACGAATGCTGCCACGCCACCTCGTAGAGCGCATCGTAGTAGAACCAAACGTGCGCGGCGATGACGTCCGCGCCCTCCACCTTCTGCGCACTAACCCACCGGGCGGCGTCGCGCACGGCGATTTCCTCAGCGCCCAACTGCCAGATCGACGCGAACTGCACGCCGATCAGCACCGGAACAAAAACCACAGCGTAACCGACAGCCTGCACCACTCGGCGCGACTTCCTCAGCAAATCGAGTAGAGTGTCGACGCCGACGCTCGCCAGCAGTGCCAGCGCGGGTGCCAGCGGCAGGAGAAAGAAATCGTAGCCACCCGAAGCGTACCAGCCGAAGTGATAAATCAGCGAATGGACGGCGAAGTACGCCAGATAGAGCAGCAAATAATTGCTGCCGCGCCGCCGCTGCCGGACGACCACGTAAAGCCCGCCCAACGTCCAGAACGTGACCGGAAGCCCAGCCCGCACGATCAAATAGGGGACGTAATGCAGCCACGCCCCCGATCCGTATTCGGTCGTCGAGTTCGGCTGAAAGTAGATCGCCAGCGGGATTTCCGGGAGCGGCACTTGCAGCACGAGCCAATAGCCCACGTTGTAGGCGATCAGCGGCAGCCATGCGATCAGCAGCGCGCGCCTTGACCCTCGCCAGAGCCAATAGATAGACACAAGCCCGACCAGCAAAATCCCTTCGTGGCGGACGAGCGGCAGCAGCCCGACGCAGATCGCCGTCAGGCGCGCCCGTTTGGTGACGTGACCATACATGCCGAGAATCAGCAGCAGCGAAAACGGGATTTCGGTGATCGCGGCGAAGCTGTAGCTCGGAAACCACGTTTGGAACCAGAGCAGCAGCGGGATCAAGTACAGCCGCTTAAGACCCATCTGCTGAGCGACTGCCGTCGCCAACACGACGACCGCGCCGCTCATGACGAAGGCGGCAAGGCGCGCGCCGGTCAAGCCGAACAGGGCGGGCAGCATGAAGATCAGCGTATTGGCGCTCCGCCCCCAGATGTCGAAGATCAGTTCCGGGCGGTTCCAGGCGTTGCGGGCGATGACGACGTGCCCGATTTCGTCCTGAACCGGCGTGCCGCTCGCTTGACTCCAGACGTAGAGCGCGACCAGACAACCCGCCGCGAAGACCACACCGTAGAGCAGCGCATCACGCCGGTTTTTGAAATGCAGTGTCAGCATCGTGCTCAGCCTCGCCTACGAGCGCTCCTGCGATTATCCACCCGATAGCGTGAATGCCCAACCTAGCAAACGTCACCGAACCCGCATGACTCGCAGCCACGTCGGATGCAGATCGACCGTCGCCGCGCCGTCGCGGATCGGGAACGAGTTGCCGGGATTGAGCAAGTCATCGAGGCGCGACCCGCTTAAACCTTGCAGCGCAACCGTCGCCGGATGATCGGCGGCGTTGACGGCGACCACCACCGTTTCGCCGTCGCTCCGGCGCATGAAGGCGAACTGCTCCGCCGCGACGTGAAGCTGAGCGTAATCGCCGTAACGCAGGGCGGGCGACTCGCGGCGGATCGCTGCTAGACGCTCGATTGTATCGGCAAGCTGCGGCTGCGGCAGTGCTGCCGCGTCGTGGATACTGAGCGCGGGACGCAGCGCCTTGTCGCTCTGCGGCGTGCGCTTGCCGGGGATGCCCCACTCGCTGCCGTAGTAGATCGACGGGACGCCGGGCATGGTCAGCAGCAGTCCGTAGAGCGGGTAGAGCTGCGCCGGATTGGTCAGGCTGCTGGCGACCCGATCCACGTCGTGGTTATCGGCGAAGTTGTAGAGCGGCAGGTCGCGGTAGATGCCCTCCGCGCCGAACTCGCGCTGGAGCGAGTAGGCGATCTCGAAGTAGTTGCAATCGACGTGGCTGGAATACAGCCCCTTGTAGGCCTCGTAATTGGTCGTCGCGTCGAGCAGGTCGGCGTTCGCCCAGCGGCGGTAATCGCCGCCGACCACCTCGCCCATCAGCCAGAAATCCGGCTTGAGCGTGTGGCAGTGCTGGCGCAGCGCCCGCATGAAGTCGAAGTCGAGCCGGTCGGCGGCGTCGAGCCGCAAGCCGTCCACGTCGAAGCGATCCACCCAACTGGTCACCGCGTCGAACAGGTGGCGGCGCACGTCAGGATTCGCCAAGTTGAGCTTGACCAGATCGTAATGCCCCGCCCAACCCGCATAGGCGAAGGGATCGCCGTAAGGACTCTGGCGTGTGAAGTCGAGTCCGGCGAACCAGTCGCGATAAGCCGACCGCTCGCCCTGACGGATCACGTTCTGAAACGCCCAGAAGTCGCGCCCGACGTGGTGGAACACGCCGTCGAGGATCAGGCGGATGCCGCGCCGCTTGAGTTCCGCCGCCAAGCGCGCCAGCGTCTCGTTGCTGCCCAGCCGCCGATCCACCTGCAAGTAATCCGCCGTGTCGTAGCCGTGCGCCGTCGACTCGAACAGCGGACCCAGATACAGCGTGTTGATCCCCATCGTCTGCCAGTGATCGAGCCAATCGTAGAGCGCGTCGAAGCGCGGCACGGGCGCGGATGCGGAAATCGTTGCGCTCCGGTGCGCCGCACAGCCCTAACGGATAAACGTGATAGACGAAGGCGTCGTGGATCCAATGCGGTTGCATAGTCATCTCCGGTATACCAATCGGTATAGTAAGCAGGCAAAAATGGAGGGGCATGGCGCGCCATGCCCCAACGACTAGCGTTTATCTCACGAAAAGATGCCGTACATGAACTGCTGCACCACGCGGTAGCTGATCTCGTCCCCCGCGAGGCTGGCGTGACCCATCAGCGCCAAGCCGATGTAGGTGTCAATCGTCCCACGCAAGCTGACGGCGTACTGCTGCTGTCGCCCGCGCAGATTGCCGTGCTGCTCGACGGCGCGCTGAAACAGGGTCTCGAACAGGGCGAACTGCTGGCGCTGCAGCGCGGCGACCGGCGGGTGATACTCGCTCTCTGGCGGCGAGAAGGTGGTCGCCAGCAGCAGTCGGTAAAAAGTCGGTTCGTCCTGCGCGTAGTCGAAGTAGGCGCGGACGGTGCGCGTCAGCGTCAGCGGCAAGTCGCCGTGATACTCGGTCGCTTCGGTGGCGACTTTGAGCAGCCGCACCGACTTCTCGGCGATCAGCGTCTCGAACAAGCCGTGCTTGCTGTTGAAATAGTGATACAGCGTCGGCTTGGTCACGCCCGCCGCCTCGACGATCTGCTGCACGCCGACGCCGTCGTAGCCGTGCGCCGCGAACAGCTTGAGCGCCACCTGTAGAATTCTCGTCCGGTTGTCGATCATCATGTGCTTAGTATACCGATTGGTATAGCCCCTGTCAAGTGGAAAACCCCGCGCTCACCTATGATATAATGCCTTATCAACTTAATTACAAATTTTATGACGTACCATCCACAGAGAGGGAAACTCCCCATGCGCCAAGTTTTCGTTCAAGTGCCGCGCGGCGGGGGCAGCCGCGTGATCGACGTTGCCCGAAAGCATCATGGCACGAACGTTGCCCGCCTCGACGCCAGCGGGATCGACGGCGAACCGACCGACTTGATCTTGCTTGATGTCGGCAACCGGAGCATCGAGGCGCTGCTCGGCGCGCTCGAAGACCTGCCGGACACGCGGATCACGTTCGCGCCGCAAGGCGTATTCGCGCTGCAACCGCCGCCGTCAGAGACGCCCAATCAGGTCACGAACGTGACCATGCTCAGCCCCATCGAGATTTACCTCGGCGGTTTGCAGAGCATTGGCTCATGGCGCGGATTTCTCGGCTACGCGGCGGCAGCGGGCGTCGTCGTTTGGATTGGGCTGTTCACGAATTCGGCGTTTCTGCTGATCGCCGCGATGCTGATCGCGCCGTTCGCGGGTCCGGCGATGAACGTGGCGCTGGCGACCGCGCGCGGCGATTTCCTGCTCCTGTGCCGTGCCTTGCTGCGCTACTTCGCGGCGCTGTTCACGACTATCGTTGTCGCCGGGGCGATTAGCCTGATCTTGGGGCAGCGGGTTGTCACCCCGCAGATGATCGACGCCAGCCAGATTTCCGAAGTCGCTCTGCTGCTGCCCTTGATCGCGGGGGCGGCGGGTGCGCTCAACCTCAGCCAATCGAGCCGCAGCAGCATGGTCTCCGGCGCAGCGACCGGCGTGCTGGTCGCTGCCTCGCTCGCGCCGCCCGCCGGGTTGGTCGGCATGGGCGCGGTCATGGGCGAGTGGGACATCGCCGTCAGCGGCTTATTCTTGCTGTTCTTGCAATTGGTCGGCATCAATCTCTCCGGCGCGATAGTCTTTCGCTTGGTTGGCTTGTCCGTGCGCGGCGCGCGCTATGATCGCGGGATGCGGCGCTTGTTCCCGGTGACCCTCGCCGTGACGGTGCTGCTGCTCGCCGGGCTGCTGTTCATCCAGTTCCGCAATCCGCCCGAATTCCAGCGATCCAGCCAGTCGCAGCGCGCGACCGCCGTTTTGCAGCAAGTCGTTGCTGAAGAAACTGCCGCGCGCTTGGTCGAAGCGAACGTCCGCTTCACCCGGGCGGACATTAGCGGGCAAAACACGCTGCTCAGCGTCGTCTATGTCCAGCGTGACAGCGATGCCGACCCGGACATCCTGCGGGCGCAGCTCACCTACAATATTCAGCAGGCGATCCTCGACGCGGGCTTCAACGTTACACCGCTGATCGACGTGATCGTCCTCGACCCGCCCGCTTAACGCCGCGCGAGTTCGCTGGCGTAGCGCTTGCCCAGCGTATCGGCGTGCTGGCGCGCCCAGTCGGTCAGCCGGGTTGATCCGGCTGGCGGCGCATCGACGTAGAGCAAATTCGCCATCAAGCCGTCGATCTCGTCGCGGGTGATCGTCACGTCGTCCAGCAGCCGACCGAGCAGCCAGCCGACCGCGTAGCCGACGGCTGGCGCTACGTTGATGATCGGGCGCCGCACGCCGATGATCCGCCCCAGCGTCGTGACCAGTTCGCGGTAGGTGAAGGTTTCGGGACCGATGGCATTGACGATCGTGTTTTCGTGGCTCTGCCCCTGCGCGACCGCCAGCGCCGCGAAGTCGTCCACATGGATCGGCTGAAGGCGATAATTCCCATCGCCGAACACACCGAACACGGGCAGCGTCCGCAGCGCCCACGCGATGTTGTTGATCAGGATGTCGCTGCCGCCGAACAAGACCGCCGGGCGCAGAATCGCGTGTGAAAGCCCCGTGTCGGTCAGCGCTTGCTCGACCTCCGCCTTGCCGCTGAAGTATTCCAGCGGCGAGGTGGCGCTCGGATTGGTGATGCTGACGTGGACGATCCGCTTGACTCCGGCGCGCTGGGCTGCCGCGAACAACGCCCGCGAATTGCTCACTGCCTGCTGATGCGTGAAGTTCGCGTGATTGAAGCGCACCCAGTAGGTGTTGTAGAGCACGTCCACGCCCTCAAGTGCCTCGATCAAGCTGTCGTCGAACTTCAGCGGATACGCCTGAATATCCGGCGAGTCGGGCTGGCGCGCTGAATTGGTCAGCGTAATGACTTGCTCGCCCGCGTCGAGCAAGCGCCGGGCGATGAACTTGCCGGAATAGCCGAATGCCCCGGTGACTGCATGCTTCATGATTCTCTCCTTAGAACTGAACATGTTCAGTTTTGCGAGCAAAAAAAGAGACCTTACGGCGTCGTGCCCAGCACGCCGTCCATGATGCTGATAAAACGGGTGATCTGCTTGGCGATGGGGGGCAGCGCCAGTCCGCGCAGCAGCCACGGCAGCAGATCGCGGACGAAGGCGAGCAACTGCTTGGTCGCCTGTCGCCCATCGCTGCGATCCCGCATCCAGAACCAGATGATGGCGAAATGCGCGCCGTAGAGCAGTTTGCCCATCACCGCGACGTGCGCGGATTTGGGCGCATCGGTTGAGTCGCGCACCAGCGTGACGAAGGCGGCTTCCGCCTGCTGGCGCATCGAGTCGGCTTTCGCGCCCAGCAAGTCCGCATCGGACTGCGCCGACATGATCGCGCTGAACAGCGCGCCGAAGGTTTCGCGGTAGGGGGCTGCCTGCTTCAGCCGCGCGACCATCGTCGCGACGAAGCGCTCGGCGACCGTCCCGGCGGGCAGTTCGGCGATAGCGGCGTCGGTCTCGGCTGCCATCTGTTGGTAGAGCGCCAAGACCATCGCCTCCTTGCTCTCGAAGTAGCGATACGCCAGCCCGACCGACACCCCGGCGGCGGCGGCGATCTCGCGCATGGTGGTCGCCTCGTAGCCCTGTTGAGCGAACAACTCGAAGGCGGTCGTCAGAATGTGCTGGCGGGTCATTTCGGCTTTGGGCGTCAGGTCAGTCATGGTTTTCTCAAAAAGTGAACGTGTTCACTTTATAATAAGCGCGTCTGAGTGTTGTGTCAAGCGCGGCTACATGCCGTCGATAATCTGCTGCCGTTTCTGCTGATATTCCTCGTCGGTGATCAAGCCGGAGTCACGCGCTTGCTCAAGCTGGCGCAGCTTGGCGGCGAGATCGTCGGCTCCACGCGCGCGCGGCGTTGGCGAGCCGGGCGTGTCCGGCGGAAAGTCGAAGGCGTAGCGCTGTGTGACCGCCGCTGGCGAGGTCAAAACGCGACGGCGCGCCGACAAAATCGCGCCAATGAGGGTGAAGAAGATGCCGACCGCCAGCGCGCAGCCGCCGATCATCGGCAGGAACAGCGTGGGCACGCTGCCAAAGGCTTGACCGAGCATCCCCTGAACGAAATCCCCGGTCACTTCGCGCCGCTCGCCCGCCGCGCTGACGCAGAAGTAGCGGACGGTGTGTCGGTAGCCTTCTCCGGCGGTATATTGATCCGGTCCGTCCTCTTGCGCCAGTGTCTCGCCCGCTTTGCAGAGTTCGGCGGCGGTCGGGTTGATCGCGTCGGAGATGGTGTTGGCGACGCTGCCGCCGATGCTGGTTAAGCCCAAGCCCAACCCGGCGATCCCTAAAATCACGAGGGCAATGCCGAAGAACAACAGCAAACGGCTCATGGTTTGATCCTTTTTCAGTTGAGGATGCCGCTCAGTATAAGCTGATTTGTCGCGCTGCGCTGACGCCGACTGTGCTATAATCCCGCCCATATTGGACGAAAATTCTTAGGACAAAAAATCGTGGCAGAAGTCGTATCAATCGCAGAACTCGCCCAGCACGTCGGTGAAGAAGTGACCGTGCGCGGCTGGGTTTACAACCGCACCGACAAAGGGCGCTTGCAGTTCATCCAACTGCGCGACGGATCGGGCATCGCCCAGTGCGTCGCCTTCAAGAAGGACATGGAGCCGGACCAGTTCGAGATCGCCAGCAAGCTGACGCAGGAGTCGTCGATGATCATCACCGGCGAAGTGCGCGCCGACGAGCGCGCCCCCGGCATCCCCGGCGGCTACGAGATCGGCATCAAGGCGCTCGAACTGGTGCAGATGGCGGACGAGTACCCGATCACGCCCAAGGAGCACGGCACCGAATTCCTGATGGACAACCGCCACCTGTGGCTGCGATCCAGCCGCCAGTGGGCGATCCTGCGCATCCGCGCGACCATCATCCGCGCCCTGCGCGACTTCATGGACGACAACGGCTATCTGCTGGTCGATACGCCGCTGATCACCCCGGCGGCGGGCGAGAACACGACCTCGCTGTTCGAACTGGACTACTTCGGCGAACCCGCCTATCTGGCGCAGACCGGGCAGCTTTACAACGAAGCCAACATGATGGCGTTCGGCAAGGTCTACTGCTTCGGACCGACCTTCCGCGCCGAAAAGTCGAAGACGCGCCGTCACCTGATGGAATTCTGGATGATGGAGCCGGAAGCGGCTTACCTCTCGCTGGAAGACATGATGGACTTTAGAGGAGCGCATGATCACGTCGGTGGTCGAGCGCGTGCTGGAGAAGCACCAGCCCGAACTGGGCATCATCGAGCGCGACCTGAGCAAGCTGGAAGCGATCCAGATGCCGTTCGCGCGCATCAGCTACGACGAAGCGGTCGAGCGGCTGCAAAAGCTCGCCGCCGAGACCGACGATCCCGAACAGAAAGACCTGCTCAAGATCACGTGGGGCGAAGATTTCGGCAGCCCGCACGAGACCGCCATCGCCGAGATGTTCGACCGCCCGGTGTTCGTCTATCACTACCCGACCGCCGTCAAAGCCTTCTACATGCAGCCGGTCGAGGGTCGCCCCGAAGTCTGCCGCAGCGTCGATCTGCTCGCGCCGGAAGGCTACGGCGAGATCACCGGCGGCAGCGAGCGCATCTACGACGCCGATCTGCTCGAAGAACGGATCAAGACGATGGACCTGCCGCGCGAAGCCTATGCGTGGTATCTCGACCTGCGCCGCTTCGGCAGCGTGCCGCACGCCGGGTTCGGCATCGGGCTGGAGCGCACGGTCGCGTGGATGTGCGGGCTGTCGCACGTCCGCGAGACCATCCCCTATGCCCGGATGCTCAGCCGGAATTACCCGTAAGCGATTTGAACCGCCAAGACACCGTGCAACCTTCGGTTGCCAGCGCCAGAAAGAAGCAGACAGGGCGCAGCACGCTGCGCTCCTACAAACTCACCCTCGCTACGCTTAACTCCCCTCTCCCAACGGAGAGGGGGTTGGGGGGTGAGGTTTCCCTTACAGCGACTCCAAGAACGCGATCAGCGCGTCCCTGTCGTCGGCGCTCATGCCCACGAATGCCTGCTGGCTGGCTTGCGCTTCGCCGCCGTGCCAGAGGATCGCCTCCTCCAGCGTGCGGGCGCGCCCGTCGTGCAGGTAATAGGCGTAGCCGTTGACCGTCTCCAGCAAGCCGATCCCCCACAGCGGCGCGGTGCGCCACTCGCTGCCCGACGCCTGAAAATTCACCTGACCATCCGCCAGACCCGCGCCCATATCGTGCAGCAGCAGATCGGTGTACGGGTGAATCGTCTGGTTGCTCAGCGCGGCGACCGTTAGCGCTGACCCCGTATGCAGTTCGCTGACGTGACAGGCGGTGCAGTTCGCCGCCGCGAATAACGTTTGACCGCGCATCACCTGCGGATCGTCGGCGTTGCGCTGCGCCGGAACTGCCAGCGAACCGGAGTAGAAGGCGACGGTCTGCACCGTGTCGTCGCTGATCTCGTAAGTCGGGCTGGCGATGGTGTCAACCGCCTTGCGGTGCGGCTCGTCCGTGCGCGGCGGCGGCGGTAAGAGTGCGTCCAGCGACAGCGGATTTCGCGGCGGTGGCGTTGCGCAGCGAGCATCGTCACACTGCCTGCTCGCGATCCGTACACGGCTGCTGAGCGGCAAAACTGCTGGTGATGCCGATGTCGCCGTTGTAAGCGGCGGCGGTCTGCTGGAGCAGGCTGGGCTGATTCGCCTTCCAGCCAAACCGACCGATGGCGTAGCGATTTTGCGCGCTATCCCAAACGGTAGTTCGCGCGACCGGAAATCCCATCGCCGTTGCGGTCGTTCGGGTCGGTCAGCGCCAGCAGGTCGGCTTCGGGGACGGCTTGGAGCAAACCTAGCCCGATCATCTGCGACGCCAGCCGGGGCGAGAAGGTGATTTCGGGACGCAAACGCCCATATTGCAGGTCTGCCAGCTGATAGCTCGGCGCGTAGAGCGTATAAGACGTGCCGTCGGCATACGTCCCCTGAATTTCGCGGTAGCTGACGCTGAGCGTGCCTTCCTGCCGCGTTCGTCCGGCACCCACATCCTGAAACTGCCCGCCGTAAACCGGATCAGGCTCGACGGTGCCGTCACGATTCGGTCGATCCAGCGCCAGCCGGATCAGCAGCCCGGTGCCGGTCTCGCCCGCAAAAGCTCGGCGGACGCCCGCGCCCATCGCCCGCGTGACAGCTTTCGCAGCTCGTCGCGTTGAAGATCGGTCCCAGCCCGGTCTGAGGGGTAAATTCAGTGCGCGAACAGGTCGTCGCCCCGTTCAAACCGCTCCAGTTCGTCCGCGCTCAGCAGCGGGAGCGGGTTCTCAAATGCGTCGGCAGACGAATCGAAGACGGTGTTATCGCCGCCGAGTTCCACCGAGCCCGAACCCGCGTACACCGTAAAGAATCGTCGCACAGCCGATCAATCCCAGTAAGATCAGTCGTTTCATAACGCTACCTCCGTGACGCTGGGCGCGGCGAACAATACCGCGCTGAACCAGCGTTCAGCCGATCAACTTGAAGCAAGTCGGTTGGCTCGGTCAAGAAACCGATCATGGGGGCAGGCTGTTATCAGGATTTAATCAATTTGTAAAATAAGTGCCAATTACATCTGGGTGGCAACAGGCGCTGCCGCCGCTCCAGCGTTGTCTCAAGCACCGTGCTGCGTCGCGCGAAGCGTGCCGCTCCCTGCGTATTGGCGAAGCCCACGATCAGCCGGAGTAGCGCGTCATCGCGCGCCCCGGTCCCCTCGTCGCCGCTTGACATTTAGAATTTATGTTCTATGATAGTTATAGGGGAGAGTCCCTCATCGGTGCGCGTTCCAACCAATTCTTCCCGTCCGAACCATTCGAACACCATCGGACGGGAAAACGCGCCAAGCTCGGACGGGAACGCCGGACGGGAAGCTGAGTGAAGAAGGTTCCGGGAAAATTCGTGGCGAGCGGACGGGAAAAATCGTGCAAAGGTTCGGACGGGAAAGCCTTCCCTTGCCGCCCCGTCCGCCGCTGGCAATCTACCTGACCGGCTCGACCATCACGGGCTGGCGACGGGCGTAACGTGCCGCCCCCTGCGTGATGCCGAAGCCCAAGATCAGCAGCACGATGATCACGGCAAAGGCGGCATGGATGCCCGCCGCATCAGCCAGCCGCCCAAGGATCAGCGGCAGGGCGAGGATCGCCGTACCGGATGCCAGCGACGACACCGCGCTGGCGCGGACGGTGCTCCCGTTGGACGAGCCGATAGCAAGCGCCAAGATCAGCGGGTAGAGCGCGGCAACGCCCAACCCGGTAACGAACAAGCCTACCATGCCGACCGTCGCGGTCGCCGCGCCCCAGTAGATCAGGAAGCCGACGCTCGCCACGATCAACGAGCCGGTGACGACTTGGTGCGCGCTCAAGCGCAGCACCAGTCGGCTGCTCGCCCAGCGACCGAGGATCATGCTGCCCAGAAACAGGCTGACCGCCTGCGCGGCGCTCGCTTTGGGCATCCCTAGCCCGGTTTCGAGATAGTCGGCGCTCCACGAAATCATGCAGAACTCGACCGACACCGCCACCACCAGCGCCACCCAGTAAATCCAGTAGAGCCGGGGCAGTGGACGGTTTTGCTGATTCGCGTCGGCGGAGGCGTGATCGGGCGGGAAATCGACCTTGCCGAAGCCGAAGCGCAGCACCACGACCGCGATCGCGGCGATCACCATCGCCGCGCGCCAACCGATGACCGATCCGGCACACCAGCCGACCAGTACCGGCGCTAAGGCGCTGATCGTCGAGGAGATCACGTTGGCTTCCGAGAGCGCCACCGCCCGGCGCTCGCCGTACTGGTCGGAGAGCACGGACGGGACAATCGCCAGAATCAGCGAGCCGACCAAGCCCATCAGGAAAGCGGCGCTGATGGTCAAGGCGGGGTGTCGCCCGCCGATCAACAGCAGGGCGCAGACGCTCATGCCAAAGGCGCCCAGCCAGAGCGCGTTCCAGCGACCGAGCCGGTGGATCAAGCGGTGTCCGAACAGCCCGACGGCGATCATCCCGGCGGCGAATGCCGAAAAATGCAAGCTGCTGACGGTATACGACAGGTCAAGCTCGTCCTTCAAGAACGGCGTGATCGGACCGATGATGTTCAGGAAATAGCCGTAGATCGCCAACATGGCGTAAGCCAACCACGTGACGCGGGTGCGGGTAAAAGCTTGAGTCAATGCGGGTGCTCCTGATCTGGCGGTGATGACGCGGGAAGGTGAATCCTTATGCGGCGAATCGAGTGGGTTCGGCGCGTCGAAGGCGAACACAAGCTGTGGTCGTTTGGATCAACGCCGCTCGGGCGAGGAGATCGTGTCTGGGAGCAGAGCAGGAGCGCCTACGTTTAGCGGCGAAGTACAGCCAGTAAGTGTAATCCTTTACCGGCAAAATGTCAGTGGCTTGGCGGTGGATTGCGACCGGCGCGGCAAGCCAAGTCGCGTTGACGCCGCCTAGCACAGATGCTACGATCAAGTCATCATCTCCTACCGCTGGATGCGCGCCCCTTTTATCGGCGCGCCTCGACGGTTTAGCGTGCAAATCGGAGTTCATCATGTACGTTGAATTTGCCTCTCGTATGATTGGCATGATCATTTTTGCGCTGGTGGGCGCGCGCTTAGGCGTCGCCGCTGCACCCGCCTTTGGGCTGCCGGAACTCGGTATTTCCTTCATCTTCGCGCTAGTCGGCGTCCTGTTCGGGCTGATCATGACCCCATGGATCACGGTGCGCCCGCTGCGGGCGCTCAGCCGCCTGATCAACGAAATGCCGATCCAGTCGATGTTCACGACGCTGATCGGCTTGTTGGGCGGCTTGCTGATCGGGCTGCTGGCGGCGTATCCGCTGTCGCTGCTCGATGCGCCCTT
The DNA here is from genome assembly GCA_963848465.1 of uncultured Chloroflexia bacterium. GTDB lineage: Bacteria > Chloroflexota > Anaerolineae > Aggregatilineales > Phototrophicaceae > Flexifilum. The sequence continues at coordinate 137,849 of CAWKDY010000008.1, read as the reverse complement.
TGGCACGCTCTTGCCGGGGATCGTGCTGGTATTGGCGGTGTATCTGCTGACGACGATCTTCAACATCCGTTCGCAGGAAGTCTGGCGGTTCTTGAATGAGTGGTTCGGCATCGGTCCCGTCGCGAGCGCGCATCGGCGCGGGCATGGAGCGCCAACTGATCCTCGATACCAGCGTGCTGATCGACGGGCGGATCGTCGACATCGCCCGTACCGGGTTTGTCGGTGGGACGTTGGTCGTGCCGCGCTTCGTGATCTCGGAACTGCACCGCGTCGCCGATTTGTCGGATACTCAGCGGCGCAATCGCGGGCGGCGCGGGCTGACGAAGCTCAACGAACTTCAGCGCGAGGCGGGTATTGCCTTCAAGATTGTCGAAGACGACATCGAGGAAATTCACGAGGTCGATGATAAACTGATCGCGCTGGCGCTGCGCCTCAATTCGCCGGTCGTGACCATCGACTTCCCCATGAATCAGGTCGCCGCCGCGCAGGGCGCGGTCGTGCTGAACATCAACGCGCTGGCGAACGCCGTTCGCTCCGCCTACATCCCCGGCGAGACTTTCGCGCTGCGGATCATTCAGGATGGCAAAGAGGCGGGGCAGGGCGTCGGCTATCTCGAAGACGGCACGATGGTGATCGTCGAGAACGGCAAGGAATTCATGGATCGCACGATTTACATCGAAGTGACCAAGTTGATCAACCGGGAGACCGGACGCATCATTTTCGCCAAGCCTGCCGATGGGAAAACACAATCGTGACAATCTACCAGATTAAACCGGAACCGCAGACGCTGCACGGGCATTTCTCGCGCGATCTTTCGCCTGTGCTGACCATTCAGTCGGGCGATACCGTTCAGTTCCAAACGCTTGATGCCAATTGGTATCAGTACGACATGCAGCAGCCCTTCGCCTTTCCGCCGCCCTATATGCCGCCGGATCCGGCAGAACGGATCGGTCACGCGCTCTGCGGACCGGTCTACGTCGAGGGCGCGCAGCCCGGCATGACGCTCGAAGTGCGCATCAAGCGGCTGATCACCGGGGCGTGGGGCTGGACGGCGGGCGGCGGCGCCTCGCCGATCAACGAGCGGCTGGGTATCGAGCAGGAACCGCGCTTCGATCAGGTCTGGGCGCTCGACCCGGAACATAAAATCGCCCGGAACGCCGACGGTCGAGCAGATCGAGCTGCGTCCGTTTCTGGGCTTGATGGGGCTGCCGCCGACCGAACCGGGCAAGCACCCGACTCGCCCGCCGCGTTTCTGCGGCGGCAACATCGACTGCAAGGAACTGGTCGAGGGCAGCACGCTTTATCTGCCGATTGCCGTCGCGGGCGGGCTGTTCTCGACCGGCGACGGTCACGCGCGGCAGGGCGACGGCGAAGTCGCCGGTCCCGCGCTCGAATGCCCGATGGAATGCGCCGAACTCGAATTTCACCTGCGCCCTGACCTGCACCTGACCATGCCGCGCGCCTATACGCCCGCGGGCTGGATCACCTTTGGCTTCAACGAAGACCTGAACGAAGCGTGGCTGCAAGCGCTTGACGGAATGCTCGACTTGATCGGCGAGCAGTACGGCTTTGATCGCCAGCAGGCGATGGCGCTCGCCAGCCTTGTCGTGGACATGCACATCACGCAGGTTGTCAACGCGACGGCGGGCGTCCACTGCATCCTGCCGGATGAGGCGCTGCAAGGTGTTTAGTGATGGCGGATGACGATGCGAATTTGACGCTGGTGCGCGAAATCGCGCTGGCGCTGCCCGAGGTCGAAGAACGACTGGCGTTTGGCGATCCGGTTTTTGTCGTCAAACGCAAATTTCTGGCACGTCTGCGCGCTCAGGATCAACTGCTCGTCCTGCCAATGGACGAAGTCGAGCGCGATATTCGTATGCAGGTCGAACCAAATATCTACTCGGTAAATGCCCATTACGTGGGCAAACCCTTCGTGCTGATCTGCATGGCGACCGTCGATCCCGACGACCTGCGCGACCTATTCGCGCAGGGGTGGCAGCGCGTTGCGCCCAAACGCTTGGCAAAAGCCTACGAAGGGAAGTTGTAATCCGCGTCGCCGAGGGCATCGCTCAAAAGAACTCGTCAAGCAGTTGATAGAAGCTCACCTTGGTCTGATCTACCGGGCTGATGTCATAGGCGTCAAAGAACGGCGCGATCCATTCCGCGCCGAAATTATAGTCGATGCTCCGCGCCGCCAGCGCGAGGTCTTGATAGCGATCTGCGACTTCCGGCGCGCCCCCAATCAATCAAGCCGCTGATGGTCATCGCGTCCGGGTCGATCAGGACGTTCGGCGTGCAGTAATCGCCATGCGTGAACACGAGGTCTTGGTCGGCGGGGCGGGCGGCGAGCAGCTTCACGAAACAGGCTTTGCGGAGTGCGCCCCTGCCGTTCCGGGTCAAAATTGGTGGCGTCGATCAAGCCTTCCCGTAAACGTCGGGCGGCTTCATCGATTTTCACGTCCAGCCGTGCATCAAACGGACAAGCTTCGACGGTCAGGCTGTGAATCCGGCGCAGCTCGGCGGCATAGAGCCGCATTAGCGCCGGAAGCTGATCGCGCAGCGACTCGTCGTACAGCACCAACCCCGGCACGGCGCTGATCAGCAGATATTGGCGCGTATCATCTTCTGCCCAGTAGATCACATCGGGCACGGGTAGGCGTCCGCGCAGCCAGAGCAAGCGGCTGACTTCCGCGTATAAATCCTGCTCAGAGTGGCGCTCGGCGATTTTGAGATACCGGTCAGCTTGTCCGCGACTTTCCAGCCGAAAAACGCTCGTGTTCGACCTGCCCTCGCGGATTTCTTCAATCGCGGCGTCCGCCAGCAATGCCTGTAACGCGGCGGGTATTTTGCGCAATAGATTTATCGTGCCTCATGTTTAGGTTGGTTTGGTAGATGATGTAGCCGTCGGCGTCGTAGATCGGCGTAAGCGCTGCCGCCCACGACGGATCGTCGTCCGGCGCGAGGGCGCGTTCGAGCGGTCCCCACAGCACGTAGCGGATCGATCCGGCGCAGGTGTAGGTGATGCCGCAGGGATGGGCGAAGAAGTCGGCGCGCTCGGTGGGCGTCATCGCGTCGGCGTAGAAGTATTCGAGCCGCGTCGTCTTGAACTGCCAGTTGAGCGTTTCCGGTCCATGCCCCATATAAACCCGCAAGTGCGTCCACGCCGGGATCACGTTGCCGGTTTCGACGGCGCTGAGGACGATCTCGCCCGGCTGCGAGTGCGCGTTGAGCCAGTCGAAGGCGGCGATCTCGGCGCTGGGTCGAAACAGGGGTCGCGCCGGGTTCGCGGCGGCGAGCGTTCCGCCGAGCAGCAAAAACACGCTGCGTGAACAGCGCGACACCTACCCATGCGCCGAGCACCAAGCGCGGGATGCCGCGTTCGTACAGGACGCGCAGCCCGACTGCCGCGAGGATCGCCAGCGGGACGATCACGGCTTCGCTCATGCGCCGCTGCACGTTGATCGGCAGGTAGACGAGGATCGGCACGATCAGCACCCAGCCGATCAAGAGCGGCGCGACCGGTCGCGTCCGTGCATCCGTCGGGGCAGAACTCAGTTCTGCCCCGACCCACATTCTCTTGACGGCGAAGATCGCCAGCAAGCCGAGCGGCAGATAGGCGAATAGGTATTGCAGCGGCGGCGGCGATGCCAGCAAATTCTGAGCCGACCATTCGGCGAAAGCGGGGTTGGTCGTGAAGGTCAGCGTGTAGTACAGAAACAGCGGCAGCGTGATCGCGGCGGAGATGAACGCAGCGCACGAACAGCGCCGTCGGGAAATGGCGCTGCTTGACCCATGCCGCCAAGCCCCACGCGCCGAGGATGCAGTAGAGGATTGCCAAGTAGAACGAGACGCACAAGCCGACGATCAGCCAGCAGACGGCGGCGAGGATCAGCCAGCGCCATTGGTCGCGCGCAATGCGATTGGGGGTAGGTAGGGGCATGGCGCGCCATGCCCCTACGCTGACATCGGTTGGCAAACTCCGCATCAGTGCCAGCAGACCACCGAGCAGCGCGGCACGCGCCAGCGCCAGATGCGGCAAGCCGAACAGGATCAGGAACGAGAAGCCTTCGGGGATGTAGAAATCGGCGGGGAGCTGTGGCTGTCCCGTCAAGCTGAGCAGCCAGCCCAAGCCGCCGCCGAACAGTGCTAGTACGGTGGCGATCAAGCGGTCACGCGGGCGGCTGAGGAAGGCGGCTGCAAAGCGGTAGATCACGACGATCAGCAGCGAGTCGAAGATCACCCGCAGCAGGTGAAAGGTGCCGATCAGCGCGGGCGTCAGCGCCGGATCGGTGTCGCTGATGAAGCGCCCGACGATTTGCCCCGGCAGGATGTAAGGCAGGAAGATCAGCGGCGCGGAGTCGTGGGCTTCGGTGCTGTAGAACAGCGAGAAATCCCACTCGCCGCGCGCGCCAAGCCGCATTTTGCCGAGATACGAGTTGCCGTCCTCGACGCCGAACAGCGAGCCGCTGAAGCGCCAGTCGTCACCTTGCGGTGATTCGCCCTGATGCGACCACGCCAGCAGATAGGGCGCGGTCGTGATCGCGGCGACGGCGAGCGCCAGCAGCAGGACGTTACGCCACTCGCGGCGAGTCATCGGTCAGCTTTCATCAAGGCGTCTCATCGGCTTCGCCAAAAACGTCGTCGAAAATCTCCGGCTCGATCAAGTCTTCCAGCGACCAATCGGTGAGGACGTACTCCGGCATCGTCAGTTCAAAGCCGTTCGCCTGTGCCCAGTCTTCGAGTTCCGCTACTGCCGCGCGGATGTCCGCGCCGGGCATGAACGGTCGCCCGACCGCCAGAACTTCGATCTCGCCGTGAATGCCATCGCCGGTGACGACCGCCCAGTGATTATCAATTAAGCTGATGTAAGCTTGCTCGCCCATCAGGTTTCATCCTCTAGGATCCGATAGCTCTCTATAAGACGCCGTCCTCCCGCAAATGGTTGCAATGAATTTAGCCTTTAGCGCTCAGCGGTTAGCTTTCAGCAAGGATGCGCTGTCGCAAGCTAATCCCTTTCATTCTAAACCGGCTTCATGATTTCGTGGTATGGACACATCAAGGTAGGGATGCTTCAATAGCGGTTGGCATGGCGCGGTATGAAAGGATCGGCTTTGATGGAGTTGAATGCCTATCTGCGGCGGATTGGCGTCGAGGGGACGCTTGACCCGACGCTCGACACGCTCAAGCGCCTGCATCGCGCCCACCTCCAGCGCATCGCCTACGAGAATCTCGACATCCATTTAGGGCGGGCGCTCTCGCTTGACGTGGCGCAGATTTACGACAAGATCGTCGTTCGCGGGCGCGGCGGTTGGTGCTACGAGATGAACAGCCTGTTCGCGTGGGCGCTGCGGGAGATCGGCTTTGACGTGACGCTGCTCGCCAGCGACGTGACCGGCGAGTTCGTCGGCGATGGATCGGGCGGGGCGCACTTGATCCTGCTGGTGAAGCTGGACAAAGCCTACTTGGTCGATGTCGGCTTCGGCAATGGGCTGCAACTGCCGATCCCGCTGGAAGTGGGCACCTACCAGCAGGATTTTCTGACTTATCGCCTGCTGAACGACGGTGCCGCCGCTGGCGGACGCTGGTACTTCGAGAATCAGCCTGATGGCGGCGCGGGCTTCGTCTTCACGCTCCAGCCGCGCGCGATCGGGCACTTCGCGCCCGCATGTCACCGCCTGCAAACGTCGCCGGAGTTGGGCTTCGTGCGGGCGACGGTCTGCTACCGCTCGCTGCCGGGCGGCTTGGTCGGCTTGCGCGGCGCAGTGCTGAAAACGCTCAGCGCGGCGGGTGTCAGCGAGCAGGTTGTCGATAACTCCGCCAGTTATGAACAGGTTTTGAACAGCCAGTTCAATCTATGGCTGGCGCAGGACGAAATCGCTGTGCTGTGGGAACGGGTTTGGGCGCGGCATCAGGTGTGGGTCAAGCAAAACAGCTAAAGGATTTGAATGGACAAGATCGCGGTTATTTCCGACATTCACGGCAACCTGCCCGCCTTAGAAGCAGTGCTGGACGACATCGCTGCGCGCGGGATCGAGCTGATCTACAACCTCGGCGATTTGGTTGGCAAGGGGGCGCGCTCTGACTTAGTGGTCGACCGCTGCCGCGAAGTCTGTCAGGTCGTCTTGCGCGGCAACTGGGACGATGCTGTGTGCGGCATCGACGACGATGATGGTCGCTGGTATCGCGCCCAGTTAGGCGAGGCTCGACTTGCTTATTTGGACAGCCTGCCGAACGTCTACGACTTCTGGCTGAGCGGCAAACGGGTGCGCCTGTTTCACGCCTCGCAGGTGAGCGTCTATACGCGCGTGCACAGCACCGATACCGACGAAATCCACAAAGCGATGTTCGAGAATACGGCTTTCACCGGCATGGACGTGCCACCGCCGGACATCGTGGGCTACGGTGACATTCACGTTGCCTATATGCGGTCGCTGTTCACTGTGGGCAAAATCCTGTTCAACACCGGCAGTGTCGGCAATCCGCTCGATCTGCCGCTGGCGTCCTACGCGATTCTGTCAGGCGATCTCGATAGTCAAGCGAGCGCTCAGTTTTCGCTCGATTTCGTCCGGCTGCCCTACGACATCGAGCGCGAGATCGCGGAAGCGCGGCGCTTGAACGTCCCCCACGTCGAAGCCTACGCGGTCGAACTGCGGACGGCGGTCTATCGCGGCGCGCAGCGGGCGGCGGGTCAGTGATTCGGCGCAAAAAACGGCGGCTGTCGTTAGGCAGCCGCCGTTGAGAAGGGGGAAGTGGGGGCAATTTGATCTGACGTTATCGGTTATCGACTGGGCGTCCAGTTGAACACGTAGTTGAACGGTCCGACCAGCGTCAGGCTGCCGTCAACCTCTTCGTAGAGGCTGTAACCGGCATTCGACGCGACCAGTACCGACGAACCGGTGGGAGCTGCCGCATTGATTTCAGCAGCAGTCACATTCATGACTTTCTGGATGGTGTCGCCGCCCGACGGGATGCCCCAGAACTCGATGTGGTCGAGCACGCCCATGTTCACGTCGTCAGCATAGGGATAGCTGTAAACGTCGTAGATGGCGACCGGCGCAGCGATGTCGTATTCGTTGACACGCCCATCGTTGATCGTGGGTAGGCTGGTGCTGTCGTCTTCCGCGCTGACCGCTACGGCGAACACCGCCATCGCCAATACTGCGAGTAGTACCATCAACCGACTGAAGTTCATATGACGTTTCATGCTGTTCTCCTCGTGACCGTATCTATCAAAACCATGTCTGAAGGATAATGCGCCCGTGTGGAGAACCTGTCGGGGTTTTGTAAACCCTTTGTAAACCGACTCATGCGGCGCTCATAATGAGAAAAATTTCACAAGCTTATGTTATAGTTGAAGAAGATCAAGGCGAATATAGGTGGATTCTTGATTATGGACGATCTCATCAGTTGGCTGATGGACAGCCCAACTCCCTCAATCCGTTATCTGACGCTGCGACGGTTGCTCGGACGGAGCGAAGCCGATAACGACGTGCAGGCGGCGCGTCAAGCGCTGCGCAGCAGCGGCGCGATCCCGATCATACTGGAACAACAAACATCTGCCGGTCACTGGCGCGGCGCGCCCGGCTTTTACGCCCGCAAATACAGCGGCACGCACTGGAGCATGATCCTGCTGACCGAGCTGGCGGCTGACCCGGACGACCCGCGAATGCAGCGCGCCGTCGATTACATGCTGGCGGCGACGGCGGACAACCACATGCTCAAAGGACGGTTTGACGAGTCGGTGCCGAGTCCCGATCAGTTCGGGTTCACCTGCTTGTGGGGCAACATCCTGCGTTACACGGCATACTGTGGGCGCGCTGACGATCCGCGCGTGGCGCCCATCGCCAATTATCTGGCGCGCAATTTGGCGGCTGGCGGCTCCCGCTGCGTGTTCAATGGCTATTTGCCCTGCGCTTGGGGCGCTGTCCGCAGCTTGTGGGGGTTGGCGGCGCTGCCAGATCGCTCGCAAACGGTTGCTGCAGCGGTCGATGCGGCGCTGGCGTTCCTGCTCGAACTCCGGTTTTGAGTTAGCAGCCGGGGATTACCCGACACCGGGGGAAGTCCACAATCTGTGGTCGAAGCTGAGTTTTCCGCTGTTCTATCAGGTCGACGTGCTGTTCGTGCTGCGCGTCTTGGGCGAACTCGGCGCGCTTGGACGCCCCGGCGCTCAGCCTGCATTGGCGTGGCTAGAAGCGCAGCGCGGGGCGAACGGACGCTGGCGCGGAACCAGTCCTTACAGCTCGCGGACGTGGAAACTGTCCGCCGACCGGCAGGATAGCAGTCGCTGGGTCTCACTGCACGCCGCACTGGTGCTGCGGCAGGCGGAGACGCAGCAATTGATGGCTTAGAGCCAATCTATACCGTCGTCGGCTTATGCGTTAAAATGAATCCCACTGTGACAGACGGAATAAAGAGAGAGACGACGGTATGCCCTTGCGGATATTTAACGTTCTGGGACGCGAAAAACAGGAATTCGAGCCGCTGGTGCCGGGTCAGGTGGGGATGTACGTCTGCGGTCCCACCGTTTACGACCAGTCGCACATTGGGCACGCGAAAACCTACATCTCGTTCGACGTGATCGTGCGCTACCTGCGCTACAGCGGCTATAACGTCCTCTACGTGCAAAACCTGACCGACGTCGGGCATCTGCTCGACAGCGGCGAAGATCGCATCCTCAAGAAAGCCGCGCAAACCCAGTCCAAGCCGATGGCGCTGGCTGAGAAATATGCCCGCGCTTATCAAGATGCGATGGATCGGCTGGGCGTCACTCGCCCGGACATCGCGCCGCGCGCCAGCGGGCACATCCCTGAACAGATCAGCATGATCGAGACGCTGCTGGAAAAGGGCGTCGCCTACGAGGTCAACGGCAGCGTCTATTTCGACGTCAGCAAAGACGAGGATTACGGCAAGCTCTCCAACCGGCGCGTCGAGCAGCAGGAAGCCGGGACGCGCGAGACCGTCCGCACTGATAAGCGCAATCCTGAAGACTTCGCGCTCTGGAAAGTCGCTGAGCCGGAACATATCCTGCGCTGGGACGTCGCCTTGGGGTGAAGGGTTCCCCGGTTGGCACATCGAGTGCTCGGCGATGGCGCGCAAGTATCTCGGCGCGACCTTCGACATTCATGGCGGCGGCATCGACAACATCTTCCCGCACAACGAGAGCGAGATCGCGCAGAGCGAGTGCGCCAACGACGTCGAGTTCGCGCGCTACTGGATGCTGGTCGGCAGCCTGCTCGTCCCCGACGAAGATGGCAACCCGATCAAAATGTCGAAAAGCCTTGGCAATGTTCTGACTATCAATAACGCACTGGAACGCTTCCGCCCCGAAGTGATCCGCATGTTCATGGAGAGCATCCACTACAGTAACCCGATGGTCTACGAGGAAAGCTCGATGGAAGCGGCGGCACGCGGTTGGGAGCGGCTCTACAACGCTGTTCGCTTGGTGCGCCGGGCGATGAACAGCGCGCCGGACGGCAGCGGCGACAGCAGCGCCATCCTCGACCGCGTGAACGAGACGCGGGCGGCTTTCAATGCCGCGATGGACGACGACTTCAGTTCACCGCAGGCGCTGGCGGTGCTGCAAGATTTCACCCGCGACGTGAACACCCTGCTCAACAGTGGGCAGGCGGTCGGCTTGGGCGTGCTGTCCGAGATCGACAACCTGTATAAAACCCTCGGCGGCGACGTGCTCGGCATCATTCCGGCGACCGAAGAAGCTGCTGGCGGTGACGCTTCACGCGAAGCCGCGCTGATCGAGATGTTGATCACGTCGCGGTCGCAGGCGCGCGCTAACAAGAATTGGGCGGAAAGCGACCGCATCCGCGACGAACTGGCGAAGATCGGCGTGGTGCTCGAAGACCGCGCTGACGGTACACTCTGGAAGACAAACTAATGGCGCCTGAATTTCTGTATGGACATTGGGCAGTGATGGAAACGCTGCGCGCTGGGCGGCGTGACATTGAGCAACTGCTCGTCACCGAGACGACCGAGACGAAGGGGTTGGTCGCGCAGATTCTAGCGACCGCCGTCGAGCGTGGCGTCACCGTCAAGCGCGTACCCCGGCGCATCATCGACGATTTGGCGGACGGTGCGAATCACCAGAACATGGCGCTGCGCGTCGGCGGTTATCCCTACGCGCATGTCGAGGACGTGTTCGCGCTGAGCAAACAGCGCGACGAGAAGCCGTTCATCCTCGTGCTCGACCTGCTCAAAGACCCGCAGAACGTCGGGTCGCTGCTGCGTGTCGCCGATGCGGTGGGCGTGCACGGCGTCGTGCTGCAAGAGCGTCGTGGCGTCGCGGTGACGCCTGCGGTCGTCAACGCCTCGGCGGGCGCGGTCGAACATCTCAAGGTCGTGCAGGTGACCAATCTGGTGCAGGCGATGCGCGACCTCAAGCAGCAAGACGTGTGGCTGGTCGGGTTGGATCTAGGACCGAACGTCCCGCCGCTGGACAAGACCGACCTCAATATGGCGATTGGCATCGTGCTCGGCAGCGAGGGTGAAGGCTTGCGCCGCCTTGTGCGCGATACCTGCGATCTGCTGCTGGCGCTGCCGATGCGCGGATCGGTCGCGAGCCTCAACGTGGCGACGACCGGCGCGGTCGCGCTCTACGCGGCGTGGCAGGCGCGCGGTTGGCAGGGCTGGGCGCACGCGTAGGAAATCAGTACCGAGTGCTGAGTGCTGAGGAAAAACGGTCAGCGCTTATGCTCCAACAGGCGACTCCTTCAGGGAGTCGCTAAGTTTTCTCTAGCGGGTGGGTTATGCACTTTTACAAATTAGGACGGAGTTTGTCCGTAGGGGCGCAGCGCGCTGCGCCCGTTCTCTGTATCTAATTGTTTACCCGCATCAACCGCCAGCGGCAGCTATCCTCGAACTATATTTTCATCCCATTAGCGCTGCCTGACTCCCCGAATTCGAGCGTGGTCAAAAGTCGTCTTAAGCGGATTTTAGGGAATCGCGCCGGGAATTGTGTATCATTAAAGTACGGGGTACCGAGTGCTGAGTGTTGAGTTAGTGCTGTAGGATGCGCGTAAGCGGGTCTAGCGCGAAAATTCTTTGTCTCAGTACTCGGTACTCCGTACTCGGTACTTCACATAAAAGGAGGAGCGCGCCACTTACGGATGACCGCGCGCTGAACAAAAGCCATGATCGAGGACATTCTCAACGAAATTCGTCAGAAGATGAAAGCCACCCTCTCGGTCTATGAACAGGACCTACAGGGCATCCGCAGCGGACGCGCCAGCACCTCGCTGGTGGATCGGCTGCACGTCGAATACTACGGGCAGCCCACCGAAATGCGGCAGATCGCCACGATTTCTACGCCCGAACCGATGCAAATTTTGATCCGTCCTTACGAAAAATCGGCGGTCAAGGCGATTGAGAAGGCGATTATGCAGTCCGACCTCAGCCTGAACCCGAACGTCGACGGCGACGTGATTCGCCTGAATATCCCGCCGCTGACGCGCGAACGTCGCCAGGATTTGGTCAAGTTCCTGCACAAGCGGATGGAAGACGCGCGCGTCGCCATTCGCAACGTTCGCCGTTCCGGCAACGACGACATCAAGGACTTCGAGAAAGAGAAGATGATCTCTGAAGACGAAGCCAAGCATGGGCAGGACGAAATTCAGAAGCTGACCGACAAGTACATTGCCGAGATCGAAGAGCTGGGCAAGGGCAAAGAGAAAGAAATTCTGGAAGTCTAGCGAAGGGGTTAGTCCCGGATGGTTGCTGTTGTGCGCGAGAAAAAGAAAGACAATGCCAACGAGCACAGCCCGCGACATGTCGCCATCATCATGGATGGCAACGGGCGTTGGGCGAAAGCGCGCGGGCTACCCCGCGCCGAGGGACACCGGCAAGGAACGGAGAACCTGCGGCGGATTTTGCGCGCCGCCGTCAGAAACGACATCGACATCCTGACGATCTACGCTTTTTCGACCGAGAACTGGTCGCGCCCGCGCTCCGAAATCCGCATGTTGATGCGGATTTTGGAGACGGTGATCGACCACGAACTGGACGAGCTGCACGCCGAAGGTGTCCAACTGCGCCACATCGGGCAGTTGGAAGGGATCAACTCGGCGCTGCAAAAGAAAATCCAGAAGGCGATGGAACTGACCAAGGACAACGACCAGTTGATCCTCAACATCGCCTTCAACTACGGCGGGCGCGATGAGATCGTTCACGCCGTGCGCCAGATCATCGCCGACGGCGTGCCCGCCGAACAAGTCGACGAAGCGCTGATCGGCAGCTATATGTATACTGGCGACCTGCCCGATCCCGACCTGATCATCCGCACCAGCGGTGAACTCCGTGTCAGCAACTTCTTGATCTGGCAGGGCGCGTACTCCGAATACTACGCTACCCCGACCTACTGGCCCGACTTTGACGAAGCCGAACTTCAGCGCGCGCTGGCTGCTTATCAACAGCGCCGCCGCCGTTTCGGGATGACCGACGAGCAAATTGGCGCTAGCCCCGAATAGGTTCTACGGTTGTACAATGTTTGCGAGAGGCACGGCGTTGTCTACCGTGTCTCTGACGAATCGGTTTTAGCGTAACTTCCGTGATCGCTTAGTCAAACAGGACAAAATCACATGCAGAACGACATCGGTGGGGTCAAATCGGCGCTGCGCCAACAGCAGTACATTGCGACCGACGAGATCTCGACGGTCATGTTTTTGGGTGAACGACTGGGCAAGCCGATCCTCGCTGAAGGACCCGCTGGCGTGGGCAAAACCGAATTGGCGAAAGCATGGGCGAAGATCAGCGGGCGTCCGTTGATCCGCTTGCAGTGTTACGAGGGGCTGGACGAAAGCAAGGCGCTTTACGAGTGGGAATACGCCAAGCAGATGCTCTACACCCAGCTTCTGCGCGATAAACTGAGCCAACTACTCTCTGACGCCGAGACGCTCAGCGCCGCCGCCGACCGTTTGGCGACCGAAGAAGACGTGTTCTTCTCCGAGCGCTTTTTGCTGGCGCGCCCGCTGCTGCAAGCGCTGACCTCGGATGTGCCGGTCGTGCTGCTGATCGACGAGATCGACCGCGCCGATGCCGAGTTCGAGGCGTTCTTGCTGGAAATCCTGAGCGACTTTCAAGTGTCCGTGCCCGAACTCGGCACGATCAAGGCGAAACATCAGCCGCTGGTGCTGCTGACCAGTAACAACACGCGTGAACTCTCCGAGGCGCTTAAGCGGCGCTGTCTCTACCTGTTTATCGACTACCCGGACGCCGAGACCGAGATGAACATCGTCCGGCTGCGCGTCCCGCAGTTGAGCGCGAAATTGGCGCAGCAGGCGGTCGAGGTGGTGCAGGGACTTCGTGCGATGGATTTGAAGAAGAACCCCAGCGTCTCCGAGACGATTGACTGGGCGCGGGCGCTGGTCATGCTTAATGCCGACAACCTCGACAAGGATACGCTCGAAAACACCCTGACCGTGCTGCTTAAGCACGAAAGCGATGTCCAGAAGGCGAAGCGCGCGCTCACGCAAGGGCGACCGCATCCGATGGAGAATGATCCGCGCAGCCCGCGGCGCGGGCGCAATCGTTGGTCGGGCAGCGAGTGGAATAACTGAATTCGCGCGGCGAACCGCTCATAAGCAAATTGATGAGGGGGATCTCCGCCTTACCCGCGCTGGGGTTGGCGGCGCGGGTAAGGTTGGGGTTCATGCGTTAGCGGCTAGCTGCCGGATTTCATCGTGCGCTGCAAGACGTTCTGGTAGAGGAAGTAGACGATCACGGCGAGGACGGCGACGATCACGGTGTACAGGAGCGCCTGTCCCAAATTGTCGAACAGACCCGGCATGGTCACGGTGATGCCCGGATTCGCATCTTGCAAGCTTTGCAGCGCGGGCGAAATCTGCGCGTAGGGCACCAACCACGCGATCAGGAAGGTGATGATGACGATTACGATTAAGCCGTAGCGCAGCAGTCGCAAGCGCCCCTGAGTATCGGATTGATTAATCATAGTTAAGCTCCTTACAAGAAAAAGTATTTGCTTTTTATATTATCTAAGCTTTCGTGGCATGGAGTTAACCGATTAGCGTTAACCTTTGTCGATCTAGCGCAGTAGTCTGCCCATGAATCTTACTGGATTGGTCAGCGTTTTTGGAATCGCGTTCATTTACTTCTGGGCGGCGATCCCGGCGGGGCTGGCGCAGGGGATCAGCCCGCTGATCGTCGGCGCGACCGCCGCGATCAGCTACGCCTGTGGCGTTGGGTTGGTGGTGGTCGCCGGGCAGCCGGTGCGCGAGTGGATCATGCGACGGCTTGGCGGCAAGGCATCCAGCAACCCCGACAGCACCATCCGGCGCATCTGGGATCGCTACGGCTTGATCGGGCTGGCGCTGATCGCGCCGATGACGACCGGCGCGCAGATCGGCGCGATCATCGGCATCTCGCTCAACGCGCCGCCGCGCCGCCTGTTTCTGCTGATGTCACTGGGCGGGCTGCTCTGGGCAGTCGTGATCACGGCGGCGTTTGCGCTCGGCATTGCGGCGGTGAGCGGCTAGCTCGACTCCGCCTACACGACGGATATTTGTAACCACTTTGGCAATACTCCGACACGTCTAATGTGCCTCGCCCCTACACGGCGTCGATACATCCGCGTATAATGAAGTCAGACTAAAACCAGACAAGGCAAAGCGATGTTAGGTAAACTTGCGGCGATTGAGGCACGTTTCGACGAGTTGGATCGCCTGCTCAGCGACCCGGACGTGCTCAGCGATTACGAGAAGATCGCCGAATACAGCAAAGAGCGATCCAGCTTGACGGAGATCGTCACGGCGTATCGCCAGTATCAGCGCGAGATGGGCGAACTCGACGAAGCGCGCACCCTGATCGAGGACGAAACCGATCCCGACATGCTGGCGATGGCGCAGGAAGAATTGAGTGAGCTTCAGCACAGCACCGAGTCCCTCGAAGCACAGTTGCGGCTGATGCTGCTGCCCAAGGACCCGCGCGACGACAAAAACGTGATCATGGAAATCCGCGCCGGGGCGGGCGGTGACGAGGCGGGCTTGTTCGTCGCCGACTTGTTCCGCATGTACAGCTACTACGCCGAGTTGCGCCGCTGGAAGGTCGAGATCATCGACCAGCACGAAACCGGCGTTGGCGGCTTCAAGGAAATCAAGTTCGAGGTGCGCGGGCAGGGCGCTTTCAGCCGCCTCAAGTTCGAGAGCGGCGTACATCGCGTCCAGCGCGTGCCGGAGACCGAGAGTCAGGGGCGCGTCCATACCAGCACCGTGACTGTCGCCGTGCTCGCCGAAGTGGACGAGGTGGACGTTGACCTCAACATGAACGACGTGCGCGTTGACGTTTACCGCAGCGGTGGCGCGGGCGGTCAGTCGGTCAACACGACCGACTCGGCGGTGCGGTTGACGCACATCCCGACCGGATTGGTGGTGGCAGTGCAGGACGAGCGCAGCCAACTGCAAAACCGGCTGCGCGCCAAGCAGATTTTAATGGCGCGGCTCTACGAAATGGAAATCGAGAAGCAGCGCAGCGAGCAGGAAAGCGAGCGGCGCTCGCAGGTGGGCACGGGTGAGCGCGCCGAGAAAATCCGCACCTACAACTATCCGCAAAACCGGGTCACGGATCACCGCATCAACCTGACCAGCTACAACCTCCAAGCTGTCGTCAACGGCGACATTGACATGTTTATCGACGAGCTGATTACGCGCGACCAAGCGGAGAAACTCGCTGGCGGTGAACAGGTGGCATCATGATTTTTCGCAAGGCAAACCGACACGACACAGCCGCGCTGGCGCAGATGCGTTGGGATTTCACGGCAGAAGACGACTTCATCAACGCGGCGGCGACGATCGAGGATTTTACCGACTGCTTCGGGCAGTTCTTCGACTACGCGCTGAACAGCGGTCGCTGGTGCATCTGGGTGGCGGAGGATGAGGGACGGCTCGTCTCGCACATCTTCTTGCAGGTCATCGAGAAAGTGCCGCGTCCGGGGCGCGAGGAACGCCAATTCGGCTGGGTGACCAACGTCTTCACCGTTCCGGAGTATCGCAACAAGGGTGTCGGCTCGCAGTTGATGCAAGCCGCCGCCGAGTGGTGCAAGGCGCGCAACCTCGAATTGATGGTGGTTTGGCCCACGCAGCAGAGCGTGCCCTACTATCAGCGCGCCGGTTTCGAATACGCGATTTAACTGCTCCAGTATCCGCTGGACAGTTATTGATCCGCGATACGCACGGCAGTCTAGGCTTCAGGGAGCGGGATGCAGATACGACAGGCGACTCAGCCGGACGTGGCAGCGCTGGTACGGATGCGCTGGGATTTCATGACTGAGGGAAAGACCGTCAGCCCGCCGCCGAATCTATGCCGAGTTCGAGGCGCGTTGCGTCGAATTCTTCAGCCGCGCGCTGGCGGACGAACGCTGGGTCATGTGGATCGCCGAGCAGGATGGTCAGATCGCCAGCCACGTTTTCGTGCAGATGGTCGAACAAGTCCCGAATCCGCTGGACTCTTACCGCTACTTCGGCTGGATCACCAACGTCTATACTCGTCCGGAGTATCGCAATCAGGGGATCGGCTCGGCGCTGCTGCGCCACGTCATCGACGTGGGCGAAGGCGCAGCATTTCGAGTTGCTGAACCTGTGGCACTCGGAGCGCAGCGTGCCTTACTACGAGCGGCTCGGCTTTGTCCACACTCCCGACGAACTGATGCTCATGCTGGATGAACAATAAAGAGACTCAACCGCCAAGTTGGGATCAAGTTCAAGACGCGCAAAAGATTTAACGCAAAGGCGCGAAGTCGCCAAGTCGCAAAGGAAGGGCGAGGCACGCCTCGCCCCTACAGAATTGTGTGCGGATTGGCTCCGCGTTTTACAAGCGATGGACTTGAATTGGGCTAAGGCATCCCATGCTGACGATTCGTGATGTGCTAACCAGTGCTCGCTTTCGGATCGATTCACTCGATGCGCAGGTGCTGCTCGGGGCGGTGCTGGGCGTGGATCGGGCGGCGCTGATTGCGCATCCTGAGACGCCGCTGAGCGAAGAACAGGCGGCGACGTTCGCTGCTTACGTGGCGCGGTGCGCGGCGGGCGAGCCGCTCGCATACCTCCTCGGACGGCGGGCGTTTTACGACCGCGACTTCATTGTCACGTCCGATGTGCTCATCCCGCGACCGGAAACCGAACTCCTACTCGAACAGGCATTGACTTTGAGCGCAGGCGAAATCATCGCTGCCGATGTGGGCACCGGCAGCGGTTCGCTCGCGGTGACATTAGCCGCACTGCGACCCAACTTCGCCGTCCATGCCGTCGATGCGAGCGTGGCGGCGCTGGCGGTCGCGCGGCTCAACGCCGAGCGCTACGGCGCGCGGGTGACCTTCTACGAAGGCGACCTGCTGACGCCGCTGATCGACGCCGGGATCAAGCTCGACCTGATCATGGCGAACCTGCCCTACATCCCCTCCGGCGATCTGCCTGACCTCGCCGTCAGCCGTTACGAGCCGCTTGCCGCGCTCGACGGCGGCGCGGACGGACTCGACCTGATCCGCCGCTTGATCACGCAAATCCCGGCGGCGATCAACCCCGGCGCGCTGATCCTGCTGGAGATCGGCGCGGGGCAAGGCGCGGCGGTGCTCGACCTCGCGCGGGCGCTGTCACCCCGGCACGCCGACCTGCTGCTCGACTATGCCGGTCACGACCGGATTGTGCGGATTGAGGTGTAAAAAGGCGGGGGCAGGTTTTAAACCTGCCCCTACAGCGAGTCTATTGATGTGCGGAAGGGGCGCGATGAGTGGGGTTGTCGTTATATGAGCGTGTCTAAAAAGTCGCTTTTCGACCCCACCCCCGACCCCTCCCCGACTTCAGGGAGGGGAGAGTGCTTCGTGTGTTTCGAGGCTTGGTGGTAAGGGTTGGCGATGATTCGACCCGGCGAGGAGTTTTTAAACACCCTCATAAGGTTCGCCCCTACAAGAACGTTGTGAGCCGTCATAATCCTTTGAGTCGAATTTGATGTGATAGCCCTGATTGTAGGGGCACACCTGTGTGTGCGCCCCTACAACCTCATCTCCAGCGGGGTGAGGTTTCTAGATCGAGGTGAGCAGCCCGCTGCGGTTGGCGGCTTCTTTGACGTCTTTCCAGAGGTTGCGGCGGTTGGTCGCGACCGGCGGCTTGTGGGCGTATCCCCAGACTTCTTCGGCGATCTCGTAGACCGCGTTAGGGCGACCGAGGCGGCGGGCGTTGTCGGAGCGCTGACGCAGACCCTCCGCGCCTTCCGCCAGCCACGCCTGCGCGGCGTCGGCGACTTCGCGGGCGCTGGGGGCGAAGATGCCCGCGTTGTTGGCGACGACGTAATCGACGTTGCCGGTCTCCTGACCGGGGATAGCATCGTAGAGGATCATCGGCAGCCCGGCGATACAGGCTTCGCAGATGGTGGCGGGTCCCGCTTTGCTGACCAGCACGTCGGCGGCGCTCATCAGCCGGGGCATGTCGGTGACGAAGCCGTAAACGTGGGTCGGCTGGTTCCAGTGGGCGCTCTCCAACTTGTCCTGGAGCGGTTTGTTACGCCCGGCGATGATCACCATCTGGCACTTGAGGTGCTGGCTGTTGAGCGCGCGGGCGGTCTTGTAGAGCGGTCCCATGCCGTCACCGCCGCCGACCAGCAGCAGCGTCGGCAGGGCGGGATCCCAGCCGAGTTCGCGCCGCGCCTCCGCTTTACCCGGCATTTCCTCAGCAAAACGCGGATTCACCGGCAGCCCGGTGACGCGCATCTGGTCGGGGAGCAGCCCGGCTTCGACGCCGCGTTCAAAGGCGGGCTGGGTGGGCACCAAGGTGCGATCAACCCGCTGGTCGTACCAGAACATGTGGGTCGAGACCAGATCGGTCACGACGACGACGAAGGGCGGGCGCGTCTCGCGGGCGCTGAGCGCCTGAATCGCCAGCGGCGTCAGAATCGAGTGGACGCAGACGACCACGTCGGCGGGGTGCTCGCGCAGCATCTTCTTGATGCGGCTCTCGACGGTGAGGTACATGCCGCGCGAAAGCGCGCGCGCCCGTTTCTGCGTGTTGGAGAGCTTATAGCCGGTCCCCCATGACGACTTGCTGTGATTGATCAGCCACGGGTAAAACTGCGGCGCGTAATTCCACGGGAAAGAGGAATACGACTTAAAGACGTCAATCAATTCTAAGTCGACTTCTTCGCCGTACTTGTGGCGTAGGGCTTGCCGCGATGGCTTCCGCCGCCGCGCGATGTCCACCGCCGGTATCGGACATAAGGAATAGAATGCGCTTGGTCAACTTTCAATCTCCTTGTGCGGGATGACGTGCTTGAGCCGTTTGTTGAATTCGCTCCGTGTGAGCATGACGCGCCGCCCGCAGCCGGCGCAGCGCAGCCCGATGTCCGCGCCCACGCGATAGATCGACCCACTCGGCGCTGCCACAGGGATGCAGTTTCCGCAGCTCCACACGGTCACCGACACTGATATCCATTGCACTCCACAACCTTAATTTGGCTAATAATAACATCTGACGCGCCATCGTTCTAGCAGTGCGTATGTTATAATGGCGCACATTGTTTTCGTAACCTCGACGGAGCTTCCCGTTGTTTCTCAACCTTACCCCTGAACTCTTGATCGCCAACCTGATCGTGCTGGGCGTCGGGCATGACGATCCACGAATTCTCACACAATTACGTCGGCTGGAGAATGGGCGATCCCGAACCGGCGCGGCAGGGACGGCTGACGCTCAACCCGCTGGTGCATATCAACTGGCTCGGCTGGATCATGTTCGCGGTGCTCGGCTTCGGCATCCTCGGCTCCGCGCCGATCTCGCCGTTCCGGATGCCGCGCGAGAACCGGCGCTGGCGCTGGCTGGCGGCGGTGGCGGCGGGTCCGGTCTCGAACCTGATCCTGGCGGCGGTCTTCGCGATCATCATCCGCATTATCGGCTTTCCGCAGCTTGTCGCGCATGCCGAACGTCTTGCAGCATTATCCTGCTCCAGATGGTCTACGCTGAACGTCCTGCTGTTCGTCTTCAACCTGATCCCCCTGTTCCCGATTGACGGCTGGCAGATTGTCTACGCGCTGCTGCCGCCCGATCTGGCGCAGACGTGGGAGCGCTACGCCCAGACGACCCAGTACATCTTCTTCGGGCTGCTGCTGCTCTCGTTCGTTCGGCTGCCGGGCATCCCCGACATTTTCGGCTCTGATCATCAGCCAGCCCGCCAACCAGATTGTGCACGCTCCTGCTTGGGAATTGTGTCGCTCTAGCCGATGTCGGGTCGCCGTCCGCGTCACCGCTGCGACAGGGCTTGCGCGCGCTTGTTCGCTTTCGCGCGCCCGGTCGAGCTTGACCTCGCCGCCCGCGCTACTCTGACGCCGGAGCAGTTGGCTCTGTTCCGGCGAATGCGGCGCGCCGAGCAGCTTCACAGCCTGAACGTGCTGCGCGCGCTGCTGGCTGCAGGGTGACACACCGCCTGACCTCGCCGCCGCCGCGCTGCTGCACGACGTGGGCAAAAGCCGCTATCCGCTGGCGCTGTGGCAGAAGACGGCTGCCGTGCTGGTGCGCGCGTTCGGCGCCGGCGCTGTTTCGGCGCCTCAGCGCGGGCGATCCGCGCCACTGCTCAACCGGCCGTTCGTCGTCTACGTCCACCATCCGGCGTGGAGCGCGGAACTCGCCGGCGCAGGCGGGCAGCTCGCCGGGAGCGGTCTGGCTGATCGCGCAGCACCAGCAGCCAGCGGATCAAACTGGCGCGATCACGATCTGTGTCAGTTGTTAGAACGCCTTCAACGCGCCGACGATACGAATTAGGTGGATGGTGGGTATAATTGACGATATGACCTCACCCCCCAACCCCCTCTCATGCATGGAGAGGGGGAGCAACAGTTTTTGCAGGTCGGGTTTATAAGGGGTGCGTTTTTCTCTCACCCCTCACCCCCGACCCCTCTCCCACGCAAGCGGGGAGAGGGGGGCACCAATGCCATTGGCGGGGGAATTGCATAGGTTTCTAGCTGATAGCTAACGGCTCATTGCTGAAGGCTACTACAGGGGCAAATCGATCATGGCAACGACGATCACCGTAGGGATCATCGGGTTGGGACGGGTCGGCGTGTCGGTCGGGCTGGCGCTCAAGCGCTACAACGCGCGCAAGGATGCGCGCCAGCAGTTCGACATCACCGGCTATGCGGCCGACAACGCCGAGATGCAGACCGCCAAGACGCTCAACGCGGTCGATCATCCCGTGCGCAACATCGTCGCGGCGGCGTCCGACAAGGACGTGTCGTGCTGACGCTCCCTACCGCGAGGTACAGGCAGCCTACCAGTTGATCGGCGGCGACCTGCGCGCCGGGTCGGTGCTGATCGACATGTCACCGCTCAAGCTGCCGTCGCAGGAGTGGGCGGCGAAACATCTCAACCCCGAAGCGCACATGGTCGGCGTGAAGTCCGGTGCTCAACCCGAAGTATCTGTTCGACGGGCTGGACGATACCGACCACGCCAGCGCCGACTTGTTCGACGGCGGGGCGCTGCTGCTGCTCCCGGCGCGAACGCCGATCCCGATGCGGTCGAACTGGCGTCGGATTTCGCCGATCTGCTGGGGATGACCGCCCAGTTTGGCGATCCGGTCGAGCACGACGTCTGGATCGCGTCGATGGAAGGCTTGCCGGTCGTGCTGGGCTTGAGCGCCTTCTACGCGCTGCACCGGCGGCGAGGGCTGGAACGATGCTCGGCGAGCGGGCAATCCGTCGTTCGGGCGGCTGACGCACCACCTCTACGACCAGCACCCTGACGACCTGCGCGACCTGCTGCTCAACAACCGCGATAACCTCGTCCGGCAAATCGACGCGACGGTCGAGGCGCTCGACGCGCTGCGCGGGCTGCTGGCGAACAACGACCGCGCCGCGCTCGAAGAAGTGCTGATCGACACGATGGACACCTACGCGCTCTGGGTGGCGCAGCGGCGCGAAGGTCGCTGGGACAAGCCGACCAATAACCCGCTCAACGTCTCGAAAAGCAGTCTGTTGGTCAACGGGATGTTCGGCGGCTTCCTCAGCAAACGTCTGAAGGGCGATCAAGGCGGCGAGAAGGAATAAGAATCTGACCCCGACCTCCAACCCCTCCCCGACTTCAGGCGCAGGGGAAAAGTACTTCGTCTGTTTTAAGCGGACTGCCCAGACTTCTTGGCGATTGTCCAACTCGGCAGTGGTTTTTTAAACACCCTCATTGAACGTCTACGATGAATCGGGTGATGTAAGCAGGCAGAACGCTAGTTCTGCCCCTACGGCGATCCTCGGTAGTAAATCCTTCCATTTTCACATAAATTCGATTTGCAAAGCGGGCAATTTGCGAGTAAAATATAGAACAATTGTTCAGATGGAGATGCCCAATGATTACACCGATTCTCCACGTCCGTGACGTTGATCTGAGCCTTGCGTTCTACACTCAAATCCTCGGTTTTGAGGGGCGGGGCGGTCTGCCGGGGATCGATGGCGCGACCGTCTACGCCGAAGCTTATCTCGGCGCGGCGCGGCTGATGTTCGTCCGCCGCGAGCGCGGTCTGGCAGGCTGCGCCGACCTGTACCTGACGCTGCCGGAGAGCGCCGACATCGACCGCTTCTACGCCGATTTGCAGGCGCGCGAAGTCGCCATCCTCGACGCGCTGCACGAGGAAATCTGGGGCGACTGCGCCTTCACGATCACCGACCTTGACGGCAGCCGCCTGACCTTCGCCCAGCCGATCCGCCGCCGCGTGTATGCCGGGGCATTGCTGGCGATAGCGTGACCTCCCCCCCCCGACCGTCAGGAGTAGGTTTTTTTTAATGGAGCAAGCAGCGGCAGGCTGGATTCTTAAAAACGGGCGAGGCACGCCTCGCCCCTACAGCGGCGGAAGCGAGGATAGGGGCGCTCACACGTGGCGGAAACAGATAGACAAGGGCGCACACGCAGGTGCGCCCCTACAAAAACAAAAAACCTACCCCTGACAGTCACCCCCGACCCCTCTCCCACGTAAAACGGGGAGAGGGGAGATGAACAGTTCATATGCAAGGATCGTCTTTGTAGGGGCAGAGGCTCGTCCGAAAACGATGATCTGCCTCGCGCCGCTGGCGGTTTAAACCGCCAGCTAGAGAAAGACTTAGCGACCCACTGAAGGGGTCGCCTTTCGATCCGAGCGCGAGTCGCCCCTTTAGTGGGCGGCGAATTTGGGTAGCGACGGGTTTAAACCCGTCGCGGCGCATTGTCGGACAAGCCTCCGCGTGTCTGCCCCTGATTGGGCGCACACGTAGGTGCGCCCCTACAACAACAATCGACCATTCGTCGCTATATCCATTTGAATAATTTTTACTGGTTTTGGCTTCAATCCGCTATACTGGATGCGGTTCGGCAACAAACAACGGCTTGGAGCAACTATGAACTTACAGGCGCTTTCCGAAGCGGTCGGCGTTTCGGGCAGCGAAGACGCTGTTCGCAAGATTGTCCTCGAAGCGATTGATGGGCACGTCAGCGACGTCAAGATCAACGCGCTGGGGGGCGTCACGGCGCTGAAAAAAGGCACAGGCGCGCGCGACCTGCGGGTGATGGTCGCCGCGCACATGGACGAGATCGGCTTCATCGTGCGCGGCTTCGACGGCGACGGCTTGATCCGTTTCAGCGCCATCGGCGGCATCGACGACCGCATTTTGCCGGGGCTGCGCGTCTGGATCGGCAGCGTGCCCGGTGTGATCCTGTGGGTGCCGATCCACCTCAACCACGACCAGAACGTGGTCAAGCTGAAAGACCTGCGGATCGACATCGGCGCGACCAGCAAAGACGAGGCGGCGGGCAAGGTCAAGCCGGGTGACCGGATCGCCTTCGACAGCAAGTTCATGGAGATTGGCGAGAAGGTGCTGCGCGGCAAAGCCTTTGACGACCGGGCGGGCTGCTCGCTGCTGATCGACCTGCTGCAAGGTGAGCCGTACCCGGTTGACGTGCTGGCAGCCTTCACCGTTCAGGAGGAAGTTGGCTTGCGCGGGGCGAAAGTCGCGGCGCAGACGCTCAACCCGGACGTCGCCTTCGTGCTCGAAGGCACGACGGCGCACGATCTGCCCAACCCGAAAGCCGAGGCGGACGACGATACCGACGTCAACCCGACCTGTATTTTCGGCGGCGGTCCGGCGCTGACGGTGATGGATCGCAGTATGATCGCCGATCCGCGCCTGATCAAGCTGCTGCGCGAGACGGCGGAAGCCGAAGGCATCCCCTACCAATTCAAAACTCAGTTGGGCGGCGGCACCGACGCCGGTTCGATCCACCTTGCCGGAGCGGGCGTGCCCTCGGCGGTGATCTCGATGCCGTGCCGCTATATCCACAGCCCGACGGCGTATCTGCATCGTGACGATTACGACAATGGTCTGCGCCTGATTAAAGCAGTGCTTAACCGGATTGAAACCCTAAGGTAAGCGAACATGGAGATTTACGCGCCCGAAAGCGTGGGCATGGATTCGCAGCGGTTGAACCGCATCGACGCGGTGATGGCGGATTTCGTCAAAGACAACCGGCTGCCGGGAATCATGACGCTGGTGCAGCGTTATGGCAAAGTCGTGCAGTTGGGCAAATACGGCTTGATGGACATCGAAGCCGGAACGCCGATGCAGGAAGATGGCATTTTCCGAATCTATTCGATGACCAAGCCGATCATCAGCGTGGCGTTGATGACGCTTTACGAACAAGGACGGCTGAGCCTCAACGACCCGGTGGCGAAGTACATCCCGGCGTTCAAAGAGACGAAAGTCTACGCGGGGATGGCGCCGACGGGGATGAAGCTGGTCGATCAAAACCCGGTGATGACGGTCTATCACCTGCTGACGCACACCGCCGGATTGACGTATGGCTGGAACTTCGACAATCCGGTCGAGGAGATGTACCGTCAGGTTTTCCCGAATCGTTACGAGCGCACCGATAAGCTTGCTGACATCATGGAGCAGCTCGCGGGCTTGCCGCTGCTGTTCCAGCCGGGGACGGAGTGGCGTTACAGCTTCGCCACCGACGTGGTCGGCTACCTGATTCAGGTGATCGCCGACATGCCGCTGGGCGACTTCCTGCAAGAGCGCATTTTCAAGCCGCTGGGGATGGTCGATACCGGGTTCATGGTTCCGGCGGAGAAGCGCAGCCGACTGGCGCAGATTTACACGTCCAAAGCGTTGTACGATCCGCAGGTCATTCCGCCGGAACAAGTCGGGCTGCTGCGCGACGTGACGACGCCGACGACCTGCCCATCGGGCGGCGGCGGCTTGCTCTCGACGCTGGCGGATTATCTCGCCTTCGGCAACTGCCTGATCAACGAAGGAAGGTATGAGGGCGGCGCTGACGAGCATGAGCGCTTGCTAAGCCGCAAGACCATCGACTGGATGACCGCCAATCACATGCCGCCCGCGCTGATGCCGATCCGCATGGGGGAGAACGTCCTCGATCACGGCTTCGGCTTGGGCTTCGGCGTGGTGACTTCGCTCGGTGGGTCGCGCTCGGTGACGTCGGTGGGCAAGTATGGTTGGGGCGGCGCAGCCAATACCGATTTCTGGGTTGACCCGGTCGAGGGCATGATCGGACTGATGATGACCCAGTACATGCCGATGGAACCGTACCCGGCGCAGGAGCGTTTCCGCAATCTGGCGTATCAAGCGATTGACGATTGAGGAACCTCACCCCCTAGCCCCCTCTCCACTACGTAGAGAGGGGGAACAGTGGAATCTTATCGACGGGTTTTCCCGAGAAGGGCGGGTCTCAGACCCGCCCCTACACGGAATTTCCCGGTGGCGGTGAGGCACTCAGCGGCGGCTGTAGGCGAAGTGTCGCCTCCCTCAGCCACCTGTGGAGAGGGCGACACGAACGCTATAGATGGGACTAGCTTTAGGCGGTTCAAATCAAGCTGCTATTAGGAGCATACAACTGTGAAAGAACTGATCAAGAAACTGGTCGAGGCGTGGGGTCCTTCCGGCTATGAGCACCGCGTCCGCGAGTTGATCCGCGCGGAAGCCGAACCCTACGCCGACGAAATCACCGTCGATCCCTTGGGCAACCTGATCTGCCGGGTGGGGCAAGGCGGCACCAAGGTCATGATCGCCGCGCACATGGACGAGATCGGCGTGCTGGCGACCTTCGCCGAGCCGAAAAGCGGCTATCTGCGCTTCACGGCGGTGGGCGGGCTGATCAACTCGACGCTGCTGGGCAACCGGGTTTATTTCGAGGATGGGTCGGTCGGCGTGATCGGCTTGCACGACTATTTCGGTGCCGGGCGCACCAGCGTGCCCAACCTCGACGACTTCTTCATCGACGTGGGCGATGGCGCAGGTAACGGCAGCGTCGAGCCGGGGATGCCTGCGGCATTCTGGCGTCCGCTGGAAGAACGCGGTTCGCGCTTGGTCGCTAAGTCGATGGACGACCGGATCGGCTGCGTGGTCGCGCTGGAAGCGATGAAGCGGCTCAATAAGCAAACCCCGAATGAAGTCTACTTCGTGTTCACGGTGCAGGAAGAAGTCGGCGTGCGCGGGGCGCGGGTCTCGGCGTTCGGCGTCGATCCTGACGTGGCGATTGCGCTCGACGTGACCAGCACCGGCGACATGCTCAAGAATCCGAAGATGACGATCAAGCTGGGCGGCGGCGCGGCGATCAAGCTGCACGACTCCGGTTTGGTGGTGCCGCCCGCCGTCCGCGACTGGATGATCGCGCGGGCGGAAGCCGACGGCATCGCCTATCAGCGCGAAGTCTTGACGATGGGCACCACCGACGCCGCCGCGATGCAGCTCGCCCGCGCGGGCGTGCCGAGCGGCTGTATCTCGATCCCCTGCCGCTACGTGCACACCAACAGCGAAACCGTCGACCTCAACGACGTGGAAGCCTGTTCGGCGCTGCTGACCGGCTTGCTGGCAAATCCCGCCGCGTTGTAGGACTGACCTCACCCCAAGCAACCTACGGCTGCCGCCCCCTCTCGACTGCAACGGAGAGGGCGACAGTAGAAATTTCCAGCATGGCGTTTTCCCTAAAGGGCGGGTCTCAGACCCGCCCCTACACGGAATTTTCTCGGTGGCGGTAGGCAAGGTGTCGGCTGCTCGCTCCACTGCATGGGGAGGGGGAGATCCCCGGTTGATAAGCGGCTGGCTTCCGGAGTAAGATGGCTCAATTGCGAAAAATTCCGTAATTCCTTCTCGATTAAGGGGAAATTCATTTTATTACCGGGCGGATTGCTGTATGCTTCAGTTGGTACATTGAGTACGAGGATTCCATGGTTGGCATGATGCTTGAGCCTATGCAGCACCCATCGCTTGAAGATTTCGAGCTGCTTGCGGAAGTCTCGCAGATGCTTACCGTGCTGGATCAAGACCGCGTGCTGGAGCGGGTGATCGAACTGATGGCAAAAGCGGTTGGTTCAGAGCAGGTGAGTTTGATTCTGCATCCTGAATATGCCAATGACTGGCAGCAGCTTTTCCTCAAGTATGGCGAAACGATCACGACGGAGAAACGCAAGCAAGAACAATCGCTCCACTTTGCGCGGCGCGTGCTCGACAAAGGGTTGGCGGGCTGGGTGTTCCGCAACAAGCAGGGCGCGATTGTCGACGACACGACTCAGGACGAGCGCTGGTATCGATTCCCCGACGGCAAATCGCAGGCGCGTTCGGCGCTGTGCGTGCCGCTGCTCTACAACGACGACGTACTCGCCGTGCTGACGATGCTGCACCCGACTCCGGCTCACTTCACCGATTATCACCTGCGGCTGGTGACGATCATCGCCAATCAAGCGACGGTCGCCGTCCGCAACGCGCAGTTGTTCAACCAAATGCTGCGCCAGCAGCAGCAGTTGGAAACCATTCTGCACACGATTCCCGATTATCTGCTCGTGCTCGACGAATCAAGCAAGATCGTGCTGGTCAACGATGCGGCGGTGGAGTTGTTCAGCGGCGAACAAACCGGCAGCTTGATCGGTCAGCCGGTGGCGAATTACCTGCACCTCGACAGCGTGTTCAGCAGTATTCTGGAAGTTTTGGAAAACCCGGTGCTGGATGGTCAAACGTGGTCGTTTGACGTCCGCTCGGAACGCCAGCGGCGCGACTTTCTGGTCACGGTCTCGGCGTGGGAACACCCGTCGGGCGATACGGCGGGCTACATCGTCATCATGCGCGACATCACGACGATGCGCGACCTCAACCGTTTTAAGGACGAGATGCTCAAGCTGGCGTCGCATGATCTGCGCAGCCCACTGGCGCTGATCGTCGGCTATGCGAGCTTGATCGCGCTGGATGAGGCGGAAGATTTGCCGACGCAGCCCTATCTGGATGCCATCATGCGGGCGACCGAACGGATGCAAGGCTTGCTCGACGACATGCTGCGGGTGGAGCAGATCCGCAAGTCGCCGCTGGAGATGGACCAGCAGATCGACTTTGCCGACCTCGTCGGAACGGCGGTCGAGCACATGCGCCCGGCGGCGGAGCAGAAGCGGCAGGCGCTCGATACCGATATCTGGCTGGAGGATGCGCCCGCCGTGACCATCAACCCGGTGCTGATCCGCGAGGCGATGGAGAACTTGATCGGCAACGCGCTCAAGTACACGCCCGAAGGCGGGCACGTGACCGTCCGCGCCTTCTCGCAGGACGCCTACCTGAACTTCAACGTCGAGGATAACGGGATCGGTATTCCTGCCGAGCATCTGCCGCGCATCTTCGAGACGTTCTACCGCGCCAAGCAATCCGGGTCGGAAGGGGTTGAGGGGCGCGGATTGGGCTTGAGCCTCGTCAAGACGATCATCGAGCGGCATCAAGGTGAAGTCTGGGTCGAGAGCAATCAGGGCAAGGGCAGCCGCTTCGGGTTCTGGATTCCGGTGGCTTAAGCTACCTCACCCCTAAATAGCGTTGTCCGATACTAAAAAAGGGACGATGTGGCACTGGCGGCGGCATCTGACCCCACCCCCGACCCCTCCCCGACTTCAGGGAGGGGAGAGTACTCGCCGTTGGCTGCCGACATTCGACTTTAGCTTCGAAGCCGAGCAGCAAACGCGGACAGTTCGAACGGTGTGAGGGAAACAAGGGTATGCCTTGATGACCGGACAAGCCTAAAACCCCCTCTCGATTGCATGGCTGAGGGGACTTCAAACGAACAGTCTTTACCCCGCCGCGCCGGTCATGATGCCGCGCATGATGATCCCGATCAGTAAAGCAAACCCCCAGATATAGCTGCCCATCGCCGGGCGTTTGCTTGCGCGGTGGTTTCGACGAAGACGAAGAACGGCAGCGACAGCAGCGCGCCGAGTCCGTAGATGAGATGGACGTCCTCATACGGGCGTCCACCGCATGAAGTACATCGCCAACGCCGATCAAAAACTCGACCCCGATAAAGCCGATCATGGCATAGACGCCGCGCCGGAACCATTTGGTCACGTCGCCGTGCCGGATCAAGCCGATGGTAGATCGCGATCAACAGCATGACCAGCCCGACGGCGATCCCGGCGCGGCTGAGCCAATAATGGGCGCTGTGCAGGAAGCGTAGAGAGCTCATCAATCTGCTCCCGGTGGCGGCGCGGCGCGGCGCGCGCGCGTCGTCGGTGGCTTTGGCGGTTTGCAGGTAGCCGACGAAGATCAGAATCACGCCCAGCATGATGCCGAGGTAGTTGAACTGCGCCAGATTGAGGCTGACCAGTGCGCCGCCGAAAGCGGGCAGCAAGCCGCCCGGCGCGATCAACCAGTTGCCGACCATCCGGTTGCGTAAAATTTGCTTGCGCCGGAACAGAATCGACGAATAGATCGCGCCGCCGACCAGCGCCAGCGTGCCCCACGTGTTCATCACGGCGACGAACATCGAACGCGATTTGTCGGGCTGCATCACCTGACGGAGGATCATGTTCATGTCGACGCCGGGCTGCCAGCGCTGCTGTTGAGCGGGGTGAGCAGCAGCAGCCAGGGCAGCGTCATCACGCAGACCAAAATCAGCGCCATTTCGATGTTGCGGGCGATATTGCCGCGCCGCATCAACAGATAAACCGTCCCTTGACCCAGCCATGGCGCAACCGCCAGCGCGCCCGTCCAGTACCAGAGTCCGAAGAACAGCGGACTCCAGACGAAGGACAACACCACCTGACTGAGCGAGCCGATGCAGTAGAGCGTCAAGCCGATGCCCCACGCGCGCAAGTGCGGGCGCTGCTTGCCTTCAGCGAGGGCACTGCGCCAGCGCGGAGCACCATCACCGCAAAAATGCCGCTGATCACCGTCGTGATCAGCGACAAGACCATCGGGAGCGTGAATGACTCCATATTCTGTTACCTCGTGACGACTACAGAGGCGAAAATCTATAAAAATCTACCAAAGTATAGCAAAGATTTCGGATAGTGGGGTCTGCTTAATGTCAGGTTATTCGCAGCAGATATTCAGGCTGAACGGACTAAAGCTGCTGAACATTGCAGCACCCAAGGCGCGACAGCGGGCTGAAAGCCCGAAAATGGGCTTGCTGCCCGGTTGAATGCTGCTGTGAGTGACCACTTGGATGTGATTTATGAGCTGTAGGGGGGCGATAGCGTGCCCCTAGGGAGCGCTAACGACTATTCAAATGACTGCTGGGGAGTGCTAACGATTAAGAGACGACGGCTGGCTCAAGGACGCGCAAAACCGCGTCGCGGACGTTCTGCGGGCTGGTCGGTTTTTGCAGGAATACGTCGTCGCCGCGCAAGTTGCGAACAAGGCGCGGTCGTGGGCGCTGAAGATGATCACGTGGGTGTGGATCAAGTGTGAGCAGTCGTAGATGTACTCCAAGACCTCGACGCCGGATTTGCGCGGCAGCAGCAGGTCGAGAATCACCAAGTCGGGGGCATGGTGGCTCAAATACTCGACCGCTTGTGCGCCATCCGAGGCTTCCGCGACTTCGAGACCCATGCGCGCCAAAATCGTCCGGTAGACGTAGCGCGTAGAAGTATCGTCGTCAACAAGCAGAACCTGGTGAGCCATTTCAAAGAACCTCGCAGTTGTGATATGACGAGTTGTTTACGATTTTGTCCGCAGCTTCGATGCAGAGCTCAATCATGACAAGTTTCGGTAAACATCTCAATCCTAGTAGTATACAAACTTTTTGTGAAAGCGTGAACAAATTAACCAAAGGTTAACCTGAAACTCAAATCCGACACAGCTTTAGTTGCTAGAAACGTCAATTTGGAGCTGGCTCACTTGTTGATCCCCGACAAATAGGCGGATTTCGTAAGCGCCGGACGTATAACCCGCCTCGTCGCCGAAGAAGAAATAGCTGCTGCCATTCGCTGCCCAAACTCCATAACAGCGTGTTGCCCTGCACGGCGACGCCGTCGCGGTAGAGCACGCGCGACCACGCGACGCCATTTTCCATGTGCGCGAAGTTGATGAAAAAGTAGATGCGCTTGACGCCTGCCGGGAAGCTCTGGCGGGGCGAGAGCGGCGTTCCATTGGGGTTGACCGCCGTGTCGGCGGTGATCAGTGTGAGGCTAAAGCCCGCCGTCGGCGGGCGCGGCGTCGCGTTGAAATCCGGCGTCAGGTTCAAGAAGGCGACCGGAGTCGGCGAGGGGGTGACGGTGGGAAGCGGCGTCGCGGTGGGGGGAATCGGTGGCGGCGTCAGGGTAGGCGCTTCGGGCGAGGGTGCGATCTGGGTCGGCGGCGGCGCGGAGATGGCGACTTCGGGCGCGAGAGTGGCGGTCTGCTGGAAGGCGTGGGTGGCGGTGAAGGCTTGCATCGCCGCGTCCCACGTCTCGGTGAGGGCGGATTCTGGAAGGCAGGACGATGCCGTAGAGGTCGTCGGAATTGCGGTTGATCAGGCTGTTCATGTTGCGGAACGGCGACCGCCGCCAAGCCGCTGACGACCGTCAGCACCAGCGACGCGGCGATCAGCCCGACGGCGATCAGAAACAGGCGACCGCCACGCTCGCCAGCGCGGCGACGCAGCCGCCAATACGATCCCGTGCGGCGCAGGCGAAGCTGTTGCAGCGCGATCAGCAGCGTCAGCACGCCCAAGAGGAACATGCCGACGAGAAGGTAAGGGAGTATGCGCGCGAATTCTCGTTCCATAGGCGAGATTATAGCGACTTTAGTGCTGAGTACCGAGGAAAGATAGGACTGAGGGTCGAGGACTAGAGTAAAAGACAAGCGCCATGCGTTTCATCTTTCCCGGCGTTAAGACGGCGGTGGATAACCCGCCCTTGTGACGCTTCCATAAATAGGGTAACTTTCTTCCGTAATTCGTGACGAGGTTTTTATGCCTGAACTACAACAGCGGCTGGAAGATCTGCGCCGCACCGTGCAAGCGTTATCCGAAGATGCTGACGCCGCGGTCGTCGCCGATCTCGAAAAACAGGCGCGGGCGCTGCTGACCGACGCCAAAAATACGCCTTACGAAGCCGACGCTCAGGCGTTGTTCGGCGAGCTGGCGCGCGTCAGCAACCCGACCTCGCCGGTCGCGGCGACGGTGCGCGGCTTGCTGCGCCGGGCGCGGATTTGCATCGAGATCGCTGGCGACGACGACGACATCGACGAGGCGATCGACATCCTCGCCGAAGCGCTGGCGCTCGCCCCGCGCGACCCCGACGTGATCGCCATGCTCGAAGACGCGGCGAACGACAACGCCCAAGCACGCCAGCGCGTCAGCGACCTGTTCACGCGCTACGGCGTCGAGCGCCGCCCGCCACCCCGCACCCCGGTCCAGACGCAAGACGACATCCCGCAGGCGAAAGCGAGCACCCGCATCCGGTCAGCCGGGGATGACCACCTACCCGACCTCGGCGGGCTATCCCGCGCCGGAGCGCGAGATGTTCCGCGATCAACCGACGCAGCGGCGCACACCCGGTCAAGGACCGACTTACGGCGGCGACGTGGACGACACGCTCTCCGAACTGACGCAAGCCTACTACTCGGGCGATTATCAGCAGGTGATCGATCAGGCGAACCGGGTGCTCAGCCAGCAGCCGGGCAACGCGACCGCGCTGGAATATCGCCAGAAAGCCGAAGACAACCTGATTCGCGGCGTCGTGCCGGATCATCGCATCCCGTTCGACGCGCGAGTCGCTTACAACCGCGCTAATTCGCTGGTGCGCGCCGGGAATTACGACGAAGCCGAACGGCTCTACCGCGAAGCGCGCGATCTGGCGGAGCGCGACGGCATTTTAAGCTGGAAAGACGCCGAGCAAGCCCTGCTCGACATTCAGGACTTGGCGCTCGCCCGCGAGATGATCAACGAAGGCGACCGCCTGATGTCGGCGGACAACTGGGGCGAGGCGCTGCGCAAATACGAAGGCGCGCTGCGGGTCGTCGCCAACGATCCGCAGGCGGAAGAACGGATCGAGCGGGTGCGCCGGGTGCAGGGCGACGCCGAAGGCGCGTCGGCGCAGTTGAGTATGCTGGGCGGCTCGCTGTCCGAGCAGGCGGCGCAGCTTCAAACCGTGCTGGGCACGATTGGTCGCTTGCGCCAGACGCTCCCCAACAGCCAGCGGCTGACGCAGCTCGCCGAGACCGCCAACGGGCGGCTGAACGCCATCAAGACGCAGTTGAACGAGCAGGCGCAGTCGGCGATCAACCGGGCGTCGAGCGCGACGGCGCTCGAAGAAAAGCTCAACCTGACCAACGAGGCGATTCAACTGCTGGAACTGGCGGTCAAGCTCGACCCCAGCGACACCACTATGTCCGACCTGCTGCTGGAAGCGCGCTCGAATGCCAGCGACATGCAGCGGGCGCGGCAGGTGATCGAGCGGGCGGCGAATCACGTCGCCCAGAACTACGACAATGAACTGCTGCAAGCGCGCTCGATGCTGAGCAGCATGATGCAGTACGCGCAGGATGCGCGCTACCGCACGGTCGTCAACGACCTGCTGACGCGCTACATCGAGCGGGCGGTGACGGCGGTCGAAGAAAATGACGTCGATGAAGCGACGGCGCTGCTGCAAACGATGCGCGACGAGCCGTTCAACATCGTCGGGCGGCGCTCGGAGATCACGCGGTTGGAGAGTCAAGTGCGGGCGCTGCGCCAGCGCGGGCGCATCCGGCTGATGGCGATGTTCGGCGGCGTGATCGTGATCGTGCTGCTGGCGGGCATCCTCTCGCGCCCGACGTGGGAGGCGGTGCTGTTCCCGTCGCCGACGCCGACGCCGACGCAAACCTTCACGCCCAGCGCGACCTTTACGCCCTCGGATACGCCCACGCCGAGCGACGACTTACACGCCGAGCAATACGCCGACGGCGACCTATACGCCGAGCAACACGCCGACGCCGACCGACACGGCGACGCCGACTAACACGCCGACCGACACGGCGACCCCGACCAACACGCCGACGGTCACGCCGACGCCGCGCGTCCTGTGCCGGTCTACGCGCGCCAGAACGTCAACGCGCGCCCATCGCCGTCGCTGGATGCCAGCGTCTTCAGCACGATCCCGTCCGGGACAGTCATGGACGTGATCGGTCAGGAGATCAGCCCGACCGATAACCGCCGCTGGTTCTTGATCGAGGCGACGATTGGCGGATCGCAGGTCTCGAACGTCTACGTGCGCGATGACACCAACTTCATCGGGCAGTTCTCGGAGGCGTGCCCGTCGCTGCCGTAACAGCGAGATCACGACGTAGGGGCACGGCGCGCCGTGCCCCTACCGCCAAGATTAGGATCGTAATGCGGTCGC
Organism: uncultured Chloroflexia bacterium; assembly: GCA_963848465.1. GTDB lineage: Bacteria > Chloroflexota > Anaerolineae > Aggregatilineales > Phototrophicaceae > Flexifilum. The sequence goes on along the minus strand of CAWKDY010000008.1, from coordinate 103,264 downwards.
CCGACGCTCGAAGCATCGGGCTAGCAGCAAAAAGCCTGCTAAAAGCTGCTTTGTTGCAAAGATCGGCACTTTGACCCCACCCCCACTCGCTGGCTCAGCTTCGCTGAGCTTCTCGCTTCCCCTCCCCGAATTCAGGGAGGGGAGAGTGCAAAGCAGATCGGTTGCTTATTTTATGAGTAGAGCACAATATGTTTGCAACAGAGCAGCTAAAAGCAGGCTCTTGAGCCACCTTCAGGTGGCTTGATTTCTCGTAGCCGGATGCTTTGAGCATCCGGTGGCGCAGGAAGATCGTTCTGGATCGTCTTAAATTGGTGCGTATGGGGCAGGTTTGAAACCTGCCCCTACAGATTTTGCGCCACAAGCGGCATATTGCTCTTGCCTGACTCGCTAAAAACTAATCGCCGCTTGCTAACCGCTATTTCTGCCAGACGTTGGTGTTGGGATCGACCGACCAACCTTCGGGCATATCCGGTTGGCAGGAAGGGGGCAGCGCGACGGCACCGTCGGTCGGTGGCTGAAACACGATCTCGACCGGATGCCCGGTCAGCAGGCGGACGAAGTTGCCCAGCACGATCCGCGTCTCCTGTTCGGCGCGGGTGAGGATGCCGCCTTCGAGCGCAGTCGTCGCGGAAGCTGGTCAGCGCCATGTAGTTCGCCAGCAGGCGCGCTTCGTCCCAATCGACCGAGCAGGTCGTGAACGAGCGGTCGTACTGGCGGATGAAATCGACGCGGCAGCTCGTCAACTGCGGCTCCGGCACAATCAGCACGTAGACTTCGCGGGCGGCGTCAAAGCTGAGGTTGCCATCGCCGATCTTGGTCAGGTCGATGCCCGCCTCGACCGTCCCCTGCGCGACATGGTTGGCGCTGAAGCCGCAGGTGTTGAAATTTCCCTGATAAACGTTGACGGCTCACATCGGCTTTCGCCAACTGCGCGCTGACGCTCACCAACTGACCGAGCGGCTGAATGCCCTGCACAATCGTCTGCGTGCTGATGACCTGGGCGCGCGGCGCGGGTGCGCCGAACACGCCGCCGAGGCTGCCGAGCAGCCCGCTGACGCTGGTGACGCCCATCAAGATCAGCACCAGCGGGATGATCAGCAGGATCACGGCGCAGCCAAGCGCGCCACCGACGCCCCACAAACAGCCGTTACGGGTGGGCTTCGCGGCGTCGGGATCGGGGAGGGAGATGGTCATGTTTGCCGGATTGGCGTGGGGAATAAGGTCGGTTGTCGGCGGTACTTGCGGTGTCGGTTGATCAGTCACTGAGGTTCGCTCAAGCTCGTTTCATCGTGTATTCTATACGTAAGACAACACGCAAGGTCGTAAAGCGTGTCGGTTACAGATATTGTAAGGTTCCCTAGCGGAGCAAAACAAGGTTGGATAACGTCGGGGGTTCGGCGCGGGGGTTGAACTCGCCCGAACGACCCGGTACAAAAAGCAAAAACTGCATTTCTCAACACCTATTTGGGAGATTATTTTGGCGAATTATCAAGATTGGATCGGCAAGAGCGAGGAAGTCGCCGACGTGCTGGCGGCAGCGCCAGCGCAGCGCATGGCGGCGACCTTGAATCTGCCGGAAGCGTTTGTCGAAGGGACGCCGCTGCCGCCGCTGTGGCATTGGCTGTACTTGATGCCCTCGGTGCGGCTGGATCGCACGGCGGGCGATGGTCACGCCATGCGCGGCGACTTTTTGCCGCCGGTGTCGCTGCCGCGCCGGATGTGGGCAGGCGGGCGAATCGCCTTTCACCGTCCGCTGCACATTGGCGAGAAGGCGCTCAAGAAATCGACCGTCGCCAATATCACCAACAAGCAGGGCAAGAGCGGCGATCTGGTGTTTGTGCTGGTGCGCCACGAGATCATCGGCGAGCTGGGCTTGGCGCTGCTCGAAGAACAGGACATCGTTTATCGCGGCACGCCAACGGCGACGACGACTCGCCGCCGGCGCAACCCGCGCCCGCCGAGGCGCAGTGGTCGCGCGAGGTCGATCCCGACTCGGTGCTGCTGTTTCGCTACTCGGCGCTGACCTTCAACTCGCATCGCATCCACTACGACCGCGATTACTGCATCTACGTCGAGGGCTATCCCGGCTTGGTCGTTCACGGGCAGTTGACGGCGACGCTGCTGCTCAACGCGCTGCACGAACACGCGCCGGATCGCCCGGTCAAGAATTTCGGCTTCCGGGCGGTGACGGCGCTCTACGATCATCAGCCGTTCCACCTCGAAGGGCGGATCGACGGCGACGAGGCGACGCTCTGGGCGCTCAACGACGAGGGCGCGCTGGCGATGACGGCGACGGCGGCGCTGGGGTGAACAGTTTTCCCCTCACCCCCAACCCCTCTCCCACGCAAGCGGGCGTCCCAGCAAGTTGGGGAGAGGGGAGCAGAGGTGCGCTGAGGTTATGTTTTAGCGCCCCGGAACGTCCCTACGCTTGTCGAGTAGTGGTTCGATTCACACCGCAGCGGAACGTAAATGACTTCCTTCATAACGTACGGGCGGAGTTCTTCACGCAGCAGTCTTTCTTCGCCCATGTGTATCGTTCGCCCGAACAGGTCTTCCAAGTAGAACTTGACATTGGTGTAATCTGTGAAAGACGGGTGCGCCATCGTCACGAGCATGTCGATGTCGCTGTCGGGGGTTTGCTCGCCGCGCACGAACGAGCCGAACAAGCCGAGCTTGCGCGCGCCCAACTCGTAGAGCTTGCGCCGTGCTCAGCCAGTGTTCGCAGAATCGTCTGCGCGTCGAGTGCCGTTCGGTCCACTGCCATCCGCTTGATCCCCGTATCTCGCCGACACGGATATTATAGCATTGTTGCTGCCGCGATCCGCGCGTCGGCTAGATCGACGCGCGCCAGAACTCGTTGATCGTGAAGCCGTTGGGATCGAGCGCGCGCACGGCATTAGGCGAGAAGACGGCGTCCATCAACTCGGCGTCCATGCGAAAGCGGGTGCGCTGGAAATCCTCGGCGCTGATGACCACGACCGGGATGTCGTCGAGCACGGCTTCGTAGCCGCTGAGGATGATCGCCAGCGGCAGGTTCGTCCGCAAGTAGAGGATCGGCTGACCGTTGGCGGAAAACTGCACCCACTCCTCGCCGCTAGAGGCGTCCCAGTCGTCGAGCGCGGCGGCGAAGCGGTCGAACAGCTCGTGGACGACGCTGTTCACGCGGTCGGGCGTCCACAAGCCGGAATTTTCGTAGGCTAACTGGAAGGAATCACTTAAATCGAGCGCCATAACTTCCGCTTTCTTAACTCAATATTGATTAAAGTCTACTGTGCTTCAGCGCTGCGGATTGCGAAGCAAAAACAGAAATTCGTAAATTATTAATCCGCTTGGCAATAAAGCTGAGATGCCCGCCCACAGGGTGTAGAGCGGCGCGAGCAGCGTTTCCGCCTCCAAGTAGCCGACGCCGAGCAGCCGCTCGACGTAGACCTGCACCAAGCCGATCCCCGCCAGCAGCAGGACGCTCCCGATCATGCTGAAAGCGACCAACCAGAAGGGCATCAAGCCGGTGATGCGGCGCTGATCGGCGCGCAGTTCGGCGGCGATCTGGTTGATCGCGCCGAGGATGATCGCCATGATCGCCCACAGCGCCGCCTGCTCCGGCAGCGCGCTCAGCCACGTCCCGGCGGTGACGCGGCGGAACGCCGGGGACGATCTGGATCGCGCCGATCATGCCGACGCCGATCAACAGCAGCAGGACCCCCAGCGCCAGCCAATGCGCAGCGAGTGTATTGGTCGCGTTGCGGTGAGCGAGCGGGAGATAGTGGTGCGACGCGGCGATCAGGTAGATCAGCAGCACCAGCAGCGCGCCGACTCCGCCAAGTGCGGCGACGCTCAGGAGCACGCCCGCCAGCGCCAGCAATCCGGCGAGCGCGCGCAGGCTCAACTCCGCCCAGAGCGTCGAGACGGTGCTGAAGCGGCGGATCAGGAAGGATGCCAGCGCCAGCGCCGCCAGCGTCCAGCCGATGTGAACTTGCACGCTGCGCGCAGCAGCGCCGCGTCTGACTGAATCGCTCAGCGCCGAGCAGCGGGCAAATCGCGCTCAGGCTGATGCCGACGCTCCACACCTGCGGGATCGCCGTCCACGCTCGGACGCGCGGCAGCGTGTCCGCCAGCACCAGCGCGACCACGATGGCGGGCACGGCGCTCAGCAGCGGCGCTGGGCAGTTGACCGAGGACGCCCGCCGCCAGCGTCAGGATCGCCAGCAGCAGGTCGAGCAGCAGGGCGGCGCTCAGCAGCGGGCGAGCGGCGGATTGATCCGGTTGGAGAGCGTAAATGCCGCCGCCGATCAGCCCGCTAACCAGCGCCAAATCGAGCAGGGCAGCGGCGAGCGCGCTCCGCTTGGGCAAAGGGCAGCCGATCGCGCGGGCGAAAATGCCAGCAGCGCCCAGAGGTGGACGAGCGCGTAGCCGGTCAGCAGAGCAAGGGTTAAGGCGAAGAAGCGATAGGCGGCGCGGGTGGGTGTCATTGGGCGGTGGAGGCTGATCGTTCGGTGCTTCGATTATAGAGAATAAGGCGCGCGCCGACCAAATTCCGGTCGTGTTTGCCGTGCCCGCGTGCTATACTTAGCCCATCATGATCTGCCGTGAGAAGGATGTGACTGATGGCTTCAATCGATTCTGAACTGCTGGAAATTCTGCGCTGCCCGGTGGCTGTTCACTACACCGACAAGGGCAGCGATCCCGGCAAGCTCGAACTGGTCAAGGATAGCTGGTTGGTCAGCGCTGATTCCGGCTACAAGTACCCGATCCGCAGCGGCATCCCGGTGATGCTGGTCGAGGAGGGCGAGAAATGGAAAGACACGGCGGTCGAAGACCTGCCCGTCCCGCCGCCGGAGGCGTAACCACTGGCGATGGCAACGCCTGCCGATGGCAGACGCCGAGGTGCTGTTCGACCCGCATTTCTTCGATCCCGAAGAAAGCGACGCCTTGTTTCAGACGCTGACCGACGAGATCGCGTGGGCGCAGGAGTTGATCACGCTGTGGGGCAAGCCGGTGCCGATCCCGCGCTTGACGGCGTGGTACGGCGACGCGGGCAAAAGCTACAAATGGTCTGGGCTGAAGCAGCAGCCTTTGGCATGGACGCCGACGCTGCTGGCGATCAAGCAGCGGGTCGAAGTGCCAGTCGGCGACGGTCTTCAACGGCGTGCTGCTCAACCTGTATCGCGGCGAGCGCGACAGCATGGGCTGGCACAGCGACGACGAACCCGAACTCGGCGTCAACCCGGTGATCGCGTCGGTGAGCTTCGGCGCGACGCGCAAATTTCAGTTCAAGCACAAGACCGATCCGGCGCAGCGCTACGCCGTCGATCTGCCCTCCGGCTCCCTGCTGATCATGCGCGGGGCGACGCAGCACTTCTGGAAGCATCAAATCCCCAAAACCAAGACGCCGCACGGCGCACGCATCAATTTGACCTTCCGTGTCATCATCCGCGATGAGTGACGAGCAATGAGCGATGAGTTTACGCTCGCAGAGGATGGATAGCTACCATAGATCAAAAGGCTGAAAATGCTGAAAGTAATGGGTGTTTCCGAGCAAGTTCATCCCGTTATGCGCTATTTTGAGGCTTTGACGAAATTCCATAGTTAACATCAGATGTAATCTTGAAGACCCTAAAACCTCTGACCCCGCTCCTTTGCATTGGCTTGCCAGATGGGGGGATAACCCCCCTGTCGATATAAGATTTAATCCGATTAGTGGAAAACTTCAATCTGTAAATTTGGTTTTTCACGAGGAACTAGTAACCATCAATGAAATGTTTTATAGCAAGCTTAACTCACAACCCGGCGTGCCTATTTTTGATCGTACACTGTGGAATCTCTAATCCTGACGCATACGTAATAGAAAACCCGAATGTGAAAATTGGCTGGAGTTCTGAGAATGAGATATTTGTCGGCATCGGAAATACTTTCACTCCAACAGGAACACAATACAAGATGGATGGTGACTTGTCTTTGTTGACAGATAGTTCGTATTTGCTCAGAGGAATCTATATATCTAACATAACTGAGGCGGAAAAATCGGTCTTACGAAACTTAAAACTAATTTAAGTAAATACGAGAGGCTTATTACTCCGACTGTATATGCTCAAAGGTAGTGGAACTCGTTCACCGCACGCGCCCACGCGATGAGCAGCGACTTCCGCTCGCAGACGATCATTCGCTACTTGCGCGCTGACGTCAGTTGGCTCGTCTCCAACTTTTGATCGCTCATAAAGAATAGATGGCTGTCGTTTTGTTTCAGCCCGCTAACCCTAAAGGACACGGACCAGTTTGGCAGATGTATATAGCGTATCCCATGAGAAATATAGGGATTACAAAATCAAATACTATTATTCCAACTAATATTCCAAGCGATATGAAACGCCGCCTTCTCCATAAGAATACAGAGCTAAGAAACCCAATCGGCTGAATGCCACAACAGAGGAACAAAAAGATTGAAAAGTCACCGGATCCTGTTATTGAGGAGGCTTCAGTAACTGACAAAAATAAAAAGCTGGCGGAGAGGAGTAAAAACCCTAAACAGCCAACGACAAATTTCGCAATATTGATACCTTTTATCCCATTAGGTAGCTTCTCTGCCTTCGCTTCGTGAGTCATGTAGAAACCTCTCGATTTCACCTATGCGAATATACACGTGATTAATCTCCTTTCCCTTCTCGCCAAACATCTGCTTCGTCATCACCCGCATCAGTTCGCAGACAATCGTCGCCGCGCTTGGCGCTAAATCCAACGCCTGAACCAAGTCTAAATTACCCACAAATCCCCATCTAGGTTATACTGCGGATAATTATTTAGCGCGCTTTCGAGCCGACAGATGATCGAGATGACGTATGGCGGACTTGACCTCTCATGAAGCAGCAGCCCACGAACTCACATGCCCTGCCGGTGATGCTCCCGCCGGGCAAATTGGTTGGGCGGGATGCGATCCTCGCGCAGGTCTATTCCCAGTTGAAGGAAAACAAACCGGTCTTGGTCTACGGCGCGTCCGGCATCGGCAAAACCGCGCTCGCCGCGACCCTCGCCCGCGCCTATACCGAACTGCCCGGCGGCGTGCTCTGGCTGAGCGTCGATGATACGCCGTTCCCGGAACTGCTGGCGCGCATCGGGCGGGCTTACGGCATCAAGGAACTGGCGATCAGCGATAACCCGGTCAGCCTCGTCGCCACGGCGATCAGCACGCTGATCGCCGCTAAGCCGTTGGTGGTGCTCGATGGGCTGGTCAACCTGCAAGCCGCCTCGGAACTGGCGATGCGCTGCGCCGGAAAGCTGCCGCTGCTGCTGGTCAACCAACAGCAGATCAGCGGACCATGGACGAGCGTCACGCTGGAGCCGCTGGAAGCGCCCGCCGCCGCCGCGATGTTCACGCACCTTGCTCCGGATCAAAGCGAAGGGTTAGACGACCTGCTGACGGCGCTCGGCGGCGTCCCGCTGGCGATCATCGTCGCGGCGGGCGCGGTGCGCGCTAAACAGCAGAGTCCGGCGCAGTTTTTGGCGACGCTGCCCAAGCGTCCTGAAGTCCCGCCGCCGCTGCTGGCGCTGACCGCCGCTTTCGGCACGCTCAGCAGTGCCTTGCAAGGGCTGCTGCTGCTGATGGGCGCGACCTTCCGGGGCGAAGCCTCGCCGGAATTGTTCGGCTTGATCGCCGGAGCGCCGGAAGCGACGATCACGCAAGCGCTCAACGGACTGGCACAGCAGCATCTGGTCGAGCGCATCGAGCGCTACGGCAAGCCGTACTACCGGCTGCACCCGCTGACCTACACCTTCGCCCAGTCGTGGCTGCGCGGTTCGGGACGGCTCGACGGTCTGCAAGCGAAAATCCGCGATGCCCTGCTGACTTATGCCCGACAGTTCAGCGCCGCGCCGGATCGCCTGGCGGCGGAGATGGACAATTTCCTCGCGGTGGCGCGCTGGGCAGCCGACGCGAACGACCGCGAGATCGCCAATCAGCTCGCCATGACGCTGATGCAGGCGGGCGATTTCGTCAACACGCGCGGCTACGTCTACGAACTGCTGCTGCTGCGCCGTTTGGCGGCGAGTTCGACCAGCGCTTTCCCCGCCTATGCAGAAACGCCAGCGCCGCTGGCGTTCTCGGAGAACGACGAGGACGAAGAATACGATACGGGCGAGTCCGAGCCGTTCGAGAGCGACCGGATTGACGAAGACCTCGCCGAGGACGACGAAGACGAAGACTTGATCGAGGATGAAGCCGAGATCGTGGACGCGGTGATCGACGCCGAGGAGGCAGACGACGAGGACGAAGACAGCCTTCAGCGCTTGTCGCCGGTGCCGACCGCGCCGCTGACCGCGATCCCCGCCGACGAAGATGACCTCGACGAAGATGAAGACGACGAAGCGGACGATTTCGACGACGACCTCGACCTGATCGGCGACGTCGAAGACTTCGAAGAGAGCGAGTCGCTGGAAGACAGCGAGCCGGTCAGCCCGCCGGAAAGCAGCGACGAACTGGTGCGGCTGCGGGCTGCACTGTTACAGGCGCGGCAGGGCGGTGACCGCCGCGAGCAAGCCGAACTGCTGAGCAGTATCGGCAAGGAACAGGTGCAGCGCGGGCAGCAAACCGAAGCCATCTCCAGCTACGCCGAAGCCGTCAATGCCTATGAAGCGCTCGACGACTCGCCCGGCTTGCTGGCGACGCTCGAAGTGCTGGCGGATCTGGCGGTCAAGACCGATAATTCGCAGGCGGCGGTGCTGCATGCCGCGCGCGGCGTCGAACTGGCGGAAGACCTCGGCAACGAGACCAGCCAGCGCAAGCTGCTGACGATCCTCGGCGACGCGCGCCAGCAGTTGGGCGAAAGCGACGAGGCGATCCGGAACTACTCCGAGGCGCTCGACCTCGCCCGCACGGCGGACGATCAGCCGAGCGCGGCGGTGATCCTGTTTAAGCTCGGCTACGCGCAGCTCGACAGCGGCGCGCCCAACGACGCCATGAAGACGTGGGAAGACGCTCTGACCGCCTTCCGCGTGCAGGGACGGCGCGATTACGAGGGGCGGGCGCTGGCGGGGTTGGGGACGGCGTCCGGCGAACTGGAACGCTGGTCGGAGGCGACCCGCTTCTACAATTCGGCGCTGCACATCGCCCGCGAGTTCAAGGACAGTGACGAAGAACTGCTGCGGCTGGTTGACCTCGGCTACGCGGCGGTACAGTCGCATCAACTGGGGCAGGCGGTGCTGCGCTATCGACAGGCGCTCCACCTCGCCTACACCAGCGGGAACCGCGAGAACGTCGTCAGCACGACGGTCGATCTGGGGCGGCTGCTGGTCGAGAGCCAGCGCCACCTCGACATCACCGAACTGTTGGTCGATGCGGCGCTCAAGTACGACCCGAACGACCGCGATCTCAAGCGGCTCAAGGAACGGATTCAAGACGAGCGCGAGGTGCTCGCGCCGGAGATTCAGCAGGTGCTGGTTGGCGGCACGGCACAGGAATACGCCGCCAACGCCTACGCGCTGCTGGATAACAGCTAGCTAGGCTCAAGCGCACCGATTTCGCGTGGCTATATCTCACTCAATGCCATCAATGCTATAGTGGGCGACCTGTGGTCGCCCTTTTGTTTTATAGGCGACCTGAATCGCTGAGTGCCGCGACGGGTTTATGCAGATTTACAGTTTGATACGGCGTTTGTCCGTAGGGGCGGGTTTCAAACCCGCCCCTACAACCCCTCACCCCCGACCCCTCTCCCACGTAAACGGGGAGAGGGGAGAACTCGCGGGCGATTGCGGTCAAAGGAAGTCCGTCTTAATTTGTTAAAGTACATAAACCCGGCGCTATTTGAAACCGCGACCCACTGAAGGGGTCGCTACAGCGCGTATCGCTTCGAGTCGCTCCTTTAGTGAGCGACGAATTTTGTAGCCGAGGGTTTAAACCCGCTCTGTTGCAAAGATCGACACTTTGACCCCACCCCCGCGCGCTACGCGCGCTTCCCCTCCCCGAATTCAAGGAGGGGAGAGTGCAAAAGCAGATCGGTTGCTCATTTTATGGGTGGAGCACAATATGTTTGCAACAAAGCAGTTTAAACCCTCGGCGAAATCGGCAGATCGCGTGATTTATCTTCTAGTTACACCGATGGAGACTCCATGACTTTTCCGCGTGGTCGCCTGTTCTGGGCGGTATCGCTTGGGCACTTGACGGTCGATGTTTTTAATGGCTCGGTGCCGGTCGTGCTGACCTTCCTCAGCGGGCACTTGATGACGCTGACCAACACGCAGATCGGCGCGGCGATTAGCGCCTACCAGATGTGCGCTGCCGTCAGCCAGCCGGTCTGCGGCTGGCTCGCCGACCGCACCGGCGGGCGCTGGTTGGGCGCGGGCGGGGTCGCGTGGACGGTCACGATGATCGCGCTGTCGCTGGTCGTCGCCGCGACCACGCGCTCCTACGGGCTGATGGTGATTCCGCTGGTGCTGGCGGCGTTCGGCAGCGGCGCGTTTCACCCGGTCGGCACGATGCACGCCGCCGAAAGCGACTCGCTGCGCTCGACCGGCAATCTCTCGGTCTTCTTCCTGATGGGGCAGTTCGGCGGCGGCTTCGGTCCGGCGATTGCCGGTTTCCTGCTCGACCAAACCGCGACGCACAACGACGTGTTCACGGCGGGATTGGGTCCCAATTTCGTCGGGCGGCTGGCGGAGCACGGCTCGGTTGTGCCGCTGCTGGTCTTCGCACTGGTGTCGATTCCGAGCGTTCTGCTGATGCTGGTCGCCATCCCTAACGCCCACGCCCACAAGCTGCGTCCGGCGGCGCTGGCAAAAGCCGCGCCGAGGCAGGCATTCCGCTTGGCGCCGCTGCTGGTGCTGGCGGCGGTGATCACGCTGCGCGGGCTGATCAATCCGGGGCTGGTCGCCTTTCTGCCACGCCTGTTTCAATCGCGCGGGTGGTCGGCTTCCGAATACGGCTTGGTCACGACCATGTACTGGATCGGCAGCGGCATCACTGGCGTGATCTTCGGTAACTTGGCGGATCGCTACGGCAGCCGCGTGCTGATCATCGTCAGTATGCTGCTGTCCGCCCCGGCGGTCTTTGGCTTGGGCGTTTTCGACGGCTCGGTGGCGTTCTTGCTGGCGCTGGCGGCGGGTGCTTTCAGCGGTGGATCGCACAGCTTGATCGTCGCCATGACGCAGAAATTGATGCCGTCGGGCAAGGGCTTCGCGTCGGGGGCGTCACTCGGTTTCATCTTTGCGATGGGGGCGTTGGGCGTGCTCGTGATCGGCGCGCTGGCGGATCGGCTGGGGTTGGAAGCTGCCTTCCAGATTGTCTCGGTCGCCGGGTTTGCGACCGCGCTGTTGGCGCTGCTGCTCCCGGCGGATCGTCCGCAAGGGGGCGAGCTACCGGCGCAGATCGAGGACGCGCCGGAGACGATCCATCCCTGAAGGCGGCGTGAGCGAGCCGAGCGAGCCAGCCGAGCGGCTGCTACTTGCGGCAGAAATACCACTGGCAGACGCTGGCGGTCATCAACACGATCACCATTACGGCGAGAATCGGCGAAATGACCGGTTGGCTTGGATTGGTTGGCTCTAGTTTGATGAGCAGAATGATGCCGAGCAGGAGGACGACCAACACTTCGTTGCCGTCGGCGGCTCGGCGCGGTTGATTATTCATGGCACCACCCCTTAGTCTGAGCATAGTGTTGTTCGCCAGCGCCGTCACGTTGGCAGGGTCATGGATTTATTGTGATGTTTTTCACTTGTCGCTGGCATTGCCGCGCGGGTGAAATTTATACCGTCATGTAATTTATATTATGATAATATTTATTCTATTGCCTTTCTGGCGCTTGGAGTTTCGCTAAGGTGTACGTTAAAATGAGCTTAGAAGCTGAACGTAGAACCCGATCTTTTATCCGCCGGGAGGAACTGCCGTGAGCCGTTGGGATAACAAGTACGTCATCGGACTCACCGGAAATATTGCCGTGGGCAAAAGCGTCGTCCGCCAGATGCTACAGCACCTGGGCGCGTACACGATTGATGCCGATGGTCTCGCCCATCAGGCGATGTCTCCCGGTGCGCCTGCCTACAAACCGATCATCGAGATGTTCGGGCGCTTTGTCGTCGACGACGAGGGGCACATTAACCGGGCGCGGCTCGGCAGCATCGTCTTTGCCGTCCCTGAAGCGCTGGCTCGGCTGGAAGCGATCTCGCACCCGGTCGTCAATCAGGCGATCCGCACACTGGTCACGCGCGCCAAGCAGCGGGTGGTCGTCATCGAGGCGATTAAGCTGCTGGAAACCGACCTCGCCAACTCGGTCGATGCGATCTGGGTGGTCGATGCTTCCCCGGAAACGCAGTTGAAGCGGCTGGTCGAGAAGCGTAAGCTCTCCGAGGACGACGCGCGCAAGCGCATTGTCGTGCAGCGCGCGCAAGCCGACAAGATCGCCCGCGCCGACGTGATCATCATGAACGACGGCAACGTCGAGGAAACGTGGAAGCAGGTCTTAAAAGCGTGGAACGTATCGCCGAAAGGCGCGACCGGACGACTGCGACTTCAGGAAGCGGAGCGCGCGCAGACCGCCCCGACGCCGACGCCGCAGCGCCAGACCTCGACCTTGCAGCCGATCCCACGCCAGCCGACGGCGCCCACCGCCGCGACTTCGAACGATCCGCGCTATTTTGATCCTAAGACCGAAATCATCGTTCGGCGGGGAATGCCCGGTAATGCCGAGGCAATCGCCAAGTTCATCACGCGGGTGACGGGCAAGCCAGTCGGGCGGATGGACATCATGCTCGCCTTCGGTCAGAAAAGCTATCACATCGCCTACGGCAAGAACGAGCAGATCATCGGCTTGATCGGCTGGACGGTCGAGAACCTGATCACGCGCATCGACGAGTTCTCGATTGTGCCCAACGTGCCCTATGACGAAGTGATCCGCGAACTGGTCATCGCCATCGAAGAAGCCTCGCGCGAACTTCAGAGCGAAGTCAGCTTCATTGTGCTGCCTGCCGAGACCGCGCCAGCGATGTTTCAGTCGTTCGTGAAAAATGGCTATCAATACCTGAAGCTAAATGAGGTAAAATTCCCGGCATGGCGGGAAGCCGCCCACGAGATGATGGCAAATTCGAAGGATCACGCGCTGATGAAACAGCTCCGCGCCGACCGGGTGATGAAGCCGATCTAGTCCCACAGGACTGAGTGCTGAGGACTGAGGACTGAGAAAAAGACGGAAGCGGCTGGCGCGCTAATTAGGGAAGCTGTGAGGGATTGATGGAAACGTTGCGAACATTACCGCCCGTGCGTTGGGCGTCGCTGCATCCGCGTTTGGCGGCATGGATCGTGCTGTCATTGGGGATGATCATTCTGCTGGTGATCGAAGCCCGCGACGTGGGGCTGTTGGCGGGGCAGTGGATCGCGCTGATCGTCGCCTGCATTTTGGTGGCGGGCGCGTGCATCTGGATCGTCAGTTGGGAAGACAACGACGAGCCGGAAGACGACGACGCGCCGAAGGTCGAAGCGGTCACGCCGCCGGAAGATAAGCGAGCGGCATAACGTCAGCGCTCTTGCTATGGTCACAACTAACCACCCCCGCAGGGGTGGTTTTTGTTTAGGCGTGTAAGGTTTGTAGTCAACCTTCGAAACCTCACCCCCCAACCCCCTCTCCATTGCATGGAGAGGGGGAGCTAAGCGTAGCGAAGCGGGGGTGAGGTTTGTTGGGGCGCAGCGCGCTGCGCCCCATACGGCTAAAGCCCTGCTCAGGATTCTTCGCCGTAACCCGCGTTAATTGGGCAGCGCCCACTGCGGCTCGCCCATGGCGGCAATGCAGCTTGCATCCGGCTCTTGGGTCGGGTCGTTGAGGAAATCTTGCATGATGCCCTTCGAGCACTCATTGATGTCGATCACGCCATGCCCGCCACCGGGGAACAGATAAAAGAAGCTGTTGGGCAGATAACTGGCGGCATCTTCCGCCCACTTCGCCGGAGTGATCGGGTCGAATTCGCCCGACGTGACCAGCGTCGGGATGTCGCTCTCGACCGGCTGATTCTCGATTGCGTCGGCGGGCGCGACGTCCCAGATTTGGCAGTCGCTAAAGGTTTGCTGGATCGCGACGACGCTGTTGTCGTGCAGCTCGGCGGGTTGAGCCGGAACGTTGTCGAGGGCGGTCGTTTCGTCCAAAAAGGCGACCTCTTCCTGACACTCGACCGACATATTCATGCCTTCGCTATCGGAAATGTCCTCGGCTTGCGGCGCTTGGCGGAAGCCGGCTTGGATGGTCGCGCCGGATTCAAGATCGTCAAGCGCAGCGTAATTGCCGTTGGCGACTTCGTTGATCACCTGCGGCAGGTACGGGATGCTCTCGGTCGAGTAGAGCAGTTGGAACACGCGGTCGATGAAACTATCACCGCTTAGCGTTTGGTCGATGCTGTCCCCGGTGGTCGCGTCGGTGCCGGTATAGGATACTGGCTCGGCGTTCAACTGGTCGACGGTATCAGCGAAAGTCTGCTCCAAGTTCGGGTAAGCGGCATCACAGTTCGGGTCAGCCGCACAGCCCGCAAACAGCTTTTCGAAGTCGTCGGCGGTGTTCTGCCCGTATTCTTCCCACGAATTCACCTCCGGCGGATAGACCGAGTCGATCACGACACTGCGCACGCCTTCGGGGTAATCGCGCATGACGGTGAGCGCCAAGCGCGTACCGTAGGAAACGCCGTAGAGGTTCCATTCGTCGTAACCGAGCGCAACCCGCAAGTCGGCGACGTCGGCGGCGTTCTCGGCGCTGTTATAGGCTTGCAGATCAACGCCTTCATCGATCAGGCGGTCGTGGCAAGCCTGGGTCGCGTCATCGAGACCTTCCTCGACTTCGGGGCAGTTGAGGCTGGGCAGCGAATAACCGGTGCCGCGCTGGTCGAGCAGGATCAGGTCGCGGTCGTCGAGATAAGGGGTGTCCAGCCAGCCGTCGAGGTCGCCGACGGCGTTGCCACCGGGTCCGCCCGCCAGATAGACGACCGGGTCGGGCTGCACTTCAGCGGCGGGCGCGTACATGATCGCAAACGCTAGTTGGATCGTCGCGCTGGAGTTGCTGGTGCGGTTTTCGGGGACGGTCAGGTAACCGCAATCGACGTTCTGCCCTTCGACCATGTCGTTCGGCAGTTCCATCCAGCAATTTGTCCACTCGATCTGGGAGGCGCTGTCCTGCGCGAGCACCGGAGCAACTATCAAGCCGATCAGCAAGAAGAAAAGTAAACATAGGCGACGCATGGGAAGCTCCTTCTGCAAAGCGCATTATAGATGAAGTGATGTCACGAAGCGCCCAACAGGCAGCAAACGACGATCATGCCGGTCTCCCGCTACTTTTTGATTACGCTGCTGAGGCTTCGGATTCAACTATCGCACAAAATCTGATTTCGCGCTGGCGACGAAGCTGACAATAAGCTTGAAAGGTAGCCACGTTGTCGGCGTTACGTGGGGCGGAAGCGCGGCTGAGAATCTGAAGGTCGACCTTCGCGGGTAGGGGCATGATATGAGCGTGTTGAAAAAGTCCCACTTTGACCCCACCCCCGCGCTGCGCGCTTCCCCTCCCCGACTTCAGGGAGCGGAGAGTACCTTCGTCCGTTTCCAGGTTTAACGCTGCGATTTGGCAATGGTCGGACACCGCGAGGGCTTTTTAAACACCCTCATCTCGTGCCCCTACCCGCCTGAGCGTTTACTTCAACTCGCGCAGGTGCGGGTAGAGCAGCACGTCGCGGATGGTGCGCTGATTGGTCAGCAGCATGACCAGCCGATCCACGCCCATGCCGAAGCCACCCTGCGGCGGCATCCCATAGCGCATGGCGCGCAGGTAGTCCTCGTCGAGCGGGGTTTCGTCATCCTCGCCCGCGCGGTAGAGCTTTGCCATGTCGAGGAAACGCGCCTCTTGGTCGCGCGGGTCGTTGAGTTCGGTGAAGGCGTTGCCCATCTCCATGCCCGGCGATGTAGAACTCGAAGCGTTCGACGTGAACGTCGTCGTCGCCGACACGCTTGGCGAAGGGCGAAATGTCGCGCGGGTAGTCCATGATGATCGTCGGCTGGATCAGCTTGGGTTCGACGTACTCGCCCAGCAGGTGCTCGACCAGCTTGCCCCACGTCTGCTTGGGCGCGAGCTTCACCTCGGCATCGTAAGCGCGAATCGCTGCGTCGAGTGACGCGGCGTCGGGATAGTCCATGTAGTCGATGCCGGTCTCGGCTTTGACGGCTTCGCGGATGGTGATCCGCTGCCAAGGGGGCGTCACGTCGAGATCGTAGTCCTGATAGCGGAATTTAGTCGTGCCGAGGACGGCTTGGGCGCAGGTGGCGACCATCTGCTCGGTCAGTTCCATCACGCCCTTGTAGTCGATATAGGCTTTGTAGAATTCCAGCATCGTGAATTCGGTGTTGTGCTTGAAGCTGACGCCCTCGTTGCGGAAGTCGCGCCCGATCTCGTAGACCGCGTCGATGCCGCCGACCAGCAGCCGCTTGAGGTACAGCTCGAAACTGATGCGCAGGAACAAGTCCTGATGCAGTTGGTTGTGATGGGTGGTGAACGGGCGCGCCGCCGCGCCGCCGTAGAGCGGCTGCAAGATCGGCGTCTCGACTTCGAGGAAGCCGCGCGAGTCGAAGAAGTCGCGCAGCGCGCGGATGGTCTGGGCGCGCTTGACGAAGACGTCGCGCACGCCGCCGTTGACGGCGAGGTCGGCGTAGCGCTGGCGATAGCGGGTTTCAACGTCGCTGAACTCGCCGAACTCCTCGACGGTGCCGTCGTCGAGCACCTTCTGCTTGATCACCGGCAGCGGGCTGAGCGACTTGGACAGCAGCCTAAAATCGGTCACGCGCACGCTGATCTCGCCCGCTTTGGTGCGCATCAAGGTGCCGGACGCTTGCACGAAGTCGTCCATATCGACCAGCTTGTCCTTGACGAGCGCGTAAGCGCTTTCGTCCATGTCGTTGACGCGCAGGAAGAGCTGCAAGCGTGCCGTCTGGTCTTCGATGTGCAGGAACGAGACTTTGCCCTTGACGTTCACGCGCCGGATGCGCCCTGCGACCGTGACCTCAAGCGGCGTCCCGGCGGTCGAGTCGGCGTCGGGATGATCGGCTTCGTAGGCTTCGAGCGCGGCAATCGCCTGAGCGTTGGTGTCCGTCCGCGTCACGCGGGCGGGGTAGGCGGCGATGCCCTGCGCCTCGATCTCGCGCAGTTTTTCAAGGCGTTCCTGTTCGAGTTTGTTGCTCGGCTGCCACATGGGCGCTGTTCTCCTAACGTGACTGGTACATGCAAGCGCAGGTAACCGACGTTACCTGCGCTTGTGTGATCTGCGTTTCTTCCAATGATAGCCTGTATTACGGAGATTCCAATTGGCGCTTTAGCCGTCTTTGACCCCTCCCGGCGTCATGGTTGGCGATGCGGTGGGCGTCGGCGTGAAGGTGGGGGTAAAGGTCGGCGTCGAAGTTGGTGACGGCATCAGCGACGGCGTGGGCGACGGTGTTGGCGATGGTGTCGGGGTGAGGCTGGGCGCAAGGGTCGCGGTCGCGGACGGGGTGGA
This sequence comes from uncultured Chloroflexia bacterium, assembly GCA_963848465.1. Classification (GTDB taxonomy): domain Bacteria; phylum Chloroflexota; class Anaerolineae; order Aggregatilineales; family Phototrophicaceae; genus Flexifilum. The sequence goes on along the minus strand of CAWKDY010000008.1, from coordinate 85,777 downwards.
CGACGGCGGATTGGTCGCGGTCAGTTCGACGGTCGCTTCGGCTGTCGCTTCGGCGGTCACTTCGACGGTTGGCGTAGTCGTGAGTTCGGCAGTCGCAGAAAACTCGGCGGTCGGGCTGAAAACGGGCGCGGGCGCAGCGGCGGCTTTGAGCGGCGTATTCATGTCGGTCTGGATTTGTTGCGGCGACAGCGCGACGTTGTAAATTCGCACTTCGTCGATCATGCCGGTGAAGACTTCGTTGCCCCACTGGCTGTTGCCGCCAATGCCGATGCCGAGATCGGAGGGCGTCAGCGCGCCGGAAAGGTTGTAGGCGACGATGAGATTGCCGTTGATGTAGAGCTTCTGCTCGGCACCGTCGTAGGTCATGGCGACGTGCGTCCACGTGTTGAGGGGCAGCGTGCCGCCGCCTGACGTGATGCGTTCCTGCCCGCTGTAGGTCCCGCCCGCCGTATCCGTGCCGAACCAGAAGGCGTAGAGGACGTAGGAGAAGTTCGCCCCCAACTCCTTCATGACGATCGTGCTCCAGTTATTGACCTTGGTCGGGTTGACCCACGCCTCGACACTGAGCGCGCTCGTCAAGTCAAGCGAGGGGGCATCAGGGACGCTGACGCGGTCGTCAACGCCGTCGAACAGGATGGCGCTGCCGTACTTGCCCTGCGCCGTCCATTGCGCTCCGTTGAGCAGTTCGCCATTGTTGCCGTAGGGGGAGCTGTCGAAGGCGGTCGTGCCCGTGCCATCGTCAAAGGATAAGCCCAGCACCAACGGCTCGCCGGACGGCGGAATGCTGGTCGCTGGCACGTTGGTTGGCGCGAGTGTCGGCTGCACCGGCACAGCCGTCGGCGTGAACGCGGGCAGCGGCGTTAGGGTTGCGGTCGGCGTCCACGTCGCGGGCGGAGCGAGTGTCGGCTGCACCGGCACAGCCGTCGGCGTGAATGCGGGCAGCGGTGTCAGGGTTGCGGTCGGCGTCCATGTCGCGGTCGGTGTCCACGTCGCGGTCGGCGTTTCAACGACCGTGTTCGTTGGATCGACGACGAGTGTGCCCTTGGCGCTCGTGATCGGAGCACTCATGTCGGATTGGATTTGTGCTTGTGATCGGGCGACGTTGTAAATCCGGACTTCGTCGATCTTTCCGGTGAAGACTTCGTTGCTCCACTGGCTGTTGCCGCCAATGCCGATGCCGAGGTCGGAGGGCGTCAGCGCGCCGGAAATGTTGTAGGTGACGATCGGATTGCCGTTGATGTAGAGCGTCTGCTGCACACCATCGTAGGTCAAGGCGACGTGCGTCCAGGTGTTAAGGGGCAGCGCGCCGCCGCCCGAGGTGATGCGTTCCTGTCCGTTGTAGGTTCCGCCTGCCGTATCCGTGCCGAACCAGTAGGCGTAGAGGACGTAGGAGAAGTTCGTCCCCAACTCCTTCATGATGATGGTGCTCCAGTTATTGACCTTGGTCGGGTTGACCCACGCCTCGATGGTGAAGGCGGTCGTCAGGTCCAGCGAGGCGGCATCGGGGACGCTGACGCGGTCGTCAACGCCGTCGAACAGGATGGCGCTGCCGTACTTGCCCTGCGTCGTCCACTGCGCACCGTTGCGGAGCGTGCCGTTGTTGCCGAAGCTGGAACTATCCACGGCGGTTGTGCCTGTCCCGGTTTCGAAGCCCAAACCCAGCACCATCGCGCCGGAAGGGGATGGTGAAGTTGGTGGATTGGTCGGCTGAAGCGTCCGTGTCGGCGTGTTAGTGGGCGGATTAGTCGGCTGAAGCGTCCGCGTCGGCGTGTTGGTGGGCGGATTGGTCGGCTGAAGCGTCCGTGTCGGCGTGCTGGTGGGCGGATTGGTCGGTTGAAGCGTCCGCGTCGGCGTGCTGGTGGGCGGATTAGTCGGCTGAAGCGTCCGTGTCGGCGTGCTGGTCGGCTGAAGCGTCCGCGTTGGCGTGCTAGTGGGCTGAAGCGTCCGCGTCGGCGTGCTGGTGGGCGGTTTGGTCGGCTCAAGAGTGCGCGTCGGCGTGCTGGTGGGCGGAATCAGTCGTGTCGGTGTGTTAATGGGCGGTTTGGTTGGCTGCAAGGTGAGAGTCGCGGTTGGGAGCGGTGTACGGGTGTTGGTCGGCAGTAGGGTGAGGGTCGCGGTTGGGAGCGGTGTACGGGTGTTGGTCGGCAGTAGGGTGAGGGTCGCGGTCGGGAGCGGTGTACGGGTATTCGTTGGCGACGATGTCGCGGGTGGGCTGGTGCCGCCGCCGTTTAGATAAATCTTCACGGGCGGATGCCCGATGTAGTCGGAGGCGAAGATATCGACTTTGCCGTCGCCGTTGAGGTCGCCAGCGCGGGCGTTATGTGAGGCGCTGGTGGCGATCTGCTGCTTGGTGAAGGTAGGGATCGCTTCGCCGTTGTTCAAATAGATGCTGAGATCGACCAGCTCCAGCCCCATCAAGATGTCGGGTTTACCGTCGTTGTTGAAGTCGGCGATTTCGGGATGATGCGCGCCCATCGCCGGGTCGATCACGTGTTTCGTCCACGCGGACGAGGTCGGGGTCGTGGGCGCTTCGAACCACGCGAATTCTTGCTTCTCGTGAGCATTCATCGTCAACAGGTCGAGCCGCCCGTCGCCGTTGAGGTCGCCGAGCAGCACTTCATCGCCGGACGTTCCGTTGATCGGGTAGCGCGTCCACGTTCCGGTGAGCGGATTGCCGGGATTCTTCAGCCAGCCGCTCGGCGTGGCGATGTCCGCCCGTCCATCGCGGTCGATGTCGCCGATGAAGACGCCGGATCCGGCAAGCGAGGAGAGGTTGCGTTCGCTCCACGTCGTCGGGTTCGTTTGAATCCACAGGTGCGTGTAACCGTGCCCGCTCGTGATGACGTCGAGCTTGCCGTCGCCGTTAAGGTCGCCAATTTCGATGTCGTGAACCCACTCACCATGCGTGCCGATGATGTGATAGGTCCAGTTGGCTTCGACTTTGGGGTCGGAGCCATGCCCCGCCGGTGGGTTGATGACCGGATTCTCGAACCAGAGGACGTTATTCGTGCCGCCCGCATCACCGACGATCAAATCGGGATCGCCGTCGTTGTCGAGGTCAGCCGCCTGCATATCGGTTGAAAATTCGCTGTAAACGGGATTGCTGCGAATGACGTGCATGGCGTAGTTGCTGCCGGAGTCGTACCAGACCAGCGCGCGACCACTGGTCGCGCCGCCAAGGATGCCGTCCGCCTTGCCGTCCAAGTTGATGTCGGCTACCGCTTTGTCGTCGCCGCTGTTGGCAGAGTCGATCACTTGTGAAGTAAAGGGAACGGACGTGGCTGCCTGAAGCGATCGGGTTGATAACAGCACCGAGATCGCCAGAATAACCGTAATGCGGATTGTAATGTTAAAATTCACAACAGTCTCCCTCACATCGAGCATTAAGATATAGCGATACGACCTCTACTAAAAGAGAAGCCCCGACCCAGTCGGGGCTTCATAGCTGCTACGACTGAAAATCCGATCGCGTTCTACGCGATGGACTTTATTATAAACGTAATTTCACCCGCTGGTGCATTAACGATGACTTTTGCTCCGACCTTCGCGCCGATCAGCGCTTTGCCAAGCGGGCTTTCCACCGAAATCTTGCCTTCGGCGGGGTCGGCTTCAGCCGAGCCAACGATGTGATAGATTTCCTTATCCTTCACGCCTTCTTCGACGACGGTCACGCGTGCGCCGAGGGTGACGGTGTCTTTCTTGCCGGTTTCCTCGATCACCTGAGCGCTGCTCAGGATCGTCTCTAGGCGCAGAATCTCGCCTTCGACAAACGCCTGCTCGTTCTTCGCGTCTTCGTATTCGGCATTTTCGCTGAGGTCGCCGCCTTCTTCAAGGGCTTGTCGCAGGCGTTCGGCAACCTCGGGACGGCGGACGTCCTGCAAAAATTTTAGCCGGTCCTCTAGCTTCTTGAGACCCTCTGCGGTCAAATATTGTGGCTGATTAACCATGACCTCGGCTCCTTCATTAGCGAAAAAACGCGCCTGAGAGCAGCGCATCCAATTCTGTTTATAAATTAGAAAGACACAGCGATTGCTGTGCCCGGTGGGATGCCTCGGGAGTATTTGCGGCATACGTCCGATGTAAACCGCCACTACTATAACATATATCATGAAGCTTGTAAACAGGGGCGGATCTCAAGGTTTACTTCGCCGTTGGCAGCGTAAAGCTGAAGGTGCTGCCCATGCCCGGTTCGCCCGAAAAGAACAGCCCGCTTTCGTGCAGCTCCAGAATTCTCTGAGCGCGGTAAAGACGCAAGCCGCCGCCAGCCGACTGACGCACCAGTGGTTGATGGATCGCGCGCCAGAACGGCTGCCCGATCTGCGCCTGATCGTCCGGATTCAGCCCGATGCCGTTATCGGCGATGCTGAACAAGACCTGATCGCCAGCGACTCCGCCGTGATGCGGATGAGTCCGCCGAAGGGTGTATAGCGGATGGCGTTGTCGAGCAGGTCGTCAACGATGGTCAGAATTTGATCGTAGTCGCCGATGACGGTGGGCAGCGGGTCGTCGGCGTGGATGCTGATCTGGTGCTCGTGCTGTTCGGCGGCGATATAGGCGCGCTGCCACGCTTCGGCGAGCAAATCCAAGCTGCTGAAGACGGATAGATCAAGCGTCAGTTCGTCATGACGTAGCTGGGTGATGTCGCTGACCGTCCCCAGCAGCGCGAGCGCGGCGCTGCTGTGATCGTCGATCTGGGTGAGGCTGTCCGCTTGCTCGGTGGTGATCTGCCCCAAGCGTCCGTCGCGCAATGCCTGCGATTGATCGCGCACGAACAGCAGCGACGGGCGCAGCGCCTCGTACACCCGCGCCATTAACTCGGCGTGCTCGTCGTCGGCGGCGGCGACCGGCTGGTCGCGCTCGCTCGCCAGCATTTGCACGACCGTGATCACCTCACCCAAGCGGGCGGAAGTGGTCGGTGGGGCGGCGGTTTTCAGTCGGGCGAGGACTTGCAGCGCCTGCTCGATGTCCATTAGCTCATTCCCGGCAGTTTGATCATAAACGTAGTCCCTGTTCCTACTTCGCTGGTGACAGTAACCGTGCCGCCAAATGCTTTGATGATCCCGTAGGCGACCGGGACGCCCAAGCCGCTCCCCTTGTGGCTGAGCACGGTCTCGTTGTCGGCGCGGAAGTAGATCGTGCCGAGCTTCGCCAATTCTTCCGGCGTCATGCCGATGCCGTTGTCTTTCACCTCGATCACCAGCGCGCTGCCGTCGGCGCTGCCGGTCACGGTGACTTCGCCGTCGTCGCCGCTGTAACGCAGCCCATTTTCGACCAGCTTATAGAGCGCTTTCGCCAGCAGTTCGCCATCGACGTTGAGGATCGGCAAGCCTTGCGGGATGTCGAAGGTCAGCTTGCGCTCCAGCTGATCGGCGACCGGCTGCGCCTGCTTCTCGACCATCAGGGCGATATTCTTGAACATGTCCATCTTCGGGTTGGTGCGCAGCGTCCCCGCCTTGATTTTGCTGGTGTCGCTGACGTCGGTCAGCAGGCTCTCCATCCGCCGCGAATTGGTGCGGATGGTTTCGACGAACTGCTGCTGCATCTCGTTGAGCGGTCCCATGCTGCGCAGCATATCGGAATAGCCGCGAATGCTGGTCATCGGGGTGCGCAGTTCGTGAATCGCGTGGGAGACGAAGACCGCCTGCTCTTTGAGGAACTCGGCTTGATCGGCGGGCACAGCGGCAGCTTGCGCGGCGGCGGCGGCTTTGGCGGCTTCGGCTTCGCTTTCCTGCTGCGCTTGATCGAGCAGGTCGCGGATGGCGCTTAACTGACCGGGGAGACGGATCGGGATAATCGCGCCAGTCTCCGCTGCTGTAATCACGTCTTCGAGCAGGGTTTTTGCCTGTGCCAGTGTCGCTTGCGTCATGCGCTTCTCCTCAACGGACGACGTGCCAGCAGCGTTCGGCTGGCGTGCCATCACCCATCCTGATCATGTCGTCGCGCAGCGCCTGTTCCATCGCGCTGGCGTCGTTCCAGAGCACCTGTAAATGCGACCGGTAGCAGCGCAGCGCGCGCAGCTTGGCGGCGAGGTCGTCCGCGTCCAGCGGCACGACTTCCCCGGTCATCGCCAGCGCGGGCAGCGCTTGACGGTAATAATCGTGCGCGCGCCGCAGCGCTGTCCGGCTGCGCGCGTAGGGATATTCCTCGTAAAAGTTGAGCGGCGGCATGCCCGGTCCGGTGAGCACCAGCGCCCAGTCGCGCGTTAAGCGGTGATCGACGTGATTATCGACGCCCAGCGGCGCGTAGATCGCGCTGATGTCGGTGAATGGTGGCTGGAACTCGAACAGGGTCAGCGGCGCGTCGTCGCCCGCGCGCACGCCCTCGAACGGGCTGTCGTGATCCGGGTAGAGGGCGATCAACTCGCCCGCGCCGCAGACGGTGGTGCGGAAAGCACACTCGGTCAGCGCCAGATGGTAGACCTGCGCGCCGAGCGTCTGTGCCGCCTGTGCGTCTTCCAGCCGACGATCGCGCACGAGCGGCGCGTCGCCGTAGCGGGCTTTGACCGCGTTGATCACCGGGCTGTCGGGCAGGTCGTCGGGCGGGTCGCCCGCCATCGCCGTGACGATGATCACCCGCTCTCCACTGCGCGCTAACCGATGAACAATACCGCCGCAGCTTAGCACGACGTCGTCAAGGTGGGGCGAGAGGAAGAGCGTGACACCCATTGGTTATCCTTCGGCGGGGGCGATGGGGATGTAGAAGGTGAACCGGCTGCCCTTACCCGATTTCGCTTTCGACGCGGATTTGGCTGCCCATCTGCTCGACGAGGCTGGAGGTGATGGCGTAGCCCAAGCCCGCGCCGGGCTGCGAGCGCGTGTATTCGTCGTCGGCGCGCCAGAACTTCGTCCCTAATTTGCGCATGGCGGCGCGGGACATGCCGATGCCGGTATCGGCGACGCCGAACTCGATCTTGTCGCCCTGCTTGCGCACGGTCAGCGTGATCTTGCCGCCGTCGGGCGTGTATTTGTAGGCATTGCTGGCGAGGTTGGTCAGCACTTGCAGCAGGCGGTAGTAATCGACCTGCATGGGCGGCAGATCCGCCTCGACTTCTTCGGCGTAGGTGTGCTTGCGATTATTGACTTGGATCATGATCGCGTCGCGGACGCCCTGCAAGATTTCGGCGACCGGGACGCGGGTCTCGTTCATGAGGAAATGCCCGCTCTCGATGCGGCTGATGTCGGCAAGGTCGGAAACCAGCAGTTCCATCCGCTTAACGGTGTCGCGGATGCGGGTCAGATAGTTGACCTGCTGCTCTTGCAGCCCGCCATCCATCAAAGTGAGGTCGGCATAGCCGAGGATGCTGGTCATCGGCACCTTGAGGTCATGGGCGACGATGCCGACGAACTCGCTCTTGGCGCGGTCGGCGGCTTGCACCGCCGCGTAGAGCCGCGCGTTCTCGATGGCGACGGCAGCCCGCGCGACGATCCGCTCGACGACTTCCTTTTGCTCCTCGGTAAAAGCGCCGCGCCGCCGCAGCACGATCACCGCGAAGACCTTCTTCTCGCGGCGGATCGGGACGACCAGCACGCCGCGCTTACGGCTCTCGTCGTTGACCAGCACCGTCTCGCCGGTTTCGGCGGCTTGGAGCGCTTGCGGGTAGGTCTTTTCGAGATGGATCGGCATGGTGTCGTCGATAGCGCTGCCGTAGCTGTTGCGCGTCGGGATGGCGCTGCCGTCGACCAGCCCCAGATAGCCCACGTCGGCGCCGGAAAGCCGGGCTGACCATTCGAGCGTGTAATTCATCGCCTTGTCAACGTCGAGCGTCTCGTTCAATTGCAGGTCGATACGGCGCAGTTGGCGCAGCTCGCCGACGCGCTCCGCCAGCTTCTGGTCGGTGACGCTGAACAACTGGGCGTTGTCGATGGCGACGGCGGCTTGCGCGGCGAAGGTGTCCAGCACGGCGAGGTCTTCGTTTTCGAACAACCCGGCGACGGCGCTGTTATCGACGTAGATCAGCCCGATTACGCTGCCGCGCACGCGCAAAGGCGTCGCCATGATGCTGCGCAGCGCTTGCCCGATCACGCTGTCCTGCTGCGAGTAGCGCGGGTCTTCGGCGGCGTTGGTCGTCACGACCGACTCGCCCGCGTCCAGCACCTGGTTGGTGATGGTGCGGCTGTATTTGAAATTGTCGCTGCTCAAGGTCTGCTGGTCGAAGTTGCGCGCGGCTTTGACCTCGACCTGACCGTCGTCGTCGCGCAGCATCATGAAACCGCGCTCGGCGTTGGTCAGCTTGATGATGGCATCCATGACTTGATCGAGCACCGTCTGCAAGTCGAGCGACGAACCGAGCAAGCTGCCCACGCTGTAAAGCGCTTCGAGCCGTCCCTGTCGCTTCAACTGCTTGTGTTCCAGTTCGAGCCGGGTGAGCAGGTCTGCCATCCGGGCGACCTGCTTGTCGAAAAAGCTGGATTCGATACGCCCGACCTGAAGCTGCGCGCGCAGCAAGTTCAAGTTGTGACGCATGTTGACTATTTCGTTGTCAGTGACCTGTAAACCGGTTTTTTCCGTCATCCTATACTCTGAAAATAATCACAATCCTGCGTCAAAGGGCAAATTTCGCAGCGCGGTCGCCGCGCCTGACAGATTTCGCGCCCCAGCCGAATGAGATTCAGGTGGAAGGCATAATAATCCTCAGGCGGGATAATGGCTTCCATGACCGGATGCGCATTATCGGCGCTGATCCCTTGCGGGAGAAAGCCGATCCGCTGCCCGACCCGGTGAATGTGGGTATCGACCGGGAAGGCGGGGCGGTTAAAAGCAAAACACAAGACAATCGCCGCCGTTTTAGGTCCGACGCCGTGAAACTGCGTCAGCCATGCTTTGGCTTCGTCGATGGGCAGGTCGCCCAGAAAATCGATCTTCAGTTCGCCGCGCTCGGCGTAGATCTGGCGCAGCACAGCTTGAATACGCGGCGCTTTCTGATTCGCCAGCCCCGCCGGTTTGATCGCCGCGATCACGGCTTCGGTTGGCGCATCCATCACCGCAGCCCAACTTGGAAATTCCGATTTCAAGGCGGCGAAGGCGCGGTCGCGGTTATTGTCGTTGGTGCTTTGGCTCAGAATGCAGTCGATCAACTCATCGAGCGGCGGTAAAAAAGGTCTCCAGTCCGGATACCCGAAAACCTCGATCAGAATCCGGGCAATTGGGGCATATTTCGCCTGTCGGCGCTCAAAATCAGGCACGTCGATCATAGTTTGAATGATAACACAGACCCTTGTAATCCAATGGTGGAGATGCTGGGCGTCGTCCAAGAATTCACGAACCGTTCAGATGTCGGGACAGCCAGCAGCGCCGCCGCGCTTGGGGCGGCTTGAAGTAGGACGCCTTCATTATCCTTAGGAAAACATTATACACGCAATAGAGTGAGCAGAGGGGAATGGGTGGCTAACGACCCGCGAGCGGGTTTCCGGGCAGCGTGCCGAGATACAACCCGCTGGCGACGGCTTCGAGTGCGCCGTCGCGGATGGTGATTTTCCACGTCGTCAGCCCTGCCGGGTCGCCGAGCAGGACGGCGCTGTCGTCTTCGGTCCATGCCAGTGGGCGCAGCAGTCGATCCGCCGGGGCGCTGAGCGCGTACTGCGTCAAGTTGAGTAGATCGACCAGCACGATCACGGTCTGCACCGACTGTGCCGCCGTGCCAAAGCCGCTGATCTGCGCCAGCGCGTAGACCGCCCGCGATCCGTCGGGCGCGATCAGGACGTCGCCGCCCTGTGTGTAGTTGTTGACCGGCGGCAGCAGGGTTTCAGTATCGTTGCTCAGGTTGTGGATGCGCAGGTTGAAGCCGCCGCTGACGGCGGTCAGCCGCACCAGCGTGTTGGCGGCGATTCCGGCGCCGCAGAAGCAGCCCGGTTCGCCGGGGAGTGAGCGGGTTTCGCCGCTGAGCAGGTCGAGCGCGAACAAGCCCGCGAACTGGTGAAAGGGCGTCAAGTCGCCGATGCTGTCGGGCTGGTAATCCATGTAGAGCACCGATTTATCGTCGTTGAAGGCGACCGGATAGGCGCGGATGCCGTCGCGGGGACCGTCGGTGAAGACCGGGCGCGCGTCCTCGCCGTCGATCCCGGCGACCCACGTCACCGTCGTCAGCGCGGAGGAACTGCCGCTGGTTTCCGTCCAGGCGATGGTTTGCTCGTCGGGCGCGACGTGCCAGTCGATGCGGGTTACGCCGTCGCCGGGTTGGATGAACGGATGCGGGGTCAGCCTGCCGTCCGGCGTGGCGACCTGCACGGTGCGGTGGGCGCGGTCGTAGAAGATCACGCCGATCGTGGAGCACGGTGAAGTGATCGCCGCTGACCGCGATCCGCGTGAGGTCGCCGCTGAGCAGATCGACGAAAGTCAGTTCATTGCTACGGGTGAGAAAGACCTGCTGCGGATCGCTCGCCGCCGTCATGGGCGCGGCGCTGGCTCCGCCGACGATCAGCAGCGCCAGCAGCGTGATCAGCAATGGCAAAGCTGGTTTGGGCGCGCGCGCGACATTGCTGATTGCTGACGAGATTTTCAAGCGTTTGATCCAGTACATCCGGTGCGTATTCGGGGTTAAGCTTGCGAAGATAGTATAACAAAGGCGGGCAAATCTGGCGCGATTTGCCCGCTGAATTCCAACGTACGTAGGGGCACGATATTCGTGCCTACAAAACAACCGTTTACTCGATGGAAATGGTGAGCCGTCCCTGCGCGCTGTCGAGGTCGAGCCGCGAACCGGCATTGCCTTGATAGACGTCGTTCAGGAAGCTGAGCAGGTTGTTCTGCACCTGCTCGAACGGCAGGCTGACTTCACCCGCCGGAGCGCCGGGACGCGCGTTCCAGACAAAACGGACGCTGCGCTGGCGCAGATCGTCGAAGCTGACCGATCCGAGCGGCAGGAGCAGATAGCCCTGATTATCGGCAATCGGCACGGCGGCGAGGCGCATCGCCTTGAGCAGTTCGGCGGCTTCCTGCGCGCTAATTTTGCCGTCTTCGACCAGCTTGATCACACGGGCGCGGATGGTAGGTTCGGCGGGTTGAGGCATCATCGGTACGTCCTCTGATTCTTCAAGTTCGAGGGCGGGCGGCGAGTCGCTGAAGAAGGGCTTGGTGTCGGCTAACTCGTTGGGGCGTTCTTGGCGCAGCACGCGTTCGATGCACGAGCGTACCACTTCCGGTTCGAGGTTGATCTGGCGCATCAGGTAGCGGATCGACTTGTCGTCGCCCTTGACCAGCGCCAGCAGCAGATGTTCGGAGCCGACGTGGTTGTCGCGGCGCTCGCGGGCGATCTTGGTCGCGCTTTCGATCAGGCGTTTGGTTTCCGGGGCGATCACCGGCTGGGTCGGCGCTGGATCGCCGGGGTGAGCAGAGATCACAAACGGCAGCACCCGGTCATAGTTGACGCGCAAATCGTTGAGCACCCGGCAGGCGAGGCTGTCGGATGAACGCAGGATACCAAGCAGGACGTGCGCCGTTTCAATCGATGGGCTGTGCGACGTTTCTGCTTCTTGCTGCGACGCCGCCAAAATCTGGCGCGTGCGTTGGCTAAATCGTTCCACCCGACTCATGTCACTGAACCTCTCTTGCTTTTCATTGATTATAGGCGAATATTCCAAATCCGGGGTCGCCCCCCACTAATTAGGGGCTGTGGCGGCATGAGATTATGGTACTATTTGACCGATATGACGATTTCGGTCATCTGGTCAGATGGGGGTTTATGGGAGAAAGTAGCAACCCGGAACGTGAACGACGCATCCTCAACGCCGCCGCCGATTTGATCGAGCATTATGGCTATGACAAAACGTCGGTTGAGGAGATCGCGCAAGCGGCAGGCGTCTCCAAAGGCGCGATTTATCTGCACTTCAAGAGCAAGGAAGCCCTGTTCGAGGCGTTACTGCTGCGCGACGCGGACAAGGCGATCAAACGGTTTTACGAATTGATTGACGCCGATCCTGCTGGCGTAACGATCTTTAACATTTATCGCTATACGCTGGTCGTGACCGAGGAACTGCCGCTGCTCAAGGCGGTCTATCTACGGGATCGGCGCTGCTTGGCGATTACCTGCGTCGCCAGCGCGATACGCCGGTCGCTGATCAGATGGTGGCGTTTAGCACCGAATTTCGTCCGTCAATATCAGGCGGCAGGGCTGATCCGCCAAGACCTCGGCGCGGAGATGATCTCCTACCTGCTGATGGCGCTGCGCTACGGCGTGTTCATGATGGACGAATTTCTGCCGGACGCTGCGATACCGTCGATTTCCGTGCTCGGCGAAACGCTGGCGGAGATGCTCGCACGCGGGCTGGAACCTCGCCGACGCCGATCAAGGCGATCAGGCAGCAGGGCGGAAGGCGCTGGAGCAGCTTACCGAGCTAAAAGAGAAATTCGTTCAAGAACATAGGGGAAGCGACAGTCACCACGACTAAATCGTAGATGGCGGATTGTGGTGTATTTTTTTGTTCTACGTTATAATTAGATTAGACTAAACAAATAATTAGACATTATTTATAGCTGTTATTGACTCGACAGCATATCGCATTGGTGTATGAGTGGGGGAGGGTGGCATGGATAACGTCATCCATACAGACAAGCTGACCAAGGTGTATCCGGGGAATGTCCGCGCGTTGGACGGCTTGAGTCTGGACGTGCAGCGCGGAGAGATTTTCGGTTACTTGGGACCAAATGGCGCGGGCAAGACGACGACGATCCGCCTGCTGCTGGATTTCATCCGTCCGACGACGGGCAAGGCGTCGGTGCTGGGGCTGGACGCGCGCGCCGACAGTATCGCCATCAAGCGGCGGATCGGGTATCTGCCGGGCGAACTGAATTTGTGGGACAACCAGACCGCGCAGCAGATCATCCGCTTCATCGGCGAGGCGCGCGGCAGCTATGACGTCGGCTACGTCAACGAGTTGGCGGAACGCTTGCAGTTCGACCTGACCAAGAAGGTACGCAGCTATTCGAGCGGCAACAAGCGCAAGCTCGGCTTGATCATCGCGCTGATGAACAAGCCCGACCTGCTGATCCTTGACGAGCCGACGAGCGGACTCGACCCGCTGGTGCAGCAGACTTTCTACCAGTTGATGCAGGAAATTCGCGCCGAAGGGCGCACCGTGTTCATGTCGTCGCACATCCTCGGCGAAGTGCAGGCGATCTGCGACCGGGTGGCGATCCTGCGCGGCGGGCAGCTTCAAGCGGTGCAGCGCGTCGACGAACTGATGCACGCCGATTTCCGCCACGTCAAGCTGTATTTCCGCGAGCCGGTCAGCGCAGCTACGCTCGCGAACGTGCCGGGTGTGATCGCCGTCAGCGGCGACGGTGACACGCTCTCGCTTCAGCTTTCGGGCGATTTCGACCCGCTGCTGCGCGCGCTGAGCGATCACTACATCAAGGACATTACGGTGCAGGAGCCGACGCTGGAAGAAGTCTTCCTGAAGTTCTACAGCGCTCAACCGGCGGTCAACAATCACCGCCAGAATGGAGGGGTGCAGTCATGACGGGCGTCATTTTCAAGAATACGCTGCAGCGCAGTTGGCGCGGCGGGATCTATTGGGCGATTGGCGTCGCCTTTCTGGGCGTCTACTCGCTGGTCGTGATCCCGAACGTGGATATGCTCAAGCAGTATGCCGACCTGATTTCCAGTATGCCACCCGCGCTGATGCAGATGTTCGGCATGAGTGACGCCACGACGATGGCGACTCCGGCGGGTTTTCTCGGCTTCGCCTTCTTCGGCTATACGCTGTTGATCTTGGCAGCCTATGCGGTGGTCGCCGGGTTGAACATCACCGCCAACGAGGAAGATCGCGGCATTCTGGACATCGTGCTCAGCCTGCCAATCCCGCGCTGGCGCTTGATGGTCGAGCGTCTGCTCGCCTACACGCTGATATTGGTGGCGATTCTGACGCTGACTTTCGTGCCGATGGTGCTGATCATGCAGTCGAACGACGTGCTGGCGATTGACCCGCTGCGGCTGCTCGAAGGCGTGATCAACATGCTGCCGAGCACGCTGCTGGTGCTGGCGTTCACGGCACTGGCGGGCACGGCGCTGCGGACGCGCGGACGCGCGGCGGCAGTGGCGACGGCTTTCGTGATCGTCAGCTACTTCATCAACTTCATCGGCAGCGCCGCCAGCGATACGGCGGCGGCAGCGCTGCGAGTGGTGTCGTTCTTCAGCTACTACAACGGCGGTGAGATCATGAACACCGGCTTGGTTTGGGGGAACGTCGGGCTGCTGCTGGTCGTCACGGCGATCTGCGTGGCGGCGGCGCTGTGGTTCTTCGAGCGCCGGGACATTGGCGTATAGTCGAAACATCGGGGACGGTTGGCTTACCGCCGTCCCCTTAGCACTTGAGAGGAACATTATGTCAGGGGCTGTTTTTATCGAAACGCTGCGCCGGGGCTGGCGCTCGATGATCTACTGGGGCATCGGCATGGGCTTGTACGGCGGCATCATCATTTTGATGCTGCCCGACGTCAACGCGCTCAAGCAAGCTGCCGACTTGATCGCCTCGATGCCGCCGTTTATCGTCAAGATGGTCGGGGGCGACGACATCACCTTCATGACCACGCCGGAGGGCTTTCTGGCGACCAAGTTCTTCCTGTTCGCGCCGATCATGTTCGGGATCTACGTGATCAACGCCGGGTTGAACGTGACCAGCAGCGACGAAGATCGCGGCATCATGGACGTGACGCTCAGCCTGCCGATTCGCCGCTGGCGGATCCTGATCGAGCGGCTGCTCGGTTACGCGGTGCTGCTGAGCGGAATCGTGGCGATCACGTTCCTGTCGCTGCTGATCAGCGACGCGCTTTCGCCGACCGTGAACATGGCGACCGGGATGCTGTTTCAGGCGACGATCAATATCCTGCCGAGTATGCTGCTGCTGCTGGCGTTCACCGTCTTGGTGGGCGCGGCGCTGCCGCGCCGGAGCACGGCGATCGCCGTCGCTACGATCTTCTTGATCGGCAGCTACGTGATCGATCTGCTGGGCAGTATGGCGGCGGGATCGCTGGCGGCGAGCCTGCGGGCGATCTCGTTCTACAGCTACTACGACAGCAGCGGCGTGATGCAGCACGGGTTGACGCTCAGCAACGTGCTGATCGTGCTGGCGGTCGCGGTGATCTTCGGCGTGCTCGCGCCCTATTTCTTCGAACGGCGCGACATCGCGGTCTAGGTTCGCGTAGACAGTAACCAGAAATTCGGTTTTGTTCTCGTAAGGGCGTTAAAAGTTTGCAAAGCAAGCACAACGTCCTTACGTACCAACTTAAGCCGATGCAGGATTTTTCCCTTTGCCCCGCAGGATGCTCAAAGCATCCTGCTACGAAGAGCAAGCCACCTGAAGGTGGCTCTTGAGCCTGCTTCTAGCAGGCTTTTTTGCTAGACCGATGCCCCTTCATGATTATTCAGAAGGTGATTATCCCTTCATATCACGGGCACGGCACGCCGTGCCCCTACAATACGTGACATGCGGGTACAATCGCCATTCAGAAAGTCTCTTTTGCTATTTGGTGGCTAAACCCTCTTGCTTGATTAGAACAATTGTGCTATATTTACTGATGTAGCATCCTTGTTCGAGCGCAGCCCAAATCTGAAAATCATACATCTTTCCTACATCTTCTTTGCGGCTGCTCGTAGTAAACTTGAGACCTATGGCTGTCCAAACCAAGTCCTACCCTAAATCGAAATCGCGCGCGGCGAGCACGTCTCGCCGCCGACAACCTAAGCAGAAGCAGTCTGCCCCGGCGAGCGGGAGTTTTATCCGCCTGCTGCCCGGTTGGGTGATCCTCGCCTTCGTGCTGCTGATATTGCTGCCGAACGCGCTCTCGGCGACGCTGGGCGCTGCCGGTCGCGCGATTGCTCAACTGCCGCGCACGCTGAATATCGCTTCGACGCCGACCAGTATCGCGCCGTTCTTCACGCCCTCGGTCACCTACTGGGACAGCTTCATCAGCCGGTGGGCGGGGCAGTACCAGCTCGACCCGAATCTGCTAGCGACCGTCATGCAGATCGAATCCTGTGGCGATTCGACCGTCAGCAGCAGCGCCGGGGCGCAGGGTTTATTTCAGGTGATGCCGTTCCACTTCGCGTCGGACGAAAATCAGCTTGATCCCGACACCAACGCGATGCGCGGCGCGAACTTCCTCAACGAATGTCTTGGCTACGCCGATGGCGACGCGGGCTTGGCGATGGCGTGCTACAACGGCGGTCCCTCGGTCGTCAGCCGACCGTTCGCCTCGTGGCTGCCGGAGACGCAGCGTTACTACGTCTGGGGCACGACGATCTACGCCGACGCCAGCCAGAACAAGCCGGTCAGCGAGTCGCTCGATAGCTGGCTGAACGCGGGCGGGACGAACCTGTGCCGCCGCGCCGCCGTCTCGCTCGGCATTGCCGGGTAGCGAGCTGGTCGTGCTTCCACTGATTGCCGGAGATTGATCCGCTTAAGTAAGAAATCCGATAGGGAATGCGTCTTTTCTATGGATTTTCTTATAGAAGCCGCGTATCATTCAAATCGGAAAGACAACGTTGTTGGTGAGGTGGTCGAATGCCCGTATATACCTATCGTCGTGAGGATGGGACAACCTTTGATTTTCGCCAGAAGTTCCTGGATGATGCCGCTAAAGGTCGATCCTGAAACGGGACAGCACGTCGTGCGCGTGATTTCAGCCTGCCGGTGTGATCTTCAAAGGCTCCGGCTTCTACGTGAATGACAGCAAGAGCGCTTCCCACGCGACGAGCGCGCCGCCACCCAAGACCGATAAATCCGAGAGCAAGCCGGAGGGCAAGACCGAAACCAAGGCGGAGAAACCCGCCAGCAAACCGGCTGAAAGCGCTTCGAGCTCGACGACCGCGACCGCTGGTGCTGCCGCCGATTAGCTCAGTCCGCTCCAGTGTGAATCAAAACGCCCACGATGCATCGTGGGCGTTTTTTGTTTGCCATACATCTAAATGGCGTGTAGGGGCAGGTTTCAAACCTGCCCCTACGACATCTACACAAATGGGTGATGTTGCTCTACCAAGCGTAGGCTTCGGGCGCTGCGCCGCCGGGACCGGGGAAGATCTCGTCCAGCGCTTTCAACTGCTCGGCGCTCAGCTTGATGTCGATGGAATGGATGTTGCTGTCGAGCTGTTCCATCGTGCGCGGTCCGATAATCGGCGCGGTGACCACCGGTTGCGCCAGCAGCCACGCCAGCGCGACATCCGCCGGATGCTCGCCCATCTCGGTGCAGAAAGCTTCGTACTTCTCGATCTTGTCGCGGTTGGCGTTGACTGCTTTTTGCAATCCCTCGCTGGCGCGCCGACCTTCTTCGATCTTCTTGCAGCACGCCGCCGAGCAAACCACCCGCCAGCGGACTCCACGGGATCAACCCCATGCCGTAGTCCTCGACCGCCGGGACGACTTCCAGCTCGACCATCCGGGCGTTGAGGTTGTAGAGCGACTGCTCGCTGACCAAGCCGAGGAAGTTCCGGTTCTTGGCGATCTCGTTCGCTTTGGCGATGTGCCAGCCCGCGAAGTTGCTGCTGCCGACGTAGATCACCTTGCCCTGCTGCACCAGTATCTCCATCGCCTGCCAGATTTCATCCCACGGGGCAGTGCGGTCGATGTGGTGCATCTGGTAGAGGTCGATGTAATCGGTTTGCAGGCGGCGCAGGCTTTCGTCGCAGGCTTGGCGGATGTGCAGCGCCGAGAGGCGGCTGGTGTTGGGCCATTCGCCCATCCGGTTGTAGACCTTGGTGGCGAGCACGACCTTCTCGCGGCGTCCGCCGCCCTGCGCGAACCAGCGCCCGACGATCTGCTCGGTGATGCCTTCACCCAGCTTCCAGCCGTAGACGTTGGCGGTATCGAAGAAGTTGATGCCCTGATCCAGCGCGTGATCCATGATCTGGTAGCTGTCTGGCTCGGTGGTGAACGGACCAAAGTTCATGGTTCCCAGGCAAACGCGGCTGACGTTTAATGCGAGCCGTCCTAGCTGCGTATATTCCATCTGACTTGCTCTCCTAAACTGCTTAAACTATTACGCTCGAAAGTAACCTATTTGGGTCGCCGGTACAATAACCATTGGCGAGTGGTACAATTCTGTAATCATACTTGACACTTTCATTGAAGCTATTTACGCTGATCGTAGGGACTTTCACGAATTCTTTACACTTCTGGTAGTAGACTCAACTGATGCCGGGGCATATCTGTTATAGACTGGGGAAAGAATGACCCCCGAACCGGTATTGTTAGCATTTGATAAAAGATGTCATTCAGTACCTCATACCTATGTAATGATCAGCAGGGTTGGTGTAAGGTAGGGGGATGAAGGGTGGAACGATGAGTGACAAACCGAGCATGACGAACGCGGAAAAGGTTCAAGACCAGCCGCCGACACCAACAACGCCACCAGAACTCTCGCGCTCGCCAGCCAAGACGCGTCACCTCGTCATGCCTGCCGTCGAGACCACGGCAGCGCCGGGCGTGACCGGTCCGCTCGATCAAGTGCGCCCGTGGGTGATCGAACTACGGGTAGTCGGGACGGCATCGGTCGTGCAGGCGCGGGTGGGCGAGGCGATGGTGATCGGGCGCGGCGACAGCGCCAGCGGTTTCGCCCCGGAAGTCGACCTGACGACGTTCGACGCCTTCTCGAAAGGTGTTTCGCGCAAGCATGCTTTGATCACCGTCAAGAATCAGCGCCTCATGCTGCGCGACCTCAACAGCACCAACGGCACGCGGCTGAACAATGCGATTTGCGCTCCCGGCGAGGAATATCGCCTGCGGCACGGTGACGAAATGATGCTGGGGCAGCTTCGGCTGCAAGTGTCGTTCGCGGTCGTGCCCTCGCTGACCGATACCCAGCGCAATCATAAGCCCGACCCGCAGAAGCAGCAGATGATCCGGGGCAGCGGCAAGCGCGTGCTGATCATTGAAGCGGATATGGATGTCGGCAATGTATTTCGGATGGCGCTCGAATTCGCGGGCTACAAAGTCACGGTGGTCAACGACGTGACCAAAGCGCTCGGCTTCGTCTTTCAGGGGATGCCCGACGCCATTGTGCTCGATTTGATGCTGCCCGACCTCAACGGACTCGATCTGGTTCACTACGTGCGCAAGCAGAAGACAGCCTATCGCGTGCCTTTGCTGGTCGTCTCCGGTGCGATTGGTGGTTTCCAGATGAATCAGGCGCTAGCTGCCGGAGCGGACGTTTTCCTCGGCAAGCCGGTCGCCGTCGAAGAACTGGTGAAGGCAGTCGGTACGGCTATCGCGAGCGGATTGCTATCTGCCACGACAGCGGTGGAAGCCGCCCTCAAAGAGCCGCAAGCGACCAAAGAGTTGCAGACTGCGCCAATCGAGTCGCCGTCCGCGCCCAAAGAGCCGCAGGCGGCTCCTAAAGAAACCCCCAAGACCCCTAAGCAGCAGTGACCTCAGCGCCCCGACTATCCGTCGGGGTTTTTCTTTTTGCTGGCGGTCGTGCTGCGCTCGGCTGAGCGTTTCCATATATATATGCGCTCGATTACGGTGTGATCGGTTGGCGCGGCAGATAGATCACCAAGCCCGCGTAGATCGCGCGCGGATTTTGCAGACAGTTCGCCAGCGCCAGTTCGCCGACGCTGCTCCCGGTGCGATCCGCTAGATCGCGCAGCGTGTCGCCCGCCTCGGTGACGTAGACGAACCAGTTGGGCGGGGGCGGGCAGAAACTCGCTTCGTCGGTGCTGGTGGTGCGCGGCAGCTCGGTGGGCATGGCGCGCGTCGGCGTGGGCGTCGGTGAGGGACCGCACCCCGCCGCGATCAACAGTATTAGGAGTAAAATCCGAAAGCTCATCAGTGGCTTAACCCCGCGCTTTTGGGTCAATGTAACCCAGTTCGTCCCGGAAATAAAGCGCGGCGCGTCCCCTTGACTTTACTAGTTCGCAATGATAATATGCTTTGGCGCGTGTACAGCACACAACCTCCGCGTAGAGGCAATGGCGTGTTGAACTGAGCAGAAGGTGGCGAAAGCGTCCGCATCGCGGTGTAGCTCGTCACGAAGGTGCATACAGGCGTTCTTTTAGTACGCCTTTTTGCGTGCCTGCCGCAAGGTTGATGCGAAGCTAGCTAGCAGATTTAAAGTGGAGTCGTTTTATGCCAACCATTAATCAGTTGGTGCGTAAGGGTCGCAAGCCGAAGAAGAGCAAGAGTAAAGCTCCGGCTTTGCAATATACGCTCAATGTTTACGACCAGAGACGCACCCGCCATAAGAAGGGTTCACCGCAGAAACGTGGCGTGTGTACCATCGTCAAGACGATGACCCCGAAGAAACCGAACTCGGCGCTGCGTAAGGTCGCCCGTGTCCGGCTTTCGAACGGTATCGAAGTGACCGCCTATATCCCCGGCGAGGGGCACAGCTTGCAAGAACACAGTGTCGTGCTGGTGCGCGGCGGTCGTGTGAAAGACTTGCCGGGTGTGCGTTACCACATTGTGCGCGGCACGCTGGATACCGATGGCGTCAAGAACCGCGAACAGTCGCGCAGCAAGTACGGTACCAAGCGTCCGAAGGCGGGTCAGCCTGCCGCCGGTGGCAAGAAGAAATAGGACGGTAATCGAATGCCAAGAAGAAAAAGTCCACCGAAGCGGATCATCCCGCCGGACAACAAGTACCAGAGCCTGCACGTGGCGATGCTGATCAACCGCATGATGATTGGCGGCAAGAAAAGCACCGCGCAGGGCATCATGTACACGGCGCTCGCATTAATTGAAGAGCGCACCAAGCGCAACCCGATTGAAGTTATGGAACAAGGGTTGCGGAATGTCTCTCCTGCGATTGAAGTCAAGCCGATGCGGGTCGGCGGCGCGACCTACCAAGTCCCGGTTGAAGTTCCGGGCGAGCGGTCGATCACGCTGGCGATGCGCTGGGTATTGGACAATTCGCGCAAGCGTGGTGGTCGCGGTATGGCGGAAAAACTGGCGGGTGAATTGATGGACGCCGCAAATGGTCAGGGCGCATCAGTCAAACGCAAGGACGATACGCACCGTATGGCAGAGGCGAACCGCGCCTTCGCGCATTTCCGGTAAATGAGTTCCGGCGCTTGGTCGCCGGGTGAAGTGAAGAATGGCAAAAAAGACAGAGACTCAATTCGATCTGAATAAGGTGCGTAACATCGGCATCATCGCGCATATCGATGCCGGGAAGACGACCACGACCGAGCGCGTGCTCTATTACACCGGCATGGTGCATCGGATCGGCGAGGTACACGAAGGTGCTGCCACGACCGATTATATGGATCAAGAGCGCGAGCGCGGTATCACCATTACCGCCGCCGCGGTGACAGCGTCGTGGAACGGTCATCAGATCAACATCATCGACACCCCCGGGCATGTCGATTTCACGGCTGAAGTGCAGCGCAGCTTGCGTGTGCTCGACGGCGGTGTGGTCGTGTTCGACGGTGTTGCCGGTGTTGAGCCGCAGTCGGAGACGGTTTGGCGGCAGGCGAACGACTACAAAGTGCCGCGCATGTGCTTCGTCAATAAGATGGATCGCACCGGCGCGAGTTTCAGCCGCTGCGTTGACATGATCATCGACCGGCTGCACGCTCACCCCGTGCTGCTGCAATTCCCTTATGGGGAAGGTCAAGATTTCGCCGGGATTATCGACCTGCTGAAGATGGAACTCGTGACTTACGGCAACGACGACGGGACGGACATTCAACGTCACCCGATCCCGGAGAGCCACCGCGAGCAAGCCGAGACCATGCGCGCCGAGATGATCGAGAAGATCATCGAGAACGATGATTACCTGACCGAAAAGTACCTGATGGGTGAGGAAATCAGCGACGAAGAACTGCTGCCCGCGCTCCGTGCGGCGACGATTGCCGGGAAGGTTCAACCCGTGCTCTGCGGTTCGGCGCTCAAGAACAAGGGCGTGCAGATGATGCTCGATAAAGTGGTCGAGCTGCTGCCGTCGCCGCTGGACGTGCCGCCGGTGATCGGGCATGACCCGAAGACCGACGCTGAACTCGTCCGGCACGCGGACGACGAAGAACCGCTCGCGGCGCTGGTCTTCAAGATCATCACCGACCCGTACGTCGGACGGCTCGCCTTCTTCCGCGTCTATTCCGGTGTGCTGCACATTGGCACCAACGTGCTCAACAGCACGACCGGCGACAAGGAACGCATCGGGCGCATCGTCCGCATGTTCGCTGACCGCCGTGAAGACATTGAAGAAGTTCGCGCGGGCGATATCGGCGCGGTGCTGGCGCTCAAGAGTACCTTCACAGGAGATACCTTATGCGAACCGAACGATCCGGTCATCTTGGAACGAATTAGCTTCCCGGAACCCGTGATCGAAGTTGCCATCGAGCCGAACACCAAAGGTGACTCGGATAAGATGGGCGAGGCGCTTCGCCGCCTTGCCGAAGAAGACCCCACCTTCCGCGTCGAGGTTGACGACAAGCTCGGTCAAACCAAGATTCTGTGGGATGGGCGAGCTGCATCTTGAAGTGATCGTCGACCGGATGATGCGCGAGTTCGGCGTGCAGGCGACCGTCGGTCGTCCGCGCGTTGCCTATCGCGAAAGCATCACCCGCGAGTTGAAGGTCGATATGACCTTCAAGCGTCAGAGCGGTGGTAAAGGTCAGTATGCCCGTGTCGTCATCGAGTTCGAACCCATGACCGAAGAGGAAATGGCGGCGAGCAAAGACGGCTTCGCGTGGCTGGACGAAATTCGTGGCGGGACAATCCCGCGCGAGTTCATCAGACCGACCGAGAACGGCGTCCGCGAAGCAATGGCGGGCGGCGTGCTGGCGGGCTATCCCGTCGTCGGCGTCAAGGCGCACTTGGTCGATGGCGCATTCCATGACGTGGACTCCAGCGAAATGGCGTTCAAGATCGCCGGATCGATGGCACTCAAGGAAGGCGTACACAAGGGCAAGCCGGTTCTGCTCGAACCGACGATGAAGGTCGAAGTGAACGCGCCCGACGAATACACGGGCACGGTCGTGGGTGACCTTTCATCCCGGCGTGGCATTATTCATGGGATGGAGCCGCGTGGCGCGGGGGCAACTGCCGTCCGCGCGAACGTGCCGCTGGGCGAAATGTTCGGCTATGCGACACAGATCCGTAACATGACGCAGGGGCGCGGCAGCTTCACGATGGAATTCGAGAAGTACAGCATTGCGCCGTCCAGTATCGCTGAAGACATCATCAAAGGCGGTTCCTGAGGATCGTTTTCCGTTAGTCCTGCTGTGATTTGCGGGACTCAGTTCACCAATCTTTGGGTTCGGGTTAAGTAAGAGGAACGAAAGAAATGGCTAAGCAACATTACGAGCGCAATAAGCCGCACGTCAACATCGGTACCATTGGTCACGTTGACCACGGCAAAACGACGTTGACCTCGGCAATCACGCAGGTGCTGGCGTTGAAGGGCAAGGCGCACAAGATGGCGTATGCCGATATCGACAACGCGCCGGAAGAAAAAGCGCGTGGTATCACGATCAACATCCGTCACGTCGAATACGAGACCGATGCGCGGCACTATGCGCACGTCGACTGCCCCGGGCACCGTGACTATATCAAGAACATGATCACCGGCGCGGCGCAGATGGACGGGGCAATCCTCGTCGTCAGCGCACCGGATGGTCCCATGCCCCAGACTCGTGAGCACGTCCTGCTCGCCCGTCAGGTGGAAGTCCCCGCGATGGTGGTCTTCCTGAACAAGATCGACCAACTGGACGACGAAGAACTGCTCGAACTGGTCGAACTCGAACTGCACGAACTGCTGGAAAGCTACGGCTTCAGCGAAGATACCCCGATCATTCGTGGTTCGGCGTTGGTCGCCAACGAATCGACCAGCATGGACGTGAACGCGCCGGAGTACAAGCCAATCCTCGACCTGATGGACGCGGTTGACGCTTGGATCCCGACCCCGGTTCGTGAGAAGGACAAGCCGTTCCTGATGCCGATTGAAGACGTGTTCACGATCAAGGGTCGTGGTACCGTCGTCACCGGTCGTGTCGAGCGCGGTGTGATCAAGAAGGGCGAGGAAGTCGCCATCATCGGTCTGCGTGAGGAAATCCTCAAGACGACCGTGACCGGCACCGAAGCCTTCCACAAGGAACTCGACGCCGCCGAAGCTGGCGACAACGCGGGTATCCTGCTGCGTGGTACGACCCGTGAAGAAGTCGAGCGTGGTATGGTGTTGGCGAAACCCGGCAGCATCACCCCGCACCGGCGCTTCATGAGCCGCGTCTACGTGCTCAAGCGCGACGAAGGTGGTCGTCACAAGGCGTTCTTCAGCGGTTACCGCCCGCAGTTCTACATCCGCACCATGGATGTGACCGGCACGGTGACTCTGCCCGAAGGCGTCGAGATGGTCATGCCCGGCGACACCATCGAACTTGAGGTGGAACTGATTACGCCAGTCGCGCTCGAAAAAGGCTCGAAATTCGCTATTCGCGAAGGCGGCTTGACCGTTGGCGCTGGTTCGATTACCGAAATTCTCGGCAACAAATAACGCGCACGCTATAGATGTGCTGCCTGTAATGCCGGGAGGCGAACGCTTCCCGGCATTGCTTACCCAGAGGAACAGCAATGTTTAAAAACAAAATTCGCATCCGCCTCAAGGCTTACGATCATCGGGTGCTCGATCAGTCAGCACAGCGGATTGTCGAGACGGCAGAGCGCACAGGTGCCCGAGTCATCGGTCCCGTCCCGCTGCCGACACGTTTGGAACGCTTTACGGTCATGCGTGGTCCCTACATCGATAAGGACTCGCAGGAACATTTTGAAATCCGTACGCACAAGCGGCTGATCGACGTGCTCGACCCGGATAGCAAGACGATTGACACGCTGATGCGCCTGAATCTGCCAGCAGGCGTGGACATTGAGATCAAGATATAGCAATTAGCTATTAGCCATTAGCGGTTAGCTACGACAACAGCTAAACGCTAAGAAGCTAAATGCTAACAGCTAACAGCTAATCGCTAACCGCTTGAACTCGCACGCGGGTACAGCCTTCCCGCCAATACGAGTGAACGAGACAGAGAGGGGCGGAATTTCCCCTCTGGAGGCAAACGAATGAAAGGCATCATCGGTAAAAAAGTGGGCATGACCCAGATATTTGACGAGAACGGGAATGTCATCCCCGTGACCGTCATCGAAGCAGGTCCTTGCTACGTCACGCAGATTCGCTCCGGCGAACGCGACGGCTATGCCGCCGTGCAGTTGGGCTTCGGCGATACTAAGCCGCAGCGTTTGACTAAAGGCGAATTGGGGCATCTGCGCCGCAATAATTTGCCTGCTCTGCGCCACCTGCGCGAATTTCGCCTCAAGAACGGCGAACTCGACGTGGAAGAGGGGCAGCAGTTGAAGGTGGACGTGTTCGCTAAAGGCGAGCGCGTCGACATAATCGGCACGAGCAAGGGACGTGGTTTCGCCGGAACGATCAAGCGCCACCACTTCCATCGTGGTCCGAAGACACACGGTCAATCCGACCGCGAACGCGCTCCCGGTTCGGTCGGTTCGACGACGACGCCCGGACGCACCTACAAGGGGCAGCGGATGTCAGGTCGCATGGGTGGAGATCGCGTTACTGCCGAGAACCTTGAGGTAGTGGTGATCGACGCCGAGCGTAACCTGCTGGCGGTTCGGGGATCAGTCCCCGGCGCGAACGATGGCATTGTCATGATTAAGCTTGCGCGTGTGCGCCGTCGCTAGCGAGGAGATTAAATGATGCAGGTGCCAGTGATGGATATGAGCGGCAAGCAGGTCAAAACGATTGATCTGCCCGCCGATATTTTCGAAGTCAAGGTGAATACCGGGTTGATGCACCAAGCCTACGTCCGCCAAATGGCGAACGCCCGGCTCGGCACGCACAAAGTGAAGCGGCGCGGTGAAGTCAACCTGACGACTGCCAAGATGTATCGCCAGAAGGGCACGGGGCGCGCGCGTCACGGCTCGCAAAGTGCGACGCAGTTCGTCGGCGGCGGTCGCCCGATGGGTCCCCGCCCGCGTGATTACACGCTCGGTATGCCCAAGAAGATGCGCCGTCAGGCGATCCGCTGCGCGCTCAGCGCGCTGGTGAACGATGGGCAGTTGATCTTCGTTGAACAACTCACGATGGACACGCCCAAGACCAAAGATATGAAGCTCGTCCTTCAAGCGCTGGTCGGCGAACAAACGTCGCTGGTGTTGGTGGTGGGACGCAGCGAGAACGTACAGCGCAGCGTCAACAACCTTGAGGGTGCCAAGACGCTGAACGCGGGCTATCTCAATATCCGCGATTTGCTGCAGTTCGACAAAGTGATCGTTCCGCTTGATGCGCTCGACGTGATCAAGCAAATTTGGGGACGGGAGAATCAATAATGGCTGAACTTCACCTTTATGACATACTCCGCCGCCCGGTTGTGACCGAAAAGTCGAACATCATGTCCGACGCGCTGAACCAATATGTGTTCGAGGTTGCGCCGGATGCGAACAAGCGGCAGATCAAGCAGGCGATTGAGGTCATCTTTGACAAGCGCGTGCGCAAAGTCAACACGATGATCATGCCGGCGAAGCGCGGCGTGCGGGGGCGCAAAGCATACGTGCGCTCACAGCAGTGGAAGAAAGCAATTGTCTCGCTGGAACCCGGCGAGAAACTCGAGTTATTCGACCTTTAAGGCGAGGGGGCAAGAAAGCACATGCCTATCAAGGTTTACAAGCCCACCTCGGCAGGTCGCCGGGGAATGACTGGGCATTCGTTTGATGAGATCACCAAATCGAAGCCGGAGCGTTCGCTCACGGAAGCGATTCGGAAGCATGGTGGTCGTAATAACACGGGTCGCGTGACGGTGCGGCATCGTGGTGGTGGTCACCGCCGTCGTTACCGCATCATCGACTTCAAGCGCGATAAGTACGACGTCGCCGCACATGTGATCGGTGTCGAGTATGACCCGAACCGTTCGGCGCGCATCGCGCTGCTGGAATACGAAGACGGCGAGCGCCGCTACATCATCGCCCCCTTGGGCGTGAAGGTCGGCGACCGAATTGCTAACGGCGAGCTGGCGGACATCCGCCCCGGCAACGCTCTGTTCATCCGCGACATCCCGGTCGGCACGCAGATCCACAACGTGGAGCTGCTGCCCGGTGAAGGCGGACAACTGGCGCGGTCGGCGGGTGTGTCGGCGCAACTGCTGGCGAAGGAAGGCGTTTACTGCCAAGTTCGCCTGCCCAGTGGCGAAGTCCGGTTAGTTCACGAACGCTGCATGGCGACGATCGGGCAAGTTGGCAATACCGATCACGGCAACATCAAGCTCGGTAAAGCCGGTCGCAACCGCTGGTTGGGCTGGCGTCCGACCGTGCGCGGTACGGCAATGGACCCGGCAAGTCACCCGCATGGTGGTGGTGAAGGTCGTTCGGGTATCGGTTTTTCCAGCCCGAAGACGCCTTGGGGCAAGCCTGCGCGCGGCAAGCGTACTCGCGTCAACAAGCGCACGAGCCAGTTCATCGTCCGTCGTCGCGGCAAGAGACGTTAGAGATGCAATTAGTGATTGGCTTTTGGCTTTTAGCTAAAAGCTAACTGCTAAAAGCTAACTGCTGAAGGGTTTAGAAATGTCACGTTCGTTGAAGAAAGGTCCTTTTATCAGCCCTAAGCTGCTCAAGAAAATTGAGAAGCTGAATACTGAGAATCGGAAAGTGGTCATTCGCACGTGGAGCCGCGCCAGCACAATCTTCCCGCAGATGGTGGGACACACGATTGCGGTGCATGATGGGCGTCGGCACGTGCCGATTTACGTGACCGAGAACATGGTAGGGCACAAGCTGGGCGAGTTTGCCCCCACGCGCACCTATCGTGGACACTTGGTCGAGAAGAAAAAGAGATAGGGGGCGGTCATGGAAGTGCGTGCATCCTGGAGCTATGCCTCCATTAGCCCTCAGAAACTCCGCCTCGTCTGCGACAAAGTGCGCGGCATGGGCGCAGTTCAGGCGCTTGCGGTACTGCAATTTATGCCGCAAAAGGGCGCGGAGATCGTTCATAAGTTGGTGGCGTCCGCTTTGGCGAACGCTGAAAACAATTACGAACTCGCCAGAGAAGATATGGTCGTGTCGACGATTTTCGCGGACGGTGGTCCGATGCTCAAACGCTTCAAGGCGGGAGCACGGGGTCGCTACAAACCGCGAAAGAAGCGCACCTCGCATCTCACCGTCGTTCTGGTAGAACGAGAGGAAAGTAAGAATGGGTCGTAAAGTTAACCCGATTGGCTTCC
This sequence comes from uncultured Chloroflexia bacterium, assembly GCA_963848465.1. GTDB lineage: Bacteria > Chloroflexota > Anaerolineae > Aggregatilineales > Phototrophicaceae > Flexifilum. The sequence continues at coordinate 57,624 of CAWKDY010000008.1, read as the reverse complement.
GGCTGAAGATCAACCGCGATTGGGATGCGCGCTGGTTTGCGACGGGTCAGCAGTTCCGCGACCTGCTGCTTGAGGATTTCGCCATTCGCCGCTTCATCAAGAAGGAAGGCGAAAAGGCGGGAGTCTCGCGCATCGAAATCGAGCGTAACTCCAACCAACTGCAAATCACGATCCACACCGCCCGCCCCGGTATTTTGATCGGGCGTAAGGGTGATGCGGTCAAGAAGATGAAGCAGGGGCTGCAAGACCTGACCGGCAAGACGGCGAAGGTCGAAGTCAGCGAGATCGACAAGCCTGACCTCGATGCCCAGTTGGTCGCCGAAAACATCGCCCAGCAGTTAGAGCGCCGCATCGGGCACAGCCGTGCCATCAAGCGTGCGATCAGCCAAGCGATGCGTCAGGGCGGGCAGGGCATCAAGATCGAAGTCAGCGGTCGTCTCGGCGGTTCCGATATGGCGCGTCGTGAGTGGCAGAGCGAAGGTCGGGTACCGCGCGGAACACTGCGCGCGCTGATCGACTTCGCCCGAGCTGAAGCCTTGACCACTTTTGGGCGGATTGGCATAAAAGTGTGGATTTACAAGGGCGAATCGTTGGGCGAAAAACCGCAGACGCCGAAGCCGAGCGGGAAAAACGAAGAAGTCTACGTTAGCCCGTAGCCCTAGCTCGTGAGGAGTTGTAGCAATGTTAATGCCTAAACGTGTTAAGTATCGCAAGCAGATGCGCGGGCGCATGACCGGTTTGGCTTATCGCGGTTCGACCGTCGCTTTCGGCGAGTTCGGACTGCAAGCGCTCGAACCCTGCTGGCTCAACAGTCGCCAGATCGAAGCGGCGCGGCGCACGATGGTTCGTTACATCCGCCGTCGTGGGAAAGTCTGGATTCGCGTCTTCCCGGATAAGCCGGTCACGAAGAAAGCCGCCGAAACCCGCATGGGCAGCGGTAAAGGTTCGGTTGAGTTCTGGGTTGCCGTCATCAAGCCGGGGCGCGTGCTGTTCGAGATGGGCGGCATTCCCGAAGAAGAAGCGCGTGAAGCGCTTCGTCTGGCATCGCACAAGCTGCCGATCAAGACGAAGTTGGTCAAGCGGATCGACCCGATTTCCGGGCAGGAGTTGGTGGGCTGATGGACGTTAGAGACCTGCGTAAACTTCCTGACGACAAGCTGTTCGACGACCTCGAAGACCAACGCGAAGCGCTGTTCAATCTGCGCTTTCAGAAGGGCTTCGGGCAGTTGGAAGACCCGAACGCGCTGCGGCGCACCAAGCGCGATATCGCCCGCATCCAAACCGTGATCCGCGAGCGCCAGATCGCAGCGAAGGAAGGAAACAATGCCTAACTCACGTCGGCGGCTGATGGGTCGCGTCGTCAGTGACAAGATGGATAAAACGGTGGTGGTCGCCATCGAGCATCGTAAGCTGCACCCCATCTACAAGAAGGTCGTGCGCACGACCAAGAAGATTATGGCGCACGATGAGAGCAATGCTATCGAAGTCGGCGCGCTCGTGCGCGTTGTCGAAAGCAAGCCGCTCAGCCGCAACAAGCGCTGGGTAGTCGAAGCAGTCATTGAAGCAGTGGGCGCGCCTGTGCTCGAAACCCTTCCCGATGAGGAAGCAATCGAAGGCGCTAACCCTGTGGATGGCGGGGACGAGTAACTATGATCCAAAACGAATCTCGTCTGAAGGTTGCCGATAACACCGGCGCGCAAGAAATTCTGGTAATCCGGGTACTGGGCGGTTCGTTCCGGTACTACGGCGGTATCGGCGACATTGTGGTTGCCACCGTCAAGTCGGCGACACCGCAGGGCAGCGTCAAGAAAAGCGATGTGGTCAAGGCTGTCGTCGTCCGCGTGGCGAAAGAATACCGTCGTCAAGACGGCTCGTATATTCGCTTCGATGACAACGCCGCCGTGATCCTCAGCGATGACTTGCAGAACCCGCGCGGCACGCGCGTTTTCGGACCGGTAGCGCGCGAATTGCGTGACCGGGGTTTCCTGAAAATCGTGTCGCTCGCACCGGAAACCCTGTAAGTGGTGGAGGGGTTTTAAGATGCAGCGTATCAAGAAGGGCGACACCGTAGAGGTGATCGCCGGAAAAGACCTCGGTGAGCGCGGCGAAGTAATCTCCGTGCTGCCGAAAGAAGACCGCGTAGTTGTGCATGGGGTCAATATCCTCAAAAAGCACAATAAGGCGCGGCAGGCGGGCAACCAGCAGATCCCCGCGCAAATCGTGGAATTCGAGGGTGCAATTCATCTCTCGAACGTCCTGCTGGTGTGTCCATCGTGCAGCAAGAAGACGCGCGTGGGCTTCCGCGTCCGTGAGGACGGCTATAAAGTTCGCGTGTGCAAACAATGTGAAGCGGAAATCGAGTAGACATCATGGCGAAGTACGCAATCCAAACAATGTACCAAGATCAAGTCGTACCCTCGCTCATGGATGAGTTCAGCTACGACAATGTGATGCAGGTGCCGCGCGTTGAAAAGATCGTGGTCAACATCGGCGTCGGTGAAGCGATTGACAACCCGAAGTCGCTCGATGCTGCCGTCACCGACTTGCGCCAGATCACCGGGCAACAGCCCGTGATCAACCGCGCCAAGAAGAGCATCGCCAACTTTAAGCTGCGCGAAGGGCGTCCCATCGGCACGAAAGTTACCCTCCGGGGTGTGCGGATGTGGGCACTGCTCGACCGGCTGATCAATGTGGCACTGCCCCGTATCCGTGACTTTCGTGGTGTGTCGCCGGAGACCTTTGACGGTCGCGGCAACTACACGATTGGGTTGCGCGAGCAGTTGGTCTTCCCGGAAATTCAGTACGACAAGATTGACAAAGTGCGGGGCATGGAAATCACGATCGTGACCACCGCCAAGACTGATGAGGAAGGTCGCCGGCTGCTCAAGCTGCTCGGTATGCCTTTCCAAGAAAGATAAGAGGACGAGGGTATGGCTAAGAAATCCATGACAGCTCGTGAATCTCACCGGAAATATAAAGTGCGTGTTCGCAACCGCTGCCAATTTGTGGACCCGAATTCGGGTAAAATTTGCGGGCGCCCGCGTGGTTATATTCGTCGGTTTGGCTTATGCCGCATTCATTTCCGCGAGATGGCGCTACAGGGCAAGATTCCCGGCGTCGTGAAGTCGAGCTGGTAAGAGAGAACGGAAGGGAAGCATGACGAGCGATCCCATTGCAGATATGCTGACGCGCATCCGCAACGCGCTAATGGTCGGAAACCCGACCTGCGAGATCCCCACCTCGAAAATCAAGGTGGAAATTGCGCGGATTTTGAAGGAAGAAGGCTATATCGAAGACTTCAGCGTCGGCGATGAAAAACCTTTTTCGTCGATCACCATCCAGTTGAAGTATCACGGCGCGCGCCGCGAGCGCAAGCCGGTGATCACTCACATCCAGCGGGTAAGCAAGCCCGGTCGCCGTGTGTATCGCGGGCGGACTGACATGCCGCGCGTGATGAGCGGTATCGGCATCGCCATCGTCACTACGCCCATGGGCGTCATGACGGCTCAGCAGGCGCGACGCCAGCGAATCGGCGGCGAAGTGCTCTGCTACGTCTGGTAAAGGGGTATAGGCGATGTCTCGAATTGGTAAGCAACCGGTCAAACTCCCGGCGAAGGTGACGGCGACCATCGATGGTCAGCAGGTTACCATCACGGGACCGAAGGGCGAACTGGAACACTCGGTTCACCCGAATATCAGCGTTCAGCAGGAAGACGGTGTTGTCACCGTCACCCGCCCGAACGACGAGCGCCAAAATCGGGCGCTGCACGGGCTAGAGCGCGCGCTGTTGGCGAACATGGTCACGGGCGTGTCGACGGGTTTCCAGCGCTCGCTCCAGATTGAGGGTGTTGGCTACAGCAGTGAACTGCGCGGCGCGGACTTAGTGATGCGCTTGGGCTATTCGCACGAAATTGTTGTTAACCCGCCGCCGAACATCACCTTCGAGATCGAAGATCGTGGGCGTCTGATCCACGTCAAGGGGATCGACAAGCAGGTGGTTGGTCAGGTCGCGGCGAATATCCGTGAACTGCGCCCGCCGGAACCCTACTTGGGCAAGGGTGTCCGCTACTCTGACGAACAGATCCGCCGCAAAGCGGGTAAAACTGGTAAGTAAGGCTAGGTGAAAAATGGCTACCGCAAAGCAGCTTAAGAAAAAACACGCGCAGTTGACCCGGCGTCATCGCCGCGTTCGCGCGCGGATCAGCGGCACGCCGGAGCGCCCGCGGCTCAACGTTTTCCGCAGCCTCACCAACATCTACGCGCAGGTGATCGACGACATCAGCGGTCGCACGCTGGTGTCCGCGTCCACGATTGATCATGAAGTCGCCGGGCAGCTCACAGGCAAGTCGAAGGTTGAAGCGGCGAAGATCGTCGGGCAGGTGTTGGCACAACGGGCGAAGACGGCGAACGTCAGCACGGTCGTGTTTGACCGGGGCGGCTATCAGTATCATGGTCGCGTCGCGGCGCTGGCTGAAGGTGCGCGTGAAGGCGGACTGGATTTCTAGGAGAAATTATGAAGAACAGACAGCAGCGCGAGCCGCGCGAACCGCGTGAAGACCGCGAGGAACTTGACGAGCGCGTAATTGATATCAAGCGCGTCGCCAAAGTAATCAAGGGCGGGCGGCGCTTTGCTTTCCGAACTGTCGTCGTCGTCGGCGATGGCAATGGACGGGTCGGCGTGGGTGTCGGCAAGGCGCGAGCCGTGCCGGATAGCATCCGCAAGGGTACGGATCACGCGCGGCGTCAGATGAAGAAGGTCACGCTTTCCGGGACGACCATTCCGCATCAAGTGATAGCGGAGTACGGCGGTGCGAAGGTGCTGCTCAAGCCCGCTGCGCCCGGTACCGGAGTTATCGCCGGGGGTGGTGTCCGCGCCGTGCTGGAAGCAGTCGGCGTCCACGACATTCTGACCAAAAGTCAGGGCAGCCCCAACCTGCTGAACGTCGCTATGGCGACGCTCGCAGCACTTGAATCGCTGCGCAGCCCCGAAGAAATGGCGGCGATGCGCGGCAAGAACATCAACGACGTGCGTCCCTTCTGGGAGCGGAAGCGCCCGGTAGTGGCTCCGTCGGAGGAGTAAGGTTCGATGGCTGAGAAACAACTCAAGGTCACACTGGTCAAAAGCGCGATTGGCTACGAAAAGAGCCAAGGCGAGACGGCGCGGGCGCTTGGTTTGCGTAAGCTCCACTCCAGCGTGATCGTCAAAGACATTCCCTCGGTGCGTGGGATGATCTACAAGATCACCCATCTCGTCACCGTAGAGGAGGTGGATGCATGAAACTGCACGATCTGAAACCCGCGAAGGGTTCAAAGACTAAACGGACGCGCGTTGGGCGCGGTATCTCGGCTGGCAAGGGTAAGACTGCCGGTCGTGGTACCAAGGGTGCGGGCGCGCGTGGCGCTCATGCTCGCAAGGGCGCGTATTTTGAGGGCGGTCAGCTCCCATTGGTGCGCCGCTTGCCGTTCAAGCGCGGTTTTACCAACATCTTCCGGACGCTCTATGAAGAGGTCAACGTGAAGCAGTTGGAAGCGCTCGACGCCGGCACGACGGTCACGCCCGCTCTGATGGCGGAACTGGGCTGGATTCGGAACGTACTGACGCCGGTTGTCATCCTCGGCGAAGGCGACTTGAGCAAGAGCCTGACGGTTCAGGCACACCGCTTCACCAAGAGCGCGCAGGCGAAGATCGCCAGCGCGGGCGGCACCAGCGAAGTCCTTCCTCTGAAGGTCACGGGCGCACGGATCACGGTCAAGCGCCTGCAAAAAGCGAAGCTCGCCAAGTTGTACGCGGAATAATCACCGCCGGATACCGTCGCTCTGCTTCGCGGGGTTAACGCGCATCCGGCGCGTGTCAGCTTGGGCAGTGTCAAAAACTGCCCCACCGGGGCGTCTTTGGTAATCGAGAACATTTAAGGAACTTGGCATGATTGAGGCACTTCGTAATGCCCTCCGCCTGCCGGACCTGCGAAATAAGCTGCTGATCACCGGGTTGATCCTCGTGGTCTACCAGTTTGCGGCGCATGTGCCGGTCGTGGGCGTTGACCGCACGGCGCTGCAAAGTCTGCTGTCGAGTCAATCCGGGGGCTTGGTCGGCGTTCTCGACCTGCTTTCGGGTGGTGCGCTGGCAAACTTCAGCGTGATCGCCAACGGTGTGTATCCTTACATCACCGCGCAGATTATCCTGCAGGTGTTGACGCCGGTCATCCCGGCGCTGGAATCGCTCCAGAAGGAACCGGGCGGACGCGAGAAGATTGAAAACTACACCTACTATCTGGCGATCCCCATGTCGATATTGCAGACGGTTAGTCAGATTCAGATTTTCAATACGCTGAATAACGGCACGGCGATTATCCCCGGCTTTGGTTCAGACCTCTTGCTTACCATAACGGTGATTATCACCATGACCGCCGGTACGATGTTTGCGATTTGGCTCGGTCAGCTCATCACCGAGCAGGGTATTGGTAACGGTCTGTCGATCATCATCTTCGCCGGTATCGTCGCCCGCGCTCCGCAGCGCTTGATCCAGCTTATCACCGGCTCGACGCAACCGCTGTGGAATATCGCTGCTTTCGTGCTTATTACGTTGGTGAGTGTGATTGTCATCATCTATATACAGGAAGGCGTGCGGCGAGTACCTGTGCAGTATGGCAAGCGGGTACGCGGTCGTAAACAGTACGGTGGCGCGAGCACGCACATTCCCTTGAAAGTGAACCCGGTCGGCATGATCCCGCTGATCTTCGCGCAAGCGGTGATCGCGTTCCCGGCGCTGCTGGTCAACCTGTTCCCTGAAGGCGCGCTGCGAACGTCGATCACGACGACTTTCGGCAACCAATCGGGGCTAATCTACTGGCTGACCTACTTCGTGCTGGTCGTCGGCTTCACCTTCATTTACTCGGATATCATGGTCGGCAATCAAGACCTTGCCGATAATTTGCAGCGGAACGGCGGTTTCATCCCCGGTATCCGTCCCGGCAAACGGACGCAGGATTACATCGTCCGAGTGACCCGGCGGATCACGCTGGTGGGTGCGTTGTTCTTGGGCATCATTGCGGTTGTCCCCGGACTCATGGACTTCGTGAACCGGTTGATGTTCCCGAACGAAGCGGTTTCCGGCACGTCCGGCAACGCGGCTTACGTCCTGACCGGCTCCGGCTTGATCATCGTCGTCGGCGTCGTGATCGACACGATGCGCCAGCTTGAAGCTCAGTTAGTCATGCGCAATTACGACCGCTTCATGCGCTAGTACTCCGCATTCTGTGTAAGGGCAGGTTTCAAACCTGCCCCTACTGGTATGGTTTTTCCGAACTTATGGAGATTTAAAGAAAATGGCTTTGTACGTCATTTTGATGGGCGTGCAGGGGGCGGGGAAGGGCGTTCAGGCGAGCTTCATCCGTGACACCTACAACATCCCTCACATCTCGACCGGCGATTTGTTCCGGGCGATGAAAACCCGTGAAGATGCGCTCGCCAAGCGCGTCCAGCAAATCATGAATGAAGGGCGCTTAGTCGACGACGAAACCACCAATGAGGTGGTGAAGGATCGCCTGAGCCAGCCCGACGCCGCTAACGGCGTGATCTTCGACGGCTATCCCCGCAATCAAGCGCAAGCGGATTGGCTGGAGCAGTATCTTGGCGAGCAGGGACAGCGTGTTAGCGTCGTTCTGCTGCTCAAGCTCGACCTGTACACGGCGTTCAAGCGCGCTTTCGGGCGTGTCACGCACCCGGAGTCGGGGCAGAGCTACAACATCTACTTCAACGAAGACGGGCTGAAATGGCAGTTTGTCGATCATCCGGACAAGCTGTTCCCGCCGCGCTTGAGGGCGGTTGATGCGGATGGCGTCGAACTGGTGCGCCGCGCCGACGACGGCAATGCCCATGCGATCCTCAAGCGCATCGACATCTACGTCGAATCGACGCAGCCGTTGATCGACTACTACAGCGCGAAGGGTTTGGTCAAGGAAGTTGACGCCGACCAGCCGATCCCGGTTGTGAGCGACGAGATCGAGGCAGTGCTCGACGCCGTGCAGTAGGGTGCAAGTTAAGTTGTTAGTGATGAGTCTTTAGTTTTTAGCTAAAAACTAAAACTAAGACCTAGAAACAGTTCGTAAGCCTGAAGGAAGCTGGTCTTAATGGCACTTCAAATCAAGACGCCGGAGGAAGTCCGTGTGATGCGCGAAGCGGGGCGGATCGTCGCCCTCGCGCATCAGGCGATGCGTGAGGCGGTGCGTCCCGGCGTCACCACCGCTGAACTTGACCGCATTGCCGAGACGGTGATTCGTGATCACGGCGCCGAGCCGTCGTTCCTGAATTACCCGAACAACAAGCCCGGCGCTCCGGCGTACCCGGCGACGATCAACGCCTCGATCAACAACGAGCTGGTTCACGGCATCCCCAGCACCAAACGGGTGCTGCAAGAAGGCGACATCATCAGTTTGGATGTGGGCTGCATCCACGAGGGCTTCGTCGGCGACGGCGCGTTTTCGATGGGCGTGGGTGAAATCCCGGTGGCGGTGCAGCGCTTGCTCGACGTGACCGAGCAGTCGCTGATGGTTGGGATCAAGGCGTCGGTCGTCGGCAACGAGACGCGCGACGTCTCGCGGGCGATTCAAGAGTTTGTCGAAAGTCACGGTTACAGCGTCGTCCGAGAGTATACCGGACACGGTGTTGGGCGGGCGATGCACGAGGAGCCACAAGTCCCGAACTGGTGGCCCCGGCGCGCGCGCCAGCGTGGAATGCGCAGTTATCCGCTGCAAGTCGGTATGACCTACGCCATCGAGCCGATGGTCAACGCCGGACGCCCGGAGACGCGCGAATTGAATGATGGTTGGACGGTTGTCACCCGTGATGGCTCGTTGTGCGCGCATTTTGAGCACACGATTGCTATTACCGCGGGCGAACCAGAAATCCTGACACTCCCGTGAGCGACGTGAAATTGACCGTAGACTCGGTGTGTCCAAATCTGTATAATGTATGACCTGTTAAGAAGCGCAGAGAGCGAGATTTTGTCATGCGTGTATCCGCATCTGTAAAGAAACGTTGCCCGAAGTGCCGGATTATCAAGCGCCACGGGAACGTCATGGTGATTTGCACAAACCCGAAGCACAAACAGCGTCAGGGTTAGAGTTAGCCGAAGTTAGGGAAGGCAAGTTATGGCGCGTATTGAAGGTGTAGACCTCCCCCGCGACAAGCGTGTGGAAATTGCGTTGACCTATATCTATGGCGTCGGTCGCCCGACGAGCAAGCAGGTTCTGGCACAGGCTGGCGTCGACCCTGACCTGCGCGTGCGTGACCTGACCGAAGCCCAGCTTCAACAGCTTCGTGACGCGCTGGGCGGGATGACGACCGAAGGTGATCTGCGCCGCCAGATCGCCATGAACATCAAGCGCTTGTCGGAGATTGGTAGCTACCGGGGACTGCGCCACCGCCGCAACCTGCCGGTGCACGGTCAACGCACCCGCACCAATGCTCGCACCCGCAAGGGTGTCAAGAAGACGGTACCGGGGCGTGGTCGTCGTCGCGGCGCAACCAAGAAGTAATCAAGCAGTGGTTAGTTGTTGGTTTTTAGTCTTTAGCTAAGAACTAACTGCTAGGAACCAATCGCTATCATTTGAGGCAACTCGTAAGCTGCGCCCCGGAGACGGGGCGCAGCTTACCGCAAGCGCTATTGGAGAAAATGTATGCCGCGCACACCGAAAAAAGGTAGTGGACGCCGCGCCACGACCAAGAAGTCAATCAAGAATATACCCTACGGTCAGGCGCATATCTTTGCGACCTTCAACAACACCATCATCTCGTTGAGCGATCAATCGGGAAACGTGGTGACGTGGGCAAGCGCCGGGACGTCGGGCTTCAAGGGCAGCCGTAAGAGCACGCCCTATGCCGCTCGTGTCGCCGCGCAATCGGCGTCGGAAGTGGCGCAGACTCACGGAATGCAAGAGGTGGATGTCTTTGTGAAGGGTCCCGGTCCCGGACGTGAAGCTGCGATCCGCGCGATTCAAGCCAGCGGCTTGAAGGTGCGTTCGATCAGCGACCTTACGCCGATTCCGCACAACGGAGTTCGTCCGCCCAAAAAGCGTCGCGTCTAGTGCAGGGAGGCGTAGCTATGATGAACAATATGGTGCTTCCACATAAAGTGGAGAGCGATGCCGTCACCCGCAACTACGGTCGCTTTATCATTTCACCACTGGAGAGCGGCTACGGCGTGACGCTGGGGACTGCCCTGCGCCGCGTGCTGTTGTCGTCGCTGCCCGGTGCGGCGGTCACGAGTATTCGCGTCTCGGACGTGCATCACGAGTTTTCCGCCATTCCGAATGTCCGCGAGGACATGACTCAGTTGATCCTACAGGTCAAGCAGCTCCGGCTGCGCCTGTTTGATACCGAACAAGCCCGGCTGCGGCTGGAACATCGCGGTGAAGGTACGGTCACGGCGGCGGACATCATCTGCCCGCCGGAAGTCGAAATCATCAACACCGACCTCTACCTGTTCACCGCTGACTCGGCTGACGCGCACGTCGAGATGGAATTCGAAGTGCAGGCGGGGCGTGGTTACAGCCAAGCCGAGGAGCGCGGTCGTCTGCCGATTGGCGAACTGCCCATCGACGCCATCTTCAGCCCGATCCGCCGCGTCAACTTCGACGTTGACCGCGCGCGCGTGGGGCAGCGCACCAACTACGACAAGCTGATCCTCGAAATCTGGACGGACGGCACCATCCGTCCCGAAGACGCGCTGACCGAATCTGCCCGCATCCTCGGCAAACACCTGAGCGTGATGGGCGGCATCAGCGGCGAAGCGATGACCGAGTATCAGGGCGCGGAGTCCGACGGCAGTGAGCCGAGTGGGCGTCAAGACGTGCTCTACGAAAAGCTGATCGAAGAACTTGACCTGAGCGTGCGCGTCTTCAACTCGTTGAAGCGTACCGGGATCACGACGATTGGCGACGTGCTCGACATGCTGGATCGCGGTCCCGATGCGATGCTGGCAATCCGCAACTTCGGCGAGAAATCGCTGGATGAGCTGGTAGACAAGCTCAAAGAGAAGGGCTATCTTCCGCAAGACGTGGAGATCCCTTCGCAGCTTGGCGAAGAAGAATAAAGTCATTAGCTTCGAGCGCTTCACCAAGCGCTTAAAGTTTCACGAGGAAGTAAGGGAACAATTATGCGACATCGCGTACACGGAAAGCATCTTGGCCGGGATAGCGGACAGCGCAAGGCGCTGCGGCTCGCCCTGACGGTCGCGCTGCTTCAACACGAACGGATTGAGACGACCCGCGCCAAAGCTGATTTCGTGCGCGCGCACGTCGAAGGCTTGATCACTACCGCCAAGCGCGGTTTGGCACACGAAGACCCGGCTCGCGGAGTTCACGCCCGCCGCATCGCCGCCAGCCGTCTGAACAACGACCGCGTGCTGGTCGGCAAGCTGTTCGACACGCTCGCGCCGCGCTATGCCGAGCGTCAAGGTGGTTACACCCGCATCCTCAAGCTGGGTCCCCGCAAGGGCGACGCCGCCGAGATGGTGCTGCTTGAACTGGTGGATCGCGCGACTGAATAAGTTGCGTAAGGTGGGGCACACCGCCGTGTGCCCCTACTGATCGATGTTTCGCTACCGGGCGACACTGGCATACGACGGCACGGCTTACACCGGCTTTCAGCGGCAGCGCATCGGGTTAAGCACGATTCAGGGGGCGGTCGAGACCGCCATCACCACCGCGACCGGGCAGCCGGTAACGGTGATCGGGGCAGGACGCACCGACAAGGGCGTCCACGCCAGCGGACAGGTGATCGCTTTTGATGTCATCTGGAAGCACAGCGCTGAAGCACTGATGAGCGCGATCAACGCTGTGCTGCCCGATGACATTGCACTGCAAGAGATTGCGGTGCTGGGTGAAGTGGCTGACGCTGCGTCCGGCGAATGGGGGTTTCACCCCCGCTACGACGCTCGTTCGCGCGTTTACAAATACACAGTCTACGCTGCCCAGCAGCGCGATCCGCTGTTGCGGCGGCAGGTCTGGCACTTCCGTGCCGTGCTCGACGTGGCGGCGATGCAGCAGGCGGCAGATCTGCTGCTCGGCGAGCACGATTTCGCGGCGTTGGGGCAGTCGCCAACCGGCGAAAGCACCGTTCGCACCGTCCTGCGCTCGGAGTGGTCGCGGGAAGGGCGGTTGCTGGTCTATCGTGTCGAGGCGAACGCCTTCCTCAAGCACATGGTGCGGCGGGTGGTGGCGCTCTTGGTCGCGGTGGGGCGCAGGCGGCTGACGGTCGCGGAGTTCGAAGCGATTTTGCTGAGCCGGGAGATCCCCGGCGGCATCGCGCTCGCGCCGCCGCATGGACTGGTACTCGAACAAGTCAAGTATCCGGGCGAAGTCTGCACGACGCCCGCAAGTGATGGTCTCATAGGAAAATAATGATGGTCAAAACCTATACACCCAAACCACAGGACATTGAGCAAAAGTGGTGGATTGTGGACGCGGAAGGTCAGACGCTTGGGCGTCTTGCCTCGAAGATTGCACCCATCCTGCGGGGCAAGCATAAGCCGATGTTCGCGCCGAACCTCGACGTTGGCGACTTCGTGATCGTGGTCAACTGCGACAAGATCGTCGTCACCGGCACCAAGATGGCAGACAAAATGTACTACCGGCACTCCGGCTATCCGGGTGGTCTGAGCGAGATCAATCTCGAAGACAACCTGAGCCGCTTCCCGGATCGCCCGCTCTACGAAGCGATCAAGGGGATGCTCCCCAAGAATGCGCTGGGGCGCGCGACGATGAGGAAGCTGAAGATTTACGCCGGTACTGATCACCCGCACGAAGCGCAAAAGCCGACCGTGCTGGAACTGTAAGAAAAGGGAGCATTGTTTATGTCCGCACAGTATTACGAAGGCATCGGTCGCCGCAAGCAGTCCAGCGCGCGCGTGCGTATTTTCCCCGGCGGTACCGGACAACTTGTGATCAACGACCGCGAGGGACAGCAGTATTTGTCGCGCGAGGGTGATTACGAAATCGTCATGCAGCCGCTGACCGTCATCGGTCAAGAGCGCGGTTTCGACATTTCGGTTCACGTCAACGGCGGCGGCGTGAGCGGTCAGCGCGATGCGATCCAGTTGGGTCTGGCGCGGGCGCTGCTGAAGCTCGACCCCGACTTGAAGGCTCAGCTTCGTGACGCCGAACTGCTTACCCGTGACGCGCGCGTCAAGGAACGGAAGAAGCCGGGTCTCAAGCGTGCCCGTAAAGCCCCGACCTACACCAAGCGTTAAGGTCGGTTCATTCCCTGAGCAAGTTTTCAGGCAAGGGTTTTCCCTTGCCTTTTTTGTTTTGAGACAGATGCGGACTGAAGCCGATGGACGTGACCATTGATCGCGCTGTTCCTGCTGATGCTCCGGCGCTGACCGCTGCTGCGGTCGCGGCGTTCCACGACGATGCTCGCTTGTACGGTGTCCCGCTCGGTGGTCCGCCCGGTTACGATTTGGTCGATCACATGCTGGCGTTGATCGAAGATGCCGATACCGATTGCTACAAGATCGCGCACGAGGGGCAGATTGTCGGCGGTATCACCGTCTACAAGATGGGCGACGGGCATTTCCACCTCGACATGCTGTTCGTGCAGCCCGATTATCACAATCGCGGCGTCGGCACGCAGGTGATGCAGTTCGTCGAGCAGACCTATCCGGCGCGGAAGTGGTCGCTCGATACGCCCGCCTACGCCGTACGCAATCAGCACTTCTACGAAAAGTTCGGCTACGTGAAGGTCAACGAGTTCATGCCGGAAGACGATCCCATTCTCCTGTTCGCCTACGAGAAGCAGGTGTAGGCGATGGCGATGTGTTATCCTGTTCGCTGCCAATGCCGCCGAATTTATCAGCCGATTGATGCCGACGTGAAGGAAATGCCGTGACTGCCGAATACCTGATCTTCGACTTCGCCGACCAGACGACCCTGCTCGACAAGGATCAGATTCTGCGCCTGCTGATCGCCATCACCCAAAGCGAGCGAGCGACGTCTATCAATGCCTCAAGAAGGCGATTGTCTGCGACGACTCGCCGGGGATCGATCTACGTGCCCAATGCGCCGGAGACGCTGGCGAACGCATGGAACAACGCCATCCGCGCGGTGCAGCGTTACAACGGCTACTGGATGGAGTTCGAGAACGCGGATAAGCTCAGGTTCTCGTTCGGCTTCGACCCGACGGCGGCAGGGCGGCTTGTTCCTGACCGCCAAGCGCGCCGATCTGCGCAGCGACGAGGCTTTGCGCGAGTTCGTCCGTTTCGGCGAACTAATCTTCAACACGTTGCACCCGCTCTACGGCTTCGGCTTGTTCTCCTACGACAGCCACGAGACGCCGGAGATCGGCGCAGACCCGGCGGCGCTCTGGGACACCAATTTCTTCGGCACGGGGCTGATCTACGAGCTGGGCGCGAGCGGATCGACGCGGTTCCGGCGTATCGCAAGGCGGAACTCGACGGCGGCGTGCTACTGGAAATGTCCGCCAACCCGATCACGCGCCCGCAGATCAAGCATTACCGCGAAGCCAGTGCCGCGCTCGGCTTTGCGAAGTATTATCAAGGCGGGTAGAGAAAAGATCAACGCAAAGGCGCGAAGGCGCAAAGGAGGCGCGGCACGCCGCGCCCCTACAAGTCGTAGATTTTTGAGATGCCAAGCGTGCGTAAGTCGATGAGGAAGTAAGCAGAATGACCCTGACGATTGTCGGTTTAGGACCGGGACAGATTGACGACCTGACGCGGCGGGCGTGGCGCGTGATCGAGAACGCGCCGGTGGTTTACGTGCGCACGGCGGAGCATCCCTGCGTGCCGCATCTGCCCGCCGTGATCCGCGCCTTTGACGACGTCTACGAGTCGGTCGAGGATTTCGCGGGCGTCTACGCCGAGATCGCCAACCGCGTGATCGCGGCGGCGCGCGAAGGCGACGTGGTTTACGCTGTCCCCGGCGACCCGCTGGTGGCAGAATCGACCGTGATTCAACTGCTCGGCAAGGCGAAAGCCGAAAGCATCCCGGTCGAGATCGTCAGTGGGATCAGCTTCGTCGAGCCGGCAATGGCATTGCTCGGCGTCGATGCGATTGACGGCTTGCAAATCCTCGACGCGATCAGCCTCGCCGCGATGCACCACCCGCCGATCAACCCGGATTATCCGGCGCTGCTGGGGCAGGTCTACAGCCGTGACCTCGCCTCGAACCTCAAGCTGACGCTGATGAACCAGTATCCCGACGACTTCGAGGTGATGCTGATCCACGCCGCCGGGTCGCCCGACGCGGTGGTCGAGCGCGTGCCGCTTTACGAGATCGACCGCAGCGAACACATCAAGCACCTGACAGCGCTTTACCTTCCCGCGCTGGGCGGCATGAGCAGCTTCGAGCAGTTTCAGGAGATCATCGCCCATTTGCGCGCGCCGGAGGGCTGCCCGTGGGATCGCAAGCAGACGCACAAGTCGCTGCGGAAGTATCTGATCGAGGAGGCGCACGAAGTCCTCGAAGCGATTGACGCGGACGACATCGACGGGCTGGTCGAAGAACTGGGCGACCTGCTGCTGCAAATCGTCCTGCACGCGCAGATCGCCACCGACGACGGCGAGTTCCAGATGGCGGACATCCTGCAGCGCGATCAACGCCAAGATGATCTACCGTCACCCGCACGTCTGGGGTGATACCGAGAGCGCCGGTCTGCTCAAGGTGGACAGCGACGGCGACGTGGTCTCGAACTGGGAAGTGCTCAAGCAGCGGGAGGCGGCGGCTAACGGCAAGCAGAAGCGCGAGTCGAAGCTCGACGGCGTGCCCAAAGCGCTCCCGGCGCTGATGCAAGCGCATGAGTATCAGGAGAAGGCGGCGAAAGTCGGCTTCGATTGGTGGCAGATCGACAGCGTGATCGACAAGGTGCGCGAGGAGTTCGAGGAAGTGCTGACCGCCAGCGGCGACGCGCATCGCGCCGAAGAAATGGGCGATCTGCTGTTCGTGATCGTCAACTGGGCGCGCTGGCACAAGATCGAGCCGGAGACGGCACTGCGCGAAGCCAACGCCAAGTTCTACCGCCGCTTCCACTACATCGAGCAGCAGGTGGCGGCGCAGGGCAAAGCAGATGACCGATTTCACGCTGCCGGAACTCGACGCGCTCTGGGACGAAGCCAAGGCGAAGGGCTTGTAGTGCCGACGCAAGGCGCAAGCACGGTTGTCCTCGATGGGCGTCGAATTCTGCTGCAAAAACGCCGCGATTTCCGCGTCTGGTCGCTGCCGGGGGCGCAGTCGAAGCTGGCGAGACGCCGGAAGTGGCGGCAGTGCGTGAAACGCTCGAAGAAACCGGATTGGAAGTCGCGCTGGAGCGCAAAGTCGGCACGTACTGGAAACCTCAGCAGGATGACAGGGTGACGGTCTTCGTGGCGCGGGTGATCGGCGGTGAGATCGTGCCGGAAGGTGATGAAACGGTCGATGTGCGCTGGTTTGACCTTGACCAGCTTCCGTGGCTGCTCAATTCGTCGAGGCGTTACATTGCGGATACGCTGGCGAAGTATCCCGAACCAGTGCAAGCTACTTTGCAGTTTTCGCCCGTCGAGGTGCTGCTACGCAAAATCGCGCGGCGGGTGTACCAGTTCAAGAAATGGCGTTCATGAGTGAAGAACAAGCAATTCTCGAAGGCGTGATTTCGGTCGAGGCGGCGCTCCAAGCGGGCAGTCGCCAGATCGATAAGTTGATGATCCGGCAGGAGGGCAGCGCCATCATTGACCGGGAGGTCGGCGCGGCTGATCGCACGAAGCCGAGCGGCTGCACATCCCGGTCGAGCGCGTCTCCGCCGCGCAGATCGACGAGCTGACGCAGGGCAAAACGCATGGCGGCGTGATCGCGCTCGCCGGGCGCGCGCCAGTTCATCCCGCTGGAGTCGCTGGTCGCCGAGATCACGCGCCCGTTCGTGGTCATGCTCGACGGCGTGGAAGACCCGTTCAATTTCGGGCAGGCGGTGCGCGCCTTTTACGCGGCGGGAGCCGATGGCTTGGTGCTGCGCCCGCGCAACTGGATGTCGGCGGCGGGGGTGGTCGCGCGGGCGTCGGCGGGCGCATCGGAATTGATGCCGACCGCGATTGCCGAGACAACGCCAAGCGGCGGCGGATTTCTTCCGCGGCGCAGGGCTTGCGCGTCGCCGTCGCCGACAAAGAGCGGGCGACTTCGATCTACGAGGCGGATTTGTCGGGCGCGCTGTTTCTGGTGATCGGCGGGGAGAAGCGCGGCGTGACCCGCTCGTTCGCCGATGCCGCCGACCTGCGCCTGAGCATCCCTTATGGGCGGCGCTATCCGCACGCGCTGGGCACGACGGCGGCGGCGGCGGTGCTGGCGTTCGAGATCATGCGGCAGCGGGCAAATGAAAATCCCGCTGACGAAGAATAGTCAGCGGGATTTAATGTCGGGGCGGCGGGATTTGAACCCACGACCTCGTTGACCCGAACAACGCGCGCTACCAGGCTGCGCTACGCCCCGATACTGGACAAAGTGTAGTCGAACGCGTGGCGAATATCAAGTAGGAAAAGTAGGATTGAGTGACTCCTACCGCGACGGGTTTAAACCCGTCGCTGCTCAAAAACGCGACCCGCTAAAGGGGTCGCAAACGCAAATGTCGTTTTTGAGTCGCCTCTTTAGTGGGCGACGTACTGTTCTAGCCGAGGGTTTAAACCCTCGGCGGTGTTGGCTAATCGCCAAAAGGCTCACATGACCCAATCTCCCGTAACCCTCTCCGACCGGATGCGCGCCCTGACCGGCGGATTGATGCAGCGCGTCGGCTCGACCGTGCATCACATGGGCATCCACCCGGACACGATCACGATTGCCGGGCTGGTCGTCGTGGCGGTCGGCGCTTACTACATCGCCGTCGGGCAACTGCAACTGGGCGGCGTCCTGCTGGTGATCAGCCTGCCGCTGGACGCGCTAGACGGCGCGGTCGCGCGGGCGATGGGGCGGAAAGATCGCTTCGGCGCGGTGCTCGACTCGACGCTCGACCGCTACGCCGACGGGCTGATCTTCGGCGCGCTCGCCTTCTATTTCGCCGGGCGCGGCGAGCAGGGAAACTTGCTTTTGGCGCTGGCATCCCTGATGGGCAGTTTTGTGGTAAGCTATGTCCGCGCGCGTGCAGGTGAAGCGGATTTGTCGGTGAAAATTGGGTTGTTCTCGCGCTTCGAGCGGGTGATCACCCTACTGCTGATGTTGCTCGTTCCTCCGCTGCTCACGCTCGGGTTGTGGGTATTGGCGCTCGGCACGAACGTCACCGGCGCACAGCGCTTATGGTTTGTCTATAAACATCTCGACAAAGAGGCTTAATCATGGAGTTTAAACCCGAATACATCGTTCTATTCAGCCGCCTGCAGATTCGCTACTACGGCATCATCATCGTCGCGGCGATGTTGGTCGCCGCGTGGGTGGCGGCGCGCTTGGCGAAACGCGACGGGCGCGATCCCGATCACGTGTGGGGCGCGCTGACGTGGGCGATCATCCCGGCAATTGTGCTAGCGCGGCTGTGGTTCGTCGTCTTCCCGCCGGTGTCGGTTGCCGAGCAGGGCATGGATTTCGCATGGTTCATGCAGCACTTCACCGACCTGCAAAATGGTCCGCTGGCGATCTGGAGCGGCGGCTTAAGCATCTTCGGCGCGGTGATCGGCGGTTTTGGTGGCGCCTACATCTATTTCCGTCGCAACCACGTCGCGCTGGCACCATGGCTGGATATCGCCGGGGTGGCGCTGCCGCTGGCTCAGGCGATTGGACGCTGGGCGAATTACGTCAATCAGGAACTTTACGGCGCGGTCACCAGCCTGCCGTGGGGTATTTCGATTGACTCGGCGCATCGGGTTGCGCCCTACAAGAGCCTCGTCGATTTCCCGGTAGCGACGACGCGCTTTCACCCGCTGTTCCTGTACGAGTCGCTGTGGAATATCGTCGCCTTCATCGTGCTGCTGAATATCTTCCAGCGCAATCGGGATAAGCTGCGCTACGGCGACATCTTCCTGCTCTACGTGATGCAGTATTCGTTCATCCGCTTCCTGCTGGAATTCATGCGGGTCGAAGTCGCGCACATCCCCGGCACGAGCATCAACTCGTCGCAGGCGATGACGGCGGTCGCGTTCCTCGTGGCGCTCGGCGTCTTCTTCTATCGCCAGCGCAGCACGCCGACGGTCGAGGAAACGCGTAAAGCGGCTCCCGACGCGGCGTAAATCGACAATCCTAATCGGGCGAGGCAAGGTGAAACGGAGTTTCGCACCCTCGCCCTTGTCGTAAAATCAGTTGATCGGATCACCTGCGATGATCGAGCAGCGGATTGCGATTCCCCAAGCCGCGATTGCCGAATTCTGCCAGCGCCACCATATCCGTAAGTTGTCGCTGTTCGGCTCGGTGCTGCGTGACGATTTCCACCCCGACAGTGACATTGATATATTGGTCGAGTTCGAGCCGGGACAGACGCCGGGTTTGCTCCGCATGGCTGGGCTTGAGATCGAATTAGGCAATATTTTGCGGCACGAGGTCGATCTGCGGACGGCTGCCGAACTCAGTCGCTATTTTCGGCAAGACGTGATCGATCAGGCTCAAGTGATCTATGATTCCGACTGACGATCTCACTCGGCTGCGCCACAGGCGAGATGCTTGTCGGACAGGGACGGAATGCTGGCGATACGAGCCGTGAAGCAATTGAAACCGATGAGACGGTGGTTCTCGCCTTGTGCCGGATTATTGAAATTATTGGCGAAGCAGCAGGTAAGAGTCACCAAACCAACCCGTGACACCTATCCTCAAATCCCGTGGGGGCAGGTGATTGCGATGCGAAACAGTCTGATCCATGCCTATTTCGACGTTGATCTCGATCAAGTCTGGAAAGCTGTCACCGAGGATATTCCTCCGCTGATCGCTGAACTAGAGAAGATCATCCCGCCTGAAGCCGACAGCTAACCCCGCGCTCACTTCATTCCCACGACCATTACGCAGTAGTTGATCCCCGGTTCGGCGGCGACCATTGACACTGCGCGTCCATCCCCACAATCGAAATTAACGACTTGAGATTTTGTTCACGCTTTACAACCGTGACCTATGGGATAATCGGAAATACGTTCGCGCCGGGTTCCCCGGTGAAGCAGCTGCCAATAGCAATGAGACTCATTCATGATTGAAGCGCACGAACTGACGAAGTTTTACAACGATTTTCTGGCGGTCGATCGCGTGACGCTGACGGTTCCGTCGGGGACGGTGCTGGCGCTGTTGGGTCCCAACGGCGCGGGCAAAACCACCACCGTCCGCATGTTGACTTCGATCCTCGCGCCGTCGTCCGGCTGGGCGCGGATCGCCGGGTATGACGTGAGCGCAGCAGCCGGAGCGCGTGCGCGCGCACGTCGGCGTCCTGACCGAGCAGCACGGGCTGTACGAGCGCATGAAAGCGGTCGAATACCTCGACTTCTTCGGGCGCGTCTATCACCTCTCGGCGGATCAACGCCTCAAGCGCACCTATGAGCTGATGGATCGTTTCGGCTTGAGCTTCGCGCTCGACAAGCAGTTGGGCGAATACTCGAAGGGCATGAAGCAGAAGCTGGCGCTGGTGCGGGCGATGCTCCACGATCCGCCCGTGCTGCTGCTGGACGAGCCGACCTCGGCGATGGATCCGCAGAGCGCCAAGCTGGTCCGCGACGCGATTGTCGAGCTGCAGCACGACGAGCGCACCTTCCTGATCACGACCCACAACCTCGCCGAAGCGCAGCAGCTCGCCGACCGCATCGCCATCATCCGGCGCGGGCGGATCATCGCCAACGGCAATTTCGAGGAACTGGCGCGGCGCTTCGTCGGCGACCCGCTGATGGAACTGCGCGTCAACAGCCAGTCTGAACGGGCTGGCGAAGGACATCGCCGACATGGTGACAGGTCGAGGAGAGCGGCGATAACTGGCTGCGCTTCCGCGTCGCCACGCCCGACGTGACCAACCCCGCGCTGATCCGGCGGATCATGGGTCTGGGCGTCGAGATCGTCACGCTCGCGCCGGTCTCGCAGACGTTGGAGGAGATCTACCTGCAGGTGGTCAAAGAGGACGAAGAACAAGGAGGCGAAGTCGCATGAGCATCTCCGCTAAGCCGCTGGAACTGCTGTACCGTGACCGACCCGACCCCGACCGGACGCGATCGGGCGCTGGCGGCAGACGCTCGAGCAACGCCCTGATCATCACGCGGCGCGAGGTGCGCGACAGCTTCCGCGACTGGCGCATCATCTCGCCGATCATCATCCTGACCTTTTTCTTCCCGTTTCTGGCGCAGTTCGTCGCCGCGCGTTCGCCGCCTTTGTCGAGGGCTACGGCGCGGACGTGATCGGCACGCGCACGATCCCGTTCCTGCTGATGATCGTCGGCTTCTTCCCGATCTCGATCTCGCTGGTGATCGCGCTGGAAACCTTCGTCGGCGAAAAGGAGCGGCGCAGCCTTGAGCCGCTGCTGAGCACGCCGCTGACCAACACCGAGCTTTACATCGGCAAGACGCTGGCGGCGATGATGCCGCCGCTGCTGTCGAGCTACGGCGGCATGGCGGTTTACCTGGTCAGCCTCGTCTTCGGCGAACTGGCGTGGCGACCGCCGCTGACGCTGGTCGTCCAGATCATCGCTGCTGACGACGGTGCAGGCGCTGGTGATGGTCACCGGGGCGGTGGTGGTCAGCAGCCAGACGACCAGCACGCGCGCCGCCAACCTGCTCGCCAGCTTCATCATCATCCCGATGACGCTGCTGATTCAGGGCGAAAGCGCGATCATGTTCCTCGCGCCGGACGCCGAACTCGCCCAACGGCATCGGCGCGCTGTGGGCGATCATCGCCGGCATGATCATCGTCGTGATCCTGCTGCTGCGGGTCGGCAACAGCCTGTTCAACCGCGAGGAACTGCTGGGGCGCACGATGGACGCGCTCAACCTCAAGCGGACGGTGCGGAACCTGTTCAGCAGCATTCGCGCGGTCGATGATCGCGGGACGCCCGCGCGCAATCTGATCGACTGGTATCGGCGCGGCATTCCGCTGAGCGTCGCGCCGTTTGGGGTTGGCAGTCCCGGTCACGATTGGCGTGTTCCTGTTGGCGCTGGTCGGCGGCTACCTGATCGGACAAACACCCGCTTGGCAGCTTCACCTGCCGCCTAACCTGCCGCTGCGGAACATCGCGCAGGATATCGACGGCTATACCGGCTTGGTTTTCGGCGGCAGCGCGACGCACGGCGATCTTCTGGCAGAATGCGCGCATTCTGATCGGCGCGACGATTCTGTCGATCTTCACTTTCGGCTCGGCGGCGCTGATCCTGACCCCGGCGGTCTACGTCGTGCTGGGCTACGTCTTCAGCCAGATCGTGCAGGCGGGTTACAACCCGACCTTCATGATCCCGGCGGTGCTGACGCACGGCGTGATCGAAATTCCGATGATCGTGCTGGCGACGGCGGCGGCGCTGCACCTCGGCGCGGTGATCACGCGCCCGCCGCGCGACTCGACGGTTGGGTCGGCGTGGACGACCGCCCTCGGCGACACGATCAAGCTCGGCATCGGCGTGATCATGCCCGGCTTGCTGCTGGCGGCAGTGATCGAAGCCAACATCACGCCGCTGGCGATCCGGCTGGTGCTGGGCGGCTGAGATAAGTCGTGATTTGTCGGTAGGGGATTTGACTATTCGATTTCGGTTTCGTAGGCGTAACATTACGCCCCTACATTCCCGTCTACTGGGAATTTTCAGATACCTCTACACTTCCCGACCAGAGATGATCGCTCGATCCCCGCAAAAATCACACTTCGGCGTATACTACTACAGTCTACTTTGCGCGTTCAGATGACGTGCTGCATGAATTGAGGCTTGAGAGCGATGGCGCGAATCATCATCTTAGGGACGGCGGCAGCGGTCAACGACGCCGAGCACGACTACACCCACTTCATCATCGAGGGCGAAAGCGGACCCATCCTGATCGATGCCGGATCGAACCCGCTCGGCAAGATGAGCAAGCTCGGCATCGCCGATGAGTCGCTGCAAGACATGATCCTGACCCACTTCCACGCCGATCACGTCTCCGGCGTGCCCAATATGCTGCTGCACATGTGGCTGCTTGGACGGCAAGCGCCGCTGCGGATTTACGGGCTGAATCACTGCGTCAACCGCGTCGAGGACATGATGATGGGCTTCGCGTGGGATACCTATCCGAACTTCTTCCCGACGACCTTTCATCGCGTGCTGGAGCGCAACAATACGCCGGTGCTGGAGAACGACGACTTCCGGATCACGGCGTGGCTGACCAAGCATTTCGTCCCGACCATCGGGCTGCGGATTTTGAACAAGCGATCCGGCAAGGTGCTCGCCTATACCTGCGACACCGAGCCGATCCCGGCGCTGCTCGAACTCGGTCGGGACGCCGATCTGCTGATCCACGAGGCGGCGGGGAAAGGCTTCGGGCATTCGAGCGCGCGGCAGGCGGGCGAAATCGCCGCCGAAGCGAACGCCAAGTCGCTCTATCTGATTCACTATCAGGTCTGGAACACTGACCCGACCCCGCTGATCGCCGAAGCGCAGGAGACGTTCGACGGTCCCGTGCATCTGTGCGAGGACTTCGACGAGTACGAGTTTTAGTAACTACCTCACCCCTAAATCCCTAACCGCTGCGACTAATGCTGTAGGGGCGGGTTTTAAACCCGCCCCTACGAGTGCGACTGTGTTGTGGCAAATCTCTAACGCTTTTCTGACGTGCCCCGCCGCCCGTATCTAACGCTCCTTTTACGCGAGCAAGCTATACTAGCCAGATAGCGAATGCCACGTTGAAAGCCAAGCGCCACGCTGCGCAGCGAAAACTGCCGCAGCGCGCTTTTCCCTTTCAACCTCTCGAATGATCGATCCCTACGGTGGTTCACCCCAAGTAAGGATTTGCCGATGCACGAACAGCAAAACAACCCGCACGAACACCCGGAGCGCCAATGGCTGGAATACACGGTCTGGCGGTCACGGCAGCCGTTCGTCCCACCGACGGACGTGTTGGAATATCCCGACAAAATTCTGGTGATGGTCGAAATTGCCGCGCTGCGCCCGACTGACCTGAATATCACGCTGCTAGAGAACCAGCTCGTGATCACCGGGGCACGCGAGCGTCCCGAACAGCCGGAGGCGGCTTATCATCAAGTCGAGATCGGCTACGGCGAGTTTCGCGTGACGATTGATCTCCAATGGACGGTGCAGCGCGACGGCGTGACCGCGACCTACCGGGATGGGCTGCTGCACGTTGAACTCCCGCGCCTGCCCAAGAGCCAGATTCCTGTGAAAGACTCAAAGGATGCTGAATGACTGACGAACGCAAAGCAAAAAGCACCGTCGTGGACTGGAACGAAGAAGAACACGACGTTGAAATCAATCACATGGATGACGATGCCGAAGACATCGAAGTCGTCATCCCCGACGAACTGCCGATCCTGCCGCTGCGCGGCGTGGTCGTCTATCCCCAAACGATTATCCCGCTGACCGTCGGGCAGCCGCGCAGCATCAAGCTGGTCGATGAAGTGGTCAGCGGCAACCGTATGATCGGCTTGATCACCTCGAAGGACCCCAGCCTTGAAACGCCGGGTCCCGATGACATTCACCGGGTGGGGACAATTGCCTCGATCCACCGGCTGTTCCGCGCGCCGGATGGCACGATCCGCATGTTGGTGCAGGGCGTGTCGCGCATCAGCGTGGACGAATTCACCTCGACCGAGCCGTATTTGAAGGCGCACGCGGTCAGCGCCCCGGAGACGGTCGAGACCTCGATTGAAGTTGAGGCGCTCACCCGCAACGTGATCGGCTTGTTCACGCGGCTGGCGGAACTGGTGCCGAGCATCCCCGGCGAGTTGATCTCCTCGGCGCTCAACGTCGATGATCCGCTCCAGCTTGCCTACACGATTGCGACCTACATCCGTATCGACCTCGACGAAGCGCAGGCGCTGCTCGAAATGGACAGCACCGAAGCCAAGCTGCGCCGCTTGATGACGCTGCTGAGCAAGGAACTGGAAGTGCTCGAACTGGGGCGCAAAATCCAGACCGAAGCGCAGACCGAGATGGAGAAGGTGCAGCGCGAATACTACCTGCGCGAGCAGTTGAAGGCGATCCAGCGCGAACTGGGCGAAGCCGACGAGCAGGCGGTCGAGGTGGAGGAATTCCGCCAGAAGATCGCCGAAGCCGGGATGCCCGAAGAAGCCAAGAAGGAAGCCGAGCGCGAACTCGACCGGCTCTCCAAGCTGCCGACGGCGGCGGCGGAGTACGGCGTGATCCGCACCTACCTCGATTGGCTGACCAGCCTGCCGTGGAGCCAGCGCAGCGAAGACAACCTCGACATCGCCCACGCGCGCGAAGTGCTGGACGAGGATCACTACGGCCTGAAGGACGTGAAAGAGCGCATCCTTGAATACCTCGCCGTGCGCAAGCTGCGCATGGAGCGCGCCGAGGAGATCGAGAGCGCCGAGAACTCACGACACGATCCGGCGCGACCGTCAGGGCGTGATCCTGTGCTTCGTCGGTCCTCCCGGCGTCGGCAAGACCTCGCTGGGCGCGTCGATTGCGCGGGCGATGAATCGCAAGTTTATTCGCATGAGCTTGGGCGGTGTCCGCGACGAAGCCGAAATTCGCGGTTTCCGGCGGACTTACATCGGCGCGATGCCCGGTCGCATCATCCAGACCATTCGCCGCGTCGAGACGCGCAACCCGATCATCATGCTCGATGAGGTCGATAAGCTTGGGCACGACTTCCGGGGCGACCCGGCGAGCGCGCTGCTCGAAGTGCTCGACCCGGAGCAGAATGCCGAGTTTCGCGATCATTACATGGACGTCGCCTTCGACTTGAGCGAGGTCATGTTCATTACCACCGCCAACGAACTCGACCCGATCCCCGGACCGCTGCGCGACCGGATGGAGATCATCCAACTGAGCGGCTACACCGAGCAGGAGAAGATCGCCATCGCTCAGCAGTACCTCGTCCCGCGCCAGCAGCGCGAGAACGGGCTGCGTGAGTCCGAAGTGAAGATCGACGACGACGCGCTGCTCGACCTCGTGCGCGACTACACCCGCGAGGCGGGCGTCCGCACGCTCGAACGTGAGATTGGGCGGGCGATGCGCAAGGTCGTGACCAAGGTCGCTGAAGGCAGCGACGGTCAGGTCGAGATCGACTCCAAGACGCTGCGTGACCTGCTCGGCAAGCCGCGTTACGGCTACCGCGAGGAACTGGAAGAACGCACCGACCGTCCCGGCGTGGCGACCGGCTTGGCGTGGACGCCCTTCGGCGGCGAAGTCCTCTACGTCGAGGCGACCCAGATGCCGGGCAGCAAGGGTTTTCAGTATACCGGGCAGTTGGGCGAAGTCATGCAGGAGAGCGCGCGCATCGCCATGAGCGTCGTCCGCGCCAACGCCAAGCAGTGGGGCATCGAGCCGGACTTCTACGAGAAGAACGACATTCATCTGCACGTCCCGGCGGGCGCTGTCCCTAAGGATGGTCCGTCGGCGGGCGTGACGATGGTCGTCGCGCTGGCGTCACTGCTGACCGGGCGTCCGGTGCGCGGCAACGTCGCCATGACCGGCGAGATCACGCTGCGCGGGCAGGTGCTCCCGGTCGGCGGCATCAAGGACAAGGTGCTGGCGGCACATCGCTTGGGGGTGGATACGGTGATTCTGCCCAAGAAGAACGAGAACGACCTCGACGATCTGCCGCAGGACGTGCGCGAGAAACTGCACTTCGTCTTCGCCGAACAGATCGATCAAGCGTTGGATGCCGCGCTGGTCGATGGACAGCCGGAGCAGAAACAAGTACACTCAGAGGCATAGGTTTTCGGATAGTCGGCAGAACGGGGGAATTCCGTTCTGCCGGTCTTTGAGGAGACGATGCCGTGAAGATTCTAATCGTCGAGGACGATCAAACGTCGGTCAAGCTGCTGCGGATTCTGCTGGTTGAAGTGCATGGATTCGAGGTCGCGGTTGCTCGACGCGGCTCGGAGGCGCTGCCGTTGGCGCGGCAAGAGCAGCCGGACGTGTTCTTGATCGATTACCATCTGCTTGACATGGACGGCATTGAGCTGACGACTGCTCTGCGGGCGGATCCGGAGTTCGCCCAGACGCCGATTGTGATGGCGTCCGGGATGGACGTCTCCCACGAGGCTCTGGCGGCGGGCGCGAACGCTTTCCTCACCAAGCCCTACGAGCCGGACGAACTCTCGGACTTGTTCAAGCAGCTAACCGCTACCGGCTGAGCCGGAGCCGATCACCGCTGGAAATGCCAAAACAAAAACGGGCGAGGTCATTGACCTCGCCCGTTTTGATTCTTGAACTCAGCGGCTTACATGCCGCCGACGGTTACGACTGCGCCGCTGCCGGGAGGCGCGAAGGTCGAGTTCACGCTGACCGCCCAACTGCCATCAGGAGCTTGTGCCGCAGCGTAGGGGAAGTTCAAGCCATCGGCGACGACCGTCGCGCCATCGGCGTTGACCATCACCAGGCTGCCGGAATTGGGCATCGGACCCTGCTCGCCGAACTGAAGCAACTGCACCGCGTAGACGTTGCCATCCGCGCCGACGGTCACGTCGGTGACGGTGGTCAGCCCGCCGAAGGTGTCCAGCAGTTCGCTGCCGTCCGCCGACCAGTGCTCGACTTTCGCCGCGCCGGGGGCGAGTCCTGCGCCGAGGAAGCCGACGTAGAAGCTGCCATCCGAGGCGAAGGCAATCGAGTCCGGCACCGGGTTATCGGACCAAACGTGGAAGACCGACAAGCCGTCGGCTGCCGACCACGTAAAGAGCGTGTTCGCGCCGGTTTCCATGATGTAGGTCGTGCCGTCCGGACCCCATGCGATGTCGGTCACGTTGCTGTCGATGTCGTTACCGTCGGGGTTGTTGGCGGCTTCGTAGGCGTACAGGTCGATGAAGTTCTTGATGCGACCGCTCGCCATGTCCACTTCAAGAATCGCGTCGGCGTAGAGCGGCGGATAGTTGACGCCACCACCGTTCAACACCACCCACATCGATCCACCCTGCGGGTAGGCGCGCATCGCGCCGATGATTTCGGTATCCGGCGAGCCGAAGCTGGCGAGGAAGGGGACGACCGGCGTCGGAGTGCCATCCGCCCCGACCATGATCACTTGGCTGGTCAGACCGACGTAAACGTCGCCTTCGTCGCCGGACATCGCCAATTGGCTGCCCGCCGCGCCGGCTTCGGTCACGAACAGGTTGCCATCGGCATCGTAGGCGACGCCGCGCGGGTTGTTCAGCCCGCTGACGATGGCGTTGGCGGGCGGCGGAGGCATCATGCCCTCGGTCGCTTCCGGCGTTTCGTCCTGCGCGAATGCCGGCGCGACGAGGAGTAACGCTAAGGCAAAGCTGGTTAGAAAAACTACTATCTTGGTGCGCGACATCAGTTTTGCTCCTATGCTCACTGCGGACTCAGAAAATAACGGCTCGCTGGGCTGAAAGTCGCACCATGCTCCAAACGGATCGCGCGTTCGACAAGGCGTTAACCTTCTGTACAGTCGAACCGCGACACAGACTTCAGCCACGCTTCACCGGAGCCAAAGGCGCTGAGGTTGTGGAGTATCCACGATTTCATCGTTGAGCTTGATGTTAGTATGCTGAAATCAGCGTGACTTTCATCCGCCAAGGTGGTGAGTTTTTACACTAGCCTACTGGACAGGCTGTGATTTTTGCGGCGCTTAGTCCGCTGCTTGCAGCACCCGCCGGGCGATCACGAGGCGCTGGATCTCGCTGGTGCCTTCGCCGATGGTCATCAGGCGCTGGTCGCGGTAGATGCGCTCGACCGGGAATTCGCGGCTGTAGCCGTAGCTGCCGTGAATCTGGATGGCGTTGCGGGCGGTCTTCTCGGCGACCTCGGTCGCCATCAACTTACCCATCGCGGCGGCTTTGGTGAAATCCTTGCCTTGATCCTTGAGCCACGCCGCCCGGTAGACCAGCAGCCGCGCCGCCTCGATCTCCAGCGCGGCGTCGGCGATCATCCACTGGATCGCCTCGTGCTCGGCGATGGCTTTGCCGAAGGCGCGGCGCTGCTTGGCATAACTGACGCTCGCCTCGAAGGCGGCCTGCGCTAAGCCGAGGCTGATCGCGCCGATGCCGATGCGCCCGCCGTCGAGGGTCGCCATCGTCTGCTGAAAGCCGCGCCCTTCCGCGCCGAGCAGCGCGTCGAGCGGCAGGCGCACGCCGTCGAAGCTCAGCATCGAGGTCGGCGATCCGCGCACGCCCATTTTTTTCTCCGGCGTGCCGATGCTCAGCCCCGGCGCGTCGGTCGGGACGAGGATCAGGCTGAAGTCGCCCGACTCGCCGCTGCGATTCGTCCGCACCAGCACCGTGATCACCGGCGCGAGGATCGCGTTGGTGATCCACGCCTTGCCCCCGTCGATCACCCAGTCGTCGCCGTCCTTGCGGGCGGTGGTCTGGACGTTCATCAAATCGGAACCCGCGCCCGGTTCGGTCAGCGCCAGCGCGCCCAGCGTCTCGCCGCCGGTCAGCGCCGGAAACCAGCGCGCCTGTTGATCTGCTGTGCCCCAGCGTTTGATCGGCGCGCAGCCCAAGCCGTTATGCGCGGCAATCGAGAGCGCGGTCGAGCCGCAGGCGCGCCCCAGTTCCTCGTAAGCGATTACGAGGCTGATGGCGTCGATTTCGATGCCGCCGTAAGCCTCCGGCGCTTCAAGGCTGAGCAAGCCGAGGTCGCCCAGCTTGCGGATCGACTCCCAATGCAGTTGGCTGGTCTCGTCCACCTCGGCGGCGTAGGGTTTCAGTTCCGCCTCACAGAAATCGCGCACGGCGCGCTGCCACATTCGCTGCTCGTTGCTCAGTTCAAAATCCATTTTAAGAAGTCACTTTTCGGCTCTGTACGAGTATCTGTAATATACTATACCTGAAAATGATCTCGCCGGGATTTTGTGAACCGCCAAGATGCCAAGAACGGCAATACGCTAGAGGCTCAAAGCCTCTGGCTAACAAATTAAACCTGCTGAAGCAGGTTGCCAGATGGCTTGGATATTTCGCAGCCGTCTTCAGACGGCTTGACTTACTAGCTCGGTGCTTTGAGCGCCGAGCGGATTTTCGTTTAAACCTTTATTTCTTGGCGATCTTGGCGTCTTGGCGGTTAAATGATCTCTGGCTGATTTACAGTTAAGGATTTCTCAATGCCGCGCATTGACCAGCGGCTCGGCTTCACCCGCTACGAAGCCGACGAATACTACAAACAGGCGCTCGACGCCTACCGCAAAGGCGATTTCGACAACGCCGTCGATGCGATGAACAACGCCATCGCCGCGCTGCCGAAGAAAGCCGAATACTACGCCGCGCGCGGCTTGATGTATCTCGACGACGCCGTGACCCAGAAAGCGCGCGACGACTTCGACAAGGCGCTCAAGCTGTTCCCGCACGAGCTGCTGGCGCACTATGGACGCGGCGTGCTCGCCTACCGCGAGCAGAATTGGGACGAGGCACTGGAACATTTCACCGCTGCCTATTACGCTGATACCGAACGCCCGGAGACGCTCTACTATCTCGCGCTGACCTATTATCGTCAGCGCGATTTCGCCAGCGCCGCCAACTTGATGAAGCTAGCACACGA
Organism: uncultured Chloroflexia bacterium; assembly: GCA_963848465.1. Classification (GTDB taxonomy): domain Bacteria; phylum Chloroflexota; class Anaerolineae; order Aggregatilineales; family Phototrophicaceae; genus Flexifilum. The sequence goes on along the minus strand of CAWKDY010000008.1, from coordinate 27,053 downwards.
CCGCTTCGAGGCGCTCAACGACAAGCGCAAGGCGGACGCGGCGAAGTGGCTGCGCGAACTGGGCAAAATGGCGGACAAAACGGCGGCACTGCTCGGCGGTCGCAGCGCTCGCGCGCTCGACAGCGGGGCGAACAATGAGGATCAAACCCATGACGGCTGAAACACCGGCGCACGGTTGCAACAAAACCCTTTTGCGGCTTGCCCTTCTGCTTTGCGTCTTTGCGTTCAATCCTTTCTGGTTTTCGGTGTCTAATGTCAGCGCTCAAGACGCACCCGACTGGGGCGTTGCCGTGTTCGCCGAGGGTACGCAGGGAGTGACGGTGCTCGCGGCGGACGGCGTGAGTTCGACCTTCACGGTCGGCTTCCCGCTCGAAAGTGGGACGTTTCCGAGCGCGCCGCTGGCGGCGATCTCGGCGGATCGGCACGCGCTGGCGGCGCTCGATTTCATCCCCGGCGGGCGCTTGATCGTCCGGATCGCGGCGGGCGGCACCTGCTGCACGGCGTTGACACTGGCGCGTGAAGGCGTGGCGCTGGCGCAGATCGGCGGCTTCAGCCCCAACGGGCGGCGCTTCGCCGTCAGCTACGTCACCGTGACCGATGCGGCGTCGAACACCTTTACCAGCACCATCGCCGTGATCGACGTGGAGTTGGGCGTCGTCGTGACAACGCTGGAACGCGGGCAGATCGGCGGGGACACCGCTTGGCTGCGCGGCGGCTGGAACGACGACGGGATCGGTTTTGTGGCGCGGTGCTACGGCTGTGACGATCCGGCGTCGGGGTCGCTGGCGCGCTGGAATCCCGAAACCGGCGACATCCAGCGCGATCTTGGCAGGGAGCGACTCAATCAGGATAGGCTGGCGCTGACCGGCGAGACGCTCGCCACCACGCGCCGCCCGGATTACCCGCTGCTGACCAACGGCGGCGACGTGCCCAACGTCGTCACCTACAACGCCCGCGTGATCTACTACAACGCGCGCAGTTTGGAGATCGACAGCGTGCATTGGGTCGCCGACGGCTGGCAGGTGTTGATCGAACACCCGGATCGGACTGTGCTGCTGGATCGGACGGGCGTCAAGCGCGAGCTAACCCTCGACGATCAGTTTCTGGTCGGCACGCCGGATGGCTGGTTCGGGACGCGCTCGCTGGCGGGCAGCGACGCCGTCGAGGTGGTGCATCATACGCTGACCGACCTCGACCGGCACGGTGGTCGCCCGCTTCTATCATCCGGTCGGCGTGCTCGACGCGCCCGCGCTCGGCGCGACCGCGACGCAGGGCGGCTTCCCCGATGTCTCCTCGCCAGTTAGTCGGATCACCTGTCCGAATACGCTGCCGCCGCGCCTATTCGTCGGCGGCAAAGGACACGTGATCGGCGGTGGCGTCTATCTGCGCCGCGATCCGTCGGTCAGCGCCGAGACGCTGCAGATGGTCATCGATCAGACGTTCAATGTGCTGGGCGGTCCCAACTGCGACCCGACCGGCATCGCGTGGTGGGAAGTCAGCATTGGCGGCTTGCACGGCTGGATGGCGGAGAGCAAGGACGGCACCTACCTCTTGGAGCCGGTACTCGACTGAGCGAGTGTCCCTGACCGGGTTCGTCGGCAGAGCGGAGAGCAGTAGTGGGGTTGCTCGGTAGCGCCTGTGCTACGCTGATCCGACAACTCAAAGGAGACTCGACATGTTGCGACGATTTTTGACACTGGCAGCCTTGGCGCTGCTGGTTTTCAGTAGCATTGCGCCAGCGGCAGCGCAAGACTCGGCATGGTCGCTTTACCTGATCAACAACAGCACCAACCAACTCGTGCGCGTCGGGCTGGATGGGTCACAGGAAGTCGTCGATCTCAACCTACGTGCGGGGACGTATCTGGGCGCGGACTCGGTTGACTTCACCGCCGACGGTGATCGCATGGCGTACTGCGTGGTGGTCAGCCAAGCGGACGGCGCGTACGGGATGCTAAACGTCAAAGACTTGACCGGAGCGAGCGCTCTCGTGTCGGTGGACGTGGGCAAAACCGATGGCTGTTGGGTCAGTTTCAGTGAGGATGGCACGCAGGTCGCCGTCAGTGTCGTGCGTCATTACGCGGGCGACCCGAACGCTGACACCAGCATCCCGGCGTGGCAACTGCTGGTCTTTGACGCGGCGAGCGGGCAGTCGGTCGCCGAAATGAACCCGACCAAAGCGGCGAGCGCGGGCTTCGACCCGACCCGCACCATCATGCCGCAGGTTCGCACCTTCGCCAACGGACAGATCGTCTATGCCGGGGTGCAGTGGGGGACGGAAGGCTCTCCGAGCAGCCCGGCTTATCTCTGGCAGATCGGCGTTGACAACCTTCAGCCGATTGACCGCTGGTGGCGGTCGGGGTTGGACAGCTTGCCTGCGACCGGGGAATTGGTCTGGGTCGAACTCGACCAGAGCCTGCCCGCCGCTGATCCGGGCTTACCCGTGCCGCAAGGCAACGTCGTCAAGCTGGCAGATAAGACCGGCATCGAGCGCGTGATCTACACTGACGGTGGTTGGGTGATCGCCGATACGCAGTTCATCGACAATGGGCGCGAATTGGCGATCTACGAACTGCGACCGTTCGACTCGAACAGCATGATCGGAGGACAGGCAGCGCGCTGGGTCGCGCTGGATCGCAGCGGGCAGACCAGCGAACTCGTGTCGAGCGCTCGGCTTCTCGCAGCTTGTCGCCGCTCCTGACGGTTACGTCTACCTGTGGGCGAGCGACGACAGCGCTGAAGCGCTCCTGACGCTCGAATATCACAGCGGCGGTAATTCGGTGCAGTTGTGGCAGCAGCAAATACAGAACGGCATGGGCTGGACGATTTTGTGGTCAGCGCCGACGCCGACAGCGGAAGGACTCACGGCGTTTCCGTCCGTTAGTCCATAGCTTACAAGGCGCGTGGTGTAGGGGCACGGCGCGCCGTGCCCCTACCGTGGGCGATTACGCAGCGCCCACCACGCCAGCAGCAGACCCACGCCTGCGAACGCGCCCGCGATACCCCACAGCGGCGCGCGCAGCACCATCTCGGCGATCAGCCCAAAAGCATAGTCGGGGAACAGGTGCGAGTGCAGCCCATCCTTGATCAGCATGAGGGCGGCGGCTGCCAGCGCGCTCCCGCCGCCGACCACCGCACCGCTCAGCGCCGCCGCGATCAGCGCGCCGCGCTCGCTGAAGCTGCGTCCGCCGTGACGCCGCGTGATCCACAGCGCTGTGCTGATCAGCGCCAGCCCGCCGCCGAGCAGCGCGACCGGCAGCACGTTGTTGTCTTCGAGGCTCGTCCAGAGCAGCAGCAGACCGCCGTAGATCAGCGCGATCCAGCGCAGGCGGCTGGTGTAAACCGGGATTGTGAAATTTCCCAACCGCTCCGCGTCCGTTTTTGCCCCTCGCCCCGCTGGCGTGGGAGAGGGGCGGGACGCGCTAGCGTCCGGGGTGAGGGGATGCTCAGTCAGCGGCGGCGACGCTTTTGGCGCGGGCAGCGGATTCAAAGCGAAAGACGTGCGATTCGTAGCCGTCGAGCAGAATCGTCAATCCTTCCTTTGCCATAACGCCGCCGAGACGCTCGTACTTCATGCCGTCGGTCACGTCGTAGAGCAGCCACTCCTTCCCGGCGATCCACGACCACGCCGAGAGATCGACCCGTCCCTGCGAGGGGTACGGCGTCAAGTTGATCACGATCAGGCGGTAATCCTTGCCTTTCTCGTACCAGCCATACGCCAGCAGATTGTTGCACGATCCATTCCCATCGTTGAGCGGGTGCAGGTTGAACAGATACCAGTCGCCGCGCTGGTAGATCGGGTCGCGCGCTTCGCGCAGCAGCTTCAAGTAGTAGGCTTCGAGCTTCGCGTTCGGTGCTTCGTCCGGCTGGCGCTTGATCTGCACCGGCAGCTTGACCTTGCGCCCGCTGAACTGCCCATCGTGGAGCAGCACCGCGCCCGGCAGCGTGCAGATCAGCGTGGCGATGGCATAGCTGCGCTGCTCGCCCAGCAGGCTGTAGGCGCGCGGCTCGTCGTGATTTTCGACGAAGCGCATCATGTGCTTCTGGTACTGAATTTCGGCGACGAGGTGCTGGCGGATTTTTTGCACGTCGCCCGCCATGATGCGGTCGTAGAGGGTCTTGTCGTAGGTGTAGTCGAAACCCTGCTGCAAGATTTCGTATTCTTTATCCCAGTAGACTTCGGCGACGAACATGAAGTGCGGGTGTTTCGCCTTCACCTGCGGGATGATCTCGCGCCAGTAATCGATTTCCGGCGGCGCGCCAGCGTAACCGTTCCACGTCCCGGCGAAGATGTTGTTCAGCAGCAGCATCGCCATATCGCAGCGCACGCCGTCGCATTGGCTGGCAATGTCGTTGCAGCGTCTTGGCGGCAGCTTGTCGCAGCTTGGGATTGAAGGCGTTCAACTGCGCTGTATCCGACCAGCCGGGGAACATCGGGTCGCGCCCGTGCGCGAAGATCAGCGACTTGCCCGCCGCTGTTTTGAGGCGAAAGAAATCTACCGGGCGGTTCTTGAGGTCTTCCGGCTTGCCCTGAATGAAGTATTCCGGGTGCTGCGTGACCCACGGGTGATCGACGCCGACGTGATTGGGCACGAAGTCGAGCATCAGCGCCAGCCCGCGCGCCTTGAGCCGCTGGCGCAGCGCCGCCAATGCCGCGCGCCCGCCGATCCGCTCATCGACCACGTAATCGCCAATCGCGTAGGCAGAGCCGATCACGTCGTCGTCGGTCAGGTCAGGGCAGCGCGCCTTGTACTCGTGCTTATAGTTGAGAGCGTTCTCACGTCCCCACGCGCTGCGTTTCCAGACGCCCATCAACCAGATCATGTCGAGACCGGGGCGGGCGATTTCGTCCAATACCGCATCAGGCACGTTGGCTAGCGTAATCTTTTGACCAAAACGGCGGCTGAGCGTGTCCAGCCAGACCCATGTATTGATTTGATAAACAAACGGTTTTTCTGCCCACACTGCCATGAAGCGGCGTTCCTTAAGGGATTTAGTCGCGAATGATGATGAGGTCTAATTTTAAGCGCTTCTTAACCTAAAATATAGTTCTGTCTCGCTGATTTCGCCTAATACGGCACTAAATTCACGGATTCTTCCCAAAAGGCGTGCCCGCGAAGCCGCGAAGCGGGTGCAGGCGCGTGGATCGCTTGGGTTGAGAGTCGGAATTATTCAGCTTAACCCGTGACTCGGCTGGCTGTTGCGTTTTTTAAGCGCGAATAAGACCATTGATCGACAAAGGCTTGTCGGATTAGGCATAATACCTTGCGAAGATGTACATAGGAGCAGCGCAAATGGCAGACGGATATTTTGTGACCCCCCGCGAAGCTCATCAGGTCGAGATGCAGCCGGGCATCCATCGGCGCACGATGGGGATTACCGACGAGGCGATGATCTGTGAGTTTTTCTTTGAGCGCGATGCCGAAGGTCCGGAGCACAGCCATATGAACGATCAACTTGGCTACATCGTCTTCGGGAAGCTGGAGATGAGCATCGGCGACGAGACGCGCGTCTGTGACCCCGGCGACAGCTATGCGATCCCCGGCGGGATTCGCCACCGAGAACACGCGCTGGTCGACTCTCTGGTCATCGCCGTGTTCTCGCCTCCTCGAAATGATTACCGCACCGAAGCACGCTAATTACCCGTACAACAAAAAATAGCTTAGAATAGTTGCAGTGCGTTATTGATAGAGAGAATCGGTTATGGACGTCTACCAGCCCGAACGCAGACGAAAAGGGCGAGCGCGCGAGCGTTACGTCGCGCGTCAATCCAAACAGATGGTGACTCGGCGGGTCGACCCGCAGGACGAGGAAGCGCAGCGTGCTGCGCTCGGCTATGAACCGGAGTTCTTTGACGAAAAGCCGGTCATGAGCACGTCGCCCTACGATCCCGGTCGTTTCAATTCGGGGATGCTCAAGGGGCGGGCGCTGGTGGTCTCGCGCGACGCGCTCTGGTACATTCAGCATAATGTTTACGTTCTGCTCGGTTTGATCGGCTTGGTCGTCCTCGTGATCGGCTTGTTTCTGGGGACGCACGTCTTCGGCGGGCGCGTCTTCCCGAACGTCTGGTCGCTAGGCGTCGACCTCGGCGACCTGACCGTCGACGAAGCCGCCACCGCGCTCCAGACCAAGTGGGCGAACACGACGCTCCAGCTCCGCGATGGCGAGCCGGGTGTGGACGGCATCGACCGGGCAGCTCGGCTTTCAGCTCGACGCCGACGCGACCGTCGCCAATGCCCGCGCCGCCGGGCTAGCGGGCATCCCGCTGGGCTACAGCGTGCTGCCGGTGGTCAGCATGAACGTGCTGACGACTCAAAACTATCTGCTTGACCTGACCGAACAATCGAAAATCCTGCCGTTTAACGCGGGGTATCGTTGGGAAGGCAGTCAACTGGTGGGCGTGCCGGGGTCGGACGGACGCTTTCTCGACGTGGCGGCGACGCTGGCGGCGCTCAACACGAACCTTGCTCAAATCTCCGCGCGGGGCAGCTTCGACCTCATCATGACGACGATGGCGCCCGACGTGCGCGATCCGACCCCTTATCTCGATCAAGCGCGGGCGTTCACGCTGCAAAACTTCATCCTCAAGGGTTACGATCCCTTCACGGACGAGCATTTCGCGTGGACGACTGACCGGAATACCCTGACCTCGTGGCTCGAAGCCGATCAGGATGGCTTGGGGCTGCGCAAGGACGTCTTTGCGACTTTTGTCGATGCGCAAACGGCATCGCTGGCGCAGGGCAACGCGCAGCGCTATGTTGATGCGCTCGACTCGATGGCGAAGATGGAGACGGCGATCCAAACCGTGAGCAGTGAAGTTGACCTGCGCGTGCATTATCGTCCGTCAACCTACACCATCGATTACGGCGACAGCGGCTACATGATCGCGCGGCGGCATGGCATTCCGATGTACGAACTCGATCAGGTCAATCCGGGCATCGTCTGGGAAGAACTGACGGTCGGGCAGGTCATCAACCTTCCGTCGCCGGACATCACCATCCCGCTCGACCCGAACCCGAACAAGCGTATTGTCGTCAACCTGAAGACGCAATCGCTGGTCGCTTACGAGAACGGCGAGCCGGTCTTTAGCTGGCTGATCTCGTCGGGCATGGATCGCGCGCCGACGTCACCCGGCATCTACCAGATTCTCAGCCACGCGCCCACAGCGACCGGCGGCAGCTCGGAACTGTGTAACAGTTACGAATGCTCGACGTGGGACATGGACTGGTTCATGGGGATTTACGAAGTTATCCCCGGCTTGGTCAACGGTTTCCACGGCGCGGTGCTGCTGGCGAACGGCAGCTATCTCGGCGACGGCACAGTCGGGCGACCGTTCACTTACGGCTGCATCATGTCGCAGAACGACAACGCGAAGGCGCTGTACGATTGGGCGGATGACGGCACGGTGGTCGAGATCATCTCGCCGATTTACGAGCCGCGCAGCGACCTCGGACGGCAGATGCTTGCCAGAGCGAGCCGGGCACGACTAATCCGAGCTAAGCGCTTGACGGATCGGCGCTTGTATCGCTTATGAGCGGTGGGGCGGCAGCCAGCACTAATTTGGGTAGAGTGATCAATAACGGGCGGGGTTGCCAGCGGGCAATCTCACCCGTTTTTGCTGCCAGACGCCCGCTCGCAGGCAGAGTCTGCACCCTGCCCGTATGCAAACCTTTTGTGCAACGTATACCAAATTAGCGCCAGATAAATAAGCGCTAAACGCCAAGTAAGGATTGATGACTTAATGCTTTGGACAATGAATATTAAGGTTGGGAGCGTTCCTAAATTCTTTAACCGTCGCTTAAAGTGGTATATGTTCGCGCGCAGACGTCAATTTGTGCGGCTCTGGACTAACGATAATGACAATTTGTACAAAGCAAAGACATAAAACCGCACAAAAAAAGTGTTTGACTTTAAATTTGGATGCCGTATACTGAAGACAGTTAAACAAGTAGACGTGTGGGGCACACAAAAAAACTTGTTGACAAAAACATTTTTAAGCCCCACACAGCCATCTCAAAACGCCCCATGAAACGGGGTGTTTTCTTTGGAGTCTCAACCTATGACGCACAAGACAAAGCAGATGTACGGGACGTGGGACAGCCCGATCACGCCCAGCATGATCGCGGGCGGGCTGCGCCTGATCGACGTTCAGTGGGCGGGTGAGACGCTGGTCTGGCTTGAAGGACGCGGCGCGACCAGCGTTCTGGTCGCGCAGACAGGCGCGCAAGCCCCCCGCGATCTGACCGACGGGACGCTTTCCGTGCGCGGGCGGGTCGGCTACGGCGGCGGCGAGTTCACGACGACGAGCGACGCGGTGATCTTCGCCGGGGCGGACGGTCGGCTCTACCGGCTGCTGCTCGACGGCGGCTTGCCCATGCCGATCACGCCGGAATTTGGCGCGGCGGCGTCGCCGCGCGTCTCGGCGGACGGCAAGTGGATCGTCTACGTCCACAGCGCCGAAAACGTCGATGGCATGGCGCTGGTTGACGCGCGGGGCGAGCAGTTTCCGCGCAAGCTCGCCTACGGCACCGATTTCGTCATGCAGCCTGCGTGGAATCCGGACGGCACGCAGATCGCCTACGTCGCGTGGGATCAGCCGCAGATGCCGTGGGACGGCACCGCTGCGGCATCGCCGCACCTGACAGCGGGCACCGACGGCGTGCCGGCGGCTGCCAGCGTCGAGACGCTCGCCGGGGATGCGCAGACCTCGATCATGCAGCCGGAATTCTCGCCGGACGGACGCACGCTCGCCTACGCCAGCGACAAAACCGGCTGGTGGCAGCTTTATCTGCTACGATTTCGCCAGCCGGACGCACACGTCCAGCTTACCGACGCCGACGCCGAGCACTCCGTCCCGGCCTGGGTGCAGGGCGTTCGCACCTACGCATGGTCGCACGACGGCAAGGCGATCTATTTCATCCGCAATCAGGCGAACTGCAACAGCCTGTGGCGCTATCGACGTGCGCAATCATAAGCTGCGGCGGATCACCGCGCTCGACGGCTACGGCTATCTGGCGCAGATCGCCGCGTCGCCGCTGGCGGGCGAGGTCGCGCTGCTCGCCGTCGGCGAGCACCATCCCGGATCGCGTGATCACCTACGAAGTCGAGCATCGACGATGGCGACGCTGCCCGCGCCGACCGATCCGCCCAGCATTCAGGCGATCGTCGACGACGACCGCGCCGCCGAATGGATTCGCAAGCGCAGCGCGCTCCGAGATGCTGATGGCGCAGTACGCCCACACCGAGCCGATCTCGTGGACGGGGCACGACGGCGGGACGGTCTACGGACTGTACACCGCACCGACTCAGCCCGACCTACGAGAGCACGGGCGCGCCGCCGCTGATCGTCAAGGTTCACGGCGGACCGACCAGTCAAGCGCGCAGCAACTTCTCGCCGGAAGCCCAGTTCTACGCGACGCGCGGCTACGCCTTCCTTGAGGTCAATCATCGCGGCAGCACCGGCTACGGCAGAGCCTACCGCGACAAGCTGCTCAACGGCGCGTGGGGCACCTACGACGTGGAGGACAGCGCCAGCGGCGCGCAGCACCTCGTCGATCAAGGGTTGGCGGATGCGAAGCGGCTGGTGATCCTCGGCGGCAGCGCGGGCGGCTACACCGTGCTGCAATCGCTGGTCGAACTGCCGGGGTTCTGGCGCGCGGGCGTCTGCTTGTACGGCATCTCGAACCAGTTCACGCTGGCGCTGATAACGCGGCGTGGAAATTCGAAGCGCGCTACAACGACATGATGCTCGGCGTGCTGCCCGAAGCCGAAGCACTCTACCGCGAGCGCTCGCCGCTGTTCCATGCTGACCAGATCACCGACGCGGTGATCGTCTTTCAGGGCGAGGATGATCCGGTTGTGCCCAAGGAGCAGGCGGACAGCATCGTCGCGGCGCTGCGGCGGCGCGGCGTCCCGCACGAGTATCACGTCTTCGCGGGCGAAGGGCACGGCTGGCGCAAGCCGGAGACGATCGAGCGCTATTACGCCCTCGTGGTCGATTTCTTGCAGCGCTACGTGATCTTCGGCTAGCGTTGAAAAGAAAAAGATTCAACGCAAAGCCGCAAAGAAGGGCGAGGCACGCCTCGCCCCTACAAAAAACGCGCCCTGCCAAACTTAATCCCTGTTGGAATAAATGCTCAAATCGTGTATGCTGATTCCCTGAACACAGGTGGATCAACGATGCGACAACTCCTTTTCATAGCTGACGATTTTGGTGCTGGCGGGCTGTAACCTCGATACGGCGGCTTCCGTGACGCTCGCCCCCTCACCGACCCCGCTGATCCTGCCGTCGCCGACCAGCGATCCCGCGCTGCTCGCCACCCCAGTCCCGGCGCAGACGGTGACCGAGCCGCCGGCCGAAAACGTGTTCCAAGCTATCGTCAACCGCCTCATCGTGCCGGTGGTGAGCTTCCTATTCACGTTTGTGAGTGATGCGGTTGTTTCGCTGTGGACGCTGGCGTGGGAGCGTGGCGGATCGTTGGGGCAAGTCCTCTGCTGCATTGCGCCGGGCGGCGTGGTGGGGCTGCTGCTGTTCGCGCGCCTGCGCGCCTTGCGGCGCTGAGCATCTCCTCAGCGGGCTGGTTTCTCATCTAATACACTAGTGATTCGCTTGAAACATAATTACGGATGAAATATATTCATGCTGGAAATAAACAGGGAGTATCTGGCATGAATTTGAAACGAAGCTTCTTAAGTTTACTGCTCGTGCTGGTAATGGGCGTTGGTGCAGTGGCGGCGCAGGATGCGACGCAAACGCCGATACCGATGATGCAGCAGGAAGGCGCGACCGCTATGCTGCAAGACACGAGCGGGGCTAACGTGGGCGTGGTGACGTTCTCGCAGCGTGCGGATGGCAAAGTCGTCGTTTTGGCGAACGTCAGCGGCTTGGAGCCGGGTTTTCACGGGCTGCACATCCACGAGATCAGCACCTGCGATGCTAGCGGCGATTTGCCGTTCTCGTCGGCGGGCGGACACCTCAACCTGACCGACGCCGATCACCCTAACCACTCCGGCGATCTGCCGCCGCTGTTGGTCAACGCCGATGGCACGGGCGAATTGATGGTCGTAACCGACCGCTTCGCGCTGGCTGATCTGTTCGACACCGACGGCAGCGCGGTCGTGATCCACTCCGGCGCGGATAACTTCGCCAACATCCCGGAGCGCTACGGCACGGCTGATGCTGACACGCTCAAGGCGGGCGACAGCGGCAGCCGAGTTGCGTGCGGCGCAATCGAGCAGGATCAGGGTATGACGTCGGGTTGATCGCGGTCGTCATGAATATGAATGCCCCGACATCTGCCGGGGCGTTTTTGATTCGACGTGGACGTTGTCTTAGGGGCGTTATATATAATGCCCCTACACGATACAGGATCAGCGCTACGCTTTCATGATCCGTTCCAGCCCGCCCAGATACGGACGCAGAACGTCGGGGATGATCACGCTGCCGTCCGCCTGCTGATAATTTTCGAGGATGGCGATGATCACGCGCGGAGTCGCCAAGCCGCTGCCGTTGAGCGTGTGGACGTACTGCGGTTTCTTCTCGCCCTCGGCGCGATAGCGGATGTTGGCGCGTCGCGCCTGAAAATCCTCGTCATTGCTGCAAGAACTGACTTCCAGCCACTCGTCGCAGCCGGGGGAGTAGACCTCGACGTCGTACTTCTTGGTCGCCGCGAAGCCGAGATCGCCGGTGACGATCTCCAAGCGGCGGAAGGGCAGCTTGAGCGCGCGGCAGATGTCGCTGGCAGCTTCGGTCAGGCTTTCCAGTTCGGCGTAGCTGGTCTCCGGGGTCACGAACTTGTACATCTCGACTTTTTCGAACTGATGCACGCGCTTGATGCCGCGCACGTCGCGCCCGGCGCTGGTCTTTTCGCGGCGGAAGCAGGGCGTGTGGGCGACGTAGTAGCGCGGCAGATCCGCTACGTCGAGGATTTCGTCGCGGTGCAGGTTGGTGATGGCGACTTCGGCGGTCGGCAGCAGGTAGAGTTCGGCGTCAGGATCGCTGTAGACCACGTCCCGAAACTTGGGGAACTGCGCCGCGCCGTAGAGCATCTCCTCGCGCACGAGGTTGGGCAGGTAGACTTCGGTGAAGCCCTTCTTGCCCGCCGTGTCGAGGAAGAAGTCGATCAGCGCCCGCTGCAAACGCGCGCCCATCCCAGCGAGGACGTAGCCGCGCGTGCCCATCAGCCGGACGCCGCGCTCGAAGTCGATGATGCCCAGTTCGGGACCAAGCTCCCAATGCGGCTTAGGCGTGAAATCGAACTCGAAGAAGTCGCCTTCGGGCTTCCACGCGATGTTGTCGTCCTCGCTGTCGAACACCGGGACGCTCTCGTGGGGCAGATTGGGCAGCCAGAGCATATTCTCGTTTAGCTCGGCATCGACTTGGCGGATTTGCCCGTTCTTCTCCTCGACGCGCCCGCCGAGCGCGCCGACCGCGCTCATCAAGCTGGACATTGCCGCTTGTCGGATCGAGGCTCGTGTCCGGTGTGACCGGGACTTCGCTGGCGAGCATGGCGGCAGCGCCGTCGTAATCGTCCGCCTCGATCAACTTGACGGTTTCGGCAGCGCGGGTCGCGCGGGTCGCTTCGTCGATCTGCTTGTCGCCGCGCAGCTTGCCAATCGCCTTGTTGAGCTTGTTGCGTCCGGCTTGCACGGCTTCCGACTCCGCCAGCAGCGCGCGGCGCTGTTGATCCAGTTCGAGGATCGTATCAACCCGCGCGGCGGCAGCGGGATCGTTAAGCTTCATGATTTGCTGTTTGACCCATTCCGGCTTCTCGCGGATCAGGGTGATGTCGAGCATGGTTGATCTCCTTAAAGTAAACCTGTTGAGTGTGCCGGTCTTTCTCGCCGCCGGAGGCTGAAAGCCCTCCGGCTAGATAGCGCAAGCCACCTGAAGGTGGCTGATAAGCAGCCCGCTTTAGCGGGCTTGAATTTCTAGCCAGATGCTTTGAGCGTCTGGTGACACAAAGCAAACCTAATCTGCATTGTCTACGTGCGCTGGGTTATCGTCCTGAATCGTCTTGATCGGTTGCGTCTCATCCATGTTCGCCCCGAAGGGCGACGGCGGCGGGATCTCCGGCGGCAGCGGGCGCGTGAAATCAGCATACAGGCGGACGACCGCCAGCGCCAAGCCGATGATGATCACGGCAACTACGAGCGCGCTAAAAAACTCCGGCGTGAGCGAACTCATCGCGTTTCCTCACCCTAAACCAGCCAAACAAAAACGCCTTCCCAGACCGGCGGGAAGGCGTAAAGGTTCAAACCTCACGGCGGGACAGGTGTAGGCGTTGATTATCCCTCAGACGACGAAGCGGGGCGAGTGTCGCGCCAGACCGGCAGCTTCAGGCTGAAGGTCGTGCCGACTCCCTCTTCGCTTTCAAACCAGATACGTCCGCTCATCGCTTCGACCTCATGCTTGCACAGGTATAAGCTCAGCCCGTAGCCGAACTCGCTCATGACCTGCGGCTGTCGTGACCGCATGAAGGGCAGGAAAACCCGCTCACCCTCGACCGCGCGAATGCCGCAGCCTTCGTCGATCACGTCAATCTGAATCGTGTTGCTCCGGTTGGCGTAGGCGACGATCTTGACCAGCGTCGCTCGCCCACTGTACATGATAGCATTCCGTAAAAGGTCTCGCAAGATTTGTGACAGGTAGCCCGGCGAGACGTCGACCGCGATCTTCTGGGGGATGACGGCGCGCACCCGCGAACGGTTATCGCCGGTTTCGCTTTCGGGATCGAGCAGCGGGCTTTCGTCGAGCGCCTCGAGGAAGTCCTCCATGAAATCGGCGACGACGATCCGCCGCCGGGTCTGCTGGATGACCTCGTTCATCTTGCCGGTACGGATCAGTTCCAGCCGCTCGATCAAGTCGGTCAGCGCGTAGAGGCGGAACATGTGAATGTCGATGAGGTGGGTGAAGCCCCCGATGCGGCTGCCCAGCCGCTCGGCGCTTTCGTCCGGCTTGGCGTGCGTGACGGTCTGGGTGATCAAGTCAGCATGACCGCGCGTCGCGTTGACGACCTCGCGCACTTCGTCCAGATATTTCTCGACGATGTCCGTGACCATCGACCAGTCTTGATTCTCGATGCTCAGCATGGTGTAGGTCTGCTCGTAGCGGTGGATGGTCGAAATCCAGCAGGGGATGCGTTCGCCAACCCGGTAGATGTGGAACCGCTGTGGCTCGCCGCTGATGACGGCGAGCGTATGCACGCGCTCGACCGTTTGATCGGCATCGGTGAGCCGCGCGTTCAGCAGCACCACCGCCGCCGACCAGCCGGTCGAGCGGATCAGCTTGAGATCGGCGCCGAGCATGTTACGGGCTGCCGCGTTCTCCTGAACCAACTGTCCCGCGCTGTCAAAGATCAGCACGCCTTGACTCAAACCATCAAGGATGAATTGGCTTTCTAATGCTTCGCTCGACACTCCGCGCTTCCCTATCGCTTCCGTCTGCTTCGCTCATCCTATTCTAAGCGGATTTTCCGGCGCGTCGCGTAGACGTTTGGGCAGGGTAGGCATTGAGTAGACAAAAAGTAGGGGCAGAACTCAGTTCTGCCCCTACAGATCAATCAGATCGACAGTTAAGCGAGGTGCTTAACGCACGTTGAGTTCGCCGACGCCACCGTCGAAACGGATGACTATCTTCTGCTCGGCGGTTTCGTAATTGGCGGTTTGCCAAACGCCGCCCTTATCCCAGAAATCGCCACTGCTGCCGCTCACACGGCTGAAGCGCGGCGACGTATGGATCGAGCCGATGCCGGTGCGGGCTTCGAGGCGAACTGCCGCGTCCGCCGCTATATTGATGTTGGTCTGCCCGACGCCGCCGTTGATGCGCGCCTTGACAGCTGCGCCGCTGCCGATGTCGAGGTTAATTTCGCCCGCGCCCGACGAAACGTTGAGGTCAATGTCCGCGCCGCCGGGGACGGTGAGGTTCGACTGCCCGACGCCGCCCGAATAGCGAGCGCTGTACTGCCCGGCAGCGAGCAGCAGGGTCGTTTCGCCCGCGCCGGTGCTGGCGTTCAGCCCGGTCAACTGCAAGGCGGAAAGGTCGAAGTGCGAGCGCCCCGCGCCACCGTGCAGGTCAAGGTTGAGCGGGATGCTCGGCGTCAGCGCCACGTCCCAGCGCAGCTTTTGCCCGCTGCCGATCCAGCCGATGGCGCTGCGAACCCAGTCGCCGGGGGCTGCTTGCTGGCTGAGCTGGACGACCTTCTCTTGATCGCCCGATGCTTCCAGCAGGATTTCGCCGACGTAGGTCAGGTCGGCTTCGATCAGGTTGTCCGACGTGTTCAACGCCTTGATGGTCGATTCGCCGACCGAGAAGTCGATGCGGGTACGGGCGGAGGTCGCCGCGTTCATGGGCAGGCTGAAGAAGCCGTGCTTGATTTCCTCGTCACCCTTGCTGCCAACCGACTTGAAGAAGTCGCCGATTTGGTCGCCCAACTTCTCGAAGGAGAAGGACCATTCCACTTTGTAGTTTTTCTCGTTGTTCTCGTCCATCGTGATTGCTCCATATGCTTAGTACGTTCTAGATCGATCTACGTGAATTCGAGCGAATTGTTCACCGCAGCGTCAGGTCGCCGACGCCGCCTTCATACGTGATGCTGATCAGGTTGTCAGCGCTGCTGCTGTAGTTGGCAGATTGCCAAACTCCGGCGCTGTCGATGCGGTTGGCGTCGCCGCCGACGCGCTCGAAATCGGAAGGCACGCGAACCGTACCTAGCCCGCCGTTCTTGGTCAGCACGACTGCCGCGTTATCCGGCACGTCAAGGATCATCGAGCCGACGCCGCCGTTCACACTGGCGGTGATTGGCGTATCGGCGGCGAAGTTGACCGTCACGTTACCGACACCGCTGTTGAGCGAGAACGGATAGTTTTCGCCAACGGGCAGCGTGATCGTCGTGTCACCGACGCCGCTGTTGTAGCTGAAGCTGCTCAACTGAATGCCGGTCAGGTCGATGGTCGCATCGCCGACGCCGCCGTTCAATTGCAGGTCAAGCGGGATCGCCGTCGTCAAGCCGATGTTCCAGCGCAGTTGATCCGCGCTGTCGCTGCCCATGAACGAAAAACCGAGGAAGTCGAAGATCTGCACGCCTTCGCTGCGCGAGCTGAGCGAGATGTGCTTCTGCTCCTGCGAGCCGCTGGCGCTGTAATCGACGCCACCGACGTAGCGCAGGTCAGCATTTAGCAAGTCGGTCGAGTCGGTCAGTGCGCTGACGGTCGCCCGCCCGACGGCGAGACCCAGATCAAGCTGCGCGGAGGTCGTATCGCCCAACGGTTCCTGAAGCTGCTTTTCCTGAATGTCGAGGTTCGCCCCTAAACCCAGTGCGGGACCGACGATCATCAGCACCAGCAGCAGGACGACCGTCCCGCCGCCGATCAGCAGTGAAACCGAGCGTGAGTTGCGACCGATCAGCAGTTCCAGCCCGAAGGCGATCAGGATCAGGGGCCAGAGCCGGAAGAGGACGGCGAGGTTAGCGCCGGAGATGATGTTCGCCTGAAAGAGCAGCCAGATCACGCCGAGCGCGATCAGGACGAACGCCCAGATGGACGTCCCATGCGTTTCGCGTTTCATTGTTGCCATTGGAGTATGTTCCCCCATGATGCTTACCGTCTAACATGACTCAATACGCAAACGCATCGCGTTAGGTTACGGAAGCAGCCGTGGGTGAGGTGGCGGGTGGGGTCGTCGGGGTGAGGCAACCAAGGGTTGCAGCATGCCTCACCCCGCTAGGTCACGCCGGACAGTTGGGCGGACCTTCGGGCGGGTAGGTCCAGCGCTGCTGAATCTGCTCGTCGGCGTTGAGGGCGCGAAATTCGTTGTAGATGTTGATTAAGCTTTCACAGTCGCCGCGAATCTCGGCGGCTTGCCCCTGAATGTACCAGCATTCAAAGTGGATGTCCGACGTGGGCGTGTTCTGCATAATTTGCAGCGACGAGCAGCGGTGCAGGTCTTGCTGCGCGGCGTCGAAATTGCCTTGCAGGAAGTATTCCATCCCCAGCCGATACCAGCCTTCCGACCAACTGGGCGCGCGGCTGGTGACTTCCTGACAATAACTGATCGCCATGTCGCGCTCGCGCAGCAGGCTGGAGAGTTCGCACAGCCGCAGCCGCGCTTTGACGTTGTTGGCATCGTGAGTCAGCACTTGAAAATAGGCGACCGTCGCCGCGTCAGAGTCGCCGATCAGTAGAGCATACTGGGCGCGCTCGAAATAGAGCGTGGCGAGGTTGTCGTTGATGCGTCATCGCCCGCTCGACCGTGCGCACCGCCGTGTCGTAGCTGCCCGTGTCGCTGGAGGCGATGGCGAGGGCGCGCAGCGCGTCGAGTCCGTCGTCGGCGGTCGTGGCGGCTTGAACAGCGTGCTGGCTCTCGCGCAGCGCCGCTTCGTAAGCGCCCACGCTGCCGTAAGCCAGCGCCAGCGACGTCCGCGCCAGCGCGTGATCAGGATTCGCTTCGAGCACGCGCCGAGCGGTATCGGCGGCATCGTCGGCTTGGCTCATGGCTTGCAGGGCGAAGGCGTGAATCGCCAATACGTCCGGGTCGGCGGGGTGCGTGGCAAGCATCGCGCTGGTCGCTTCGAGCGCCACGTCGCGGTCAGAGGCGCGGTTGTACTCGGCGTAACTGCGATAGACCAGCGCCCGCACCAGCAGCGTGAGCGCGCCGCTGTCGTCGGGCTGGTCGCTCAGCACCTGCCGGGCGAGGCTGATCGCGCCGGACAAGTCGCCCCGGCTGAAGGCGTTCTGCGCCGATGCCATCAAGTCACTGGTGCTGCCCGGTCTGACCGGGTTGGTGAGGCGGTTGAACCACAACCAGCCGACCATGCCGACGCCGATGACGAGCGCAATCGAGAACAGGATCGACAGGCAGCCCGCAGATCGACGGCGGCGTTTCCGAAAGGTCAGCCGTGATCTTGAACGCTCGATTCGCATGGTCGCCTGAGAGGTGTGCCAGTACCAAAATATACGCTCAGTTTAGCGCACATCTACGCGAGAATCATCAAGAATTGCCAATGGTTTGAGAGATTGTAATCTGTAGCAAAGCGGTGATGAGTTTCGCGTCAGTTTGAGGGAATTGCCGCGATGGCTGGCTCGGCTTAGCCCCTTCGCCATCGAAACGGAGAAGGGGCTGGGGTGAGGTAGCAAGATACTCAACAGAAATGACTCCTGCGCGGACCCACACCTCCGCGCCCACCAGGCCCGGCGGGACCGAATACCGCACGGAGCCGAACCGGATCGTCTGATCGGTGTTCACCATCCGGGTGGTGCCCAGCGCGGCGGTATGCGGCACCTGCGGCACCGGGTGCAGCCGGGCCCGCTCGATCTCCAGCCGCTCCGCGGGGACCGCGCACGTCTCCCGGTGCACCCGCCCGTTCACCACGCCGCCGAACGCCTCGCACGCCCCCGCCAGCTCGGCGAAGCTCCCGTAAGCCTCCAGCAGGTTCGCCTCCGCCGGGACCAGGTCGGCCTTGGCGACCCGGACCGTCGCCTCCGACCCGCCCTTGGTTTCCGGTAACCGGGACGCAGGTATGCACCGTCATCCCGTAATGCCTGCCCACGGCGACGATCTCCGGATGCCGGACCGGGACCCCGGCGACATGCTCCACGGTGACGGTCTTCTCGTTATCGGTCAGCGCATAGACCGGCACCCCGCCGATCCGCCGCAGCATCGCATCCAGGCACGCGATCAGCGTCGGCAGCGTCCGGTCCCAGGTGGGCAGCACTATCCGGAACCGTGACCGCGCCAGCCACGCGCAGAACAGCAGCGTGCCCCGCGGCTCCCCGTCCGGTCCCGGCACCAGCGGGCCCTTGCCCCAGTCCCACTGCAGCCACAGCCCCGGCTCGGTGATCCACGGCCGGTACGTCCTGCGGTGACCGGCCCGCCACCGGGCCTTCGCCGCCGCGACCGCCCGCCGCGTCATCCGGCTCATTCCCGCCGAACTCCATCACGGCCAGCCGCTCATGCACGATGTCGGCCCGCACCTTGCCCTCCGACCCGTCCACCCACTCCTCGATCTTGTCCAGGAACGGGTCGATCAGCTTCGGCCGCGGCGCCGGCCCCCCAGCCGGCAAGGCCCAGGTCCCGGGCCAGCGCATACCGGCGCACCGTCTTCGGATCTGCCTTGCACAGCGGCGCCGCCGATGCGCGACGCCAGTCGCATCGAACGCTTCGAGAATTTCCATGATCTCCCTGTCAGACTTCTGCACGGTCCCTCCGGGCCGTCCCGGCTGGTGTGTGTTCACAGCCACCGAGCCAACTTGCAGAGACCCAAGCCCACGGCCCGACACGTGCACGGTCCAGTCCGGATAAAGGGAGATCAGATGTCCGCCACACGGGAACCGTCATGTCCGTCTAAAGGGATCTTGGCGTGTCCGCCGCTGACAAACGAGTCCGCACGAGCTCGCGCCGGTGCTCCTCGAACTCGCCGCCAGCTGATGACAGCGGATGCGCCGAGGCTCCTACCGCCAGCATCGTTGCTATTCCTGACGTTCGGCGCCCGCCGTTCCGCGCAGGGCGGTCGTCCCTGCGGCGACGGTGACCGCGATCCGGCTGCAGCACGGCCGTCCGATCGGCCTTCTGACGCAGCCCGCCGGTCGGTCGGAAATCCAGCGCGCGCTTCTGCTCGGGTTCGGCTCGCTCGCGCTGTGGCGCGAGAACGAGGGGGAGAGCGGCTCGTGGTAGCCGCTAGCGGACGCCGTCGCGGTCACGGTTCGGATCGGACCACACCCCGCCGCGATACCCGCGATCATCGAGGTCGGCTTCGACAGCGCGCATCTCGCGGAGCATCCCGATGACCCAGGCGCTGCGG
The DNA here is from genome assembly GCA_963848465.1 of uncultured Chloroflexia bacterium. Lineage (GTDB taxonomy): Bacteria > Chloroflexota > Anaerolineae > Aggregatilineales > Phototrophicaceae > Flexifilum. The sequence goes on along the minus strand of CAWKDY010000008.1, from coordinate 7,260 downwards.
TCCGCGCGGAACTCCGTAACGCGACCACGGTGCTCACCCCAGGCATCACGGGGAAGTCCTCCGCTAGTTCGCCGCCGCGCCGCGTGCCGCCGCCCGCCAGTCCGAGGCGCCGCCGCCCAGCGCCGTCACGGTGCCGCAGGCCGACGAGGCCGGTGCCGCGGCCGACGAGCAGCACGTCTGGATGGCCAGGTAGGGGCCAGCCGGAGAGGAAGCCGGCCACGCCGTGCACTACAACTTCCTGCGCCTGGTCGGCCTGCCGGAGGACCCTGAACAGCACTGATCTGAAACCGACGGCGCGCGGTCTCCTGCGGAGATTCGGCCCCGCCGGCGAGGGCTGCCTAACGGTGCACCGGAGGGAGGACGCGGTGAGCAGACAACGCGAGACCTACGACCTGTCTGGCCTGCCCAGATCGGAGCCCGGCATGCTGGCCTCCGATGCAGACCGTGACGCTGCTGCCGGGCTGCTGAGTGAAGCGTTCGCCGAAGGCAGGCTGAGCGCTGGCGGGCACGGCGAGCGGGGTCCGCGCCGCGTACACCGCACGGACCCGGGCGGACCTGGCTGGGCTGACCTCGGATCTGTCCGTACCGGTCGACCGCGCCGGGGGGCCCGGCCGCCGAGCTCGATAGCCTGGACCGGTGTCTGCTGTGCGCGCTCCTCGTGTTCTGCCCCCCGGCCGGGATCGGCTGGCTGGCGGCCGTCCGGCGGCGCTCGCGTCTGGGCCGGGGCCAGCGGCTCGGCGGCGGAGGCGGGCATGCCGAGGGTCGCTGAGGCGGCGCGGGCGGCGCGGCGTGAGCAGATCATCGCGACCGGGATGGCCTGCTTCGCCCGGTCCGGTTACCACGCCACCACGATGGCCGATGTCGCCGCGCAGGCCGGGTGTCGAAGGGGACCCCCGTACCTGTACTTGGATCGCAAGGAAGCCCTGTTCCTGGCGTTGCACGAGCAGTGGGACTGCGGTGCCGGGCAGCGGGTGGACGCGGCGATCGCCGCGCTTCCGGATGGTCAGCGGCAGTCGCCGCGGCCGTCCGGGCCGCCGACGACCGGGCACCGACCCGGCGCTGACGGCCCGGCTCTTCACCGCGGGCTTGTACGGGCTGATGACTCAGTGGCACCTGGCTCCCGGCTCGTTCTCCTGGGCAGCCGGGCCGGGACCTGGTCGCCAAGGTGAGCGAGCGGCGCCGGGCCGAGCTGGCCGGCTGCTCGGCGCCCTGCCGCCGGAGGAGCACGAGCCGGTCATCGCGGCGTTCCGCGCCTTCGCGGCCGCACCCGGCGAGCTTCCGCAGCCGGGGGGCCGCGCTCGGCTGGGCGGGCCCGTGACCAGACCGCACCAGGCAGCGGACCAGCAACGGGCGGCGGAGCTTCGTAGCATTTGCCGCCTCACGCGCGGTGGGCTAGGCAGCGGCGCGCGTAATACGCCCCGGCGTTCCGCAGATTGCCGCACCTCGACGGTGGTCGTAGCGTCATCGACCGCCAGAACGCGCTCATGCGCCTGCTGTACGAACCAACAGGCCACCTGCTGGCCGTGACATCACATCACGCGGAGCGGTCGCAGCTGGAGCGCGGTGCGTCGACGGCCGAGCCTGCACGTTCCTCAATTTGCTCTAAGCAAATCTTGCAGATATGGCCGGGACCCTCGTGACGGTCTTCATCTCGGACCGGCCGGAACGGACTTGCTGTCGGGGATAAACGGAGATCTCCTGGGCGTTCGGACAACGTTCGGTTTCAGCTGCTACGCCGGCTTTTCACCGGGTGTACTCCACGGTCTTCGGTGAGGTGTCCGAGGTAGTGGACGACGTCGCCCTGGATGCCGGCGGCGGGACGACGGGGCGTGCGTCACCGCGCAGCGCGGGAATGAGTGACAGGCAGAGCACGCCGATGAACATGGGGGCCGCCATGTAGCGGAAGCGCGGCGAGGGGGTCGCGACGAATACGGTGAACTGAGTGCCGAGAGGTGACGCCTGCCAGGGCGAACAGAGGAGCGGCATCCGCGGGCCCGGGTGAGGCAGGGTGACGAGCACATAGGTGGCGTAGCACCAGATCGCGCCGCGCCACAGGAGCCACTCCAGCTGGGGAACGACGGGGCGGCATACGCGAAGACGCCGGCGTCGCGGAGGGCTTGGGACGGAGGCTGGGCTCGGCCGCCTGTCGGTACGGGCTGGTCCTATCTCCGGGTACCACTTGTAGAACGTCGGGTTCACCCAGTTGAGGGAGTTGTACGTCCTGCCGCCTTGATCCTGGAGGACCGGGGAAGACGGCCCAGGCGATGTGCCCGCGGCAGATCCGTGCGCCCATCCACCTTCTGAGGGGGCCTTGCGCAGGGTGCGCCACCGGGCTGCGAGTGGTTCGGTCAGCTGGTCGGTGGACGTGGCCTGTTCAGCGTCCCGAGGTAGCAGCGGAAGTCGGAGGCAAAGAGCAAGTGGCTCCGGTCGTAACGCCAGATCCGAGAGCGGTGCCGCCCGCGACATCAGCCGCAGATCGTCCTGGGTGAACAGGCCCGGTGCCTGCGCGTAGGCCACCGCCAGGTCGGCGTAGTGGAGGTTGTAGACTCAGCGTCTTGGGCGGCTTCTGGATGCCGACCGCCGAATAGACCACGAGCATCCAGCGTCAATGTCACGGGCAGTGGTGGCCGTGACCGCAGTACGGCGATCAGGCGCCGGGCCCCAGGCGCGCCAGGAGGAGGGCTCAGCGCGGCGATCACGGGCAACGGGAAAGCCGTTGTTGCGGAAGAGGCTAGATTCCCGAGGAACGCGGCACACAGCAGCAGGAGTTCGGAGCGTCGCAGACGGCCGTTCCAGCCTCCCCCACGCACGCCTGCCCCACAGCCGTACCGTACACGGCGAAAACCAGCACCGCGCAGATCGTGAACGGCACGTCCTTCCCCACGTAGACGGTGAACACCGAGCGGCGGAGCCGCCGCGCAGCAGCGCGGCCGGTGCGCTCCACCGTCCGCGTACGCCGAGAGCGCGCAGGCTCGCGCACGTGTAGCCGAGCACCGCGGACATCGCGATCGTCTGCAGCAGGCGTCAGCGACCGCGAAGCCCCCAGTGGTGTTGAGGGACAGCCAGAGCAGGGAGTTGTAGAGGACCGAGTGATTGGAGATCCAGTGGTCGGTGGTGACCTGCCAGGTGTAGGCGAAGAGCGTCGTAGTCGATCAGGCCGGGGTAGAACGCCATCCACCACAGCAGGTAGCAGGCCTGGCACGAGAGGAAGACGACGAGCGGGCAGACCGCAGCGCCGACGGTACGTGCGACCACAGATCCCGGGCCTTCACCGCCGCCGACTGAAGGCCGGGCCGAGGAACGGGGGCCGGGTGTCTGACATGGCCAGAGATCTCCTGGGCGTGCGGACCGGAGCGGCAGAGCGGGAGGTGCGGAGAAGGACTGGGCGGTGGCCGCGGCCGTGGTCATCGTGTGCCGTCCGGGAGAGCGGGGTGCGCGGCGCCGACGGGCTGTCGTGCGTCCTGCTGGGGAATGGAGAGACGGGGGGTACTCACGGCCGAGCATGATCAGGGAGACCACCCGGGCGGCCGCGTGGCCGTCGTCGTACGCGCAGAACCGCCGGCGGAAGGCGGCGCGAAGAGCGGCGGAGCGCGCGTCCTGCCACGCCCCGGAGGCGAACAGATCCGTCAACTCGTCGGTGCTGGTGGAGACATGGCCCGGTGGTTCGGCCAGATCGAAGTAGGCACCGCGGGCCGCCTGGTACGCAGCCCAGTCATCGCCGTGGACGATGATCGGGCGATCCGTGTTGGCGTAGTCGAACATCAGGGACGAGTAGTCGGTGAGCAGGGCGTCGGAGACGAGCATCATGTCCTGTACGGACGGCTCGTCGGTGACGTCGAGGAGCAGCCCGCGCCGCTGGAGGTCGCGCAGCTGCAGACCACGGATCTCGGCCTTGGCGTCCCTCGGGTGCAACCGGACGAGCAGAGTGACCGTCGGCCCCAGCTCCCGCACCAGGTGCTCGAGGTCGAGCCGCGGCACGTACGACTTGCGGTGGCCGCGCCAGGTCGGGGCGTCCAGCGCCACGGTGTTGCCGCCCGGGACACCGAGCCGCTCGCGCAGGGCGACCGTCCGCAACGCGTCCCCCCTGACCAGCACGTCGTTGCGCGGGGCGCCGGTCGGAATCGAGGTGAAGTGACAGGGATAGGCGCGGTCCCAGATCTGTTGCGCGTACGGACTGGAGACCAGGCTGAAGTCCCAGCGGTCCGCTCGCCGGAGCGTTGGCGCGGACATCGACGTGGTATCTCGCGGCCGGGCGGCCCAGCAGGTCGACGCCCATGTGCCCAGAGGTGTCCCCTGGTGGGTGTGCACATGGATCTGCCCCGGGCGCTTCACCAGGCCGTGCGTCCAGTCGACGTTGTTGATGAAATACGTGGCGCGGCTCGTCACTCGGTGGTAACGCGGTGAGTCCGGGGCGACGTGGTCGATGCCTCTCGGCAGGAACTCCACGTCGTCCGGCCGCACCACCCACCCGGGCGGATGTGCGGGGCCAGCATCCGGGCCGCGTCATGGATGGCCGCCGGATCTCCCAGCACACCGCGGTGCCAGGAGGCCGAGTACACGGCGAGATTCGGATCGAGCGGGCGCCGGCGCTGGGTCCGGGCGATGGTCTCGCTTGATCTGCCGCGTGGTCTTCCTGCGCAGCTCGCCCTTCTTGCGGAGGGACGCTCTTCCGTAGCCGCTCGGCCAGCACGCAGGCCTGGAACAGGGGGTACGGGCTGCCGGGGAGCAGGCGCCACTGGGTGCGGTAGGCATCGCGCGGCGGGGTGAAACCGTCCGGCTTGTAGCGCCGATAGAACCCCACTGTCTCCCGGTAGAAGGAGGCCCGGTCCTCGGGCAGCACTCGCTCGCCGAGCGGCAGCGTCGCCAGGAAGTGGTTGATCATCCCGCTCGAAGAGGAGCGGCCTCGACCCGTTCAGCTCCGGGTGTTCGTCGAGAAACGCGAACAACCCCGCGTACTGTGCGAAGATGTCGAAATGCCTGCGCCCCGGGGTGCGTGTGATCGCGCCACCGCCTGCGCTGCAGATACTGGACGCACACCCGGTCGAGGCATGCGATGCGGCGGGCACACATCAACGCCTGATAGGTGACCGGGGCGTCCTGGTCGAGACCCTCCCGGTAGGTGAATCCGTGGCCGGTGAAGAAGTCGCGACGGTAGGCCTTGTTCCAGGCGACCAGGAACAGATGCAGATACTGGGGGCTGCTCCACGATGTCGAATGTGTCGATGCCCGCGGAGGCGAGCAGCTCCGCCGTCATGCTCCTGCCGCCACGGCCCCACCAGTGCGTGCGCACATGGTCGAAGACGAGTACGTCCGGGTCGTCGGTGACGGTGAGCCGCTCGTCGATGGCTCGCAGCGCGCCGGGGGTATAGCTGTCGTCGCTGTCGAGGAAGAGCAGATAGTCGCCGGTCGCGTGGCCGACCCCCGCGTTGCGCGCACGGCCGAGGCCGACGTTCTCCGGCAGGTGGGACCGCGGTGACCCGGGCGTCGAGCGCCGCGTACTCGTCGATGATTGCTGCCGCAGTTGTCGGGTGAGCAGTCGTCGACCGCGATGACCTCGATGTCGGTGCAGGACTGGGTCAGGATCGAGTCGAGGCACTCGCGCAGGTAGCCCTGAACCTTGTAGACGGGGACGATGACGCTGAAACGAGGCACGGGCTCTTCCACGGTCGTGAGGGATGGGGGTGGGCGTGCGGTTCGGACGGGTCAGTGGTGCGGGACGCGGGCAGCTGCCGGGGCCGGAACGCGCTCGCCCAGCGGAACGACCGGCGGCAAAGCCTCGGCCGGCTCGCCGAGCAGCACCCGGCGCACCACCCGCTCGGCGGCGTGACCGTCGTCCAACATGCAGAAGCGCGCGCGGAACGCGGCCGCGCAGCCGGTGGCCTCGCGGTCTGCCTCGCAGCGCCCGCTGCGGAACACCTCGATCAGCTCGTCCTCGCTGGTGGCGACCGGCCCCGGGGTCGCGGCGAGCAGGTCGAAGGTGACGCCCCGCGGGAGCCGTAGGTCTCCCAGTCGTCCGCGTAGTTGATGATCGGGCCGGTCGAGGTTGGCGTAGTCGAACATGATCGACGAATAGTCCGTGATCAGCGCGTCCGCGGCGAGGCACAGCTCCTCGACCGACGGGTGCCGGGAGACGTCGATCAGCGCACCCTCCGCCTGAAGTTCCTTCTGAAGGTGCGGGTCCTGCGCCGTAGAAGTAGTGGGTCCGGACCAGCAGGGACGAACTGGTGCCGAGTTCCCCAGGGTGATTTCTCCAGGTCCAGCTGCGGCACATAGCCGCTTGGTAGTCGCGCACCGTCGGGGCGTAGAGGGACGGCGGTGCCGGTCCGGGTGCGATGCCCAGCCGGCGCGCGGATATCGGGGATGTCCTGGGCCGTCCGGTCCCGGAAGAAGCGTCGTTGCGCGGATAGCCGGCGTCGATCGACTCTCGAAACGACAGGGTAGACCCGCTCCCAGACTGCTCACTGGTGTGCTGGTTGGCGGAGAATCCGACAGTCCCAGCGGTCGGACGCGCTCGGAGCAGCTTACCCAGCATGCTCATTCCCTTGCCGCGGCGGCCGGGTATTTCTGCTGGTCGATGCCCATGCGGCTTGAGCGGGGTGCCGTGATGGGTCTGGAGATGGACCTGGCCCTTGCGCTTGACCACCTCGTCGGCGAAATTGACGTTGTTGACGAAGTACTTCGCGCGCGCCATCAGCTCCCAGTAGCGGGCGCTTCCGATCACCACGCACTCCACGTCGTCCGGCATCTGTCGCGCGTGGTCCTTCGTCGCCCAGGAAGACCGTCTTGACATGCGGGGCCAGACGCCGCGCCGCCGCGTGGACGGCGGCGGGGTTGCAGGTGTAGCCGCGGCCCCAGTACGAGGAGAAGACAGCGAGGTTCTCGTCGACCGGCCTTCTGAGGTAGGCCCCGTACGGGTTGCCGCTCCGCTTCCGCAGTCTCCTGAGGAACCGTCGGACAAGCCGCGCCACGCTGCCAAGGCGGTGCTTCGTGCCGCGCAACGCGCGGAATGCCGTGTACGAGCGGGAAGCCAGCAACACGTGTTGCAGTCCTACGCTGCCTCCTGGCGGGCGGTGGCCCGCGGGGCGGTGCCGACGGTAGAGCCGGGCGGCCTGCCGGAAGAACCGTCGCCGCAGCGCCGGGCTCGGCAGCTGCCCGGGGGATGCCGCGGTCTTGAGTACCCCGCACACCAACTGGTGAAAGACGCTGCCGAGCAGCGCCGCGTCCGGCTTCAGCTCCGCCGCCCGGCGCATCACCAGGTCG
>CAWKDY010000007.1:0-142852 GCA_963848465.1 uncultured Chloroflexia bacterium | reverse complement strand
GCCCAGTACTCGGGCTATCTGTGGCCGATGGGGCCGTTCTTCTCGCTGCTGCACTCGATCGGCATCGGCGCGTGGGTCGTCGAGCGGCTGTGGCTCGCGCTGATGTTGGTGCTGGCGGTGTGGGGGATTCTGCGGCTGGTCCATGAATTGATCGGCCGACCCCGCGGCGTCGCGCACATCGTCGCCGGTGCGTTCTACGTGTTGAACCCGTACGTCGTCGTCTTCACCGCGCGGACGACGATCACGCTGCTGGGTTATGCGGCTCTCCCGTGGCTCCTGCTGGTCACGCTCCACGGAGTCCGGCGACCCAGTCGCTCTGGCGAGGTTGGCGTGGCTGGTGGTGGGCGGCCGCGTTTGCGCTGATCCTCACCTCGACCGGCGGAGGCGTCAACGCCGCCGTCGTCGGCTGGATGCTGGTCGGCCCCTTGGTGCTGCTGATCTACGAGCCGTTGATCGGCGGCGCCCGCTGGCGTGATTGCGGCGGGTTCCTCGTTCGCATCGGGATCGTCGGTGTGCTCGCCTCCCTGTGGTGGATCATGCCGCTCCTCGTTCACGTCCGCTACGGGATCGACTTCCTTCAGTTCACCGAGCAGCCGGCATCCATCTGGGGCACGAACAGCGTCACGGAGTCGCTGCGACTGATGGGCTACTGGACGTCGTACATCGGTGTTGGGTTCGATTCGGGGCGGCCGTTCTTCCCGACAGCGGCACGCTGCTGTTCAACCCCCTCGTTGTCGGTGCCGGGCTTCTGCTGCCGGCCATGGCGGTCGCCGGGTTCGTGTCCGCTCGCAGATATCGCTATGCGCCGCTGCTGCTGGCTCTGGTGGTCGTCGGAGTCGTGATCATGATGGCCGGATTCCCCAACGGCACGCCGCTCCGGGGCGGCATGACGTGGGTGTACCGCCATATCTTCGTGCTGCGCTTCATGCGCACAACGAACAAGGCCGCGCCGCTCGTCGCGACCGGCGTCGCCGGGCTGCTTGGTCTGGGGGTGGCATGGCTCGTGATGTGGCTGCGGGCTCTGCGGATCCGATGGTTGCGGATCGCCGCGCCGGCCGGCGTGGCGGCCGTCTTGATCGCGCTGCTCGTCCTCGCCTCGCTCCCGCTCGTGCGCGGGCAGGCGATCGACGAACAGCTCCAGTGGAAGCGGATCCCAGCCGCCTGGACGCAGGCCGGCCACGAGCTTGATCGCACGCTTCCCGTGAACACCCGGTCGCTCGTGCTCCCTGGACAGATCTTCGGCTACTACACGTGGGGAGGAACGCTCGACGCGATCCTCCCGCGGCTCACGAGCCGTCCGGTGACGGTGCGGTATGAGACGCCGTATTCGGACCTGCGCGCCGTCGATCTCCTCACCACCACGGATGACCTGGTGCAGCAGCGGCGGCTCGTCCCGGGCAGCTCAACGGGCTGCTTCGCCTGCTCGGGGTGGGCGCGGTCGTCTCCGGAGCCGACGATGACATCGGCCGCAGCGGCGCAATCGATCCCGCGGCAGCCGCCGGCGTGCTGGACGCACAGTTGGGAACCGCGACCCGTAACTACGGGCCGGTGCGCGCGGTCCGCCCGCGGCCGGCGATGCGTCGGGCACCGTCCGGCTACCGGAGGTGCGTCGTTACCCGGTCGGTGGCTCCCGCGGAATTGTCCACGTGGATCCCGCGGGCCCGCCGACGATCGTCGACGGCGGCGCGCAGGGCCTGGCCGACCTCGCCGCATTTGGTGGGCTCCCGCGAGTTGCTCCGGTGCTCTACGCGGCAGATCAGTCACGTGCCGGGCTGCGCAAGGCCGCGACGCAGGGCGCGAACCTCGTCGTCACCGACTCCAACCGCCGCCGCGAGTTCCTCGCGGAATCGACCCAGCAGAATCGGGGTCCGACGCTCCAGCAGACCGAGCCGCTGCCCACGGACGCTGCGGTGATCAATCCGTTCGCTCCGATCGGCACGTCCGCGCAGACGGTGTCGTTGCTGAGCGGTGCGCGCTACCTGCGCGCGCCGACGCAGGCGGGCGAGCTGCAATTCCCCGAGCACGCGCCGATCGCTGCCTTCGACGGCGATCTGGAGAGTTCGTGGGTGGCCAACCGCTACCTGCCGACGTTCGACCGGTGGATCGAGATCGGCCTTGACTCGCCGCGCGATGTGCCCTACGTCGACGTCTACCCGCTCAGCGACACGCACGGGGTCGTCACCGAGGTCGACGTCAACGGCGTGCATCACGCCGTCCGACCCGGGTGGAATCGGATTCCGGTCAACCTCCACCGAGCGAGCGCCATCCGCGTCCGCATCGATCACGTCGTGCAGCCGAAGGTCGGGCTCGGCGGACCCGGCGGATTCCGGGAGATTCGGATCCCGGGCGTGCACGTGTCCCAGCTGCTCCGGCCGCCGGTCGACAGCGCCGCCGCGCTGGCCGGAACGGACCTGCGTCGCGATTCGGTGAGCTACATCTTTGAGCGCACCACCGGTGACGACCCATTCCGTCGCAACCCGTACGGCACCTCGACCCTGCTTGACAGCCCCAGCGAGCGTGGGGATGCAGAGCGATACATCAACCGTCTGATCTTCGCTCCGGCCGCCCGCCGCTACAGCACCGACGCGTGGGTCTATCCGGCCGTCGGTGCCCCAGACTCGGCCTTCGATCGCCTCGCCGGCATGCACGGTGAGACGTTCAACTCATCAGCGAGATTCCAGGACCAGCCGGCGTATCGCGCGTCGAGCGCGTTCGACGGCACGGCCGCTCCCGGCTGGATCGGCGTCTGGGTCCGCCCGCAGGGGCCGCCGCCATGGATCTCGTGGACGGTGCCACGGGCCGTGCGCTTTTCGCGCCTGCGGCTTCGTCCTCCCGGGCTACCGGTCCGCCGTCCGACCGTGGTGCGTCTCAGCTGGAGCGGCGGCCAGACGCCGCCGCTGCGTGTGACCGCCGGCGGGATCGTCAACCTGCCGGAGGCGGCCAGCGGCCGGACGTTTCGCCTGACCGTGATGGCGGCCGCGTTCCCGCCAGGGCTCTCGGAGCGTCAGCGGCAGGCGAACGCTGTCGGGATCGGCGCGGTGGAGATCGCAGGCATGCGTGCGGTGCACGTGCCCCGGAGTGGTCCGATCCACGCCGGCTGTGGCGTGGTGGCGGTGCAACTCGGCTCACGACGGGTACCGCTCGCGGTGACGGGGACCGTCACCCAACTCGATGCGGGCACGCCGCTGCGGGCGCATTCATGCGGGAGCCCGGTGCCGCTCGGTGCCGGAACGCAGCGGGTCCGCGCGCTCCCTGGTGCCTTCAGCATCGATCTGCTGAGGCTGTTCTCGCCGGCCAGCGCTCCGCCGGTCTGGCCCGCCGGCGGCGGACGCGTGACTGCGCCGGGCAGCATCGGCCAGAGTTCGGTGTCCGGTGTCCGCGTCTCGCTGAGAGGGCCGTCCTGGTTGGTGCTCGGCGAGAGCTTCGACGTCGGTTGGCGCGCGAGCTGCAACGGACATTCGCTCGGCGCTCCCGTTCCCGTCGACGGCTACGCCAGTGGCTGGCTCGCGCCCGCCTCATGCCGGGCCGTGTCGTTCTGATTCGCGCCCCAGTCGGGCGTCCGCACGAGCTACCTGGCGTCCGGGATCGTCTGCCTCGGCCTGCTCGTCTTTCTGCTCGTCGGCGCGTGGCGACGTCCGCGGTCCGCGCCTGCGCCGGTCACCGCCGAGATCGTGTGGCCAGCCCGCCAACCGACGCCGCTGCCGCAGGCGGCGTTGATCGCGATCGGCCTCGCGATCCCGATCGGCGCGATCTTCGCGCTGCGTGCCGGGGCGGTGAGCTTCCCCTGCTCACGTTCGTGCTGTGGCGTGGCTTCGGCATCCGCCAGCTGACGGTGGCGGCCGCGGCCCTCCTCGGCGTCGTCGTCCCGCTCGTCTACGCGATCGTCTCGCCCCACAATCAGGGTGGCTACAACTTCGAGTACAGCACTAAGTTGATCGGCGCTCACTGGGTGGGAGTCGCGGCGATCGTCCTGCTGGGGCTCGTCGTCGGCCGCTCGGTCAGCGCGGTGCGCGCGCGCCGTGGGCCGCCGCCACCGCCCTCACTCGGCGATCGGATCGATCAACGCGAACAGCACGCCGCGCGCCCGGTAGAGCAGGAAGTCGTACGGAGCTGAGAACACGTCGTCCGGCGCGACCTCGTGCCATTCGTTGCGGCCGGGAACGCGCCGCAGCCCGGCAGACCTGCTGATCGGCAGCGCACCCGATCGCACCGCCGCATCGAAATCCCGGTTGTAGCCGGCCGGGAGCGTGATCAGCAACGTGCCGCCGGGAGCGAGCATCGCTCGCAGCGCCTGCGCGGCCTGAACCGGCTTGTCGGGATCGGGTGGCTGCTCGTCAAGCCCGACGTGCTCAAGCGTCGACACTGCGACGATCAGGTCGAAATTGCCCAGGTCGGAGAGATCGATCACATCGCGGTTGAGCACCTCCGGCGGCGCGCTCGTACTTGTCGACGACGGTGTGCCGCTGCGGCCGATAGTGGGAGAGCACGTTGCCGACCTCGAGCACGCGGTTGGGGATGCCGGTCAACGAATGCCTGCGCCACCGGGACCTCGACCGTCCGCTCGCTCAACCAGCTCAGTTTGTGAGGATGCTCGAGGTAGCTGTACTCCGGCCCCAGATCGAGAATCGCCGGTTGGAGCCAAGGACGACTCGCGGCAGCCCTGCGGCGGCGTCTCCGGCAAACCGCGCGTAGTCGCCGAGCACGGGCCGCAACCCGCGGGCTGGATCGCGGCCCGCGTCCTCGAACGAGCGCCTGGGGGTGTAGCCGTCCGCTGTCATCGCTGGTGCCGCCGGGCTCGCAGCCCGATCGCGACTGTGAGCAGCAAACCCACCACGGCCAGCGCGCTGATGATCCAGCCGATCTGCCAGCTCGTGGGGGCGTAGTGAAACGCAATCGTGTGACGGCCGGCCGGGAGGAGCGACGCCGCGCAACAGGTAATCGACGCGCAGCAAATGGGCGGGGCGTCCGTCGACCGTGACGTTCCAGCCGGGGTAGTAGGAGTCGGTCAGCACGAGCAGCGCCGGTCGTTGGGCGTTCGCGACCGCCGTCACGTCCTGGGCGCCGTAGCGGACGAGCCTGGCGGTGCCGGACGAACTGCCCGGCGATGACCCCGTACGTGTCGGGATCCCCGGCACCTGGCTCTCGGTAATGGCGGCGCGGCGACCGTCGAAGCCAGGGGCTGTCACCGCCGACAGCGCCGCGCCCTCGGTGCTGACGGGCTGCTGGGTACCGACGAGGAACACGCGCGGCAGGGCGTGCGCGTTGTGGTAAACGACAGCGTCAGAGCCGCGATAGGCCACGCTCAGGCCGGGCGCGGTCAACGGCGCGTGCCGGCCTGGAGTGGTCCGACGAGCAGATCGGACACGCTCAGCAGATTAACGCCCGGAGCGCCGCCGGGGTAGCGCTGGCGAACTCCTCGGGTTGGGTGAAGTCCCCGGCTCCGGGCGCCACGCTGCCACGCCACAGTGCGTCGAAGCGTTTCTCCACCGGAAAGTCGTAGCCGCGAGCGTCGTAGAGGCCGAATGTCATCGCGAGATCAGCCGGGAGCGGCTGGCTGAGCTGTGCCGTGCTGACCCCCACGAACCGGTTCGGTCGCTGTGCGGTGAGGTACCGGATCGCCCCCGTCGTCGGCGGGGAGGCGGTTCGGGTTGGGATCGCCGGGTTGAAGCCCATGTTCGCGCGAAACAGGTCGATGCTCAACAACACGAGCATCCCGACGACGAACGCGCCGGAGGACAGACCACGGCGCGTCCGCAGACGCAACACGATCAGGACGAGCGCGATCCCGGCGAGCGGCAGCCAGATGAGCAGCGAGGAGTCCCGGACGATCGCGGCGGTGACGGTCCCCTGCAGATCGGCTCCGGGGGCGGGGAGGGGCGGGTGGGCGAACCCCCACGCAACGCTCAATCCTGATCCCAGGTGACCGAGGCTCAGCGTTCCGGCGGCGATCAGCCACACGATCGGGATGCAGAAGATCACCGTCGCTCCGACGAGCACCGCCGTCCGCCGTGCGGCCCGCGGGATCGACGCCGCGCTGAGGTCGTCAAGCCCCCAGCCGGCGAGGAGTGCGAGGCTCAGCAGCACGTAGATCAGGAGTCGCTCGTTGTGCGCCGCGCTGAAACCCGGCAGCGAGCTGACGAGATGGAAGACGGGCGGCAGCCCGATCACCATGCACACGCAGAACAGGGCAAACACGAGCACGGCAATCCGCTCGGCGGTCCTTCTCAGCAGCAGGGCGCCGAGCGCGAGCATCAGCGTCGCCGCTCCCGCGTACCAGCCGCGCACCTGCATGAACGCCTCGAGGTCGACCTGTGTCGGCCGACCCCGATAATCGTGCAGGAACAGGGCCCCGATGTATTTGCGCGGCCAGTAGCCGGCGACGCTGTGCTGGCGGCGGGCGAGGTCGCCCGAGTGCAGGACGAATTCGATGAACGGGCCCAGCACGAGCGCGGCGAGCGCCGCCCCGCCGGCGAGCCCGAGCGCAAAGGCGAGCCCGCTGGGAACGAGGGCCCGCAACGAGCTCCCTTCCGCGCGTCGCCAGCGCAGGAGCGCTCGGAAGATGAAGAACACGACGGTCACGAACACGAGGTGAAGCTCGACTCCGGGTGGCCGCCTAAGAACTGGAGGCCGATCACCGCGGCGAGGGCAGCGACCGGTAACGGTCCCGGGCGGCGGACGACGAGTTCCGTGCTCGCGAGCGCCCAGGGAATGAGCGCGTAGACGCTGGTGAGCGGCCACGCGAGCCAGACGATGAAGAACGTCCCGAAGGCGAACACGAGCCCGCACAGGAGTGCTCCACCCAAGCGCATCCCGAGCATCCGTCCGAGTACGTAGGCGCCGAACGCCGCGAGGAACAACTTGAGGATCGCGACGACGGCGAGCGACTTCCAGAACGGCAGCACGTAGCTCGGGACGCTGAATGGGGAGAACACCGCCGATTGCCCGTCAGCGAGCAGCGGGCGACCAGCCGAGATGAACGGGTTCCACAGCGGCACCGTTGGGAGCGTGGAGCGCGTGTAGCGCAGCATCGGTCCGAACACGTTTGCCGAGTCGGCCAGCTCGAAGTTCGTGCCCAGTCCCGGGACGGATGCAGGCTTGGCGCTCTGCCACGGCACCGAGCTCAGCAGTGAGTCCGAGCCGGACAGCGTGCGGCCGGGAAGCAGACCCTGTCCGACCATTACGACGGACAGCACGGCGTAGATCACCGCCGCCACGAGATGGGGGCGGGACGCCAGCCAACCCGGTACGCGGCGGCGTACAGGCTGCACGTCAAGGCCCTCGTCGTGGGCCGCAACCGTCGACGGGGCGGTGTGCACCGTGGGAGCGTAACCATCGAGGCGCCGCTAAGGTTTCGCGTCCCGTGGAGAGCAGCGCAAACGTGCAACCGACCGCTGGGAGCCTGCTCACTCAGGTCGAGCACGCCTCGCGCCCGCAATTCGCCGCCGCGGATCCGCAGCCCCCGCTGCGCATCCTCGTGCTCGCCGATCGCGATTGGACCCACCCACAGGGTGGTGGCACCGGCGCGAACGTCTATTCCAACGTCATCCGCGCCTCGGGTAACGATAAACTGATTCAGAATACAACCTCACCCCCCGACCCCCTCTCCATTACATAGAGAGGGGGAGAAAAATGGGGCATCGTGCCGTATTGAATTACTTTCTTATCTATCCGGCAGATCGATAGGCTAGAGCGATCCTAATGCTGTCGGGAACAAGTCGGTGACGATAAACAGCGTCAGGATGCCCAGCATCACGATGCTGATCAGGAGATACTGCCACTTGTAGCGATAATTGATCTGCCAGAAACGGCGCACGGTGTAGAAGATCGAGACGATTGCCAGCAGGTTGATCACCAGCAGCAGCGGCACGGCGGCGTCCCCGGCGATGCCGAACAGCGGCAGTATAAACGGCAGGACGATGTACTGTAAAATGCAGCGAACGCCGGTAAATGCCAGCGAGAAACCGAAGGCACGCTCGGCACTTTTGACGCCCGGCGGATCTAGGTCGGTGGGCGTGGATTGAATGTCCGTCATCGACATCGATAGGAACTCCCTTGTCAGCGAGTTTAAACAGCGCGATTATATCAGGTCTAGGCTAAGAATTGAAAACCGCTAGCGGAGGACTCATGAACGCCGACTATTTTCGCACGCTCTACCAATATAACTATGACATCCAGCAGCAGCTTTGGGACAGCGCTTTGACGCTGACCGACGCTCAATTCACGCAAGAGTGGGATTACTCGATTGGATCGCTGCGTAATCACTTCGTTCACGTCACGCGCGTCGATCAGCGTTGGTTTGAGCGGATCAAGGGTGTTCCGCTCAGCGCGCGGTTGGTCTACACCGATTTCCCGACGGCTGCCAGCATTTACGCGCTCTGGCAGCCGATTAGAGATGACATCCTCGCCTATGTCAGCACGCTCGATGATGCGGTGCTTGACCGGGTGGTCGAGTATGACCTGCCGGAGCGCGGCGGCGTGCATCGCAACGCGGTCTGGGAGATTATGGCGCACGTCGTCAATCACGGCACCGATCACCGGGCGCAAATGCTGCGACTGCTCCATGATCTCGGCGCGCCGACTTTCGAGCAGGATTTCATCCTCTACCAGTGGGATCACTGAAACCCCTCACCCCAACCCCTCTCCCACGCAAGCGGGGCGAGGGGAGCAAGCGCGTTGACGAAGGGATCGGGCATTTACTGGTTTGCCAGCGCGACGGCGATCTCTCCGGCGGTGCGGGCGTTGTTGACCAGCAGCGCAACGTTGGCGCGGCGGGACTCGCCTGCGGTCAGGTCGGCTACGCGCGCCAGCACGTAGGGCGTGATCGCCTTGCCGTGAATGCCTTGCGCTTCGGCTTCGTCGGTCGCCTGCTGAATGGCAGCTTCGGCGGTTTCGAAGGGCAGTTCGTCGGCGGCGGGAACGGGAACGGTGAACAAAATCCCGTGCTGCGCGCCGAACTGATCGGCGGCGTGGATGATGCTGGCGGCTTGCGCGGGCGTTTCGATGCAGGCGTCAATTGCCAAGCCGCTGCTGCGGGTGTAGAAGGCGGGCAGCGTGTCCGTGCCGATGCCGATCACGGGGACGCCCTGTGTTTCCAGCACTTCGAGCGTCAGCGGTAGGTCGAGGATCGACTTCGCGCCAGAGCAGACGACCGCGACCGGCGTCCGCCCCAACTCCATCAGGTCGGCAGAGACGTCAAAGGGATGTCCGCGATGCACCCCACCGATCCCGCCGGTGGCGAACAGGCGAATCCCGGCTTTGTGCGCGACGATCATCGTCCCGGCGACGGTAGTCGCGGCGTTCTCGCCTAAGCCGATGGCGATAGCGAAGTCGCGGCGGCTGCATTTGCGGACATTCTTAGCCCGCGCCAGCGTCTCGATCTGGTCGGTGGTCAAGCCGACGGTGATCTGTCCGTTGAGGATGGCAATCGTCGCGGGAACTGCACCGGCGGCGCGGACGGCGGCTTCCATCGCCAGCGCGGTCTCGACGTTGGCGGGGTAGGGCAGCCCGTGCGTGATCAGCGTCGATTCGAGGGCGACGACGGCGCGGTTTTCGGCGAGCGCGGCGCTGACTTCGGGGGCTAGGTTGAGCATGGAATTCATGTTTTTATCCTGTTCCGACATATAGCGTTATATTTTAGCCGATCCCCGGCGCATTACTATTGCCTCTCGCGCCAGCAGTGGGTATAATAAAATTTGTTACAAATCATAAAGGCAGCCCATGACGACCGAGCGGCGCACCGAACGCCCAGACACCCTAAAACTACATCGCCGCGCGACGCGCCGCTTGATTATCCTGCCATTTTTGGGCGGGCTGCTGCTGATCATCGCGCTGACCGCGATCACGGTGCTGGCGGGGCGCTCGCCGACGCGGGCGGTCGCCGATACAATGCTGACCGTGCTGATGCTTTGTCCGCTGGCGCTGTGCCTGCTGCCGCTGTACCTGCTGTTGGTAATCGCGCTGGCAGGCATGAATCACGCCCACGAACTGATCGCCAAGCCGCTCCGGCAGCTTGAACTGCTGACCGAGCAGCTTCGCGACCGGACGCAGAGCGCCAGCGACCGCGCAGCACGCACATCGATTAACCTGAATGCTCGTTTCGCCCCGCTGGATCGGCTGATATTCAGCTTCTTTGATCGTCCAGCGCCATCAGAGGATGACCATGAATAATTTGCTCCCCCAATCAGATAAAGCGGCAGCCAACTGGCGCACGCAAGCTTACATCGTCGGGGCGGCAGCCGGGCTGCTGCTCGGGCTGATCTCCGCCTACCTCTACAATCGTGCCGCCAGTGATTACGGTCCGGCGGAGGGGCAGAATCGTATCCAGACCGGCGAAGTGCTCGGCTTAGGCTTGGCGGTGCTCGGCATCATCCGTCAGGTTACTGAAATGGGGCGCGGACCCGATCCGAAAAAAGGGCGGCGCAAGTAACCTCACCCCCCAGCCCCCTCTCCACTGCGTGGAGAGGGGGAGTCAGACCTTGCGACATTTCCTTGAAAGCAAGATCAAGTAGAAGGAAAAGGCTGATGTGCGGACGTTACGTGCTGGAAGTCGATCCCGACCAGCTCCAGCTCGCGTTTCATTTGAGCGATGCGCCCGATCTGCCGCCGCGCTACAACGTCGCGCCGACGCAGTTCTTGCCGGTGATCACCAACGAGCAGCCCGACGCGCTGTCATTCTTGCGCTGGGGCTTGATCCCCTCGTGGGCGAAGGACGAGAGTATCGGCAACAAGCTGATCAACGCGCGGGCGGAGACGGCGGCGGAGAAGCCCTCGTTTCGCAGCGCGCTCAAGCGGCGGCGCTGTCTGGTGCCCGCCAGCGGATTTTACGAGTGGCAGAAACAGGACAGTGGCAAGACGCCGCTCTACATTCAGGTCAAGGACGCGCCGGTGATCGCTTTCGCGGGCTTGTGGGAAATCTGGTTCAGTCCCGACGGCAGCGAACTGCGCACCTATACGATCCTCACAACTGAAGCCAACGAGTTCATGGCACCGATTTACACGCGGATGCCGGTGATCCTGCATCCGGACGATTACGATCAGTGGCTCGACCCGCGCGAAGTCCCCGGCGAGCAGTTCGCGCCCCTGCTGAAGCCGTTCGAGGCGGATCGCATGACGGCTTACGCGGTGTCGAAGGCGGTCAACTCGCCGAGCTTCGACTCGCCGGAACTGATTCAGCCGGTGGCGTAAGACATTAGCAATGCTTGTTTTTGAGAGAGGTGACCTTTTGGATCGCTTATTGTTTACAGAAATATGCGAATTCATGGGTGTATAAACGAGTGGACTAGATTACTTATACTTCGGAGGAATTTCTTGGAACTGGAGTATTACTCCACCACCAACTCGGCTGAGATTCCTCCTGCGCTGGAATCGCCAGTACGATCTTGGGTTGTGTGTCAATTCCATTGATTGTGGTGGCAATAGCAAGTGCTTCAGAGATCGTAAGTCACTCTGTTTCCTGAATTTTCACAACAAACGAAGGATGTGTATGGATCGATAGTCATCGTCTTGACATTGCTCGTGAGCGGCAGCGCGATAGGCAGAATTCAGTGGTCCGTTGTTTTGCGAGAAGCCATGAAAGCGCGTGTATGGGTGTGTGAGCTAGTGCGATCACGAGCATCCTCGTTGTGTTGGGATTAGCTCTCGCCGCTGGAATTGCACCGCCATTCTCAGACGTTCAGGTTGGACGGCTCAGCGGTATGGATGATGGTTTTATCCTTGAGAGATTCTTGGCTCCACGGCGGCGCTCATCGTTCGGATTCTGCACTGGCATTGCCAGCGGCGTGCCGCAGTGGTTGGTTGCACGACGGTATTTTCATGATGCTGAATTGTGGCTGATCGCCGTCATTGCAGGAGCGATAGGAATTTTCTTATCTATCGCAGTGTTGGTGTACATCGTCGGCAGTACGGTATTGGTTGGGGCGCTTAGCTGCTGTATTAGTCCCATTGCCTATGCGGGTATCACTGGGCTGGCGCTGTATGGATTGCTTCAGCGTCCTAAACGCCCGAATACGTGAGGCTCACTCGCTCTTGTCTTCAAGCTTCTTGTCCACCAAGTCCTTGAACGGATCGCCGCCGCGCGGTATGAGTACGTCGCGGTTGCGCCCACCGATCTGCTGCGGACCGACTACGCCCAATTCTTCCATCAAGTCGACAATCCGCGCGGCGCGGGGATAACCCAAGCCGAGCTTGCGCTGCAAGAGCGATGCCGACGCCTCTTGATCGGCGATGACCATCTCAATCGCCTGTTCGAGCATCGGGTCGGTTTCGGCGAGCAGTTCGCGCCGGGTGAGTTCGCGCTCCCACGGCGCTGAGACCAGCCGAGCAGTCCATGCCGTTTTCACTCGCCCACGTCTTCCAGTGCTGGACGATCAGCCGCACCTCGTCGTCGGAGACGTAGCAGCCTTGCAAGCGCTGAGGCGCCATCGCGTCGGAGGCTTGATAGAGCATGTCACCTTTGCCGACCAGCGTTTCGGCGCCGACGCTGTCGAGGATCACCCGCGAGTCCGTCCCTGATGCGACCGCGAACGACATCCGTGAGGGGAAGTTCGCCTTGATCAAGCCGGTGATCACGTCCACGCTTGGTCGCTGGGTGGCGACGACCATGTGCATCCCGACCGCGCGCGCCATCTGCGCCAAGCGGGTGAGGGTCTTTTCGGTCTCGTCGGGGTGCGACATCATCAAGTCGCCGACTTCGTCGATCAGGATGACGATGTAGGGCAGGTATTGATCGCGCCGCCGCCGCCCCAAGCGCGCGTTGTAGATGTCGATGTTGCGGGCGGCATTTTCTTCGAGCAGCTTGTAACGCCGATCCATCTCGCGGGTGCACCAGCGCAGCACGCCAATGATCCGTTCGGGATCGGTTTCGACCTGACCGAGCAAGTGGGGCAGCCCGTTGAAGCGGGTGAGTTCGACCATCTTGGGGTCGAGCATGATCATCTTGATCACGTCGGGCGTGTTTTCGAGCACCAATGCCGCCGCCATCGCCGCGATGCAGACCGACTTGCCCGATCCGGTCGTCCCGGCGATCAAGAGGTGGGGCATCTGCGCGAGGTCGATGCCGACCGGCTCGCCCGCCACGTCACGCCCGAGCGGGATCATCAGCGGCGATTTCTTCTTCTGCACCTGATCGAAATAGGCTTTGCTCTCGTAAACCGAGCGCAGCGCCACCGTGCTCGGATTTTTGTTCGGGACTTCGATGCCGATGTAGTTTTGACCCGGCACCGGCGTTTCGAGGCGCAGTCGCTTGGCTGAGAGCGCCAGCGCGAGGTCGTTCGAGAGCGAGGCGATCTTGCTGATGCGGGTGCGGCTGAAGGTTGTCTCGCCAGCGTCGTCGGTCTTCTCGCGGAAGGGCTGGACGGCGTACTGCGTCACGGTTGGACCGACGCGCACATCGACCACGTCTACGTCGATGTCGAATTCGAGCAGCGTATTCTCGATCAGCACGACGTTGGTATTGATCTCCTGCTCGTCGGGCAGGTTGAGTTCCACATCGACCAGCAGGTTGAGCGGGGGCAGCAGCGGGTCGCGCCGGGCGACCTGCTTCGCCTCTTTCATCCCGGCGACGGTGAAGTAATGTTTCATCCGCCCGTCGGGGCGCTCCACTAAGCGGGGCGCGCCCTTCTTGGCGCTCTGCACCGTGCCGATGACGCTCGCCATCGCGTCGGCGTGGCTGAACAGCGGGTGATCCGAGGCGTCGAAGTTTTCCTCGTCGTCCAGCTCGGCGTCATCAGCGGGGAGCGGCGCGGCGCCGGGGCGCATCGACGGCGGCAGCTTGTCGAAATCCGGACGGATCCGCATGATCGAGTGCGCCTTGACGCGCTGGGCGTCGAGGGCGCTGACCTTCTGCACCGACGGCGCGCCGCTGGCATCCATGACGACTTGGGTTTTCAGGGTTGGGTCGAGCGCGACGCGCTCCGGCTTGGGGCGCTGAATCGGCTGATAGCGTTTGGCGCGCCCGTGCAACGTTTCGCTGGCAGATTTGAGCCACCCGGCGAGTTGATCGCGGCGGATACCGATCACGACGGCGATGCTGATGATCAGAATCGCCGTGAAAAGCACCAGCGCCACCGACGAGCCGAGCAGCGTCACGATCAGCGAGCTGAGCGCCCAGCCGACTTGACCGCCGCCGCGTCCCTCGCGGGCGAGGTTGCGCAGTTCGGGATCGCCCGCCAGCAGGTGGAGCAGCGCCAGCAGTGAGAGAAACGCAATTTCAAGGGCGAGGATGCGCCGGGTCGGGAAGCGGATCACGATACCGAGCTTGGGCAGCAGGATGATCACGCCCAAGCCGAAGATGCCCGCGCAGACGATCGCGCTGCCCCAGCCGAACAAGTCGGTCAGGGCGTTCGACCATGCCGTCGAAATCGTCGCATCGCCGGAAACGTTGAGCAGCGACAAGAACGAGACCACGCCGAACACGATCAGCATGATGGCGGCGATCTCGTCACCCCATGGCGGCAGGCTGTCGAGCAGGGCGTCCCAGAACTCCGGTTTCACCGTATAGCGTTCGGTCGGCTTGGGTTCGGCTGGTTTCTGGTTCTTAGCAGGTTTTCGCTGCGCCACAGGTTCCCCTGACTCACTGCCCGAAATGGAGAAGGGCGGGCTTGCGGCTTGTGACACAAGCTGCCCCGCCCCGACTGTATTTTAATGGCTATAAAGACTGAAAGCGAATAAATGTACTATGAATTACGGCGTAGATCGCAGGCTTAAGCCTAAGCGCCGCGCGCGCCCGTCAATGCTGAGGATCCGCGCGCTGATATGCTGCCCTTCGGAGACCACGTTGCGTGGGTGGAGAAAATGCCCCTCGGCGAGTTCCGAGACGTGGATCAATCCTTCGAGTCCTTCCTCGATGCGGGCGAAGGCTCCGAAATCGACCACGTTGGTGATCACGCCTTCGACGGTTTCGCCGATGCGGTAGCGCTCACCCACCGTCTCCCAAGGATCAGGATGCAGCCGCTTCAGGCTCAGGGCGATGCGCCCGTTGTCGCGGCTGACGTCCAACACATAGGCGCGGACTTGCTGCCCGCGTTCGAGAATCTCGGCAGGATGACCGACGCGCCCCCAGCTCAACTCGCTGATATGGATCAGTCCTTCCAGCCCGCCCAGATCGACGAACGCGCCGAAGTCGCACAAGTTGGTCACGATCCCCTCGACCGAGTCGCCGGAGCGCAGGCGGGTCAGGATGTCGGCGCGTTCTCCCGGCAGCGCGCGCGCTGCGCGCTCGGAGAGGATCAACCGATTTTGCTCCTCGCTCAGTTCGATGACCCGCAGCGGCAGTAGCTCGCCGATGCGCGACATCAGCAGCCGCTTACGGGTGAATTCATCCGAAGTCGATGGAAAGTCGATCAACTGGCTGGCGGGGACGAACCCGCGCAGCGACTCCCATTCGACCAGCAGCCCGCCCCGGTTGTAACCGATGGCTTTCAGGTCGATCACTTCATCGTGATCCATGATCACGCGAATTGCTGCCCAATCCGACTCGTGACCCGGCTCGGCTGGCTGCTGACAACCCTCATCCACCAGATCATCGCTCAGATCAGAATTTGCATCCTGTACCGGTTCCACCCCAACCGGCTCAGCGAATTCTCCCTCACGGAGCAGCGCCGCCCAATACCCCTCGTCGTTGGGCGGTGGCGATGTGAAGTCCCGTCGCTGCACATTCGTACTCATTCCCCATCCCTCTATTCGTTCCAATACGATCAACCGACGAAATGTGCTAAAACCGCCTTAGTATAGCACTATATTAAGGACTCCTACAACCATCTGTTGCGAACAAGTGTTCACGACTGAGGCTGTAGTTCGTCTTCCGTGCTCGTGCTGTTTTCCATGTCGAGGAGGGTATCGGCGACGGCATCGAGGGCGACGCGCTGTTTGCGGTAGAGGTCGGGTTCGCTGAGCGCCAAACGCTGGGCGACGTCGCGCACTTTGGCTTTCTGGATGAAGCGGAGTTCGAGGATGTTGTAGAGCGTCCATTCCGGGCTGAGCAGCTTGCGGTCGCCTTCCGGCTTGAGCTTCTCGATGGCTGCCAAGAGCACGAATCGCAGCGCGCGCACCGGGTTGTCGTCGTTGTCGTCGAGCGCCGCGCTGACCAGTTTGAGGTCAAGCAGGCGGCTGTTGGTCAAGCCGGGACCGCCCCAGTAGTGCTTGAGCGCGGCGCGCACCTGTTCCTTGAACAGTTCCGAGTCGATGCCATCGTCGTCGCTCTGGTTGGACTTCGCGGCGCGGGCGATATTCGAGTTCGGCGGCGGTGCTGCGGGTGATGTTGATCTGCGGCAGCAGCCCTTCGAGGGCGGCGAAGATTTCGCCTTGCAGCGCGAGGTCGTCGAGCGTATGCGCGGCGCGGTGCCGGAAAGTCTGGAGCATGGCGAGTTCGTCTTCCGTCAGGTCGATCACGCCAGAGCGCGCCTGGATGCCCATGAAGCCCAGCGGCGGCGCGCTGCCGCTGCGTTGGAAACCCGTGTGCCTGCCGTAGAGCGGGATGATCCAGTAAGTCTGCCACGTCTCGATGCGGAGTAGGTCAGCATCGTTGTCATCATGGGTGAGCAGGGCGCGCAAGGTGTCGGTCTCGTCTTGCAGCAGCGCCGCCGTCGGGCGGATCGACCCGACGTAGCTGATCAATTCCGGCGCTTCGTCGTTGAGCAGGGTGACAAAGGCGCTGTTCACCCGCAGATAGTCGCAGGTCGAGGCGAGGATGGCGTCGAGCAGTTGGAGCAGGTCGCCGCGCGCCAGCAGCCGCTCGCTGAGATTGCTCAGCTTCTCGATCTGCTCGGCGTCCTCGCCGGAGTAGACCAGCCAGCGTTCCAGATAGGGCAGGGCGAGCGCGACCGTCCACTGCCACAGCAGCACGACCGCGACCACCGCGAAGGGCATGAAGCTCAGCCCCGGTAAGCCGAGGATGCGCGTCGCCGGGGTGGTGAAGATGATCGTCACCAGCGCCAGCAAGCCGGTCGCGGGACCGCGCAGGATGAAGCGCAGCAGCTCGGTCTTGACCACCCGGTCGGGGATGCGCGATCCGAAGAATGAGAGCGGATACGCCAGAAACAGCAGCATGAAGACGACGACGACGTTGGTCAGGTTGACGAGGAACAACCCGATTAGCGAGTACTCCTGACCCGGACCGAGCAGCACCGAAAATGGGAAGATGCCGAACGCCGGGGTGAGCATGGAGATTTGCAAGTAGCCCATGCGCCGCCGGGTGTTGCGCGTGAGACAGCGCGCTCGCGCTCGCTGCACGTTGACGAAGGCGACGCCGGTGGCGATTAGGAAGAAGATGACGTAGACCGGGAATAAGACGCCCGCCCGCGTGCTGACGTAGATGCCCGCGTCGAAATAGACCGGGGTGACCCGCTCCGGCGCGATCAGCAGGTTGGTGAAGGCTGCCAGCAGTAGAAACGCCGCGCTGATTAGGTAGAGGATGCGGATGACACGGCGGCGGCGTCCACGCGAGGGCAAGCCAGTCGTCGCCAGCAGCGCATCCGAGAGGTGGAACATCGCTGTGGGCATGAAGGCGATGCCGATCCACTGCAAGCGCAGGGTGGCGACCGCCGTTCCGAGACTGGGTCCCAATGACAGGAAGATGTCGGAGATGTAGGCGGCGGTCATACAGGCGAGGACGACGCCCGACGTGTTGGCGACCCGGTCGCGCCGGTTGCGCGTGACGTTGTAGAGCATCATCGACGCCGCGATCACGACAATCGCCGCCGCGAGCGTTTCGTTGGTCTTGTCGAGGAACGAGGCGATCAGGGCGTCCATGAAGGCTGTCTATCGAATCGGTTGGCTGAAGAAGACGGCAATATCCCGGTTGGCAAAATAACGGTCGTTGTAGCCGCAGAAGGTGAAACCGGATGCTTCACAGAAGCGAATGCCGGGGTGGTTTTTGGTTTGCGTTTCGAGCATCAGGCTGCTGAGGTGGTGTTCCTTCGCCCACTGCGCCGCGATCTTCAACATGCGGGTGGCGATACGATGGCGGCGGTAGTTGCGCGAGACGACCAGATCTTGCACCAGCCCGTAGCCGTAGAGGGGGTGGCTCGACATTACGAGGTAGCCGATTCGCTCAGGGTCGGCGTCGCGCGTCGTTGCCACCAGAAAACATTGATCCGGCACCAGCGCGCCGCGCAGACGCGGCTCACTGCTGCTGTACTCGGTGACAAGCTCGCGCGGCAGTCGTTGATCTTTGAAGCTGATATTCAAGCCGCCTTCATCGTTGACCTGCATCTGCCAGACGACATCGGTCTCATAGGTGTGATCAAGCAGCAGGCACTCGGAGATGTCGCCTGCTAGACCGTCGCGGATGACGAAATTTAGCGTAGATGACATGAGGTGCTAAGCAAGATAAGCATCGCCGAAAGTGCCGCTGACGTTGATCTCGATCAGCGGGCTGTCGGCGTAGGCATCGCGGGCGACGTAGACGCCGTGCGGCTGCGCCTCGAAACGGGTTTCGTCGGCGTGAACGCGGAACAAGGTCGAACCGGATGCCGTGACGTGGACGTTGCCCCCCGGCGGCACGATCAGGTGGATGTTGCCCAGCGCTGAACGCAGATGCAGGGGTTCGAGAGCTTCTTCCGGGCTGACGACCCGAATGTCGCCGAAGCCAGTGGCGATCACGGCGCGCTGGACGATCAAGCCGCTCAGGTCAAGCTGCACCTGACCGAGATGAGTCGTGACGAACACGCTCCAAGGCAGATCACGCGCCAGCCCGACTCGCCAATCAGCAAACGACAGCCAAGGCGTCGCCGCGCGATCCATGCGCAGGTTGGCGTGAGTGGCTTGAACGTCGAGGTTGGGGCGGGAATTGGCTGCGAACTGTCCGGCGATCAAGCGGCTTTCGCGTTGCAAGGCGTAGCCCTGTACGTCGATACCGCCCGCGCTGATCTCCAGCGCTGCCGATTCGACGCTGCCGCGCGTAATGCCGAAGGAGCGGGCTTCATCGCTCGGTACGAAGTCGCCCCGGAGGAGGATGACCGCGCCGAGGACGACCAGCACCAGCGGCCACAACGCTGCCGCGTTGAAGCCGCTGAGCAGGAGAAAGTTGTCAAGTAGAAGGATGATCCCCAGCGCTACCAGCGCCAGTGACCAGAGAGCCAAGCCGCGCGTCGCGCGCACAAGCGTTACTCCTCGTATAGATAATCACGAAGGATAACGTTTGCCGAGGATTGGCGCAAGCGGTTGAGTGCTTGCGCTTCGAGTTGACGGACACGCTCGCGCGTCACGCCGATAGCTTGTCCAACTTCTTCGAGCGTGTAGACGCGCCCATCTTCCAGACCGTAGCGCAGGCGCAGGATTTGCGCTTCGCGCGGCGGCAGCCGGTCGAGCGAGGACGCTAACTGCTCGTGGAGCAGGTTGGTCGCCACTTCTTCGGCGGGAGCCGGGCTGTTCACGTCTTCGACGAAATCGCCGAAGGTACTGTCGCCTTCCTCGTCAATCGGGGTTTCAAGGCTGACCGGGCGGCGGGCAATTTCGAGCAAATTCTCGACCTTGTCCGGCGTGGTCTCCATGCCGACCGCAAGTTCGTCAATCGACGGGTCGCGCCCCAAGTCCTGGGTCAGCTTCATCTGGACGCGGCGCATCCGGTTGAGCTGATCGCCCATGTGGACGGGCACGCGGATCGTCCGCCCTTGATCGGCGACGGCGCGACTGACCGCTTGGCGAATCCACCACGTCGCGTAAGTGCTGAATTTGTGCCCGCGCTGGTATTCGAACTTGTTGGTCGCGCGGATCAAGCCGATGTTGCCTTCCTGAATCAAGTCGAGGAAGGGCACGCCGCGCCCGATGTACTTCTTCGCCACGCTGATCACGAGGCGGGCGTTGGCGCGGATCAAATGCTCTTGCGCCAGTTCGCCATCGTAGATCGTATCGCGCAGCGTATACACGTCGTCGAGCGGCAGATCCTCGCCGTTCGTTTCGAGTAATTGGCGCGCGTTTTCAGCCGATTCCATGCGCTTTGCCAGCGAGACTTCTTCGTCTGCTGTGAGCAGCGGCACGCGACCGGCTTCCTTCAAATACAACCCAACCACGTCGTCGCTGTCGAGCGCCTGCTGATACCCGGCGTCGTCGGTCAGCTCACTGCTGACCATCCACGCAAAGTCGGCGTCATCTTCTTCGACTAGTTCGTGCTCGAATTCCGCCTCACCACTCGGCGCGGGGGAATCAAATAGCGCATCGTTATGCTCTCCATGCGACACGACATCGACGCCTGCATCGAGCAGTTCGTCCATGAGATCGTCAAGCAGCACAATATCACGTTCAGCGTCGGGGAAAACAGCTAGAATGTCGTCGTAGCTGATTACGCCCTGCTTACGCGCTTTTTCAACCAGTTGGTTACGGAGTTCGTCCCTGTTCATCACTGCAAGCATACGTCACACACCACACCCTTTGCCGTTAAGACAGCAAAGATTAGACTCAATTATCACAATATATCTTACGTCTTTTCAATTATGACGTAAAATCGGCGGATAAGCAAATGAGGTAATGGATAGAAATTTTCTATCCATCAGAGCAATGCAAACAAGCAGAATACTGCGATTTTGAAGACTTGTCAAGCAATTGGTGGATTCTTCAGCCGGGAGATCAAATAATCGATGGCGGGACGACCGAGAAGATAGAGGTCGGCGCGGTCGTCGATCAAGCCGTAATAGCCGTCTTCCATCGGCGTGCGGTAGCCGACGGCGACGGCGTGACTGGTGCCGTCGCTCATCACAAACTCGATGGAAAGCACCCCTTCCGGCGTGAATCCGTAGATTTGCAGGCTGTCGCCGTCGTTCAAGGGCAGCGTGCGGCTGTAGGGGAGCTGCTGCATCGTCCACGCGATGTTATCGGCGGCGGCGCTGTCGACGGCGGCGCTGGTGTCCAGCATCGTCCAGATCCATCAGCGGCGCGCGTGAGGGTGAAGGATGAGCCGGTTTCGGGGCTGCGTAGGCGAATCGCCTGAATATCAGTGGCTACCAAATCCGGAAAGACGTGGAAATAAAGCACGTCGGTGGTCGTTGGCTCGACCGCGTTCTGCTGCGAACTCTGGATCGCGAGCAGCGCCGCGCCAGCGACAAAAACCAGCATCAGTACCAGCAGGCTGCGGTTGCGGGTTTGATGTCTCGGTTTCATCGCCGCGTCCGCCGCATCCAAATCGCTACGCCGCTCGCCAGCACGGCACCGGGCAGCAGGATGATCGTCAAGAAGGCGATCAGGTCGAGCGTCTGCGTGCTGACGTAAATCAGCGGCGTACCGACGCCGTAAGCCTGCGGCGCGAAGCTGATTTTTTCGCCTAGCCCGGTTAGCCACGCCATGCTGTCGGTAAAGAGGACGCCGTTGCCGCCGCTGAGCACCAAGCCGTTGCTGACGAAATTGCTGTCGCCGACCATCACGATTTTGGCTTTGGTCTGCTGGTTGCTCGCCCA
Source organism: uncultured Chloroflexia bacterium (assembly GCA_963848465.1). Taxonomy (GTDB): domain Bacteria; phylum Chloroflexota; class Anaerolineae; order Aggregatilineales; family Phototrophicaceae; genus Flexifilum. The sequence goes on along the minus strand of CAWKDY010000007.1, from coordinate 121,469 downwards.
AACCACGGTGGTCAGCGGTCCGGGTAAATCGACACCCGTGTCATAGTGATAGGAGTTGGTCTCGCCCAGCGTTTTGAGGTCGGTTTCGCCAAAGCTCTGCTCGGACGACATGATCACGCGCCCGTTGGCGACGTTGGGCGGCGAGCTGTCGAGGTTGACGTCCAGCGCGCGAGCGAGGCTGAAGACGGTCGGGTTGGTGTTCGGGTCAAGCCGCGCGCCGATATCGGTCTCCGGGAAAATGTAAGCGCTCATCACATCGAGCGCCGTCTGTCCGCTCATCGATGGATCGACCACAGCGGCGTCGAGCGCCTGAATACCGTAGTTATCCCACAGATATTGATTGAACGCGCCGCTTTGCTTGAGGAACGGATCGTCGTTGAAGAGCACGTCGGGCAGCAGCAGCAGCGACCCGCCCGTATTCAGGTAGCGGTCGATCACGTCGATTTCCGCCGCCGTGAGGTCGCGCGTCGGGCGGGCGAAGACGACGGCGGCAGCATCATGCGGGATGTCCGCGCCGCTGCTCGCCAGCGCGCTGATGTCGAGTGGATAGGCGACTAAACCGCTCTCTTGAACGCCCGCTCGAATGCCGGAAATGCCTTCTTGCGTCGTGTCTTCGGGGCTGCGCTCGCCCAAGCCGGTATCGAAGTAGACCGTCAGCGTCCCGGCGATCAACTCGCGCGAGACTGCCTGCGTCATATCACGTTCTTGATTAGAGCTGCGCGGCACGCGCGCCAGCGAGGTCAAGTCGGTCGAGCCGTCGGCGTTGACGTAGGAGAGGAAGACCATCGCATCTTCGATGACGCCGTAGCGCTGCGCCAGCGCTGGCTGCTCGTCAGGGTCGATGTAGAGGCGTTCGATCAAGCCGTTGGTGGCGGTCGTGTAGAGCCGGAAAAACTCATCATCGACTTGACGCGTGCTCAGTGACTTGGGCGAATAGAACCCGGTGATCCGCATTCGTCGGGTGACGTGCTGCAGGACCGAGTTGGTCTCTGAACTGAGCGTGAACCGGTTGGCGAGCGTCATGTCAAGCGTGAGCGCGGCGCGCTGAAGCAGCAGATAGACGACGACCGTGATGCCGACCAGCAGCATCGTGCCGAAGATTGCTCCGGTGCTGTGGCGCATCTGCCGCCCGGTGATGAAGCCGACGAATTCCTGCGGCGTGAGCACAGCCCATGCCGCGATGCCGAGGATCGCCAGCACGAAAACGGCGCCGACGTAAGTCGTAAGCTCGCCCTGCCAGATGAAGCCGATCACGCCGATGATCAGCGCGGCGATGCCGATAAAGCTGGCTAACTGGGCGACGCGCCCGCGTCGGATGACAATCGGATTGCCGTTCATCAGCGCCACCTATTCGATTCGACGACGCGGATGGTCGCAAACAGGACGACCGCGATGATCCCGGCGAAGTAGGCGACGTCTTCGGCGCGCAGCAGCCCGGTCGCAAACGAGGACGAGAAATGCCCCTGCATCGAGAGCGCCCGCACGATCAGGGCGACGTCGATGTTGGCGATCAAGTCGCCCGCCTGCTCGCCGAGCCAGAGCAGCATCAGCGTGATCATGCTCAGGAAGGCGGCGACGATCTGGTTCTCGGTCAGCGATGAGAAGAAGATGCCGATTGCCAGCGTCGCCCCGCCGTAGAGCCAGATGCCGAGGTAGGCGCACATGGCGTGACCGATGTCAGGCTGGGTGATCGCCGTCAAGACGAATTGATAGAGGAAGGTCAGCGCCAGCAGCAGCGAATAGTAGAACCACGCGCCCATAAATTTGCCGAAGACGATGCTGCCGTCGGAGACCGGCGCGGTCAGCAGGAGTTCGAGCGTCCCCTCGCGGCGCTCCTCGGCGAACAAGCGCATCGTCAGCAGCGGCGCGAAAAAGATCATCATGAATGAGAGCATGACCGGCACCAGCGCCGGATCAGGCGCTTGCGTTCCCATGCTCTGCGCGAGATCGCGGTTGAAGGCGTAGCCGGTGAGCAGCAGTACGGCGGCGGCGATCACATAGGCGAAGGGCGACGACAAATACTGCCCGACTTCACGGCGAAAGACGATCAGCGCAGGCATGGGCAAACCTCTCTAACCTCACCCCTAAATCCCCTCTCCATTGCATGGAGAGGGGATTTTGCCACCCGTGGAACTCGTGTTCTCGCTTCTCCGAAGTGTGGAGAGGGGGTCAGGAGGTGAGGGGTCGAAGCACTAGCATCACTTGTTATGGAGGGATGGGTTTCAAACCCGCCCCTACGATTGCGGATTGATATTTGGCGCATCATCCCTCCTTGCTGACCAGTTCAAGGAAGATTGATTTAAGTGACGACGTCACCGGGCGGATTTCCAGCAGCGTCCAGCCCGCGCCGGTCACCCGCGCCGAGATATCCGCGCGGAGGTCGCGGTTCGGTTGAGCGCGGACGATGCAGCCGTTTTCGTCGGCTTCGACCGACGCTACTCCCGGAATCGACTTGAGCAGATTCGCGGAGTTGGGCAGGCAGCGCGCCGCTGGCTTCGACGTAGAGCGATGCGCCCGGTTGGAGCTTCTGGCGGAGGTCGGTGGGCTTGCCCTGCGCGACGATCCGCCCGCGATCCATGATCAGCACGCGGTCGCAAACCTGCTCGGCTTCGCTCAGAATGTGGGTGCTGAACAGGACGGTATGCCCGTGCTTGAGCGCGTGCACGGTCTCGCGCACTTCGATCACCTGCTGCGGGTCGATGCCAATCGTGGGTTCGTCGAGGATGATCACCGGCGGGTCGTGAACCAACGCCTGCGCCAAGCCGAGCCGCTGGCGCAGCCCCTTAGAGAGATGGCGGACGAGCGTATTTTGGCGGTCGAGGAGCTGAACCCGCTCCAATGCCGAATTGACGGCGGAACGCGCATGTTTGACGCCGCGCAGTTTCGCCCAGAAAGTGACGTAGCCGCGTACGGTCATATCCGGGTAAATCGGCACATGCTCCGGGAGATAGCCGACGCTACGCCGCGCTTCCATCGATTCCTCGACGATGTCGAAGCCGTCGAGCTTGGCGCTGCCGTCGCTGGGCGGCATGAAGCCGGTCAACATGCGCATAGTAGTGGTTTTGCCCGCGCCGTTGGGACCGAGCAAGCCGACGATTTCACCGGATTTCGCTTTGAAACTGATGTGATCGACGGCGAGGTGATTGCCGTAATACTTGGTCAGTTGGGAGACTTCGATCATCGAATTTTTTCGCCGCGTGCGACCTGCCGCATCGCTGCCGAGCCGACAATATGTCGATACTACTGCGAGCGTAGAGGCACGTCAAGCAAGCGTAAACGACTCTGCACAAACCCGTTGACACTGCCGGAGGGATCGGTTAAACTTGTCAGCGATTTCAATGAGGTTTTTCCAACATGCTTGTTGACGTGACGTTCCAACCGAACTGTCCGCGTTTCCGTCGTAGCCGTCGCCCAATGACCAACGAGGTCGAGTTGGGATTTTTGCGTTAACGGCGATCAAGCAGATCAACCAAACACGCGAATCCGACCCCTGACCTCAGCACGCGAGGCAGGGGTTTTTGTTTATTAAAGAAGTACTGAGTAACGAGTGCTGAGTAACAGCAAAAGAATAGGATAAGCGATGAGTGAATTGGAGCAGAAGATCAAGGTTGGGGTTTATGGTGCGTCGGGCTACGCCGGACAGGATGCAGTTGAAATCCTGAGCAAGCACCCGTGTGTCGAAGTCGTGTTCGCCACGTCGAGCACCTACGCGGGGCAGGATGCTCCCCACAGCGACCTGAAATACATTCCGCACGACACCGCGCCGCTCGATCAGGTGGCGGCGGTCTTTCTAGCGCTACCGCATGGCGTCTCAGCGGGCGTGGCAAAGCGCGCGCTCGATGCGGGCACGAAGGTGATCGACCTCTCGGCGGACTTCCGCATGGATACGCCCGAAAGCTATGCCCAGTGGTACGGTCACGAACATCCCTATCCCGATATGCTGCCCGTTCCTTACGGTTTGCCCGAACTCAACCGCGAGCAACTGCATAACGTTGACCTGATCGCCGCCCCCGGCTGTTACCCGACGACGACCATTCTCGGTGCGTATCCGCTGCTGAAAGCGGGCTGGCTCGAACCCGGTCGCCCGATCATCGTCGATGCCAAGTCCGGCGCGAGCGGCGCGGGGCGCGACCCCAAGCCGAACCTGCATTTTGTCGAGCTTTACGGCAACTTCTCGCCATATAACGTTGGGCGGGTGCATCGTCACGTCGGCGAAATCGAGCAGGAGTTCCACAAGCTCGACCCAAACGCGGGCACGCTGATCTTCACGCCGCATCTGCTGCCGGTGGATCGCGGCTTGCTGTCGAGCATCTATCTGGAACTGGCGGACGGTCATAGCACGAGTGAGGTTCAGGCGCTCTACGAAGCCGCTTACGCGAATGAGCCGCTGGTCAAGGTGCTGCCGAAAGGGCAGTTGGCTTCACTCAAGCACGTCGTCCGCACCAACGGCGCGACGATCAGCGTCTCGCCCGCGACCGACCAGATCGTGCTGATCACCAGCGTGACCGACAATTTGCGCAAAGGCGCGTCGGGTCAAGCGGTGCAGTGTTTCAACCTGATGTTCGACCTGCCGGAGACGATGGGACTGCTTTGAAAAGAAGTACTGAGTACCGAGTGCTGAGTGCTGAGGTAAAGCAAATACAGCTCGTTGGCGGCTTACAGGTCTTGTTTCTGACTCGGCACTCATTGCTCAGCACTCAGCACTAAAAAGGGAGCGTAGCGATACATGACGATTGTCATCAAGATTAGCGGGCATGAGCTGGACAGCCCGGACTATTTGGCGGAATTCGCGCAGGTCGATCCACGACCGCAATGACGCAGTCGTGATCGTGCATGGCGGCGGCAAAGAGATTTCGACGCTGCAAAAGCAGTTGAATATCGAACCGCGTTTCATCGACGGCGTGCGCGTCACCGATGCCGAGTCGCTGGCACTCGTGGAAATGGTGCTCTGCGGGACGGTCAACAAGCGCCTGACCCGCGTGCTGGTCAACGCGGGCGTGAACGCCGTCGGCATCAGCGGCGTGGATGGCGGCATGATCAGCGCGGCGAAGCTCTGGCACGAGGCGGTCGATATGGGCTTTACCGGCGAGGTCACGGCGGTGCGGGTCGACCTGCTGCTCAACCTGCTCGAACTGGGGATCACGCCGGTGGTCGCGCCGATCTGCTTGGGCGAAAGCAGCAACTTCAACGTCAACGGCGATCACGTTGCCGGAGCGTTGGCGGCGGCGGTCGAGGCGGAGCGGTTGGTGTTTCTCTCGAATGTGCCCGGTGTGCTCAAGGAGGATCAGGTGATCGACTCGCTGACGCCCGATCAGACCGATGCGCTAATCGCCGATGGGACGATCTTCGGCGGCATGATCCCAAAGGTGCGGACGGCGCTGGGCGCACTCGACGCGGGCGTCAGTCAAGCGGTGATCACTGACTTGAAGGGTTTGCGCGAGAATGGCGGAACCGTTTTCACGGCGACGTTGTAAAGACCATTTAACGCAAAGACGCAAAGTTAAACGAAAGACGCAAAGGTGAACGAGGAACAGCAGCGGGTCGAGGAACTGTTCGGACTGATCCGCGAACTCTACCGGGAGAAACAGGCGGGCGAGATCATCCACTCGTTCGAGGTGGTCTTCGCCTCGCACGAGCTGGCGGACGAACGCCTGAACGTGATCGAGTATTGGCTCGACTTCTACCGGTTGCAGCGCTACCGGACGCAGAAGAAGCGCCGCCGCCCGACTTACGAGGAGCGGGTGACCGCCTGTTCCGCCTGCGGCTACCCGACCTCGCACCGGCATCATCTCTGGGACATTGCCATGCACGGAGAAAATAAGGTGACGATTCAGCTCTGCGCGAATTGTCACGAACTGCATCACTTGATGTACAACGCTCTGGTGAAGCAGTCTGAATACAGCCGCAAACTGGTCTTGCACGCGCTCTTTTCCGGTGAAATCGAGCGCGAAGTCGCCGCTAAAATCCTCGGCTGGTGCTTGGCGACCATCCGCTATGAAGCGGCGAACGGCTGGATTGAAAGTGGCAGCGACACCCGCGAATGGGTCGAAAAGCAGCTTCATTGGTCAGAATACTTATCAGCGGTACAGATCGAAAGGCGGTAACAGCAGTGGCAGTCGAAGAACAAAGTAACTCCGTCATCCAGCTTGAGAACGCGACCCTCGTCCAGTCGTACAAGCGCCCGCCGTTTGTGCTCGATCACGGCGCGGGCATGACACTCTACGACACCGACGGCAAGGCGTATCAGGATTGGGTCGCCGGGATCGCGGTCAACGCGCTCGGTTATGGCGATCCGGGCTTGGTGCAAAAGCTCCAACAGGCGGCGACCGGGCTAATCCACACCAGCAACCTGTATTACACCGAACCACAGGCGGAACTTGCGGCGGCGCTGGTCGCCAAGTCGTTCGCCGACCGCGTGTTCTTCAGCAACAGCGGCACCGAAGCCAACGAAGGCGCGATCAAGTTCGCGCGCAAAGTCGCCTTCGACGGTGGCAATCCTGATAAGCAGGAGATCGTCCACTTCAGCCACGCCTTTCACGGGCGCACGATGGGGTCGCTGGCGCTGACGCCGAAGGAAAAGTATCAGAAGCCGTTTGGCAAGCTGATGCCGGGGGCGGTGCAGGCGGAGTTCAACAGCATCGAGAGCGCGCAAGCCGCGATCAGCGACCAAACCGCCGCTGTGTTTGTCGAGCCGGTGCAGGGCGAAGGCGGGATTCATCCGGCGACACCCGAATTCCTGCAATCGCTGCGTGACCTGTGCGATCAACATGGCGCGCTGCTGATCTTCGACGAGATTCAATGCGGTCTGGGGCGCACGGGGACGCTGTGGGCGTACGAGCAGACCGGCGTCACGCCCGACATCATGACGCTGGCGAAACCGCTGGCGGGCGGTCTGCCGATTGGCGCGATTTTGACGACCGAAGCGGTCGCCGCGCACATCACCCCCGGCGATCACGGGACGACCTTCGGCGGCGGTCCGTTCGTCACGAGCGTGGCGAAATACGTGTTTGATCGGGTGAGCCAGCCTGAATTTCTGGCGCACGTCGCCGAAACAGGTGATTATCTGATGGAACGCTTGGAAGAAATCAACAGTCCGCTGATCAAGGACGTGCGCGGGTGCGGCTTGATGGTCGGCATCGAACTATCGGTGGACGTCTCGCCGGTGGTCGCGGCGGGCTTCGAGCATGGTCTGCTGCTGGTCAACGCCGGGACGGACGTGATCCGCTTCGTGCCGCCGCTAATCGCGCAGAAAAGCGACGTCGATACCCTGATCGAGCGGCTGGCGGGGATTTTAGAACACCTCACCCCCTGACCCCCTCGCCCTATGGAGAGGGGGAAATAAACAGGCTAGGTTTTTGGGGTAGGGGCGTTGTGCTTGCTTCGCAAGCCTGTTACGCCCTTGTAGGCAATAAATCGTGCAGGGGCGCAGCGCGCTGCGCCCTTACTGAGCGCCCAGTTGTAGATTTATCGAAAATCATCGAGAGGTAACAATGACCGAAGTGCAAGCGGCAATCGAAGGAGTAGCGGGCTTCACAGTGGCGGGCGTCGCTTGTGGGCTGAAGGAGAACGGCGCGCTCGACATGGCGCTGATCGTCAGCGACCGTCCGTGTACGGCGGCAGGCATCTTCACGACCAACAGGGTGAAAGCCGCGCCCGTGCTGGTGGATATGGAACTGCTGCAAGCAGAACAACGATCACCTGCGCGCGGTGGCGGTCAACACGCGCTGCGCCAATGCCTGTACCGGCGATCAAGGTATCGCCAACGCCAAGCAGATGGCACAGTTAACGGCGGAGGCGCTGAACGTCGGCGCGGACGAGGTGATCGTCATGTCTACCGGCGTGATCGGCACGCAACTGCCGATGGACAAGATCGCGCGATGGTATCCGCGAAGCTGCCGACACGCTCGGCGACAACTGGAATGCCGCCGCGCGCGGCATCATGACGACCGATACGCGCGCTAAGCAGGCATTCGTGACCGTCTCGACGCCGAACGGCGATTATCACATTGCCGGAATTGCGAAAGGGTCGGGGATGATCGCGCCGAACATGGCGACCATGCTCGGCTTCATCGTCACCGATGCGGCACTTGCGCCGGATCAGGCGCACGCGCTTTTGAAAGCTAGCGGCGAGACGACCTTTAACCGGATCGTCGTCGACGGCGACACCAGCACCAACGACTCGGTCTTTCTGCTGGCGAATGGCGCGAGTGGGATCAGCGTCACGCCGGAACTTCAGAATCAGTTCGCGGAAGCGCTCGAAGCGGTCTGCCGTAAACTGGCGCAAGAGATCGTGCGTGACGGAGAAGGCGCAACCAAGTTCATCACGCTGCACATCACAGGCGCGGCGAGCGACGCGCTCGCCCACCAGATCGCCAACGCGGTCGGCACGTCGCCGCTGGTCAAGACGGCGTTCTACGGCGGTGATGCCAACTGGGGGCGGATCGTCGCGGCGGCAGGGCGCTCCGGCGTGGACGTCGATCCGCTGAAACTGAAACTGTGGTATGCGGCGGACGATGATTCCGAGGGCTTGCTCTTGTTCGACGGCGGAATGCCGACCCCTTACGACGAAGCCGAAGCGACCGCGCTGGCGGGGGCAGCGGAAATCGTCGTCACGCTCGACTGCGGCGCAGGTAGCGGAACGGCGACGGTCTGGACGTGCGACCTGAGCCACGATTACGTGTCGATCAACGGGCACTACCGCACCTAACCGATATTCTCGTAGGGGCGACCTGTCAGGTCGCCCCTACGTATATGTATATAGAAGGGAATTGTGTATGCAGGGACTTCTAGCGCTGGAAGATGGGCGGACGTTCAGCGGAACAGGCTTCGGCGCGGACGGCGTGCAGACGGGCGAACTGGTCTTCAATACGTCGATGACGGGCTATCAGGAAATCCTGACCGATCCATCCTACTACAAGCAGATTGTCACGATGACCGTGCCCCACGTCGGCAACACCGGGATTAATCCCGAAGACGTCGAGTCGGACAAAGTATGGGTGTCGGGCTTCGTCGTGCGGGCGCTTTCGCCAACGGTGAGCAACTGGCGCAGCGAGCGCGACCTCGACGGCTACCTGCGCGAGCAGGGCGTGATCGGCTTGTCAGACGTGGCGACGCGGGCGCTGGTGCGCCACATCCGCGAGAAAGGTGTCATGCGGGCGGCAATCGGGCATGGCGAGGCAGCCCGTGATCCAGCGGCGCTGGTTGAACTGGCGCGGCAGTCGCCCGACATGAGCGGCTGGAATCTGGTCGATGACGTGACCTGCGCTGAACCCTACAACTGGACGGAGCACAGCGATCCGCAGTGGTATCAAGAGCATCACTACGACCCCGATGGACCGCTGATTGTCGCCTACGATACCGGCATCAAGCGTAACATTTTGCGGATGATGACGGATCGCGGGCTGCGGGTGACGGTCGTCCCGGCGACGATGCCCGCGAGTGATGTCCTTGCGTTGAATCCGGCGGGCGTCTTCCTGAGCAATGGTCCCGGCGATCCGGCGGCAGTCACCTACATGATCGACAACGCTAAGGGGCTGCTCGGCAACGTGCCGATCTTCGGCATCTGCTTGGGGCATCAAATTCTGGCGCTGGCGCTCGGTGGCAAAACCGAGAAGATGCGCTTTGGGCATCGCGGCGGCAACCAACCGGTCAAGAACCTGCTGACGGGCGTGATCGAGATCAGCTCGCACAATCACGGCTTCACGGTCGTCAACGACGACAAGCTGGAAGGCTCGGAGATCACGCACGTTAACCTGAACGACAACACGGTCGAGGGCTTGCGGAATACAGAACTCGGCGTGTTCAGCGTGCAGTATCATCCCGAAGCGTCGCCCGGTCCGCACGACTCGCTCTACCTGTTCGACGAATTCGTGGATCGGGTCAAGCGCGAAGTGCCGAGTGCAGAGCGATAGGGGTAGGTATAATGAAATCAGGACTAGTGCGAGGGAATCCCATGCTCAACGAGGTGAGAACCATCGTCACACTGTTGATGAAGCGACCCATCACCGAAGAAATCGCCATACAGGTTGAGGCGACTGAAGGTTTCGAGCATCTCGAAATTGAGGATGGAGCATGGGTCGGCTTTGACGAGGATGAATACATGGCAGGCGAAGAGCACGGTTGGATTGAAACCCTCATCCTGAACGCGTTGTCGAACTGGCTGTTGCCGCGTCGAGCTGGACGGCTGTACCCCGGCGATACTGATTTCATCCTCGAAGGTACGCCTGATGACATCCTCCTGAAGCGGCGACCTGACGTCGCTTTTGTGCGCGACAAGAACGTCAAATCGACACGAGGATACGTCTACGGAGCGCCTGAACTTGCTGTCGAAATCATCTCGCCGACCGAACGACCGGGAGCGATTCGCAAGAAACTGCGTGAGTACCTCGATCACGGTGTGCAGCAGGTCTGGCAGGTCTATGCCGATAGCTGTGAAATCGTCGTGCATCATCCTAATGGCACGTCAATAACCTACGGCATGGGACAAACCATCGACGGTGGGGATTTACTGCCCGATTTTGTCCTCGAGGTCGCGTGGGTATTCCAATCGGAAGACAAGCATACGGACTAAAATGCCCAAACGAACTGATATTCACACCATTATGATCATCGGCTCTGGTCCCATCGTGATCGGGCAGGGCTGCGAATTCGACTACAGCGGCGTGCAAGCCTGCAAAGTGCTGCGTAAGCAGGGTTACCGCGTCGTGCTGGTGAACTCCAACCCGGCGACCATCATGACTGATCCCGAATTTGCCGACGCGACCTACGTCGAGCCGCTGACGCCGGAAATCTGCGAGCGGATTATGGAGCAGGAAAAACCGGACGCGCTGCTGCCGACCGTCGGCGGACAGACGGCACTCAACCTGGCGAAAGACCTCGCGGAGAATGGCGCGCTCGAACGCTGCGGCGTCGAGCTAATCGGCGCGAAGTTCGACAGCATCGAGATCGCCGAAGATCGCCAGTTGTTCAAAGATGCGATGACCGAGATCGGGCTGCGCAGTGCGCCGAGCGAGGTCGTCAACAGCATCGAGGGCGCGCTGCAAGCCGCCGAAAAGCTGAACTATCCGGTGTTGGTGCGCCCGTCGTACACGCTAGGCGGGTCGGGCGGCGGAGTCGCTTTCAACGAGGCGGATCTGTATCGGATTGCCGAGAACGGACTGAAGCAAAGCCCGGTTCACGAAGTGCTGGTCGAGATGAGCGTGCTCGGCTGGAAAGAGTATGAACTGGAAGTCATGCGCGATGTGAAGGGCAATTTCGTCGTCGTCTGCACGATTGAGAATCTCGACCCGATGGGTGTCCACACCGGCGACAGCATCACGGTCGCCCCCGCGCAAACGCTGACCGACAAGGAACTCCAGCGCTTGCGCGACATGGCGAAGCAGGTGCTCGACCGCATCGGCTTGGCGACCGGCGGCGCGAACGTCCAGTTCGCCATCAATCCGGCGGATGGGCAGGTTTACGTGATCGAGATGAATCCGCGTGTGTCGCGCTCGTCGGCGCTGGCGAGCAAGGCGACTGGCTTTCCGATTGCCAAGATCGCGGCGCTGCTGGCGGTCGGCTTCACGCTCGACGAAATCCCCAACGACATCACGCGGGTGACGCCTGCCTCGTTCGAGCCGTCGCTCGACTACATCGTCGTCAAAATCCCGCGCTGGGACTTCGCCAAGTTCCCCGGCGCAGACGCGACGCTTGGTCCGCAGATGAAAGCCATCGGCGAAGTGATGGCAATCGGGCGGACGTTCCCGGAAGCGCTGCAAAAAGGCATTCGCGCGCTCGACATTGGGGTGGATGGCTTCGGCAGCAAGCTGCTGGAAGCGACGCCCGATATGCTACGGCTGCCGACGGCTCAGCGGATTTTTCAGGTGGCGTGGGCGCTGCATCAGGGTGTGACGCCGGAAGAAGTCATCGAAACCACGCATTTTGATCCGTGGTTCGTGCGCCAACTGGTCGACATCATGGCGATTCGCCAAGAGATCGCCGATACGCGAAAGCCGGATTATGCAAAACTTCTGGGGTTCGGGAAGGTTGAAATGCGGCGCTGGAAACAGTACGGCTTCAGCGATGCCCAAATCGGCAATTTGGTCGGACTTGAAGAAAGACAGATCCGATTCTTCCGCAAGCATTGGGGCGTCGTGCCGAGCTACTACCGCGTCGATACCTGCGCGGCGGAGTTCGAGGCGCACACGCCCTACCTCTACTCGACTTACGAGGAAGACGACGAAGCCGCACCGACCGACAAAAAGAAGGTGATCATTCTCGGCGGTGGACCGAACCGGATCGGGCAGGGGATCGAGTTCGATTACTGCTGTGTTCACGCCTGTTTCGCGCTCAGAGAGCAGGGTTACGAGACGATCATGGTCAACTGCAACCCGGAGACGGTCAGCACCGATTACGATACTGCCGACCGGCTCTATTTCGAGCCGCTGACCGTCGAGGACGTGCTCAACATCATCGACGAGGAACAGCCGGTCGGGGTGCTGGTGCAGTTTGGCGGGCAAACGCCGCTCAACATCGCGAAGGCGCTGGCGGACGCGGGCGCGCCGATCTGGGGGACGTCGGTCGATACGATTGACCTCGCCGAAGACCGCGAGCGCTTTAACGACCTGATGCGCGAACTCGACATCCCGCAGCCCGCCGGAGCGACGGCGCTATGAACCGCGATCAAGCGCTGGCGGTCGCCCACCGGATCGGCTATCCGGTGCTGGTGCGTCCGAGTTACGTGTTGGGTGGGCGCGGCATGGCGATTGTCTTTGACGACGACATGCTGATCCGCTGGCTGGACGAGCACGCTAAATCGCTAGGACATCCGGTGCTGATCGACCAGTTCCTCGACGACGCTTACGAGATCGACGTCGACGCGCTCTGCGATGGCGATCACGTCACGGTCGGCGGGATCATGCAGCACATCGAGGAAGCCGGCGTCCACAGCGGCAACTCGGCGTGCGTGCTGCCGCCTTACAAGATCAGCTACTTTCACATCGAGATCATCCGCGAGTACGCCGACCGGATTGGCAAGGCGATGGGTGTCAAAGGCTTATTCAACATCCAGTTTGCCATCAAGGACGAGGTGATCTACGTGCTGGAGGTCAATCCACGCGCCAGCCGTACCGTCCCATTCGTCAGCAAGGCGACCAACCGACCGCTGGCCCGTTATGCCGCTTTGATCGCGTCGGGGATGACGCTGGCGGAACTGGGGTTCACCGAAGAACCGCACGTGGACGGCTTCTTCGTCAAGGAGGCGGTGCTGCCGTTCCAGAAGTTCCCCGGCGTCGATGCGCGCTTGGGTCCCGAAATGCGCTCGACCGGCGAAGTCATGGGTCACGCGTCCAGTTTCGGGCACGCTTTCGCCAAAGCCGAGATCGCCGCGAGCACCAGCCTGCCGCTCGAAGGCACGGTCTTCATCAGCGTCAACGATTACGACAAGGGCGCGGTCATCAAAATCGCCCGCGATCTGCATCAGATGGGTTTTAAGCTGGTGGCGACTGTCGGCACGGCGAAACTGCTGGGCGACGTCAACATCCCGGCGGAGACGGTCAACAAAGTCAGCGAGGGATCGCCGCACATCGTCGATGCCATTCGCATAGGCGAGATCGGGCTGATCATCAACACGCCGCGCGGCGGTCAAGCGCATTATGACGGCAACTTGATCCGCGGGACGGCGGCGCTGTTCGGCGTGCCGATCATTACGACCATGAGCGCAGCGACGGCAGCCGTGCAGGGGATCAAGGCGCTGCGCCAAAAGCCGCTCAAGGCGCGCAGCCTACAGATGCATCACCACCTCGCGCAGCCATAAAACAAATGAGCCGAAAGCAAATCGCTTTCGGCTCGTTTTTGAAACTCTGCCGGGGTTCAGTGGCGGTGACAATTAGGTGCTGCCACTGTGAACCTTAGCGCGGCGCAGCTTACATGCTAGCGGTCGCTTCGGGTGTCATTTCGGGCGTCATCTCAGGCATGGCAGTCGCGGCGAACAGCGGCACGTATGCCTCGGTCGCGTGATCAACCATACCCCCGGTGCAGCCCGTCCACGTATAGGTGAACAGATTGCCTTGCTCATCGTAGCCCTGTAGTGCAAATTCCTCGGCGCCGAGCTTGAAGAAAGCGAGGTCGCCGGTGGGGGTGGTTGCGCGCGCCAGCAGGATCGGCATCGCGCTCATGGCTTCATCGGTCATTTCCATCGTTACGGCGGGTTCTTTGGTCGCCATCATCATTTCGGTGGCGGTCGGCTCCATCGGCGGGGTCAGCGTCATCTGGGCTTCCATCTGCGACGGCTGCTGCGGAATCTCCATGTCGCCACTGAGCTGCGCGGCGCTCAGGTTGATGTATTTCTGGTCGCCGACGCCCCAAACGGTGATCGCGCCATTCTCAAAGGTGCTGACCGGATTGCTGTTCGCGTCTACACAGTAGATCGCTAACCCGCCGAGGAGCGTACTATCGTTGATTCGACCGTCGGTGAAACTCGGCGGCGGAACGACGGTTGCGGTGGCTTCTTGAGCGAAAATCGCTACGCTGGACAGTGCGATCAATAGAATGGCGATGCTACCGACTAAAACTGCTTGAGCTTTTCTCATCGTTATACCTCTTGAAATAGTGTGTCGCATCTAAGGTTACAACATTTATTATAGAATTACAACCCTTGTTCCGAATTATGCCCGATTTGGTCAGCCGGGCGGCTTGGGTTCACGCAAGTGGGCGGAATCAAAAAGCCAACTTACCATCGCGGTAAGCTGGCTTCGGCTTGCGCTTGATCTGGCTGAAGAATCAGCCAATCCTTACGGGGTGGGCAGCAGCCAATACTGGTTGTAACCCCACTCGCTGACGATTTGACCCTCGCTCGCCCAACCGGTCGAGCCGTCGGTGTATACGATGTGGTAGTAATTCAGATAGCCATCGCAGACCGGACCTTCCAACACTTGGAACGTCCCCGGAGCGTACATCACTTTGAGCGGGATGCCGCCGGGGGCGTCGCGGAGCGTGCTGTAGACCTGCGCGATATAGCCGAGATCGCCAACCGCGAGTTGGGGCGATGGCGCGCCGGGGCAAGTTCCATCCCACGGTGGTGGTGGCGGTGGCGGCGGCATGATGCCTACCGGCGCGACCCAATAACGGTTGTAGCCGAATTCACTGACGACTTGGCTCTCGGTCGCCCAACCGGTCATCCCGCTGTCGTACTGAATTTGAAGACTCCACGTATAGCCATCGCATAACTTCGACAATACGGTGAATTGCGCGGGCGCGAAAATCACCTGAATGGTCGCTCCATTTGGGGTATAACGCAGCGTACTGTAGTCCTCGGCGATCTGCCCCCGGTCGCCCGCGTTCAGGCGTGACGGCAGCGATCCGGGACAGGTCGGGTCAGACGCGTATTGCGCGAACGCGGGCAGCACTGTGACCGCACTCGCCAGCAGGCAGATAATCACAATCAAGGACAGTTTCTTCATAGACGACAGCTCCCCAATTTCGATAACAGCCAAAAGTCTCGATTAAAGGTTTAATTCATATATTACATGATAATCGAATTCTTCGCTGACGGCGTGGAGTTGGGGCAGGCAATGCAGTGGGAATCCGGCGGATTAGCTTAAGTCCGCCGGATGATAGGCGTCGAGGATCGACCCGCCGATGAACTCGCGCAGCAGCGAGGTATCGGGCACCAGCGCGGCGTGCGCCGAGGTCAGCGGCTGCACCCAGCGTAAAAACGAGAGCAGACGGTTCGCCTCGATGTGCGGCGGCGTCCCGGTTTCGACTTGCAAGAGCAGCGGCTCGACCAGCGGGCGCAGCGCCGCCAGTTCGTAGACCAGCGACGAATTGAACATCTCGTCGGCGTTCTCCTGATAGGGGAAGATGTTGCGTTTTTCGCCGCGTCGGACGCTGGGCCAGCGCAGGATCGTATCGGTGGCGCTATAGCCGCGCGTCGCCGCATCGCGGGTGATGCGGCGCAGCAGGCGCAGGTCAGTGGTCGAGACCCGGTTGTGATAATCGACGTTCAGCCCGGTCAGCGCCGAGACGTAAATCCGGTAGATTTGCTCCGGCGGCACGCGCGTGACTAGTTCCGGGTTCAGTCCATGAATGCCTTCGATGATGATGATCTGGTTTTCGTTCAACTGGGTGGTGCGTCCGGCGACGCTCTTGCCATGCAGAAAATCGAAGCGCGGGAGCGTGACTTCGACCCCGGCGATCAGCTTGATCAGGTGGTCGTTGAACTGGGCGCGGTTGATCGCTTCCAGCGCTTCGAAGTCGTAATTGCCGTCGGCGTCGCGCGGAGTCAACTCGCGGTCGATGAAATAGTTGTCCAGTTCGAGCGTGAACGGGCGCAGCCCGTAAGCGAGCAGTTGGATCGCCAGCCGCTTCGAGAAAGTCGTCTTGCCTGACGACGACGGTCCGGCGATTAGCACCAAGCGCACGCCCTGACTCTGGTGGCGCTCGCCGATCTCGCGCGCGATTTCGGCGATGCGGCGTTCGTGCAGCGCCTCGGCGACGAGGATCAACTCCTGAATCCGGTCATTGCGGACGATGTGGTTCAGCCGCCCGATGTCTTCGACGCCTAGTTTCTTCAGCCAGTCTTCCGACTGGGCGAAGACCGCGCCGATTTTCGGGTAGGGCAGGATCGGGCTGAGCGTAGTCGGATTGGCGCTGTGGGGATATTGGAGGATGAAGCCGCCCGTCGATTTGACCAGCCCGAAGGTTTGCAGGTAGCGGGTCGAGGGCACCATGTAGCCGTAGTAGTAATCGGAGCGCTCGCGCAGGGTGTAGAGCGTCAGGATCGCGCGGGTGCGCTGTTCCAGCAGCCGCACTTTGTCGTCGTCGCCGCGCGCCTCGAACAGCTTGATCGCCTGTTCGAGCGGGACGATCTGCTTGGTGATCGGGTCCTCGGCGGCGACGATCTGGCGCATGTGGGCTTCGAGCTGCGCCAATTCGGAGTCGCTGAACTCGGCACGGTCGGGCAAAATGCAGAACAAGCCGCCGTCCGGGATGGCGTAGCTGACGTTGACATCGGTTCCGTGCCACAACTCGTTCATTGCGGTCGTCAGCAGCAGAACGAGCGAACGGCGGTAGATGCGCCCACCGTCTGTACTATTGAGCAGCACCGGTTCGAGCGTGCCATCCTTGTACACCGGCAGCGAGAGTTCGCGCAGCTTGGCATTGAAGACCGCCGCGATCACCGGCGCCGGGAACAATTCCGGCTGCTGGACGCGCGCGGCTTCCATGAAGGCTTCAATGGTCGTACCGACTGCGCCCTCAAGGATCAGTCCGTCGGCAAAAGTGACGCGAACGGTTGTCGCGCGGCTCGGATAGGGTAATCGGTTGTGGTTGGGTCATGGCTGATTATCTATAAAGAGTAGACTTCCATTACAAGGTGCGTTCATTCTACCACGACCATTCAAGCGGCTGGTGCCCGAATTGACGCGATCGTTGTTATAATGCGCGGCGGAGGACGACCAATGACTCTACCCTATGAAAAATACCTGCATGAAATCCTGATCGACGAGGCAGACTCTGCAAGCCCGCGTCCGCGAACTGGGCGCGCAAATCTCCGCCGACTACCGCGAAAGCGACCGGCTGGTGCTGATCTGCATCCTCAAGGGCGGCGTGATGTTCCTGACCGACCTGATGCGCCACATCACCGTCCCGCACGAGATCGACTTTCTGGCGGTGTCGAGCTATGGGCGCGGCGGTCGTTCGGCGAGCGGCAACGTCCGCATCGACATGGACTTGAAAGAAGAAGTCACCGGCAAAAACCTCCTGATCGTCGAGGATATCATCGACAGCGGGCATACGCTGCGCTTCGTCATGGACATGCTCAGCGCGCGCAACCCGGCGAGCGTGCGCCTGTGTACCTTGCTGGACAAGCCGAGCCGCCGCGCGGTGCAAATCCCGGTCGATTACACCGGCTTCGAGATCGAGGACAAGTTCGTTTTCGGCTATGGGCTGGACTTGGACGAGAAGTTTCGCAACCTGCCCTTTATCGGCGTCGTCCGCCCGGAAGCGCTTGATCGATGAATGACCTAGTGCTGGCGTGGTCGGACGCGATCCTCGACCTGCAAGACCTGCTGCGCGACGATGCGACCGACGCCGAGCCGATCTACGTGGTCGGCGGCGCGGTGCGGGATGCGCTGCTGCGCCGCCCGATCAAAGACGTGGACATCGCGGTCGCGCACGGCGGCATCAAGCTGGCGCGGCGGATCGCCAATCACTTTGGCGGCGGCTTCTTCCCGCTCGACGCCGAACGCGACGTCGGGCGCGCGCTGATCGACACGCCCGACGGTCGCCTGTCGATCGACGTGGCGGGCTTTCGCGGCGACTCGCTCGACGCCGACCTGCGCGACCGCGACTTTCACGATCAACGCGCTGGCGGTCGATTTGCGCGGCGACCTCAATACCTTGATCGACCCGACCGGCGGGGCGGACGATGCCATCGCTAAATGCGATCCGCCGCTGCAACCCTGACGCTATCGCCCGCGACCCGATCCGTGCGCTGCGCGGCGTGCGCCAGAGCGCACAGTTCGGCTTTCGCATCGAACGGGAGACGCAGGGTGCGATTCGCGCTTATGCGCCTAACTTGCTCGACACATCGATTGAGCGCGTGCGCGACGAATTGTTCAAGCTGCTGGCGCTGCCCAAACCGCGGTGGCGCTCCGCGTCGCTGATCGGCTGGGCTTGCTGACGGTGATTTTCCCGGAACTGATCGCGCTGCATGATTTGCAGCAGGACGAAAAGCACGCCCACGATGCGCTGGAATCACACGCTGGCGGTGGTCGAGCACCTGAGCGATATTCTGGCGGTGATCAGCCCGAGCCGCACCGACTACGACGGCGGCGCAGTTCAACCTCGGCATGATCGCCGTCGGGCTGGATCGCTATCGCGCGCGCTTCAGGAGCATTTCGCGGCAGACGTGGGCGGATGAGCGCCCGCACCGCGCGCTGCTGATGCTGGCGGCGCTGCTCCACGACATGGGCAAAGGGATGGTCACGCCCGCTCGTGACGAAGACGGACAGCCGCGCTTTCGCGATCACGACCGGGTCGGCGCGGATGCCGCCGTCGAGCGCGTGGCCGCGCTGCACCTGAGCAACGCCGAACAGGATCGCGTCGTCACTGCTGGTGCGCCATCACATGCTGCCGGTGTTCTGGCGCGACGACCTCGACGCCGCTCGCCATTTACCGCTACTGGAGGCAGACGGGCGAGGCCGGGATCGACCTGATCTTGCTGATGCTGGCGGATTATCTCGGCGCGTTAGGGGCGGCTTACGAACAGGATCGAGTGGCTGCGGCGGTCGAGCGGGCGCAGACGCTGCTGCACGCCTACTACGAGGACTACGAGCGGCTGGTCGAGCCGCCGCCGCTGATCAATGGCAGCGAGTTGATGCAGGCGCTCGGCTTAGCGCCGGGTCGGGTCGTCGGCGATCTGCTGGATCGCATCCGCGAGGCGCAGGTCAGCGGCGAAATCCACACGGCGGATGAGGCGCTCGCCTTCGCACGCACTTCGTCGAGGGCGATATCGACCGGTACAGCGCGCGTGAGCAATGTGGCTGTGGCGTAGGGGCACGATATATCGTGCCCCTACGGAGATTAGTTATAGGCTTTTAGTTCGTCCAACCGCAGCTTGGCGTCGTCTTCCGGGACTTCAAAATGCAGGCTGATCAACTCCGGCGTGCGCGACTCCGCGTTGATCTCCATGACCATTTCGCCGGGCATGGCGATCACGCGGGCGAAGCGGTGAATGATCGGATCGTCGTCGTCGATGCCGTCCAAGCCGCGCTGCTGTCCCCACGAACTCTTGGCGATATGGCGGGCCAGAAAACGCGCCAGCGACATGCGCGGCGAATAACGGCGTCCTGACGTTCAGAAACGTCGAACTGAAGTTGCGAAACGTCCACTTCGTCCCACATATCCGGGTGCGGATGCTGGAGCATCCGTTCAATCGGAATCGGCGGCGCGCTGATGCTGTAAAGCTCGATCAGTTCTTTGACGATCGCTCTCTAGTTTGTCCATGTCCGCCACCCAGCTCAATGTTCAGTCTCGGACGAGCCTGCCGAAAAACAACAATAGGGTATTGCCGTAGCGCCGCTCGTCGTTCAGCACGCAGGTGATTGAAGCTGGATCGGCTGCGTATTCGGTCGGGTCGATCTGGACGATGACTGTCGCCTTCGGCTGCAGCCATGCCGGGTTCTGCTCGAGCGCTCGCAGCGCCGCCAGCCACAACCCTTTGTACTGCGGCGGCGCGATGTAGATGAAATCGTAGGCCTGATCCGGCGGTTGCTTGAGCAGCGCGAGCGCGTCCTGTTTGCGGACGGTCGCGCCAGCGCGTCAATTCCGTCAGCTTCAGATTGTCTTTGATCGTCTGGATCGCGCGCGGCTCGATGTCGGTCAGCAGCGCGTGGCGCGCGCCCCGGCTCAATGCTTCGATGCCGACGCTGCCCGTCCCGGCGAACAGGTCGAGGAAAGCCGACGTCGTAAATCTGCGCGCCCGATGATGTTGAACAGCGACTCTTTGACGCGATCCATGATCGGGCGCGTGATGTCGCCCGGCACCAGTTTCAAGCTGCCGCCCTTTGGCTGTCCCGGCGATCACGCGGATGCTCATGCGCTGAACTCGACGGCTTCGCGCACGGCGCGCAGGTTCGACAGCGGCGATGTGATCAGCGAGACGCAGCCGGTCGAGAGGATGAAGCGGCGTCCGTTGGTGTCGTGGATGGCGCTGCGCGCGGCTTCGCGGATCGTCGTCGGCGTCCCCTGATGCACGTGATCCCACTGCGCCAGCCCGCCGCAGACCGCGCCGTCGAACAGGGTTTTGCCCTGCGCCAGCGTCGGCTCGGATTTCTGATCGTCCCAGTTGACGACCTGCGCGTTCAATTCCGGCACGAACTTGAACATCGGCAGGTCGCCGTGCAGGTGCAGGACGTTCAGCCACCATTTCGAGGGCAGGATTTCCAGACTTTGCGGTCGTAGGGCAAGCCGAAAACGCCGGTACTCGTCTTCGGACAGCATCATGTAGCTGGCGTGCTGGATGGCGTAGAAAATGCCCGGCGATCGGCAGCCGCTTGAGCGCTTCGATGAAGCGCAGCGTGCTTTCGGTCAGGATGCTCAAGCCGCTGTGAACGCGATCCGGCTGCGTGCGCATGTGCCGGATCAGCGTTTCTCGTCCCGGCGAGATACTCGCGCCTGCGCCAGCGGGCTGAAGATCGTCTGGATGACCGGGACGTCTTCGCCCAGCTCGTCGCAGACCAGGCGCAGGCATTCCTGCTGGCGACCGAGCGCGCCGCGCGTCGGATCGAGCGTGCGGATGCCCGTCCAGTCCAGCGAACGCTCGATCAGCGCGTTTGGTGTAGACGCGCGTGCCTTCCAGCGAGCCTTCCCATTGATCCTGCACGCCGTAGTCGGTGACGCAGAAGCTGCTGGCAGGCGTGACCTTCACGAAATCCCAGTCGTAGGTCTGTTTGAAACTCGACGGTCGAGCGTGCCAGATCGGCGGCGCGCTGGTCGTCGCCGGGAAAATGCCGCCACAGACGCGACCGGCACGCGATCCGTCGGCTCTCCCGCAATCGTCTTTTCCAGACGCTCGCGTTTTTTCATCGTTATATGTCTATTGTTCTGACCGCTTTCGATCTCGGCGAGGCGCTGGTTCGTCAGCTTCTGGAGCATTTGGTAGCGGTCTTCGCCCGGGTGCGCCTTCATGCGCCTCGTCGATCTGAGCGAGACAGCGCTCAAACGTCGCCTTGCGCCGCTTCGATCTGCCCGGCGCTGCGCTGCGCCAGCCCCAAGCCGTAGAGCGCGTCGATATTGTCGGTCGAAGATTTGCAGCAGCCCTGAAAACTCGCGGATGGCGCCCTCGTTTTGTCCCTGGCGATGCAGCGACCAGGCGCGGCCGAGTTGTTCGGCGTAATCCTGTTTTGCCATGCCACTCCCTTTAAAAGACGTTCGCTTGAATGACCGATACTGGTATAAGATTGCCGCCCATTTTACCCGTCAATTGTTGGCGTTGCCTAACTGCGATATTTGCGGATTGTCGGACAACAAGGCTAGTCGACGCTGATTACGGTCGGCAGCACCAGCACTGGACCGTAAGGGCTGCCGCCGCGGTCGAAGAAAGTCAGCCGGTTTTCCGGCGTCGCAGTTGGGCAAGCAGGCGCATACTTCGAGCGCCGGGCTGTACTGCCCAGCGGGGAAATCGGCGGGGATGGCAATGGATGTAGGGGTCGCTGACGTAAGAGCGCGGCAGCCAGCGCGCGGTCGGATAGTCGCCCGGCTGACGCAGATCGGTCGGCAGGCGATACTGCCCGGTCGTCAGGTCGAGCAGCGAGACGCGCACCTGATAGTTGTCGGTCAGGAAGCGCAGGGTATGCCAGTAGAGCGTGAGCTGAAGCAGTCGAGCCGGGATGTTGTTCGGCGCTGTCAAGCTGGTAGGCCAGCACTTCCAGCCCGGCATCCGAGCGGTTGTCGAGCGTCGACGCTGTCCTCCAATGCGCTGTACGGCTGCGCGCGCGCGGCGATGGGCGCGTAGGGCAGGGCGAGCAGCGCCAGCGTCACGGCGAAGACCAGCAGTACGACCGCGAACAGGCGCGCCTCGCCTCGTGGCCAGCAGGTCGAGCGGCTCGTAATGGTCGCCGCGCGGCGCGAACGCCGCACCGTCACGCCGATCAGGCTGATCAACGCCAGCCACGTGATCCCCCAAGCGATGCTGCGGGCGGGCGTCGTGCCGAGCGTGATGTCCAGTTCGCCTTGCGCGGCGGCGGGAAGTCTCGTACGTCGATCAAGCCGTCGTCGCCGGTTGCAGCGGGAGTGGGCTGCCGTTGAAGCGCGCCGACCAGCCGGGAAAAGCGGCGGTCAGGACGTGCAGTGTCAGCGGCGCGAACGTCTGCACCTGAAAGCGGTCGCTGTGGGTGTTGTGTTCGAGCACGCCGATCTGCGCTTGCGCATCCTGCACGATCTTGTTGACCGGCGGGTCGCGGTAGCTGGCGATCAGCGCCGCGGCTGGCGGTGACGGTTGCGGCGAGATCGTCGCCGGCAGCGGCTCGCCAGCCGGGCAGCCCGGCGATGCCGTAGCCCTGCTGCTCGTATTCGATCTGCGCCGGCGGCGAAGTGTCGATGCGGCGGCTCGTTCCAGCGCGGCGCCAGCCAGACCGGGAACGGCGGCCGCCAGAATCGGCGATCACCAGCGCGGACGAGAACAGCCGCGATCTGCTCCACTGGACGACCGCGCTGCCGCGTGACCGACCAACAGAGCGTGATCACGCCGAGCAGCCAGACTTCGCCCGGAAAGACGATCAGCGCCAGCAGCGTCAGCGCGAGGCTGAGCACGAGAAACAGCGCGTGAAAGCCCAGCCGCCGGCGCACGACGATCGACCGACGCCCGGCAGCGCGAACCGCGAACGATGCCGATGCCGAGCGTGAACTGCGGCTGCGCGATCAGCGCGCCGGGGTCGACTTGGCGCAGCGGCGTCGAGCAGTCCGGCGAGCGTCAGCGTGTAGGGGATCGGTGCGCGGACGGGCGATACCACTGCACGGCGTCGGCTTCGACCAGCGCGGGCAGCCAGAAGCACGCCGCCAGCGCGATGCCGAGCGCGCCGCTGCCCAGCGCCAGCAGCAGACCGGCGGAATCGCGCCGCTGCTCCACGCGATCAGCGCGGCGGCGAGCACCCAGCCGACAGCGAGCGCGCGGGAGGTCGGTCAACGCCAGCCCGGCCGTGATCAGCGCGACGATCAGCCCGTCGGCGGGACGGTTGACGCGCAGCAGCCGGTCGATGCTCCACAGCAGCGCCGGGATCAGCGCGAGGCTGATCATGCCCGGCAGGTCGCCGAGCAGGTGCGGCGCGATCAAGCCCGACGTAAGGGCTGTAAACGTAGAGCAGCGCCGCGATCACGCCCGCCGCCGCGCCGGATCGCCGCAGGACGAAGGCGTAGACCGCCGCGCCCGCCGCGACGAACGCCAGCACGTAGACCAGCTTGACGGCGAGCGTCGCCTCGTTGGTCACGAAGGCGTCGATCAGCGCCGGGAGATAAGCGCGCGGCGGGCGGAGTGTAGTTGGGGATCGGCGCGCCGTAGCCGCCGAGCGCGTTCGGCGACCAGCGCGGATAGAGCCGCCCTTCGGCGAAACTCGCTGACGGTGTTGGCGGCGCGATAGACATAATGCTCGCTGGCATTGGTGCGCGGCAGCCCGCTTTGCAGCAGAAACGCCCACGCCGCCAGCAGGCTGAAGGCGATCACGATCAGCACGCCCCAGTCGGTCCCGCGCATGGTCTTTTGCATCCACAGCGGCAGATTTTCGCGTTCGCTGCTGGTCACGGCTGCATTCCGATTGGGCTTCGCTGTTCAGCCTTCTATTATGCAGCACAATGCTTGATTTGACGGGGGGCGGTGCTATCCTTTGCCGACATGTTGACCATACGCGCCGCGACTCGAACCGACCTTTCCGCTCTCGCTCTGCTCTGGCACGAGAAAATGATTTTGCAATCCTTGACGCCAGCGGACGACACGTCCAGCCCGCGCCGGATGCCCGCGCTGCATGGACGGCGCAGCACCGATGCCCGGCTGAGCGATCCGCAGTACGCGCTGTTCGCCGCCGAGAGTGACGGCGTGCTGGTCGGCTACGTCGCCGGGAGCATTTAGCCGCTGCCGGGGATGGCTCCGGCGCAGATCGGGCTGATCACCGAGATCGCGCTCGACGCGCACGGCTATCACGGCGGCGTCGGGCGGGCGTTGGTCGAGGCGCTGCGGACGTGGTTCAAAACGCAGGGCGTCGAGCAGAGTCGCCGTCTGGACGCCGCGTTACGATGCGGTGGGGCAGGCGTTCTGGCGGTCGCTGGGCGCGGGAGAGTGGGTGGAGTTTTGTGGCTGAAGTGAACGTGCGACCGGCGCAGCGCGAGGACATCGACGCGGTGGCGCGATCTGTGGGAACAGTTTGGTCGACTATCATCGCCAGCTTGATGCCGATCTGCCGCCCGCCGCGCCGCAAGGCGCGCGCCGTTATGCGCGCCGCCTGCTCGACCGGCTCGACGACCCGATGACGCGGGTCTTGGTCGCCGATGCCGACGGCGAGGTCGTCGGCTACGTGCTGGGCGTGGTGGTCGATCTCGCGCCGGAGATGTTCCAGCAGGAAGCCAGCGGCTTTCTGGCGGACATCTACGTCGATCAGGCGCATCGCAGGCGGGGAGTCGGGCGGGCGCTGGTCGAGGCGCTGATCGCGTGGTTCGGCGAGCGCGGCTTGCGCTATTACGAGTGGCACGTCGCCGCGCGCAATCAGGAGAGCCTCGCCTTCTGGCGCAGCCTCGGCGGGCGCGAAGTCATGCTGCGGATGCGCGCGAAATAGAGTAAAGCAACCTCACCGCCCGACCCCTCTCCGCCGCGTCGCTTACAAGAGAGGGGAGACAAGCACAAGCTTTGGCACATTGAAGGGGCGCAACGCGCTGTGCCAATACGTCAAATGTAGGATGTGATCAAATGACCGAACTCCTCTACCAAACCGATGCCTATCTCAAAGAATTCGACGCCGTCGTCAGCGGGCACGACGAGGAAAAACACGGCGTTCTGCTCGACCGGACGGCGTTCTATCCCGGCGGCGGCGGACAGCCCGCCGACTTCGGCGAACTGCGCGTCGGCGATGACGGTTTACCCGCTGGCGAAAGTCGAGCGGGGCAACGTCCACGTGATCGCGGCGGATGCCGACTTGCCCGCCAGTCGGCACGCCAGTGCGCGGCGTCCTCGACTGGGAGCGGCGCTATCAACTGATGCGGACGCACACGGCCATGCACATCCTGTGCGGCGTCGTCTGGCGCGACTACGGCGCGCAGGTCACGGGCGGCAACATGGAGCCGCTGCAAGGGCGGATGGATTTCGAGTTCGAGCGGCTGCAAAAGGAACTGGTCGCCGAAATCGAGGCAAAGATCAACGCCGAGATCGCCGCCGCGCGCGACGACGCGTCGTGCGGATTCTGCCGCGCGAAGAAGCCTTCGCCATCCCCGACCTGATCCGCACCAAGATCAACCTGCTGCCGGAAGGGATCGCCGAAATCCGCACGCTGGAGATCGTCGGGCTGGACTTGCAGGCGGACGGCGGCACGCACGTCGCCAACACGCGCGAAGTCGGGCACCTGCGCATCACCGATTACAAGAGCAAGGGCGGCATCAACAAGCGCCTGTACGTCGAAATCGAGGACGCATGAAGACACTTTCGCGCGCGTTTCGACCGCTTCGCGCTGTTTCTGGGTCCGGCGCGGCTGCGCGCGCTGTTTTTGCTGATCGCGGCGACCGGGCTGGTCAGCCTGGTCCTCAACGCCTTCGTCGGCGATTGGGTCGATCCCGGTGCAGACCGGGCTGGTGCTGGTCGCGATCGTCGGCGCGGCGATCATCGTCGGCGGGCGGCTGGATCCGGGCGAGCGCGGGCGCTGGGTCGGGCATTCTGCTGCCCGCGATTGGCGCGCTGATCCTCGCCATGACGGTGCTGCCGCAGTTCGCGCTGGCGCTGATCGGCGCGGCGGCGGGCTGGATTGTGGCGGGGGCGTTTCTGTTTCGCGCCCGTGCGCCGATGGAATATCAGAAAGCGGTCAAGCACCTGCGCAAGAGCGAGTATGCTGAAGCCGTCCAAACGATGGACATTCTGATCAAATCCGAGCCGCGCGACCCCAATCACTACCGCTTCCGCGCTGAACTGCTGCGCCTGTGGGGCAAGCTCGACAAAGCCCGCAAAGACTACCAACGCATGACCGAACTCGACCCGCAGTCGGCGGTCGCTTACAACGGGTTGGCTGAGGTCTATCTGCAATCCGGCGACTACGACCCGGCACTTGAGGCAGCGCAGCGCGCCGCCGAACTGGCGCCGGATGAGTGGGTCGCCTATTACAACCTCGGCATGATCGAGGATCGGCTGGAGCGCTCGCCCGACGTGATCGAGCATTTGGAGCGGGCGCTGGCGCTCAAAGTGCCGGACGCGCGTCACCGGCTGCTGATGTATCTCTACATCGCGCGGGCGAATGCTCGCTTGGGGAACGCAAGCGGCGGCGGACGGACGCCGTCAAGCAGATCCGCAAGCACAAAAACGGGCTGGAAGAATGGCAGAAAATCCTCGAAAGTAACCAAGCGGAGACGCTGCGCGCTGTCCTCGGCGCTGACGTTGCGTCCGCCGCTGGACTCATGTCGAGCAAAAGCGACGTGATGTCGCTGGCTGCGACGCCGGAATAGGATCGCGCTGATGGAACGCCACCGCCTCTGGTTGATCGCCCTCTACACCACTTTCGTGCTGGCGGTGATCGGCGTGCTGATGTTCATGGTCGCGGTGGTGATGCAGGCGTTCCACGTGCCCAGCGACGCGCCGGAACTCTCGCCGTTCGTGCTGCTGGCATTAGGTGGGTTGTGTTTGGCAGCGCTGATGTTCCTGTTCTGGTTCTCGCTGGTCGGCGTGATGCTGGCGCGCCAGACCCGCGCGCAGGGTTCGGGCTACGGCGAAGCCTACCGCTTGATCGAAGCCTTTCGCTTCCGCGAGGCGATTCCGCTGCTGGAACGCTCGATCCACGAAGGGAAAGAGACCTCCGAGGTGCTGATGCTGCTGACCAGCGCCTACGCTTACGCGGGGCAGCTTGCCAAGGCGCAGGCGACCGCCGACCGCGCCGTCCAGTTGTTCCCGGACGAACCCGGCGCTTACGTCACGCTGGCGAACGGGTATCGCTTGCAAGCCGCCTATGCCGAGGCGGCGCAAACGCTGATTGAAGCCTCGAAGCTCGACCCCGACCAGCCGGTGATCTGGGCGGAACTGGGTTTCACGCAGCGGTTCGCCGGAGAGCAGGAAGCGGCGCTTCAGTCGTTCGAGCGGGCGGCGCAGCACGCCATGCCCGCGCCCTACGGCGTGCGCGTATATTATCACCTCGCCAACGCTTACCAGACCGCCGGAGAAGCCAAGCAAGCCGTCCGCGCCGCCGCCAAGATGATGAGCGCGCGCGATGGCTTGACGACGTGGAAGGCGGGTTTGAAAGCGCTCGAAGGCACGGCGTATGGTCAAGCGCTGCGCTACGAAATCGGCGCTATTGAGCAGGCGCTCGCCGACGCCGATGCGGGGAATCTCGGTTGATCTGGCTGATCCGGCGGCTGCGTCGCGACATTACGCTCTGGGATCGCCCGACCCGGATCGCGTTTGCGTTGGGCGTGATCTTGCTGGTGGTCGCGCTGGTGTTGCTGATCGCCGCGCCGCCGGAATCAGCGGTCGATCATCTTGGTCAGTTTCGTCGCGCTGCTGATCATCCTTGAGATCAGCGTGCTGTGGGGTAACCGGGGGATGGTGTCGGCGTTCACACGGGCGCAGCGACTGTATCTGGACGGTGATTTCGCCGCCGCGCGCGATCTACTCGAATCGATTCACGCCAAAGCGGACGCTCGCGCGCTGACGCTGCTAGGAAATACCTACCGCCAGTTAGGGCAGCTCGACCAGAGCGAGCGGGTTTTGTCAGAAGCCGTTGACAAAGCCCCCGATCATTATTTTCCCTTATATGGTTTTGGGCGTACACTGCTTTCAGAGGGTCGCTACGCCGAAGCGGTGGTCGCTATTCGCGGCGCTTTGGAATTGAACGCGCCGCCCGTCGTGCGAGTTGATCTTGGCGAAGCACTGTATCGCCTGAAGATGCCGGAAGAAGCGCTCGACGTGCTGGCGACAGCGCCGACGGATGAGCCGCACCGGGCATTGATGGTCGCATATTTGTTATTCCGGCTTGGCGCAGCCGACCCGCCCGTGGCTGAAGTCGTGCAGGCGGGAGTGCCGTATTGGGAAGCCGCTGCTGAGCGCTTCCGCCATACACCATACGGGCTGGCGTTGGCGCGCGATGTCCGCGCGATGCTGAATCAGGGGACGTAAACGCATGTTTAACCGCAAAGGGCAACTTTCTGTCATTCGCATTGGCGTCTTTGCTGGAATCTTGGGGATTCTGCTAATCGGGGCGGCGGTGGTCAGCTACTTCGCCGATCAATCGTCGAAGCAATCCCCGTTGGAAATCGAACTGTATCCGAGCGCGCAGTATTGGGGCAACAATAACGAGCGCGATACGTCGCGCGACGTGTTTTACCGCTCGCCGGACTCGCCCGAAGCGGTGGCGGCGTATTATCAGCAAAAGCTCGAAGCGTTCTATGGCAACCGCGATCAAAGCTGTGTGCGCTTGCCCGCGACCGGCGAGAATCTCGGTTCTGCCACTGACACGAGCATCGTGCCGTACCAGTTCATCTGCCTCTTCGACAACTCCGGTTTTCGAACGACGCAGTACACGCGCGTCGTGATCTCTCCGGGGCAGCCGAATGCTGATCCCTTCTACGACGCGGCGGGTATGGCGGTGATCAAATACGAGGAGCAGTGGCAGGGGTGAGCGAGCCGGAAGCAGCCGCCAGCGCGGATGCTGAAGCGCCTGCCGAAGCCCGCGATGCGGGCAGACCGCCACTGCTCCTCATTCTGCTGCTGATCGCGCTGCTGGGGCTGGCGCTGTTCGTCGGCACGAACCTGCTCGGCGTGTTGTTCGCGGTCATCGCGCCGCCGGTGCCGCCGCTGCCGCCCGCGATGACCGAAATCGAGCATACCAGCGTGGCATATGGCGTTGACGACTGGAAATACAGCTCACCGACCGATGCCTGCGAGGTGGTCAAGTCGATTGAGCAGAACGACGGCGTCTGCCAACTGATGCCGCTGCAATGCAGTGATGCCCACGCAACGACCGGCGACTTCATCGTCAACAATGCGTTGGTCGCGCGGTGCGGTGGCAAAGTCGCCTTCTCGATATTCAACATGCAGTGGTGGGCGCACGTGACGCGAAGCTCCGCTACTGAAACGCAACTTGAGCTGCACCGTGAAGTCTACTGGGTTGGCAGCGGTCCAGAGTAGACAATCGGTAATTCGCAGCAGCGAAACAGTGAAATCCGTAGGGGCACGGCACGCCGTGCCCCTACAACGATGTGCCCACTCTCCGGCAGTTCTAGCCCTACCGAAAATCTCCTTTTTAAGCCATAATAAGTTGGGTTTCCGTTACGCATTCTACCGACCTAAGGAGGTGCTCAGTGGTGGTGAGGTGCAAGCCCACACCACGGTCGATTGCCCCCTCGATACGTCGCCTTTAATCCGAACGATCAACCACCGCAATCTGCGACCTATGGAGGGCAGCGATGTTTAAGGCAGTCAACCCGAAAGTGGATATTCCCAAGCTGGAGCAGGAGCAGCTTGATTTCTGGCGCATGAACCGCATCTTCCAGCGCTCGATGCAGGAGCGCGAGAATGCGCCGCGTTACGTGACCTACGAAGGTCCTCCGACCGTCAATGGCGATCCGGGCGTGCATCACGTACTGGCGCGCGCCTTCAAAGACATCTTCCCACGCTATAAGACGATGCGCGGCTATTATGCGCTGCGCAAGGGCGGGTGGGATACGCACGGGCTGCCGGTCGAAATCGCCATCGAGAAAGAACTCGGTTTCAAGCATAAGCACGAGATCGAGGAGTACGGAGTTGCGGCGTTCAACGAGAAAGCGCGTCACAGCGTGCTGCGGAACATCGGCAACTGGGAGCGTTTCACCGAACGGATCGCCTACTGGACGGATCTCGACAACCCCTACGTCACTTTCACCAACGACTACGTCGAGAGTGTGTGGTGGATTCTCAAGCAGTTGTGGGAAAAAGACCTGCTCTATAAGGGGCTGAAGGTCGTCCCGTACTGCGCGCGCTGCGGCACGCCGCTGAGCAGCCACGAGGTGGCGCTTGGCTACAAGGACGTGCAAGACCCGAGCATCTTCGTGCGTTTCCCGCTGAAGGACAAGCCCGGCGTCTACTTCCTCGTTTGGACGACCACCCCGTGGACGCTCCCGGCGAACGTCGCGCTGGCGGTGGGCGAGAAGATCGACTACGTGCAGGTCGAAGGACCGGTTCACGATGCGGACGGCGACGGCGAAACCACCGAGAAGCTGATCCTCGCCGCCGACCTGATGAAGACGGCGCTGATCCACCCGGAAGAGTACAAGATCGTCAAGCGCTACAAGGGCAAAGACCTGCTGGGGATGGCGTATAACCCGCTGTTCACCTTCCTGCCGGTCGAGGGCAAGTATGCCTACGTGGTCGCCGGCGATTTCGTCAGCACCGAGGATGGTTCGGGCATCGTCCACATCGCTCCGGCGTTCGGCGTGGACGACATGAACGTCGCGCAGGCGAATAACCTGCCCGTGCTGCAAACCATCAACTCCGAAGGCGCGTTCATCGACGCCGTGACCGAATATCATGGCATGTGGGTCAAGGACGCCGACCCGGAAATCACGCGCGATTTGCGCAAGCGCGGCTTGCTCTACAAATCGGGCAAGCACGAGCATACGTATCCGTTCTGCTGGCGCTGCGGCACGCCGCTGCTTTATTTCGCGCGCGACACGTGGTTCATCCGCACGACGGCTTACCGCGACAAGATGATCGAACTGAACCAGACGATCAACTGGGTGCCGGATCACGTCAAGGACGGGCGCTTCGGCAACTGGCTCAACGACCTGAAGGACTGGGCGCTGGGACGCGAACGGTACTGGGGCACGACCCTGCCGATCTGGATCGACGATCAAACCGGCGAGATGCTCTGCGTCGGCAGTGTGGCTGAACTCAGCGCGCTTGCCGGACAGGACTTGACCAACCTCGACCTGCACCGTCCTTACGTGGACGAGATCACCTTCCCGAACCCAAACGGGTCGGGCGGGACGATGCGCCGCGTCCCCGAAGTGATCGACGTATGGTTTGACAGCGGCTCGATGCCGGTGGCGCAGTGGGGTTTCCCGGCGCACAACCAGCAGATGTTCGAGGAGCAGTATCCGGCGGACTACATCTGCGAGGCGGTCGATCAGACGCGCGGCTGGTTCTACACGCTGCACGCGATCAGCACGATGCTGTTCGAGCAGGTCGCTTACAAGAACGTGATCTGCCTCGGCTTGATCCTTGACGGCGACGGGCAGAAGATGTCCAAGAGCAAGGGCAACATCGTCAACCCGTGGGACGTGCTCAACCTGCATGGAGCCGATGCTTTCCGCTGGTATCTGTACACGTCGGGTCCCCCGGGCGAAGCGCGGCGCTTCTCAACCGACTTGGTTGGTGAAGTCGTCAGCAAGATGTGGCTGACGTTGTGGAATACCTACAGCTTCTTTGTCATGTACGCCAATCTCGATGGCTGGAAGCCGACCGACGCCGCGCCGCCGGTCGCGGAGCGCGATCAACTGGATCGCTTCGTGATTGCGGAGCTGCACCAACTGGTCAAGCAGGTGACCGAAGCCTTCGACAGCTACGACGTCCCCGGTGCGACTCGCCCGGTGCAGACGTTCGTCGAAATGCTGAGCAACTGGTACGTTCGCTTGAGCCGCCGCCGGTTCTGGAAAAGCGCCAACGACGCCGACAAGCTGGGCGCGTATGCGACACTCTACGAGTGCCTGACGACGGTCGCCAAGCTGGTCGCGCCGACGATGCCGTTCCTCGCTGACATGCTTTACCGCAATCTGGTCGCGGCTGGAGACGAAACCGCGCCGGAGAGTGTGCATCTCGCCTTCTTCCCGGAGTACGATCCGGCGCTGATCGACCGCAAGCTGATCGAGGACATGCGGCTGGTCGAGCGGTTGGTGAGCCTCGGACGCGCCGCCCGCGAGACGGTCAAGTTGGGCATCCGCCAGCCGTTGGCGAGTGCTCGTTTCGCCGTCCGTGACGCGGATGAGAGCGAAACCGTCACCCGCTTCGCCGAACTGATCGGTGCGGAACTGAACGTCAAGTCGGTCACCTCACTGGACGAAGCCGGGGCGGTGGTCAACTACAAGCTCAACCCGCTGCCGAGTATGCTCGGTCGTAAGTTCGGCAAGGATTTCCCGCGCGTGCAGAAAGCGCTGCGCGAAGGCGATCCGGCGGACGTGCGGCGCTGGGCGGAAACGCTCTTGAGCGGCGCGAATATCACCGTCGAACTCGATGGGCAGATGTTCGAGACGACGCCGGAAGAAACCCAAGTGCTGCGCGAAGCCGCCGAAGGCTTCACCATCGCCGAGGACAGCGGCTACCTCGTCGCGCTCGACACCATGCTGACCGAAGACCTGATCCGCGAGGGTATGGCGCGCGAAGTCATTCGTCGCGTGCAGCAGCTGCGTAAGGATGCTGACTTCAACGTCGAAGATCACATCACGCTCAAAGTGCAGGCGGGCGAACGGTTGACGCAAGCGCTCCAGCAGTTTGGTGAGTACATCAGCGGCGAGACGCTGAGTGACTCGTTGGAACTGGGCGAGCCGACCGACGGCTTCCACAGCGAGCAGTTCGAGATCGACGGCGAAGCGCTGACCGTCGGCGTTAAGCGGGTATAAGCCAGCGGGTGAAGGTCGGAGATTACCGGTTATACCCCGGCAATATGGGTAATCAGAACAAGTCGTACTAGCAAAGGTTCACAAACAGGGTGGACGGCACATGACCGTCCGCCCTGTTTTTATTTGGTGATACTTGCTAAAATCTTGGTAAAACAAGACAAAAAGCTGCCCGGACTGTTGTCGGAAATCATTATAAATTTCGGAGTCGCTTGGTGAATACAATCAAAAGCACATTATCGTCCAAGTTGACAAGCAGCAATATGTCAGAAAATCACAGCGCAACCCTTCAAGCCCTTCTGCAATTTGCGCTCCCACTTGGCACGCAGCTTGTCGCCGGGGTCGCCGAAACGCTGATTACATGGTCGGTGACGGTTCAGGCGCAGCCTCCGGCTTTCCCTGACGTTTACGGTGGTGAACTCGCGCTGGTTTCGATGGACGTGCTGCGCTCTTACGACAGCCGGATCACGCTGTCGGAAGTGGTGCGCGGTTTGGCGGACGTCGGCGTTGCGGCGGTTGCCGCCAACGTCGATAGTTCGCACACGGCGGTCGCGGTCGCCAACGAGTGCGGCGTCGCGCTGCTGGCGCTGCCGGACGAGAGCAGTATGCCGCGCATCGAGCGGGCGGTGAATACGTTCATCGTCAACCAGAAGGCGCAGATGGCGCAGCGGGCGATGGAAATCCAGCGCCAGCTCACGCGGCTCGCCGCCGAAAACCGCGACCTGAACAGCATGCTGCAAATTCTCGCCCGCACCACCGCCAAGCCGGTCGTCGTTCACGACGACGCCGGGGTGATGATGGCGCAGGTTTACCCGAACGTGGCGCGGCGCGGCAGCGGCGGTCGCTCGCTGATGCAAAGCCTGCCTTATGG
Source organism: uncultured Chloroflexia bacterium (assembly GCA_963848465.1). Classification (GTDB taxonomy): domain Bacteria; phylum Chloroflexota; class Anaerolineae; order Aggregatilineales; family Phototrophicaceae; genus Flexifilum. Next base: position 87,301 of record CAWKDY010000007.1, on the reverse strand, counting down.
CTCGTTTCAGAACTGGCTCAGCCGGGAAGCGCCGACCGGCGACGGCGTGATTGTCCCCAGCCCGCTCGGCTACACGACCGTGCTCAAGGTCGAAAAGCGGGTCGCCGGTTATCTGTCGCTGGTCGATACGCACGAACCGCTGGACGACTTCGACCGGATGGTGCTGGCGTATGGCGCGGACGTCTGCGCGATTGAACTTGCCAAGAGCCGGGCGATCGCCTTCGCGGTCGAGCAGGCGCGCGGCGATTGGGTGCAGATGTGGTTGAGCGGCACGCCCGCCGACGACGATCTGATGTCGACGCGGGCGCAGCAGGCAGGCTTCGACCCGGAGACGACTTACGTCGTGGTGGTGCTTCCGCGCGACGACCGAAACCGGCGCTAGTCTGCCGCTGGAGTCGCTGATCCCGCTGGTGCGCGACGACATGGTGCGGCGGCAGGTCGCCGGAGCGGTGGGGCAGTACGTGGACGTGATCGTCGCGCTGTACCCGCTGGAAAATGCCGGGCAGACGACCCGCATTCGCCAGATTGTGGACGATGTGCGCGGGCAGTTGGCGACCCGCACGCCGAGCGGACTGGTCGCTGCCGGAATCAGCCGGCCTGCCAGCGGCTTATCGGCGCTGCGCGAAGCCTACCGCGAAGCGAAAGACGCCGTCAGCATCTCCAACGAGCTGGGCGACCGCGAGCAGACGACCTTCTACGGCGATCTCAAGCTGTTTCAACTGCTGCTGGCGCTCAAGGAGCGCAACCTCGACCAGATGCGCCGCTTCTACCTCGAAACGCTCGGTCCGCTGGTCGAGCACGACGACCGCAAGCAGGGCGACCTGATCCGCACGCTCAGCGGCTTCTTTGAGGCGAACGGCAACCTCGCCAAAGCCGCCACCGACCTCAACGTGCATCGCAATACGCTGGTCTACCGGCTGGAACGCATCGGCGAACTGACCGGACTGAATCTGGACGACCCGGAGAACCGACTGATCCTTCACCTGTCATTAAAATCCAGCGGGTACTGGCAACATTACCGTCTTAAAAACGAGTACGGCGAGTTTTCCCTCAATTGTTGCGCCAATTTTAAAGATTTGTGGTAGAATGACTTCCATGTATAGCGAAACATATTTTTTTGATCGCTTATATACAAAGGGGTTTCAAATGAGCGTCGAATTTTATGATGTGAAAACTCGCCAAAAGGTCAAGATCGAAGACAAGCACGTCCTGAAGACCACCTTCACCACCAAGAACGGTCAGACCCGCTATGGTCTGCGCGGCAAGACTGCCGATGGTCGGATGCTGACGAAGTTCGTCAGCAAAGCCGACTGGGACAAGGGCAAATACCCCCTCGAGAAGAAATAGCCATTCCTGAAACCCGCGCCTACTCCGGCGCGGGTTTTGTTTTGGGCACAAGTTCAGAGCGTGGCTGAAAAGTCACGCTTTTGACTCCACCCCCCGCCCCCTCCCCGAATTCAGGGCTGAAGGGGCGACAAAAAAACACAGCGACGGAGTTTCCCTCGAAGGGTGGGTCTCAGACCCGCCCCTACACCGAATCCGCTCGTTCATCACGATAGCCTGCAAACGAAGTGTCGCCCCCTCAGCCGAATTCAGGGAGAGGAGAGTGCCTCGCTTGTTTTGAGTGTGGATTGTGACGTTAGGCGATGGTTGGGCGCAGCGAGGGAATTTACGTACCCCTCGGATACCGTCCCTATGTTCCCCATGTTTTGAAGAACTTATCCTTACAACCAGCGCGCGACGAGATCGTCGAGGGTCTGGTCGTCGATCAACGCTTGCAGCGCGGCGTCGATGGCGGCGCTGATCTCCGGGCGGCGGCTCTGCGTGGCGATGGCGTAGAGCGAATCGGTGACTTGCTCCACGCTGGCGTGCCAGTCGGGGTGATCGCGCAGATAGAGCCGCGCGCTGACGGCATCGACCAGCGCGGCGTCGGCGTCGCCCAGCCGCGCGGCGTCGAGCGCGTAGCTCGGTAGTTCGTAGGGGCGCGGCTCGAAGGGCAGCACCCGCCGCAGCCACGTGCGCGCCTCCGCCTCCGCCTCCGAGCCGAATTCGTAGGCGAGGCGGTGTCCCGGCACGTCCTCCATGCTCGTCAACCCCTGAGCGCTCACCAGCACCAAGCCCGCGTTGAAATAGGGCGTGCGAATAATGCACGTCGTTGAGCCGCGTTAAGTCGATCTGCACGCCCGCGATCAGCGCGTCGACCTGATCGGTCTTGAGCGCATCGTACAAGCCGTCGAAGCCGAGGTTGACGAAGCGCACCGGCAGGTCAAGCTGAGCGCCGAGCGCCCGACCGAGGTCGATCTCCAAGCCCCACAGATCGCCATCAGCCGTGGCGGCGGCGAAGGGCGGGTTGCTGGCATCGACGCCGATCCGCAGTTCGCCGTAGGGGAACAGATCGCGCGGCAGCGGACGGCGGCGGCTGGATGCCGCGCCGGATCAGCGCCAGCAGCAGCACCAGCGCGATCACGACCAGCGCCGGAATCAGGGCGCGGATTGCGGTGGGCTGATCGGGTGCGGGCAGCCATAAATCCTGATCCTCGGCAAAGCCGCGCGCGTAGGCTTGCACGGCGTAGTAAATCGGCTTGAGTTGAAAGGTCGTGGTCACGAAGGTGTAGTTGTCGGGATAGCTGAGCGTGGGCAGCGGGATAGCGCAGCACCCAGAAGCACATTTTGTCGAGCCAGTCCCAGTTGGCTTGCGCCCACTGGAGCGCCTCAACCGAGTAGGCGATCCGCTCCGAGGGCGTGACCGCCAGCGTCCAGCGCGGGTTGTCGTTCCAGCCAGTTTCGGTGATGTAGGCGGGCTTGTCGGCGTCGCCGTGCGCGACCATCATCGCGCGCAGCAGCTCGGCGCGGCGGAAGTTGAGCTTGTCGGCGGCAGGCGGGTCGTCGGGCGGGGAAGTGAAGCCGTAGGCGTGGATCGCCAGCGCGTCGAAGTCGGCTTGAGCGCCCGCCTCGTAAAGCTGTTCGAGGTAGATCAGGTCGTTCAGCCCGTTGGGGCTGCCTTCCGGTTCGAGGGTGGGCGCTAAGCCCGCCGCGAGAATTTGCACGTTCGGGTTAGCGGCGTGCGCTGGCGCGTAGACGGCGTGGAGCAGTCGCGCGTAGCCCGCTGGATCGACCTGCTGATAGCCCCACTCGAAGGCGAGGTTTGGCTCGTTCCAGATGATCAACTGGTCGATCACCCCGGCGTAGCGGGCGGCGAAGTCGGCGACGAATTGGGCGAAATCGGAGTAGGCGTCTTCCGGCAGCGTGTTGAGCGTGGTGTACTCGGCGCTGGCATCGCCCTTGCTGCGCGCCCATGCCGGCACCAGAGCCCAGCCGCGCGATGATGTGGATGCCCTGATTGCGCGCCTGTTTGACGATCCGGTCAGCCGATGACCAGTCGTAGTGATCCTCGCTGGCTTCGATGTACGCCCACGGGAAAAACTCGACAATCGACGGCGCGCCCAGTTCGCGCACGAGCTGAAGCGAGCGCTGAATCTTCCACTCGTCCACCTCGTCGATCAGCCGGGTGTGCAGACAGAGCTGCGGATCGGTCGTCTCGACGGTCTGCGGATCGCCGAGCGGGGCGCGCGGCGGTGCGGGAACCAGTGCGCCGACCAACACCCAGCGATCAGCGCGCGGATCGCCCAAGGCAGGGCGCGTTTGAGGAATACGAGAAAAGCGGTGTATCGCATGAGGCGGTAGGTAGGGGCAGGCAACCAAAGGTTGCACCGTGCCTTGCCCCTACGATGCCACCACGGGTGCAGGCGTATTCTGCGTGACCTGCTCGTACCACAGTTCCGCCGTGATCATGCGGTAGATGATGCGCTCGGCGTTGCGCGCGCCGTCGAGGTGCGCCCGCCAGATCGCCCGCGCCTGTGCCGGGTCGTACCAGTCGCGCTGGAAGACGCGCTCGTTGAGGAAGTCGTCCACCTCCTCGCGCAGATCGGCGCGGAGCCACTGCGCCAGCGGCGTCGGGTAGCCGAGCTTGTCCTTCCGCTCGGCGATCTCGTCGGGCACGATGCCCTTGATGGCGCGGCGCATGAAGACTTTGGTCTCGACGCCGCGAATCTTCTGCTCGGCGGGCACGGCGAGCGCGAACTCGACCAAGCGATGATCGAGGAAGGGTACGCGCGCCTCGATGCTGTACGCCATGCTGTTGCGGTCTTCGTAGTGCAGCAGCGCCGGATGCTCTCGCGCATCAGCGCGCCGTAAAGGTGCCGGTTGAGCGCGTCACTGCCCTGAGGCACGAGCGGCACTTCCATCGCGCGTCCGCTCCAACGCCGCTTGCGCGAACTGCGGGTTGAGCAGGGGCGCGCTGCCGCCCAGATACTCGCGAACGCGGAAGGCGAACTCGCGGGCGCTGAGCGAGGCGTTGAAGCGCCCCCAGACGCCGCCCATGAAGGCGGCTTGCTCACCGACCCAGCGCCCGAAGTCGCGCTTACGCAAGTCGTTGAGGTGAAAGACGACGTAGCTCAGGTAGCCCGCCAGCAGTTCGTCCGCGCCCTGACCGTCAAGCAGCACGGTGACGTTGCCATGCGCCAGCTTCATGACGAAATTCTGGGTGTAGACGCCGGAGCTTCCAGTCGGGATGTCCTGATGCCACGTGATTTTTGCCATCCGGTCGAGGAAATCCTGCGGGTCGGGCGTGATGCGGTGGGCGATGGTCTGGAAGCGGTTGGCGACGATATCGACGTAGCGGCTCTCGTCCATCCCCTTGACCGGGTAGACCGCCGAGAAGCTGTTCATGCGCCCGCCGTTGAGTCCCTCGGTCGCCAGCGCGACAATCGTGCTCGAGTCGAGACCGCCGCTCAAGCAAGTGCCGACGGGGACGTCGCTGCGCAAGCGCAAGCCGACGGCATCGCGCAGGAGACGGCGGAACTCGCCTTCAACGTCGCTGTAGTCGTAGGTCGCGCGGGCGCGCTCGACATCCACGTCCCACCAGCGCACCGGCTCGCCGACTTCGCCGTTTTCGACCAGCAGATAATGCGCGCCGGGAAGCTCGCGCACGCCCGCGAAAAAAGTCTGCGGGGCGTTGTAGACCCGCCCGGTCTGCAAGAACCAGAACAACTGAGACATGTCGGGTTCGCAGGCGGCGGGGACGAGCGGGCGCAGCGCCTTGATCTCGCTGGCGAAGGCGAAGCTTTCCGGCGTGGCGGCGTAGTAGAAGGGCTTGATGCCCATGCGGTCGCGGACGCACCACAGCCGCCGCCGGGATTGATCCCAGAGGGCGAAGGCGAACATGCCGAAGCAGCGCTCGAGGCAGCCGAAGCCCCACTCGACGTAGGCTTGGAGCAAGACTTCTACGTCGGATTCGGTGTGGAATTGATAGCCTTTGGCGCGCAGTTCGTCGCGCAGTTCGAGGTAGTTGTAAATTTCGCCGTTGAAGGTGATCCACAACGACTCGTCGCCGATAGTCATCGGTTCGTGACCGCCGGGAGAGACGTCGATGATGGCGAGGCGGCGATGCGCCAGCGCTACGTCGGGCGTGAAGCCGGTCGGGTCGGTGACTTGCGGATGGCGAATTGCTGCCGCCGTGTCGGGTCCGTTGCGGAGGCTGTGGGCACCAGTGGCGCTGTCGAGCAGGAGATAGCCCTCGTCGTCAGGTCCGCGATGACGCATCAACTGGGCGGCTTCGAGGACGCAGTTTACGTCGATCCCGTTCCTTTGCCGGTTCACGATCCCGGTGATTCCGCACATAGTCACCCCATAGACTGTTCAAAAACGGCAACTTCTTTTAGTATCGTAACAGGCTCGTGCTGGGAAGTATAGACGTTGACGATGAAGATTTGGATCCTTACGCAGTTTTACCCGCCGGAGTTTGGCGCGGCGGCGGTGCGCCTCAGCCGCTTGGCGCGGCTGCTGGTCGGAGCGGGGCACGCGGTCACGGTACTGACCGGGATGCCGAATTACCCTGAAGGCGTCATCCGCGAGGGCTATCGCGGGCGGCTGACGCTCGGCGAAACGCTCGACGGCGTGACGGTCGAGCGGGTGTGGGTCTACGCCGCGCCGGGGAAGGGCGCGCGGGTGCGGCTGCTGAACCAGTTCAGCTTTATGCTGCTGGCGGCGCTGCGCGGGACGTTCCTCCAACGCCCGGACGTGATCCTCGTCGAGTTGCACCCGCTGTTCGTCTGCTTGACCGGAGGCTGGCTGCGACGCGTCAAGCGCGCGCCGGTGGTGCTCAACGTCTCCGACTTGTGGCCCGAATTCGGCGGTGGCGACCGGTGCGCTGCGCGCCGACAGTCCGCTGGTGAAATTCGCTCAGCCGGTCGAGCGCTGGGCGTATCATGACGCTGCCCACGTCGTCGGCATGACCGGCGGCGTGATGGATGGCATCCGCGCCATCCTGCCCGAACCTGAGCGCGTGACGCTGATCAAGAACGCGGTCGATCTGGATGCTTTTCACCCGGCAGCGCCGGAAACCCGCGTCGCCGCCCGCCAGCGCTTTGGGGTGGGCGACCGTTTCACCGTCGTTCACGTCGGCAACATGAGCTTGACCTACGATTTTCAGGTCATGCTGAACGCGGCGGCGCTGCTGCCGGAGATCGCATTTTTGTTCGTCGGCGGTGGTTCGCAAGCGGCGTGGGTTGAAGCTCAAGCGCGGGAGCGGGAGTTGGACAACGTGACTTTGACGGGCGTGCTGCCGCACGACGCCATGCCGGGCGTTTGGGCGGCGGCGGACGTCTGTTTGATCGCGCTGGGCGATCACTCGGTCGCGGGCGGGACGCTCCCCGCGAAGATGTACGAGGCGCTGGCGACCGGGACGCCGACGGTCGCGGCGATTCGCGGCGAAGGCGCGGCGCTGCTGGAGTTGGCGGGGGCGGGGGTGGTCGTCCCGATTGGCGACGCGGAAGCGATGGCGGCGGCGCTGAGGGCGTTAGCGGCGGCTCCTGATCGCTGCGCGGCGATGTCCGCCGCCGCGCGCAGCCTACGCCGAGCAGCATCTTTCGCCGGAAAAAGTTGTGAATGCCTACCTCGACATTTTTCGGCGAGTAACCACCCGGCGTTGATCCGTAGGGGGCACGACACGTCGTGCCCCTACACACACGAATCAAGGTGTTAGCGTCGCTCGCAGGTTTTCGATCACACCCGGTTCGCCGAGCAGGTGGATCAGCGCCTGATCGACCTCACTGTAGCCGACCTGCGGGATGAACTGGCGCGGGATGGCAAGGCTGAGGTATTGAATGTAGGCGATATTCTCGCCCGATTCCCAGTCACCTTGATAGGGCGCACCGGCGAGCGCTTCGCGCGCCGCCGCGATCCGGCGGGCGAAAGCATCGTCGTCGGTTTCCAGCAGCGCCGCATCCACCTGTGCCCAGATAGCCCCATTATGATTGACGACATTGTGCTGCGCTTGGGCGAAGTCCGCTCCCGCTTGATCGCGGTCGCCCGCACTGAGCGCGAGGATCAGCTTCAGGCTGATTGCCGGCGCTGGCATCGGTCGCGCCGCCCCGATGATCGACGGCGAACGCCTGCGCTGCCGCGATCTCGCCGCGTTCGAGCAGGAGCAGCGTCCGCGCGAAGTCGGAAAAGTCGCTCTCGAGCGGCGTCAGGTCGAGGCGCAGCGGCGAGTCGCCCCAGCCGGGGATCAGCGCAACGTCGTGTCCTAGGTCGAGCGCGGCTTGATAGGCTTGGCGCGCGGTGGCATCGTCGCCAGCGGCTTCGGCGTAAACGCCGTAGCGATAGAGCAGCGACCAGCTCATGGGCGCGAGATCGGCGGCGTGGCGCATCGCCGTGACGGCGGCGGGATAGTCGCCGAGGGCGGCGTGCAGCGCGGCGAGATTCGCCCAGCCGTTGGCGTAATCCGGGTCGAGCGCGGTGAAGCGCTCGAAGCGCTCGACGCCCGCGCTGGCTGCCGTCGGGTCGCCAGCAGCGGCGGCGAGACCGAGCAGGATGCCCTGCTGTTCGGGATAGAGCGCGAAGTCGGGATCGGCGTCGGCGAGCGGTTGCAGTTGATCGGCGGCGGCGCGAAAGTCTTGGCTGCTGTTGGCGTCGGTCAAGATGCTGACGTAGCGCTGATAGCTGACCGCGCTCCACACCCCGGCGATCAGCAGCGCGGCGCCACCGAACGCGATCAGCCAAGGCTGCCATGCTCGACGCGCGGTTGGTGCTTCGGTGGCAGACTCGCCCGGTACAACGGCGATCAGCAGCGACATCAGCGCGACGAGGGCAATCGTCGGCATCATCGCCGGGAGGTCAAGCATCTGGTGGGCGGCGAACCCGGCGAAGGCGGCAATCCCCATCACCGTAATCGGATCAGAGGGGCGGTGCAGGGTTCGCAGCAGCGCGCGCAGGGCTGCCCACGCCGTCAGCGCCAAGGCGAACAGCCCGACGATGCCCAACTCGGCGGCGACCTGCAAAATCACGTTGTGGGCGTGGCTGTGTGGCTCCAGCGGCGGCAGCGAATTGAGGCGCGACAGCCCCGCGCCGAAGGTGAACAAGCCGTGCCCGGTCAGCGGACGCTGGGCGAACATTTGCAGAGCGGTCTCGTATAGCCACGTGCGCAGATCCAGCCCGCGCCCGCCGATGCTCAGCGAGTTGAGCAGGACGACGGCTCCGCCTGCTGCCGCGACGAGCGCGACGCCGATCAGCGCGGCTTGTTGGAGTCGAGACCGGGCGACCCAAAGCTGGCGCACCGGGAAGCGCAAGCCGACCCAGACCGCCAGCCCAACCACGCCGCCGATCCAGCCGCCGCGCGAGAAGGTCAACCCCAGCAGCAGCAGAATAGCAAACGTGTACAGCCCCAGCAGGACGCGCGGCAGCGGCGTTTTCGACTCTCGCCAGCCGCCCCGCCGTGAAGGGGATCAGCATGACGAGCAGCGCCGCCAGCGTGTTGGCGTTGCCGAGCGTCCCGACCGGGCGGGGGAGGGGCAGCCCGCTGGTCAGCGCCAGCCAGACCTGCGCGAAGCCTACGAAGACGACCGGCACGCCCGTGATCAGCAGCGCGTCGATCAGCCACGCGCGGCGCAGCGCCCGGTTCGCCAGCGCGTGGGCGAGCAAGTACCACACGCCGATGAAGACGCCCATGAACCACAAGCCGAGCGCGATCCGCCGCCACGAGTTGAGGTTGGTCAGCAGCGAGAGGGCGAAGGCGACGATCCAGACGATGATGGCGAGGTCGAGCGGCGTCGTCTGCCAGCGCCAACGACGCTGACTCCAACCCCAGACGATCAGCGTGCCGCCGACAATCCAGACGTCGATCCAGCGGAGCACGGGCGTGAGGATGCCGGTGTAGGTCGCGCCGACCAGCAGAACATAGACGACCAGCAGGATGAACAGCGGGCGCGTCAGCCGATGGGCAGTCATTCGGTTCAGCTCCCGGTCAAGCGGTCGAGTGCGGCGCGGGCAGTGCTCTCTTCGGGCGCGCGGTCGAGAATGGCGCGGTAGACATTGATGGCGCGGTCGGTTTCACCGGTGTCAAGGTAGCTCGCCGCGAGGTCGTACCACGGCTGCAAGACGGCGGTGCCGGGTCCCGGCGGGCGCATATCCGGCAGCAAGTCGAACGAGGCGACGCGACCGCCGAAGAGGACGCCCTCGAAGTTCTGGTCGATGATGCGCGGCGGCACGGCATTGGCTAAGCAAGCGGCGGCGGAGTTCGAGCGTATCGGCAAGCCGGGCGCGGGTGGCGTTGGGCGATTTCGTAGGTGACGCCGAGCAAGTCGGCGGCGTTCAGGTCATTGGCAGCACCTACGAGATCGAGCGTCAGCCGCGCGCGGGCACGCGAGGCGTACATATCGCCCAGAAATTGATCCGTCCGCAGCGCGATTGCCTGGGTGAAAGCGGCGTCGGCAGCGGCGGCATCGCCGTTGACCGTTAAGTCATGTTCGCCCGCGACCCACCACTCGGCAGCGGTGATCGGGTTCAGGGGGACGAGCGCCGCCAGTTGATCGGGATCGAGGGCGGCAAGGATGCGATAGCGGAAGTCGAGCGAGTTTTCTGCCAGAAAAGTGTCGAGCGCTTGCCGCCGCAGATCGGTTGCCGACCAGAAGCTCGACAGCGGCAGCGGGTCGGAGACCATCGCGGCAGCGTGAAGGTGATGTGCATAAGCATCGACGATGGCGGCGGCTGGCGCGGCGTCGTGCTGCTCGGCGAGGCGCGCCCAGAGCAGCAGCGCGCCGTTGTGGTTGTCGATATCGATGGCGCGCTGCAAGGCGTCGAGCGCGGCGCTGGTCTCGCCGTCGCGTTCGAGCAAGGCAGCATAGTTGATCCAGCCGGTATCCCACGTCGGTTCGAGGTCGAGCGCCCCCCGGTAAGCGTCGAGAGCAGCGGCGTTGTCCGCTGACTGCTCGGCGGTGAGGTAGGCGACCTGCAAGGTGTAGAGATGCAGCGCCGGGTCGAGGGCGGTGGCTTGCTGCGCCTGTTCCAGCGATCCGTTCAAGCTGGCGTTGAACAGCGCCTGCGCTTGATCGGAGCGCAGCAGCCCCGCGCCGAAGATCAGCACGCCGATCAGGGCGGCGAGGGCGGCGGGACGGCTGCCACGCAGCGGCGGATCGACGCGGGAGCGCGGTTCGGTGATGCAGTAGGCGGCGAGACCGAGCGCCAGCAGGATCAGCGGCGTGCTGGCGAAGATGTCGAAGAAGCTTTGCGCGCCGAAGCCAACCAGCGCCGCGAACGCGCCCGCTAGATGCATCCGGCGTGTGGGTGTCCCGGCACGCTGCCAGAGCTGCCACCAGCGCCAGATGAGCGCGATTCCGAGGGCGAGGGCGACCGCCGCGCCGACGATCCCGGTTTCCGCGCAGCGTGTTCAGGTAGAAGTTGTGCGCCGTGCCCAGCCGGTTATCGACGTAAGTCGGGTCACGGTCGAGCCGATAGGCACGCCCGAACTCGCCCACGCCGACGCCCAGCACCGGATGATCGGCGGTGATTTGCAGTGCGCCGCGCCACAGATCGGCGCGGAGTAGATCGCCGCTGGCGTGTCCCGGACTGGCACTGACGACGATCAGCGCGAGCGCGCCCGCTGCGATCACGCCGACGCCGCCGATGCCCAACGGCAAGGCGAAGCGCCGGATCAACCCGCGCAGACGCGGGTCGCTGAGGACGGTGAGGGCGGCGAACACGGCGATCCCTGCCGCCAGCGAAATCCAACCGCCGCGCGACCCGGTCAGCAGCATGACAATCACCAGCAGGATCGCCAACAGCAGCAAGCCGATCCGCGCGTCGCGGCGGCGGGCGCTCAAGCCCCAGACGCCGATCAGGACTGCCAGCGGCGCGGTATAGGCAGCCAGCCACGTGCTCACGCCCAGCGGCACGAACAGGCGCGGCGGGGTGAGCGGGACGCCCATCACCGTGCGCGCGCCCAGCGTCAGCGTGGCGAAGCCCCAGCCGAAGTACCACGAAGCGAGTTGAAAGCCCGCCAGCAGCACGACCAAGACGGCGATCAAGAACTGGGTTTCGATCAGCAGGGTTTCGCGCCCGCTTTGCAGCAGGTCGACCATGATGAAGAACAGCAGCAGCAGCGTCAGCGGCAGCCAGACGTTTTCCAGCGCCATGCGCGGATCAAGGCTGAGCAGCGCCGAGGCGAACCAGACGATCACCGTCAGCGCGAGCAGCGAGTTTAAGGGGGTGGGCGGCAAGCCGCGCCCACGCAGCAGTCGCAGCAGCAGCCATAGACTGATCAGCGCGGTCGTGAACAGGTGATGAAACACGCGCACGCCGAAAATTGGCTGGAATAGGTGCCGCCGAACAGGACGAAATAGACGGCAATGAAGATGAAAACGTAGCGTTGAATTTTGCCGCTAATGATGAATGCCTATCGCTGCACACCGACCGATCTTCAGTGTAGCCTGTTCTTTTTGGAGCAACAAGCGAGGAAATGAATCAGCGCGAAGGCGCAAAGAGGAGTACAGCGCGCTCCTCCTTGCGCCTTCGCGTCTTGGCGTTGACTTTTTTCGTTTTGTCGTTAGTGGCGGGCGCTGCCCCAAGCGTTCATGATCTGGCGCAGGATGCCGAGTTCTCCGACGTGATAGGCGTTGTGATCGGCGACGAGCAGGATTTCGCGCAAAATCGTGTGCCCGCTGTAGCCGTGCGGGATCGGTGCGTAGAGATCGGTCTGAGGGTCGCGGACGATGGCGTGCAGCGCCGCGAGGTCGTCGCGGAACTGCTGGATCGACTTCGCCCACGCTGCCGCGTCCGCTTGCGTGCCGCGCGAGGGCCAGTAGCCAGCGGGCCATTCCAGCGACTTGTAGTTGGGGTTGCGGATGTAGTCGAGAATGTCCCACTGAGCGAGCCGCAGGTGCTCGACGAGGTGGTAAGGGGTGTAATCGACATTCGGCGGGGTGAGGTTCATTTTATCCAGCGGAAAATCGGCGACGGCATCGTCGAAAGTCATGTGCGCCTGACGCCCATCGAGCAGGGCGGTCAGGTGATCGCGCAGAATCTGGTCGGTGTTCATAGCGACGATCCTTTCCCGTAAGACTGAATGATCAGCTAAAAGCAAAACGAACTGGTTTGCAGCCAGTTCGTTTTCGTTCAAGTGCCCCCAGCAGGACTCGAACCTGCGCCTTTGCCTCCGGAGGGCAACGCTCTATCCGCTGAGCTATGGGGGCGAGTATGATTTATCATTTTAGCAGTAAAAATTGCGCAGCAAGCCCGCAGCCGCGCTGACCTGAAGCCGCTGACTCTGGAAAACAGCCGCGAAAATCTGGTAACGTGCGCCTGTTGGTGACCAATGGATGCAGCGAAATATGCTTCGAACGTAAAACTGTGCGCAACACAGGGATTGTGGTTGTCGCTGGCGCTGTGGCTGGCGATCTTGGTGGGCGCGTGCAGCGCGCTCACGCCGGAAAACCCGGCGGGGACGCTGCAAGCCGAGCGCGAAGGCTATATCGCCGAAGCGACCAGTATCGCGCAGGCGGCGCAGGCGCAGGGGACGCAGGTTCATGAGACGGCGGTCGCGGCGCAGACTTACGTCGCCCAGATGGAAGGGCGCAACCAGCAGCTTCTGGCGACGCTGCACGTCGTGCTTCCGCCCACGCAGCAGATCGTCAACAGGAGCGGCGCGATCACGCCCGGGTCGATGGCGACGCCAGCACCCGGTGGCGATCGCGGCGCCGACTCAGCCGGGCGACACAGGGCAGCAGCCCCGCCAATACGGGCGGGTCGCTGGGCGACATGCAGTTTACGCAGGTCGGCACGGCGTCGAGCGTGCGCGACTCGGACGGCTGCGCGGTCGCGCTGGAATACAGCTTTCCGGCGAACATTCAGATGATCTACATCACGACGCGCGCGCTCAACGTCAAAGCCGGGACGCAGATGCACGTCGAGTGGGATTATCAGGGGCAGTCTTACCTATACGGAAGACTGGACCGTGCCGAGCGACGACGCCGATTTCTGCTCGTGGTTCTCCATCGAGCCGACCGCCGAGCAGTTCGCCTCCGGCAACTGGTCGGTCAGCTTGACGGCAACGGCAGCCGGTCGACCCGCCGAAAGTCAATTTCACGATTGGCAGTTGATCGGCGGTCTGCGCGATTGCCGCGTGCGTGGCACTCGTGTTAGAGTAGAATGCGGATACTCTGGGGGACGTCGTTTGAAACTTCGCCTGCTGCTTTTTGCCTCGCGCTGTCCGCCCTGATGCGCATCCCGGCGGCGCGCAGTCGTCGGTGACGCCGGTGCCGTCGGAAACGCCGCTGGCAGCTACGTCGTCGGCAGCGATATCTACGTGCGCGGCGGTCCCGGCGAGACTTACCTCCCGGTCGGGCAGGCTGGTGGCGGGCGACGTCGTCTGTTCCGCTCAATCGCAGCAGGACGGCAATTGGGTGATGATCCGCTACAACCGCGGCTTCGGCTGGATTCGGCGCGACCTCGCCGTATTGGGCGGTCGACCTCGACGCGCTGCCGACGCTCGACGAAAGCCAACTGACGCCGACCGCTCTATTCGCCGACGGCGACCGACCTGTATACGGCGACGCCGACGGGCGTTTTCGTACGCGCGGGACGGTGGGCGCGCGCGTCCGCTTCGGGTCCCGGCTTGCGCTATTTCCCGATCTCGGCGCGATCGTCACCGGCGATCACGTCGAACCGGTCGGGCGCAGCGTCGACGGACTGTGGATTCTGATCCGTTTCCGGGACGGCTTCGGCTGGATTGCGCGCGATCTGCTCGTCCGGCTTGACATCAACGTGGCTAGTCTGCTGCCGGTGCTGCTGCCCGGCGCGCTCACGCCGTCGGCGACCTTCACGGCGACGCGGACGCCGACGATCACGCCGACGCAACCGCCAGCGCGACACCATCGGCACGACGCCTGCACGCCGAGCGACCGACCTTGACGCTCCATCCGACGATGCACGCCGACGATAACCCCGACGCCGACCGACTACGCCCAGCCGACCGCTACGGCGACGTTCACGCCGCGCCGACCGACACCGCGACGACCACGCTGCCCATCCCGACGCCGACCGATACGCCGACGCGCACGCCGACGCTCACCGACTGACACGTCCACACAGACGCGCTACGCGCAACCTTGACGCCGTCCGACGATACGCGCATACGCCGACGTCCTACGCCGAGCCAGACACCGTCGCCGCTGACCGAGCTTCACGTCAACGCCAAGTCAAGCGCCGACGCTGCGAGCTGGCGGCGGTACGCTCCGAGACGCCTGCACCGTCGGCGACGCCGACGGACACGCCGACGCCGCGACCTCAACCGACGCGCCGCACGCGTCACCGTTACGCCGAGCGCGACGCCGACCGATGCACCGACCGTCACGAACACCGCGAGCGCAACGGCGACGCGTACGCTCACGCTGACGGCGACAGCCGCAGCGCCGAGCCAGACGCTGACGAACGACACCGCCGACCGACCACAGCTCAACGCCGACGCGCCGCGCAACGTCGCGCAGAGCGGCGCGCCAGCAGTGACGCGACGGATCGCCAGCGCTGCGCCGACGCTGACCGATACAGCGTCAGCCGCCGACGACGCACCAACTCGCCTACGCCGACCGACACAATGACGGCGACTGCGACTCCGACGCTACGTCGACGCTACGGCGACGCCAACCGCAACGTCAACGGCGACGCTGCCATGATTCTGCCGGGCGACCTGCCGACGCCGGTCTCGACCCCGCCAGCGGACGACCCAGCCCGCGCCGATCCCACCGGAAGCGGTGGTCGGCGGCGCGGCGCTGGTGCTGCTGCTGATTTACGTCGGCTTGTACTGGCGCGGCTTGGCGGCGGCGGATCGCTACGCCGACGGTTTCGTCATCGAGCGCTGCCCGGTCTGCGGCGAGGGGCATCTGCGCGTCGAAACGCGCCAGCACTCGCGTTGCTCGGCATCCCGCGCCCGCGCACGATCGTCCGCTGCGACTTACTGCCGCTCGGTGCTGCGCGAAGTCGGCACACGTCGCTGGCGCTACGCGATTGATCGCGCGCGAACCCGGCGCTTTATCGCCAGTTCAACGGGCAAGTGGTCGACGAGGAGACGCTCAAGGGGCTGGAAAGCAGATGCTGGCGCCGCCACCGCTACGCGCCCGTTGCGCCGCCGCCGGCGCCAACGCCGCCGACCCATTCATGACGACGAGGAGTAAGCGTGGCGCTGGTCGAATGCGTCCCCAATTTCAGCGAGGGGCGGCGCGCGACGTGATTGCCGCGCTGGTCGATGCCGTGCAGTCCGCACCGGTCGCGCTGCTCGACGTGAGCAGCGATGCCGATCACAACCGCACCGTGATCACCTTCGCGGGCGAACCGGATGCAGGTCGCCGAGGCGATGTTTCGCGCCGCGCGGGTCGCGGTCGAGCGCATCGACCTTGAGGCGCATCGCGGCGTCCATCCCCGGATCGGCGCGGTTGACGTGATCCCGTTTGTGCCGCTGCGCGACATTCGCTGCACGACTGCGCCGCGCTGGCGCGGACGTTCGGGCGGCGCGTCGGCGGACGAACTAGACTTCCCGGTCTATCTCTACGAAGCGGCGGCGCTGCGCCCGGAGCGGGTCAATCTGGCCGACGTGCGGCGCGGCGGCTACGAACTGCTCAAGACCGCGATCACGACGCCGGAGCGCGAGCCGGATTTCGGTCCGGCGCGGATCGGGCGGCAGGGGCGGTCGCCGTCGGCGCGCGCGCGCCGCTGATCGCCTTCAACGCTTATCTCGACACCGACGACGTGACGGTCGCGCAGGCGATTGCGCTGGCGATCCGCGCATCCGGCGGCGGGCTGCCCTACCTCAAAGCGCTCGGTCTGCTGGTCGACGGGCGGGCGCAGGTCTCGATGAACGTCATCGACTTCCGCAAAACGTCGCTGTCGACGATCATGGCAGCCGCTGCGCGCAGAAGCGGCGCAGCACGGCGCGCCGATCACCCAAACCGAACTGGTCGGACTGATCCCGCAGGCGGCGCTGATCGACTGCGCGCTCGCCAGCTTGCAGCTTCCCGCCGCAGACGCGCGATCAAGTGCTCGAACGACGCTTCGGCGCGGCGACCGGCGATTTTCGTGAGGTGCCGTTCGAGTGAGATCGATTGCTTTCTGCTGTGCTTGGCTGGTGGCGTGCGCAGCCGCCGCCGTCGCTGACGCCTTTCACGCCGACCGTACCGGCGCCGACAGCCGCGCGCGACACCGAAGTCCAGCATGTCAGTACGCGCTGCCGACGCCGACTCCTGTCGCCCGACGCTGACTTTCCGCCTCGCCAACGCCGACCACTACGCACCGACTTCACGCCACCGCCGTCGCCCGCGCCAACTGCGACCTTCATCCCGCTCGCCGAGCGGCGGTCTGGACGGTCGCGGGCGTGCCGACGTGGACGCCGCCGCCGCCGGATCCGGCGGCGCAGATCGCCGATCATTACGTCTTCGGACGGCCGATTGGCGGCAACTACGTCAACTGGGCGGCGCGCACCTATCCCTACGGCGGCACCGACGGCGGGCGGCTGCAAGTCCATCACGGCGATCGATCTGGTCAATCCGCCCGGTACGCCGATTCACGCCGCGGCCGATGGGACGGTGATCTACGCGGGCAACGATTTAACGACGCAGTTCGGCTCGATGAACAACTACTACGGCAATCTGGTCGTCATTCAGCATAATTTTCTCTCGCCGGAGGGTCTAGCCTGTCTTCACGCTCTACGGACACATGTCGCACCAACGGTGCGGAGGCGGGGCAGCGGGTGCATGAGGGCGACGAGATCGGCATGGTCGGCGCGACCGGGATCGCGCTGGGTCCGCATCTGCATTTCGAGGTGCGCGTCGGCAACCCGTTCGACTTCGGCGCGACGCGCAATCCGGAGTTGTGGCTGCGTCCGTTCCGCGACTACGGGCACGCTGGTCGGGGCGCGTCACCGACGCCTCGGCAGTCTCGCCAGCAGTCACCTTGAGGTCCAGTCGATGACAGCTCGGCGAGACTTACAGCTATGGCGACAATTCGGTCAATCCTGATCCGGCGTTTGGCGAGAACTTCACGCTTGGCGATCTGCCGGCCGATTACTATGCCGTCACGCGTCAGCGAGGCGGAGCGTCCGCTTCCAACGCCGATTTACGTCTACCCGAACCGATTACCTGGATCGACGTGCCGCTAAGTCCGTAATCGCGGTGAAGGGTAAGGGCTCGCCCAGCCATGCGCCCTGACGTGGACCAGCGTTAAGCTTATAGACCTTGAAGTTGAGCATGATCTGCGTGTCGCTGATCGCCGTTGACCTGCATCACGCCGCGATGTCCGTCGGCGGTGACGATGCCGACCAGCATGCCGGCGCTCAGTCTCGCTCGCGGCGATGCAGTCGCGGTTCGTTAACTGGGGTTGATCGAGTCGTAGGTCACGGCATTTAATTCGCCGCTGAGCAGATGCCCAGCTGCGCGCCGAAGATCGCCTTCAAGCCGAGCGTACCGCCGTCAGCGTTCCAGTTGACGTCGCCCTGAGCGCCGTTGCCCTCCAGATCGAGCGTATCGCCCAGATCCAGCGTCTGCGATCCCTGACGCAGAGATGTTCGGCGTCCCGATTGTGTAGGTGATGTTGTAGCGGTTGTTCTGCTCGCCGACGCTGCCCTCGTCAACCTGATTGTTGGCGTCGATAATCAGGGAAGTCGGTGAACGTGCCCGTGCCGGTCAGGATGCCTGACATCGAGACGTCGGCGCTTTGCCCGGCACGAGACCCGGCCGTACGCGACGAGGAAGATATTGTTGGGCGGAAACGTCCCGGCGACCGTGAATGACCCGGCGGGTGAGCCGCCGATGTTGCCGACCGTCACGTTGACGGTGAAGTTCTGGTTCGGAATGATCGGGTTAGGCGATGTCGCCGAAACGATGATCAGGTCAGCCGACGGTGAGGGCGTAGGCGTCGCCGTGATTGCCGGAGTCGGCGTTGGCGGAGCCGGGACGACCGGGACGCTGCGCAGATCGCCGGAAATGTCGACCAGATAGGCGGCGAGCCAGCCCTGCTGCCCCCGGAAATTGATGACGACCCACGCATAATCAATGCTCGCGCCGATCACGGCTGCCTGCTCGCCTTGACTCAACTGTCCGAGAATGTCGTAGTTGTCGCCGGGACCGCGTGCGCACGTTCTGGAGCGGCTGCTTGATCGTCAGGTTGACGCCCAGGGCGTCGCGGTAACGGTCGGGAAAGCGTCGGCGTGACGGTCGGGAAGTCGTCGGGTCGGCGTGGGCAGGGGTATCGGTGAGCGCGCATGCCCGCCCGACGTAGCGCGCCAGCACCTGCGGCGCGCCAAGTTCGCCGAGACGGACGATGGCGACGTTATTGCTCAACTCGCCCGCGCCGAGGTCGCTCGCTTTGAGGACGCCCTGCACGCCGGAGTTTGGCAGCGCTGGCGAGGTTGTCGCGCAGGCGCCCGGCTTGCCGAGCGCATCGGCGATCAGCTTGACCGAGTCATAGCTGGCGGCATCGACCGCGCCCGGAAGCTCGCCGTAGGTATGGATATAACTGTTCAGGAAAGTCGTGCTGGCCAGGTCGGTCGACGTGAACGGCCACGTCGTCGCCGCTATGACGCCGCTCAACTGATCGAACGGCACGCTCAGGCGGAAGGCAGGGTCGAACGCCTGATTGTAAACGAATAGCCCCGCCCAGCCCTGCTCCGCAAGCCGTCGTAGAGCCTCGCCGCGAGCGCTGGAGTGCCATAAGCCACGATCACAGCGGGATTTGCCGTGATCAGCGTGCCGAGCGCATCGCTTCAACTGGGTGGCATCGTTCGGCATGAGCGCTGGCTGCGGGGTGACACCAAGCGCCGAGGCGGCGCTCGTGAAGCCGATCATGCTGTCGGTGCTGGACGTCAAGCTGAATAGTCGCTATGGCGAGCAAGTTGTACTCGTCGATCAGATAGCTGGCGAGCGCCCGTCCCTGCTCGGCTTCCGACGCGCGCGAGCGGAAGACCAAGCCGGTCGTGTCCGACGTGAGAATCGTATCGCCGGTCGCCGGGGTGATAATCGGGACGCCGAAGCTCTGAAGCTGCGGCAGTCCGTTGAACATCGCATTGCTCTGCGCACCGAGAACGGCGATCACGTTGGCGGCTTGCAGCTGCGACTGCCTGATCGAGATCAGAGCCGGAATTGGCGGGCACGATCAGCAGATCGAGGGGGAATATCGTCCCGTCCGCGCCGCGCACGCCTCCGGCATCGTTGATCTCGCTGACGGCAAGCCGCGCGCCATCGCTGATCGCGCCGCGCGGATCGTCGAGGACGCCAATTTGAAAGACTGGCTGATTCTGTGCGCTGACGCTTTGCAGTGCGAGCAGGAGCAGCCCGACCACTCCGATAAATAGCCAAAGACTTGATCTGTTCTTTCGCTGCATGGTTCATCTCATCGTTTAGGTCAAAGTATGCTTAATTACAAAGTTATTATATAACACTCCGTAGAATTTTGGCAGGTCAAATCTTGATTTTCGCATTTCAAGACCCTATACTGTCTTTAATCTGAGTGCCCTCGGCTCGTGCCGTTGTAAGGCTATAATTGACGTGACTCAACCGGAACTGGAAATGAGAGCCAACTATTTACTCATGTTTCCTTCATTTTTTTGCGGTCGCGTTAAATCCAGTGAGCGCGATCATTCGATCCAGCGGCAGACAATAGCAGACAAAGGTGATTGAGGATGTCCGGAAAACGTTTATTTGACCGCCGAAGGCGCAGAAGAACTCCAACGCGAACTTGATAGGCTGATCAACGTGCGCCGCCCCGAACTGGCGCACAAGCTGACCGAGGCGGTTGCGGAAGGCGATCTGAAAGAGAACGCCGACTATCACGACGCCAAAGAGCAGCTTGCTTTCGTTGAAGGGCGGATCAAATATCTTGAGAACGTCCTCCACACGGCGGAGATCATCGCCAACGAGGGCGCGTCGGACGTGGTAGCGCTCGGCTCGCACGTGACGATTGTCGAAGACGGTATGGACGACGAGGAAATCTACTCGATTGTCGGCGCTGCCGAAGCCAACCCCGATGTCGGCAAAATCTCGCACCTCAGCCCGATTGGGTCGGCGCTGCTCGGCGCGAAAAAAGGTCAGAAAGTTCGCGTCCAGCACCCCCAGCGGCGAAATCATCTTCAAGATCAAGAAGATCAACTGAGTACACTCCCGCGCAGCCTGCGCTGAATGATCAAAAAGGGAAACAGAGCGAGTGTCCCGTTCGCTCCTCTGTCATCTGCCGCTTAGCTGATCGGGGTGAAATCGCCCGTGCCGCCGAACGGATCGTCGTCGGGGTTGGGACGCGGGCGGGCGGCGGCGTTTGGCACTGCCGGACGGAGCGGGGCAGGGGTCGGCTGAAGCCGCCGCTGGGTGCCGCTGGGGCGGCTGATCGGCGGGGGCTGATGCTCGGCTGTGCGCCGGGGGCTGCTGCGCGGGCGGCTGTAGCTCGGCTGCTGAGCGGGCGGCTGGTAGGTCGGCTCGGGCGCCGGAGGCGGCTGGTAAGCCGGGGTCTGCACCGGCGCTTGCTGCGGCGCGGCGGAATCACCTGCTGTGGCAGGACGACCGGCTGCATCTGCGTCTGCACGGCGGGCGCGCCGTACTGCGGCGCCCGGCTCTTTGCGCCACGCCGCCAGTTCGATCGTCATCTTCTCGAAGTAGCTGTTGGGCGGCAGCGGACCTGTGCCGTACTGCATATCGACGATCCGCGCCTGCAAGCGCAGGGTGTTGGTTTCCATCGTCACGGTTGCGCCGGGCTGCGCCAGCACGAGATCGCCTTTGGCTTCGAGCTTGGAGCGCATCGCCGGGATCGTTGAAAGCGTATTCCGAGGCGAAAACTTTGGTCACGGTGCGGACAAAATCGTCCTTGTCGAACAACCAGACCTCAATCGCGGCGGCGCTTTGCCGGGTCACCCGTGCCGATCGTCTCCGAGATCAACGCGCCGCATTCGCCGAGGAAGCGTTCCTGCTCGTCCTCAATCGTGTAGGACTCGTCATAGGTCCCGAAGCCCGGCGTATAGTTGGACATCCGCTGCATCAGCGGCGGACCTTAGTTGGTGGTCGCCGCTGAAGTCGGTCTTCTCTGGTTTCCATCAGCTTGGCGGTTTCGGCGCGCGCTTTGCGCTCCTGCACGACTTCCGCGCTGACCTGCTCGCCGCGCCGCCGCCGCAGCAGCGGCTCGAACAAGTTAGGGTAAATGAACATGCCCCAGATGACCGCCACAATCGTGCCGACGACGATGACGACAATCGGCGCGATGATGAACGGCAAGATATTGCCGACAGAGCCTTCGGCTCCGGCGCGGCGACGGCGATCGGCTCGGCTTGTTCGGCGAGCGGGCGAATCGCTTGCAGTTTGCCGAGGTTGGCTTCCTCGCCGGGCTGGGCGATCAGCCGGTCGACGATCCCCACCGGATCATCGACGCGGCCGAGCAGGTCGATGATGTTGGCGCTGATGTCGGTGTTGGTCGGCAAGGCGTAGCGGTCCGCCAGCAGCTTGACCCACTCATCCTGCCAGCTTTGATGCAGGGTGCGCGGGTCGGAGTTGTAGTAGACGGTCGGCGCAAGGGCGTAAGCCCAGAGCAGCCCCAGCAACAAGCCGCCGACGAGCACAGCCAGTGTCTTGAGCGAGGGCATATAGGGCTTGAGCAGAACGACAAAGATCCCGTTATAGTATCTTTGAGAAATTTCATACCTCTACGACCTTTCGTCCGACGCCGACTATCTTATCGATTGTAACGGAAATCACGTCAGAGCGACAATAATAGAATGAGGCTATCGCTATTCGTTGGAAAATGCAAACGAGGCATGGATGCATTTGCTGCCTGCGTAGGGCATGAGTGCGCCTGCGCTCTCGCTGTCGTTTACGCCAGTTCGGCGCTTACGTTCGGCTTTCCGCTGAGGGAGCTTGTCGATCTGGAACGTGTGCTTGCAGACGATGCATTCCGCCTTGTTGCGCGCCGACTCGACCAGCATTCCGCCGCAGTTGGGGCAGGGCTGCGGCAGCGGACGCTTCCAACTCGTGA
The DNA here is from genome assembly GCA_963848465.1 of uncultured Chloroflexia bacterium. Taxonomy (GTDB): domain Bacteria; phylum Chloroflexota; class Anaerolineae; order Aggregatilineales; family Phototrophicaceae; genus Flexifilum. The sequence continues at coordinate 64,978 of CAWKDY010000007.1, read as the reverse complement.
ACTCGCAGTCGGGATAGCGCGAGCAGCCGAAGAACACGCGCCCGCGCCGCGACCGCCGCTCGATGATCTCGCCGCCGTGTTCCGTGCCGCAGACCGGGCAGGAGACGCCGATGCCGCTCCAAAAACGGCTCGGTGTGGCGGCAGTTCGGGTAGTCCGAGCAGCCGATAAACTTGCCGAAGCGCCCGTAGCGGATCACCAGCGGCTTGCCGCAGACCGGGCAGTCGCGCCCGATTTCCTCCTCGACGTTCATCGACGGGATCACGTCGTGGGCGGTTTTGAGTTCGCGCGCGAACGGATCGTAGAACGCGCGCAGCATCGGACGCCATTCGCGCTTACCCTCGGAGATGTCGTCCAGTTCGTCCTCCATTTTGGCGGTGAACTGGTAGTCCATGATCTCCGGGAAATACTGCACCAGCAGATCGTTGACGATCTTGCCGGTGTCGGTGGGGATCAAGCGCTTGTCCTGCTTGGTGACGTACTCGCGGTCTTGAATGACGGCGACCGTCGGCGCGAAGGTGCTGGGGCGACCGATGCCGAATTCTTCCAGCGTCCGCACGATGCTGGCTTCGGTGTAGCGCGGCGGCGGCTGGGTGAAATGCTGTTCCGGCAGCAGCTCGAGCAGGTCGAGCAGCTCGCCGACCGTCATCTCCGGCAGGATACGCCCTTCGTCGTCGTCGGCGGCGGCATCTTCGTCGCGGGCGTCCTCGTAGAGTGCCAAAAAGCCGCTGAACTGGATGGTGCTGCCGCTGACGCGGAGGTGATACGGGCGGCTGTTCGCTGATAACCCGGCGTCGATATCGACCCGCAGCGTGTTGTAGACCGCGTTCTCCATCTGGCTGGCGACGAAGCGCTGCCAGATCAGCGTATACAGCCGGAACTGGTCGTGCGACAGCATCTTCTTGATGTCGTCGGGGACGTAGGTGACGCCGGTCGGGCGGATCGCCTCGTGCGCTTCCTGCGCGCCCTTCGTCTTGGTCTTGTAGATCGGCGCGTTCTTGGGCATGAAGTCTTTGCCGAAGCGACCGCTAATGTAGTCGCGCGCTTCTTTCTGCGCCTGCGCCGAAACGGCGATGCTGTCGGTACGCATGTAGGTGATCAAGCCGACCGAGCCTTCGGTGCCGACGTCGATCCCTTCGTACAACTGCTGCGCGACCGCCATCGTCCGCTTGGCGGTGAAGCCGAGCCGCCGCGACGCTTCCTGCTGGAGCGTGCTGGTCGTGAACGGCGCGGACGGCTGGCGCACGCGCTCGCCGCGCTTGATGTCGGCGACGCTGAAGCTGCTCTGCTTCAGTATGTCAACGTGCGGCTGGACGTCGCTCTCGGTGGCGAAAGTCACGTCGGCGTCGTCGATTTTGAACAGCCGCGCGAGGAACGGCTTGCGGCGTGTCGTGCCCGTTGAGGTGCTGTTTGCGCAGCTGGGCGTCGAGCGTCCAGTATTCCTGCTGGACGAACGCCTCGACTTCGCGCTCGCGGTCAACGATCAGCCGCACGGCGATGCTCTGCACGCGCCCCGCCGACAAGCGGTTGCGGACTTTCTCCCACAACAGTTCGGTGACGTTGTAGCCGACCAGCCGATCGAGGATGCGCCGCGCTTGCTGCGCGTTGACGAGACTCATGTCGATGTCGCGCGGGTGGCTGAATGCCTCCTGAATGGCGGGCTTGGTGATCTCGTGAAAGACGACGCGCTGGACGTTCGCCGCCGGTTGGCTGTCGAGTTCGGTTGCCGCCATCAGAGTGCCACGCAATCGCCTCGCCTTCGCGGTCAGGGTCGGTCGCCAGATAAATTTCCTTCGCCCGTTCAACCGCGCTCTTGAGGTCTTTGACCGTGTCGCGCTTGTCGTTCAGGACGCGGTATTTCGGCTCGAAATCGTTCTCCACATCGACCGAAATCTGCGAGACGAGCAGGTCGCGGACGTGTCCCTTCGACGCTTTGACGGTATAGCCTTTGCCGAGAAACTGCCCGACGCTGCGCGCTTTGGCGGGCGATTCGACGATCACCAGCTTGCCGATCGCTTTGCCGCTGGTTTCTCGCCGCTTGGTTGTCCCCTTGGTCGCGCTGGCTGCCGTGCTCTTGCGAGTCGGCTTAGCTTTCTTCGCGGTTCGCTTGGTCGCAGTCTTCGCCTTCGGCTTGGCTTTCGGCTTGACGCGGGCACGATTTCCGGCTTGGGTAGGTTGGCGTGAGCTTCGGTCGCGCCCATACGAAACAGCGTCGTTCCGCAGACCGGGCACGATCCCTTCACGCCGGGTGTCCCGCGCGAGGTGAAGCTCGGCTGCGGGTTTGCGATCTCGCGCTTGGTCTTGCATTTTACACAGTATGCTTCAAGAGTCATGCCAATTCCTAATTCGCTTAGAGATAAGTTTCGTTATCCATGTCGCGCAGCATGTCAACGACTTTCTTGACATCCTGCGTCGCGGTCTTTCTTACAAATCATCAGCACATCTTGGGTATCGACGATCACGAAATCTTCGACGCCAATCGTGACGGTTAGCTTGTCACTGTAAACCAGTGTGTTCTTTGTGTCAATCACAAGACGGTTGGGCGAACTGCCTTTGAAGCCGTTGCCGTCGGTGTCCAGGTCGAGCACGTCGAACAGTGCTTCCCAACTGCCGACGTCGCTCCAGCCAATATCCACCGGGATCACAGCGATGCGTTCGTCTTCTCCATCAGCCCCGCGTCGATCTGCACCTTCGGGATTTGCTCCCACATTTCGCGCCAGCCGCGCCTCGTAATCCGGCGTATCGATGGCGGGCTGCAACTGCATCATGCCCGCGTAGATTTCAGGCAGATGCTGCGCGAATTCGCGCAGCGCGCGGTCGGCGCGCCAGATGAACATGCCGGAGTTCCAGCTATACTCGCCGCTGCGAATGAAGTTCACGGCGGTTTGCGTATCCGGCTTTTCGGTGAACCCGCGCGATTCGATAACAAGCAAACTCGTCGATGGTCGCGCATTTGCTCCGCCGCGCCGGATGTAGCCGAAGCCGGTCGAGGGCAGCGACGGCGAAATCCCCAGCGTGACGATGTAATCATCCTGCGCCAGTTGCATACGCCGCTGCGCAGGACGCGGCGGAATCGCTCCTTGTAGGCGATGTGGTGATCGGCGGTCAGCAGGGCAATCGTCGCCTGTGGATCGCGCTTGTGGATGACGGTCACCGCCAGCGCCGCCGCCGGAGCGGTGTTCTTGCCATACGGCTCGGCAATGAAATTTTCCGCCGGAATTTCCGGCGCGTCGGCGCGCATCGCTTCCACGTACTTTGCGCCGGTGACGACGTAAATCTGATCCGGCGTGAACAGCGGCGCGAGCCGCTCGACGCTGACGCGGAACATCGAGCTTTCTTCGACCAGCGGCAGCAACTGCTTGGGCACATCAGCGCGGCTCATGGGCCACAAGCGCGTGCCGCCGCCGCCCGCAAGAATGACCGCATAATAGTGTTCCATGTCGGTAACCTTTAGCTTGAGAGCGCTAATCAGACGGATAGCTGCCTCGACCATCGCCTTCGACGTAGCCCTGCAACTCAAGCAGGGTGAGCGTGCTCATCACTTCGGCGGCGGGAAGACCGCTCCGCCGCACCAGATCGTCAATGTGCAGCGGTTCGCGACTGAAGAAGTCGCAGCAGCGCCGCGTTCCTTCTCGCCCGGTCGGCGCGATCTGCTTCGTCAGCGCCGCGCGCTTCGACTTTGCGGTGGGCGATGTTCAACTCGTCAAGGATGTCCTCGACCGTCATCACCAGTTTCGCGCCATCCTGAATCAGGCGGTTCGTGCCGCCGCGCGCCGGCGTTGAAGATGCTGCCCGGCACGGCGAAAACCTCGCGCCCCTGTTCCGCCGCATAATCCGCCGTGATCAGCGCGCCGCTCTGTTCCGGCGCTTCCACGACCAGCACGCCCAGCGACAGCCCGCTGATGATCGCGGTTGCGGCGCGGAAAATGACGCGCTTCCGGCTTGCTGCCGATCGGAAACTCGCTGATCAGCGCGCCCTGCTGGCGATCTGCCGCGCGAGGTCGGCGTGATCCGGCGGATAAACCCGGTCGATGCCGCAGCCCAACACCGCAATCGTGCGCCCACCTGCTTCCAGCGCGCCGCGATGCGCCGCAGCGTCGATGCCGTGCGCCAGCCCGCTGACGATCGTCACGCCCTGCCGCGCAAGTTCGCGGGCGAAAAACGCGGCGCTGTCGCGCCCGTAGGTGGTCGCCTTGCGCGTGCCGACGATGCGCGAGCGCCAGTTCGTCCTGCGCGGTCAGCGTGCCGCGCACGTAGAGCACCAGCGGCGGATCGGCGGATGTCTTGAGCAGCGCGGGATATTCGGCGTCTTCCGGGCGTGAGCAGCCGCGCGCCCGCCCGCTCGATCTTCGCCATTTCCGCGTCGAGATCGATCTGCGCGCGCGTTCGCAGCAGATTTGCCGTCGTCTCGCTGTCGAGACCTGCGCGCCGCGCAGCTGCGCTTCGCTGGCGTGCCATGCGCTGCTCAGAGTCGCCAAACGCCCGCACCAACAGCAGCAGGCGTTTCGGTCCGATGCCCGGTACGAGACTAAAGCCGAGCCAATATTGGCGTTCGTTCACTGCGGCGACCGGGAGTTTAACCGCACATTGCGCACAGCATATAGTCAGGTCAGGATGCTGTCAAGGGGTCACGTGCCCGAAACACGCTGTCAACCGCGATCGCTCGTCGTCGTCGACTTGCGGCGGGCAGCAGTCCTTCGGCAGATTGACGATCGACGACGCCCGCGTCTATGTCGGTCTTGACGATGGTTTCGTCGCGTCACCGGGATCAGGATTTCGCCGTAGCGCGGGCTGTCGACGATGTACACGTCGTTCGCGCCCGTTTCCAGCACTTCGGTCAGCGTGCCGAGCACCTCGCCCGCGCTCGGTCTGCACCGTGCAGGCCGAGCAGTTGGTAGAGATAAAACTCGCCTTCTTCCAGCGGGACGGCGTGTTCCATATCGACCAGCACGAACAGCCCGCGCAGCCGATCCGCCTGATTGCGATCATCGATCTCGTTCAGCTTGAGCAGCCCGTAGTCGCCGTTCATGCGCATCCCTTCAACGCTGATAGGGCTTGGGCTTTTGCGGCTTCGGGGCTGTCGCCGAGATAGACGGTCTTCGAGCTTGGCGATGCGTTCGGGGTAGTCGGTCAGCAGGCGAAGACGCAGTTCGCCGCGGATGCCGTGCGGGCGCAGAACCTCGCCGAGCAGCAAATAAGCTGGCTTGTTCTCATGCTTAACTGATCTTCAGAATGACGCGCTTGGCTTTGGGATTATCCGCGGCGCGCAGCAGCGTGCGCAGCGCGTTGGCGACGCGCCCGCCCTTGCCGATGATCCGCCCGGTATCGTGCTGGGCGACCCGCAGTTCTAAAATAATGGACGAGCCGGTGTCCTTGCGTCTTACCTTGACCTGCGTCGGATCATCGACCAGACTTTTGGCGACGTATTCAATCAATTCTTCCATGATGTCTTATTCCTCAGACAATACTAACGCTCAGAGTTTCAGAGGCGGAGAGAAGCTCGTGCGACCTCATCCCTGCGTCACTGCGTTGACTGTGGTTGAAGTGTTCTGTTTACGACTTCTTTCGGCTTGAACTTGCCCTGACCCGCTTCCGGCGCGGGATAGCGCGTGCGCGGGCTGACCGGCTCGGCGGCGGCGCTGGCGGCGTTCGCCTCGGCGACCAGCGCTTCCATCGCTCTCGCCTTTCTTCAGGCGCTCGTAGCGCTCCATCGTGCCCGTGCGCTTGAGCATGGCACGACCGCTTCGCTCGGCTGTGCGCCGACGCTCAGCCAGTAGAGCACGCGGGCTTCGTCGACAATGTCGGTGGAGGGGCGGGTGCGCGGGTTGTGAAAACCAATCGCCTCGATGATAGCCGCCGTTGCGCGGCGGCGTGCTGGTCGGCGACGACGATACGGTAGCTGGGCTGCTTCTTGGAGCCCACACGGCGAAAACGAATACGAACCATGAACTTGATACTCCTTATATTAGCGCTCCCATGCAGGGCGACTTATCGATCGCTACGGAGAGCCACTGAGACGAAAAACACTCAGTTGCGGAAGGGATTGAGCGTAGCATCGCTCACCCTAGCGCAGGCAGACCGGCGGCATGCCGGGCATTCGCCCGCCCTTGCGCATCTGACCCATGAGTTTCTGCATATCCTGGAACTGCTTCAAGACTTCGTTCACGTCTCGAACCTGAACGCCGCTGCCCGCCGCGATGCGCTTGCGGCGGCTGGCGTTGAGGATTTTGGGATTCTCGCGTTCTTTCTTCGTCATCGAGTTGATGATCGCCTCGACGCGGCTGATGCGCTTTTCCATGTCCTTCTGGTCGATCTGGTCGCGGAAGCGGCTCATGCCGGGAACCATGTCGAGAAGCTGCGCGATCGGCCCCATCTTGCGGATTTTCCGCAGCTGGTCGAGGAAATCTTGCAGCGTGAACTGATTCTGCATCAGCTTCTTCTGGAGCTTGAGCGGCTTCTTCCTCGTCGAACTCGGCTTCGGCCTTCTCGATCAGCGTCATCACGTCGCCCATGCCGAGAATGCGCTGCGCCAGCCGATCCGGGTAGAACGGCTCGAAGCCGTCGAGCTTTTCGCCCGTCGCCAGGAACTTGATCGGCACGCCCGTGACCGCGCGCATCGAAAGCGCCGCGCCACCGCGCGCATCACCATCGACTTTCGTCAGGATCAGCCCGGTGATGCCGAGCCGCTCGTTGAAGCCCTGCGCGATGTTGACCGCTTCCTGCCCGGTCATCGAGTTGGCGACCAGCAGGATTTCCGCCGGGTTGGTGCGCCGCTTGATCTCCTCCAGCTCGTCCATCAGCTGTTCGTTGATTTGCAGACGACCCGCCGTGTCGATGATGACGACGGCGGCGTTCTGCTCTTTGGCGACTTTGAGGCCGTGTACGGCGATGTCCGGCGGCTTGACGCTGGTGCCTTCCTCGAAGTACGGCACTTGAATCTGCTTGGCGAGCGTCACCAACTGATCGACGGCGGCGGGGCGGTAGGTATCTGCCGCGATCAGGAACGGCTGCGCGACCGTCGCGCCGCAGTTCCAGCGCCAGTTTCGCGGCGGTGGTCGTCTTGCCCGCGCCCTGCAAGCCGACCAGCATGATCACGTGCGGCTTGGTGCTGCCGGAGAAGTTCAGCTTCGCGCCTTCGCCGAGCGTTGCCAGCAGTTCTTCGTGGACGATCTTGACGACCTGCTGACCGGGCTTCAGGCTTTTGGCGACATCCGCGCCGATTGCCCGCTCCTTGACGCGCCCGACGAAATCCTTGACGACCGGCAGCGCTACGTCGGCTTCGAGCAGCGCCATGCGCACTTCGCGCATCGCCTTGTCGACATCTTTTTCCGTCAGCTTGCCGACGCGCCCTAAGCCGTCGAAAACCTCTTGTAAGCGGTTGGTGAGTTGTTCAAACATCGCGTGATCCTACCGAAACAGCAGCGGTCATTGTAGTGGAGCGGGGGAGGTTCGTCAAGGGAAACGAAATCGAGCGCGCCGCAGCGCAGCCCAAGATCACAAGGCTGTTTGCTCGCGCTTGTGGCTACAATGGAATTGGCGACTACTTAATCAGCAAGAAGGGCTTTGCTCTGTCCAAGAAAACGCTGACCCTGATCATCCTTGCCAGCTTGATCTTTCGCGTTGTGCTGATCTCGCGCGGCGTCCAGAACACACCCGACGACTTGCGCTATCTGCGTGCGCTCAACCTGCTGGTCACGCGCGATTACGGCGTGCTGCTGACAAGTTACGATCATCTCGGTTTTACGCTGATCAGCTTCGTGCCAGCTTCATTTCAGCGGCTAGCGGCGCAGTCGACCGGGCAGCCGCTGGAGTACCTGTTCGCCATCCCCGCGCTGATTCTGAGCTTGTCGTCGCTCGGCTGTATCTGGCTGATCCACGGGATCGCGCGGCGGGTGGGCGCGTCCGAGCGCGAAGCGTTGATCGCGGCACTGCTGGCGGCGCTGACCAACTGTCTTTACTACTGGTCGGACTACGTCATGCCTTACGACACCAGCTTATTCGTGGCGCTGCTGGCGCTCTACGTCGGGCTACGTGGCGATCACACGCGGCGGCGGGCGTTTTACGTCGGCTTGCTCGGTTTTAGCACCTTCTTCATCTACAACGCGCATTGGATCCTCGGCGGCGTCGTGCTTGTGCTGCCGCTGCTGCTGCGTCCGCGCCGTGTGGTTGAGCGAGCGGTCTATACGGCAATCGGCTTTTTGATTTTGCCTGCGATTTTGCTGCTCTTGACCGGCGGCAGCTATTTCAGCGGCTTGCTTCAGTTTGGCGACTCGGTCGTGCAGGGTGCTTTTAGCGAGGGCTGGTCGCTGCCATTCGAGTATTTCTGGTCGTCGGAGGGGCTGCTGACCGTCGTCTGGCTGATCGGCGGGCTGGCGGCGTTGATCGCGTTGGTGCGCAGCTCAATGCGATCCGCCGAACGCCGCGCCATTTATTGGCTGCTGAGTGCGGTGGGCATTTACCTGCTGCTGGTGCTGGGCAGTGTCGTGTTGCAGAAATTCGTGGTCTACGGGCGCACGGCGCGGCAGATGGTGCCGTTCGTCGTGCTGGCTGCCGCTTATGGTATCGATCATTTGCCGCGAGTTCAGCCGCCGCTTGCTGATCGCCGTCGCCGCGTTGGTCGCGGTGCCGAATCTGGTGCAGCCGTTGTGGATCGAGGTGCCGCGCGCTGCTGAGCTGCGTGCTCGTGCCGAAGTCGGCAGCTACAGCCGCGATTTCGACGCTGCTCAACTTCAATCTGGAGGTCGAGCCGCCCCAGCGTTACATCCTGCTCAACGTCCAGTATCCGACTCCGATCTTGGGGTCAAGCCCGATCCGCCGGGGCGGGTGATCTTCTCGATGCGCCACCCGTTCACGTTCGATCCGCTGTTGTACGAGAGTTTTGACGCCTGACATGCGCGCGATTGTCCGTTCCAGCCATCTCGAAATGAAGCTGATCGATACCGGCAGCTAGGAGCGCTCGCCTTCGGGTGTGAGCACGTGATAGGCGCGGTTGAAGTGGATCAGCGGGACGGCGTCCTCGTCGCTATAACCGGCGGCGGCAACTGCGCCCACGACGATCCAGTGGGTGCTGCCGTCGTGGACGGCGGTCACGCGGCAGTCGAGCCACGCCAGCGCATCGCGCAGGATCGGCGCGCCGGTCACGGCGGTCGTGATCGGCACGCCGTCGAAGCGGTCTTCGCCCGGCGCGAGTTGCGACGCGCCCGGAAAAGCGGTCGCTGAGGTGGGCCTGTTCGCTGCTCAAAACCGAGACTGCCATGACGCGCGAAGCCAAGATTAAATCGGTGGTCATGCTGGTTTTGGCGAGGCAGACGAGGATTTGCGGTGGTTCGAGCGAGAGCGAGTTGAAGGTGCTGACCGTCATCCCGGCGGTTTGAAGATCCGGCGCGGAGTGTCGGCGGTGGTCGTCACGACGGTGACGCCACTGCCCCAGAAGCGCAGCGTATCGCGCAGGGTTTGTGAATTGACGTACATCGTAGTTCCTAGCGCTAACGTTAAAAGATGATTTAAGTATAGCGACAAAACATAACAGGGGACTGATCGTTCGATCAGTCGTCCGGTTAGGGTAGGGGGTTCGACTGAAACCGATCACGATTTTGACCGCGCCCGCGGCGGGGGGCAAGAACACGATTGCCGCAGCTCTACGCGACGCGATTTGCGGATCGCTGCGCCGTGATTGATGGCGATCAGGTGCGTTGGATGCTGCGGAAACCGCATCTTGCCCCGTGGGAGGAAGGCGGACTCGCTCAGCATCAACTGGGCGTCAAGCACGCGGCTCTGCTGGCGCGGTCGTTCGCCGACGAGGGTTTCGAGGTGCTGATTCTGGATGTGCTGTGGGCGGATTTAGCGGCGCGCTATCGCCGTGATCTGGCGGCTTAATCCGCTGCGGATCGTGCGGCTACTGCCGTCGTGGAGAGTCGCTCGGCGCTCTGCACGCGCGTCCGCCCAGCATCAGCGACGACGAAGCCAAGTGGGTCTACTCTACGCAGACCACGCTCACTGACTTCGATTTCACGCTCGACAACAGCGCCGTCAGCGCGGAGGATGTCGCGGCGTGGATCGCGGCGCTGTAACGGTCACTCGCCGAACAGGTACTCCGCCATGCGCGGCACGAGGTCGGCGAGGGTGTGCACTCCTTCGGCGAAGCGCTCTTTGCCCTCGCCGATGATCAGTGTCGGCACGTCGTTTTCGGTGTGCTTGCTGTGGCTGAGGTCTTCCATGTTGCCGTGATCGCTGGTGACGATCATCAAGCCTTCCGCGTCGTCCCATGCTGCGAGCACGCCCGCCATCACCCTGTCGAACAGTTCGAGCGATTTGCACGCCGTCCGCGAGCGTGCCGCGATGCCCGACCACGTCGGTCATCCAGTGCGAGAAGAAGGCGAAGTCGTAGCGCCGCGAAAGCTCGACCATTTTGTCGCCCGGCTTCCTCCGGCGTGTAGACCGGCGTATCGCTGTAGCCGAGTTCGCTGCGCCAGCCTTCGCCCGTCCAATCGCCGGCGAGCGCGTCACCGCTGTAAATCTCGCTTCTCGGTGAACAGCGGCAGCCCGGCTTCGAGCACGGCCTGCTGGTAGCTGGACGGCAGCCGCTTGCCGCTGTTGATCGCGGCGTGAAAGCGCGGCGGATAGGCTTCGAGCAGGGCGGCGGTCATGCCGTGCGCGACCACCTGCTTGAAGAAGTTGTCCTCGCGCCAGCATTGCGCGGATCGGCGGGTTCGGGCGCGGACCGTAATGCTCGCCGATCAGCTGCGGGATGTTGCGCCCGGTCAGGATCGCCGCCTGACCGCTGGCGCTCTGCGGTCTGCCGGGGATGCCCATGCGCGGATCGGTCGGCACGAGGATCGCGCGGTCGCTCTCCTGCCGTCCCGTTGTCGCGCACCCAGCGCTTGCCGTTGGTCAGCGCGGTGAGCGTCGGCAGATCGGCGGCGGCAAACGGGTTGATCGCGGGATCGTCGTCGCCCAAACCGATCCCGTCGAGGAAGATCATCAGAATGTGTTTCAGCATGAGTGTCGATCTATTTGCTAGATCAAGAACGGATTGGTGGCGCGTTCGGTGCCAATCGTCGTCGGCTTGCCGTGACCGGACAGCACGCGCGTCTCGTCGGGCAGCGTCAGCAGCTTCTCGCGGATCGACTGCATCAGCAGGTCGTGATCGCTGCCGGGCAAGTCGGTGCGCCCGATGCTGCCCGCGAACAGCGCGTCGCCGCTGAAGACGACGCCCTGATCGCGCATGTAGAAGGCGAGATGTCCCGGCGCGTGACCGGGCGTGTAGAGCGTTTCCAGCTTGATCGCGCCGAGCTCAATCGTTTCCGGCTCGGTCGTCAGCAGGCGATCCGGCTCGGCGGCTTCGGGGAACGGCGTGCCCGGTGAAGCGCACGCCGGTCTCCGGCACGACCGTGCAGCCATTCCGCCGCTTCGTCGTGGATGTAGAAGGGCGCGCCGGTCATGTCCTTGAGCGGCTTGCTTGCCAGCACGTGATCGAAATGGGCGTGCGTCGCCAGAATCAGCTTGATCGTCCAGCCCGCATCGTCCGCCATCTGCTTGAGCAGCGTCGGCCTGATCGACCGGATCGATCAGGATCGCTTCGTTGGTGTCGGTGTCGCCGATCAGGTAGGCGTTGGTCGCGGCAATGCCGAGCGTCAGCGTACTTGATTTCAATGCTCATGGCGACGACCTCGGTCAGCGTTTGCGGCGGCGCAGCACGAGATCAAGATGCGATCGCAGTTCTTCCATGCGCAGCAGCCACGCGGCCACCGACGAACGACCAGCCCGCCGACGCCGACTTCGACGCCGATCTGCGCGACGGTAAAGGCGATGCCGCGCTCCGCCAATCCGACCGCCGTCCAGCTCGGCGCTGATCAGGACGAGCGCCAGCCCCATGACAGGCTCGCCGCCAGCGTCTTCGACAGCGTGCGCGCCAGTTCGATCTCGTGGATGCCGTTCCAGCGCCGCCGCAGCATGAACAGCAGCATAATCACCTCGAAGGCGACGCCGAGCGAGTTCGCCAGCGCCAAGCCCGCGACGTTGCCCTGATCGACCGGGAGGACGTTGCGAGGTCGACATGCGGTAGCTAGCGACCGCCGTCTGATGCAGACGCCGCTCAGGACGACAGCACCAGATTGATCGCCGCGCCGCCGAGCGCCGCCCAGAAGGGCGTGATCGTGTCCTTGTCGGCGTAGAAGCTGCGCGCGATGACTTCCAGCAGCGAATGGACGACCAGACCGAGCGTGAAGAATTGCAGCGTGCTGTAGACCAGCGCCGCGGCCGAAGCGTCGAACGCGCCGCCTTCCAGCAGGCTGATCAGCGGGCGACCGATCAGGATCAAGCCCGACCGCCGAGGGAATGGTGGCGATCAGGATGAAGCGCAGCGCGCCGGACATGGCCGTGCGCTTGCCTTCATCGTCCTTGAGTTCGCTCAGCGCCGCCAGCGTCGGGAAAATGACCGTGCCCATCGCCGTGCCGATCAGTGTTTCGGGAATTTGCATCAGCCGCCAGCCCCAGTCGAGCGCGCTGACCGATCCTTCACCCAGGCGCGAGGCGATGTTGTTCATGACGATGAAATTGAAGCTGAAAACGCCCAAGCCCGCCGATGCGCGGGATCATCAGCCGGATGACGCGCCAGAGATTCGGGTCGCGCCAGCCGAGTTCGGGATACCAGCGGGCGCGGAAGCGGATCAAGCCGGGGACTTGAATCAGCAGGTGCAGCGCCGCGCCGAGCACCGCGCCGATGGCGATGCCGCTGACGCCGAACGGCTTGATCAGGAAGACCACGCCGAACAGGATGCCGAGATCGTACATGATCGGCGCGAGCGCGGGCAGCAGAAAATGATTGTGGCTCTGCAAGATGCCCATCACGATGCCGCTGACCGAAAAGATCAGCGTGCTGACCAGCAGAATTCGCATCAGTTCGGACGGTCTGCGCCTGCTGATCGGGCGCGAAGCCGGGCGCGACGACATGCGCGACGAACCAGGGCGCGGCGACGAAGGCGATGACGCTGACCAGCGAAGCGTCGCGCCGAAAATCGTGTTGATGACGTGCGAGGCGGTGTGCCACGCGCCGTCGTTGTCGCCGCGCGCCAGAAAGCCGCCGAAAATCGGGATGAAGGCGTAAGCCAGCGCGCCGCCCGCGATCAGCGTGAAGATCAGTTCGGGGATGCGGTTGGCGGTGACGAAGAGTATCCCACGCGCTGCCGACGCCGAACGTCCGCGCGATGATGAAGGTCTGCGCCAGGCTGACGGCTTTCGCCGCGCCGAAGGCGAGCATCACGATCGACGTCGAGCGGGCGATCTGCCGTGAGGTCTGCCGGGTCGGTTTTTCGATCTGCCATCGTGTTCCTTTTGCAATTAGAACCTCACCCCTCTCCATGCATGGAGAGGGGGCAGAGCGACGAGGTCGGGTTAGAGGCTATTCAGCGCGTCGCGCGCCGCCTGATAGTGCGGGTTCTTCGCCAGCGCACGCTGGAAGGCGGCGGTGGCCTCGGCTTGCGTCCCTGCGCGGCGTAGACCTTGCCCTGCCAGTAGAAGGTCTCCTCGACGTAATTGTCCGGCGGTGTCGGCATTGTTGTTGACCAGCGCCAGCACGTCGTCGTAGCGCCCGGTTTCGAAATAGGCTTCGAACGGCCCGAACTGATACCACAACATGCGGAAGGGCAGGTCAAGCTGGAAGCGCCTGATCGTAAGGCGGCGGCGGCCTGTTCGTACTCGCCCAGCTTGGTCGTAGGACCGTGCCCATGTTGAACCAGGCGAAGGCGTTCTGGCGGTTGGCGCGCGCTTCCTCGATGCGCAACTTCCAGCGCGTGCTGATCGGCTTGGCGTCACGTCGGCGCGGTCGCCCAGAATTTGCTGGACGATCGCTTTCGCGGTCTGTCTCGTAGATGGCGATGAAGGTGCGGTTGAACGCCTGCCAGTTGCGCGTCGAAATCGCTGTAGTGCTCGGTCATGCCGGCGTCGCTGTGCCATGCCGAGCCAGCTATCGTAGATGTAAAAGATGTTCTGGTTGTCGTCGTAGCCGACGACCGTCTGGTAGTGACCGAGCCAGTCTTCGCCTTCCAGCGAGTAGCCGGTCTCGACGATCACCGGGATGTTGGCGGCGATGAAGTCCTTGAGCAGTTCCATGTCGCCGCCGATGCGGGTGATCGCGCTGACCTGCGTCTGCTGGCGGACGAAATTGACCATCTCGGCGGGCGAGACGTTCTTGTCTTCCGGGTTGGGCTTGAGGATGTTGGCGGCGTATCCTGAGTCTCGCGCCAGCCATAGTGACTCAGCGCCATCGTGATGTTGGCGGGACCGCAGTTGTTCCAGGTCTCGCGGACCAGGTGAAGCCGTACATGCGCGTCGCCGCCGGGCGCGATGCAGCCGACTGCTGGCGAGACGTGCTCGGCGTCGCTGACGCTGCGTGGGTCGCAGTCAGTGCGGTGAGGTGGTTGGCGGAAGGCTGGTCGGCGTCGCGGAGGGCATCGGCGTCGCGGTCGGCGCGAGCACAATCGGCAGCGTTCGCGTTGGCTCAGCGTGGCGGCGATCGGTCGGCGCGACGTCGCGGTGCTGCGCTCGGCGGCAGCGCCAGCAGGTCTTCCGGCGAAATGCCGCCCTCGTGCGGCGCGACGGTCGGGATGATGCCGCCCGGCGGCGTCGGCGGCAGGAAAGCGCGCATGAACGGCATTTCGGTGATCATCTGTTCCTGATAGCGCGGCGGCAGGACGCTGTGATAGGCGAAGATGCTGCCGACGCCGAGCGACCGACGACCAGCACCAGCGCGACCAGCGTCACCCACAGCCACATCAGGCGCGGCAGGCTGTGCCGGAAGACCAGCGCGCCGCCGACGGCCGCAGGATCACACGCCGACGAACGCGATCCCGACGAACGGGATCAGCGAGACGAGCCGCTGACCGCCGCTGAAATAGCTGATCCCGGCCAGCACGCCGACGATCAGCAGGAAGAAGATCACCACGACCAGCCACAGCAAGAAAGCGCGGCGGCGCGTGCAGTTGCGTTAACGGTTCAGATGATCGATTCATATCTTGCATCTCGATAATCAACTCCGTAGTGCGTCAGTCTGCCACAAAACACGTGAAAATTGCACCTGACGCTTTACCAACGAAAGCGAACCTATAGGGAGCGCCTTTGGGCGACGCCGCATTATAACACACGCTGTTCGCGCTTGGGCGGGGCTGTTACAATCAAAAAGAAGTGCTGAGTAAAACAGGACTGAGGACTGAGTAAACGCATCGCAGTGCTGAGTGCTGAGAAAAGCTAGATCGAGGATGGCTCTTAGGTTGAACTCATGAATGAACTTTGGCACGTTGAACTGCACAGCCACACGCTCTGGTCGAAGGACTGCGTGGTCACTTTCGATGCGATTATGCGGCTGTGCGAGCGGCGCGGCATTGACCGGATCGCCATCACCGACCACAACACCGCCGACGGCGCGCTGGCGATGCAGAAGCTCGCGCCCGATCTGGTGATCGTCGGCGAGGAGATCATGACCGACCGGGGCGAAATCCTCGGCTACTTCATGCAGGAGTTGATCCCGGCGGGCTTGACGCCCGACGAGACGATCCGCCGCCTGCGCGATCAGGGCGCGGTGATCAGCGTCTCGCACCCGTTTGATCGGCTGCGCAAAGGCGCGTGGCACGAGGAAGACCTGCTCAAAATCATCGACCAAGTGGACGCGATTGAGGTTTTCAACTCGCGCTGCATGTTCGCCGAGGACAACGTCAAGGCGCCGGCGTTCGCCGAAAAGCACGAGCTGACCGGCACGGTCGGCTCGGACGCGCATTCGCGCATCGAGTACGGGCGGGCGCTGGTGCAGATGCAGCCGTTCGAGGGCGCGTCGGATTTTCTGCTCTCGCTGCGGGCGGCGCAGCACGCTCAACCGCTACAGTTCGTGGTTCGTCCACCTCAACAGCAAAACCGCCAAGTGGTCGAAGAAGCTCGGCTTGCGCCAGAGTCAGTGGGAAGGCGGCTAGAGACAGTGGTTAGTTGTCAGTTTTGTAGTGGTTAGCTAGGTGTCGGACGACGACTCTGGCAATTAACTAAAAACGAAGTAACCAATGCACTAATCACTGCGACTTCGCGAGCGCGACCTGCGCCGCCGCCAGCGCCGTGCCGCCGATGTCCGCCGCCAAGCCGGGATCGTCGCTGTTTTCCAGCACGACCGCGACCGCCGCGCCCTGTTTCCCGGCGAAGGTCGCAAAGCCGACGAACCACGCCAGCGATCCATCGCCGGAATACGCCAGCGCCGCGTGCCCGCCGATGTCGATGTTCGGGCGTCCGGCGTTCTGCGCCGCGCCGTTGGCGACCGCGTCGCGCATCAAGTCTTGCAACTGGCGCGCGGTGTCCGCCGTCGCCAGCGGGATAGTCGGGCGCACCGCCTGAACCGGCGTCCAGTCCGCTCGCGCCGGGGGCGCGCGTGCTCATCAGCAACGTAGGGCTGCGGCGTGTTGCCGTCGTTGACAATCGCCGCCGCCATCATCGCCATGTTGAGCGGGCTGACCGTCACGTCGCCCTGACCGAGCGCCAGCCTGTCAGCAGTTGATTGGCGTCTTCGGTGCGCGGCGACTGGTGTCCGGCGGTCGCTGCCGGGACGGAAAGCCGGCCAGCGTCGGCTGCTGGTCCAGCCGGAAGGTGTCGATCGTCGCCTGCACCGTCGCGACGCCGAGTTCGTTGCGCCAGTTGGCGCGAAGGGATGCGGGCAGGCGAAAGCGTAGGCTTCGCGCAGCGTCAGCGTCATCGAGGGCAGACGCACGGCGCAGGTGAACTGGACGCCGTCGAGCGTGACCGGGTTCGGTCGCCTTGATCGAAAGTCTGTCGTCAATCGAGTGGTTGACGAGGAAAGCCGCCGCCATCAGCGGCGTTTCCAGCGCGCCGCCCGGCTGGTAGCGCCCTTGCAGCACGCGGTTGAAGAACGGATTGCCCGGCTCGGCGATCAGCGTGATCCCAGTTCGCGTCGAGCGTGTTGGGGTCGTAAGTCGGCAGGCTGACCATCGCCAGCACCGCGCCGTCCGGCACGCTCAGGACGACCGACCGCGCCGCGCTGACCGTCCATCGCCGCGGCGATCTGCTCCTGCACGTCGAGGTCGAGCGTCAGCTGCATGTCCGCGCCTTGCTGCGGGCGGTGGAGCAGGCTGTCGAGCAGCGCTGGCGTGGTGTCGGTCGAGCGGCGTTCGCCGCTGCAGCGTCGCGTCGAAGGCGCTCTCCGCGCCGCTCGACGCCGTAGCGCAGGCTGTAGTAGCCGAGCGCGCTGTACATCGCCGGATAGAGATAGTCGCGGGCGACCTGCCCGTTGCGGCGCGCTGCGAGTTGACCAGCGTGCGTCCCGTTCCGGTCCACGATCGCGCCGCGCAAGATCGCCGCCTCGGCTTCGACCAGGCGCGGGTTGTCAGCTGCGCTTGAGGATCGTGTCGGGACCGCTGACCGCCCAGTAGGCCGCCGCCAGCGCCACGATCCCGAACAGGACGAGCAGGCCGAATAACGAGGCGGTTGATTTCGCGCGTGAACTGCACGCTAATTCTCCCCCGCCGAAAGCCGCAGCAGCAGCCCGACCATGACGAAATTGACCAGCAGCGAACTGCCGCCGTAGCTGAAATAGGGCAGCGTCACGCCGGTCAGCGGGATCAGCTTGAGGACGCCCGCCATGATCAGCAGGCTTTGCGCCGCCAGCATGACGCTCAAGCCGACGGCGAGCAGGGCGTGAAACGGGCGCGCCCGCTGCATGACGGCGATCCGCAGCCCGCGCACGACGAACACGGCGATGCAGGCGATCACCGCGATCACGCCGAGCAAGCCCCATTCTTCCGCCAGCGCCGCGAAGACGAAATCCGAATGGACGACCGGGATGTAGTTGGGCGATCCCTGCCCGATGCCCTGCCCGAAGACGCCGCCCGCCGCGAACGCCAGCAGGCTCTGCACGATCTGAAAGGCGCGTCCGTCGGCTTCGGGCCAGGGATTGAGCCAGATGTCCACGCGCAGCTGCACCACGTCGAACAGGCTGTAGGCGACCAGCCCGGCGGCGGCGATCAGCAGCAGCGCCGACGATCAGCAGCGGCGTGTAGCCGCTGGCGACGTAGAGCAGCACCAGAAAGACCATGAAGAACAGGATCGCCGTGCCGAGATCGCGCTGCCAGACCAGGATCACGACCGACAGGCCCCACATCAGCACGACCGGTCCGACGATGCGCGGCGAAAAGCGTCCGCGTGATCGAGCGCTCAAGCCTTCAGCCCGCAGCGCGGGATACTGCTCGGCGAGGTAGCTCGCCAGAAAGACGACCAGAATCACCTTGAGCGCTTCGGAAGGCTGGAAGAAGAATCCGCCGAAGCCGAGCCACAACTCCGGCGCGCCGATCTGCCCGGAAGGGTTCGTGCCGAGCACAATCGTCGCCAGCAGCAGCCCCAAGCCCACGATCAGCAGGGTGTAGCGGTAGGCGCGCAGCAAGCGCAGCACGCGCGGCACGTAGACGACGACCAGCAGCGCCGCCACCGAGACCACCAGCCACAGCGTCTGCCGGTCGGCGAAATTGGGCGCGAGCCGGTCGATCAGCACCAAGCCCCAGCCGCTCATCAGCAGCGCCAGCGGAAACAGCAGCCGGTCGCGCTGGGGCAGGCGGCGGTTGAGCAGCCGCCTGCCGACCAGCGCGCAGCCGATCCAGACGATCAGCGGCAGCCAGTCGTGCAGCGTGAACGCCCCGCGTTCCAGCGTCAGCGCCAGCAGGTTGACGAAGACGAAGCCGCCGCCGATCAGCAGCAGCAGCGCCGCGACCCACGTCCCGCTGCGCCGTCCGACTGTGGCGGCATCTGCAGCTTGAGCGTGGTCACGTCGGTCAAAGCGACAGATCCTTACGGGTAACCTCACGCCCAGCCTGGTCTCCATTGCTGGAGAGTGGAGAACGAGTCAGCGGGGTGAGGTCAGGCGTTTTTAACCATTCGGGAACAGCCGACCGACAATCGGGCGCAGGCGGTCGATGTTGATCGACGCTGGGATCGGTCATGATGGCGCTGTCGAGCGCGTGGTGGCAGGCGCAGTCCGTGCGCCGGTCGAGCAGTTCGACCGCGCGCGCGACCGCCTGCTGCGCGACGCGCAGGTTGTTGTGGAAGGTCTGCGATCACCATTTCGACGTTGACCGGCTCCTCGTGCCAGACGTCGTAGTCGGTGATGTGCGACATGCTGGTATAGCCGATTTCGGCTTCGCGGGCGAGGAAGGCTTCGGGGCAGGTCGTCATGCCGATGATGCTGCATCCCCACTGACGGAAAATCTGGCTTTCGCCGCGCGTGCTGAAGCGCGGTCCTTCGATGGTGACATAGCGTCCGCCCTCATGAACCGTGCCGCCCGACCTCGCGGACGGCTTGCGCGGCGACTGTCGCTCAGTTCGGCGCAGAACGGGTCGGCGACCGAAACGTGCGCGACCAGCCCGGTCTCGAAGAACGAGCGCCCGCGATCCGCTTTCGGTGAAGTCGACCAGTTGATCGGGGATGACGATGTGACCGGGCGCATAATCCTCGCGCAGCGAGCCGCAGGCGTTGACGGCGATGATGAAGCGCACGCCGAGCATTTTCAGCGCGCAGATGTTGGCGCGATAGGGGACGGTCGACGGCGTGAAGACGTGCCCGATGCCGTGACGCGGGATGAAGGCGACGCGCTTGCCGCCCAGCGTGCCGATCACCACGTCGGCGCTGGGCTTGCCGAACGGCGTGTCGATCGCGCTGGGTGATTACGTCGGTCAGTTCCGGCATGTGGTACAGCCCGGAGCCGCCGATCACGCCGATCTGGATGGTTTCGGTCATGGAGTTCCTCTTTCACGTCACATCTTCGCGTAGGGGCACGGCGCGACCGTGCCCCTACATCACTGTTGATTCATTGCTACATCGTCGCGCGGATTCTACCGCCATCGACCGGCAGCGCCACGCCGTTGATGAATCCGGCCGCCGGCGAGCACAGGAAGACGGCGGCGTTGGCGAATTCTTCCGGCGTGCCGAAGCGCCCCGAGCGGAATGTCGGCGGCGGCGCGTTCGCGTTCCTGCTCGACGAGTCGTGTTGTTCTTGCGCGCCCGCGCTGCCATGATCGTCGACCTGCGCGCGGTGTTGATCGAGCCGGGCAGGATGCTGTTGGCGCGGATACCGTCGGCGGCGAGTTCCTGCGAGAGTGTCTTCATCAGCCCGACCACCGCCGGACGGATGGCGTTGGTCAGCGTCATGTTCTTGCTCGGCTGCTTGGCGGACGCCGAGACGACCGCCAGGATCGCCGCGCGCTGCGACTGGCGCAGATAGGGCAGGGCGGCGCGGACGAGGCTGACGGCGCTCAACAGCGTGAGCCGTGTCGCCTGCTCCCATGCCGCGAGGTCGAAATCGTCGAATCGTGCCGCTCGGCGGGCCGCCCGCGTTGGTGACGAGCATGTCCAGCCCGCCGAGCATCTCGGCGGCGTTGATGACGAGCCGCTGCGCCGCGGCCGCGTCGCTCACGTCGGCGGCCAGCGTGTAGACCGGATTGCCGCTCTCCTGATTGATGCGCGGCGGCGGTCTCCTGAAGCTCGCTCAGCTGCGGCTGTTGATGACGACCAGCGCCCCTTCCAGGCTGAAATGCCGCGCCGTCGCCGCGCCCAAGCCCTGACTGGCGGCCGTGACCAGCACTTTCGCACCGCGCAAGCCCAAATCCATCGCTAACGCTCCAGTTCCAGCCGGAAACGAGACGCTGCCGACGCCGATGATGTCGCCGTCGGTGATGATCACGGGCTGCGTGATCGGCATTCCGTTGATGGTCGTCCCGTTGCGGCTCTGGCGGTCTTCCAGCCACCACTGCCCGCTGCGCAGCGCGACCAGCGCGTGTTCGCCGCTGGCGTAATCGTCGCTGATCGGGATCGTGTTGGTGGGCGAGCGTCCGAGGCTGGTCAGCGGCAGCAGGGGGTAGGTTTGCCCGGTCGGCGACGTAAGCCGTCGTCGATCTCGCGCAGTTCGACCAGCCGACCATAGGCGCGGCGGCTGGCTTCGACCTGCACGACGGCGCTGCGATAGTCGCGCCACATGACGACGAACAGCAGCGCCAGCACGCGCGACCAGCAGCGCGCCGGAGATCAAGCGCAGCAAAAATAGCGTCAGTTCGGTACTCACAGCGGCTGCTCCGCGCAGGCTAGAGTTCGAGCGGTCGCCGGCTCGGTTTGCCCGTCAGGTGCGATGTGTCTTCGAGGTAAACCATCTGCGTCTTGCCGATCGCGGATCACGTCGCCGGGCTGCAAGCGGTGCTCGCGCACGACGACGTCGTTGACGAGCACGCCGCCCTGACTGTGCGTGTCGAAGATCGTGTAGACGCCGAAACGCAGGCGAAGCTGGACGTGATGCCGCGAGACGTAAGGGTCGTCGAGGACGATGTGATTGTCGCGGCTGCGCCCGATGTTGATGATCGGGTCTTTGAGCAGGATGGTCGAGCTTGCCGTTGACGATCAACTGCGGGTTTTGCGGCGCGGGCGTTTCCGGGATTTCGATGCGCTCCATGACCGCGGTCGAGGGGGCGGTGCCGTTCTGGTGGCGGGCATCGACGATGATTTCGCTCGGCTCAAGCGTGGGCGCGGCGATCAGTTCGAATGCTGGGCACGTCGCTGAGGCGGTAGCCGAGCGGTCGCGGCCAGTTCGACCAGGTGCTGGCTGAGAATCTCGGCGAGGTTGCCTTGGCGGGCTAAGAGATGCTCGCAAACTTCCGGGTTGAGGCGAATCGTGTATTGAGTCGGGCGCGAACGGGCGCGGATCGCCGTCGGCAGCCGGCTTGAACGCCGCCTTCCATCGCGCGGGAGAGGTGGAGCGCGATATCCTGCGCGCGGATCGTCTTGCTGAAAAACTGGGCGAACGCGCCCTCGATCAGCTGCTCCAGCTTCGCTTCTAAACGTGCAATCGCTTGATCGTTCATGGGGCGGATTATAGCCTGCCGCCGAGTCGAGAGCAACGAACGGTTTCCCTACGAGGCAGTCGAGTAATGCGCTCATAAATGAAACGGGCGACCATTCTGGTCGCCCGCTTCAGTTAAATTGGCTAGAGCGTGGGGATCCAGACCGGTTCGGTCGGGACGTTGTTCGTCCACGCGTCGTAAATCTGGACGTTGGTCGCTATCGGCGGTGCGCAGGTCTCTGAGGTACTGCGTCGAACTGCGTGTCTTGCGCCTGTGTCGTAGTTCGGTGTCGCTCATTTCGCGGTCTTCGCGGGCGCGCACCTGAATGATGTGATAGCCGAACTGCGACTGCACCGGACCGACAATCGCGCCGATTTCGGCAGTCGCGCACCGCGTCAGCGAATTCCGTGACGTAGTTGCTGGCCGGTGCCCAGCCCAGTTCGCCGCCGGACGACGGCGGAGCCGTCGGTCGAGAGCGACTTTCGCGAGGCTGGCGAACAACTCGCCGTTCTGAAGCGCCGTCAGCAGCGTTTGCGCGGTGGCTTCGTCGGCGACGAGAATATGGCGCGCATCGACGAACGGCGCGGTGCGGCTCACGTCGGTGATCACGGCGTCACGCACTTTTTCGCGCAGCGCCTGCATTCGGAAATAGTCGCGGATGTCGGCGTCGCTCAACCCGGTTTGACTGCGGATCGCGGCGAAGTAATCGTCGCGCTGCGTCGCGAACTGGCGGCGCCGTTCGGTCGCGTTCGGCGTGGGCGAAGGCGTTGCCGACGGGAAGGGCGTCAGCGTCGGCGTCATGGTTCATGGGCGGGCGTCACCGTAGCGGTCGGCGTCAGCGAAGGCGTCGGCGAGACCAGCGGCGTCGGCGACGGTGTGGCGAGGGCGTTGCCGTCGGCTCGAGCCCGGCGGTTGCCGGGTCGTAGCCGAAGAACTTGTCGATCTTGCGCGTCCACCTCGGCGTCGCTGACCGTGATGCCGAGTTCCTGCGCCTTCTGGCGGACAGTTCGTCCTCGACCATCGTGTTGAGCACGCTGTTGCCCAACTGGTCGGCGACTTGAAGCTCGCCGTACCAGGTGCTGTAGGGCTGCTGGCTGGTGATCGCTGGTTGATCTGGTCGCTGGTCGCTGTAGCCAACTCTGGAACAGGGCAATCGCGTTGTTGAACTGCTGAATCAACAGCGCGCGTTCGATTTTGGCGCGGGTCTTGAACTCGAGACAGTGATCGTCGTGCCGTTGACCTTAGCCACCGCCTGATTGGGCACGAGCAGTTGCTCGTTGAGGATCGCGCCGACCAGGATCAGGAGGGCGATGCCGACGGCGACTGCCGTGCCCAATATGACCAGGCGTTGGATTTCGGCTTCGCGCTCGTGCTTTCGAGCGGTATTCACGAATGAGTTTCGGTTGAAGCCGGCTTTTTGAGCTTCGGCTTCGGGTTTCGGTTGATTGGGCTTTGGCAGCCCGGTGGTGCTGCGCTTCGACATCTTCGCTCCCTATCAAGAAAGGTCAGAGGAAGGCTTCCGGTGTAGTTAGTCTTTGTTTACTAAGACTTATGACACGCAGGCATTGAGCCAAAATAGTCTGCTTGCCCGGCATAGAAATTGGGGCATAGCGTCGCCATGCCCCAACCGCAAGCTCATTCGCAGGTCGCCGTTAGTCCTGCACGAGCACGAACGGCAGCAGCGCCAGGTGGCGCGCCCGCTTGATTTCGCGCGCGAGTTCGCGCTGGCAGCGCGAGCAGTTCCCCGTCTGGCGGCGCGGCTTAATCTTGCCGGTTTCGGTGATGTAGCGCTTCAGCGTGTCGATATCTTTGTAGTTGAAGCAGCTTGCCCTTCGGGCAGTACGCTGCCTGACGGTAGCGCCGTCCAAAGCCACCACGCGGGCGGCTGCTGCGGCGGTCGTCACGGTCGCGGCGTCCACCACCCCCGCCACCGCCGCCACGTCGCGGTCGCTCATCGCCTTCATCTTCGCTGCTATCGTCGTCGATAGTGTCGTTGCGTCGCTTGATGTCATCATTTGCCATATCTTCGTCCTTGTATCGCTCCTCGTAGTCAGAAGGCAGCGCCGCTTAGAAGGCGTAATCGCCATTATCGCCTTCGTCGTTGACATAATCGAAATCGCTGTGCTGGGCGCGGCGGTCGCCGAGCAGGATCATTTCGTTGGCGACCAGTTCGGTGCGGAAATGCTTCTTGCCGGTTTCGTCTTCCCAACCGCGGGTTTGCAGCCGTCCCTCGACGTAAACCTGCTGGTTTTTGGTCAGGTGCGCTTTGCAAATTTCGGCGAGGTTGCCCCACGCCACGACGTTGAACCACTCGGTTTCTTCGCGGCGTTCGCCTTCGGCAGAAACCCAGGTGCGGCTGGTCGCAACGCTGAAACTGGTCACCGGGCGACCGCTGGGCGTGAAGCGCATTTCCGGGTCGCGTCCCACGTATCCCGATGATGATCACTTTGTTCAGTCCGCGTGCCATAAGCATTAATTCCAGAAAACCGGCGGGGTAGTCGTCCCCCAGCTTACTCGTCGGTGCGGACGAAAAGATAGCGCAGGATGTTGGGCGCAAGGTTGAGGTTGCGCTCGATTTCCTTCAATCGCGCGCGGCTCGATGTTGGCGTCGAACAGGATGTAGTAGCCTTCGCGCTGGTTGTCGATCTCGTAAGCCAGCTTGCGCCGTCCCCAGCGATCAATCTTCATGACCTGACCGAGTTCTTCGGTTTCGACCCAGGCGCGCACCTGATCAATGGTGCCGTTGACCGCTGCCTCGTCGTTACCGTCGAGGCGCACAATAAAAGTGAGTTCGTAAGCTCGTTTCATGGATGATTCAGTTGTCCCCTTCCCTGGGTTTGCCCTGCTGTGGCGCGGGTGCGTCGGCGCAGAGCGGAAAGTTATTACATTGGGTGAATTCAGTGGGGTCATACTACACGATAGGGGACGCTTTGGCAACGGTCGATTCCAGCGCCAGCCGTGAACTGCCAGCGCCAGCGCGACCGTCAGCCAGAACAGCGTGATCGACGCCTGAAAGTCGAGCCGGAAGAAGTACAAGTCGGCGGTGCCGTTGAGCAGCGCCGCCAGCAGCGCCGCGTGATAGCCGAGCAGGATCGAGCGCAATTCGTGATTGTCCTGCACCGCGCGCCACGCCCTCAGCCCGTAGGCGAACACGCCGATCATCGTCGAGGCGAACAGCCCCACGCCCACCAAGCCGATCTCGTTCGCCATGATCAGGTACATGCTGGCGGCGTCGGTGTAAAGGTCGATCGACGGCGTGCCCGTGAAGCCGACGCCCGTCACCGGGTAGCTGCCGGATCAGCCGGAACGCGTCGCCGTACTCGCCGAGGCGCATCTGGGTCGAAAGGTCGCTGGCGGTGAAGGCTTCGACGAAGCGGAACAGGTAATCGCTGCGTCTGCGGCAGCAGCAGCAGCACGATGAAGCCCGGCGATCAGCAGCGGCAGGAATTTGCGATAGCCCGCGAAACAAGCTGATGAAACCCAACGCTCAGCGCGAACGCCAGCATCGAGGCGCGCGAGTGGGTGAGCAGCAGCGCCAGCCCGACCGCGCCGAGCACGCCCCACGCCAGCCAGCGCCAGCGCAGTACCGGCTTGCGCGCGAACAACTGCGGCGCGATCATGGCCGCCGTGACCGCCAGAAAGCCGCCGAGCGCATTGGGATCGACCCACGTGCCGATCGCGCGCTCCGCCTCGGCGGGGTTGTCGTTGATGTAGCGGATCACGCCGCCGTTGGGGTAGCCGATCCGCGCCAGCCGGATCAGCGTGCGCTCGGCGGTCGCGTCGGGCATGACGTAGAGGATCAGGGCGACCAGCGCTTGCGTCGCCCGCCGCCACCATCACCACCAGCACCAACCGCCGCAGACTCGCCGGGTCGCGCAGCAGATCGACCAGCACGAAGACCATGCCGATGCTGAGCAGCGTCTCGGCGAACTGGCGCAGGATGGCCGAGGTCGGCGGGGCGTAGCGCAAGCCGAGGACGAAGCTCAGATCAGCCAGCCGACGTACAGCAGCAGCGGCGCGTGAACCGGCGTCAGGCGGAAGAACGTGCCGCCGTCCGGTCATCCACTGGAACAGGTAGACCAGCAGGAACGCGCCCATCGCGCCGTCGAGCAGGGTCGGCGTGAAGCCGATTTTGACCGGGAAGGTGCCGAAGGGCAGCAGCGCCATCACCGCGATCACGGCGTAGAGCGCGGCGCTGACGTTGGTCAGCACGTAGAGCGCCGACCAGCACGCCGAGGACGATGCCCGCTGCGATCAGCGGATCGAAGGCGGCGATCAGCAGCCCGATCAGCACCGCCGATCACGCCGATGGCCAGCCCGATCAGCGACGGCATAGACGCGGCGATCCAGCCGCGCGACCCACGTCTGTACCGCTTCCGTCGATTGCATTCAGCCCTCTGAGGTATCCGGTGCAGGGCGACGACTTAGTTCTGCCCCTACGATTCGTCGCAGCAGCGAACGATCCCCAGTATACCCACGCCCAGCCAGGTGAACAGGCTCAACGACGCGCCGACCCGGTAGCTCAGCGGATTGTAAACCAGCCGGACCGGTTGATCGCCCAGCGGGCACGACTACCGCGTCGAGCGCGCCGTATGCCCGCAGGATATCGGTGGCTGCGCCGTCGATGGTCGCGTACCAGCCGGGATAATTGCGGCAGCGCAATCGAGAGGATCGCGTCGCGCGGCGGCGTCGGCGTGAATGATGATCGTCTCCGGCGTGAACTGCATCACGGTCGCGCGCTGACGGCGCGCTCGGTGCTCAGAGCGATGCCCGGATCGCTGGCGAGGATCACGGTTCGCCGCGCGTCAAAGGTCGGGTCGTTGAGCATTGCATAGGCGCTTCGTCGTCCGCGACCACGTACTGGTAGTCGAGCAGCGCGAACGGGCGCGGATCGCTCAGTCGGTGCAGATTGACCGCGCCGTAGCGATCCGCGCCGGAGCTGACGATCTGCGCCGGAACCGGGAGTTCCTGCCAATCGGTGAAGACGTAGCGGACGGCGAATAACTCCCACGAGACCGGATCGGGCAAGTCGCCCTCGATGATGGTCGTAAGGACCCGTCCAGCCACAGCGGGCTGATGCCGTGAATGTCCATCACGGCGTAGAGACTGCCGTAATTGTCGGTCAGCCCGCGAAAGCCATCGACGCGGAAGGGTGTATCGGTGTCGGCGATTACGGGCGCGAGCAGCGGTGGCGCGGTCATCGCGATCTGCTGGTCGGGCGGCGTGTGGTCGTAGACGGCTTCGGCGTCCATGTCCACGGTGAACAGTTCGAACACCAGCAGCGCCGCAATCAGCCAGAGCAGGCGACTCTGCCCGCGAGCCAGCGTCGTTGAGATGATCAGGTAGAGCGCCCCGGTGATGATCACCACCAACGCCAGCGTGCTGAC
Source organism: uncultured Chloroflexia bacterium (assembly GCA_963848465.1). GTDB lineage: Bacteria > Chloroflexota > Anaerolineae > Aggregatilineales > Phototrophicaceae > Flexifilum. The sequence goes on along the minus strand of CAWKDY010000007.1, from coordinate 37,732 downwards.
CGCTTTGGCGTAGCCCGCCGGATTGCCGATCCACGTCGACAAAGACCAGCGCGCCCAGCGCCAGCGCGACGTAGAACGCCCGGTTGAGCGCCAGCCGCAGCCGCATCCCGGCGACGTGATCGCGCATCGTATCCCACTGCGTCAGCCATGCCGCGCCCATGCCCGCGAGGATCGCCAAGCTGTTGACGACGAGATAAGCGGCGCGCTCCTGCCCGCGAAAGAAGCGCAGCCCCGGCAGCAGGTTGTAGATCGCCGGGTAGACGACGCTGTTGCCGCCGAAGCTCCAGAGCAGCGCCAGCAGCGCGACGATGCCCCAGAACCACGCGCCGCTGATCCGCCGCCAGAGCGCGATCAGCGCCAGCGCCAGCCCAGTGATGCCGATCCAGAGTGGCGAATACAGGCTGACGATGCCGGGCACGACGAACTGCGCCACGTCTTGCAGCGGGAAGCCGTTGGCTTTGGCATCGTAGCCGAAGCCTGCCCTCGTCGTTCGCGTCAGGTATTCGAGACCGGGGAGCAGTTGGATGGCTGCATAAGCCAACGGCGATCAAGCCGAACAACGCCGACGCCGAGCACGAATAGCGACAGATGCGATTGGTACGTAGGGGCATGGCACGGTGCAACCTATGGTTGCCTGCGCAGCTACAGGCTGCATGTCCACAATGCGGTACCCCCACCACGCGACGAGCAGATAGGTCAAGAAGAAGCTGGTCTGCGGATGCCCCGCCAGCCACGAGACGCCGAGCGCGATGCCCGGTCACGACCAGCCAGCGCCAGCGAATCCGCTCGATGGCGCGTCGCCTCAAGGATGCCGAGCGCTGCCAGCGGCAGCCAGATGCCCGCCTCCAACAGCGCCAGTTGCAGCGGCGGATAGCCGGATAGATAGCCGCCATATCCGGCGATCACGGCGGCGCAGAACGCACCCAAGACGCTCCGGGTCAGCCGCTTGACGAAGACGTACATCAGCAGCGTGAAGGCGAGGACGTGGAACGTCATCTCCAGTTCGAGCGCGTGATAGCTCCAGCCGCCCGCCAGACTGCTCAAGCCGATGGTGACGAGGCGCGGCGGATAGAAGACCGCCGCCTGCGTATCGGCGATGAAGGGCAGCCCGCCGTTATTGTAGGGATTCCAGAGCGGGACTTCACCCGCCGCGAAGCGCTGGTACTGATAACCGGCGAAGGTCACGAACTGCCCGGAGAAATCGCCCAGCTTCAGCGATGCTTGATCCGCCTGAACCGGAGTGAACAAGCGCCAGAAGAACAGCAGCCACAGCAGGATCAGGACAGTGATAGGCGGTAAGTTAGATTTAAGCAGGGAGTTGAGTTTCATTCCGGGTCGCTGTTGTCGTCGGCAAGTATTTCATTGAGATGAACCAGTAAGTCCGGCAGATTTTTGTCTGCCGTATCCCACACAACATCAAGATCTACGTCGAAATAGGCGTGGACGACGCGGTGGCGCATTCCAATCATCAGTGCCCACGGGATTTGCGGATGAGTCGCTGGAACTCGCCAGAAACGTGAGTTGCCGCTTCGCCAATCACCGTAAACGCGCGAATCAGCGCAAATACGAGGACTTCATCGTCGTCCAGCGAGGCGCGCTTCTTGCCCTTAATGAACGTGAGCGCTTTTTCCGCTGCTTCACGGATGTGCAGCAGGCGATTCCTGTCGCTGTTGTCACTGCTTTTCATAGATGACCTGTGCTGTTTCCATGACGTGCTGCCGGAAATGTCGGCTGATCGCGCCCGGTGTCAGCAGATCGATTGGGCGCCCGATAATCTGTGCGAGTTCATTTTGCATCTGGACGAGTTCAAAATAGCCAATACCCGCGTCCGGTTCAAACTCGACGAGCACGTCAACGTCGCTTGCTGGCGTGAAATCCGCCCGCAAGACCGATCCGAATAACGATAGTTTTCGGATCGGGTATCGGCGGCAGAAAGCCGCAATTTCGGCTTGTGGTAGATCAATCCGGGACTGAACCATGATCCACTCCTGATGTAACCTGCTGCTTTCTATTGTACACGCGGCAGCACGCGCACGCGGCTGAGATAGGCATAATCGTCCGCCATGCCGCCATCGGGCGTGACGACGCGCAGCCGGGGAAAGTGCCGTCGCCGGGATTAAGATACAGCCCAAACTCGACTTCGTAGATTCCCGGCGGCGTCTCGGCGCTTAGGTCGAGCGTATGCGCGTCCTCGATGACTACGCCCGGTTGCCACGTCGAAGTCGGCGCGTTCCAGTTGGCGGGCATCGCGTCCGACCCGGCGTAGAGGGTCGTCGTCAGTGGATCGACGACGTGGGCGAAGACGACGTAATCCTCGCTGATCGGCTGGAGTGCCCGCCAGTAGAGCGTCAGCGTCATGCTGTCGCCCGCGTTTGGCGTCAGGTCGCTCAGGCTGTAGCCGACCAGTTCAATCTTACCGCCGAAATCGATACTCAGCGGATTCGGGACGCTTAGGTCGCTGGTGCGCGGCTGGAGCTGCACCGTGCCGACCGTGTAAGTCTCTGATCCATCTGCCAAGCTTGAGTCGCGCGCCGCTGGTCAGATCATACCAGCCGACTTCGACGGTCAGCGTCTCCGGCGCATAGGCAGCCGACAGGCACGGCGACCGCAATCGGATTTTGCCAAGCGTAACCGACTGCTAAGTCGCTGGTCGCCAGCGTGCCGCCGCCGGGATAGACGTCGCGCTGACCGACGATGACACCACCGGACGTAACTAGATGGACGAACAAACTCCAGTCATTGCGCAGCGGCGTGGCGATCTGCCAGTCGGTTTCGACCAGCACGTTGTCGCCGGGGTGAACCGTCGCGCTGACTGACGCGCGCGTCGAGCAGATCGATCGCGCCGCTATCCGGCGCTGGAACGTCGCTTGCGCCGTGGCGGAGTTCAGCGGGTGCGGGTAGGGCATAGGCGGGCGCGATCACCGCGAAGGGCGTCAGCGCCGCGACGGCGAAGAAAAATGCCACCACTGCGCTGATCAGCGGCAGGCGGGCGCGGCGGGGCAGCGCCCACGTCAAGCCGAGCACGATCCAGATCAGAATCGGCGACAGCGCGACGAAGATCAGCCGCCCCTGTGACGCCCACGTTTCCGCCGTCCAGCGCAGATAGGAGATGAAGGTGATGGCGATCCACACAAGCGTGAAAACGTGAGGTAACCATGTAGGGGCACGGTGCGCCGTGCCCCTACGGACAAGGTGATAACAGCCAAACACCGCCGCCCCGATGATGCCCACGCCGCCGATCAGGTTGAATGCCTGATAGATGGCAGCGGGCAGTTGGACGTTGACGCCGCCGAAGAAGCCCCAGAAAGCTTCGGTGAAGCTGCCGCGCTCCGCCCACAATTGCGCCGCGTTTGCCGGGATCGCCCGCCGCCCGACGATTTCGAGAAAGGTGTTCAGCCCGGTCGGATCGCCGTACAACTGGGCGTTACGCAGGTACCACCAGCCAGCGATGACGATGGTCAGCCCGCCGGAGATCAGCCCGCCGATCACCAGTGGACGCCAGTCGCGCCAGCGCAGCGAGACGATCAACAGCGCCAGCGCCACCAACGGGATCAGCAAGCCGATGCTCAGTTTCGCCAGCAAGCCCGCGCCCGCCACCAAGCCGATTAGCGCGTAGAAGCGAAAGCGCGGCGGGCGATCCGCTTGCAGCAGCCGCACGATCAGCAGCAGGAGCAGGTTGCCGAGCAGGTTCGAGAGGTTGTCGTTGTTGACCGAGCCGCTGATGAACAGGAACATCGGCAGCGTAGCGTTCAGCGCCGCCGCGCCGAGTGCGACTTCAGGACGGCGCGGAAACAGTGCGCGACCGAGCAAGTAAGTCACGATTACCGTGCCCAAGCCGAGCAGCACCGAGAAGAAGCGGGCGACATGCACCGCCAGAACTGTTCCGCGCCATGGGAACGCCTCGAGATCGGTGTGATGCACGATCATGTTGGCGTTGCCGTCGGGACGGATGGTGCCGATGTCGGCGTGCGGGTTCTGCCGCCGAATGGTGTCCAGGTCGGAGGTGTCAATCGGCGCGGTGATCACGGCAGCGGCGAGGTAATAGAGCGGCGGTTGGCTGCCTTCCTGTCGCCATGCCGTCGCGCCGCTAGGCGTCGTCACGTCCGGCGTCTGCGGCGGCAGCGCCAAGCCGTGCGTCGCCAGATACTGCACCATCGGGTAATGCCACAATTCGTCCGACGCCTCGAAGATCGGCGTGACGACGCTGTAGGTCGTCGCCAGCACGACGTAAGCCGCGAGGATCAGCGTAGAGCCAGCGTCTCGAGAGTTCTGCCTCAAGAGCGCTCTCCCAATGTGCGTTCGTAGAAATTTATGCTATCACGCCCGATCTCCGTCCAGTCGAATTGGTGTGCCAGTTCCGCCGCGCCCTGCTGCAACCGGACGCACGTTTCCGGCGACTCATAGAGGCGGCGCAGTGCAGTCGCCAGCGCGGCGGGATCATCGGGAGCAACTAACAGCAAATTCTCGCCGTCTACGAACGCCGGAATCTCGACGCGCGGCTGCGTCGTGACGATAGCGCAGCCGTGCTGAATCGCCGCCATCAGCGAGCCGCGCCGGAACGATGCGCCGTCGGCGAAGGGCAGGGAGATGACGTCGGCGGCGTGCAGCCAGCCGCTGACCTCCGCATCGCCGAGATAGCCGGTTCTGTGGACGCTGGCGGCGAGATTATGCTGTTCGATCAAGTGGTCGATCTCCTCAATGAAAGCGGCATTAGTCGGATCGCTGCTGCCCGCGACGCCGCCGATCAGCACCAGCCGCGCCGGGATGCCGGCATCGCGAAGCGATGCCAGCTCTCGATCAGTGTGTCGATCCCTTTGCTGCGGTTGATCAGCCCGAAGTTGGCGATCAGGAAATCGTCGGCGGTGGCACCGACTTGCTGCCGGTCGGCTGGTCGCTGAGTCGTTGCGCGGATGTTGCTGCCAATCGGGATCAGCGCCATGTTGAGGTCGCGCAGATGTGCCGCGTCCTCGTGATTGGTGGCGATCACGCCCGCTGACGCCCGCGCCAGCCGCCACACGATCCAGTCGCGCAGCTTGCCCGCCTTCGGGAACAGGTACGGGTAGCGCAGGTCGTGAAAAGTCGTCACGACCGGAATCGGACGCAGCGCGTCCGGCAGAAAATGGATGAACGGCGACATCCCATAGGCGGCGGTCTGGTACTGGATGTTTACCACGTCGAGCAGGCAATCACTTGCCCAGCGCCGCGCCGTCAGCAGGCTGCCAGCGCCCCAGCTGATCGATGCTGGCGCTCAACTGCACATGCGGATTATTGCTCGTCGTCCCGGTGCGGCTGAGTACGAAGACTTCGTGCCCCTGCGCCGCCATCTCGCCCGCGAGGATGCGAGTATAAGCGCCGATGCCGCCCTGCATCGGCGGGTATTCGCCCGTGATCATGCCGATGCGCATCTAGGTGACCCTCAAGCCGGAGCGCAAGACCTGCCAATACTGGCGGACGCGCTCCTGACGCAGCGCCCGCTGGGAGCCGATTAGCCCCTTGAGCAGACTCCATGCCCAGTTGCAATCCATAGCTCAGCAGCAGGAAGGCGCGCAGCGTTTGCGCTGCCAGCGCGCCGTGATACTTGCGGAAGTAGCGCAGCTTGCTCTGCTGAAAGAGGATGTGTCGCCGCGCGACCACTTGATCGCTGCTCTTGCCGCCGTGATGCGTGATTTCGGCATCGGCGAGGAAGACGACGCGCCATCCGGCGGTTTTGGCACGTTTGCACCAGTCGAGTTCCTCGGAGTACATCACGAAGCCCTCGTCCAACCCGCCGATCTGGTCATAGACTTCGCGCCGCGCCATCAATGCCGACCCCTGCACCCAGTCCACGTCGAGCGTCCGGTCGGGCGGCGCGTCGTTCACGTAGAAGCGATCCAGTAGCGATTTGGGCGCGATAGCCTTGCAGCCACGTGCTCTCGAAGAACGCCGTCGCCAGCGTCGGGAAGCGCCGCCGCGTCGATTGAGTGCTGCCGTCGCTGTTGTGGGTGTAGGGACCGACGATGCCAACGGTCGGGTTGGCATCCAGATAAGCGACCATCCGCGCCAGCGCATCGCCGATCACTTCGGTGTCCGGGTTGAGCAGCAGCAGATGGCGTCCGGTCGCCCGCGCCAAGCCGAGGTTGTTCCCGCGTGTGAAGCCGATGTTTTCGCGCCTGCGCCAGCAGCATCACCTGCGGGTAGCGCGACTGTAGCAGCGCGACCGTTTGATCGCTGCTGCCCGAATCGACCACGATCACTTCGGCGCGCAGATCACCCAAGCTGGCGTAGATGCTGTCGAGGCACGCCGCCAACAGGTCGGCGACATTCCAACTGACGAGGATTATCGACAAATCGATCATAGTCCGGCGATTTTACCAAAATTTAGCAATTGTGAGAGTCTGCAACACACTTTGATTACATTTCGCGGGCAGGATAGAGGCGTAGTTTTGCGAAATGAGGTGTAGACATGAACTTCAAGAAAATCGGTTTGTTGGTACTCACGCTGATAGTTGGGCTGCTGGTCGTTGGCATCGTCGGCGCGCAAGACGCGACGCCGGAGCCGCAGCCGCCGCAAATGCAAGGCAATCTGCCCGGCAGCCGTCTCAATGGCATGATGGGGCGCTTTGCTGATGACGGGCTGCTGCGCGATCTGTTCAACATCGTCGCCGACGACCTCGGCGTCCAGCCCGCCGACCTGTTGCAGCAGCTTCGCGGGCAGACGCTCGCCGACGTGATCGCGGCGAACGGCGGCAGTCTGGACGACATCACCGCCAAGATCAGCACGGCAGTCACCGACCGGGTGAATCAGGCTGTGACCGCTGGCAATCTGACACAGGAACGCGCCGATCAAGTGCTGGCGAATCTCGATACGCGGATTCAGCAGGTGCTCAATGGCGAGCTGCGCGGGTTGGTGCAGGGCGCGCTGCGGGGACGCGGTCAAATGCCTCAACAGCCGGGGCAGCGGCTCCCGCGCGTGCAGGGGTTCATGGATCGGCTGGACGTTCGCGCGCCGCTGCTGAACGCGATCATGGACGCGACCGGCTTGAACGGACGCGAACTGGCGCAGCAGATCCAGAGCGGCAGCACGCTCAGCGACGATCATCACCACCAACGGCGGCGACCCGGCAGCCGTCGAAGCCGACGCGCTTGCCAAGGTCACGGCGCGGCTCGACGAAGCGGTCAGCAACGGCAATCTGACGACGGAGCAGGAAACGCAGATCATCGAGGGCGTGCAGGCATTCTACGACGCCGCGTTGACGGCGACTCGCCCGGCAGCAACCGCCACCTCCGCCGACATCTAGGTAGCCTGTAGGGGCTGCCCAAACGTAGATTGTAGGGGCGCACAACAACCGTGCGCCTCTATTGATTCTGTTGTCGAGGGTAGCTGGAACAGCCGCTCGGTGTTGGCGACGGTCGCCGCCGCCATCTCGTCGACCGGAGATCAGCCTGAGCGCGGCGAGCCGCTCGACTATCAGCGGAATGTAAGCGGGTTCGTTGCGCTTGCCGCGATATGGCGTCGGCGTCAGAAAAGGGGCGTCGGTTTCGACCAGCAGCCTGTCGAGCGGGACGCCCGCCGCGATCCGGCGCAGATCGTCGGCGTTCTTGAAGGTGATCGGTCCGGTGAAACCCAGATAGAACCCGGCAGCCAGCGCTCGATCCGCGATTGCCTGCGGTGCGGAGAACGAGTGGAGCACGCCGGGACGCTGGCGCAGGGATTCGGGCAGTGTCGCTGCCCAGCTTTCGAGCATGGCGATCAAGTCGTCGCTGGCTTCGCGGTTGTGGATGATCACCGGCAGTTCGAGCCGCGCCGCCAGCGCCAACTGCGCTTCGAGCGCTTGGAACTGTTTTTCCTTCGGGCTGTCGTCCCAGTGATAATCCAGCCCGATCTCGCCGATGGCGACGACCTTCGGCTGAGCCGCCAGTGCTTCGATCCAGTCGAGATCCGCCGCGCTGAAATCGGCGCTGTCATTGGGATGGACGCCAACCCCCGCGTAGATGCCGGGATAGGCTGCCGCCAGCGCGACCGCCGCTTGACTTGACCCGGCATCGACGCCCGGATTGATGATCCGCGTCACACCTGCCGCCGCCGCTCGCTCGATCACCTCGGCGCGGTCAGCGTCGTAGGCATCGAAATTCAGATGGCAGTGGCTGTCGATCAAAGATTGTGCTCCGCCTTGAGTTGATCGTAATCGGCTTTGACCATCATCTCGATCAACTGCTCGAAGCTGACGTTCGGCTCCCAACCCAGCTTGGCTTTCGCTTTGCTGGCATCGCCGATCAGTTGGTCGACTTCCGCCGGACGCATGAAGCGCTCGTCCTGAACGGTGTAATCGCGCCAGTTGAGGTCAACGCAGTTGAAGGCGACTTCGCACAGATACTGCACGGTATGCGTGTGCCCGGTGGCGATCACGTAGTCGTCGGGCTGCTGCTGCTGGAGCATCATCCACATCGCCCGGACGTAATCCCCGGCGAAACCCCAGTCGCGCTCCGCGTCAAGGTTGCCGATTCGCAGTTCGTTCGCCAGCTTGAGGCTGATCATGGCGGCGTGGCGCGTCACCTTGCGGGTGACGAACTCATACCCCCGGCGCGGGCTTTCGTGATTGAACAGGATACCGCTGGTCAGGTGCAGGTTGTAGCTCTCACGGTAGTTGACTGTGATCCAATGCCCGTAGACCTTCGCCACCCCATAGGGGCTGCGCGGATAGAAGGGCGTTGTTTCCTTCTGCGGGACTTCCTGTACCTTGCCAAACATCTCGCTGCTGGACGCTTGATAGAAGCGGACGTCGGGCTTAACGGTGCGGATGGCGTCGAGCATTCGGGTGACGCCGAGCGCGGTCACGTCGCCGGTGAGAACCGGCTGCGTCCACGATGCCGGGACAAAGCTCTGCGCGGCAAGGTTGTAAATCTCGTCCGGCTGCGCTTCCCGCAGGCTGTAGATCAGGCTGGTCAAGTCGGTCAAGTCGGCGGAGATTAGGTTGATCTTGTCCTGAATGTGTTTGATGCGTTCGTAGTTGACCGTCGTCGTCCGGCGGATTAACCCGTAGACATCGTAACCTTGTTCGAGCAGATACTCGGCAAGGTAGGAGCCGTCCTGCCCGGTGACGCCGGTGATTAGCGCGCGTTTGGTCATAGGGATCAACTTTCGGTGGGATGCAAATGCTGGGAGTCCCGTTACGGGACTCCCAATCTTTTTGGTTACCCTTGCGGCGTCGGTGAAGGTGTCGGCGTCGAGGTATCGATCACCGGCAGGGACGCCAGTTCGAAGGGCTGTCCGTTGAAGGTAAGCTGGACGTATAGACTGGCGACCCAACCTTGCTGGTTGTCGTAAGTCACTTGGAGCCAAACGTCGTCGGGGCTGCGCCCGGTGACGATCATCTGGGTTCCGTTCGGCAGCAGCGCCAGCGACTCGGCTTGGTCATTGTTGTTGCGGCGCAGGTGCAGGTTGGCGTCGGCGTTCAGGTTGAAGACCGTCCCGGCGACCACGTTGCGGAGCGAGATCCGCGACACTTGACTGCACCTGACCACTCGTGACCACACTGCCGCGCTGATCTTCGGTCAGGATGCTGAGTTCACCGAGTTCCAGCAGGCGGTCGAAGGTGACGCTTTGCCCGTTGCGTTGGAGCGTCACGTAGTTGATGCTGATCCAGCCGCTGACGGTGCTTTGCGGCGCTTGATAGCGCACGAAAACCCAATCGCGCGCTTCGGTCACGCCGACGAACTCCATCTGCGTGCCGACCGGAACGAGCGCCAGCGATTCGCCAGCGGTCGAGGGGATGCGGCGAATGTGCGTCCGCACGCCGGGATCAAGATTGATGACTATCGCCGTCGTCACGTTTTCGCGCGCCGACGGCGGCTCGACCGCCGTATCGAGCGCTTGACCGGCGCGGTTGCTGGGAATCGTCGCCAGATCGCGCAGCGGGAGCGCGCGATTGCGCGAATCACGCAGGTTGAGGTAGAGCGCGTTGACCCACGCCGTGATTGTGCCGCCATCGGGCGTGTCGTAAGTCACGTTGAGCCACGTTGTCGCCGGATCAAGGTCTTCGCCATCGGCGAGCAGCGTCACTGGATCGACAAACGGGGTGGCGTCGGGCGGCAGCGGGGTCGCGGTCGTGTCGAATGCCGGGACGGGTTCGCCCACACGACCATTGACGCGCAGGGTGGTGCCAGCGGGCGCAAGACCGAGCGAGAAGGCTTCGCGGCTCGGATACAGGCGCAGTTGCAGGTTGGCACCCGGATCGAGCACGACGCGCGCGGTCGGACCTTCAGTGGTCGGGACGGCGGTCGGCTGCGGTAGGATGACGACATCATTGCTCGGTGCAGCCGTCGGCTCCACCGCGACGGGCGGTGCGGCAGTCGGCGCTTCGGTCGGAACTTGAGTTGGTGCTTCGGTCGGCACGGCGGCGACTTCAGCGCCGACGCTGTGCGCGAGGCTGTCGATTGGCAGTTGGACGACCTGAACGCCCTCCGGCGTGTCGTAGGCGACGGCGCTGTAATACAGCCCGCCAAACGTGCCACCCGGCAGTCCGAGCGCTACGTCGTTGCTCGCGCCGTTGTCGCTGGTCGAGACGACGAACCCGGACTTGCCCGCTTCGACGACCGCCACGTTGGAGCTTCCGGCGGCGACATCGCCGACGAGGGCACCGCCATCAGCGTAAGCAGCGCTGACGGTGGCGGCGCTGGTCGCGTTGATCAGCGTGAAAACCGACGTATCGGCGTTGACCGCGCCGACCTGATCGCCGATGACGGCGGCGGTCGGTGCTTCAGCGCTGCCGCCCAGAACCACCGTTTGATAGCTGCCCGCGCTGACATCCAGCGCGGCGGTGGCGACTTCGTTGTTCGTCCCGGCGCTGTTGACCGAAAGCGAATAGCCGCCAACCGGCAGCACGATGAAGTCGGTTGCGTCACCGAGCTGAAGCGCGGGAGCGACCAGCGTGCTGTTCAAAGCAGCATCGACGGCTGATCCGCCGGAAACTGCGTGAACGATCCGCACGTAGCCCCCATCGCCTTGCGGCTGGGTTGTCGCGGAAAGCAGCAGGGCTTGCGCGGCGTCGGCGGTGCCGTACACCACGAGGACGTACGACGTGCCGCTGTTCAGGCTGTAGGACTGCGCCGGAACGAGCGCGTCACCGATAGCGCCTCCAGCGGGCACGACGGCGAGATCGTAGGACATGACCGGCAGGTCGAGCGTCCCATAGGGCTGGTCAAACTGCAAGCCGGGGATCACCGGGCGACCGTCGGCAAGGATCACGTCGACAGCGGCACCACCGGCGATCGCATGGACGGCGGTGAAGCGCGCCTTGCCCAACGCCAGCGGGTTGACGTCGTCTTGATAGACGGTGAACACCGCCTGCGAAGCTGAGCTGGCGATCAGGGTGAACGAGGTGCCCGCGCCCGCGCTGATGTCCTGCGTCCACAGGGTCGAGGCGCTGCCTGCCTGCATCACGCTAACTTGATGCGCGCTCGCAGTGACGCCCACGTAGGTCGAGGCTGTCCCATAGCTGAGATTGCTCGCGGCAAGCTGCCCATCGACGTAGACGTCTACCGCCGATGCGCCCGGAATCGCGTGGACGAAGCGCAGCTGCGCTTCACCGCTCTGGGCGGCTGCCGGAATAGCGATCAGCAGCAGCGCCAGCGCGATCAGGAAAATCTGTTTCAGCTTGAGTTGCATAACTTTACTCCCTTCGCAAAGACAAACGGGAAATCAAGTGCCTTCTTCCCACTGGCTAAGATAATGCGCTTGCTCCGGGGTAAGCGTGTCGATGTGAACGCCCATTGTCTCCAGCTTGAGGCGGGCGATCTCCTTGTCAATGTCTTCCGGAACGGTATAGACGCCTGCCGACAAGATGTCGTGGTTCTTGACCATGTATTCGGCGGCGAGTGCTTGGTTGGCAAAACTCATGTCCATGACGCTGGCGGGGTGTCCTTCGGCAGCGGCAAGGTTGATCAGGCGTCCTTCGCCGAGCAGGTAGATCGACTTGCCGTCGACCTTGTATTCCTCGACAAACGGGCGGACGAGCTTCGGCTCTTGGCTGCTCATGGCGCGCAAGCCGGGGATGTTGATTTCGACGTTGAAGTGACCGGAATTCGCCAGCACCGCACCGTGCTTCATTTTGGCGAAGTGGCGTGTGTCGAGGACGTGCATGTCGCCGGTCGCCGAGATGAAGATGTCGCCGAGCGGCGCGGCTTCTTCCATCGGCATGACGCGGTAGCCGTCCATCGTCGCTTCGAGCGCGCGCAGCGGATCGACTTCCGTGACGATCACGTTAGCGCCCATCCCGTCGGCGCGGCTGGCGATACCCCGGCTGCACCAGCCGTAGCCCGCGACGACGATCACCCGTCCGGCGAGCAGCAGGTTGGTCGCGCGGATCACGCCGTCGAGCGTGCTCTGCCCGGTGCCGTAGCGGTTATCGAACAGGTGCTTGGTATTGCTGTCGTTGACGGCGATCACCGGGAATTCGAGCGCGCCGTCGTTCGCCATCGCGCGCAGGCGAATGACGCCGGTCGTCGTCTCTTCGGTGCCGCCGACGATGCCGTCGAGCAGTTCGCGGCGCGTCTTGTGGATCGTGCCGACGAGGTCAGCGCCGTCATCCATCGTGATGTGCGGCTGGTGATCGAGCGCGGCTTTGATATGGTCGTAATAAACGTCGTTGTTCTCACCCTTGATGGCGTAGACCGGAATCTCGTAGTGCGAGACCAGCGACGCCGCGACGTCGTCCTGTGTAGACAGCGGGTTCGAAGCGCAGAGCACGATGTCCGCGCCGCCTGCTTGCAGCGTGTGCATCAGGTTCGCGGTTTCGGTGGTCACGTGCAGACAGGCGGAGACGCGCATCCCTTGCAGCGGCTTTTCTATGGCGAAACGCTCGCGGATGGCGCGCAGCACCGGCATTTCATGTTCTGCCCATTCGATACGGAAGCGACCACCCGTCGCCTGCTCAAGGTTTTTAACGTCGTGTTCTACGGTCATATTGGCTCCTAAATGATTCGATAGTCGGGAATGTACCCCAAAACGTGGGGATTTTAGCACATACGATAAGATTTGTCGTTATGCTGATTCGATTTTCGGCGCACCCGATCAGGGTGCGCTATCGATGAAGCTATCCAGCGCGCCTTGGTCGTCGAACTGGGTGCGGAAGCGCTCGACGAACTGCGCTGGCGTGAAATGATGGCTTTGCGTCCCCACCTGTTCGAGCACGTAGGTCGCGCTCAGCGCGCCCATCTCGCCGCACAGCTTGAGTGGCAGCGCTTTCGCCATGCCGGTCAGCAGCCCGGAACGGTAGGCATCGCCGACGCCGGTCGGGTCTTTGATCTCGGCGGGCGCGAAGACCGGGACATTGATCTCGTCGCCGTTGCTGTGGATCACCGAGCCTTCGCGCCCGTGCGTGACGATCATGATCTCGGTTTGAGCGCGCAGGTCGTTCAGCGACATCCCGGTCTTGTTGCTGATCATCTCCTGTTCGTATGCGTTGACGACCAGCATGTACGCACCCTCGATCAGTGTTCGCAGTTGGTTCCCGTCAAGGCGGGGAACTTGCTGGCTGGGGTCGGCGACGAAGCGAATCCCGCGCTGGCGGCATTCCTCGGCGAGGTTGATCATCGCCTGCGGGTCGTTCGGCGAGATGACGACCAGATCGGGCTTGGTGGGCGTCGCTTCGGCAATCGTGAAGTCACGGGCGAACGCCATTGCGCCGCTGTAGAACGAGGCGATCTGGTTGTTGTCGAGGTCGGTATTCGCAAAAAACGACGCCGTGAACACGTCGTCGATCTGGCGGACGGTGCTGCAATCGACCCCCACCCGTTCCAGCCAGAGCCGGTAGTCGCCGAAGTCGCGCCCGACCGTTCCCATTACCTTCGGATGCAAGCCGAACAACGCCAGCGAGTAGGCGATATTTGCCGCGTTGCCGCCCCAATGTTTCGACATATCATCGACCAAAAAGCTTAAGCTGACTTGGTCAAGCTTTTCGGTCATGAAGTGGTCGACAAAGCGCCCCGGAAAGCGCATCAAGTAGTCATAGGCGATTGAACCCGTTACAATGATGTCCATGCGAAGAATCCTGCCAGTGGGCTGATGAAATGAGACGGGCGGCAGTATACCACATTCTAGGTGGTGGCTTATAGATTGGATCGGATTTACGGCATGACGCTGTTTGATCACCAACGCTTGAGCAATGACGTGATGAAGTTCGACCTCGAACGGCTGCGGCAGGGGTACTACAGCGACAAGTATTTCGAAAACGTGGTCGCCGTGATGCAGGGCATCCGCGCCGCTCACGCGACTTTCTCCGGCACGCCCAACCGCGATTTATCCGCCGATCTCTCCCACCTTGACGTGACCAACCTGCGGGTCGAGGCGCAGATTTTCATGCGCCGCGCGCCCTACGCCGTCGTCGCCGGGGTCGATGCGGCGCTGGCGCTGATCCGGGGCGCGGCGGGCTACTTCGAGGGCGATCAGTTCGTCGAGACGTGGCAGACGCTGGAAGTCGAAGCGCTGGAAGATGGCGCGGTCGCGCTTTATCACGGGCACCCCGACGACGTGCGCCCGGTGCTCAAAATTCGCGGACGCTATCAAGATTTCGCCGTGCTGGAGACGCCGATGCTCGGCATCCTGACCCGCGCCAGCCGGATCGCCACCAACGTTTACGAAGTGCTGCGCGTAGGCGGGGGCAAACCGATCCTGTTCTTCCCGGCACGGTTCGACCTGCCGGAAGTGCAATCGGTGGACGGCTACGCCTACTGGCTGGCGGTGCAGCGCTACAACTGCGAATACGGGGATCACCCGCTCACGCCGTCGGTAAGCACCGACGCGCAGGGGGCGTGGTGGGGCGGCAAAGGCGGCGGAACGGTTCCCCACGCGCTGATCGCGTCGTTCTTGGGCGATACGGCGGCGGCGATGGTCGCCTTCGCGCGCTATCTGCCGGTGAGTGTGCCCCGGATCGCGCTGGTCGATTTCAACAACGATACGGTCGGCGACTCGCTGGCGACGGCGACGGCGCTCTGGCAGCACTATCGCGCGGCGCTCGAAGCGGACGACGCCGAAGGGCAGCGTCGCTGGATGCTCAATGGTGTGCGCTTGGACACCAGCGCCAGCGTGCGCGACGTGTCGCTGAGCGTCGACGATCCGTTCGGCGTTAGCCCGAAGCTGGTGCGGCTCGTTCGGGCGGCGCTCGACGAGGCGTGGCGAGCGTGGGACGTGCCCGATCACTTGGTTGAGGCGGCGCAAGCCTACTGCCAGCAGATCAAGATCGTCGTCACCGGCGGATTCAACGCCGCGCGGATCGCCGAGTACGAGCGCGAGAACGTCCCGGTGGACGTCTACGGCGTTGGCTCGTCGCTGCTGCGCAACGACCGCGACAGCAACACCGATTTCACCATGGACGTCGTGCGCGTGCAGATCGACGGCGTGTGGCACGACGTGGCGAAAGTCGGTCGGCAGCCCAACGACAACGCCGATCTCCAGCCGGTCGATTTGAGCACGTTGTAGGAAAATTAATCGCGCATGTTTTCATCCCTCTCGTATTGTTTTCTCCCCCTCGCCGCGTAGTGAAGAGGGGGTCGGGGGGTGAGGTAAAGTGTGAGGCAAAACTGATGACAGATGAAGACCGCGACCTTAAGCTCGTGCCGGGACGGATGGGGCGACGGCTGTTCTCGATGGCGGCGCTGCGCGAGCGGATCGTCGACGCCTTCACGCGAAGAAAATGACGACGCCCGTCTGCGCGAAGCGAACACGACTCAGCAGCGTTATAAGCTGATCCTCGACACCGCCGATTACGTGATCGCGGTCGAGTTCGATCCAGATCAGCAGCGACGACAAAGCCGATCTGCTGCGCAGTGTCTACAGCCTGCTGTTCGGCTATGGAGCGCTCGATGCGCTGTTCGCCGACGAGCGCGTGACCACGATTGCCCTCAACGGCAGCGAGCACGCGGCGGTGCGCTACGGGCATGGCGAACTGGTCAGCTTGCCGCCGCTGTTCGAGGACGAGGATCATCTCAGGTTGGTGATCAACCGCTTGATCAGCGCGGCGGGCGCGGAACTCACCCCTGATCAACTGGCATTGGAGACCGGGTTGGTGATCGATGGGCGTCCGCTGTCGCTGAGCGTCGTTCAGCCGTCGCTTGCCTTCGGCTGCAACGTGGATATTCGGTGCACCCGCGCAGCGCGCCCACGCTGGACGATCTTGTGGCGCAGGGCTTCATGACCGAACCGGCGATCATGCTGCTGCCGGGGGATACCCGTAACCATAGCCGTAATGGGGATACCCGTAACCGTATCGCCCGTAAAGCGTGGGGGAGCTGGGTATTAACCTGCTGTGCGGATGCTAAAGAGGGTGCAAACATCATCAAGGCGAGAGCCACAGCGCTCACAAAGCCAGCCATTTTTTTCATTTCGAAGCTCCCTTCATAGAAGGTAACACTTTCGAAAACTCGGCGTTCCTTCAAGTAGTCGCATTATCTCGGTGGAGACTCAAATTGCGACAAATTCTAAGGGGGTGCGTCTCGTCGTCCAAGCGGAACGTATCAACATCATTATCACCCGCTTTAGAACCGTTACTCCTGCGCGAGAAGCATCGTCAGCGAGTTGCTGAAAGGGTGTTGTCGCATTAAGTCAGACTGAGCGGAATTTGCCGACAGTCGCCAATGTTGACGCAAGGGATTTCAAATACTTAGCCTGTTGGTTAAATCGTCCAAATTGGGCCAATTTCACTTAATGTTCAACGCCCTTGAGCGCTTGTTGGGCAGATTGGAGCCATTATGAAAGTTGCTGAGATTTTGCGGATCAAAGGTTCGTTCGTGAAAACAGTGCCACCACACGAAACAGCGCTTCTCGCCTCAGGACATCTACGTGCTGAGCAGATTGGTGCTCTGGTCGTGAGCACCGACGGCAACTCGATCGATGGGATTATTTCGGAACGCGATCTCGCTTATGGCCTTGCAACTCACTGCGAGAGATTGCCGACGATCCGCATTTCCGAGCTAATGACCAGGGCCGTCATTGTCTGCTCCCCTGAGGACAGCGTGACCGACGTGATGAAGCTGATGACCCAGCACCGCACTCGCCATATGCCCGTCAAAGATCGCGACCAACTCGTCGGGATTATCAGTATCGGCGATGTTCTCAAGCACCGTCTTGGAGAGCTGCAAGAAGAAGCAGACGTCCTTCGAGACTATGCCGTTGCTGCCCGGCGTTAGAGCTGTAAGCCAGCACGTGCGATGCGGGAGTAGGCTCTTCCGCAATGCCTGGGCACCCTGTATCCGGGAAATACCGATAGAGGCAGACGAAGATCGCCCGATCAAATGCGTTGGGCCGGACCCGCTTCGGCGACTGGCGGCGCAATATGTTGAGCTGATGGCGGAGAACAATCACCTCCGCTTCAAGCCGCCCGCGCGACATAATACAATTGCGTAACGCCCCGATCAGCAGCCTGAGGACCGCAACCCCGCGAGCATGCCCCGATGCTAACCATTCAGGCAAATCCTCCCCGGATAAGGTTTTCGAAAGTGACAACGGACCATCCGGTTCCACTTCGGGACTCGAGACGCGGCCCATGCGGACGGCGTTGAAGGCACAGATCAACAAGACCGATCGCAACGATGCGCGCGGCATCGCGCAGATGATGCGAGCGGGGCTTTATCGTCCGGTGCATGTGAAGACATTGCGCAGCCAGAACTGCGCATGCTTTAACTCACCGCGCGATGAAGATCGCCAGGCGCCGCGGGCTGAAAAAGGCGATTGTGGTCTTGCGCGCGTCGATTGGCCGTGATCGTGCACCGCACGAACCGCGCTGAGGAAGCATGTTGGTCAGACGCCGCTCCCGGAGCTGACACGCTGCGTCTCAATCGGCCAGCAACGCTTCGCCGGGCGCGGCCGACCCGCTTCAGCCATTCGAGGCCTCGCCGTTGCGTGAAATGCGTAACGAGTTCCTCGCCCTGACGCTCGAACGCCCCTCCGATCCAGAGCGGCTTGGTTTGCTCGAACAAGGCGGGGCGCGCTGCTGCAATGTCAAAACGGGAATGTCGCGCATCCTGCTCCAGACGAGAGACGCCTAAACAGTCAACTACCAATGATGTCGGTAGTGATGGACATGTCGCCAGTGCCGGTAGTGGTGTCCATAATACCGATAGCGGGGATAATAACCGTACCCGTAGTATGACCGATAGTACCGATGGTTGTGCGCGCCGGAAGCCCCACTAACGGAAAGCACGGCATGCCGACAGCAAAGGAACGTTCTCCTAGTCTACAAAACACCTTCCTTGCGCAAGTGCGCGAGCAAAAGATGCCGCTGACGATATTCCTGATAAATGGCGTGAAGCTTCAGGGCGTCATCACCTCGTTCGACGGCTTTACTGTCAACCCTGTTAGGGACGATTTTTCGTAACTCGTCTACAAGCACGCGATCTCGACCATCATGCCTGTCGGTTCGCTCAAAATGTATGAGGTCTAACGTTGCCGCGAAGGCGGGAGAGGGCGGCTGGATTGCGCGGGCAGCCCTACGCTTCCGCAACGTGCCCCTACAGCCAGGGTAGAGTTGCCCCGCGTTGACGTTATGATTAGCAGCGGGTAGCTCGCGTAAACAGGCAGACCGCACCTCGGTTTGTAGGCTCTCGAGCTCATCGAGAAATCCCACCATAGGCCGCGGTCATAGGCAAAAAACGGCCCGCAGTTTACGGGCCGTCAAGGAGGCTTTTTTTTTTTTGCAAATTACACCCTCACCCCGCCTCACTGCAACCAACTTCCCTTGCAATAAATGGGAAAGGGACCGAAGCGGGTCCCCTTCTTTGCAATCTCAATCTTAGTCTGCTGATTATGCTTTGGGGGCCTTCTGGGCCTTCCAGGCTTGCTTGCACTCGTGCCTGTAGGCGTAGATTTTATTCCTATCCGTAGGGAATTCGAGCTTGGCCGCGTCCTTACAGGTGAGTGTTTTTGCCTATGCCGCCTGCGACGGGACGAAGCCGCCGTGGCCATAATATCCGCGGCGCAAAATTGCTCCATTACGGCAAGGCGATCCCTCGCCGCTGCGGCTGGCCCTTGAGCCCGCCATCTAGTCGTTGATGCGCGTCCAGTGATATTCTTTCCAAACGCGAGCCGTTGTTTCATGGCTTAGAGCACACGGATGAAGCCGCCCGCTCAATCTGGGACGAACCAATGAGATCCATAGTCCTTGGGTCATTTAAAAAAGCGCTTGTCATTGTCATGTTCGTCCTTGCGGTTGGCTTTCTTGCAAATCCGGTGACGCCAAGCGCTGGTAATGCTCAGGATGGAAAGAGTTCGCGAAATCGATGGCGGCGTTGAAAGACCAAACTGCGAAATTAGGAGCGCCAAAGATTGATGGAAAAGATGCGGTTGGCGGCCAGGGATGCTCCTGCTCTGTATTTCGGCTCGACCAAAATGAACAACAACTTTTCCGTGGTGGATGCGGTTGCGGAGGAAGGCGGACGGGGGACGGTGGCAACGCTGTTCGTGAAAAGCGGCGATCAATACATCCGCGTCGCGACGAACGTGTCGACGCGGATAGGAAGTGGACGTGGGATTGGAACTATTCTGACCGGCCCGCCCCTTGAGTGGATCAAAGCGGGCAATGCATACTACGGCAAGGCGCCGGTTCTTGGCACGCCCTATATCAGCGGCTATGAGCCGATCAAAGACGCATCGGGTGCAATCATCGGTGTTTATTTTGTCGGCTACAAGAAGTGAGCCGCTTAGGCTTTTGGCGCTAACAACAGTCAGTGGGTTTCTTCCCTAAAACGTCCGATCGACGTCTGGAATTGGAAGACGAGAGCGGCGATTATGCGCCCGAGAATGGCCGCTAACTACCTACCGATCAGTGCGCACCAGTTCGACGCGGCGGTTGAGCGCGCGGCCCTGTAGGGTCGAGTTATCGCCCTTCGGTTGGGCGGAGCCGAGACCTGCTGGCTGTCAGGCGGCCCGCAGCAATGCCTCGCTTAATCAAAGCATTGGCCACAGCCTTGGCGCGCGCTGCGGAAAGTTTTTGATTGTAGGCCTGATCTCCGGGGTCGAATCGTTATGACCGTTGATTTGCAGGGTCCAAGTTGGATTGTGCGTCAGCGTAAGCGCGATGTCTTTGATCAACGCAGCCAACTCAGGTCGCATCGTGGCTTTATCGAAGTCGAAGTGTATGCCGTAAAGGTCATATTTGCGCAGCGTACTTAACGACTGCTCCATTGCAGACCGCATCGAGACACCCGCAGCAACTCTCACAATTCTCTCTGTACGCGGATTCTTTTCGAAGCTGAACCGGATCGTGCTTTGGATCATCATTGGGTTGTTCTTATTATCGAGAAAATAGAAGTCGCCGGTTCCGCTTCCGTTGCCGGCCCCCATGAACGTGCCGGAGGCATCTACCGTTTGTGCAGTTTACCATTATACTCACTTCGACATCCGCGCTTCAGAGCCGAAATCCCGACGACCAAAACTAGACCTTAGTCGCGCCCTCGTATCCGCGCGGCGAGAAGCAGAACCCCCCAATGACTAACCCCTTTTCACAGCCCACCAGCCCGGGCTCTCAAAGGGGGGAACATGCCGCTCGATCTTTCAGCGCCCAAGGTCATCACTTTCAGTGTCGCGGTCGTTATCGCTTTGATCGCCGCAATTATTCACTACGCTCATCTCGCCGTCCCGTATGTCCACAGCGGGTTTACGCTCCTGTTGGTCGGCTTTTTGGTCCTGGCTGCCGGCAACTGCTTCGCGGATTGTAGGCGAAGCGGAGCAGATAAGAAAGGGCACGGCGAAGCCGACGCCCTCGCCGTGAGGGGATCGCCTAGCTGTAAAATCCAGATGGCCAATCTGTGCGCTGGAGGCGGGAATGAAATACCGGGCATCTCCTTTTTTTCGGATTTGCTCTTTCCCGATTTCCGGGATTGAAGCATCGGCTCAGGATTATGCCGGGCCGCTTCTGCCCACGTTGGAGGCAGATCACGGCCGCGTTCGCCAACCGATATGGCCCCGATGCGGAAGCCTATTTCACCTTCACGGCCGTGACACCCGAACTCTTGAGCCTGAACTACTCAAGCACGCGCGGATTGAACACTCGGCGCCATATCCGCATGGCCGACCGACAGAGTTCGCAAACGTTCGTGTTGGGCTATGCCGCGAACATGCCTCTCATCATGCCGAACACTACGTCGCTCGGTATCTCGGGAACGTCGCTCGTGGAATTGCGCAATACAGGAAAAACCCAACTCTCACTGATCTACGACGCAAAGCTTTCCCGAGTCGACGGACAACTCACGCTCATCGAAAAGGGCATTAAGGTACCACTGATCATTGACGATCAAGTGGTTCAGATCCCGGTCGTACATGCCTCCGGCACGTTCATCGGGGCCGGCAACGGAAGCGGAACTGGCGACTTCTATTTTCTCGATAATAAGAACAACCCAATGATGATCCAAAGCACGATCCAGCTTAGCTTCGAAAAGAATGCGCGTACGGAGAGAATTGTGAGAGTTGCTGCCGGTGCCTCGATGCGGTCTGCAATGGAACAGTCGTTGAGCACGCTGCGCAGGTATGACCTTTACGGGATACACTTCGACTTCGATAAAGCAAGGATGCGACCTGAATCCGCCGCGCTGATCAAAGAAATCGCGCTTACGCTAACGCACAATCCAACTTGGACCCTTCAGATCAACGGTCATACCGACTCGATCGGAGATCAGGCCTACAATCAAAAGCTTTCCGCGGCCCGCGCCAAGGCTGTAGCCGATGCATTGATTAAGCGAGGCATTGCCGCACGCCGCCTGCAAACAGCGGGTTTCGGCTCCTCCCAACCGAAGAGCGATAACTCGACGCTACAGGGCCGCGCGCTCAACCGTCGCGTCGAACTGGTGCGCACTGACCGGTAGGTAGTTAGCGGCCATTCTCGGGCGCATAATCGCCGCTCTCGTCCTCCAATTCCAGACGTCGATCGGACGTTTTAGGGAAGAAACCCACTGACTGTTGTTAGCGCCAAAAGCCTAAGCGGCTCACTTCTTGTAGCCGACAAAATAAACACCGATGATTGCACCCGATGCGTCTTTGATCGGCTCATAGCCGCTGATATAGGGCGTGCCAAGAACCGGCGCCTTGCCGTAGTATGCATTGCCCGCTTTGATCGATCGAAGGGCCGGGCCGGTCAGAATAATTCCAATCCCACGTCCACTTCCTATCCGCGTCGACACGTTCGTCGCGACGCGGATGTATTGATCGCCGCTTTTCACGAACAGCGTCGCCACCGTCCCCCGTCCGCCTTCCTCCGCAACCGCATCCACCACGGAAAAGTTGTTGTTCATTTTGGTCGAGCCGAAATACAGAGCAGGAGCATCCCGGCCGCCAACCGCATCTTTTCCATCAATCTTTGGCGCTCCTAATTTCGCAGTTTGGTCTTTCAACGCCGCCATCGATTTCGCGACTTTTTCATCCTGAGCATTACCAGCGCTTGGCGTCACCGGATTTGCAAGAAAGCCAACCGCAAGGACGAACATGACAATGACAAGCGCTTTTTTAAATGACCCAAGGACTATGGATCTCATTGGTTCGTCCGAGATTGAGCGGGCGGCTTCATCCGTGTGCTCTAGCCATGAAACAACGGCTCGCGTTTGGAAAGAATATCACTGGACGCGCATCAACGACTAGATGGCGGGCTCAAGGGCCAGCCGCAGCGGCGAGGGATCGCCTTGCCGTAATGGAGCAATTTTGCGCCGCGGATATTATGGCCACGGCGGCGTCCCGTCGCAGGCGGCAGCAACACTCACCTGTAAGGACGCGGCCAAGCTCGAATTCCCGACGGATAGGAAGAGCCGCCACGCCTACAGGCACGAGTGCAAGCAAGCCTGGAAGGCCCAGAAGGCCCCCAAAGCATAATCAGCAGACTAAGATTGAGATTGCAAAGAAGGGGACCCGCTTCGGTCCCTTTCCCATTTATTGCAAGGGAAGTTGGTTGCAGTGAGGCGGGGTGAGGGTGTAATTTGCAGCCTCCTTGACGGCCCGTACTGCGGGCCGTTTTTTTGCCTATGACCGCGGCCTATGGTGGGATTTCTCGATGAGCTCGAGAGCCTACAAACCGAGGTGCGGTCTGCCTGTTTACGCGAGCTACCCGCTGCTAATCATAACGTCAACGCGGGGCAACTCTACCCTGGCTGTAGGGGCACGTTGCGGAAGCGAGGGCTGCCCGCGCAATCCAGCCGCCCTCTCCCGCCTTCGCGGCAACGTCAGACCTCATACATTTTGAGCGAACCGACAGGCATGATGGTCGAGATCGCGTGCTTGTAGACGAGTTACGAAAAATCGTCCCTGACAAGGGTCACAGTAAAGCCGTCGAACGAGGTGATGACGCCCTGAAGCTTCACGCCATTTATCAGGAATATCGTCAGCGGCATCTTTTGCTCGCGCACTTGCGCAAGGAAGGTGTTTTGTAGACTAGGAGAACGTTCCTTTGCTGTCGGCATGCCGTGCTTTCCGTTAGTGGGGCTTCCGGCGCGCACAACCATCGGTACTATCGGTCATACTACGGGTACGGTTATTATCCCCGCTATCGGTATTATGGACACCACTACCGGCACTGGCGACATGTCCATCACTACCGACATCATTGGTAGTTGACTGTTTAGGCGTCTCTCGTCTGGAGCAGGATGCGCGACATTCCCGTTTTGACATTGCAGCAGCGCGCCCCGCCTTGTTCGAGCAAACCAAGCCGCTCTGGATCGGAGGGGCGTTCGAGCGTCAGGGCGAGGAACTCGTTACGCATTTCACGCAACGGCGAGGCCTCGAATGGCTGAAGCGGGTCGGCCGCGCCCGGCGAAGCGTTGCTGGCCGATTGAGACGCAGCGTGTCAGCTCCGGGAGCGGCGTCTGACCAACATGCTTCCTCAGCGCGGTTCGTGCGGTGCACGATCACGGCCAATCGACGCGCGCAAGACCACAATCGCCTTTTTCAGCCCGCGGCGCCTGGCGATCTTCATCGCGCGGTGAGTTAAAGCATGCGCAGTTCTGGCTACGCAATGTCTTCACATGCACCGGACGATAAAGCCCCGCTCGCATCATCTGCGCGATGCCGCGCGCATCGTTGCGATCGGTCTTGTTGATCTGTGCCTTCAATGCCGCCGCATGGGCCGCGTCTCGAGTCCCGAAGTGGAACCGGATGGTCCGTTGTCACTTTCGAAAACCTTATCCGGGGAGGATTTGCCTGAGTTATAGAATCGGGGCATGCTCGCGGGTTGCGGTCCTCAGGCTGCTGATCGGGGCGTTACGCAATTGTATTATGTCGCGCGGGCGGCTGAAGCGGAGGTGATTGTTCTCCGCCATCAGCTCAACATATTGCGCCGCCAGTCGCCGAAGCGGGTCCGGCCCAACGCATTTGATCGGGCGATCTTCGTCTGCCTCTATCGGTATTTCCCGGATACAGGGTGCCCAGGCATTGCGGAAGAGCCTACTCCCGCATCGCACGTGCTGGCTTACAGCTCTAACGCCGGGCAGCAACGGCATAGTCTCGAAGGACGTCTGCTTCTTCTTGCAGCTCTCCAAGACGGTGCTTGAGAACATCGCCGATACTGATAATCCCGACGAGTTGGTCGCGATCTTTGACGGGCATATGGCGAGTGCGGTGCTGGGTCATCAGCTTCATCACGTCGGTCACGCTGTCCTCAGGGGGAGCAGACAATGACGGCCCTGGTCATTAGCTCGGAAATGCGGATCGTCGGCAATCTCTCGCAGTGAGTTGCAAGGCCATAAGCGAGATCGCGTTCCGAAATAATCCCATCGATCGAGTTGCCGTCGGTGCTCACGACCAGAGCACCAATCTGCTCAGCACGTAGATGTCCTGAGGCGAGAAGCGCTGTTTCGTGTGGTGGCACTGTTTTCACGAACGAACCTTTGATCCGCAAAATCTCAGCAACTTTCATAATGGCTCCAATCTGCCCAACAAGCGCTCAAGGGCGTTGAACATTAAGTGAAATTGGCCCAATTTGGACGATTAACCAACAGGCTAAGTATTTGAAATCCCTTGCGTCAACATTGGCGGTTGTCGGCAAATTCCGCTCAGTCTGACTTAATGTGACAACACCCTTTCAGCAACTCGCTGACGATGCTTCTCGCGCAGGAGTAACGGTTCTAAAGCGGGTGATAATGATGTTGATAACGTTCCGCTTGGACGACGAGACGCACCCCCTTAGAATTTGTCGCAATTTGAGTCTCCACCGAGATAATGCGACTACTTGAAGGAACGCCGAGTTTTCGAAAGTGTTACCTTCTATGAAGGGAGCTTCGAAATGAAAAAAATGGCTGGCTTTGTGAGCGCTGTGGCTCTCGCCTTGATGATGTTTGCACCCTCGAAAGCATCCGCACAGCAGGTTAATATCTACGTCGGCCACGGCCAGGGATACGGTTACGGGTATCCCCATTACGGCTATGGTTACGGGTATCCCCATTACGGGTATAGTTACGGCTACGGGTATCCCCGTTACAGGTATGGTTACGGCTACTCAAGTTACGGTTATGGCTCGTATCCAGGTTACTCTGGCTACGGCTATGGGCGTCCGTATTATGGCACCTATTGGGGTCACGGTCGGCGTGTTGCTCGACGGGTCTATCGGCGAAGGGCTCGGTGGTATTAAGCGTCGTAGCTCAATGAACATTGAGCCGCGCAGTTAGGCAGCACCCACACTCCGCCACGTGCTCGAAGCCGCTGCTTTAGAATTTACGGATGGGCGAAAGCCGGGAGTTCGACTACGCAAGATCCGCGCCCTAAGGCCTCAAAGCCAACTAAACCAGACGCGCTCATGACAGTTCGCCCGCCTGAACTGCGGCCCCTGCACTCTTGTCACGCGGGCCGGTGTAGCGATGTAGGAGGGCGCGTAATGCCCGACCTAAAAGTGGCAGTGCGTGGCCGAGACATCATCGTCTCAGCGCCACGCGACGGGCTTTCAATCACCTAAACGGTTCGGCATTTAGACAAGGAGAAGCCCCACCTCAGCGGGGTTCCCCCGTGACTGGATCCTGCTCCAACGAGGAGATGGAAATCCCATAGAAGAACGATCCGTCACCAATTCGGGCATAGCACCGCCACGATGCAAAAACTGAGAGCAGTTTTGCCGCAGCGCCGTTTCGCCTCAGCCCCCGTTTGGCTCGCACATTTAGTGTGAAAGCGCTACCCCAACGGGTAGTCCCACAAATGGAGGAGATATATCTATGAAAAAGCTCGTATCGGCGATTGTCGCTCTGGGCCTCGCAGTTGCTTTCACTGCGCCCACCCTTGCAGCTGATGCATCAACCGCCAAGACCAAAGCTGAGTGCCATAAGGCTGGCGGCATGTGGGATGCCACGGCCAAGGCTTGCAAGCCGAAGTTTTAAGCACCATCGCAAACCAGAGCCCCGGCCTCGAGGCCCTGGGGCTTCTTTTTTGGCCCGACTTAGTGTCATGCTGCTAAATGGCAGCATGTCGTGCGTCCTTGTTCCATTCTCGCCCCAGCTTGCTTCCTCGGTCGGCGTGCCAGCTAGTCGAAGGCTATCGACAATCTTCATGCTCCAACGTCGGATATCGGGTGAGGTGATCATGAATAAGGTGATATTGGCATGTGCGGTCACCGCTCTAGCGGGTACAGCATTTTCTCCGCTCGACGCGAGAGAGTTTAAACATAGCGGGTGCGCGAAGGCCGCGGAGATAAAGTTTCCAACTGATCGAATTGCACGCAAGGAGTTCAAGCACTGGTGCAAGGATCAGTGGAAAATATACAAGGCTACGCATCCCTGAGATGCTTTGAGCCTGTCGCACGCCGATAGCGGGACTGAAACGATGCCGGGGCGGCGTTCGTTGCTCTGCGTGACGGTGCTCGGAGAGAGTTTCTGTCTGAAGTGGAGCGGTTCACCACGACCGATGCGCTGTTCAAGTTCACGCGAATGATCGATGTTAAGTGGGCCTCGCCTACACCAGCGATGCCGAACGGGACGCTGCCGCCTGCACGGCGGAAGGCACTGTCACGGTAACACACTGGCTTGGAACGCATGGGCCGAGCGACCATCGTGACCGACGCTCTGCGCTGCGCGCTCCAAGGAACACCATGTCCATATTTGCAAGCGACCCGACAGTGCGCGATAGCAGAATGACAGCCGTGCCGACGAGGAAAACGGGCACAAGCCAAACGGCCGCCCTCATGACCCGCCGCTCACTACGTATCGCTGGATGGGAACTACGGCGTTCCATGTGGCACTTGCGGCAGACCGGATACCTGTCGTGCATCATCGACGCGTATGCTCACTGCCTGTGGCTTTGTCATTTGGTAAATGTAAAAAGCCGAGTTCCAGCGGTCGTAGGTGGACGTCTCTGACTGCGCCTTCAAAGCCGAGATCGGTACCTGAATTTCTGCAAGTCGCAGGTGAGCCATTCGTAGACATTCTAATCTATCCAACCAAGCTCGCGTGCTTTGCTAACCGCGGCCTGAAGTGCTTGGGCTCGAAATTCGCCTATCGAAGGGGAAGGACTGGTTGGCTTCACACAGCTGCGCGTTAGAACGAATTGTGCTTCCTCAACGGATCTTCTGTAGCCAAGCAGAGCGTGGTTCCCGGCTTTCTCACCACTATCTCATCATGCCAGGAAATCGCCGGGGATCTGGAAATCGATCACCTGCCGGGTTCCGTCGCGCAGGAGCTTGTAAGAGCAAACCCATCCCTTGGCGAGGATGTACGCCGCCTGATCGGTCTGACCCTGGAGGACCAGATCGCGCCCGGCGACGAACTTACGCCGACGCGTGTGCAAACCGTCCAGGACGCTCGAGCTCCGCGGCGCTCAGGGCGACGAAGCTTCCCAGCTTGCGCGCCAGGGACTGTGGGCGGAATACATCGGCAGCCTCTGCTCGATACGGAACCGGTCGGGGCGGCGCCAGCGTCGATATCACTGTCTGGCAGAGTTTAATCCCGGCGGTCCTGCCTTGGATCAGCTATCCCTAGCGCGGATCTGCGACAGTTGCGATCCAAGAAACGGTGGAGCGACGCGCAACGCAGCCGGTTAAGCCAACAGAGGTCCGCCCATGCCCATCGCTACCCTATCGCCGGCACCCCGCCGCCGGACATTTCGGGGGCGGCCGCGCTGGCCATCTGCGAATCGCTGCTTCTGGCACTGAACGATCGGAAAATCCTGCCGGAAAGCGAGATCCTCGGGATCCTGCGCGACGCGGCGGCAGCGCACTCCGAGGACCCGGCAGACGATGGTCATTCCGCGCTCCACGAGGCCGTGGCCGCACTGATCAATCGGATCATCGACGGCGGTAACTCGGTCCGACGGAGATAGGCCGTCGCAGCCGGGGTGATGGTGTCCGCAAGGCGCTACCTGTCCACCCCTGACAGGTCGAGAATCTCGCCACGCCAGTAGACGAACTCGCCTTCCGGCAGATCCCAGGCGACCTCGCCGCGCCGGGGCCACCGGTAGTCGCCGTTGCGGCCGTAGTCCGAGAACCGCCCCACCCAGCGCGTCGGCAGTCGACGCGGCCCACGGCGCGAGGACGGTCGGCGGCGGTCATGCCGACGATGTCGCCGGCTGCGTCGAACAGCAGCGTGACCCGCGCCGCTCCGGCTCCGGTCTCCAACGAGACCTCGACGCTTAGAGCGTCGCGCTGCTCCCAGGTCAGCCCCCGGGCGTTCAGCAGGGCATCCGGGTTCCAAGCCAGTTCGGCGAGGAACCGCATCGCTTCCCCCCTGTCGGCGCCAGGACCGCGCGCCGTCGCGACCCGGATCGCCCCGGCGATCCTGACGTCGAGCCAGCCGGTCCCCGCGACGTAGCTGTCGAGGATCCGCATCGGCAGGACCCGGGCCAGACGACTCGTCGCCTCCCACAAGAAGCCGGGTTCGCGGGTGCCGGAAATCTGCGTCGCCCGGAGCGGGATGACGGCGCCAGCCGGCGACAGCCGCATCTCGGCCTTCTGGATCATGCGGACGGCTTTGGGTCCGCCAGCACGGCCACCGTTGCGCTCTGCGAAATCCCGCACGAGGTCGGGGATTGGCGCCGGATCGGACATTGACCCATCCTGCGACGCCCACAGCAGCCGCCTCAGCGCTTCGAGTCGCTCCCCGAACCGCCTCGACAGCGCCGCCCGGGCCACGGCCAGGGCCAGGATCGCGACCGCACCAATCGCCAAAACGATCGTCACGACGACAGATCGTCGGCCGGTCGGCGAAGGCGCAGGGGAAATTTGCGGACAATCATGGTTCCAGGCACGGAAGAACACAGACCGGCGACGCAGGCATTGATTTAGATCAGGAGCGGTTCGGCATTATCTGTTAATTTGGGGTGTCGTAAGGCGTCCGGCGACCCACTTCGGAGACGGCATGACCTACACCCTGGACCGCCGGTTTCCCGGCACGGATTTCGATGAAGTCGATCGGCGAACCCGGGCGGCGCTGGCCGGCAAGGGGTTTGGCGTCCTGACCGAGATCGACGTCCGCGCCACGATGAAGAAGAAGCTCGATGCCGACATCGAGGCCTATGTCATCCTCGGCGCCTGCAACCCCGGCATGGCGTTCGAGGCGATGAAGCTCGAGCCGAAGGTCGGCGCGATGCTGCCTTGCAACGTCATCCTGCGACAAGTCGCGGATGGCGTGGAGGTAAGCGCCGTCGACCCGGTCGCGTCGATGTCAGCGATCGACAATCCCGAGCTTCTGGCCCTGGCCGCGAACGTGCGCTCGCTCCTCGGCGAGGCCGTCGCCGCCATCTGACTTGGCCACACTGCGCAAGTCCCACGCTGCGCAAGGGAATCCGTGCTCGGCCAGCACGATCTCGACGAGATGCTATCCGAGCGCAAGCGCCTGAGCACCGACATTCAGGGCAAGCTCGACGCGCAGACTGAAACTTGGGGGATCAAGGTCAGCAACGTCGAGAACCGAACCGTGGAGTTGACCGAGAACATGGTGCGCGCCATCGCCAGGCACGCCGAGGCGGAACGCGACCGCCGCGCCAAGATCATCCATGCCGAGGCCGAGTTCCAGGCGGCGCCCATTTCCAGGCGGCGCAGGCTCGCGTGGATGGGTGAAGATACTCACCGCCGTGCCGGCCGCCATGCATCTTTGCTACCTGCAAACGCTGGCCGAGATCGGTGCCGAGCAGAATTCCACCATGATTCCCGATGCCGATCGACATCGTGAAGCCGTTCTACGACCTGGTCGAGCGGCCCTCAAGGCCGGCGCTGCTCAAGACTGAAACCGTCAGGTCATCGTGCGATCTGCAAGCCTGACCGAAGGGTTAACGCCGGGTTAACGCGACGCAGAGAGTTGCTATATATCAATAAGTTAGGTGCTTGCGCACGCGTGCGCAAACCGTGCTCTAGACTAAAAGCCATTGAGAAAACCGGTCGTCGGATAGGAGCTGTGGGCGCGGACATCAGTGGGCCGGCGGACAGTCCGCCCCGGTCTGAACCCAGGCAGCGACGAGCGCGCCGGCCTCTTCCTGCGTGCCAGGGGCCGGGGTGCGGCCGCTGCCCGGGGCCCAGGCCCAGCCGACCAGGCTGTCGTGGCCGATGTGCTCGACGAGGTCCTCCAGCGACCTGCCGCCATTGCGCGCGGGATCCTTGATCTGCGTGCAGATCTGCGCGAGCGACTTGCCCTCCCACGCCATCTCGATCGGCGCGAGGTGCCAGCCCTCATGGCCGGGCACCTGGCCGGGATCGAAGTTCGCGTCCCGGTGGCAGATCGGGCAGCGCAGCGCCTCGGTGCCGAAGCCGTCGGCACCGCGCAACACCGGCGGCTGGTGCAGGCGCGCGTCGTCGCCTTGGCGAGGTCGGTCGCCGGCGGGATGGCAGTTGGTGCAGCGTGGATTGGTCGAGCACCTTGCCGAGTTCGACGAAAAGCGCGGCCGACCGTTCCGCCGTCGGTGCCGGTCGCCATCAGCGTCTCCGGCGTGGCGAGGGGGGCCGGCTCGAGCGCCCGCGCTCCCGGCGGCAGACCAGGCCCGGCCAGCACTCGCGCCCGCGAGCAGCATGCTTTCTCACCCCGGTCACCCCCCAGTCCGTCGTCGTCCGCCACCGCTCGGACTAGCGCAGATAGCGTCCCGCATCGGCGAGGACCGCGGCCCGCACCGCCTCGTGGTATTTCACGTAGCCGGTGCAGCGGCAGAGATGGCCGTCGAGCGCCTCGCCAGTATGGTCGCCTCGAGGTCGGCGCGGGCGATCGGCGTCCGCGCCAGCCGCTCGAGCAGCACCTGGCCCTCGTTGAGAAAGCCGGCGGTGCAGTAGCCGCACTGGAAGGCGAAATGCTCGATGAAGGCCTTCTGCAGCGGGGTCAGCTCGCCGTCCCTGGCATGGCCCTCGACGGTGCGGATCGACTGGCCGTCGAACTCGGCCGCCGCGACGATGCAGGTCGGGCTGGTGTAGCTGGTGCCGTCCGGGTCGTCGACGATGACGGCGCAGGCTCAGGCACTGTGCCGGCGCCGCAGCCGAACTTGGTGCCGGTCAGGCCGAGCGACTCGCGCAGGAAGTCGTTCATCGTCAATCTCGTCGCGGACCTCGAACGGCCCGTAGCGAGCGTGCCATTGATCGTGACCGTCAGGCTGGTCACGCGAGCAGCCTCCTTGAGCATGGCGGCGGTGACCGGCAGCGACTGGAACCGGTGGCCGGTGGCGTCGAAGATCGCGTTCAGGAGCGCCGGCACCACCGGGATCATCACCACCTCGGCCATGCCCTTCGGCGCCTCAGCTTGTCGATCGGCGGCAGGATTTCGATCTCGAGGTCGTGGAGCGGCAGGTCGGAACCGCGCGCGATCAGGTATTTGCCGAGGTTCCACTGGCCGTTGCCGGGCCGTCCTCGTAGAGCGGCAGCGTCTCGATCAGGGCATAGCCCACGCCCATGGCGAAGCCGCCCTGCGACTGGCCGAGCACGACCTCGGGCACCAGCGCCTGCCCGCATTCGAGCACGCTGTAGGCCTTGGCGATGCGCGATGGCGCCGGTCGCCCGCTCGATCTCGACCCGGACGAGCGTGCCGCAGGCCGAAGCGAAGGCCGTGCCGATGCGGTTGTAGTCGGTCGGCGGAAAGCTCACCGACGCTGCGATCGATCGCGCGGTAATCGCCGCCGCCGCGGCGCACCGCCAGGGCGTCGATCTCGGCGTCCCAGCTCTCGCCCGTCGATCGGAAAGCGCGCCGCCGACCAGGCCCAGCGCGAGAAGCCATGCGCCATCGCGCCGGTGACGAGATTGCGGTCATGGGCCCGGGCGGCGAGGTGCGCGAATGGGAAGCGGAGGCAGATCGGCGAGGACCAGCGCTCCGTCCACCCAGCGCGCCTCCTCCCACTGCCGCGCCCGCGCGTCGTCCGCCGGCATGCCCCAGAGTTCGAGCGCCGCCGGCCAGAGGCCGAAGCGGAACACGACGCGCGCCGCCTCCGCCGCGGCCTTCGTGCCGACATGCGCGCCGATCGAGGCGCTGGTCGCCGAGCTGATCGCGGGCACCCAGCGCGGATCGCGCCCCGCGGCGTCCTGCGTCGCCTGATCCATGCTGTAGGGATCGCCGGAGGAGACGAGGCCGAGCGCGTCGAAGCTGTCGATCCGCGAAACCGCCACCTCGTCGGCGACGGCGCCGAGATGCAGCGCGACCCGGTTGGCGAGCGCCGTACCGATGCCGTTGCCCATCTCGACCGCGTCGCCGCGGACGGTGATCCGGCCATCGCGGTCGATCTCGACCGCGCCGAGCGAGCAGTCGGCGCCGGTGCCGTAGTCCTTCGTGACGCAGGCGACGCCGGTGCCCGACGAGCCGCTCCGCGGTGCGCGTCGGCCACCCGGTGCGTCGCGCGCTCGGTCCAGATCGGATGCGCCTCGAGCTTGTCGAGGATCTCCGGCGTGCGGATCGAGACCTTGTAGGGATTGCCGGTCATCGTCCGGCCGCCGGTCTTCAGCGCATTGCGGCGGCGGAACTCGATCGGATCGAGCGGCAGCGCGGCCGCCGCCTCGTCGATCAAGCACCTCCAGCGCCGTCAGCGTCTGCAGCGTGCCGTAGCCGCGCATTGAGCCGGCGGTGACGCCGCGCGAGTGCACCGCGACCGTTGTCACGTCGACCTTCGGCACGTCGTAGATGCCGATGGCGCCGGTGGCCGCCACGACCGCGACGCTGGCGGAATAGTTGGCGAGCCCGCCGCCATCGAGGACGTGGTCGGCCGCGAAGGCGGTGATCTTGCCGGTCGCGCGGTCGACGCCGATCTTCGACCGGATCTTGAAGGCATGGCGCTTCACGCCGGCCTGGAACTGCTGGTAGCGGTCGTGCGCGAGCCGGACCGGGCGATCGGGGAAGAACATTGCCGCCAGCGCCACGATAGAGCGGGAAGGGCGTATGGTCGCGCCCGCCGAAGCCGCCGCCGAGATAGGCGAACTTCAGGTCGATCCGGGCTCGGGCCGAAGCGGCGGCTTGGCCGAGCCGAGGAGGATCCCGAGCGAGGCCGCCGCCTCGAAAGGCGACTGTACGCCGAGCACCAGCTTCGAGCCGCCCTTGCCGGCGGTCGAACCAGGCGAGGCCGCACTCCGGCTCGAGGAACATCGGATCGACCGACTGGGTCTCGAAGCGACCGGTCGAGCACCAGCAGGTCCGGATCGTCGGCGTCGAGGCCGGCGCGGATTCCTCGCCATGAGCTGGCCGCCGTGGCATAGGGCCGCCCGGTCGGGATCGGCAGCGGCGCCCAGATCGGCCGGCCGCCGGCTCTCGAACTTACCGGGGCTGACCCAGCCTTCCTGGATCGGCGAATAGACGTCCGGCGCGTCAGGCGTCGGCCCGGCGATGCGGGTGAAACGGAAGGCGCCGTAGTTGGCGCCCGCGACTGGCCCGGTCTCGGCGCCGAACCTGATCGAGCGGCCCCTCGCCGAAGAGCCAGACGGGCGCGATCGAAAGCATCGAACGTCTCGAAGACCAGAAGCGCCAGCGGCTGCCCGAGATAGAGCGGCGTCGTGCCCGTCCGGGCAGAACAGGTCGCCGGCGTAGAAGTCCGGCACGCCGAACGCCGCGTGTCCGCCACGTCCTCCGCCGTTACGACGACGTCCGGCCGGGCCGATCGCCGGAAGCCGGTCGAGGTCGAGGCCGTCGAAGCGTGTGCGTCGCATCGGGCGATGCGGACCAGCAGCGCATGCGCGGTGTTCTCCGGGCCACCCGGGCATGTCGGACGCCCGGAAGTCCGATGCGTAGAGCTTGGCGCCAGTGACCTTTGCGACGCCGTCGATCCGCCCCGCTCCGCGGGCGGCCGGGTTCCAGCCCTGGCCGACCGGGCAGCGTCTCGTATGTGTCGAAGCTCGTCTCGGCCGCCGCGCCGATCCGCGCGAAGCTGAACGCGATGCCGCCGGCCGCCGCGCCCTGAAGGAAGCTCCGCCGGCTCGCCCGCATGCAACACTCCACAAAGCCGCGCTTGCGGCCGAACGACCGTGATAAGCAGTGGTAGCCTGCGACGATTCGATGGCCTGAGAGAGGATATTACTCGAAATGCGATTGTCGCAAGTGATTTTGTGGTTGCAGGATTTGATCCGCTAAGATCTCCCCATTTCGCGAATGAGCGCGCCGCCGCAATACGCAGATCCTGAGAACTTGTTTATTCGTTCCCCTGATACCTTGCCTCCAGGGCATTAGGGGAGGCGACTTTGCGTTATCTTAGAAATGGAGTGGGTGCACCCCAGTCGCTGGACAGGATCATGCGGCGGTTTTGACAGGGTTTCGGGCATTGCGGTCCTCAAACTGGATGGGACTGAGCCCGCAATGCTCGCCGAGCAGTTCAAACCAGAGGTTCTCGTGCACAGCGGCCCGGGTCCAATTGCGGGGTAAGGTCAGACAGACCTACGCAACGACATCCGCGACCACGGCGAGGCAGTCGCCCGGCTTGACGAGCCCAGGGAAATGCCGGCCGGCCAGCAGACCGTTCCGCCGTGCGGTGCAGCAGATCGGATCGACGCCGGTCCGCGTGACTGGCCAGATACGGGCGATCAGCGCGCCGCGCTCGACGCGTTCGCCCAAGTCTACCAGCGGCTCGATCAAGCCGTCGTGCTCGGCGAAGACGAAGCAATCCGCGTCGGGCATGTCGAGATCGATCGTTGGACCGGTTTCCGGTTCCCCGTCGAGGATGCCGGCATGGATCAGGAAATTGCGCGTGCCCTTGTGGGCGATCCGGGCCGAGCGCGCGGTGGCCGTCCCGCCGCCGCCCAGCTCGGTCGAGACGAAGACCTTGCCGAGCGCCTCCACCGTCGTGTCGAACATGCCGACGTTGTCGATCTCGAGCAGCACCATGGAGTAGGGGGCGTTGAACGCGTGCATCGCGGCGATGCACGCCTCCTCCTGCATCGCCGCCCCCAGACGGTGCGCCGCGGCAAAGGGAACGAAGTCAAGCGTCTTGCCGCCGGAGTGGAAGTCGAGCACGAAGTCGGCCATCGGCGCCAGGGTGCGGGCGAAGTAGTCGGCGATCTTCTCGCTCGCTGTCCCTTCAGGCCGGCCGGGGAAGATGCGGTTGAGGTTGGCGCCGTCGATCGGCGAGGTCCGGGTCCCGGCGCGAAAGGCGGGCGTGTTCATGAACGGGACAACGATCACCCGCCCGTGGATCGCGTCCGGCTCCAGCTCCCGGGTCAGCGCCTGTAGCGCCACCGGCCCCTCGTACTCGTCGCCGTGGTTGGCGCCGGTCAGCAGTGCCGTCGGCCCGTCGCCGTTCTTCAGCACGGTGATCGGGATCATCACCGAGCCCCAGGCGGAATCGTTGCGGCTGTAGGGCAGCCGCAGGAAACCGTGGTGCTTGCCGTCCTCGTCGAACGGCACCGAGGCGACAATGGGGTTGTCGTGGGCTCCGCTCAGGGCGTTCATCGCTCAGTCCTTCACGAAAAGCTTGCGCGGCACGTTCGCCAGGCACTCGGGGGCGCCTTCGCCGATCACGATGCTCTCGGTGATCTCGAAGCCCCAGTCCTCCATCCAGAGCCCAGTCATGAAATGGAAGGTCATGCCGGGTTCCAGCACGGTCTTGTCGCCGGGCCTGAGCGACATCGTCCGCTCGCCCCAGTCCGGCGGATAGCTGAGCCCGATCGGGTAGCCGGTGCGGTTGTCCTTCTCGATGCCGTGCTTCTTCAGCACCTTGAAGAACGCCACTGCGATGTCTTCCGCGAGGTTGCCCGCCTTCGCCGCCTCCAGCCCCGCGTCCATGCCCTCCAGCACCGCCGCCTCGGCGTCGAGGAAGGTCCGGGTCGGCTTTCCCAGAAAGACCGTGCGCGACAGCGGGCAGTGATAACGGTGATAGGCCCCGGCGAGTTCGAAGAAGGTGCCCTCGCCCGATTCCATCGGCGCATCGTCCCAGGTCAGGTGCGGCGCCGACGCCTCGGCCCCGGATGGCAGCAGCGGCACGATCGCCGCATAGTCGCCGCCGGCGCCGATCTCGGGATCGTAGCGCAGGCCGGCGTCGAAGATCTCCGCCACCAGGTCGCACTTGCGCAGGCCCGGCTCGATCACGTCCACGATGCGCTCGTGCATCCGCTCGACGAACCGCGCCGCCGTGCGCATGTAGGCGAGCTCCTGATCCGACTTCACTGCCCGCTGCCAGTTCACCAGCCCCTTGGCGTCCTGAAACGTCGCGTTCGGCAAATGGCTTTGCAGCGAGGCATAGGCCGCCGCCGAGAACCAGTAGTTGTCCATCTCGACGGCGATCCGCGCCTTGTCCCAGCCGCGCTCGACGATCCGTCCCGACAGGAAGTCCATCGGATGGCGAACCTCGGACTGCACGTAGTGGTCCGGGTAGCCGATGATGTCCGCCTCGCCCATGAAGCAGCGCAGGCGTGCGCCATTGGCGTCCTGGCCGCGGCCGAACCAGACCGGATCGCCGTCCAGCGCCAGCAGCACCGCCTGGTGCACGTAGAATGACCACCCGTCATAACCGGTCAGCCAGGCCATGTTGGACGGATCCGAGCAGATCATCAGCTCGATCCCGCGCGCTTCCATCGCCCTGCGCACCTTGGCGATGCGTGCGGCATACTCGGCCCGTGTGAAATGCAGCGTCGCTTCGGTCATGCTCGTGCCCCCTCCCTAGGCTTCAGTTCTCGATTTCGGTCCCGGCCCCGGCCGCCGTCGCGCGTGGCGCGGCAGGTGGCGATGACGGTGTCCTGCACCCCGGTCCCGGTCAGGTCGGCGATGGTGATCGCCTCCGGCCCGCGCCGCCCGGGCGCCGTGCCCGCGACGACCGCGCCGAGCTCCCCGAAGGCGGCGTCGGCCGCCGCCAGTCCCGCCGCGATCGCGCTCCGGAGTTCGCCCAGCGTCCGCGTCTGGTCAGCCGTCCGGCACGTAGAGATCGGCGCGGCGAGGCATTCGGGCTCCAGCTCGTTCTTGTCGTGCTGGTCCGATCCCATCGCCGTCACGTGCTGCCCCGGCCGCAGCCAGGCGGCCCGAAGCATAGGCGTGCGCGACGGCGTCGTCGTAACCATGACGTCGGCCTCTGCCGCCGCCTTCGCGGAGTCCGGCTCCGCCCGAACCTCGATGCCGAGCGTCTCCGCCATCTCGCAGGCCGCGGCTTCCGCCTTGTCGGGGTCGCGGCCCCAGAAGACCGCCTGACGGATCGGCCGCACCAGGCAGAGCGCCTTGAGTTCCATGCGCCTGCAACCCGTTCCCGAAGATCGCCGCGACCGCCGCATCCTCCGCGCCAGGTGACGCGCCGCCACCGCACCGGCCGCCGCCGTCCGCACGTCCGTCATATAGCCGTTGTCGAGCAGGACGCCTCGACCTGACCGGTGCGGGCCGAGAACAGGATCATCAGCCCGAGGTCGAGGGCAGGCCGATCTTGGGATTGTCGAAAAACCCGGGCTCACCTTGA